>CAVYCT010000040.1:0-426838 GCA_963766945.1 uncultured Actinomycetota bacterium
ACTCCCGTCAATGACCGCCACCCAAGCTAAATGACGGGCGCAAGCTGCGGACTTGGATGAGAGCTGTCAAGCCCCCGATCCGACCCTTCGACCAGGTGGCTATCAACTGGCGCCGCTCCACGCTGTGACCCCGGAGGGTCAAGAGCGGAGCAGAATGCGGAGATCTGCATGGAGCTTACGGAGGCGTCGGTAACGGAGGACATCACGCCATTCGAGCGGGAACGACTGCGGGAGGCCCTTGAGGAGGAAGTAAGAAGGCAACTTCCCGCCGATAGCCGGCTCGTGCGCGTAGTGGACTGGGATCCGGGGGGTGGCCACGCAGTGGAAAACGCTCCAGGCATGAGGAAGTACAGGGTCGCGTACGAGACGGAACCCCGCGATTAGGGCCGCTCGAGCGGATCGAGCCGGTCGATCGCGTGGGCGCGCCAGTCTGCAGCCTCAGACAACGCCCAAATTTCGCGCCCCCGACCCCGCGGTGTAGCGCTGCGTCATCGCCACCGAGACGCATCAGTTCGTCGGGCTGGATGCTCGCTGCACTTTCGGCGTAGCCGAGCTATGCGCGCGCCGTCGGGGTGAATCCGCAAGTCGGCGAGTGCGAGTACAGCCGTCGCTATCGCTGTCGCAATTTCGGTCCAGTTCGGGTTAGCTATCGTTTAGTCAGGCTCTCTTGAATCCTATTGTGCTGTAAGCAATTTCGGATGCCGACGACGCGAGTTTCCGGTACCGTCGCAGTTTTTTTCTTCACCGTTTGCCTCGTTGTGCTTCCGGTCGCACGAGATCAGATCGATCAGAGCTTGGTTACCCGACCAAGGACATCGACATCGGTGAGGCATCCGCCCTCGCCAAACTCATGCTCAGCCGACGGTTTGGGCGCACAATTGAGGTGCGCGCCTAACACCTGGGAGCCCCTATGAGCGAGCAACTGTACGACTTTTTCGGTGCGATCTTCCAGCGGTACTTCAGACCCGCCATCGACGCATATCCGCGAACGGGTGGATTACTCGTCGAAAGGTTGCTCACGCTGACTGATGACGTCCCGGATCGATTGGCGGAGACCCAGCGCGCCGCAATGGTATGGGGCAAAGCCGAGACTCCGCACGCCAGGATGAGGCTCGGAACTCTTCGTGATCACCCAACACGGACTAATGTATGCCGCCAAGTTCAACGAGTCGCGTCGGTCGCTGTATTACCTGGCCACGCCGCCCGCATTGTTCGATCCGTTCGTCGATCAGGTCGACACCGCCGGACTGCGGGAGGGCGCGGTAGTCGTGGTGGACAGTCGGTGCGGCCGCGATCTCGCAGCCGCGCATCCCATGGACGCCGCGCTGCGCCGGATACTCGATGAGCACCTGGCGCTGCGGGTGGATCTGCCCGCGTAGCTGTTTCTTCGCCGCGGTGGTCCGCCTTTGTCTGCACACACTGGTCAGTGTGCGGGCCACCGCGAAGCAGCAAAACCTGTGCCGGCACGGTCGGCGACGACAGCGCCCTGGCTCGGGACCAGTGTCGCAGCGGTTGGTGAGGTCGATGCTCAGGCCTGCCGAAGACGCCGGCGCGTCAGGTCGGCTAGCTAACGCACGTTCGGCCAGTCTCATCCCGGCGTCACCCCGGCGACTGGGGGCGATTTGCAGCCGCACCGGAGCCATACCGCGACCGCACTGGCAAACGGCCAAATCTGGTGTCTTGCAGGATATTGCGTATCGCCTGATCGTTTCGCCTGTTCGTGCGCGCCGAATAGGGACTCATAATCCGTTGGTCGCGGGTTCGAGCCCCGCCCGCCCACGCCAGAGGTGTATGTATGACCTCGGGTGTTGCTTGACGTTTCTGTCCCGGGTGATGGGCGACAGTGATTCGGCTGATGCTTGACAGTGGTTTCGGCTGATCCTTGACACTCCTTTGATGCGAGCGATGAACTACCTCGCATCTCCGCCACTCGTCATCGCGTAAGCACTGACCGGGACGATGGACATCGAGCTGGCGACAGAACCACTGGCACATGCGTCTGACGGACGGCCGATTTTCTTTCCAACTTGTGGCCCGATGCCGCTGCCGCGTACCGACAGGCCAATGTTCCGATGGTGGTGGTAGCAGGTGCGGACTACGGGAGTGGGTCGTCACGTGACTGGGCGGCCAAGGGTCCAGCGCTCCTGGGGGTGCGAGCCGTCATTGCGCAGTCTTTCGAACGGATCCACCACTTTGACCTCGTGTCCATGGGAGTAGTCCCAATCGAGTTGATCGACGCAGGACCCCGACGACATCGCACCGACGGGTGCCGAGGAGATCAGCATCACCGGTCTAGACGCAATCAACAATGGTGAAGCACCCACCCAAGTCTTCATCCACAGCAATGGCGACAGCTTTGCGGCCCGGTTACGCCTAGACACCCCGCGCGAAGCCGACTACATCCGCCACGGAGGAATCATGCCCTACATGCTTCGTACTCTCATTGACTAGGAGCGCCGATGGCGGTATTGCCAACTTCGTCGGCTCGACAAGTACTGCTTGAAGGCAATACTTCAGAAGTATCAAGACGCCAATGTCACAGTGCCCCGAGCCGCGCAACCGCACGTCGCCGCCATCCACCAGCCAGCCCATAGTCGAGCAGGTCATCTGGCCGCATCGCGATCCGTGATCACGACCACCGAATCGACCTCTTCGGGCAAAGGGCCAGGATGCGCTAACGGTCGACCACGCTGCGCGTCGCAGGCGCGTATTTGCTGGGCGATCTGCCTAGAAATTCGCGTAGGTGACTACTTGGTTGCAGCGGGCTCGACGCGAAGACACTGAATGTGGGAGTGGCCGAACGGTCAGGGACGGAGAAGAGATCATGAGTCATGCGGCTCTAGCATTGGTCACCGTTTTGATACTCACTGCGTTGGTCTTTGGGGTCGTCACGCTGGCGCGGCGAAGGGGCCCGGAAAACCAATACCGCCGCGAGATGTATCGCCTGCATAGCCAGCGGAATCCGAACTTCAAGCGCACACCACACGCGAAGTCGCCGCACATCGTGGGAGTCCGGAACCGCTGACGCAGGAGGTATCTACTACTTGGGGGATGCGGGTGGCTGCAGCAGCGGAGGGTCTGACATCGGAGCAGGATGTGGTGGCGGGTGCGGCGGCGGAGATTGATCGAGAATCAACGGCCGAGCCGGCGGCGCCAGTCCCGAGCCGAGAGGAACCTGCCCGCTGCCGTCAGAATCTTGCCCTTCCTGCGGCTATAGGGATACCAGTTCGGTTCCTTCTTCATGGTGACCCGTTCGGCCACAATGCTTTTGGCGCGGCAGTACTTCCGGATTCCTTCGGCGCCGCCGGAACGGGAACCAACGCCCGAGTCATTCCAGCCCCCAAATGGAACCCCGAACTGGGAGATGCCCACCATCACGTTGTTGAGGGTCACCGTTCCGGTGTTCATCTGACGGGCCAAGGCCATCGCCTTAGCCTTGTCCTGTGTCCAGATGCTGCCGGCCAGCCCAAGCCTGGAATCGTTGGCCTTCTCGATCGCCTCGGCGGCATCGCGCACCTTCATCACCGGCAATGTCGGGCCGAAAGTCTCCTCGCGCATGCAGTCCATGCCGTGGTCGACATCGACCAGCACCGTGGGCTCATAGAAGAAGCCGATATCTCGTGCCTTCCCGCCGGTGAGCACCTTGGCGCCCTTGCTCACCGCGTCCTCGACATGGCGGGACACGATGGCCCGCTGTTGCTCGGTCGCCATCGATCCGACATCGCAGGAATAGTCGTGCTTGGAGTCCATCCCGAGACGCAGCGCCGAGGTCTTGGCTACCAGCTTCTGCACGAACTCGTCGTAGACGGGCTCCTCGACGTACAGGCGCTCCACCGATATGCAAGCTTGGCCGGTGAGCCCGAATCGCACCAAATACCGCGCCGTCGACGGCCCGGTCGATATCGGCGTCGGCGCAGACGATCATGGCGTCCTTGCCCCCGAGTTCCAGGCTGTAGGGGATCAGGCGCTGCGCGGCCGCGGTGGCGATGCGGCGCCCGGTGTTGACCGATCCGGTGAACATGACGTAGTCGACGACGCCAACCAAGGCGGCACCGGTTTCCCCAAAACCATTGACGACGTCGAGCACGGCCGGGGCGCCGATCTCCTTCCAGCCGTCGACCGCGGCCTGCCACGCCAGCGGCGCGAACTCCGACGGCTTGGACAACACCGCGCACCCGGCCATCAGCGCCGCCGAGATATCCAGCAGCGGCCCCGCCAACGGGCCATTCCAGGGCGTGATGACCCCGACGAGCTGGTATGGCTCATAGACGATGGTCAGCTTTTTCGCGGCGTTCGCGACTCCCGAAGGGCGCACCGACTCGTCGGCCAAGAATTCGGCGGCGTTGTCGATCCAGTAGTTGGCGACCTGTGTCCCCAACAGCAACTCTCCAGACGCATCAGCCCAGGACTTGCCGCCTTCGAGTTGCACCAGGGTGCTCAATTCGTCGGCGTGGTCAAGCAGCCAGTCGCGCCATTTGCCCAACCACCGGGCGCGCCCCTCGACGTCCAACCGCTGCCATGCCGGCTGCGCCTCCCGCAGCCGGGCCGCAACCGCCTCCACCTCCGCGGCGGATGTCACCGCCACCTTGCCGACCACCTCACCGGTGGCGGGGCACTTGACCACGATGTCGGTGCCGATATCGCTTGTTGCCGTTTGCATTCCCCGACGTTACTGCGTGTTTTGGCCGCGAGCCAGACACCTGGCGTGCCGAGTGTTCTGTCGGCGGTGACGCACGGCATCAGACGACTACGGGTCTTCCAGAGCCGGACTGGTCGGCTGGTCGCACGCCGCCGCACTGCTGGCAGGCCTGCGTTCGAGCCGCCGGTCACGGCGCCCAAATCGCTGTTTTACGTTGTCCGGCAAGTGCTTTACCGTCTCAGGCGAGATCCAGGCGAGATACATGACAACCATTGCACAGCTGAATATCCCGATCTGAATGTGGACGCCGATCATCACATGCATCAGGGTGAAACGGCGAGTGGTCCACGGCCGTCCGCAGAAGGTTGCACAGCCCTTGCCGCTGGGTGCGAGCGATCTGCTGGTGATCCCAGGTCATGCGTGCGACGTGCTCGGCCATGCCGGCTAGGACGGCATCGCGCGTGCTGACGCGCATGCGTGCCCAGTCGGTGTCGGACACGGTCATGTGTGCGACTCGCGGTCGGTGCGCGGCGCTTCGGCGCTCAGCCCAAGCGCGCGCGGCAACAGGATGGCGATATCGCGGTCGGGAATCGCGTCGGCTCGGGTCGAGCGTTCCAGTGCAACGCCTGCGCCTCCCGCGAGCATGAGTTCTGCAATGGATTGCACACTCACCGGTGGCTGACGGCCGGCGCGCTGGTAGATGTCTTCGAACACCGAAGCAATCCCCTCCACGGTCCGCTGGTGCATGGACGCGTACCGCCGAGCGAGCTCGGGGTCGCGCATGGCCAGCGCACGAAACTCCGTCAGCACGTATATCCACCCCGGTTCCTCGGCGGCATCCTGTTCGCCGATGCGCAGGAGCTCCCGCAGCGCGGATGCACCCGAAGACTCACCAACAGCTCGCCGGTTCTGTGCCGCGCGCTCCTCGATGCGCTGTTCGAGTAGCGCAAAGAACAGGTCCGGCTTGCTGCCGAACTGGGAGTACACGACGCCCTTGGAGAAGCCGGCCTCTTCGGCGATCGAGTCCAGACTCGCTCCTGCGTATCCGCGCTGGATGAATACCCGCCGTGCGGCCGCCAGCACGATGTGGCGATTGTGTTCGACCTGCTCGACCCGACGCCGCCGCACTGCCATGGCTCAATCAAATACCGACGGTATTTAGATGTCAAGGGTATTTGAGACGACGATTGGTCGGCCTTCCGCGGTGTGTGGCGCGTAACCAGGGATGGCGGCTTTCGACGGCGTCGGATTGATCTGAATCCCTTGGGGCGGCCAGACCGCAGGTGCGTAGCAGAAGATCGTCTGTTACCGTAGATACGGTGTATTCGTATCGCTGATACCGAGTCTGCCATCGACCTACATTTCTACTGACAGGTCGCGCAGCCGCCAAGTCGGTTGACCAAAGAGGTCAAGTTGGAGTCGCCGTCGCCGTTCACCTCGAAGGCGAAATGCTTTTTCTCACAGCTGGATCCGGTATCGGTGACTAGCCACAGAAAGCACGTGGATGTCTACCGACGGGGAAGTCATGCGATGCGAGTTGCACCAACAACTTCCGCCCAACCCCGAGTCCTTCCGCCTTCAAGGTTCGGAATAAGTGACTCCCAACAGCGACTTACCAACTTGGAGTGCATTATTCAACATATTCCCGAGGAGAAGCGAATGTCACGACCAGTCCGGATCGGCATCCAGTTGTGGCCGGGCGGTGCACCCGACTATCGCAGCTGGCGAGAGGCTGTGCTGCGTGCCGAGGACCTCGGCGCGGATATCCTCTTCGGCTACGACCACTTTCATGCGCCCGCTTTTGAACCCTTCGTCGGCGAAGCGCCGGTACTGGCGGAAATCCAGCCCGACGTCGCCAACTTCGAAGGCTGGACCGCACTGGCCTCGTGGGGTGAGATCACCACGCGCGCCGAGATCGGTCTGCTCGTCACCGGCATCGGCTACCGCAACCCCGACCTACTAGCCGATATGGCGCGCACCGTCGACCACGTCAGCGGCGGCAGGGTGATCCTCGGCGTGGGCGCGGGCTATTACGAAAAGGACTACACCACATATGGTTACGACTACGGCACTGTGAAGTCGCGGTTCGATTTGCTCGACTCCGGCCTACAGCGCATCCAAAGTCGGCTCTCACAGCTGCTACCGCCGCCGATACGCAAAATACCGATCCTGCTCGGCGTCGCAGGCACCGCTCGCACCCTGCCTGTGGTCGCCCAGTATGCCAGCATATGGCACACCTTCCTGCCGATCCCAAAATTCCGCGATGCCAGCGCCACGCTGCGCGAGCTTGCCGAACAGGCCGGTCGCGCGGACGCCGACATCGAGCGTTCCGTGGTCTGGAAGTCCGACAGTGATGCCGATGCCTACCTGGACGCGGGAGCCACCATCTTCACCAAAGAAATCCGACCTACCGCAGCGGGTTACGACTTCAGCATGCTCGAAAGAATGATCAAATGGCGCGACAGCCGGGCTTAGCTCACCATCGGAACGGGCCAAACACGCAGTTTATCCGGGATGCATCTGCTGATCTTCGGTGTGTACGCGCCGGCCGATGTCGGTGGAAAGTCTACTCAATACTGCGGCGATCCTCCGGATGGCCATCGCGCAGATGATCGAAGCACACGGCAAGTGGAAGGTGACCCGCCACTACCTCTCCAACGTGACCACGGACCGACTACGAATAGTCTTCGCAGCGAAGGGAACATCACAGCACCGGGCACGGAGCGTTGACACCGAAACGCGAAATGACCAGACATACCGCTTGATTCGTTAATCACGAACCAGGCGGTCCACCGGTCGGCAGACAACGCTCCTCGACGCGTTCATGACCAAGCCTTAGGGGTTGGCATACCGGCCGCCAGCTAGAACGTGTCGACCGTAGTGAGTACGCTGGCGCGACTTGCCAACGTCATTGTCGCAGCGTCGGACACACGGACAAGCCAAAATAGCGACGCTAACATAGTATTGTTAGCGTAGATACAGTCAGCCAGCTTCGGTGCCCGCTAGTCGATACGGCGGCAAGCATTTCCAGAGGGTGCCAGTGTCGTGGGACACATCTGCGACACATCTGCTGATCCGACAGTTGACACTAATGGCGTAACTACAGACCGTCCGCGAAACGGCCGAATGTTTGAATCTCATTGACATACAAAGAGAGTCAGGACAACATGAAGGTACTCATCGTCTCGACCCCGGCGACGGGACATCTCTATCCGTTGCTGTCCGTGGGACGCGCACTGCTGGGCAAGGGACACGACGTTGTCGTGTTGAGCGCAACCGGGCTGCGCGGGAGAATCGAAGATAGCGGCGCTACTTTCCGCGCCTTCCCGCCCATCGCGGATTTCGACCTGCGGTTCATCGAAGAGGAGTTTCCGGAATACTTCGATTTCCCGCGTGGCCCGGAGCTGAACATGTGGATCTTGAAGAGAGCGTACGTCGATACGATCCCCGCTCAGCACGAGGCCATGCAGCGAGCGCTGCAAGACTTTCCCGCCGACATTATCCTGGCCGACAACTTTCTCTTCGGTGCACTGCCGCTGCTGCTGGGTCCTCGATCCGAGCGGCTTCCCATCGTCATGCTGGGCACGATGGGGCTGCATCTAACACGCGATGACGGTGCCCCGCCGTTCGCCGGGCTGCCTCCGGCGGTCGACGATGCACAGTTGGCGGAACGCAAGCCGATCTATGAGGCCCATCGGGCGGCCTTCATCAGACCGATAAACGCCGACCTGGAAGGGTGTCTCCGAGGGATGGGTGTCGACCCGTCGACGGTAAGCATGTTTGATTCGACCGTGCTGCTTCCAGACGCCTATCTACAGCTGACTGTTCCCAGTTTCGAGTATCGCCGGGCACAACTTCCCACAACAGTTCGGTTCGTCGGCACGCCTCCCATCCTTCCGAATCAGGCGCCGCTGCCACCCTGGGCTGACGATCTCAACGGCTCGCGCAAGGTGGTAATGGTTACCCAAGGGACCTTGTCCAATCACGACTTCTCAGAGCTGGTCGTTCCGACATTGGCCGCTCTCGCCGATGAACCCGATGTGCTGGTCGTGGTCACCGCCGGCGGGCGCTCCAGCGGGGCCATCCCCGGTCCCATACCCGACAACGCGCGGCTGGCAGACTTTTTGCCTCTTGATTGGCTGTTTCCCAGAGTGGATGTGCTCGTCACCAACGGCGGGTACGGCACCGTGAATCAAGCGCTCAGCTACGGCATCCCGATAGTCGGCGCGGGAGCGTCGGAGGACAAGCCCGACGTCAACGCCCGCGTGGCATGGTCGGGCGTCGGCATCGACCTCCAAACCAACACGCCGACAGCAGCAGCACTGCGTGCGGCGGTGCGTCACGTCTTGGATGAACCCCGGTACCGCAATCGCGCTAAGGTACTCGCGGCCGAGTTCGAAACCCTCGACACGACCGCAGAAGTCATCGCGGCCCTTGCTGAACTCGTCGGCGCCGCGCCAGCGTCGAACTGATCCCGCCCATCGGTGCACGCTAATTCAGCATCCCCAGTCGGCCGCAAGCTGGGGGATGCCCCCGGGCAATTCTGGCCGAGTATGAGTACGAACCAACCGGATGCACACAGCCATGGCCCAGTCTGCACATCACCGCGGTCCGCAACTTTGATATCGCGTGACAACGACGATGCGCCGAAATCCTAAGTAGCAAAGGCATACACCGGGAGCCGCCCCCGTGAGCATCGATAAACAGTGAATGGGAATTGGAGACGCGAGCTCAGTGCCGGTCCAAGTGCTAATCAAAACAATGGATTAAATTCGATCGCTAGTGCGTCTATATGCTTTATGTGGCAACAACATTGGCTCTCACAGTATCGAAGTGCCAATCAACACCGAGGCGAGGCGCATCTTCCCCGTCCCGGGGTTGCGCCCTTCCTAAGGGCGTGCATTTCGTGCGCCGCTCCCGCTGCGCTGACTATCGTGATGACAACAATTCGGTCGGCGCTGTGTGGTGATCGATGGCATGCCGCTCAACCTGAACGTCAACTGACCGAAGACGGCAGTCGTGGCCTCGAAACCTTTAGTGAGTACCTGGAGCTACTAGTCGATGAACACAAGCTTCTGCGCAGAGAGTACTGACGGCCGTGACCGCGGCAAGGGGTGAGGACTGGAGGACTCTCGAAGGCGATTGCCTCCTTCGACTTATACATGCTCGCCTTGGTATTCAGTGTCCGGCTCGTACACCGACTTACGGCGAGCCACTCGTCGTACCTGGAAGACATATCGCTGACGGTAATGAACCTCGACTGCACACTGACCACCCGTTCCGGGAGGGTCAACAACGACCGCGCGGAATCGGTCGCCTAAGTGGCTGACCTGCCCGACCCACATGTCCCCTCTTCAGAGGGCATCGTCAAGATCACCTCTATGAGGTCCGCGGTTGCGTCGATGATTTGTCGCGACGTCAGCTGCGTTTAGAGCACCTCAAGTACCCGGCTCGCCGCAGCCTGGCCGCTGAGATAAGCACCGTGCAACGTCCCATAGCTGAGCTCTGAAACCGCCTCGCCGGCGAAGAACACCCTGTTGTCAAGAGGAGTGGCCAGCAGCGAATGTGCGCCAGCATGGCCGGGCAACGCGATCGAGTAGGAGCCCAGCGCCCACCGGTCGGTCCCCCACGGGTGGACGACGGCGTTGGTGATCGCGGCCGCGGCATCGGCGCCGAAGACCTCGCCGACGTAACGCTTCGCGTGGTCGATCAACGCGGCGGACCCGTGTGCCTCGAGCTCGATCGCGAGATCGTCCCACACGAAGACATTGGCCTGCGGGTGGTCGGCGAATCGGCTCAAGACCAGAGTCGCCCGCTGCGTGTCGTCATCCTTGGTGACGCTGCTGTTTGGGTCGATTCCGCCGAAGACGTCACGGGCGAAGGTGAGTCCGATCTTGTCGACAGTCCCGAGCGGCAGACCCGCGATTGCGTCGAGCACCTCGTGGGGAAGCGGCGGATCGAAACCGATGACACCCGAGCCGAGGACACCTGTCGAGACCGTCACGACCACGGCACGCGCGGCCAGCGTGCCGTTCGTCGTCTCGACGCGCACCCCAGCGCCCGTGCCCCACTGAATGCGTTGTACGGCTGCGTTGAACGCGACGTCCAGGCCGTCGCGAAACGTAGTTATGAAATTCCCCATGCCGCTGGGGTTCAGGAAGTCGGTGGGCGCATCATCAACGGTCTCGCCGAGCGATCCAAAGCGGTAGGAATCGAGCGACGATGTTCGCCCGCCGCGCTTGCCGGTGCCGAGCGCGATCACCGCACTCGCCAGCTCGTACCAATCTGTGCCCAGGTATGCGGCGGTCGCCTCCGCCGCCGAAACGTCCGGGGCGCCGGCGGCAGCAGCCGACCCGGCATCGTTGATCGCGGTCGCCATCGCGCCAATCTTCTCGCGCAGCAACTGGTTCTGGTCAGGAGAAACCGGCGCCCCGTCGCGGAACATGACCGGGTCGAGACCGGCAGGCACCGGCACGATGCCGCGCGCAACCGCGATGTCATACAGCGGGTTGTGCGTTCCGCCGCCCGGCGACGGCGTCACTTGATGGAAGAGTTGCGCCCCGAAGTCAAACGGCGCCGGAAAGGTGTTGTCGCAGAAGCATCGTCCGCCCACCCGGTCACGCGCCTCAACGACGACGACCTTGTGGCCCGCTGCGCGCATGCTCTGGGCTGCGGCCATGCCGGCGATCCCCGCGCCGACCACGACCGCATCGGCGTGGCCACTGACCGGCGAGCCGGAAGCGATGGCACATCCGGCCGCGAGCGAGCCGGCCCCCGTTAGCGCCGCGCCCAAAAAGCCTCGGCGCGACAGCGTCGGAACCGTAGCGCTATCCACGTCCCACGACATTGCCCTACTGGCGCCAACTCCGCCAGCATTCTCCGTGCTGCATCCGGTAGGACGTCGCCAACGCCGTGCGGAGGCCAGTCGGTTGGGGTTATGCCCGAACAGCATCAGGACAATATCCATCTGAGTTGGGCAGCTGTTTGCGACGTGACTTCTATTGCTTCTCAAGAGAAGTCACGAATCTCCGGACATGAATCGACAACGCAGGATTGCGAATCCGTTGGTCGTGAGGCCCTACGCCATTTCGAGTACGCTGATCGCACTGTATTCCGGCGTTCAATGGTCCTCGGGGGAGATATGGATCTCAAAAGCCACCGCCGCTACACCGTTGCCATTCCGCGGCACTCGGCGGTGCCGTCACCAACGGCTCGCGACATCGCACGCAGTGCCTTCTGTATGGACGCCCCTCTAGGTGTGAACCTGGGTCCGGGACCCGACCGGCTCGATCTGCGGTCGCGCATGCGGTGGCATCCGCCCGCGGCCGGCTTTCGCACGGTGTCCTTCTCCGACGGCCTACTGATCCTCGGCAGAAGGGCCGCGAAGGCTCTGCCCGCGGCGCCAGATAAGCCGGTTACCCGTACTCAGAGGGGCGCTGGAATCTTGACCAAGGTTGTGAATCCCTTCCTGCCCGGGAGTGAGCTCGTCCACAATCTTGCCGAAGTGGCGACAGATGCCGTTATCGACGCTCTAGGGGAGCGTTATGAACGCGCACATCCCGAGCGAGAGCAGGCTTGGCTGCAAAGCAAGGCCGACTGGCAGCTAGCTTTTGCCAACCAGGTGATCGAGCATCCCGACGTTCACGCCGTGCCGAGAGTGGACATCGTCGACGTTTCCATCGTGCCGTTCATGGTCTTCGGCCTCACGGTTCGATTGGTCAGCCACGACGGTGATCAGAGTGCATACACATTCAGGACCAACGCCCCCGCCGAACAGGCAGCGGCTCAAGCCGGATTCTGGTTCCGCGGTCGACTCGAACGCGAGTTGGCATGGCTCTCAGGCGCTCGTAACCCCAACGGGAACGAATCATCCGCGGCCCTGCGCGATCTGCGTGACTTCCTTCCCGCGTACTCGCAAGTTCCAGAGTGCGTGACGTTGCTCGACGAGCGTCTTCCTGGATGGCGCGCTGCGCTCTAGCGTCTCCGATCAGATCAGGTACTTTTCGTTCCCTGTCAGGTACCCGCCGCCGTCGGTGGCGATATGAACATGGTCGTAGTCGTTGGCGGTTTCCGAGCAGCGTTCCCGACACCCATTCCCGGCCCCGTTGCTCTTCTGATGGCCAGCAACTGTTACGCCGTCGAGGACATCTGGAGGTCTAGGTGCTTAGCGAGCCAAGAGAAATTTACGCAAACACTGAAAAATTGCTGTGAACTGCCTTAGCGTCGAGCCATCAGGGCGCCTTGTTTCTCGTCCAGCCACGCGCGCGGATCAATGCGACGAATTGGTTAGCCAGACGGGAAAAGTATGTCCAGAAAACGAATATTCGCGTTGTTCGCGGTCGCGGTCACCGCCCTCGGCCTCATCGTGGGCCTGATGCCGGCGTCGAACATGGCGGTGTCAAACGCCGATGTGCTGGGGAACGGGTATGACGTGTCCTGTACGAAAGCCAACGATAACCAGGTGGTTTGTAAGATCGGCGGCTGCCCGCGCGTGTACGAGAATTACGCCGGGGACATGGTGCACACCAGGGTTAATAGTCAGCCGCAGCACGAGATCGGAAAGTCGTGCGGCGCCACCATAACCCAGACCGTCGACACGTCCGCGGGATTCAATTACGCAGTACAGGGCTGCCGTGATCGCAATCTGGGCGATAAATGCGGCGCGTGGTCGGACTACACGTACGTACCGCCGGCCGCCCCAGCTGCCCCTGCCCCTGCCCGCCCGCGCCTGCGCCGGCGCCGGCGGCACCGCAGACCAAGCAGTGTTCAGACGGTTCCGTCATCCCGGTCGCCGACGCCTGCCCAGTGAAGAAGGTCGCGCCGACAAACGCCGTCACGATGAACGTCAGCAAGGCAGGTTTGCAGACCAACGTCACCGTGGGCAACACGTCGGACCTAGCCGCCGAATGCACCTACGATGCGACAGAAGCCAATGGGCTCGGTCCGGCGGTTCACCGGGACTTCAATGTTGCCGCCAAGGGAAGTACGACGCTGAACTTTCCATCGCCGCTCATCGGCCAGTCGTATCAACTGGTAGCGGCGTGCAACGCGAACTTCGAGGGTCAGTCTGTCGAGATCGGCCGTGCCACAGCGAATGCGTAAGAGGTAGACATCCGACAACGTGCTGCTGGGGCCCGCATTGGGCGGGTCCTGGCAGCACGAAATGTCGTTCGGTTCTAGCCCGCTGCCTCAGGCATCGAATTCCTCTGCTGTACACGAAGGTACCGCGCTCATCGGATATCGATGAGAACCGACGTTTGCGAATCCGTTCGATTCGAGGTGGACCGCACCTCGTCGTGGATTGACGAGTTGCGGAGAGCTTCACGAAGAGGCCTCCTAAGCCGACTAGCGGTCTCCCACAGCTGGACTGGTCGGCTGGTCGCACGCCGCCGCACTGCCGGCGGGCCTGCGTGCGAGGCGTCGGTCACGGCGCCCCAATCGCTGTTTTAGGTTGTCCGGCAAGTGCTTTACCGTCTCAGGCGAGATCCACGCGAGATACATGACAACCACTGCATAGCTGAATATCCCGATCTGGATGTGCACATCGATCATCACATGCATCAGCACGCCGGCGGCCAGCACCCACGGCCGACAACGCGGGAACCAGACCAAGACGCCAACTGCCAGTTCAATCGCGATCGCTCCCCAGGTCATCGCGTTCATCGTCAGCGCGTTCGTCACGAACCACCGCGGGAGTGGCACGCGTTGCATGTCCTCGACCCGCAGCGCATACGAGACGGCAGTGCCGTTTTGCCATGTTTCGCCCGACAACTTCGTTCGCGCCGCCGCGAGGTAGATGATCGACATTTGAACCTGCATAAGGCGGATAGGCCAGTTGGCCCGTGTCTGTGCTGTCCAGAACGATCCCGTGCGGCGCCTCTGATCGAGCGATAACGCTGCCCCGCAAGGCGATATCGCGAGAAACAACGCCTCGATTCTGACCAGAACGTCGCCGCCGTTCATCCCGACGGAACCGTCGTCTCGAAGGACAAGATCAGAATGAAAACGATGAGGCCGCAACCCTGCTGTGCCAGCCGACCAGCAGTGCGATGGCCGACAACACTAGCACCACCACCCCGATCAGCATGGCTTCGTTGCTGTTCCAGACTTCGAAGATCCCCCAGGTGTAGGGAATCGACGGCTGGGAAGGGATTGCCCCGTCGGTATCAAGGAGTCCGTCGCGCATCGGCAAGAGCCACAGACCCCAAAGCACCGCGAGTGCACCGAACGCCATGCGCACCAGACCCAACGTGTACATCGGTTGCGGGCGAAACCAAAACGATTGCCAGGCTGGCCACGGCCCACACCGCAGTCGAGTCGAGCGGGCGATTCGTCATCGGTTCTCGAGCTTCTGCTATACAGCGCCTGTGCCGCCGTGCCGGGTCCGCGCACGCCCGGTGGAGGTAGGTTCTCTGTTCGGAGCAGCATGTCGACCTGTACGGGGTGGTCGCCGGGACCGGTCAGTTCACGGACGACCCAATGGGCGAAACCGGGACGGGTCTGCGCGTCCGTCAGAAGGCTTTCTTTGACTTTGCGCCATCGATGCGACAGCGAAACACCGAATATCGGATTGAGGCGTGGGAGTGTCCATACCTTGACGTTGCCGTCCGCCATCGCGACGTGGACTTCGACATTCTCCTGGCGCAGTGGCGGGGTGGGCGCATACATCGACCAGTTCTGATCAAGCCCGATTGGGACGGCGATCGGTTCGAGAATCGGCACCGCGGCTCGTCTGATCGCACTGTCCGACAGGCTCCGCCACACGCCGATCGCAACAATCGCCACAACCATCGCGCTGATCGCAATCTCATGGACGCGTGACGATTTAAGGGTTTTGACTCCGTGCTGCACTGTCAGCCAGGTAGCTCTTGGGCGGGAAGCCTTATCTCCGCGGTCGACCAGCGGCGGGCTTGCTTCCGGCATTTCGTCTACCTACGTGGGCGGTATCGCATGACGATCGGGCACTCTGCCTGGTGAAAGAGCAAACGTATGATAAATCGTCAGAGTTGTTTCATTGCGCGAAGCCGGGATAGTGGATTAGCCGTCACCACGCGCTGAACATTTTTTGATGGCCTAGTCGCGTCCGGGCGGTGTGTTGCATTGATCTGAAATCCGTTCCGCCACAACCAGATCCTTCAGTATTGCGCGGATGTCTTCTATCGATTGCGATGTTTATCCGGGGTATGGCCTTTCGACGGCGCATTGCGGAGGCCGGGGCGAGGGCCAGAAGTCGAGCATCGCCACCAGAAACACGGGCTAGAAGTGAGAAAACCGCCGCAAACTGCCATCGCGCGTTGTTTCATTAGCTGATAGCGGGGCGCGCCCGGCTGACCCGGAGCTCCGCCGACGCAAACTGGGGGATTGACCGAAGGAAGAGCCAATGGCAAATCGGCCGAGGTTAGAGGGCCGGCCTGGTGATGAATGGCCTACGGAACGCCACACGCAGGGGCCCGCGGATCCGACGATGGGCGCACCTCGCCAAGATGCCGCCGGATTCGCAACCGGCAAAGGCGACGCCTACGCATGGTCAGAAGAGGGCCCCGCGACGGGCGCGGAGCCCACGGCGAATTACGGCACGGACCCATACCAGCAATATGCCGAGGCGCCGGTCTACGAACCCGCCTGGAACAACACGCCACCGCCGCAGCCCAAATCCTGGTTTTCCGGCCCCGTCGTTCTATTCGCTGCGGCAGCGGGTGCAGTGATTCTGGCCGGCGGGGGACTCGTGTACACGTTGAGCAATTCCAGCCAGATATTTGGCCCGGCCAGTCCGTCCCCACCGTCGACCGCGGTGCCGGTGGATGCACCGAATGGCACGAGTGGGACGACCAATGGCAACACGACCGGCGCTACGAATGCCGGTACGACGAACGGGGGCGTGCCGCAACGTGGAGCGTGCCGAATGGGGGTACGACGAACGGGAGTACGACGAACGCGGGCGCTACCACCGGGGGCGTGCCCAACAGGAGTACGACGAACGTGGGCGCTACCAACGGCGGTGTGCCGAATGGCGGGACGACGACCGCCGGAACAACATCCAGTGGGACGACGGATACCGGAACAACTAACGGTGGGACGACGGATACCGGGACGACCACCGATGGGACGACCACCGATGGGACGACCACCGATGGGACGACCACCGATGGGACGACCACCGATGGGACGACCACCGATGGGACGACCACCGATGGGACGACCACCGATGGGACGACCACCGATGGGACGACCACCGATGGGACGACGACTGCCGGAACAACCAACAGTGGGACGACCCAAACTGGTACGACGACTAGTGGGACGACGACTGGACCGGAGAACAAGTCGGCGACCAACAGTGGGATGACCAACACCGGGACGACGACTGGGTCGACCAACAGTGGGACGACCAACACTGGGACGACGACTGGGTCGACAACGCGGGGACGACGACTGGGTCGACCAACACTGGGACGACCAACACTGGGACGACGACCTGGGTCGACCAGCGCCGGGACGACGAGTTCTGGCACGACCACTAGCGGCACGGGACTGACACCGGCTGAACAACAGTGCATAGAAGAGGGCAACAAAAACTGCTGACGTCAACGGCAGCGACTCACGAAGGGCGCAGGCACGCACACTGGGTTTTTGCGGCGGGAGTGCCAACAGTCGTCACAGCAGTGCACTCCGCGTTTTATGGACAGTGGATTGTCGACGATGCGGGGCTGACATTCGCCTACGCACGGTCGCTGTCCACCGGCGCGGGCCGGTGCTGCAGCCCGGTGCCGCGCCGGTGAGGGCTTCTCCAGCCCCGCGTGGCTAGCGGTGCTGACGGTGGGACGGTGGCTGGGCTTGTTCGATCACGGAGCCTGGGCGGGGATAGCCGACATCGTGATCTTCCCCAAGCTTGTAGCGCTTGCGTGCTCCTTCGCGACCTTTTCGGCCATGTACGCGGTCGCGGTCAAAGTGAGCCGACGGCCGGTGGGACGACGATCGCCGCCGGCACCGCCACCGCGCTCGTCCCCTCGTACGTCATCTGGACCACGAGCGGGCTGGAGAACGGGCTGTTCGCGTGCGTGGTGACCGCGCTTGCCGCGATCCTCGCCCGAGCTGCCGCGGCAAACACCATGACAACTGCGCGCACCGCCATCTTGACCGGCGTGTTGGCCGCGTTGGCGGCATTCACCCGGCCCGATGGCGTCGTGTACGCGGCCGCCTTTACGCTCGCCGCATTCCTGATTGCCAACCGTAACAACTTGCGCCGCACCAGCATCGCGTGTCTGATCTCCGTGGCCGCGTTCGCTGTTCCCGTCGGTCTTTACTGACCTGGCGACTGGCCACCTTCGACGACTACCTGCCGAACACTGCCCGGGCCAAGGGACAGGGGCTGCCGGGTCTCGACGCCTTCGATCGGCCCGCAACACTGATCGCCTACGTCGGCTGGCTCACCGCTCTCCTGTGCGTGGCGACGGTCGCGCTTGCGGTGGCCCGCGGCGGGCCTACAGCGAAAGTCCTGTCGATGCTGTTGGTGCCGCTGAGTCTTGCTGTGGCAAGTTATGCAGTGCTGCAAGCGGATTGGATGGCGCAGTACCGGTTCGCCACACCCGTGTGGCCGCTCGCCGCGCTGACGGTCACGTTGGCGACCGCGCAGGTGATCGGCAGCTTCTCTGCCCGCGGCCGGTGGGCGTCATGTACCGCGGCCGCGGTGGTCGCGTCGCTCACGCTCAGCGGCTTCTTGGCCGGCGCGCGCGATTTTCAGAGAAATCCAAGCGCGGGGCTGTGCGATATCGCGCAGAACACCGGCTACCTCTTCAACGGTTACGCCGACATCCTCGGCGTGCGCGCCGGCTCCTGCTGGCCGTCGACGGCGGCGGCACATCGTTGACCGGCCGATTGAATTCGTGATCTGTCGGGACTGACGGAGCGGCGCATCGCCGGTCTCTGGCAGCGCAATGACATGGCAGGGCTGCGCGACTACATCTTCGATGAGGTGAAGCCGACATTCATCAAGATCTTCTGGTTGGGAGCGGATCGGTCGATCTGGTCGGGACGGTGAGTGATAGTGATGTAGAGGGAAGGGGGGGGTGGGGGTGGGAGGGGGAGAGTGATGAGGCTCGGCGATGGGGCGACCAGGTGTGGAATCAGGTCATCGTGCCCCGCAGCTCATTCGTCCCGGCGGTGTGGTGGTGCGGAGATGTTCTGCGGCCCACTGCATATCACGAAGGCGCGCCAGCGCTGTCCCCGCTCTTGTAGCGGGGCGGCACGAAGAGTCGCTCAGGGACCGCCCTTCCAGTGCTCGATGCGGTTGTGGTCGGGCGTGAAGCCGTGTTTGACACCCCATAGGACGGCTTGGGTGCGGCTGGATACGCCGATCTTGCGGTAGACCGTGCGGATATAGGACTTGATGGTGTTGGGGCTGAGATAGGTCAACGCCGCGACTTCGGCGTTGCTCTTCCCCTGCGTGATGAGGGCCAGGATCTCCGATTCCCGGTCGCTGAGCCCCTCGCCGCGGCCTGGCCAGTCGAGCCCGACCGGGCTACGGGCCCGTGGCGGGACGTCACTGATGACGGTCTCTCCGGCGTGCACCGCCTCGAGAGCGGCAACCAGCTCTCGCGCGGGCAGCGTCTTGGAAAGGTAGCCGTCGGCGCCGTGCTGTCGGGCGCTCGCGATGAGATCCGGGTGAAAGTTCCACGTGTAGACCACAACTCGGCGTGCGCGCGGATTGGCAACGAGATGGGCGATCTCATCGTGATCGGACTCAGGTTGAGCAAAAGAGTCGTAGAGGACGATGTCGACAGCGTCTTCGAGACCCATGTTCGAGTCGATTTCGGCGACGATGACGCGGTCGCGGTATCGGTCGAACATGTTGGCCACGCCCATCAGCACGACGTCGTAGTCGTCGACGAGGGCGACGGTGATCGGGGTCTTCGGCGGCGATGCCATGAACCTCAGATTACCTACTTAGGGGTGTACCCACACCCCCCTTAGGGGTGTTGAACTGGTGTCAGTGTCGAGCAGTCGCCCGACCGACCCGATCCAAGCGCGCAGTCGGCGCTGAATCAGAAAGGCCCACAGCCATGATCGGACTCATCCTCAGCATCCTCGTGATCGGACTCCTTGCCGGCGCTCTCGCGCGCCTGCTCGTTCCGGGCAAGCAGAACATCTCGGTCGTGATGACCATCGTCCTCGGCGTCGTCGGTTCCTTCGTCGGCGGATTCCTCGGCTACCTGCTCTTCGGAAAGGACAGTGCGGAGGGCTTCCTCCAGCCGTCCGGAATCCTCGGCTCCGTCATCGGTGCCGTTGTCGTTCTGCTGATCTGGCTGAGCGTCGGACGACGCAGCTCGGTTCGCAACCGGTAGATCGGTTCGTGCACAACAAAGATCGGCCTCGAACTATGTGGGGTCGGTCTTTGTTGTTGCTGACTCGGACGTCTATGCGACCCGCCAGCGTCACTCACGCGTTGAGAGGGAAGGTATGAACAGCCCACCCACGGCCGGCTTCGGCGTCGCCGAGAACTGGGTCGAGCGCACTGTAGTCGTGGCGGTCTCGGGAGACCTGGACATCGCGACCGTGCCTGACGCTGGCCGAAGCGATCCAGGCCGCAGTCCGAAAAAGCCGGCAGCGCTGATCGTCGATCTGTCGCAGGTGGATTTCCTGGCCTCAGCGGGAATGAGCCTCCTGATCGCTGTGCACGAAGAGATCGGACCATCTGCGCGATTTGGCGTTGTTGCCGATGGTCCTTCCACTAGCCGGCCGCTCAAGATGATCGGAATCGACAGCGTCATCGACGTATATCGATGCCTCGAGGAGGCGTTGTCCTCCACTCAGTGACATGGCCCCACAAATCAGAACGTGAGTGGCCCCAAAAAACTGCGTGAACAAGCAGGGGCACCACGTTGACCCCCAGTGGGCACGACTGTCGATCGGTGACGGTCGTGCTCGCCCGTGGCCTATCGCACTGAAAAGAGGATGTACTCCGTGACTTTCGATGATTCGTCTTTGCCGCCGGTGCGGCCGGAGGATGCCGCGACCCTCGTGCTTGGCGGTGGCAGGTTCGGTTCTGCTGCCGGGTGACGCGGGATACGACGACGAACGCGCGGTCTTCAACCTGAATCACGAGCTGATGCCCGCTGTGATCGTGGTGGCGAAGAAGCGCGGCCGATGTCCAGGCGGCCGTTGCTTTCGCAGCGGGGCAGCACCGGCCGGTACTGGTCAAGACCACCGGTCACCAGATGGTCGGTACGGCACAGGGCGCCGTCCTGATCACCACCCATCGGATGAATGACGTCGTCATCGACGCGGTCGGCCGCACGGCCAGAGTCGGCGCCGGAGCGATATGGGCCGAGGTTGTCCAGAAGGCAGCCGATGCCGGGGCTGGCACCGCTGAACGGGTCGAATTCGCAGGTGGGAGTTTCCGGTTACACCCTGGGCGGGGGACTCAGCCCCACCCTCGGCCGCGCGCACGGTTACGCCGCCGACCATGTGCGCTCGCTCGACGTGGTGACCGCGGACGGCGAACTGCGGCATGTGGATGCGGAGTCCGACCCCGAACTGTTCTGGGCGCTGCGCGGCGGCAAGGGCAACTTCGCGGTCGTCACGGCGCTGGAATTCGATTTGTTCCCGGTTTCCCGCCTCTACGGCGGCGGCATCTACTTCCCCGGGGAGCGGATGGCCGACGTACTGCGCGCCTGGACCGCCTGGCACCCAGATACGCCGGAGACGATGGTCACCTCGTTCGCCGCGCTGCGGCTGCCGCGGCTGCCCAAAGTGGCCGAACCGCTGCGCGGTGTGTTCACAGTTTCTGTGCGGATCGCCTACAACGGCACGGCTGAGGACGGCGAACGGATGATAGCGCCGCTGCGGGCGGTAGCTCCGGCGGTCTTGGACACCGTGGCGGACATGCCGTACAGCGACGTCGCATCGATCTACAACGAGCCGACCGAGCCATTGCCCTACTACGAACGCAGCATCATGCTGCGGGAGTTTCCGGCGGAGGCGCAGGACAAGCTGGTCGAACTCGTCGGCCCGGACTCCGACACCAGTATGTGGATCGCCGAACTGCGTGCACTGGGCGGAGCCTGGGACCGGGAGCCGGCGGTGCCCAACGCCGTGGCGACCAGGGGCCTGCCGTATGTCCTGTTGGGCGTCGAGGTCGGTCCGCTGTCAGAGGAGCAGCGGCTCAAGGAGTCGGTCGCTGCGCTGCTCGACGGCATGGAGCCATGGCAGGGCGACCGGCGGCTGGTAAACAACCTCGCTCCGGACGAAGCGACCGACGTTGTCGCGATCTACGGCCCGGAGCGCTACGAGCGCCTTGCGGCTGTCAAGAAGGCGTACGACCCGACCAACATGTTCCGCATCAACCACAACGTTGTGCCGGCCGGCTGAGCAGAGACAGTCGCCCGGACGGGGCCAGCAGGAGCTAATGATGCTGTCTTTCAAGCGATTTAGTGCGATTACTGAGGGCTGCTGTTCTGCTCGGCAGCCCTTTTGATGCGATCGACCGTCGTACGCATGCTCTCGCGAAGAACGTTCAGACGCCGGTCGTAGCCACCAAGGAACAGTCGGTAGCCGGCTTTCACCCAGCGGAATTCGCCCGCGTTGATTCGTTCCTCGACGAGTCGGGTGCCACGGCCTTCGGGTGCAAACTGATACCGCCAAGTCACCCCGCTGGCGGCACGGAAGGCAAATGACTTGCCCGGATCTGACTCGGTGACGGTCGCTGGCGAGGGCCAGATAAGCCCGCGATCTTTATTCAGCCCGAGGAATACCGAACCCTTACCGCGCATCGGCGTAAGCCACATGGCCTTGAAACACTCGGGACTCCACTCGCCCATGCGGGTGATATCGCTGACCAATCCCCAGACGGCCATGGTGTCGGCGGCGACGAATGCCGAGACCCGGTCTTCGGGGTGAACTGCCATGAGGTCACCGTGCCTCAGGCAAGCCCAAGTAACAAGTCCGCAAGCCGGGACGGCTGGGACAGGAACGGTGAGTGATCGCCGGGAAGTTCAACTATGTCGGCTGCCAACCGATTACGGGCGACATGCCTGGACCACGTGGGGCGCAAAATCTGATCGTCGCTACAGATTACGTACGTGGCCGGAGTGGCAGGGAACCGATCCAATGTAAACGGCAGCGTCCCGGGGTAGAGGGACTGCGGTCGAAGACGGTCAAGTGCCGCAACGGCAGTGGGCGGTTCACAGTGCGCGTAGAGCAGTGCGCGCGCAAGCTCGCGGTCTGTCCATTCCTGTCGTAGCTGTTCGTCCGGAATGCTCAGTCCCTGTTGGTAGATCGGATTCAGCATCTCAAGCTCGTCGGAGCCCTGATTGAGCAGGCTGCGGCCGATGTCGGGGACGAGGGCGCACAGGTAGACCAGACGGCGGACGGGTTGACGATCGGCGACCAGCGGAATCGTATGCCCACCGATTGAGTGCCCTACAAGCACGATTTCGTCATGGTCCGTCAACGCGGTGCGCACTACATCGGCGTAATCGTCAAAGCCCGCAGAGCCGTCTTCACACGGCAGGTTCACGGCTACTACGTCATGCCCCGCACTCTGCAGGAATGGGGTCAGTAGCTCCCAGCACCAAGCCCCGTGCCATGCACCGTGCACGAGCGCATAAGTCGCCATCCGGCCAGGCTATCGACATATAGTTGTGTGTACAAGCATCTATAGTGAGGTCGGGTATGCCCCGGTCTGTTGTCAGCCGACGCGAAACGATGCGAAAACGATGCGGAGTTCTGCGGCGTACGAAGTGTTTTCAGCACGTATACGTGGGTACGCTCGCTGCGAGGGCGATTCGATGGTTGGTTGCTTCAAGCCCTCACGGATGACGGCGTCGGGGCGACCCTGCAGTTGAGAACCCAGCACAGCCCGGCGTTGTCGCTCTCCGGCCCTCACCCGCTTGTCGCGCGGACATGGCCCGGCGATATGACGGACATCGTCGACCGGCGGTGACACCATATTGACGTGGATGGCACTGGGGGGATTCGCGGTGCGCTTTCAGGAGCAGGACTGTCGTGCGCGTCATGCGGTATCGAACTGCCGCCGAACTCCAAGTTCTGTAACGAGTGCGGCGCTCCGGTCACGCCGGCTAATCGATCGGCGGAGTACAAGCAGGTAACGGTGTTGTTCGCCGATGTCGTGCATTCGATGGACATCGCCGCCGCCGTCGGGCCGGAGCGGTTACGCGAGATCATGGCCGACCTGGCCAATCGCTGCGCCGCGGTCGTGCAGCGATATGGCGGCACGGTGGACAAGTTCACCGGCGACGGGATCATGGCGGTGTTCGGCGCGCCGGTGGCGTTGGAGGATCACGCTGCTCGAGCGTGCATGGCGGCATTGGGCGTTCACGAGGAGACCGCACCGCTTGCGGCCGAGGTCCACGATCGCGACGGTGTGGATCTCCTGCTTCGCGTGGGCCTGAACTCCGGTCAGGTGATCGCCGGTGAGATCGGTTCGGGGCCTTTCGGTTACACCGCCGTCGGCGAGCAGGTCGGTATGGCTCAGCGGATGGAATCGGTCGCTGCGCCGGGCGGAGTGATGCTCAGTGAGTCCACCGCACGGCTGGTCGAGGGCACGGTGGCTGTCGGCGACCGCGAGCTGGTCCACATCAAGGGTGCAGGCGAACCGGTGCCCGCCTATCGGCTCGTGAGCATGGCAGACCGCACGCACCGTCAGGCGTGCGGAGTCAAATCTGGTCGGTCGGCGGTGGGAGATGTCCGCCGTTGAGGGCTTGTTGGAGCGTGCCTTCGATGGCGACGGCGCTGTGGTGGGCGTGGTGGGGCCACCGGGCATCGGCAAGAGCCGTCTGGTGCGAGAAGTCTCTGCGATGGCAGCTGCCCGTGACATCGAAGTGTTCACCACGCTCTGCGAATCGCACACCAGCCAGATCCCCTTCCAAGCCGTCGCGCAACTGCTGCGCACGGCCACCGGCGTCGAGGGTCTTGACGCGCAGGCCGCGCGCGCCCGGATACGGGCTGACAATCCTGACGCCGAGGCCGAGGATTTGCTGCTCGCTCGACGATCTGCTCGGAATCGCCGATCCCGATGCCGATCTACCACGGATCGATCCGGATGCCCGTCGACGGCGGTTGACCGCCCTGGTCAACTCCGCTTCGCTGGCGCGGGAACGCCCCGCTGTCTACATCGTCGAGGACGTCCACTGGATCGACGAGGTCAGCGAGTCGATGCTGGCCGACTTCCTGGCCGTGATCCCGCAGACACCCTCGCTGGTGGTGGTCACCTACCGGCCGGAATATCGCGGCCCATTGGCCCAATTACCCGGTGCGCAAACGGTAGCCCTTGCGCCACTGAGCGATTCAGAAACCACAGCGCTGGTCTCGCAGCTGCTCGGGTCGGATCCCTCCGTTCACGCTGCTGGGTCAGACGATCGCCGAGCGGGCCGCGGGCAACCCGTTCTTCGCCGAGGAGATCGTGCGTGAGCTCGCCGAACGTGGTGTGCTGCAAGGACGAGTCGAACGCATACACCTCGGCCGTGCAAGCCGTTGAAGTCACTGTGCCTGCGACGTTGCAGGCGACCATCGCCGCTCGCATCGATCGGCTCGACCCGAACGCGAAACGCACGCTGAGCGCCGCGGCGGTCGTCGGCTCACGGTTCGGCATCGACCTGCTGACCGTCCTGGGAATCGAGCCCGTCGTTGCTGACCTGGTGGCGGCGCAGCTCATCGATCAGGTCAGGTTCACCCGGCAACCCGAGTATGTGTTCCACCATCCGCTGATTCGCACGGTGGCCTACGAAACTCAGCTCAAGGTCGGATCGCGCCGAGTTGCACCGGCGGGTGGCCGCCGCGATCGAATCACGTGACCCGGCAGCAGCCGACCAGAACGCGGCGTTGATCGCCGAACACCTGGAGGCAGCCGGAGATCTGCACGCCGCCTACGGCTGGCACATGCGCGCCGCAACATGGGCCACCAACCGCGACATCGCCGCGGCGCAACTGAGTTGGGAGCGCGCCCAAAAGATCGCCGACGGTCTTCCTGCCGACGACCCACACCGCGCAGCACATGCGCATCGCCCCGCGCACCATGTTGTGCGGGATCGCCTGGCGAGTCCATATGAACGTCGCCGGCGACCGCTTCGACGAATTGCGGGAGTTGTGCACCGCCGCCGGGGACAAGCCGTCACTGGCCATCGGCATGGCAGGGCTGGTGATGGATCACGCATTTCAGGGTCGCGTACGCGAGGCGTCGCAGCTGGCCTCTGAAGCCTGGGACCTCGCCGAGTCGATCGGTGATCCGGACCTGACGGTGGGCTGTCCTTTCCGCTCGATCTACGCCAAGATGGAAACCGCCGATTGGCCTGCACGCGCTGCGATGGTCACAGCGGGTGATCGACCTGGCCGACGGCGATCCGTCCAAAGGCAACTTCATCTTCGGGTCTCCGCTGGCGGCCGCATATGCGACGCGGGCTCTGGCCGGGTTATTTCTGGGTCGTCCAAGGATGGCGGGAGGACCAGCGGCACGGCCTCGCGATGGCCCGCAGCGCCGACCCGATGTCATCACGCAACGGTGGTCAGCTGGGTCTACAACCCCGGAATACACGCTTGGCGCGCTGAGACCCGATGATCGCGCGATGGGAGAGATCGAGGATGCCCTGCGGATTGCCGAACGATCCGGTGATGACCTTGCGTTGGCCTTCGCCCGGCTGACGCTGGGGCATGCGCTGGTGCACCGCCCATCGGTAGCGGAGCGAGACCGCGGAGTGGAACGTTGCTGGCCGAGGTCCTGCAGCGGGGGCCCAACCTCGGCGATCTGCCGATCGCCGATGCGTACTTGGCGCGTGAGATGGCCAGGCGCGGAGATCGCGATGAGGCGATACCGCTCATGCGCGCCGCCGTCGACGATCTGGTCGCGCGCCGGGCAGCTGCTGTCGTGGGGTATTCCCGCGACAGGTGTTCTGGTGGAGACACTGCTCGACCGCGGCGCCGACGGTGACGTGGCCGAAGCCGAGGCCGCGATCGAACAATCGGCTAACAGCGCGCGCCGATGAGGACGGGCTGGCTATACACGAGATCTGGCTGTTGCGAATGCGGGCGCTGCTGGCCCGCGCCCGCGGGGACGAGACTGGCTTTCACGACTATTGGGACCGCTACCGCGACAGCGCGAAGTCGGTTGGCTTAGAGGGGCACATGCAGTGGGCCGATGAAGGGCCGTGACAGTCGCCCCTCGGCGCGTCACTTCAGGTGAATTGCTGTCCGCCGTCGATGTCGTAGGTGGCGCCGGTCAGCGCAGTGTTGGCCATGAGGTGAACCGCGAGCATCGCCACGTCTTCAGGAGTGACGACCCGGCCGATCGGCAAGGTGGAGATCAATTCCTTGCGGCGGTTGTCGAGTTCGTCGCCGAGCAGCGATGCGGACAGTGGCGTGTCGACGAATCCTGCTGCGATCAGATTCACGCGGATCGGCGCGAGTTCAAGCGCGAGGGCCGCAGTGAACGGCGGCAGCGCTGCGGTGGCGGCGGGCACGATTCCGAGCCGGTGGTCGATGCGTCGACCGCCGGTTCCGCCCATCAGCACCAGCGATCCTCCCGGCCTCATTTTGGGTTTGGCCGCGCGCGCAACTTGAAGGCCGAGGACAACGTGTCCGGTGAGGGTCTCGCGAACGTCAGCGAGATCCATCTCGAGCAGGGGACCGTACTTCGGGCCGCCGGCGGTGATGAGTATGTGGTCGATCGGCTCGGGAATCGAGTCGAAAAACCCTTGGAGGGCTTCAGAATCGCCGGCGTCGAACGCGGCGCTGCGTAGCGCACCGACGTCGTCGGCTGCCGCCTTCAGCCGATCAGGGTTGCGCCCTGTCAAGATCACGTCCGCGCCCTCGATCCGGGCCCGCCGGGCGGTCTCCAGTCCGATGCCTGCGCTTCCACCGATGAGGATGACGGTCTGCCCGATCAGCTGTGGATCGCGCTGTGGCGTGCTGGTATGTCGGACCGCCGTTCATGTTGTCCTCCCTGACTGGAATGTTTCGCCGGCGATGACCGGGGCGACGCCGAGTTCGGCCGCGACGGCATCGATCGCTTGCTGCGCGACGTCGAGGTCCACCTGGCCATCGGGGGTGAAGTACGGACCGACGTAGCGCTCGTAGTACTGCTGCACCTCATCGCGTGTCAGCCGTTGGAGGAACGTGGCGATGTAGTCGACGGCCAGGCCGGGTTTTTCGGCGATTGTGTGCAGGGCCCGCTGGTTCGCCCGCACCAGCGCCTGCAGCGCCGGGTTGTCCAATGGGATACGGGCAGAGTCCACGGCGACGCCTACGGTGGGGATCTGGAAATGATCGCCAACCCAGGCCAGGAGGTTGAACCCCTCTTCCTCGGCGACCTGATCGGGCGAGAGCGTGCTGCCCACGTAGGCGGCGTCGATGGAGCCCTCTCGAAGGCGCCGCAGGTCCATCTGGTAGTCACCCGGGGCCCGCACAACGCACTCCACGTCGCGGTCGGGGTCGAGTCCGTGCTTGCGCAGCACGATCCGCGCGAAGCACCCTGGCGCCGTGTGGGCGGCGTGGACCGCCAGCCGGCGACCGCGAAGGTCCGCCATGGACATCACGTCGGCGGAGCCGAGAAACCAGAACAGCGGGCGATGGGTGTTGACGCTGAGCATTTTCCAATCGATGCCGTCGGTCAGTCGCGACAGCAGTGCCCGGCCCAGGCCGATCGTCGCGCCGCTGGCGCACACGCTCCGTTTCCCAGCCGACGCCGTCGCGGATCGCGACGTGGACACCCTCGTCCTCGTAATAGCCTTCCTGGTCGGCCACGTAGGCGACCAGTTCCTCGTGGAGCCCATGTCCGACATAGGCCAGGTCGATCGTGTGCATGGCCAATAACCTTCAATCTTGTGAGTTCGGTTGCGAAGGCGCCGGTTTCAATCCATGGCGAGGCCGCCATTGACCGCAAGGTAGTGACCGGTGGTGAAACCGGATTCCTCACTGGTCAAGAACGCAACGGTGTTCGCCACCTCATCGGGACGGACCAGCCGCCCCATGGGGTTGGTGGCGCCGAGCACCTGCAGGTGCTCGGCCGGCAACTGCTCGGTCACCTTCGTTTCGTCGACGGTGGCGGGCGCGACGAGGTTCGCGGTGATGCCGTGCGGCGCCAGCTCGAGTGCGATGTATCGGACAAACTGGTCCAGTGCGGCCTTGGCGGTGCCCAGCGTGATCATCCCTGCGCGCGGTCGGCGCGACAACCCGGTGCTGAGATATACCAGTCGCCCGTACTGCCGGGAAATCATCCCCGGCACAACAGCTTTGGTAACCAGGAACGCGGCACGCAGCTCTCGGTCGAGTTTACCGCCGAGCTGCTCCCAGCTCAGATCGGCAAACGAGGTGACATCGAACGGGATCAGTGCGTTGTGCACGAGCACGTCGACCCCGCCCCACCGCTGCTCCGTTTCGCGCACCATCGCGTCGACCGCGCCTGCTTCAGTGACATCGGCCTGGATCGCCACGGCCTCGCCACCGGCCGCGGTCGCGGCCGCGACGACCTCGTCCGCTTCCCCGGCACTGGACCGGTAGTTGACCACGACGCGAAACCCCCGCTCCGCGAGGACTAATGCGGTCGCCGCGCCGATTCCTCGGCTGGCTCCGGTGATCACCGCAACACGACTCATGAGTGTTATCTCCGCCCTACCGTCTCAGCTTATATTTCCCTGACTGCCTGCCGGACTACTCACAACGTAATCACAGGCATCTCTGTTGCCCGTATTCCTCAACTGCCCCGGGGCACTTCAAGGAACCCGGGTTCTCCAGCGTCCACAACTGAATTGAATCGGTAGCGGGTCTGCAGGCGCTCGTTGATTTCTTGCATCGCGCTCTCTGGAAGCGCGGCGATGTCGTAGTTCTCGCTGATGCGTCCGGGGTTGACCGATGAGGTCAGAACTGCGGTGCCGCGCTGGATACCCCAGGCCAGAAGGACCTGCGCAGGTGTCCTGTCCACACGCGCGGCGATCGAGACGATGAGCGGGTCATCGAGCAGTCGCGGTTCAATCGCGTGTCCCAGCGGGGCGAATGCCAGCAAGACAATGCCTTCCGTCTCGCAATACTCATGCAGTTCCCACTGCGGGTGGTATGGGTGGGACTCGACCTCGACGACCGCCGGCTTGATCCGTGCGGCATCGACGATCCCTCGTGTGCCGTCGACGCCGATGTCGGACAGGCCGATGGAGCGACAAAGTCCTTCATCGACAAGCGCTTCCATCGCGGTCCACGTCTCCGCCAAGGTCACCCCATCGTCATAGACGACGACGCCCTGCGGATTGCGGGGATCTTGGTCGTCGCCGGGCTTGAACGCGAACGGCGTGTGCACCAGGTACAGATCGACTTCGTCCAGACCGAGCCTGTTCAGGCTGGCCTGCAGTGCCGGCCGGACCCGTTCGGGCCGATGGTTGTTGTTCCAGAGCTTGGTGGTGACGAACAGGTCCTCGCGGCGGACCGTCCCGTCGGCGAACAACTGCTTGAGTGCTGCGCCGACCTCTTCCTCATTGCGATACCGCTCGGCACAGTCGAGGTGACGGAACCCGATCTCGATCGCGGCCGTCGTGGCGCTTCGCGTCTCATTGCTATCCGAAACCAACGTGCCGAACCCGAGCGCCGGAATCTCACCGCTGCCGTTCTTCAAGGCGAACGTGCGCTGTCTCGGGTCCCGGTTTGATGCCATGTCGTTCAATCTCCTTGTTTGTCAGCTTCTTTGAGCACCGAGACGGCCTTCGCTGTGGTCCAGACCGCGCTCGCGAGGAATCGGAAGTTGACCAGCGCGGCGAGGTAGCCGTCGCCTTCGGGCAGCCGCGGGCCCGCCGTGGCGTCCTTGACGACAGCGACCTCGAATCCCTGCTCGACGAGTTCGCGCATGTGGCCTTCGACGCACAGGTTGGCAGCCATTCCCGCCAAGATCACCTGGTTCACTCCACGCTTGCGCAATTGGAGCACGAGGTCGTTTGACTCGGGGCCGACGATCTTGTGCGGAGAGGTGATTACGGTTTGACCGTCGTGGATGTGGTGCTGGTAAGCGGGCAGGAAGTCGGCACCCGAGCCGGCGAATCCTTCTGTCGTGTAGGCGCCCTGGCGGCCGAACATGCCCACGGCACCCATGAACCCTTCGAGCGGATCGCCGAACTGCCATTGCTTGTCGGTCGGATAGAAGTAATGCGGCGACACCGCGACCGTGATTCCCGCCAACTTCGCGGCGTGGAACAGATCTCCGATGTGAGCGACGGTGTTGTTCTCGACGATGCTGTCGCCGAACACCGCCCACGACACCCCGTCAGGGCTGAGGAAATCAATCTGCGGATCGGTGATGACGAGTGCCGCGTGCTCGAGGTCGAGCGCGAAGCCGGAAGGCGGAAGCGCAGGATTCGACGGTTCGGCGTAGATCGGCGGAAACGGTCATGCCATCAACAATAAATGACCAGTCGTCTATAAATCAACGGGGGAGGATGTGATTTGGCCGACCATCGCGGCTCAGTGCAGAAGCGCAGGCACGGCGACCGCTTCGAACCGGTCATACGGGACGCGACTGCGCGTCACCTTCCCGCGAAGGGCCGCGCCCTCCCACGCCTCGATCAGCAGTGAGGCGAGGTCCGCCGCACCGAGGTCCGGTCGGATGTCACCGGGGCCACCCTGGCCGGAACGCACACACGCGGTGAGCGCCGCATCCCACCGGCCGAGAATGCGGATGATCTCGGCGCGTACCGGTTCACTCGAACTGCCCAGCTCCAGCGATAGCTTGCCGATCAGGCAGCCGAGCAAGAAATTTCCTGCCTCGTGGTCATCTGCGAGTGCGTGGAAGAAGCGGGTGATCCGCTCCTGCGCCAGTCCGCCCTCGCCAAGGATAGGTATGAGCCGCGCCTCGATATCGGACCAGTAGTGCTCGAGGATCGCCGCGGCGAGAGCCTCCTTGCTGGGGAAATATGCGTAAAACGATCCCTTCGGCACGCCGGCGGCGTCGGTGATGTCTTTGACGCCGCTGGCGGCGAAGCCGCGCGCGTGCACGAGGTCAAGTCCCGCTTCGAGAAGGCGGCGGCGCACATCGGGATTGGATGGCCGGGGCATGTGCTCAATCTTAGCCGACCGGTCACCTATCTACGAGCGTACTGGGTCAGCCGAATTGCCCGGGCTGGTAGTCCCCGGCGGGCTGCTGAATGATGACGTTCATTCGGTTGTAGGTGTTGATCAATGCGATCAACCCGACGAGCGCGGCCAGTTGGTCCTCGTCGTAATGCTTCTGGGCATTCGTCCATGCATCGTGTGAAACGCCCGTGGAGTCGGCGAGGCGGGTGCCTTGTTCGGTCAGCTCGAGTGCGGCACGTTCGGCGTCGGTGAATACCCCCGCTTCGCGCCACGCGGCCACGAGATTGATCCGCACCGATGTCTCACCATCGTGTGCAGCATCCTTGGTGTGCATATCGGTGCAGAAGCTGCAGCCGTTGAGCTGGCTGGCGCGGATCATCACCAGGTTCTGCGTCGGGCGGGGCAATGTCGATTCGGCCACGACCCTGCCCGCCGAGTGGATGTACTTCGCGAACTTGCCGCCGACCGCGTTCTCGTAAAAGTTGAGCCGAGCGTCCATCGTGAATCTCCTAAATGGTTCGTTGTGCCTATCGACGACTTCAAATTAAGGGACTAAAGACCCGTCAACTTGGTTCAATACCGCCTTGGTGTCATGGGCCAATCGACCTGGAACTATCGTCGCGCCGACGGCTGACCCAGCAGCCGCAACATCGACCCTTTGACATGCTCGGCGGCGTCCGCATCGCCGTAGATCTGGCGCGACGGAGTCACGCTGGCCGCCAACGCCTCGAGCCCGAAGGCAATCTGTTCGACATCGGTGCCCGAAGGGAGGTCTCCGGCCTGGAGCGCAGTCTTCGCGTCATCAGCCAATTGGGTGTGCCACCGCCGCATGTAGGTGGCGAGGGCGTCATGCACGGGACCGGGACGGCTGTCGAATTCGAATGAGGCCGCGGCGATGAAACAGCCGCCCGGGAAGGCCGGACGCCCGGCGTAGTCCATCCAGCTGTCGCAGATCGCGCGCAGGCGGGGCATCCCCGCCGATACGTGCTCCGCGGGCCGCCATACCTCGTCACGGAACACCCCGGCGGCGAAATCGAGGGTGGCCAACTGAAGCTCCAGCTTCGTGCCGAATTGACCGATCACGCCGGCTTTACTCATGCCGAGCGCGGTGGCCAGCCGTCCGACGGTCACACCCTCGAGGCCGTCGACGGATGCCATGTCGGCTGCGCTGCGCAGGATCTTGTGGCGAGTGAGGGAAGCCTCGATCACGGAACGACGACCAGCCATGACAGGAATAATACCGAACGATCGATCGCTATATTCGATCGGAAATCTGCGCAACGAAAGGGAAACCATGACTGTCGTCTTTGTCCACGGCGTGCCGAACACCACGGCGGTGTGGGATCCAGTGCGGTCACTGCTGCCCGATCGCGACACGATCGCCCTGCAGCTGCCCGGCTTCGGCGGAGATGCGCCTGCCGGCTTCAGCGGAACGCGGTACGCGTATCGCGATTGGCTGATCGATCAACTGGAGGCAATGAACGAACCGGTCGACCTCGTCGGACACGACCAGGGCTCGGTCATCAGCCAAGGGGTCATCCTGGCGCGACCCGATCTTGTCAACACCTGGGTTCTCGGAGGGGGCGTCTGTGCCGACGACTTCCTCTGGCATCGGCAAGCGCGCATCTGGCAGACCACCGGACTGGGGGAGCAGTGGCGCGATCAATTTCTCGGCCTCGATCTGAACACGCGTGCCGCCATGCTGACCACCGCTGGTGTACCTGAGACCGACGCCGCCGATGTGGCCGCAGGAATGGACCGCAGGATGTTCGACCACATTCTGCCGCTGTACCGGTCCGAGCCCTACCTCGAAGACTGGGCGTTCGATCCGAATTCGACGTACCCGCCGGGACTCGTGCTCTGGGGCAGCGAGGATCGATACCAGAGCGCAGACTTCGGCAGTTCTGCCGCCTCAGCCGCCGGGGCGCGGTTCCACGAACTCGCGTGCGGGCACTGGTGGCAAGTCGAGCGACCCGAAGAGGTCGCAGCCGAGCTGATCCATCACTGGTCTGCCAGTTCAACACTCGCGCAACTGAAACGCGAAGGCGCACACCGCTAGGCCGTTGCCGGCGGAGGAGTGTCAAGCGGAATGATGACGGTCAACGTTGTCCCACGCCCGACTGGGCTGTCGATGTCGAGATGACCGCCGAGCGCTTCGATGCGGTCCTTGAGTCCGATGAGCCCAGACCCACCGCCGACAACGGCACCCCCGACCCCGGTGTCGCTGATGACCAGGCACAGGTTTCCGTCGTCGATGGCGGCGCGCACGCTGACTTCGGATGCGTGCGAGTGCTTTGCAGCATTTGTCAGGGCTTCCGCCACTACGTAGTACGCCCCGACTCCGACGTGTTCGGACATCGGGGATTTCACGTCCAGCTCCAACCCGACCGGCAACGCTGAGCGGCGGGCCAGTGCTCTTATCGCCGGGCCGAGGCCGCCTCTGGATAGAACCGCGGGGTGTATCCCGTGCGAAAGCTCCCTGAGTTCGGCGGCGGTGGCATTCAGGCCGTCCCTGACGAGCGATATCTGTCGTCGTAATTCGTGCTGGTCGGGTCCCACCAACGTCTCGGCAGTACGAAGTTGCAGGCCGAGTGAAACGACATGCTGCTGTGCGCCATCGTGGAGGTCACGCTCGAAGCGTTGTCGCGCTTGATCGGCCGCGGCGACGATTCGAATTCGTGAAGCAGCGAGTTCAGCCCGCGTCTCGGCGTTGGCGATCGCGGTGGACACCAGGCGGGCGAAGTCGGCGATGCGACGTTCGGTTCCCGCGGGAAGCGGCTCGGCCTGTGCCGACCCGACGACGATCGCACCCCAGATGCGGCCATCGACGAGGATCGGCGTACCAACGGCGGAAACGATACCCAGCGATCGGATCCGCTCGGCAGCGGAACCGGTCGCGCCGGCAAAGCTGTCTATTCGGGCGGGCCGCCCGTCCCGGTGGATCAAGGCCGCCACGCTATCGCCGTCTAGCGAAAGTTGTTCGCCTGCATACATTGTCTCGTTGCCCTGTTGGTCGCGGCCACCCACGATGACGGTGGCAACGCCGGGTCCGAATTCCAACAGGGCGACGTGGTCGACGTTCAAGCCTCGGGACAGTTCGAGCATCGCTGCGGGATAGATCTGCGCCGGCTCGACGCCTCGCGCAACGAGTGTCGCGACACGGCGTAACGCCATCTGTTGCTGGGCCAGCCTGCTGGCAAGCGATGCCGCAACATCTGCCTCTTGGCGCCGCTTCTCAGCTTCGGTTGCCCGCAATCGCGATTGCCTCCCAAGGATATTGGCCAAGAGTGCGATGGGGAGGAAGACGAACAGTGAAAGAAAGTCGTCAGCGACGATCGGCCCGTTGTGGTCGAGATGAAAGTAGAAGTAGACCGCGGCGCTGACAAACGTCGTTGCCAGCGCCAACCTGAAAGGCCATAGGGCCGACACGACCAGCACACCGAGTAGGAGAAGCGATCGAAATGATCTCTCCGATCCGGCATGCTGGAACCAGCAGATCAACAGCGTCTCCGCGATGATGAACGCGGCCGCCACCGCAACGCCGACGCTGAACGGCGGCGATTGCGGCCGCAGCAACGCAGCCGGTGCTGCACCGAGGCCTGGGATTCGCCCCAATCGAAATCGCTTCATACGGTATTCAGCGCGCTGCCGGATCCCATTTCGTCGGAACGGACAGCGAGCTATCGCCTTCAGGTGGGGCCGACAAACAACGTGTTGAGTTCAAGCCCGCCATCGATTCCGATGTCTTGGGCGGTGATGTATCCAGCGCTGTCACCGGCGAGGAATGCAACGAGATCGGCTACCTCGCCGGGGCTACCGAAGCGATCGCTGGGCAATGCAGCGCGAAGACGATCTAGATCCGCTTGCGGCAGGCTCAACACCTTGGCGGTGGAAATCAGGCCCGGCAGTACGACATTGGCGGTGATTCCGTGGTCGCAGTTCTCGATGGCGATGGTGCGGATCAGACCGTGAAGGCCGGCTTTTGATGCGGCATAGCCTGCTCTTCCCGCCGCCCCCATGCGGCCCGCCATGCTCGAAACCGCAATGACACGACCGAAGCCACGCTCGCGCATGCCGGGCAGGCATGCCTGGATGACGCGGAAGGCGCCAGTGAGATTGACATCGATATCGCGCGACCAACTTTCGGACGACATCGAGTGCGCGGGGGCCATGTTGTCGTAGACGCCGGCCACCACCACACAGATGTCGACGTCTTCAACCGCCCACTGCGGCACGGGATCACCGGGTAGATCCACCACCACGTCGGCGGATTCGACCAGATCGAGTGTTCGTACCGCCATGGCGTCGGCACGCAACCGGTCACAAACGGCCGAACCGATCCCGCCCATCGCACCCGTCACAAGCGCCTGTCGTTTCGTCATCGGGCACCACTGGTGTCTGGGCTGAGAACCGGGCCAACGAACCGACGGCGCACCTTGACATGCAGACGTCGAGGTCATGATGCCTCACGGTAGGCGGCGAACCTGATAGAGAGCAGCCACCAAACGCAATGCTCCGGACACTTCGCGCAGACGTGCAGGTTTTTGTCAGCATCCGCGGCTGTCCTCTGTGTCATTTAAGCCGGATCCCGCGCGCGCCGCCTTAACCGCACAACTGAGCGGGAGATCGTGGCCCTAGTGTGAAGTCATGGCATGGGATTTCAGCACCGAACCGGAGTTTCAGAAGAAGCTCGACTGGGTCAAGCAGTTCTGTGAGGAGAAGGTCGAGCCGCTCGACCACGTGTTTCCCCACGCGGTGCGCGTGCCGGACCCCGCGGTGAAAGCTTACGTGCGCGAACTCCAGCAGGAGGTCAAGGATCAGGGCCTGTGGGCCATCTTCCTCGATGAGGAACTCGGCGGTCCGGGCTTCGGCCAGCTCAAGCTCGGCCTGCTCAACGAGATCCTCGGACGCTACGCCGGTGCCCCGCACATGTTCGGCGCGTCGGCGCCCGACACCGGCAACATGGAGATGCTCGCCGCCTACGGGACCGAGGAGCAGAAAGAGCGATGGCTCAAGCCGCTGCTCAATCAGGACATGTTCTCGGCCTACTCGATGACCGAACCTCAGGGCGGCAGCGATCCCAACCTGTTCAAGACGCACGCCGTCCGATACGGCGACGAGTGGGTGATCAACGGCGAGAAGTGGTTCACCTCAGCGGGCCGGGTCGCCGACATCCTGTTCGTGATGTGCACGAACGGAATGTTCGTGGTGCCGCGTAAGACCCCGGGCGTGGAGATCATGCCCGAGCCCCGCAACCACAACCACATCATCTACCGCGACGTGCGGGTGCCGCTCGACCACCTTCTCGGTCCGGAGGACGGGGCGAAGACGCTGGCGCAGAGACGTCTTGGCGGCGGACGCATCCACCACGCCATGCGCACGATCGCGCAATGCAACCTCGCATTCGACATGATGTGCGAGCGGGCGCTGTCCCGCGAATCCCACGGCAAGCTCATCTCCGACCACCAGATGGTGCAGGAGAAGATCGCCGAGTCCTACGCGATGATCAAGATGCTGCGCCTGTTCGTGCTCGAGACGGCGTGGAAGATCGACAACACGTCCACCCAGGAGGCGCGCACGGAAATCGCCGCCGTCAAGTTCACGATGGCGCGCGTCCTGCGCGAGGTGTCTTTCAACGCGCTGCACATCCTCGGGTCGCTGGGCACCACCGATCTCACGCCGATCCAGGCGATGTACGCCGCCGCCCCGACGATGGGTATCGCCGACGGCGTCGACGAGGTGCACAAGGCGACCGTCGCTCGACGTGTGCTGCGGGGACTACACCCGTCACGAGGGCAACTTCCCGACCGAATTCCTCCCGTACAAGCGCGAGGAAGCGCAGAAGAAGATGCAGCCGGTGCTCGAGGCCCGTCCGGAGTTGGCCGCCGCTGCCGAGGCTTACGGCGAGTACTTGAGTCGGCGTCGCTGACCGATCAGGTCGCTCGCCGCCGCCTAACGTGAAACCCATGCGAATCGCCATCGCCCTGCTCGGGGTGCTAGTCGCGTTGTTCGGTCTGCTGTTCACACTGCAGGGCTTCGGCGTCATCGTCAGCGGCAGCCCGATGACCAACACGACGACCTGGTCCATCGCCGGGCCTGTCATCGCCTTGATCGGGCTCGCCCTCGCCGTGGGCCCGTGGCTCCGCAAACCATGACGCGGCCCGTGTGTCACCGGCGCGCGGACGCCGGTCAGCTGGCTGCCGTCCGCCGGACTGAAGCAGGCAGATGACGGTGCTCGGCAATGGGTTGGCCGCCGTCCGATCCTGGTTCGAGTCGATGAGGTACGTCACATCGAACGGGCTGCCGCCCGCCGGGTGCCCGGTGTACTCGGAGGCACCGGCATCACATTTCTGATCGGCGACATCGGCGAGCGCGGCGTTCACCTCGATCGGGACTCGAAGAAAGACCTCCGCCTGATGCGCGGTTGCGCAGTCGACGACCGGGACCGAGACCTCGCCGAGGTCGACTTGCGGGATGCTCGCAAGGCAGTCGCCGACATCCAGGTCGAACCAGTTCTTCGCCTGCGCAACCGGCGGAGCTGGGGCGGCCGCGGTGGTCGTCGCACCCGCTGAAGGCATGGCCGATGGCGTGGTCGGCGGTGGGGCTGACGACGTGCCGTTTCCAGGCGCGTCGTTCGATCCGCAGGCCGCCAGAATCAGCGCGGCGGCCACCACCCAGTGCGCGCCGGCGCCTCGGATCCGCATCGCCCGCCTCCTTGTCGTTGCCCGAAGTAGCTGCCGAATTGCTAGCGGGGCAGTCTAGGCACTCGACCTGTAACACCCCGGTCGTATCGACGATGAACTTTCTGAAACCGGAGCGTCGGGGCCCAGGCAATCGTTCCGGTTTCGAAGCGTCGCGGCAGTTTCTGCCGACCAGGCCGGCGTTGGGGGATTTGGTGTCTGCGCATGGCGGCGGTGGCGAACCGCGACGCTCCTTGAGACCAGAGGAGTGAATGCACGATGCGTGCACCGATTGAATTTTGCTCTAAGCGAAGCGTGGTCGCCGTTCTGGCGTCGGGGGTGGTCATCTCCCTGACAGCGCTCACAGGCGGAGTCGCGCCGGCGTTCGCGAAGCCGGGTGACGATCCGTCCTCACCCTCGACGACCGTCGTCGTGCCTGCGCCGCAAGAGGCGGCACCGGAGCCCGAGCAAGCGGCTCCCAAGCCGAAGCCCGAAGCTCCGCAACAGGCGCCCCAGGCGCCGGCGCCCGTCGAACAGGCGCCTGCTGCTCCTGTCGCACCTGTGGTGCCTGCCCAGCCGGCCGCGCCCGAGGCCCCGGCAGCGCCTGTTGAGCCGCCGAGCGTCCCGTCACCGCCGAAGTCGCAGGCGCCGGAGTCGCCCGCGGTCGTCGAGCCCGAACCTCAGACGCAAGCACCGAAGCCGCCGTCGACGGCCCTGGCTCCGCCGGTGACGAGTGTCCAGCCGGCCGAACCCAGTGACGATTCAGGGCCGACGACCGCCCGCCGCGCGCCCGAGACCGCATCGGAGCCGACGGCGACTTCGACGCCGCGCTCGTCGGCGGCTCCCGCCACGACGCCGGAGGCCCCGGAAACGTCCGCCGATTCGACGAAGCCCTCGGCGGCGTTGGCTCCGGGCTCGGCAACCAGCCAGGCTCCGGCGTCGAGCGGCAGCGAGGCCGTCGACGAGTGAATCGGCGTCGCGCGAGAGCAAGAGCCGAGAAGAGTGGCGGCGAAAGCGATTCCGAGACACCCACGGTGTCGGTCACCGAGGCCGCGAAAGAGATCAAGACCGTCGAGCCTCAGACGGTGGAGGCGCCCGAGGAGGACGTCCAACTCGCCAAGAGCGCAAAGCCCATCTTCGAGCAGCCGCCGGCACCGGCTCCGAAGGAGGATGTCGCGGCGTTCACGAACTCGATCGAAAGCAGCCTGAAGATCCCCGGGCTGGACATCGGGGCGAGCACCAGGAACGAGTTCGGTGTCGAGCGTCGCGATGTCGAGTTGGTCAGCCAGGTGCGCCAATGGCGCCCCGAGTGGGTCCAGTACGACGAGTACTACCGGCCGATCTTCCTCAATCCGTACCGGGACCCCGTGCGGATCGTCTACATGTACGACCGCCTTCCCCGGATCGTGATCATCCCGCCGCTGGCACGGATGGTCATCGAGGCGGTGCAATTCGCGGCGTACAGCTTCACCGCTGCCGTCCTCGCTCCGATCAACGCGGCGGTCGACACCGTGCAGGCGTTGACGAACATCGCGGTGGGCAGCTTCTTCGGCGGTGGTTACTTCCCCGGCGTCGGCCTGCCGTTGCCGCCGCCGCCGCCGCCGGTGCTGCGGTACGACAACGTGCCCGTGTTCGTGAACTACGCGCAGCGAGCCTACGAGCCGTTCCGGGTCCGCCAGATCGTCGACGTCGGCGACGACGCCCAGTTCGGAGAGCGCAAGGTCCTGCTCGACGGTGCCACACCCGCATGGGGCCAGTGGACCGAGACCCCAACCGGGGAAAGGCAATTCGAGATACACCGGACTCAGCAGTTCCCCGGCTTGGATGCTCCGGCCGAGGGCCCGCTGCCGGGTGATTACAAGCTGAGGCTGTTGTCCGATGCATCGCCCGACACCGGCTTCACCGGCAGGGACATCTTCCTGTTCGTCGCGGCCGGCGTGATCGGGACGCTGGGCTTCGGCGCCATCGGCATGGTGTTCTACCTCGGACGTCGGCGGCCGCAGCACTGAGGCCGCCGACGGCCCCCGGACGCAGGTAATCGACTACGCACGGCCTCAGCCCGCGCCCTTGCCGTTGTCCACGCGGTAAACAGCGCCGTGGATCGCGGCGGCGTCGTCGCTCGCGAGGAACGCGATGGCCTTGGCGACGTCGACGGGATCCATGAATCCGCGCGGTGATGCGATGCGCAGGATGAGATCCCAGTCGGCGTTGTCCGGCGCGGTGAACTCCGTGGCCTGCGGGGTCGGCATGCCGCCCGGACAGATCGCGTTGACGCGGATCTTCTCCTTGGTGTACTCGACGGCCAAGGCGCGGGTCAGCCCGATCAGGCCGTGCTTGGCGGCGCAGTACCCGGCCGAGTAGACCTCGCCCTCCACGCCCGCGATTGACGTGACGTTGACGATGTTGCCGCCGCTCTCGAGAAGGTGGGGCAGTGCGGCACGGATGAGATAGAACGGTCCGTTGAGGTTCACGGCGAGATCGCGGTCCCACTCCTCGTCGGTCACCGACGTCGTGTGGCGCATCTGGTGAAAGCCCGCGACATTGACCAGACACGTCGAGCCGGCCGAACGCGTCGACGCACTGCGTCACTGCGTCACGGCACGCGTCCGCCGACGTGATGTCCACCGATGCGTACTTGCCGCCGGGCACCGTCTCGAACACCGATCGCCATCTTGTCCGCGTCGCGGGCGATTCCGAACACCGATGCCCCTCGATCCGCGAAGAGCTGCGCGACGGAGGCGCCCAACCCCGACGATGCGCCCGTGACCAATGCGACCTTGCCGCTGAGCTGAGTCATGGCAAGACCCTCTCACGGGCCGGTCGCCCCTCTAGGCGGGGACCCGGGGACGCTCCGGAGGAACAGCGGCCAACAGCGCCCGGGTGTACTCGTCCTGCGGCGCCGCGAACAGCTCGGCCGCGGGGCGGTACTCGACCGCTTCGCCGTCACGCATGACGAGGACATCGTGGCTCATCTGTTGCACCACGGCGAGATCGTGGGCGATGAACAGATACGTCAGACCCATGTCGCGTTGCAACGTCGCGAGCAGATCGAGGACACGCGCCTGCACCGAAACATCCAGCGACGCAGTGGCTTCGTCGAGAATGATCAGTTCGGGTTCGCCCGCCAGTGCGCGCGCGATGCTCACCCGTTGGCGCTCGCCGCCGGACAGCTCATGCGGATACCGCGAGGCGAAGGATGACGGCAGCCCGACGAGATCGAGCAACTCGTCGATCCGTGCGTGGCGCGCACGTTTGTCCCCGGCGAGGCGGTGTACCCGCAGCGGCTCATCGATGGCGGCGCCCACCCTTGCGCGGGGATTGAGCGATGCGAACGGGTCCTGGAACACCAGACTGATTCGTCTCCGCAGTGCCTTCTCGGCCGATCCGCGCACCCCGATGACGTCGGCCTGTCCCAACGTCGCCGTGCCGGCGTCCGGCTTGATCAGTCCGGTCAGCGCGCCCGCCACGGTTGACTTGCCCGAACCGGATTCGCCGACGAGGCCCAACGTGGCACCCCGTCGGATCTGGAACGACAGGTTCTTGACCGCGTGGATGCTCGACTTGCCAACGGGACCGGTCACGTCGAACCGGACGTCGAGCCCGTCGACGACCAGCAGCGCCTCGGCGTCGGCGGGTGCCGGCGGGGGTCCCGAACCTCCGACGAGGGGGCGGGCGTCCAGGAGTTCGCGCGTGTAGGCATGCTGCGGGTGATCGAACACGTCGGCTATCGGCGCCTGTTCGACCGCCTGACCGTCCCGCAGGACCGTGACGTGGTCAGCGACTTGGCCGATGACGCCGAGGTCGTGGCTGATCCACACCACCGCCGTGCCGAAGTCGCGCTGCAGATCGCGCACCAGATCGATGATCTGAGCCTGCGTGGTGACGTCGAGCGACGTCGTGGGCTCGTCAGCGATCAGCAGTTCCGGGTCACACGCCATTGCGATCGCGATCATCACGCGCTGCTTCTGCCCGCCCGACAGCTGATGCGGGTAGGAGTGCAACCGCGATTCGGGGTCGGGCAGGCCGACGGCCTCCAGCAGCTCGAGCGCGCGATGGCGGGCCTGCTGGCGCTCAAATGCCGATGCGTCTCAAGCGATTCCGTGATCTGTCGCTCGATCGTCAGCAGCGGATTGAGCGATGTGCCCGGGTCCTGGAAGACGAAACCGATGCGACCGCCATGAACACGGCGCAGCAGGCGGTCCGAGTGCGCCGACGAGTTGGATATCACCCGAATCGCCCGCAAGCGTGCTCGTTCCTGCGACACCGGCGCCCGGTGCGTCGAGCAGTCCGGTCGCGGCGAGCACCGTCATCGACTTGCCGGAGCCCGACTCGCCGACGATGCCGAGCGGTCTGTTCCGGCTGCACGTCGAACGAGATGCCGCGCACGATCTCACGTCTGCCGATGCGCACCCGCAGATCGTCGCACGCGCAGGACCGGCTCGCTCATTGCTTCCTCCGGGCTTCGATCATGGTGCGCTGCTTGGGATCCAGCACGTCTCGAAGTCCATCGCCCAGCAGGTTGAACGCCAGAACCGTGACGAAGATCGCGGCGCCGGGGAAGATCGCCATCCACCACGCCAGCGTGACGAAGCCCTGCGAGTCGAAGATCATTCGGCCCAGCGACGGCTGCGGCGGCTGGATGCCGAGCCCGAGGAACGACAGCGCCGCCTCCGACAGGATCGCGAACGCCAGCGACAGCGAGGTCTGTACGACCAACGGTCCCGCGACATTCGGAAGGATGTGGCGCACGAGGATGTAGAAGTGACCCGGTGCCCATGGTGCGTGACACCGAGACGAACGGTTCGACGCGCACGCTCAGCGTGCTCGCCCTGGCGACACGGGCGAAGATCGGCGTGTAGACGATGCCGATCGCGAGGATCGTCGTCGTCAGACCGGGCCCGAGGATCGCCACGACCGCCAGCGCGAGCAGCAGCACCGGGAACGCGAACATGACGTCGACCATGCGCATGAACATCGTGTCGAGCCAGCCGCCCCGGTAACCGGAGACGACGCCGATCGTCACCCCGACGATGACGGCGAACGCCACGCTGACGACCGCCACGCGCAACGACGCCTGCGTCGCGACGAGCACGCGGGACAAGACATCGCGGCCCAACTCGTCGGTGCCGAACCAGTGCGCACCGCCGGGCGGCTGCAATGCATTGGGCACGTCGACGTCGTTGACGCCGTAGGGCGCAATCCAATTGGCGGCCAGCGCGACGAACACAATGACGGCCAGCACCGCCGCGCTTGCCACCGTGACGGGATTGCCCAGCAGCAGCCGCCACGAGGAGACCCGTGTGCTCTGGTCGGTGGTCGGTCGTCATGACAGCCGGATCCTCGGGTCGACGACCGCGTACAGCACGTCCACGACAAGGTTGATGAGCAGGAACAGCGCGGCGATGAGCAGCACGGCGCCCTGGATGACCGGATAGTCCCTGGCCGCAACGGCGTTGTACGACCAGTCGGCCGAGACCGGGCCAGGCGAACACCACCTCGACGACGATGACGCCGCCCAGGATCGTGGCGAGCTGGATGCCGGTGATGGTGAGCACCGGGATCAGCGCGTTGCGCACGGTGTGCCGGAAGGTGACCACGCGAGGAGGCAGGCCCTTCGACCGGGCGGTGCGGACATAACCTGCGGACGCCACCTCGAGTACCGCGGAGCGCACGTAGCGCGTCATGATGGCCGCCGCGACGAGACCGACCGTCATGGCCGGCAGCACGATGTGTCTGAGCCATCCGGCCGGATTCTCAAGCAGCGGTTGATATCCCGACGTCGGAAGCCAGCCCAGCGTCGACGCGAACAGTGCGATGAGCAGGATGGCCATCCAGAAGTCCGGAACCGAGACGCCGAATTGGCTGGCGACCCGCACGATCGCATCGCTCAGCCTGCCCTCGTGCAGCGCCGACCAGATGCCGGCGGGAAGGGCGACGAGCATCGCGATGACGATCCCGACCACCGCCAGCGAGACGGTCGCGGGCAGCCGCTCGAGCAGGATCGCCGTCACCGGATCGCCATTGCGGAAGCTGACGCCGAGATCACCGGTCAGCGCCGACCCTATGTAGCTGAAGAACTGCTCGACCATCGGCTTGTCCAGCCCGCTCGCCGACCGCAGCGCGTCGTAGGCCTGCGGCGTGTAGCGCGTGCCCAACGCGATGCGCACGGGGTCACCGGGCACCAGGTGCACGAGGGCGAAAACCACCACCAGTACACCGGCCAACACCACTGCCGAGTACAGCAGCCTGCGCGCCAGGAAGCGTGCGATCGGATGAGTCACCAGCCGCGTCATTGTGATTGCCCCTGCGTGAGACTGGCGGTGCGGAACCGGATCGCCCCGTCGCGGCGCGACTCGAATCCCGGACAGGCTCGGTGGTCCACGCCTGGATCACCGACGGGTTGTAGAGGTAGATGTAGCTCACCTGGTCGGCGATGATCGTGGCCGCCTTGGCGTAAAGGTCTGTGCGCGCTTGGCGATTGGTCTCCACCCGACCGGCGTCGAGCAGCCGGTCCACCTCGGGGTTGGAGTACTTCTGCGCATTGCTGGTGCCGTTGGTGTGGTGCTGCGCGTAGTAGAAGTCGTCGGGGTCGATGTTGCCGAGCCAGCCCATCATCAGCATGTCGAAGTGCCCGTTGTTCTGCTCGTCGAGCCAGGTTGCGAAGTCCACGGTGCGGATGTGCACCGTGATGCCAAGCGGCGCAAGGTTGTCGGCGATGACCTGCGCGGCCGTCACCGTCTCCGGGTACTCGCTGGTGACCAGCATGTCGAGATCGGCTTCGGTGACCCCGGACTCGGTCAAAAGCGCCTTGGCCTGGTCGATGTCGTAGCTGTAGCGGTGATAGTCCGTGTACCACGGATTGCCCTTGGGTATCGCGAGCTGGTTGGCGGCGGCCGTGCCGTAGCTCGTGGCCCTGACGATCGCGTCGCGGTCGATGGCGTAGGCGATCGCCTGACGGACCCGGACGTCGTTCCACGGCTTGCGCGCCTCGTTGAGCGCCAGATACCAGTAGTCGTTGCTCGGCGTCACCGCCAGCTTGATCGAGTCGTCCTCACGCAACTGGGCCACCCGCTGCGGCGGAACCGAGTCGGTCCAGTCGATCTCGCCCGCCTGAAGTGCCGACAACGCCGTGGACGGTTCGGAGATGAACCGGAAGGTGACACCCGAAATCTTCGGGGCCCCACCCCAATAGGAGGGATTCGCCTTGAGCGTGATCGAATCGCCGCTCTTCTGGCCGACGAACGCGAACGGGCCGGTGCCGACGGGGTGTGTGGCGATCTGCCCGCTCTCGACGTTGCGGCGGGAAACGATCGCCATGCCCTTGAAGCCGCCGATGTTGGTCAGCAGGTTCGGCGTCGGCTGCTTGACCCGGATGACGACGGTGGCCGGGTTCGGCGCACTGATGTCGGTGACGGCGCTGAACTTGTCGGCGTTCGTCAGCTTCTCGTCGATGATCCGGCGGTAGGAGTACACGACGTCGTCCGCGGTGAACGGGCTTCCGTCATGGAAGCGTGACGCCGGGCCGGAGGTGGAAGGTCCAGCTGAGCTGGTCACGGCTGACGTCCCACGACTCGGCGAGCGCCGGCTCGCATCTCGAGGTTGGCATCGGGCTCGACAAGCGTGTCGAAGACGTTCTCGAGCACTTCGAAGGAGAAGTAGGCACTGGTCTTGTGCGGGTCGAGCTGGTCGGGTTCGCCCGCGATGGCGGCGACGAGGTTGCCCGACGATTCGCCGCCGAGGTCGACCCGCTCCCCGGTCGAGCAGCGCCGTGATCAGGACGGCGAGACAGCAAGGTCGACGACAGCGGCCACCACCGCCGGTCTTCTCATCGCCATCACCCCGAAGTCGTCTGGTGCGTCTGTACCCGCGGGAAGCGGTCGCCGAAACGCCGGGCCGGTCAAAGCGGTGACGATGCCGTGTGCACACTGAGATACTCGATCGTCGGGTTGCCGTCGACGCTGGTTGAAGGGATGCACATCGTGAGGCTCATCCGCGCGCTCGCTGCGGCCGTCATCTGCGCTGGCGCCGTCCTCGGACTTCGCGTCGCCGGCTCAGGGCCAGGGCGACGTCAAGGCCCCCGGCGTGCCGGAGGGCGTCTACACCGTCAACATCGACGGGCAAGCCTCGACGACGTGGGAGATCACTCCCGATCTGCGTTCCGACCGTCGGTGACCTGCGCGAACCGCTGCTTCTTCCGGTCGGCTGCAGGCTGAAGATCAGACCGCCGACCGGATCGGGCGCCGAGGCCGTGGTGACCAACGGTCAATGGACCGCGGTGTACGACAGCGTCGACGGCCGCACCTGTCCCGACGGAAGCAAGGCGCCACAGAAGACCGTCTACGCGTTCGACCCGTTTGCGCTGAACGGAACCATGACGGTCTTCCACGGCGGCGAATGCAACGACGTGCCCGCGATGGTCAAGGTGCCGATCACTTTGACGTATCAACGGACCGTTGGGGACGCCCGTCGTCCAGTACCCGCTGCTCTGCGAGCCCGGCGGCCTGCGCCGCTGCTTCTAGATTGCCCGACGATCCGGGCATCGGCCGCGGCGCGGGCCGAGGACTGCAGCCCGCACCGCGCGCGCCAGTGTGCCGTTGCTCAACGGCAAGGTCGTCGACCTGACCGGTCCCGGACTCACCGAACGCTGGGGCGTCACCTGCACCGATCTCGGCGCATCGGTCGTGGCGCCGAACGGCAAGCTGGTGTCCGTCTTCGGGGACACCTTCTCGGGCCACAAGGTCGGCGAGGGCGACTGGCGATCACCGGTCGTGCTGATCGGCACCGGCGACGCCGACCACGAGATCGTCTACGAGCGTGCCGGCGGCGACGACCCCGACTACGCCCGTCAGCTGTGGCACTACGTTCACGACACGTCCAGCGGTTGGATCCGCGGCGGCATCAGCACAGTCATCCCGTCCGACCTGCTGCGCGTGGGCGACTCGATCTACCTGCACGCCATCGTCAACCGCGGATTCGGCAACGTCATCTGGACGGAGATCTGGCGCTCCGACGACAGCGGCATCTCGTGGACGCACATGGGACCCGATGCGAAGTTCCCCGCCGCCCTGCACGGCGGCTACGCGCAGTGCTGGTCATGGGACCACGACCCCGACGACGGCTGGGTTTACGTGGTGGCCACGGGTTTTCAGCGCGACAAGGGCATCATCCTGATGCGCGTGCGGCCAGAGAACATCGGGCAACGGTCGCGCTATGTCAGTTGGGGCTTCGCGAATCAGACGCTGGGGATGGGGCCAGACGGCCACGCCGATCACACCCGGCGGGGGAGAAGTGGGGCGAGCTCACCTTTCGCCGCATGGCGCAAGGCAAGTGGATCCTTGGCGGATTCCTCGCATCGAAATATGCGCTCGGGCTACCGGGTCGTCGACTCACCCGTCGCGAACATGCATACGACGCCGATTCAGATACCGGTCGCGGGATCGGCGTGGCAGGCCGAGAACCACCTGGAGAACCAGGTCGCACAGTTGTACGGCGGATACGTGCTGCCCGGTTCCCGCTTCGACATCGAGGGCGGCGTCGGATTGATGGTCTCGCAGTGGAACACCGCCGACGGATGGCCTTACCGGGCAATGCAATTCAAGGCCGCGCTCAAGGACTCCACGAAGACGGTGCCTCCACCGGATCCGATCAATCTGTGAGCGTCAGACGGTGAATCCGCCGTCGACGTTCCAGTGCGCGCCGGTGATATACCCGGTGTCGGGGCCGGCCAGATAGCTGACGACGCCCGCGATGTCGCTTGGTTGTCCGTGCCGGTCGATCGCCATCACGGCGTGCAGCGAATCGGCGAATTCGCCCACCGGGGGGTTCATGTCGGTGGCGATGGGACCCGGTTGCACGTTGTTGACCGTGATTCCGCGCGGTCCGAGATCGCGCGCCAGTCCGCGGGTCAGGCCGGCCACCGCGGCCTTCGACATGGCGTAGATCGACAGTCCCGGCCCCGGTACTCGCTCGGCGTTGATGCTGCCGATGTTGATGATTCGGCCACCTTCGCCGAGGTGAGGCACAGCGCGCTGGATCGCGACGAACACACCCTTCACGTTGATCGCGACCAGGCGGTCGAACTGCTCCATGGTGAAGGACTCGATGTCATCCATGTAGGCGATACCCGCGTTGTTCACCAGGATGTCCAGGCCGCCCAGCTGGGCCACCGTCTCGTCGACGGCCTCGATGACCTCCTCGGCGACACCGCTGTCGGCGTGAATCGCGACGGCCTTGCCGCCCGCCTCCTGAACCTCGGCGACGAGTTTCTCGGCCTCGGCTCCCGATGCCCCGTAGGTGAACGCGACCACGGCGCCGTCGGCCGCCAGCCGCCGCACGATCTCCGCCCCGATGCCGCGTGATGCGCCGGTGACCAGTGCCCGTCGTCCCGTCAGTGGCCCGACATTGGATGTCTCGCTCATCTCATCGCCCTTTCGAACTGATTGGTTACTAAGTATGATGAGGTAAAGCCGGGTTACACGGGATGCATTCCCGGTGTGACCGTCGTCACTGTGACATGAGGCGGTGCGTTGATGGCCGTAGGCAGACCGCGGGAGTTCGATCCCGACGAGGTGCTGGAGACGGTCATGGGGCTGTTCTGGGAACACGGCTTCGAGGGGGTGTCCATCAGTGATCTCACCGACGCCACCGGCATCAACCGCCGCAGTCTCTACGCCGAATTCGGATCCAAGGACCAACTGTTCAGGCGAGCGGTGCAGCGCTACATGGCCGGACCGGCGGGATACATCGCCGAGGCGCTCAAGCAGCCGACTGCTTGGGCGGTGTCCAACGCGATGGTGCACGGTGCCGCCGAGGCCAACGCCGGCGACGGCAGGCCCCGCGGATGCCTGCTCGTACAGGGTGCGCTGGCGGCGGGCGAGGACTCCGAGGCGGTCAGCAAGGACCTTGTGCAGCAGCGAATGGATGCCGTTGAGGTGCTCGCTCGCCGGTTCGACGAAGCGCAGGCCGGCGGCGAACTGCCCGGCGTCGTATACCCTCGGGCTGTCTCGATGGGTCAACGCGATCTGCCAAGGCATTTCGATTCAGGCCCGCAGCGGCGCCACCCGCGACCAACTTCACGAATTGGCGGACACTGCGCTGAAAGGCTGGCCGGCTGAGGTCGGCCGCATAGGGTGAGACCCGGACGGGGTCGAGTGAAAGGTAGCGGTTGACACGTGGCTGTTGATTCGCAGAAGAAACGAATTGTCGTCTGGGGCACGGGTTTCGTCGGCCGGATGGTGATCCCCGAGGTCGTCAAGCATCCGTTGTTCGAGCTGGTCGGTGTCGGGGTGAGCAATCCGGACAAGGTGGGCCGCGACGCGGGCGAGATCTGCGGCCTCGGGGAAAAGCTGGGCGTGACCGCGACCGACGACATCGAAGCGCTGATCGCGCTGGCGCCCGACGCGTTGGTGCACTACGGACCTACCGCCGCCCATGCCGACGACAACATCGCACTGATCACCAGGTTTCTGCGCGCCGGCATCGACGTCTGCTCGACGTCGATGACCCCGTGGGTGTGGCCGACCATGCACCTCAACCCGCCGAACTGGATCGAACCCATCACCGAGGCATGCGAGCTGGGCGAGTCGTCGTGCTTCACCACCGGTATCGATCCCGGCTTCGCCAACGACCTGTTCCCGATGACGTTGATGGGCCTGTGTTCTGAGGTCCGCACGGTCCGGGCGTCCGAACTGCTGGACTACACCAATTACACGGGCGACTACGAGCGCGAGATGGGCATCGGCAGGCCGCCGGAGAAGAAGGCCATGTTCGAGACAACCGACATCCTCGTGTTCGCCTGGGGCGGAACGGTTCCGATGATCGCCCATGCCGCGGGCATCATGCTCGACGAGATCACCACGACGTAGGACAAGTGGGTGACGCCCACCGAGCGCAAGTCAGCCAAGGGCATCATCGCGCCGGGCAACGTTGCGGCCGTCCGGTTCACGATCAACGGCGTGTACCAGGGCGAGACCCGTATCCAGCTCGAACACGTCAACCGGATCGGCGACGATGCCGCGCCGGACTGGCCGACAGGCAATCAGAACGACGTCTACCGCGTCGACATCGAGGGCACGCCAAGCATCTTTCAGGAGACGGCGTTTCGGTTCACCGACGGCTCCGGGCGTGACGCCGCCGCCGCCGGCTGCCTGTCGACCGGTCTGCGTGCGCTCAACGCGGTGCCTGCCGTCAATGACCTTTCGCCGGGCTGGGTGACCGCGCTGGATCTGCCGCTGATTCCCGGGGCGGGGACCATCCGCTAGAAACGCTAACCTCGTCCAATCGGATTCATATCTCCGATAGGGTTCGGATCGAGACGGGGATAAATGTCTGACGGGGTAGGGCTGTCGGTAGGGGCCACCAACCTGGCGGCCGTTATGGTCGGCCGGGCCGCTGTGACGCGGTACCCCAGTGTTGACGCGTTTCGCCCACCGGCCGCCCGAGGTCGGGGTACCGAGTGAGAACCCCAACCTCAACGAACGCGGTCTGATCCTCACCGACTTCGTGGACCGGGTCGGCGACCCCGTCGGCATCGTGGCCGCCGACGGCTCTTCGCATCGCGCCGACGCGGTGCTCGCGGATGCGCTGCGGGCAATGCTGTACGCGGTCGGCGGCGGCCGCCCGCCCGCTGGCCCCGTCGCCGTGACGTATCCCGCGCACTGGCGCCAGGTCGCCGTCGACGCGCTGCGCGCCGCGCTCGCGGCGATGCCGGAGTTCGCGCGACCCACGCCTGCGGCGGTCGTCTCCGACGCCACCGCGGCGCTGACCGCGTTGCAGAACGACCCGGGGGTGCCCACCCGAGGCGTCATCGCGTTGTGCGACTTCGGCGGGACCGGCACCAGCATCACCCTGGTCGACGCCGCAAGCGGATTCACACCCGCTCGGCGCGACCGTGCGTCACGCCGACCTGTCCGGCGACCTCGTCGACCAGGCGCTGCTCACGCATGTCATCAACGACCTGTCCGCGGCGGGAACCATCGACCTGTCCGGCACATCGGCGATCGGATCGCTGTCGGCGCTGCGTGCGCAATGCCGCGGCGCCAAGGAGCGGCTGTCCACCGCAGGCGTCACCACGCTGGTGGCCGAACTGCCCGGGCATCGCAGCGAAGTGCGGCTGACCCGCAACGAGCTCGACGAAGCGATCCGGCAGCCGCTCGCCGACTTCGCCGACGTGTTGCAGGACACGTTGGAGCGCAACGGAGTTCGGGGCGCCGATCTCGTCGCCGTCGCGTCGGTGGGCGGCGGGGCGCGCATCCCGATCATCACCACAACACTGTCCGAACGCTTCCGGGTGCCGGTCATCACGACCGGCCAGGCCCGAGTTGGCCGCCGCGGTCGGCGGCGGCCTGGCGGCCGTGCGCGGCACGGTCGAGGAAGGGCAGACGTCGATGGCCGCCGCGGCGCCGGCTGCCGCCGCCGCCGCGGCGACGGCCATGGCACCTGAGGTGGCGCCGAAACCCGACGAGATCGCGACGCAGTCGAGCACGTTCGGGCGCTCGCGTGGTCGGACGCCGACGACGTGCCAGACGTCGCGCCGACCGACCCTTACGACTATGCCTCGCCGGCCGAGACGGCGGATCGCCGACGTGCGGCCGCAGATGGAGTTCCAGCACGACCCCGACGACTGGAAGCAGCCTGCGGCGCCGCTGCCGTGGTACCGCAGGCCGGAGGTGGCGATCGGGGCGGGCGTGCTCGTGGTCCTGGCGGCGCTGGCGGGCGCGGTGCTGTTCGTGATGCGAGCGGCGACACCCCGCCGACACCCGCCTCGCACGACCGCGTCCGTCACGACCACAGCCACCGCCGCCACCGCGAGTGCCGCGCCTGCGCCGCCCCCGGCGACGAGGCTCCGCCACCCCGCACCGTGACCGACCAGGCGCCGCCCCCGGTGGTCACGGTCACGCAGGACCGCAGGCGCCCCCGCCGACCAGCGAGGCGCCGCCGCCACCGCCGCCGGAGCCGACGCCCGAGCCCACACCCGAACCGACGCCCGAGCCGTCGACCCGCAACCCGTCGCCGCTGCGATTCCGACGCTGCCTTAGCCGACCATCCCGGGTCTGCCGTGCGGTCCCGGACGCCGATCGCCCGCTCAACCGCAACCCGCGCCCTAGGCGTCAGGCAGCCCCTAGGCTGTCCGCCATGACAGACGACGGCTTGCTCTTCGACCCGAACACCTACGATCCGCAGCAATTCGATGCCGGAGACCCGGCGGCTGCTGCGCGCGACCATCGACTTGTTCGAGGGTCAGGGCAAGAAGCGCATTCTCGACGACGATCTGACCGCGCAGTGGCCTGCCGACTTCGTCGAGTTCGTCAAGCGCGAGAAGCTGTTCGCGACGTTCCTGACGCCGTCGGAATTCGCCGACGGCAATCCGAACAAGCGCTGGGACGCCGCCCGCAACGCGGCGCTCTCCGAGATCTTCGGCTTCTACGGGTTGACCTACTGGTACACCGAGCAGGTCACCATTCTCGGCCTCGGGCCGATCTGGCAGAGCGAGAACAAGGACGCCAAGCTCAAGGCCGCCGACGACCTGGAGGCCGGCGAGGTGATGGCCTTCGGGTTGTCCGAGCGTGAACACGGCGCCGACGTCTACAACACCGACATGGTGCTCACGCCGGCAAGCGAGGAGGACCGCGCCAACGGCATCCTGTACCGGGCGACGGGGGAGAAGTACTACATCGGCAACGGCAACGTCGCCAGCATGGTGTCGGTGTTCGGCCGCCGCGGCGACATCGAGGGCAGCGACGCGTACGTCTTCTTCGCCGCCGACAGCCAGCACGACAACTACCACCTGATCGACAACGTCGTGCACATGCAGATCTACGTGAGCACATTCCGGCTGGAGAACTACCCGGTGCGCGAAGCCGACATCCTGCATATCGGCGTGGAAGCCTTTGCCGCAGCGCTGAATACGGTCAACGTCGGCAAATTCAACCTGTGCTCCTGCTCGATCGGCATGACCGAGCACGCCTTCTACGAGGCGATCACCCACGCGCAGAACCGCATCCTCTACGGCAACCCCGTCACCGATTTCTCCCATGTGCGGTCCAATTTCGTCGACGCGTACTCGCGGCTGGTGGCGATGAAGCTGTTCAGCCAGCGCTCCGTCGACTACTTCCGCAGCGCAAGCCTCGACGACCGGCGTTACCTGCTGTTCAACCCCATGACCAAGGCCAAGGTCACCATGGAGGGCGAGACCGTGCTGCGGGCGCTGCACGACGTGATCGCCGCCAAGGGATACGAGAAGAACACGATGTTCCGCGAGGTCGCCCAGCTCATCGGCACGCTGCCGCGACTGGAGGGCACGGTGCACGTGAACGTCGGCCTGGTGCTGAAGTTCATGCCGAACTACATGCTCAACCCGAAGGAGTATCCGGAGATCCCGACGCGCAACGACGCCGCGGACGACGTCTTCTTCTGGAACCAGGGCCCCACCCGCGGGGCGGGGAAGGTGCAGTTCGCCGACTGGACGCCGGTGTACGAGAAGCACATCGGCATTCCGAACGTCGCGGTCTTCTACGAGCAGGCCAAGGCATTCCGGGAGCTGCTTCTCACCGCCGCGCCCGACGCGGACCAGCAGAAGGACCTGGACTTCCTGCTCAACGTCGGTCACCTGTTCTCGCTGATCGTCTACGGGCAGCTGATCCTCGAGCAGGCCGCACTGACCGGGCTGGACGCCGACATCATCGACCAGATCTTCGACTTCCAGGTGCGCGACTTCGACACGTATGCCGTTGCGCTGCACGGCAAGCCGACGGCGACGGCGGCCCAGCAGGACTGGGCGCTCGGCGCGATCCGCAAGCCGGTCGCCGATGCCGAACGCTTCGACCGGGTCTGGGAGCGGGTGAAGGCGTACGACGGCGCCTACGAGATGCGCCCTTAAGGGTGAAGGAACATGCCGCCGTCGAGATTCAACGTCTCGCCGGTGAGAAAATCGGACTCAGAGCTGGCCAAGAAGACTGCGAGCGGAGCCCCGTCGCGATCGACCTCGCCGAGGCGCCCGATCGGCGACATCGACGCCACGAGGTCCGCGATCGCTTTCTCGTTTCCCGCCACACCCGCAGCCTCTAAGAAGGCGTAGGTCGTAGCAGTTGTCAGGGTCGGATTGATCACATTGACCGTGATGCCGTACTTGCCCCACTCGCGCGCCGCGGTTCTGGACAAGCCCCGAATCGCCTCCTTGTTCGAGTTGTACGCCGCGGTTTCCAGATTGCCCGTCTGGCCCCAGATGGAACCGAAATTGATGATCTTGCCGCCTCGGGTTCTCATATCTGGAAAGACCGCCTGCATCGCGAAAAGCGTTGCCTTGACGCCAGTCTGAAAGGTGTGATCCCATTCGGAATCCTCGAGGACCTCGATCGGTGTGTTTGGTGGAATAGGCAGCCGCGTGTCCGGCTTCCCCCACGACTGGGCGTTGTTCACCAGCACGTCAACGGGCCCGAACGTGTCCCGCGTTCTGGCCACCAACGCGTTGACCTGCGCGCGATCTCCGACGTCGACGGCGACGCCGATGGCTGTTCCGCCCGACTCGGCGATTTCTGCGGCGACCGAGTCGACAGTCGCCTGCGTGCGTGACGCGGCGACAACCCTGGCTCCTTCGCGTGCATACGCTCGGGCGATGCCTCGGCCGATACCGCGTCCAGCGCCTGTGACAATCGCGGTCTTTCCTGTGAGCCTGCCGGTCGTATCCACACCTACGTAACGCGCCGCCGCGGTCAATCCATTCAGCGGCGCACACCCGCGACGGTCGAGCGCGGCAGCCGGCCCGCGCGAGAATGACCGGTGAGTCGGTCACCGTCGACGACGACGTCGAAGTCCAGGTTCAACCGCATCGGCTTGGTCACCGACTGACGCCACGTAACCCGTTGCCGGTCAACGACGATGTCGTGCAGCGGCACCGTCTCGCCCTTGCCCGCCGCGGTGCCGGTGAGCATGCCGTCCTGTTCGGTGAAGGTGTACACGACGGCAAGTGAGCCGATCGGCGTCTTCACGGTCACATCCCACACACCGGTCACGCCCATACCGTGCCCCTCCGTTCGTATTCGAAGAGTTTCTCGACGGCGATCGCCACCTGCGGTCCGAAGCTGCGCTCGAGCAGATGCAACGCCAGATCGAGCCCGGAGGTGACGCCGCCCGCGGTGACGAGGTCACCGTCGTCGACGACGCGCGCGTGGACGACGTTGACGCCGGTCGCCTCCAGGACATCCATGCCGAGGTGGTGGGTGGCGGCATGACGGCCCTCCAGCAGGCCTGCCATCGCCAACGCGAGCGATCCGCCGCACACGGTGGCCACCGTGACGTCTGGATTGGTCAGCGCCTCGCGCATCAACGGCACCGCGGCCGTCTCGCCGAAGCGCGCCAAGAGGACTGGAATGGTGTCGACTTCGTCGGGGTCACCGTCGATGGGACCGGATGCGCCGGGCACGACGATGTAGCCGGGCTTCGACGGATCAAGCTGCGACGTGGCGTGCAGGACCAGGCCGCGGGTCCCGCTGACAACGGGCCGCGGACCTTCGGCGGACACCAACTCCACCACGAGCTCCCCACCGGCGGCGTCGCTGCCGGCGGCGAGCACCTCGAACGGCGCAATGACGTCGAGTGGGTCGAAGCCGTCGAACAACACGATCTGCGCATGCACGGTGTCATCGTCAAAGCTGGGGCGGCATCGGACTAGTGGGCAGAAGGCCAGGGCTCGCTGGGATGTTGCCACGCCTCGAGAATCTCGGGCGGAGAAGATGATCGACGCGTCGAGCGCGGCGACGGTTCGCAGCGTGGCGAGCAGTGCGGCGGTGGCGAGTTCGACGAGGTCGTCTGTATCGACGTCGCGGTGTGTGATCCGATCGATCATCATCTCGTCGAGATATCCGACCCAGCCGTGCATGGCGGTGCGAAGGGTCGCAGGGATCGGCTCCGTGATCCCCAGCGCCAACAGAATCCGTTGGGCACCCAGCCATCGCAGCCGCTCGATGGCCGCGTGATGTTCGGCGTCGGCGCCGAGCGCGCCGCGTAGCAGCGCAACGAAACTGTCGGAGTAGGAATCGATGTAGCCGATGTGGTTGCGCAAGGCCTGCCGCAACTGGTCAATGAGTGACGCGCCATCGGGCGGCGGCGTGAGTTGAACCGCGGCGATCTCGACGGCGATCTCGTTCATCACCGCCAGGTAGAGGCCGCGCTTGTTTTCGAAGTGGTGGGCGATCAGACCGTAGGCCACGCCGGCCGTCCTGGCGATCTCCGACGTGGTCACTTGGTCGTACGGACGCGAGGCGAACAACTTTCGTGCCGAGTCGATGATCAGCTGCCTTCGGTCGGCCGCCATGTCAACGCGCCCGCATCGCGGCCTGCGTGTCGACTCGCCGGCCGCCGACGGCGGCAACCAGACGCCCGAAAGCAGGTATCTCCAGCGGAATCAGCGAGTACGCCGGGTACACGACGCGGTCCCGGCCACGCTGCAGTGCCCGGACCACCACCGCTGCAGTCGACTTCGGCGACACCGGAGGAAGTGTTCGCGGTGGTTTGGACTTCCACGGAAGCTCGCCGATGTCTCGCAAAGGTGTATCGGTTGATCCCGGAACAACCTCGACGACACGGATGCCCGTCTGCGCCAACTCCAGCCGCAGCGATCGAGTTGCCTGGGCCAGCGCCGCTTTCGACGCCGCGTAGTAGCCGAGCAGCGGCAGCGGCACCGCCTGCACCGTGGACGTCACGTTGACGACGGTGCCGCCACCGGCTTCATGCATCGCGGGCAGCAGAGCGGCGGTGAGCGCCAGCGGGGACCACAGGTTGACCTCGAAAAGCGCGCGGGCCACGTCGGAGTCGGAGATGAGCGCCTGTGGGCCCGCAACACTGGCGCCGGCGTTGTTGATGAGGATGTCGACCTTTCCGCCGAACGCCTCGAGTGCGTGTGCGGCCAACGACTGCGCCGCGCCCGGCACCGACAGGTCGGCATTCACCACTGTCGGCCGTGGATGACCTGCGGCCGCAACCTCGGCGGCGACGTCGTCAAGCAACTCCCGCCGGCGCGCAGCGAGCACTTGTACCGCGCCCTGTCCCGCCAGCTCGACGGCCAACGCCCGGCCGATCCCGCTCGATGCACCGGTCAACAGCACGCGTTTGCCCTGCAGGTCCAACCGTCGAGTCCGCACGACACCACCCTCGCATATTGACTGATTATCAGTCAATATCTGAGGATGTGGCCAGATCACCCTTTACCAACGATATTTTGCCAACCGCTGTTATCGTTCCCGCCATGCACACCGTTGCGGTCCTGGCACTCCCGAACACCATCGCGTTCGACCTGAGCACACCGATCGAGGCGTTCGGCCGGGTCCAATTGCCTTCTGGCGAACCGGGATACCGCGTCCTGGTCTGCGGAACCGAACCGGAGGTCAGTGCCGGCCCGTTCCGCATCGCCACCGATCACGGCCTCGAGGCGCTGCGTGCCGCGGACACCGTCTTCGTGCCCGGCCGCAACGAGATCACCGACGACACCTCCGACGAGGTGATCGCGGCGTTGATCGCTGCCCACACCCGCGGTGTGCGCATCGCGTCGATCTGTTCGGGCGCCTTCACGCTGGCGGCCACCGGCTTGCTCGACGGTAAGCGCGCGACGACGCACTGGATTGCCGCCGAGGTGTTCCGTGCGCGATTCCCCGCCGTGCACCTCGACCCCGACGTGCTCTACGTCGACGAGGGACAGGTGTTGACCTCGGCCGGTGCATCGGCAGGCCTGGACCTATGCCTGCACATGATCGCCAGGGACTACGGCGCGTCCGTGGCGGCCGACGCCGCCCGGTTGGCCGTCGCGCCGTTGCACCGCAGCGGCGGCCAGGCGCAGTTCATCCTCCGAAATCAGGCTGCCGCCAAGCACATTGCCGAACGCACCGAACTCGACGACGTGCTCGCCTGGATCGAGCAGGAGGCGCATCGCGACCTGACGTTGGGCGACATCGCCGCCCGTGCGGCCGTCAGCGTGCGCACGCTGAACCGCCGCTTCCAGTCCGAGACGGGTCAGACCCCGATGCAATGGCTCACCGGGGTGCGGGTTCGGCACGCGCAGCAGTTATTGGAGAGCACGGCGTACGGCGTCGAACGCATCGGCCGCGACGTCGGCTTCACCTCGCCGGCCAACTTCCGCGAGCAGTTCCGTCGCCTCACCGGCGTCGCACCGCAGAGCTACCGCAACACGTTTCGCGAACGCATGGCGGGCTAGCGCGCCTTCGGCCGCTTGATCAACACCAGATGCGCCAACGGGATCTGCATCTGCTCCGGCGCGGCGGCCAGCCGCTGTGCCACGCCTGCCTCCAGTCGATCCACGAACTGCGACGCCCGTGGGTCATCGCGACCGCCGTCGAGCGCGCCCGCCAGGGTCGGGAACACCGCGGCGCTGACAAACGCCGCCCATGCCGCGCCGAAAGCCGTTGCATCACTGTCAGTTTGGTACTGGGTCCAGAACCTGTCCTCGGCGTTGAACACCTCGAGGTGGTCGATCTCGAGCTGCTCGAACCGGCCGGAGGGAGCGAACGGCGCGAAGAAGTCCGTCTCGCTTCGCGCGACCACCGGGACGCTCATCCGGTGCACCTCGTCCTCGGTGATCAGGCCGTCGCGGCGGAATTCGTCCAGCGCATCGAGCACGCTGGCGAACAGCGGCCGGTAGCCGAACTCGCCTTCGTCGTCGACGGCCATCGTCATGACCACCAGGCGCCCGCCACGCCGCAACTCCCTGCCCCGAAACGCGATGAACTCGTGCCAGTCGTGCGCGGCCTGTTTGGCGTATGCCGCGCGGGCGCCGTCGTCGCTGCTGTAGGCCACCAGAATGTGATCGGGGACCGGGGCCGGAACCTTGCTCAGCCACTGGATCGCCCACGAACTCCAGGCCAGGTGCACGCTGCCGGACGGCATGACCTGCTCGTAGAACGAGCGGCCGACCGCCGACGCGAAGGTCGCGGAGTCCTTGCCCAGGTAGGTGTCCGGGTCCTCGGCCAGCGTGCGGAACATCGCGGTGAAATCGTTCTCGGGCAGGTCGGTGTGGATGACCAGAACCGACTGATCGGGTCGGGTCCGCTTGCGCAGCACCTCGATCGCCGCGCAGATGGGGAGCAGCGAGTTGTGGCCGGTGGCGGCGCCGTAGTCGGCGATGACGATCGGCTGCGGTGCCCTCGGCACCGGCACGACCGATGCCGCCTCCTCGAAAATCGCCATCGCAGGGCGCAATCCGGCCGCCTGCAGCCGCGAACTCGCGGTGTAGGACGCGCTCGCCATCGGCTCGGGGCGCACGACGATGCTGGACTCGGGCACCCCTCCGACGGTAATACCCGCGGGGCTACGCCGGATAGCTAACCCCGGTCAGCTGCTCGGAGATCTCCCACAGTCTGCGGCCGCCGGCCTCGTCTTTGATTCGCGCGAGAATCTTGGCGTCGGTGACGCCGCCACCGGCGAGCTCGCCGATGCCGCGGGGCCCGTAGAACGCGCCGCCCTTCGCGTCGGGGGAGGTGGCTCCGTACAGCGCGGGCAGGATGCCCTCGTCGATCTCCTGCCACATGAACGGTGTGACTTTCCGGCTCAGCCGGTAGAAGCGCTCCAGGCCGGTCGGCTTGTCCTTGCCGTGCGACGGGCCGCTCAGTTGCAGGTTCGTCTTGCAGAGGCCGGGGTGCGCGGCGTTGGACACGATGCCCCAGCCGGCTTGCCTGCTCCTGCGGTCCAACTCCAGCGCGAACATCGCGTTCGCGGACTTGGACTGCGCGTAGGCGCCTGTGGCGTTGTACCGCTTCTCCCATTGCGGATCGTCGAAATTGATGCCGCCGAAGCGCGCCGCCGAACTGCTCAGTGACGTCACCCGTGCACCGTGTGCGGCGCGAAGCAGCGGCAGCAGGTGCGCCGTCAGCGCGAAATGGCCCAGATGGTTGCAACCGAACTGCAATTCAAAACCGTCGGCGGTCGTCTCCCGCTGCGGCGGCTGCATGATGCCCGCGTTGTTGAGCAGGATGTCGATCGGTCTGCCCTCGGCGTTGAGCTCGTCGCCGAGCGCCTTGACGCTGGCCAGCGATGACAGATCGAGGCTCTTGATCGTCAGCTTCGCGTCGGGCACCGTCGCGCGGATCTGCTCGACCGCCGCCTCTCCCTTGGCGCGATTGCGGATCGCCATGGTGACGTCGGCGCCCGCGGCGGCCAGACGCGTGGCCAGCCCGAGGCCGAGCCCGGAGTTGGCGCCGGTGACGACGGCGAGCCTTCCGGACAGATCGGGGACGGTCACTGCACGCTCGCGGACCATGCGTATCTCCTTAGGTCGGTGGATAACCGAACAATAACGGACCGTCGGTCTGATAACAAGAGCCCGCCGGTCTGATAATCTCGACCCCTTATGTCAGTGAGCTTCCAGCGCGCCCGCAGTCCCGAGCAGATGGCCGCCAGGCGGTCGGCGATCATGGCCGTCGCCCGCGAGATGCTCGCCGAGAAGAACGTCGCCGACATCAGCCTCCGCGAACTGGCCGACCGGGTGGGGCTGGCCAAGTCCAACGTGTTGCGTTACTTCGACAGCAGGGAGGCCATCTTCCTGGAGGTCCTCGACGAGGAGTTCGCGGCGTGGCTGTCCGGGCTGAGAAGCGATTGGGTCAGCCGAAGGCCAGAAAAGCCAACTACGCCAACGAGATCCGCGTCGCGACAACAATGGCCGAGTCGATCGTGGACCGTCAGCTGTTGTGCGAACTGCTCGGATCGATGGCGGGGATCCTCGAGCGCAACATCTCCAGCGACTTCGCCCGCGACTTCAAGGTCCGCGCGACGGAGAACAGATCGCGGTGGCCGGCCTGGTCGCCCGTCAGCTGCCCTGGCTCGACCCGGGGTTCACGGTGTTCTTCGGCGAGGCGGCGCTCACCCTGACCGCCGGGATGTATCCGTTCTCCGTGCCCACCGAACCGGTGCGGGTCGCGATGGCCGAGATCGGTCTGCCCGAACCGCATCAGCGATTCCAAGACGGGCTGCGCACCGGCCTGATCACCTGGCTGATTGGCGCCGCGGCGCAAGCGCGGCCGTGACAGACTGCGCGCATGGGGCAGAGGTCCGGTTCGCGGATCATTCTCGTCTCCGCAGTCCTGACGTTGGTGGTCGGTGGCGTAGGGTTGATCGCCTCGCTGATCCTCAACGCGTTCGTCTTGGACAAGTTCGACGCGTACGGGGAGGTGCCGATCCCGGGCTCGACAAGCCTGCATCTACCGGCAGGGGAGGTGACGGCCAGCTTCCACACCGCGGTCACCGGCAGCTCGGGCGGCGGTCTGCCGATCCCCGACCTCGGGCTGTCGATCGACCCGCCCGAGGGTGTGCCCGACGCGCAGGTCACCGAAAGTATCGGCGCCACAACGACAGTGAACAACGATGCCCGAGTGCGGGTGTGGGTGGTACAGGTCGCCGACCGAGGGTACCTACGACATCAGCACCGACGGCCAGGTCAACGGCTACATCAATCCGCGGCTCGCGTTCGGGCACGGTAGCTCCTACGGCTGGGTCACTTGGGTGTTCGGCGCGCTGCTCGCCCTTGGCGCAGTGGGACTCACCGGGGCGCTGCTGTGGTCCGCGCGTGCGGGCAAGAAGGCGCGGCCCCTCGCACCGGACGAACTGTTGAGCGTTAACGAGCCGACGTGGTCGGGCGGGCTCAGCGCGGTTCCCAGCTATACCCCCAGCGATCAGGGCATGCGCCTGGAACAGCTCAAGCAGCTGGCCGCGCTGAGGGATTCGGGCGCGCTGACCGAGGACGAGTTCGAAGCCGAGAAACGCCGCATCCTCAAGAACTGATCACGCTCGCGAGCGCGGCAGTCGCGCAATTGGACAGCTCAGCTGCCGCGCGCGACCCATTCGTCGTAGTGCACGATCTCGTCGCCGATCGTGGTGGTGTCGCCGTGGCCGGTGTAGACGACGGTGTCGCCGGGCAGCTGTCCCAGCCGGCCCGAGATGGACTCCAGGATGGTGGGGAAGTCGGAGAACGACCGGCCCGTGGCGCCGGGCCCGCCCTGGAACAGGGTGTCGCCGCTGAAGACCGCGTTGAGCTCGGGGGCATGCCAGCACACCGAGCCCGGCGAGTGGCCGGGGGTGTGCAGGGCGCGCAGTTCGATGCCGCCGGCGCGCAGTGTGTCGCCGTCGTTGACCTGCCGAAAATCCTTGTCCGGATGGGTCATCCGCCACAACACGTCATCGGCGGGATGCATCAGCACCGGGGCGTCGAGCGCCTCGGACAGCTCGGGGGCGACCGTCACGTGGTCGTTGTGGCCGTGCGTGCACACCACCGCGACCACGTTGCGGCCGCCGACCGCCATCACGATCGGGCCCGCGTCATGGGCGGCGTCGAAGACGACCACCTCGGAGTCGTCGCCGACGATCCAGATGTTGTTGTCGACGTCCCACTGCCGCCGTCGAGTTCGAAGGTGCCGTGGGTGACGACGCGTTGGATCGGGCCGCCGTTCAGTTGTCCCTCTTCGCGCAAGCGCTCATCAGCACCACCACGGAGCGCAGCACCTCACCGGCGTGCATCTTGTGGAAGGCGTCCTCGATGTCGTCGAGGCCGATGCGCTCGGAGACGAACTTCTCCAGCGGCAGCCGGCCCTGCAGGTACAGGCTGATCAGGGTGGGGAAGTCGCGCTCGGGCAGGCAGTCGCCGTACCACGACGACTTCAGCGCGCCGCCGCGGGAGAAGAAGTCGATCAGCGGCATCTCCAGTTTCATGTCCGGCGTCGGAACACCCACCAGCACAACCGTTCCCGCCAGATCACGCGCGTAGAACGCCTGCTTCCAGGTCTCGGGGCGGCCGACCGCGTCGATCACCACATCGGCGCCGTTGCCGTCGGTGAGGTCCTGGATGGTCTGCACCGGGTCCAGTTCGCGGGCGTTGATGGTGTGGGTGGCGCCGAAACCCCGCGCCCAGTCCAGCTTCTTGTTGTCGGTGTCGACCGCGATGATCCGCTTGGCGCCCACCAGTCGGGCGCCGGCGATCGCGGCGTCGCCCACACCGCCGCAGCCGATCACCGCGACGGTGTCGTCGCGGTTCACCGCGCCGGTGTTGATCGCGGCACCGATACCGGCCATCACCCCGCAGCCCAGCAGTCCGGCCACCGCCGGGTCGGCGGCCGGGGTCGACCTTGGTGCACTGGCCCTCGTGGACGAGCGTCTTGTCGGCGAACGCGCCGATGCCCAGCGCGGGGGTCAGCTCGGTGCCGTCGGTCAGCGTCATCTTCTGCTCGGCGTTGAACGTGTCGAAGCACAGCTGCGGGCGGCCGCGCTTGCACGCCCGGCACTGCCCGCACACCGCGCGCCAGTTCAGGATCACGAAATCGCCCGGCTCGACATGTGTGACGCCCTCGCCGACGGACTCGACGGTCCCGGCGGCCTCGTGGCCGAGCAGGAACGGGAACTCGTCGTTGATGCCGCCCTCGCGATAGGTCAGATCGGTGTGGCAGACGCCGCAGGCTGGATGTCGACCACCACCTCGCCCGGTCCCGGGTCGGGGATGACGACATCCACCACCTCGACCGGCTCACCCTTCTTCCGTGAAATGACACCGCGCACCGTCTGACTCATGCGTACAACCTAATGCCACGGGTGCGAGGCTTACAGGGTGATCCCGGCCCTGTACCTCTCGCACGGCGCACCCCCGCTCGTCGACGACGAGCTGTGGGTGTCACAGCTGGTGGCGTGGGCCGGCGAGCTGCCGACGCCGACGGCGATCCTCGTCGTCTCGGCGCACTGGGAGTCCGCGCCGCTGACCATCGGGTCGACGTCGGTGAAAACGCCGCTCACCTACGACTTCTGGGGTTTTCCCGATCGCTATTACGACGACCACGTACGACGCTCCTGGCGCCGTCGGGTTGGCGGCCCGGGTCGAGTCGCTGATGCCGCGACGACGAGCCCGTCGCCCACGACCCCGACCGCAGACTCGACCACGGTGCGTACGTCCCGCTGACCGTGATGTATCCGGCCGCCGAGATCCCGGTGCTGCAGATCTCGATGCCGACGCTGGACCCGCGCCGCCTCATGCAGCTGGGGGAGAGGCTGCGCCCGCTGCGCGACGAGGGTGTGTTGATCATCGGCTCCGGATTCACCACGCACGGTCTTCCGTTCCTGGACGATCCGTCGCCGGGAGGCGGCCCCGCCGGGCTGGTCGACGGAGTTCGACGCGTGGGCGGCCGAGCGGTTCGCCGCAGGCGATGTGGATGCCCTGATCGACTTTCGGCAGCGGGCCCCGGGCATGCCGTATGCGCATCCGACCATCGAGCACTTCTCGCCGTTGTTCGTCGCGCTGGGCGCGTCGAGCGATCCGGCGCAGTCGCCGCGGCAGCGGATCGACGGCTATTGGATGGGCCTGGCCAAACGCTCGATTGAACTCGCGTGACGGGATATACCGTTGATCAGTGACATGGACACCCGCCTGAACACCCACACCGAGCTGCTGATGGCGGCGCGAAGCGCGCATGACCGCCGCGACTGGCAGGTCTCCTACGACCGCGTTCACGCGGGCAGGCGAGGACACGTCGCTGGGCGTCGACGATCTCGACGCGATGGCGATGGCGGCATGGCGGCTCGGCCACGGCAAGGAGTCGTTGCGGGTGGCCGAGCGGGTGTACGCACAACTGGCGCGCACGGATCCGCCGTCGGCGGCGATGAAGGCCGTCGACCTCGCTCTGGCCTGGCTGACCCGAGGCGATCTCAACATCGGGCAGGGCTGGATGAACCGCGCCCGCCGCCTGCTCGACGGCGCGCCGGAGGGTCCGGCGCACGGCTACCTCGCCTATCTGGACGCCTTGGCGGCGCTGATGGGCCGCGACACCCAGAATCTGCCGCGGCGCGTGGCGACATTGCGCGAATTGTGCGGCCGGCTCGACAGCCCGGCGGTGACGGCGCTGTGCCATGTCGCCGAGGCCCTGCAGGCGATCAGCGAGGCCCGGATGGCCGAGGCGTACGGCCTGATCGACGAGGCGATGCTGCCGGTGCTCGCCGACGAGGTGCCGATCGACTGGGCCGGGGACATCTACTGCGTGGTGCTGCAACCAGTGTCACCGCCTCGCGGATCTGCCCCGGATGCGCGCGTGGACGCAGTCAATGGAGCGGTGGTGCAACGACTTCGCCGCGCTCGGCCAACTACGGCGGCGTGTGCGATGTGCACCGACTGCAACTGTCGGCGGCCACCGACGACTACCGCACCCTCGAAGACCGACTCGCCACCGCCAGCCGAGCGCTCGAGGAGGTCAACAGCTTTGCGGCCGGCGAGGGGTACTACCAACTCGGCGAGGTACGCCGGATGCGCGGCGACACCGACGGCGCGTTCGCCGCCTTCGCCCGCGCGCGGTCCATGGGAGTCGACCCGCTGCCCGGCGAGGCGCTGCTGCGGTGCAGCACCGGCGACACCGAGACGGCGTGGACAGATCTTCGGGTCGCGTTGGCGGTGGAGGATCCGGCGGGCCGGATGCGGCTGCTGCGCGGCGCGGTCGAGGTGGCGCTGGCCCGCGGGGACTTCGACGAGGCGGAAAGATATTGCGCGGAAATGGAATCCAGCGCCTCGGCGTACGGCACGCCGGGCTTTCGAGCGTGGGCGGCGCATGCCCGCGGCGCGGTGCTCGTGCAACAGGGCAGGCATGCCGATGCGCTCGGTGCGCTGGAGGCGGCGCTGCGGGAGTACCGCACCCAGCAGTCCCGGTACGAGACGGCTCAGGTCTATGAGTGGATGGCGATCGCGCACAGGGCTCTTGGCGATGACGACCTGGCCGCCGCCGACACCGCCACCGCGGAGAGCATCTACGCCCAACTGGGGGTCGAGCCCGCCGAGGTGGGTCGCCACGACTCGCCGGGCGGCCTGACCAAGCGCGAGATCGAGGTTCTGCGCGGGGTAGCCGGGGGCGCCACCAACCGGCAGGTGGCAGAGCAGATCTACATCAGCGAGAAGACCGTCGCGCGCCACCTTGCCAACATCTACGCCAAGCTCGGGGTCCCGACGCGCACCGCCGCCGTCTCGTGGGCGCACGCGAACGGCGTGCTCGACAGCTAGCGACTACACCGTTCGAACCACGTCTCGATCGCAGAAACTACACACCTCGGCCGTATTTCGCCGGACGCGCGTAGTCGGCCTAGCGTTTCACCCATGACGACTGTGAACGAGAACGCCGCCGGACACCACCGAAGAGTTCGCCGCGCGGATGGTGGGCACGATCGACAGCGCGAGTCTGGCGATCCTGCTGTCCGTCGGCCATCAGACCAGGCTGTTCGACACCATGGCCGAACTTCCACCCGCCACCAGCGCACAGATCGCCGACGCCGCAGGGCTCAACGAGCGGTACGTGCGGGAGTGGCTCGGCGGAGTGGCCGCGGCACGGATCGTCGACTACGACCCGGCGGCCCAGACGTACTCGCTTCCCCGGCACCGCGCCGCTGTGCTCACCCATGCCGCCGGGTCCGGACAACCTCGCGCGGGTCGCGCAGTTCATCACGCTGCTCGGCGAGGTCGAGCAGAAGGTGATCGGCTGTTTCCGTGCCGGCGGCGGGCTGCCCTATGCCGAGTACCCGCGGTTCCACACACTGATGGCCGAGACGAGCGGCGAAGTGTTCGACGCCGCGCTGATCGACGGCATTCTGCCGATGGCCGACGGCCTCCCCGAGCGCTTGGGCGCAGGGGTGGACGTGGCCGATATCGGTTGCGGCAGTGGACATGCCATCAACCTGATGGCGCAGGCATTCCCGGCGAGCCGATTCACCGGCATCGACTTCTCCGACGAGGGCCTGTCCGCCGGACGCGCGGAGGCCGAGCGGCGCGGCCTGACGAATGCGACATTCGTCGCACGCGACGTCGCTGCGCTCGACATCGTCGAGGCCTACGACGTCATCACCGCGTTCGACGCCATCCACGATCAGGCTCAGCCGGCGCGCGTGCTCGAGAACATCCACCGGGCATTGCGGCCCGGCGGCGTGTTTCTGATGGTCGACATCAAGGCGTCGAGCAAGCTCGAGCGACAACGTCGGCGTGCCGTTCGCTCCGTACATGTACACGGTCTCGACGATGCACTGCATGAGCGTGTCGCTGGCGCTGGACGGCGACGGGCTCGGCACCTGCTGGGGGCGTGAACTGGCCACCTCGATGCTCGCCGATGCCGGCTTCGGCGACGTGGCGGTCCGCGAGATCGAGACCGACCCGATGAACAACTACTACGTGGCGCGCAAATCATGAGCGGGCGTAGGCGACCTTCCTCAGTTGGCGGGCGGGCTGTTCGTGACCGACGGCGGACTGGAGACCGAGCTGGTCTTCCACGACGGCATGGACCTGCCGGCCTTCGCGGCGTTCCCGTTGCTCGACAATCCCGACACCCGCGCCAGGCTGCGTCGTTACTACGACGGTTATCTCGACATCGCGCGTCAGCACGGCGCGGGCTTCGTGATCGAGACGCCCACGTGGCGGGCGAATCCCGACTGGGCCGGCCAGCTCGGCTACTCACCCGAACAGCTCGACGCGGCCAACCGCTCGGCGGTCGCACTCGCCGAGGAGGTTCGCGCGGCCGCGGCGGCCGACGGCATCACCGCGGTGGTGAGCGGCTGCGTCGGCCCACGCGGAGACGGCTACGACCCCGGCGACCGCGATGACGCCCGAGGACGCCGAGCGCTACCACGCCGTCCAGATCGGCACGTTCGCGAACACGACGGCCGACCAGGTCACCGCGATCACGATGACCAACGCCGAGGAGGCGATCGGCATCGTGCGCGCCGCCGTGGCGGCGGGCATTCCGGCGGCGATCTCCTTCACGGTGGAGACCGACGGCCGGCTTCCGACCGGCCAGACGCTGCGCGAGGCGATCGAGCAGGTGGACGCGGCGACCGACGACGCGGCCGCCTACTTCATGGTCAACTGCGCGCATCCAACACATTTCGCCGACGCGTTGGAACATGACGGGCCATGGCTGCGACGGCTGGCCGGCTTGCGCGCCAACGCATCCGACGAAGAGCCACGCCGAACTCGACGAGGCGACCGAACTCGACGAGGGCGATCCCGGCCGATCTCGGCGCCCGGCACGCCGCGTTGCGGGACCGGCTGCCGTCGGTCACCGTGCTCGGCGGATGCTGCGGCACCGATGCGCGCCACGTCGCGGAGATCGTCTCTGCGTGGAGGAGCAACTAGGCTCCTGCGCGATGAGCGCACTGGATGCGGTTGACCGACTGGCCGGTCCCGACCGTCGCCGCCGCGGTGGTCGGGCCGTCCGGCGTGCTGGCGCAGCACGGCGACGTCCGTCACCGCTTCGCGCTGGCGTCGGTGACCAAGCCGCTGGTCGCCCGCGCGGCGCAGGTCGCGGTCGAGGAGGGCGTCGTCGAACTCGACACCGCGGCGGGTCCGCCCGGATCGACCGTGCGGCATCTGCTCGCCCACGCGTCGGGATACTCGATGCACTCGGCCGACATCATGGCCAAGCCGGGCACGCGGCGCGTCTACTCCAACTACGGCTTCGCGGTGCTCGCCGAGACGATCGAAGCGGCATCGGCCATCGAGTTCGGCCGATACCTGTCCGAGGCGGTGTTCGAGCCGCTCGGCATGACCGACTCGTCGCTGGTCGGCGGCGCCGAGGCCGCGGGGTACGGCGCCACGTCGACGGTCGCCGACCTGGTCGCCTTCGCCGGCGACCTGCTGCGGCCGGCGACGGTGTCGGAGCAGATGCACGCCGACGCCACCGACGTGCAGTTTCCCGGCCTGGACGGCGTGTTGCCCGGGTTCGGGCAGCAGCGGCCCAACGACTGGGGGCTGGGCTTCGAGATCAGGGACGGCAAATCGCCGCACTGGACGGGCTCGGCCAACTCGGGCCGCACCTACGGCCATTTCGGCCAGTCAGGGACGTTTTTGTGGGTGGATCCCGACGCGGATCTGGCGCTCGTGGTGCTCACCGACCGCGACTTCGGCGACTGGGCCTACGACCGGTGGCCTGCGGTGTCTGACGAAGTCCTGAGAGAATTCGCCGCAGACTAGCGCAACAGGGGCCTCACAGGGCACAATAGACACGCACGACACAGATCATCTGTAGTACTTTCGGATTCACCAGGTCGTTGGGGAAGACGTCCCTCGTGGAGCCGAAGGAGCAGCAGATGCGTGCAGCGAACCAGTTCGCCGACGCGGCGACGGGCGTGGTGTACATCCACGCCTCACCCGCGGCGGTGTGCCCGCATGTCGAGTGGGCGTTGTCGTCGACCCTGTCGGCGCGGGCGAACCTCAAGTGGACCCCGCAGCCGGCCATGCCCGGACAGCTGCGCGCCGTCACGAACTGGGTCGGGCCCGTCGGTACCGGGGCGCAGCTGGCGAATGCCCTGCGCTCGTGGTCGGTGCTGCGCTTCGAGGTGACCGAGGACCCGAGCGCCGGAGTCGACGGCCACCGCTGGTGCCACACCCCGCAGCTGGGTTTGTGGAGCGGCGCGATGAGCGCCAACGGCGACGTGATGGTCGGCGAGATGCGGCTGCGGAACCTGATGGCCTCGGGCGCCGACATGCTCGCCGCCGAACTCGACTCGGTGCTGGGCACCGCATGGGACGAAGCGCTCGAGGCGTACCGCGATGGCGGCGACTCGGCCGAGGTCACCTGGCTCAGCCGCGGAGTCGGGCTAGGCCGCCGGGCCGAAGGATCTTCAGCGCGCCCGGGACCGCGGACACCTCGACCGGCAGCGGGCAGGCGTACTCGCCGTCGGCGTAGGCGTTGATCCCGGGCGACTCCACGGTGATCGTGCGGGCGCGCTCGGTGCGCACCTCGTCGAGGTCGACGTGCGTGCCCTTGAACACCGTGGGGAACAAGCGAATCAGCTTCGTGCGCGACGCCGATGACACCATCGTGACATCGAGCAGTCCGTCGGTGGGGTCGGCGTCGGGGCAGATCAGCATGCCGCCGCCGTAGCTTCGGGTGTTGCCGAACGCGGCCAGCGTCAGCTCGGTCTCCAACTCGCGGCCGTCGAAGGTCAGACGGAACGGCAGCAGCCGCAGCTTGGACAGTTCGGCGACCATCGCGACGTTGTAACGCATCCGGCCGTGTGGCCAGCGCATGCGGTTGGTCCGGTCGGTGACCAGTGAGTCGAAGCCGGCGGCCATCACGGTGCCGAACCATTTGTCGGTGCCATCGGCGCCCTTGATGCGGCCCAGGTCGATCGTCTCGACTGCGCCGTCGACGATGACGTCGGCCGCTGCCTCGGGATCCTTTGTGGGAATCCGGAATTCGCGCGCGTGGTCATTGCCCGTGCCCGCCGGAATGATGCCGAGGGGTATGTCGGTCTGCGCGAGCACCTGCAGCGCGAGCGAGATGATGCCGTCACCGCCGACGACCACCAGCGCGTCCATGCCGCGCTCGAGCGCACCGTCGACGAGCCGCCGCGCATGCTCGGCATCGGTACCCGCGATCGCCACGACGTCGACACCGCGTCGGTGTAGCTGCGTGACGGCACGTTCGGCCGCGTGCGACGCACTGCCGTGCCCCGACGCGGGGTTGGTCAGCATCGTGACACGGTCGAAGTCCGTCACGGAATCAGCTTGCCGGGGTTGAGGATTCCCGTCGGATCCAGTGTGGCCTTGACCGCGCGCAGCACCTCGACGCCGAGATCGCCGACCTCGTCGCGCATCCACGGCCGGTGATCGGCGCCGACGGCGTGGTGGTGGGTGATGGTGGCCCCGGTGCGCATCATCGCGTCCGACGCCGCGGTCTTCGCCTTGCGCCACTGCTCGATCGGGTTGCCCCGTTGCCCGGCGACGACGGTGAAGTACAGCGACGCACCGGTGGGATACACATGCGAAATGTGGCACAGCACAAGCGCGGGCGTGCCCGATTCGGCGAGCGACTTCGTCAGCGCCTCGGTGACGGCGGCCTTCAGTGCGGGCACATTCGACCAATTGGTCGCGGTCTCCAGCGTCTCGCACAGCGCGCCGGCGGACAGCAGCGAATCACGCAGGTACGGCGCATTGAACCGACCGTGCTCCCACGCCCGCGCCGGCGCCTCGCCCAGCGACGTGCCGCCCGCGGCCTGCATCACCGCGCGCGTCTCGGCGTGCCTGCTCGCGACGTGGGCCTCGGTGCCCTCGAACGCCGTGATCGCCAGGCAGCCGCCGGTGATCTGGTCCTCGCCGATGCTCTCGGTGGTGGCCAGGTTGACGCCGGTTTCGGCCTCGTCGGACAACCGGATCACGGTCGGCCCGGCGCCGGTCTGCACGACGGCGCGCAGTGCGTCGGCGCCGGTCGCGAAATCGGGGAAGGACCACGCCTCATAGCGGGTGGCGGCCGGGACGGGGTGCACCCGCACCCGCACGCGGGTGATGATCCCGAATACGCCCTCCGACCCGATCATCAACTGGCGCAGGTCCGGGCCCGCGGCCGACTCCGGGGCACGGCCCAGGTCGAGCACGCCCGCCGGGGTGACGGTGCGCAGCCCGCGGACCATGTCGTTGAAGCGGCCGTAGCCCGCGGAGTCCTGGCCGGACGACCGGGTGGCCGCGAAGCCGCCGATGGTCGCGAACTGGAAGCTCTGCGGGAAGTGGCCGAGCGAGAACCCGCGCTCGCCGAGCAGGCGTTCGGCCTCCGGCCCGGTCAGGCCGGCGCCCAGTTCGGCCTCGCCGGAGACCTCGTCGAGGGCGTGCAGTTCGGTCGAGCCGGCGCAGATCCACCGACACCACCGCCTCGAAGTCGCCGCGGATCGGATCGAGGCCGCCGACCACGCTGGTGCCGCCGCCGAACGGCACGACCGCGATGCGGTGGTCGACGCAGTACCGCAGGATCGCCGCGACCTCATCGTCGTTGCGGGGCAGCAGCACGGCGTCGGGAGCATCCTGGACGCCGGTGTCCTTGCGGCGCAACAGGTCCAGCGTCGACTTGCCGCCGGCGCGCAGCAGCCGGCCTGCGTCGTCGACGCGGCAGTACTCGGTGCCGACGATCGCGGTGAGTCCGTCGCGGTCGGCGATCGGACAACGCGGACGGCCGCAACCGCACCTCCTCGGCCGCCAGTTCGGCCGTCGTCGCACCCTCGACGCCGAGCGCCTGCTTCAGCAGCGATCGGATCCCGTCGGACAGCGGTTTCGCCTCGGCGGGGTCACCCCACGCGTTCCACTTCATCGGGGGCAGCAGGGCGGTCTGTTGGTCATCCGGACGGTTCATGCGTTACAGTATTACATATGATGTCAATCAGTAACGATGTATCCGCCGAATATCGGGGACCGGATCCTCGATGCCGCGGCCGCACTGCGTCATGGCCTACGGGGTCGAACGGGTGACGATGGCCGAGATCGCGCGGCGTGCCCGGGTCAGCAGGCCGACGATCTATCGGCGCTGGCCAGACACCCGCTCGGTCCTCGCCGCGCTGCTGACGTCGCGGATCGTCGGCGTGATGGACGCCGTGCCGAGCCGGGGGGTCGGGCCGCGAGGCGCTGGTCGAGCGCATCGTGGCCGTCGCCGAGCGGCTGCGCCATGACGACGTGGTGATGTCGGTGCTGCGCAGCGCGCCCGACCTGGCGATGGTCTACATCGCCGAGCGGCTGGGCACCAGCCAGCAGATCCTCCTCGACGCGGTGGCCGGCGACATCAAGCTGGCGCAGGAGGAGGGCAGCGTTCGCGGCGGGCGATCCACGCCAGCTGGCGGCGATGTGTCTGCTGATCACGCAGTCGACGATCCAGTCCGCGCAGATCGTCGCGCCGATCCTCGACGCCGATGCGCTGGCCGTCGAACTGGCCCACTCCCTGAACGGATACCTGAAGTCATGACCGGTTCCACAGCACTCAATGCCGCGCGACGCACCGCCGAGCTCGCGGAACTGGCCGACGGCGCCACCGTCGACGTCATCGTCATCGGCGGGGGCATCACCGGGGCCGGCATCGCCCTGGACGCCGCGACCCGCGGGCTGCGTGTGGTGCTCGTCGAAAAGCACGACCTGGCCTTCGGCACCAGCCGATGGAGCTCCAAGCTGGTGCACGGCGGCCTGCGATACCTCGCGACGGGCAACGTCGGCATCGCCCGGCGCAGCGCCATCGAGCGCGGAATCCTGATGACCCGCAACGCCCCTCACCTGGTCAAGGCGATGCCGCAGCTGGTGCCGCTGCTGCCGTCGATGAATCACGCGTCACGGGCCCTGGTGCGAGTCGGATTCGTGGCGGGCGACGGGCTGCGCAAGCTGGCGGGCACGCCGGCGTCGGCGCTGCCGCGATCCCGGCGGATCGACGCCAAGCGCGCGCCGTCGAACTCGCCCCCACCGTGCGCCGCGACGGCCTGGACGGCGGGCTGCTCGCCTACGACGGCCAGCTGATCGACGACGCCCGCCTGGTCACCGCGGTGGCGCGCACCGCGGCACAGCACGGCGCGCGTGTCCTGACCCGGGTGGCGGCCTCGAAGGCGACGGGCACCTCGGTGACGCTGACCGACCAGCTTTCCGGCGAGTCGTTCGACGTGTCGGCCCGCGCGGTCATCAACGCCAGCGGCGTGTGGGCGGGGGAGGTCGACTCGTCGATCCGGCTGCGGCCGAGCCGCGGAACGCATCTGGTGTTCGACGCCGCGGCATTCGGCAATCCCGTTGCCGCGCTGACGATTCCGATCCCCGGTGAGCTCAACCGATTCGTGTTCGCGATGCCCGAACAGCTGGGCCGCGTCTACCTCGGGCTCACCGACGAGGACGCGCCGGGGCCGATCCCCGACGTGCCGCAGCCCACGACGGAGGAGATCTCGTTCCTGCTGGACACGGTGAACACCGCGCTGGACGTCGCGCTGGGTCCCGACGACGTGATCGGCGCGTACGCCGGCCTGCGGCCGCTGATCGACACCGGGGCGGGCCGCACGGCCGACGTGTCGCGCGAGCACGCGGTCGTCGAGTCGCCGTCGGGCGTGATCAGTGTGATCGGCGGCAAGCTGACCGAATACCGGTACATGGCCGAGGACGTCCTCGATCGCGCCGTCCGCACTGCGGGGCCTGACGGCATCCGCCTGCCGCACCCGCAATCTGCCGCTGGTCGGTGCGCCGTCGAATCCCGTTGCGACGCTGCGGTCACCGGCCGAAATGCCGGCGTCGCTGGTGGCTCGCTACGGCGCCGAGGCGCCGAACGTGATCGCCGCCGCGAGCTGCGAGCGGCCGATCGAGCCGGTCGCCGACGGGATCGACGTCACCCGAGCCGAATTCGAGTACGCGGTCACGCACGAAGGGGCGCTGTCGGTCGACGACATCGTCGACCGCCGCACCCGCATCGGACTGGTTGCGGCCGATCGCGACAGGGTCGTCGACGTGGCCGAGGAATTGCTCACCCGACGAGCCAGGTGAGCGCAGCGGGTTCTCAGCCGCTTCGCGGCAGGCACCCAGCGTCGTGGTGACCTTGGTCACCGGTCCCGAACCAGGCCACTCCCTCCCACGTTGGCCTTAATAGGGGCGACGAAGGGTGCGGCATGGAACACGGGATCGCGGCAGGCGAGCGTGTCGTGGTGATCGGTGCGGGCCTCTCCGGGGTTTCCATGGCGTTGAGCCTCGCCGACCGCGGCCTGCGCCCCGTGCTCGTCGACGAGGCCGACCACGTCGGCGCCGCATGGCGCGGACGCTATGACCGCCTGAGGCTGAACACCGGAAGGCCCTTCTCACACCTGCCCGGCCGCGCCTACGCCAAGGGCACGCCCGTGTTCCCCGCACGCGATGACGTCGTGCGACACCTCGAGCGCTTCGCCTGCGACTCGCGCATCGAGCTGCTCCTCGGCACGAGGGTCCGACGAATCGACCGGCTGGGAACGACGTGGTGTGTGCAGACCAATGCGGACACGATCGTCGCCTCCCATGTCGTGGTGGCGACGGGATACGAACGGGTGCCCCACATTCCGGACTGGCAGGGACGGCAGTCGTTCACCGGCGCACTGTTGCATTCGTCGGCGTACCGCAATCCCGACCGCTTTCGCGGAAAGCGGGTGCTCGTCGTCGGCTCGGGCACGTCGGCCATGGAGATCGCGTACGACGTGGCCAGCGGCGGGGCCGCGACGACCTGGCTCGCCGTGCGCACCGTCCCCAACATCATGCTGCGCACCTTGCCCGGTGGTTTTCCGTCGGACTTCGTCGCAACGGCACTGCATCACGTACCGGTGCGGGTGGCCGACATGCTCTCGGAGGTGGCACGGCGACTGACCATCGGCGACCTGAGTGAGGTCGGGTTGCCGCGTCCCGCGGAGGGCGTCTTCAGCCGCGGCGTCAGGCTTGGCCGCGCGCCTGCGATCATCGACACCGCAACACTCGAGGCGATCCGCAACCGCGCCATCACCGTCGTCCCCACCGTCGAGGGCTTCGAGTCCGACCGGGTCCGCCTCGTCGACGGTCAGCGCTTGCAGGCCGATGCCGTCATCTGCGCCACCGGTTACCGGCGCGGGCTCGAACCGCTGGTCGGCCATCTCGGTGTGCTCGACGAGCATGGAGTTCCGCTGGACGGCGGTGCCCGCCTCGCCCGGCAGGGCCTGTGGTTCCTCGGGTTCCAGTCGCGCCCGGGACTGATCGGCTTCGTCGCCAAACGATCGCGACGCATCGCCGGGGTGATCGCCGACGACGTTGCCGCTAGGCGCCCAGGTATTCCGATTCCAGCACCAGGTCGGGGATGAGTGTCTGGTACTCGGCATGTGCCCGATGTTCGCGCGTGCGCCATTGCACGCCTTCGAGGCGCTTCATGTGGCGGCGGTATCGCGGTGCACCCGGATATCCGACGTTGTCGGCCAACACGATCGATCCCGGATGTAGCCAGCCCTGCTTCACGATGGTCTGCAGATCGGTGACATAGGAACTCTTGTCGTGGTCGATGAACACGAAATCGACAGTTCCGGTGGCAGTCTCGTGAATCTTTTCGTCGAGCTGTTGCCGTGCGCGCCTATCGTCCAGAGTGCCAACCACACACGTGATCCGATCGCCGACCCCCGCGTGCTCCCAGACCCGACGCGCCAGATCGGCGTTTTCTGCGGACAATTCGACCGAGTACACATGAGCTGACGGCGCCGCCCGCGCGATTCGCAGCGAGCTGTAGCCGCAGTACGTGCCCAACTCGAGCACCACCCGCGGGTCCGACCGCCGCACCGCCGCGTCAAGAAGACCGCCCTTGACGTCGCCGACATTGATCATCAAGGACCTGTTGTAGGCATACCAGTCGAATGTCGCCAGCACGTCGTCGATGTCGCCACGCCGCGAGTGATTGCAGACGAAGTCGACGGCGGCAAGTTCCCGCCCGTCGCCGACCTGACCAGTCTGGCTGAGCCGGCGCGCACCCAGCACCAGCCGCCAGAACGACCAGCGCGCCATTGGTACCCGAGTGCCAATTCCCATGAATTGGACACGGTGCAGGTGGTCGGGCGGTTCACCCGACCACCTGTGAATTACAGCGGAATGTTCTTGTGCCTGCCGCGGCGCGCCGGAGCCTCGGCCAACGCCTGCGTCAGCTTGCTGCGGGTATGCGCGGGGTCGATCTTCTCGTCGACGACACCGATCTCGATGGCCGAATCCACACCACCGGCGAGCCTCTCGTGCTCGGCGGCGAGTTCCTCGTGCAGCGCCTCACGCTCGTCGTCGGCTGCGGCGGCCAACTTCCTCTTGTGCAGAATGCCGACCGCGGCCTTGGCGCCCATCACCGCGACCTCCGCGTCGGGCCATGCGAACACCTTCGTCGCGCCAAGCGATCGCGAGTTCATCGCGATGTAGGCGCCGCCGTAGATCTTGCGGGTCACCAGGGTGACTCGCGGAACCGAGCATTCGCCGAACGCGTGCAACAGCTTTGCGCCACGGCGCACGACGCCGCCCCACTCCTGGTCCACGCCGGGCAGGTAGCCCGGCACGTCGACGACGTTGACGATCGGAATCCCGAACGCGTCGCACAGCCGCACGAATCGTGCTGCCTTCTCGGCGCTTTCCGAGTTCAGGCAGCCACCGAGGCGCAACGGGTTGTTGGCGATCACACCGACGGTCCGGCCGGCCAACCTGCCGAGGCCGATCACGATCGAAGGTGCCCACTTGCCCTGGAACTCCTCGAACGGCACACCGTCGTCGAGCAGCGCTTCGACGAGCGGATGCACGTCATAGGCGCGGCGCGCGGACTCGGGCAGCAGGGCATGCAGGTCGGTGTCGCCGGCCTCGGCCTTGGCCCGGTCGAAATGGCCCTGCTGGCAGAACAATCCGACCAGTCGGCGCCCACGCTCGTAGGCATCCAGCTCGCTGTCGGCGACGATGTGGCACACGCCGGACTTCTTGTGGTGGGTATCGGGCCCACCAAGCGATGCCATGTCGACGTCCTCGCCGGTAACGCTGCGCACCACGTCGGGTCCGGTCACGAAAACGCGGCCCTCCTGGGCCATGATGACGACGTCGGTGAGTGCGGGCCCGTATGCGGCGCCGCCGGCGGCGAAGCCCACGACGACGGAGATCTGCGGGACGTAGCCCGACGCGCGGATCATCGCCTCGAAGACCAGACCGACGGCGTGCAGCGCCTTGACACCTTCCGCCAACCGCGCACCGCCCGAGTGCCAGATTCCCACGATCGGGCTCTGCTCCTCGATGGCGGTGTCGTAGGCGTTGACGATGTGCGCGCAACCCTCGACACCCATGGCGCCGCCCATGACGGTGCCGTCGGTGCAGAACGCGATGGTGCGCACGCCATTGACGGTGCCTGCCGCAGCCAGCACGCCAGAGCGGTCACGCTCGTGCAGCAGTTCGACGCTGTTGTCGTCGAAGAACGAGCTCAGGCGAAGAAGCGGATCACGCGGGTCGAGTGATTCGCCGACGGCCTCGGGAGCCATGATCGTCATGTAGAACCTCCTATGTCCGTCAGATATGTCGGCTGCTGCCGTCGGAAAGCCGATGCGCTGTGTCTCAGTACTTCCCGAAGGCGAGCGCGACGTTGTGCCCACCGAATCCGAACGAGTTGTTGATTGCGTATTGGTAATTGCCGGGCCGAGCGCCGCCTGCGACAACGTCGAGGTTGATCTCGGGATCTTGATTTTTCAGGTTCAGCGTCGGCGGGATGATGCCATCCCGCAGCGCGAACACGGTGAGGATGGACTCCACCGCGCCCACCGCGCCGACCGAATGGCCGAGCGCCGACTTGGGGGCGTACACCGCGGGCCGGTGCTTACCCAGCGCGTTGTTGATCGCCACGCCCTCCGCGACGTCACCGACCGAGGTTCCTGTCGCGTGCGCGTTGACATGGTCGATGTCGTTGGGGGACAGACCCGCGAGTTGGAGCGCCCGCGACATCGCGTGACCCGCCTGCTCGCCGTTGGGATCCGGCGCCACCATGTGGAATCCGTCCGAGGTGATGCTCGCGCCCATGAGCCGGCCAAGGATGTTTTTCGCACCGCGCGCCTTGGCGTGCTCCTCGGTCTCGATCACCATCAGCGCGCCGGCCTCGCCGAACACGAACCCGTTGCGGTCCTTGTCGAACGGCTTGCACGCACCGGGTGGATCATCGTTGGTGTTGGACAAGACGATTCGCATCTGAGCGAAGCCGGCGATCGGCACCGCCTCGATCCTGGACTCCACACCGCCGCAGATCGCGATGTCGGCTTCGCCGAGCACGATGTTGCGCCATGCGTGAGCGATCGCCTCGGAGCCGGACGCACACGCCGAGACCGGCGTGATGACACCGGCTTTGGCGCCGCGTTCGAGTCCGACCGCGGCGGCGGGCGAGTTCGGCATGTACTTCTGCACTGCCAGCGGCGAAACCGCCTTCATGCCCTTCGCGCGCATGTCGTCATAGGCGAAGACGAGCTCCTCGCTGGAGCCCATCCCGGTGCCGATCGACACCATTAGACGCCTGCGTGTCGACCTCGGGTGTGCCGGCGTTCTTCCAGACCCGCCGGCCCAACACCGTCGACATCTTCTGCAGGTATGACAGCCGGCGCAGTTCGACCCGCGTCAGCTCGGAGTCGAAATCCTCGAGCAGGTGGCCGCCGATGCGAACCGGCAGGTCGTACTGCTCGACGAACGGATCCTCCAGCCTGCGGATTCCGCTCCGCCCCTCCAGCAACGCCTTCCAGGTGCCCTCCGCGTCGGTCGCCACGGACGTCGTCATCGCGACGGCGCTGACGACCACGTTGGGGAAACCGTTTCCCGTTGCAAGCCCTGTCATTACTGCTCCGAACGTTCCTCTCGTAGGTCAGTATCGCCCGAATGCCAGGGCGACATTGTGACCGCCGAAACCGAACGAGTTGTTGATGGCGTACTGGTATTCGCCATATCGAGGCTCGCCCGCAACGACATCGAGATCGATCTCGGGGTCTGGGGTCTCGTAGTTCAGTGTCGGTGGAATCACGCCATCGCGCAGCGCGAGCACCGTCAAGATCGACTCCAGTGCCCCGACCGCTCCGATGGAGTGGCCGAGCGCCGACTTCGGCGCATACACCGCTGCGTGTTCCACTCCGGCCGCGCGGATGGCGTTGGCCTCGGCGGTGTCGCCGATCGGAGTGGCGGTGGCATGCGCGTTGACGTGCTGGATGTCCTTGGCGTCCAATCCTGCAGACTCCATGGCGCGCTTCATCGCGTGGCCGGCCCGCAGACCGTCCGGCGCAGGCGCCACCATGTGGAACGCGTCCGACGTGATGCCCGCACCCATCAGCCTGGCCAGCGGCTTGGCGCCGCGGGCCTTGGCGTGCTCCTCGGTCTCGATGATCATGAGCGCGCCGGCCTCGCCGAACACGAATCCGTCGCGGTTCTTGTCGAACGGCCGCGACGCACCCTCGGGGTTCTCGTTGTTGGTCGACATCGCGCGCATCATCGAGAACGCCGCGATCGGCAACGCCTCGATGCCGCCTTCGACGCCACCGCACACGGCGATGTCGGCGTCACCCATGACGAGCTGACGCCACGCGTGGGCGATGCCCTCCGAACCTGACGAGCAGGCCGACACCGGGGTGATGACCCCGGCCCGTGCCCCCAGCTCGAGGCCGACGACCGCGGCCGCGCCGTTGGGCATGACCATCTGTACGGCCAGCGGAGACACCTTGCGGGGTCCGCCCTCATTCATGGCGTCATACATTTCGACGATCTTCTCGCCGCCGCCCAGGCCGGTGCCGATCACAACCGAGAAACGGTCGTGATCGATCTCGGGTGAACCCGCGCTCTCCCACAGCTGGTTGCCCAGCAGCTTCGCCATGCGCTGCACATAGGACATGCGTCGCATCTCGAGGCGCGTCATCTGAGGGTCGATCGGCTCCTTGAGGTGGCCGCCGATACGCACCGGAAGGTCCCACTTGGTGACGAACTCATCCTCGAGAACGTGGATGCCGCTTTCTCCTGCAAGCAGACCCTTCCACGTGCTCTCGATGTCCGGCGCGATGGACGTCGTCGCCGTGACGGCGGTCACCACAACACTGGGGAAACCGCCGTTAGCAGTGGAAGGCCTGGTCACTTGTCTCCCGACCCCATCTGCGCCCGAATGGCCGCAGCGGCCTCGGGGTTCTCTTCCTCGAGCTTCTGGATGTAGGAGACGACGTCACCGACGGTGCGCAGGCCCGCGAGGTCCTCGTCGGGGATCTTCACGCCGTACTTGTCCTCGGTCTGCACCGCGATCTCGACCATCGACAGCGAGTCGATGTCCAGGTCGTCGACGAACGACTTCTCCGGGGTGACCTCGGACGGCTCGATACCGGTGACCTCTTCGATGATCTCGGCGATACCGGCGATGATTTCGTCTTGCGTGGTTGCCACAGTGGCTCCTTCTAATTGGTGTTGTTACATCGGAAATTACGTTCGATATGTGGTTGTACTGGCTAGAGCTGGTTAAGCCCGTCCAGGTCAGCGGGGGACTTAACGGCGTACGTCGGCACCCCCCGAAGCTCGCGTTTGGCGATCCCTGCGAGTGTCCCGGCGGGCGGGAACTCGACGATCGCCGTCACATTCTGCTGGCGCATGGTTTCGGTACACAGATCCCAACGCACCGGCTGGGTCATCTGATTCACCAGCTTGGCCATCGCGTCCGCGGCCGAAGCAACCGGTTGGCCGTCGGAGTTCGACAGCAGCGTCGCGGTGGGCTCAGCGGTCGTCACAGCCCCGGCGGCGGCCGAATAGCCGTCGGAAGCCGACGCCATGTAGCGGGTGTGGAATGCGCCCGCGGTGGCCAGCTGGCGGACCCGGGCCTTGGCCGGCGGATCCTCGGCGAGCTTGTCCAGCGCGGCGAGCGCGCCGGCGGCCACGATCTGTCCGGCGGCGTTGCGGTTGGCGGGCACCAGGTCGAGCGCCTCCAGACGGCGCCAGCACCTCGGCCTCCTCGCCGCCGAGCACGGCGGACATACCGGTGGGCTCGAGCGCGCAGGCCTTGGCCATCTCGGCTCCGCGGGTCGCGGCGAGCTTGATGGCGTCGTCGGCGGAGATGACGCCCGCGATCGCGTAGGCGGCGATCTCACCGACCGAATGGCCCGCCACGCACGGTGTCCTTACCGTCCAGCAGGCCGCGCTTCGTCAGCTCCTCGTGCGCCAGCAGCGTGGCGGCGACCACGAGGGGCTGCGTCACGGCGGTGTCGGTGATCTCCTCGGCGGTCGCGGTGGTGCCGAGCCGGGCCAGGTCCAGGCCGCTGATCTCCGACCAGGCGGCGAGACGCTCGGCAGCGCCGGGTAGCTCAAGCCACGCGGCGAGCATGCCGGGAGTCTGGGAGCCCTGTCCGGGCGCAAGCAATGCAAGCACGTATTTAAGAGAACACTGTGAAGACGGTTTTGTGCGGTGTAAGAGATTATGAACCTCGTCTTATGTTTTTGTAGAGTTCCCACAAAATCGCACGTGATGCGACTCCACCGATACCTTTCCGCAACCTACTAACCGGCGCGATCGACGCCATCGGCCGATTTGGTGATGCCCGTCACCTGGCCAGCAACAGTATTTCGCGTGCTGGCTAGGTGTGTTTGCCGACCCAATCTGCCGACCGACGTTGCGACGCGGAGGACATACGCGTCGCGCGGGAGCGTGGGATCGCGCCCGGTGAAGTCGGCGATCCGTTTGAGCCGGTAGCGGACGGTGTTTGGATGAACGAACAATTTGCGCGCACACGCCTCGATGGCGCCGCCGGAGTCCAGGTAGGCGTCCAGCGTCTCGGTCAATGCCGGGTCCGCGTCCGCCAGCGGCCTCATCACCTCCACCTCCAGCGCGGCCACCGCCGTGGCATCGCCGAGCAACGCCCGTTCGGGCAGCAGTTCGCGCGCCGCCACCGGCCGCGGGGCCCCGGTCCAGCCCGCGACGGCGTTCATGCCCGCGATCGCCTCCGTGGCGCTGCGGTGGGTGGCCGCCAACGTCGGCGCGGTCGGGCCGATCACCACGGGTCCGTCGGCGAACACCGCCATCACCTCGGCGAGGAATCGGTCCGTAGGCGAGAGCGCGCCGGACACGATCGCGACCAGCCACGTGCCGTGCACGTCCGACAACGCCGTGCGGCCATGGCGCTTGACGACGTCGTGGATGTCTTCGCTGGTCGAGATCGGTCCTGTCGGGCTGCGGGAGGCCGACGATCACGGTGGCCGCCGCGGTGGCGTCCCAGTTGAGCGCCGCGGCCTGCGACTGCAGTTCGGGTCCGGTGTGCCCGCGCACGACGGCGTCGACGACGTTGGCCTCCATCCGGGTGTCCCAGGCGCCGCGCGCTTCGGCCTGGTCGGCGTAGGCGGAGGCCGCGGCGAACGCGAGATCGCGGCTGTAGCGCAGGATTCCGGCGGTCAGCGCGGTCAGCTGCTCGTTGGAGCGGGCCAGCAGCGGTACCACCTCTTCGAAGAACTCCATGGTGACGCGGACCATCTCGACGGACTGCCGCAGCGCGATCCGCCGCCGCAGATCCTGCGGGACGACCTCGAACGCCTGCGCCGTGTAGCTGACGTTGCTCTGCGGGTCGCGCATCCACTCGACGAAGTTGACGATCGCGGTCTGCACCACCAACTGCACGCTGGCCCGCTGCGACGCCTCGAGGTCGGCGAAGAACGGCAGACGCTCCTCCAGGGCGCGCACCGCTTCGGTGGACAGCCGGCCGGAGTACTGCCTCAGTCGCCGCAACACCGCGTCGGGCACGGTCTCCAGCACCTCGACGGTGGACTTCGGCGGGACGAACCGATTGTCGGCCATCGATAAAGGCTACGCCATCAATATGTTGGATTCCTCCAACTGGAGCGGTCGGTCAGGCGACTCCGGGATCTGAGGTCTGTTCGGGCGCGGCCATCACGTCGTCGATCTTGTACTTCTTGGCGGCCTCGACGGCAACGGACTGATCGATGTTCCCGTCGCGTGCCAGGCCCTCGAGCACGGCGACCGCGATGGATTCGGCGTCGGTGTTGTAGAAGCGGCGCGCCGCGGGCCGGGTGTCGGAGAAGCCGAAGCCGTCGGTGCCCAGCGTGACGTAGGTGCCGGGCACCCAGGGCCGGATCTGCTCGGACACCGCCCGCATCCAGTCGGTCACCGCGATCACCGGGCCTGCCGCGTCGGCGAGCGCGGTGGTGACATACGGCGTGGCCGCGGGTCGATCGGGGTGGCGCAGCCGTTGCTTCTCGATCTGCACGCCGTCGCGGTTCAGTTCGCCCCAGCTGGTCACCGACCAGACGTCGGCGGCGACGTCGAATTCGTCGGCCAGCAGGTCGGCGGCGCGCAGAGCCTCGGGCATGGCCACCCCCGAGGCGAGGATCTGCGCGACGTGGGAGCGCTTCTCGGGTGCCTGCCGGAAGCGGTAGATCCCGCGCAGCAGCCCGTCGACGTCGAGCCCCTCGGGTTCGGGGGGCTGCACATAGGGCTCGTTGTAGATCGTCATGTAGAAGTACACGTTCTCCGGGTCCTCGCCGTACATGCGCTGCAGCCCGCTCTCGACGATGTGGGCGATCTCGAAGGCGAACGCCGGATCGTAGGAGACCACCGCGGGATTGGTCGCGGCCAGCAGCAGCGAATGCCCGTCGGCGTGCTGCAGGCCTTCACCGACCAGCGTGGTGCGACCCGCGGTGGCGCCGAGCACGAACCCCCGGGCCATCTGGTCGGCGGCGGCCCACAACCCGTCGCCGGTGCGCTGGAACCCGAACATCGAGTAGAAGATGTAGATCGGGATCATCGGCTCGTTGTGGGTGGCATACGACGTGCCTACGGCGGTGAACGACGCCGTCGACCCCGCCTCGTTGATGCCCTCGTGCAGGATCTGGCCGATTTCGCTTTCCTTGTACGCCAACATCAATTCGGCGTCCACCGCGGTGTAGAGCTGGCCGTTGCGGTTGTAGATCTTGAGGCTGGGGAACCACGAGTCCATGCCGAACGTGCGCGCCTCGTCGGGGATGATCGGCACGATCCGCGGCCCGATCTCCTTGTCGCGCAACACCTCTTTGAATGTGCGCACGGTCGCCATCGTGGTGGCGACCTCCTGATTGCCCGAACCCTTCTTGACCGCCTTGTAGATGTCCCCGCTGGGCAGCGTCAGCGACTTGGACTTGGTGCGGCGCTCGGGCAGGAATCCGCCGAGCGCGCGCCGGCGTTCGAGCATGTAGCGGATCTCGGGCGCCTCGGGGCCGGGATGGTAGTACGGCGGCAGATACGGGTTCTTCTCCAGCTCCTCGTCGCTGATCGGAATGCGGGTGGAGTCGCGGAAATACTTGAGGTCTTGCAGCGCAAGCTTTTTCATCTGGTGCGTGGCGTTGCGGCCCTGGAAGTGGGCGCCCAACGAGTAACCCTTGATGGTCTTGGCCAGGATCACCGTCGGCTGGCCCTTGTGCTCGGTGGCCGCGCGGTAGGCGGCGTACACCTTGCGGTAGTCATGGCCGCCGCGTTTGAGGTTCCAGATCTCGGCGTCGGACATGTTCTGCACCAGCGCTTTGGTGCGCGGGTCACGACCGAAGAAGTGATCGCGCACGTAGGCGCCGTCGTTGGCCTTGTAGGTCTGGTAGTCACCGTCGGGCGTGGTGTTCATCAGGTTGACCAGCGCGCCGTCGCGGTCCGCGTGCAGCAGCGTGTCCCATTCGCGGCCCCACACCACCTTGATGACGTTCCAGCCCGCGCCGCGGAAGAACGACTCCAATTCCTGGATGATCTTGCCGTTGCCGCGTACTGGGCCGTCGAGGCGCTGCAGGTTGCAGTTGATCACGAAGGTGAGGTTGTCCAGGCCCTCGAGGGCGGCCACATGGGCCAGGCCGCGGCTCTCGGGCTCATCCGTCTCGCCGTCGCCGAGGAAGGCCCACACGTGCTGGTCGGAGGTGTCCTTGATGCCCCGGTCGTGCAGGTAGTGGTTGAACCGGGCCTGATAGATCGCGTTCATCGGTCCCAGGCCCATCGACACCGTCGGGAACTCCCAGAAGTCCGGGCATCAGCCGCGGATGCGGATACGACGGCAGGCCGCCGCCGGGGTGGCTGTGTTCCTGGCGGAAGCCGTCGAGCTCATCGGCGGTCAGCCGGCCCTCGAGGAACGCGCGCGCGTAGATGCCCGGCGAGGCGTGCCCCTGGATGAAGATCTGATCGCCGCCGCCCGGATGGGCCTTGCCGCGGAAGAAGTGGTTGAAGCCGACCTCGTAGAGCGCCGCCGACGACGCATACGTCGAAATATGGCCCCCCACACCGACTCCCGGGCGCTGCGCGCGATGCACCATGATCGCGGCGTTCCACCTGATCCAGGCGCGGTAGCGGCGCTCGACGTCTTCGTCGCCGGGGAACCACGGCTCCAGCTCGGTGGGGATGGTGTTCACATAGTCGGTCGACGTCAGCGCGGGGATCGCCACCCGTTGTTCGCCGGCACGTTCCAGCAGCCGCAGCATCAGATAGCGCGCGCGGGCAGGTCCCGACCGTTCCAGCAACGCGTCAAACGACTCGAGCCACTCGGTGGTCTCCTCGGTGTCGATATCGGGCAAATACGACGCGACACCCTCACGGATCACCCGAACCCGGTCGGGTTCGGCTGCACTGCTGGAGTTTTGGGCCAGGTCTTGGCGCACGAACTCGGTGGTCAACGTTCCGCTCCTTGTTAGGCGGTAGAGGTGTTCATGCGATCGACACGGATGTTTTCCGTGCTGTCGCTCCCTCCATCCTTGTCCAATCCTGCACCACCCGCGCGGCTGGGGTGGCCGACTGGAATGAACCCGCGATCAGGGATGTCAGCCGGTAACGTCTGCAGACCGTGGTGACCCGTTGGCTGTGTCCGAAGCGGCTGCGGATAGCCGCACTCGTGCTGGGCAGCCTGGCCACCGCGGCGATGGTCATCGTCGGCTGCAGCAGCGTCACCGACGGCAGCCCGGAGGTCGACAAGGCCGAGGCGCCCGTCTACCGGGCGTCGGTGTCGGCGTCCATCGCAGAGTCCGCCGAGAGCTCCAGCTCACGGGAGTCCGAGCGCCAGGCGTCGGTCGCCAAGGAGGCGATCCACTCCGCGTGTGAGGCGCTGAGCACGAGCAGCGTCGACGCAGTCACCGCGGTCAACGACTTCGTCAAGGCCTTCAATCAAGGAGCCGCCGACGCCGCGGCCAAATCTGGCCCAGCCGTCGACGCGCTCAACCACAGCGCCGATGCAGTCCTCCGCAGCATGTCGGACCCGCTGATCCCGGAGCTGAAGGACGCGATGAACGCCTGGGTGGACGCCGCAAGGGGCGTCGCCACCGCGATCGCGGGCAACTACAGTCCCGACGAGATCAACGCGGCGATCCGTGCGCTGAACGACGCAAAGACCGCTGCGCTGGATCGCTGCGACGCCGCCTATCGGTGAACCGGCCGATAGGTCCAGCGAACTCGCTACGATTCGCCCATGTCGGCGAAGGTGGCCATTGCGGTTACCGCTGTGGTGCCGACCACGTCACCCTCGCCACGCCTACCAAGGGCGGATCGACTAGTCCTGCCTTGCGATGACGAAACAGCAGTCTCGACGCGACAACCGCCCCGGGATGCCTGCCCAGCTACACGACGTGTTGAAGGGCTATACCAACGCCACGCGGGAAGTTTCGGGCGTAATCAGCCGGCGCGCCGCAGAGGAAAAGTTCAACTCGGCGATCGAGCACTTCAACTCCGCAAAGACGGCCGCCGTCGATCAATGCGACGCGTTATCTTGACGAACCTGGCCGCCATGCGATGCAGCGGCACCCCGGCGTGCGACGATAGGGCTCACACATCACGAGCGCAGCTTGCGCCCGGACGGCTGAAGGAGGAACGACGGTGGTCGCGGCGGATGACGCCCCGAACTACGCCCGAAGACTGGGCATCGAAAAAGACCAGGTTGTACAGGAGTTGGGCTGGGACGAAGACTCCGACGACGACATCCGGGCCGATGTAGAGGAGGCCTGCGGCGGCGAGCTGTTGTATGAGGATGCCGACGAGGTGGTCGACGTGGTGTTGCTTTGGTGGCGCGACGACGACGGCGACCTGGTCGACCGCCTGATGGACGCCATCACACCACTGGCCGACGACGGCGTGATCTGGGTCGTGACTCCGAAGACCGGTAAGCCGGGGCACGTGCAGCCCGCCGAGATCGCCGAATCGGCGCCGACCGCCGGGCTGATGCAGACGTCGTCGGCCAATCTCGGCGACTGGATCGCGAGCAGGCTCGTACAGCCGAAATCGAAGGCCGCGGGGCGGCACTAGCATGTTGTCCGTCGGTACGGCGGCGCCAGACTTCACCCTCAAGGACCAGAACAACCAGCCGGTCGCCCTGAGCACCTTCCGGGATGCCAAGAACGTACTGGTGGTGTTCTTCCCGCTCGCGTTCACGGGGATCTGTCAGGGTGAGCTCGACGAGATCCGGGACCACCTACCGGTGTACGAGAACGACGACACCGCGACGCTGGCCATCTCGGTGGGTCCGTCACCCACCCACAAGGTCTGGGCGACCCAGAGCGGCTTCACGTTTCCGGTGTTGTCCGACTTCTGGCCTCACGGTGGGGTAGCCCAGGCCTACGGGGTGTTCAACGCGGACGGCGGGCTTCGCCAATCGCGGAACCTTCGTCGTGGACCGCGGCGGTGTCATCCGGTTCGCCGAGATGAAACAGCCGGGGGAGCAGCGCGACCAATCGGTATGGACGGACGCGCTGAAGGCCCTGCTGGGAGGCTGACGGATTTCCCGTCGCACGTCGCCGACGTGTACCTTTCCTCCGACGGGCGCGTAGCTCAGTGGTAGAGCTCTGGTTTTACACACCAGCGGTCGGCGGTTCGATACCGTCCGCGCCCACCAAGAACCTCCGTTGCGATCAGATGTAGTACTTCTCATTCCCGATCGGGTATCCGCCACCGTCGGTGGCGATATGAACGTGGTCGAAGTGGTTGGCGGTTGCTGAGCCCATCTCGGACATCCATTGCCCCTTGTCGGCGCCCAGATATATGGCGTGCCTCCAGATCACGTCGTCTATGCCCCATCGTTTCGCGTTCGCCAACGCGAATCCGGCGATCTGGTTGCCGAGTTCGATGCCCTCGGGGGAGTCGGGGTTGGGAATCATCACGTCGATCGCCAACCCGTTCGGATGCCATTTCAACGCGTCCTGCCGATATCCGCCGATCGTGGTGACCTCGGGAAACAACACGCTGATGGCTCGGGCCACCCGAATTGTGTGGGTCTGCAGCCCGTTCTCAGGCGCGACGCCGGGCGGCAACTCGAAGGGCATCGGCGTGGCAGCGGGCGCGTTCCCCGCCAGCTTTTCCACCTCGGCAGGACTCGCGACGTGCGGCGCGGCGGCTGGTAAAAAAGCTTGAACTGTTGGTGTCGGTGGTGGGTCCGCGCCGCGAAGCGGGGGTGAGGTGCCTTCAGCGTGATGTGAGCCCTGGGCGTAGAGCACGGCGGCGGAGAGGACCACCGACGCCAGGACCGCCAGCCAGCGACCCCGGCCGTTGGCTAACAGCTTTCTCTCACCCACGATGAGCAACATACTGTGCAGGTCGACGTTGCTGGGTCCTCTTGCTGCACTCGGTTCAGCGAACGCGAAGGCGGCGGACTGCAAATCCGGTGCCGAAGTCGTTCCTCGTTTTGAGCGATATCGGTGAATGCGCCTGAGGCACAGACCAATTGCTGCCGGGGGGAACGGCTATTGCGCGGCGGCCGCTTCGTAATTCGCCAGTGCGGACAAGTCGTGGACCATCCACACGTTGGGCTCCAAATATGTGCCCGTGTCCGCCTGCCGGTCGACGGCAAGCGGGGATAGCCCGCCCGGGAACACGTAGTCACCCGATTCGGGTAACGCCATCCCGAGCCAGGACTCCCATTCCGCGACCGTCCCGGCGATGCGGTATGAGCTGTGCATCGGTGGGCCCATGCGTGCGCCGATGCGTTCGTGCAGTCGCAACCACGGATCGAACAGGGACCCATCGTCGCGGCGCCAAGTCATGTATCGCTCAATCGGTGTGATCGGGTAGCGGTCCTTCCACGTCGGCCGGACCGGCGCGATTAGATGCTTGAACCCGTGTCGGGTGGCGAGCGACCCCATCGCCTTGAGTATTTCGGTGGCCAGGCCAGTTCCCCTGCCGCCCTTGGGGATCTCTGCCGCAATGGCGCATAGAGCGTTGAAGGGCTGGCCGGTTTCGAGCCGGTGGAACGCATCGGCGATCGTCGCGTCGATGCCGTCGGACAGCCCGGTCATCGTGCCGTCCCACCAGCACGGCACAGTGTGCGCCTCGGCGACCACTTTGCCGGTCTGCTCATCACACATCGCGAACTGGAACTCGGGCAGATCTTCGGTCAGTCGCGGCCACAACCGGAGGTAGGTCTCGCCCTGAAGGTTGAACTCCGGCCAGATGTCGCCGTCCGGAATCGCTTGCTCCCGAAGATCTGGCTGCTCGGCCAGCGTTACCGCCACGTGGGCCACGCGTGAAGCGTACGGGCCCGCGAACAGCAATGAATGGTCTACTGCAGAACTGGTGGCGACCGTCTGAATTCGAGCCCGAAATGTCGCTCGCCGCACGCGATTTGTCATCGCGGCAATTGAAGTTCACTCTCTGAGGGCGGGTGGTACGGTGCGCGAGCCTGGACTTAAATTCCACTATGCGGGGGTATTACACCAATGTCGACCAAGACCCCATTGATCGAAAGAATTCTGCGGGCCGCCAGTTTGCCGGATGCGGAGATTTCGGCTCGCGTGGCCGAAATCGGCCCGGATGACGTCGGCGAGGCGCTATTGGCCGAGGTGGCCTCCCGCGCCGGTCTGTTGTACGGGCCAGGACGCAAGTTGGTGGTCCAGTGTGACCTCGGCTTCGGCGGCGAGCGCCTCGGCCATCTCTTGACGTTGGGCGACGGTGATCCCTCCGTCGAGAAGGGTTGGGATGGCGAGGCTTCCGCGACTGTGCGCCAGGACCTCGTCGACTTGTTGCGCGAACTCTATGGTCCGACGGGACCCCATGGCGCTTCGCGCGAACTCTTCGCGAAGGAGCTCTCCGATGAGGAATACTCCCCGGCGATTGCCGCGGGGGTGCGGCAGATCGTTGGCGCGATGTCTCAGCGTCCGATGGATGTATCCGACCTCGCTGTCCGGTTCGGTTCAGACAAATGGGGCGGACGTTGGTACACGCCGCATTACCAGAAGTACTTCGAGCCCTACCGGCAACAATCGGTGAAAGTTCTCGAGATCGGAATAGGCGGCTATGACTCACCCGATGCCGGTGGTGAATCGTTGCGTATGTGGAAGCACTACTTTCGGCGAGGCCTGATCTACGGAATGGACATCTTCCCGAAGAACGGCATTGTGGAACCCCGGCTAAGCGTTTTGCAGGGCGATGCGGGAGATCCACAACTACTTGACTCGATGGCCGAAGAATTAGGCCCCTTCGACATCATCATCGATGACGGCAGCCACATCAGCCACCACATCATTACGTCTTTCAAGGCCTTGTTTCCCCACGTGCGCCCCGGCGGCCTCTACGTTATCGAGGACCTCGCGTCAGCTTATTGGCCCAGCTGGGGCGGCGACGCCGACCCAGCAGCCCAGTACAGGTCGATGGAGATGATCAAGAGCCTGTTGGACGACCTGCACCACAGCGAGCAGATTCGGGACACCAACGACGAAACTTCGATGACAGAGTCGACCGTCACCGGCGTGCACGTGCATCACAACCTCGCCGTCATCGAGAAGGGGCTCAACACCGAACAAGGAGCGCCGGAGTGGTTGCGGACCATCGACCACGCGAGCGCATACACCGACGGCTGACGAACATGCCCTCCACATCGCACCCGCCTAGGCTGGACGCGTGGACTTCGAGCTGAATCGCAAGGATCTGCACGACAGCCGTTTCCTATCGAGCGACCCGCCGGCACTGTCGGACGGCGAGGCGCTGCTTCGGGTCGAGTCGTTCGGGCTGACCGCGAACAACATCACCTATGCGGTGTTCGGCGACGCGATGAACTATTGGGACTTCTTTCCGGCCTCCGAGCCGGGGTGGGGGAAGTTGAATGTCTGGGGCTATGCCCACGTGGAGGAGTCCCGCCATTCCGGCCTGCCGGAGGGCCTGCGCGTCTACGGCTACCTGCCATGCGGCAGCCATCTGGTGGTCGTTCCCGCTCGTATCAACGAGAAGGGCTTCTTCGACGCCGCTCCGCACCGGGCCAGTCTGCCCTCGGCGTACCAGGGCTACCGCGACGTCGAGACCGACCCGGTTTACTCGGCCGACCGCGAGGCCGAGCACATCCTGTTCTTCCCGCTTTTCTTCACCTCCTTCCTCATCGATGACTTCCTGGCCGACGAGGCCTTCTTCGGCGCCGACACGATCGTCATCTCCAGCGCCTCGTCCAAGACCGCGATCATCGCGGCCTACCTGCTTGCGAAACGCGAGGGCGTCGGAGATCGTGGGGCTGACGTCGGCAGGCAACCGCGAGTTCGTCGAGGGGCTCAACGTCTACGACTCGGTGCATCTCTACGACTCGGTGTCGACGCTTCCAGGGGAGCGGGCGGTCTACGTCGACGTCTCGGGTGACGGCGCGGTTCGCGCCGACGTCCACGCCCACTACGGCGACCGCCTCGCCCACAGCGCCGCGGTCGGCATGACTCATTGGACCGAGATGGCCCACGGGACAGGCGAACTCGCAGGACCGAAGCCGGTCTTCTTCTTCGCGCCGGACCGCATCACCAAGCGTGGCGCCGACTGGGGAACCGCGACGCTCGACCGCAACGTCGCCGAGGCGTGGGCCCCGTTCGCGCAGTGGGCCGCCGGCTGGCTTCGCGTCGAGCGGATATCGACCCAGGACGAGATTCAGCGGGCCTACCTCGACCTGCTCGACGGAAAGGTCGACCCCGCGGCAGGCACCGTCGTTGAGCTCTAGCCACTCGGCGGAGCGAAGAATTCCAGCGCGATGCCGTCGGGGTCGCGGAAGCTCAGGCCGGATCCATAGGGGGCGTCGACGATGCCGCCATGGGTGATGTCGAGCTTGTTGAGCCTGTCCTCCCACTCCTCGAGCTCGGCGCGGCTGGCACAGCCGAAGCCGACATGGTCGAGCCCGGGCTCCAACTCGGTGTAGGTGCCGTCCTGCGCCCGGTCATGCTGATGGATGCCGAACAGGGTGCCGTTGTCGAACGCCCAGACCAGATGGTGGAACCCGGCGTCGGTGTCCTCGTCGAGCACAGGATCGGCGCCGATCAGCTGCCGGTACCACGGCCCGCTGACGTTCAGATCGCGCACGGTGACCGCGACGTGGTTCAGTGAGGGAAAGGTCATGGATTGACTCCTTCGTGAGTTAACTTCGTAAGTTGGACATTCATGAGTTAGACGATGCGTTTGCCGCGGCGAGCCCTCGATCGCATGTCCCGCAGGTACAGCTGATAACCCAGGACCCAGACCTCCCGCGGGATCACCCGGTCGGCCACGCGCAGCGCGGTCAACAGCCACTCGAATCTGCGTTGTTGTGCGCCACTCCACGACAAACGCATGTGCGTGCGGAATTCATCGGGTAGGAATCCCGTCGTCGCGAACAGGTTGAACCGGCCGGCCAGCAACCGCAACGGCGCGGGCAGGAACGCCATCGCCGCGACTCCGTGCAGATGGTCACGGACCGGCGGGTCGATTCGGAGCTCGTCAAGGGACCGCTTCCAGAACTCGTCGAACGCGACTCGGTTCGGCGGCCACATGTCCGCGCGCACCTGCAGGGTGGTGCCCAGCTTCCTGGCATCCCGGTAGACCGCGTCGGCGGCGTCATCGTCCAGCGGGCCGTAGAGAAGCTCGTGCTGGTCGATGTAGTAGCGGTACAGGCAGGCCGCGACCCAGAGCTGCAGTCGCGGGTCGAAAGCGTTGTAGGACACCGTACTTGATGGTTTCGAGCGGACCAGCGCGTGTACCTTGTCCACCTCGCGGCGGATCAGGTCCCGATCCTCGTCGGTGCCGATCGTCGCGGCGGCCAGGTAGGTGCCTGTGGTGCGGGCCCGTTTGAACGGATGCTTGTACACATTGCCGCTGTCGACCGGGCTTTCGAGCACGCCGTATCCGACCGCCGGCGACGCAAGCTGCATGATCACGTTCGCCGCGGGCATCAGCACGGCCGCGGGGTTGAGCAGGTCGGCCACCCGGGTCGGATGTCGCGGTGGGCCCAGCCTCATGAATCCGAGTACACCACCTGTGAGACGCTGCCGGGGTGTTTGCGCCAGGTCACTGCGGTCGCGCTGCCGGAATCGCCGCGGGATGGCTCGCCGACCTGATCTTCGGCGACCCACGTCGTGGCCATCCGGTGGCGTTGTTCGGTCGCGGCGCAGCGGCTTTGGAGCGGTTGAGCTACGCCGACAGCCGCAGCGCGGGCGTCGTACACACCGGCCTGCTGCTCGGTGCGCTCGGTGTGATGGGTGTGGCCGTGGAGCGGGCCGTGGTGCGCGCGGGACGGGTGGGAACGGCATCGGCCACAGCTGGGGCGACGTTCGTGGCGTTGGGCGGAACGTCTCTGCTGCGCACCGGCGATCGGATGGCGATGCTGGTCGAGTCCGGCGACATGGCAAGCGCCCGCCGGCTGCTGCCGTCGCTGTGCGGTCGCGACCCGGCGGCGCTCGACGAAGCGGGCCTGACCCGCGCGGCGCTGGAGTCGGTCGCCGAGAACACCTCGGACGCGCAGGTGGCGCCGCTGCTGTGGGCGGCGGTCGGCGGGGTGCCCGCGGTACTCGTTTATCGCGGCGCCAACACGCTGGACGCGATGATCGGCAACCGGTCGCCGCGTTACGCCCGGTTCGGCTGGGCCGCAGCTCGTTTCGACGATATGGCCAACATTCGTCGCCGCACGTGTGACGGCGCTTCTGGTCGCCGTGTGCGCTCCGGTCGTCGGCGGGTCACCCGTCGGTGCAGTGCGTGCGTGGCGGCGCGACGCGGCCCGCCACCCCAGTCCGAACGCGGGGGTGGTCGAGGCGGCGTTCGCCGGTGCACTCGGGGTGCGCCTCGGCGGGCCGACTCAGTACGCGCACGAGCTCGAGATCCGGCCGACGCTCGGCGACGGTCCGCCGCCACAGGTCTCGGATCTGGCCAGGGCAGTGCGGTTGTCGCGCGCCGTGCAACTGGCGGCGGCCGCGCTCGCGGTCGCCCTCAGCGCCGCCGGCCGTAGCGGTCGGCGAGTTTCGCCTCGGTCGTGAGCGGCGCAGTCGGGGTCCGCGTCGGCCGCCTCCTGCGCCGCCTTCTCCCGTCGGCGCTGCCGCACCTCGGCGAATACGAAGTAGCCCAGGCCGATCGGCGCGATGATGCCGAACGCGATCCACTGGATGCCGTAGGACAGGAACGGTCCGGCATCGAGGTGGGGCAGGCCGATGACGCCCAGGCCGCCGGGCTGGTTCTCGAGCAGCTGCAGGTACGAGCCCGCAAGCGGCACCCCGGTAACCGCGGCGATCTGCCCGGTGTTGATCGAATACACCTGCTGCGCGCCGCCCTCGCGGAACGGCTCCTTGCCCTGCGCCAGCGGTTCGGAGTCGCGCAGCCGGGCGGTGATCGGTCACGGACCCGGTCGGCGGCGCCGGGATCGGCGGCACCCGTGAGCCCTGTTCGGGGCGCACATATCCGCGGTCGACGAGCACCGTCGGGCCGCCGTCGACCGCGAACGGCACCAGCACCTCGAATGCGGGTTCACCCTCGACCACCCGCAGCCGGGCCAGCACCTGGCCCTCGGGCAGATACCGCCCCGTTGCGGTCACCTGCCGCCACTGTGCGTCGGGTGCCGACGAATTCTGCTGCGGCAGAAGCGATGTCACCGGCACCGGCTCGGCGGTCAGCGAATGCGAGATCTGGGAGTTCTCCCGCGATGTCTTGGTGTTCTTGCCCAGCTGCCATGGCGCGAGCACGGTGAAGCACAGGTAGGCGAACGCGATCACGACGACGAACAGCGCCAGCCAGGACGGCCGAAGAACAAAGGCCCAGCGCCGGATCAATTTCGGCTCTTCGCTGCGTTCATCACCGCCTAGCTCGCGATTCCCCGGCCGGCGAGCTGTTCGTCCACCCAGTCGTGCAGGCCCGGCAGCGACGCGTCGATCACCGAGTAGACGTCCTCGAAGTCGTCGTGGTCGCCGTAGTAGGGATCCTCGACATCGAGGGCGTGGGCGCCCGAGCGGGGGTCGAACGACCGCAGCATCCGCATCCTGTCCGGTTCGACGCCCATCTCCCGAGCATCCGGACATGGTTGCGGCCCAGCGCGATGATCAGGTCGGCCGACAGGTGGTCGTCGTCGATCTGCGCGGCGCGGTGGGCGGTGGGGTAGCCGTGCGCGCGCAGCACGTGGCTGGCCCTGCGGTCGGCGGGGTCGCCCGCGTGCCAGCCGCCGGTTCCCGCGCTGGTCACCCGCACCGCATCGGACAGGCCGCGCTCGCTGATCTGATGGGCGAACATCTTCTCCGCCATCGGCGACCGGCAGATGTTGCCGGAGCAGATGAACGTGACGTGCAGGGGTCAGACACCGGAGCCGCCCCGCGCGCTCAGACACCGAGCACCTCGCGCAGATCGTCGACGGTGGCGACGTGGGCGAGCGCGACGACGGCGTCGGGTCCGTCGAAGTCCGCGCCGCCGTAACCCCAGCCGACGACCACGGTGTCGATGCCGTGCTCGGCGGCGCCTTCGACGTCATGGGAGCGGTCGCCGACCATCAGCACGCGCTCCGGCAGCGGGTCAAGCTGGGCCAGCGCGTGCGCGACCACGTCGGCCTTGGCCGCGCGGGAGCCGTCGAGGCTGGCGCCGGCGATGACCTCGAAATGCCCGTCGAGCCCGAAATGCGCCAGGATCCGCCGCGCCGTCGGCTCGGCCTTGGAGGTGGCGACCGCCAGCCGGACCCCCGCGGCGCGCAGTTCGGCGAGCAGCGCGGGGATGCCGTCGAACAGCCTGTTCATCGCCCAGCCGCGCGTGGTGTAGTCGGCGCGGTAGGCGGCGATCGCCGCGTCGGCGCTGCTCGCCGAGACCCATCGCCAGCAAGCGTGTGATGCATCGGCGGGCCGACGACCATGCCTGCCAGATCGCCGTCGGGAACCGCCGCGCCGACCGAGTCGAGCGCGTGGCGGAAACTCGACACGATGCCCTGCGCCGAGTCGGTCAGGGTGCCGTCGAGGTCGAAGATCACCAGCTGCGGGCGGGCCGTCACCACTCATTGTCCCCGACGTGCGCGGTCGTCCCGATGGCCGGTCGGTGAGCGCACTACTGTCGTGATGTGGGAAGTCCCCTGCGGCGTGCGGCCGCGCGCTACCACGGCGACCAGGCCGCGGTTCCCGGCATGTTGGACTTCGCCGTCAACGTCCGCGCCGACCGAACCGCCGTCCTGGCTGGTCGACCGCCTCGCGGCCCGGCTGACCGAGCTCGGCCGCTATCCCGAGCGCCGCCGACGAGCGTCGCGCGGTCGATGCGGTGGCGGCCAGGCACGCGCCGCAACCCGACGAGGTGGCGCTGCTGGCCGGCGCGGCCGAGGGGTTCGCGCTGCTGGCCAACCTGCGACCGCGGCTGGCCGCGCTGATCGCACCGTCGTTCACCGAGCCCGAAGCGGCACTGGCCGCGGCCGGCGTGCCGCTGCAGCACGTGGTGCTCGCGCCGCCGTTCAGCCTGGCCGACGGCGTGGTGCCCGATGAGGCCGACCTCGTCGTCGTCGGAAACCCGACGAACCCGACCTCGGTGCTGCACACCCGCGAGCAGATCCTCGCGCTGCGCCGGCCCGGTCGCATCGTGGTGGTCGACGAAGCGTTCGGCGACGCCGTCCCCGGCGAGCCCGAGTCGCTGGCGGGCGATTCGCTGCCCGACGTGGTGGTGCTGCGCAGCCTGACCAAGACGTGGGCGCTGGCCGGCCTGCGGGTCGGCTACGCGCTCGGTCCCGCCGACGTGCTCGACCGGATGACGGCGCGGCGCCCGCACTGGCCGCTGGGCACGCTGCAACTCGAGGCGATCGCCGCGTGCAGCTCGCCGGAAGCGGTGGCCGAGGCCGACCGCGAGGCGCGACGGCTGCTGGAGCTGCGTGGCGAGATGGTGGCCGGGCTGACTAGCATCGGCCTCGATGTGGTCGACGGGTGCGCGCCGTTTGTTCTGTTCACCGTTCCGGACGCCGAGCTGATGCGAAAACATCTGGACGGCAAGGGTATTGCGGTGCGCCGCTGCGACACGTTCGTCGGCCTCGACGGCGAGTACCTGCGCGCGGCGGTGCGCGCGCGACTGGCCGGTGCTTGTCGACGCGATGGCCGAGGTGCTGCGGTGAGCGCGCGGCTGGCCGACATCATCGAGGTGCTCGATGCGGCGTATCCGCCGCGGCTGGCGCAGGACTGGGACTCGGTGGGCCTGGTCTGCGGCGATCCGTCGGAGACCGTCGAGATCGGTGACGGTCGCCGTCGACGCCACCGCCGCCGTCGTCGCCGAGGTGCCCGAGCGGCGGCCTGCTGCTCGCGCATCATCCGCTGCTGCTGCGCGGGGTCGACACCGTCGCCGCGAGCACCGCCAAGGGCGCGCTCGTACACCAGATGATCCGGACCGGCCGGGCGTTGTTCACCGCGCACACCAACGCCGACTCGGCGTCGCCAGGAGTGTCCGATGCGCTGGCCGACGCGCTGGGGCTGACGGTCGAGGAGGTGCTCGCGCCGATCGTCGACGGGCCGGATCTGGACAAGTGGGTGGTCTTCGTGCCTGCCGAGAACGCCGACGCGGTGCGGGAGGCGATGTTCGCCGCGGGCGCCGGTCGCATCGGCGACTATTCGCACTGCAGTTGGAGCGCGACGGGCACCGGCCAGTTCCTGCCGCACGACGGCGCATCGCCGGCCATCGGCAGCGTGGGCACCGTCGAGCAGCGTGTCCGAGGATCGGGTCGAGGTGATCGCGCCGTCGCGGCTGCGGGGTCATGTTCTGGCCGCGATGCGTGCCGCGCATCCCGTACGAGGAACCCGCGTTCGACGTCTTCGCCCTGGCGCCCGTTCCCGGCGACGTCGGACTGGGCCGCGTCGGCTCGCTGCCGAGCCGGAGCCGTTGTCGGCGTTCGTATCCCGGGTGCACGACGCGCTGCCCGGCACGTCGTGGGGGGTGCGCGCCTCGGGCGACTCGGAGGCCACGGTGTCGCGGGTGGCGGTGTGCGGCGGAGCGGGCGATTCGCTGCTCGACGCCGTCGCCGGTGCCGGCGTGCAGGCCTACGTCACCGCCGACCTGCGTCACCACCCCGCCGACGAGCACCGGCGGGCATCGGAGGTGGCGCTCGTCGACGTCGCGCATTGGGCCAGCGAGTTCCCGTGGTGCGCACAGGCGGCGCAGACTGTTGCGCGGCCATTTCGGCGACACGTTGCCGGTGCGGGTATCGGCCGTCCGTACCGATCCATGGAACGTCGAGAGAACGAGTACATGAAAGCTGAAGTAATCCAACAACGTTCGTTGCTCGAACTGACCGAGATCGATGCCGAGCTGAGCCGCGTCGAGCATCGGGCCAAGAACCTGGCCGAAGCAGCAGCGAGCTCGAGGAGATCCAGTCCAGCGCACGGCGAGGCCAACGACCGCCTCGCCGTCCTTGCAGCTCGCACTCGAGGACCTCGACGCGCAGGTGGCGAAGTTCGAGATCGGAGATCGACTCGGTGCGCCAGCGCGAGGACCGCGATCGGACGATGCTGCCGGCGGGCACCGTCGACGCCAAAGCGCTCACCGAACTGCAGCACGAGCTCGAGACCCTGGAGCGGCGCCAGGCCAGCCTCGAGGACTCGCTGCTGGAGGTGATGGAGCGGCGCGAGGAGCTGCAGAGCGAGCAGGCCGGCGAGCTGGCGAGGATCGACGAACTGCAGAGCGAACTCACCGACCGCGCAGCAGGCGTGCGACGACGCACGCACCGAGATCGACCAGCTGCGCCACCAATGCGCCTCGCGGCGCGACGAAATCGTCGCCGGGCTGGACGCCGATCTGGTGGCGCTGTACGAGCGCCAGCGGTCCCGCGGCGGCGCCGGGGCCGGGGCTGCTGCAGGGCCGCCGGTGCGGCGCGTGCCGGATCGAGATCGACCGTGGCGAGCTGGCGCGGATCTCCGCCGCCGCCGATGACGACGTGCTGCGCTGCCCGGAATGCGGGGCAATCCTGTTGCGGGTCAAGGGAACCGGCGCGTGAAGGTCATCGTCGAGGCCGACGGGGGGTCGCGCGGCAACCCGGGGCCCGCCGGATACGGGGCGGTGGTCTGGACCGCCGATCGCGGCGCGGTGCTCGCCGAGAGCAAGCAGGCCATCGGCCGCGCCACCAACAACGTCGCCGAGTATCGCGGGCTGATCGCCGGCCTGGAGGAGGCGGCCAAGCTGGGCGCCACCGAGGTCGACGTGTACATGGACTCCAAGCTTGTGGTGGAACAGATGTCGGGCCGCTGGAAGGTCAAGCATCCCGACCTGGCCGAACTGCATCGAGCAGGCGAAGACCTGGCGCGCCAGTTCGACCGGATCAGCTACACGTGGATTCCGCGCGCGAAGAACAGCCACGCCGACCGGCTGGCCAACGAGGCGATGGACGCCGCGGCCGAACTCGCAGCCGCCGCCGAGGACGCCCAAGGCGGAACAGCGCCGTCACCGGCGGGCTGGACCGGTGCCCGCGGCGCGCCGACGCGGTTTCTGCTGCTGCGGCACGGGCAGACCGAGTTGTCCATGCAGCGGAGGTATTCGGGCCGCGGCAATCCGGCGCTGACCGAAGTCGGCCGCGCGCCAGGCCGATGCCGCCGCACAGTACCTCGGCGCAGAGGGGCGGCATCGCTGCCGTCGTCACCTCGCCGCTGCAGCGGGCCTACGACACCGCGGCGGCGGCGGCCAAGGCGCTCGGGCTCGACGTCACCGTCGACGACGACCTGATCGAGACCGACTTCGGCGAGTGGGAGGGGCTGACGTTCGGCGAAGCGGCCGAACGCGATCCGGAGCTGCACCGGCGCTGGCTGCGCGACACCAGCGTCGCGCCGCCCGGCGGCGAGAGCTTCGACAGCCGTGGCCCAACGGGTCCGCCGGGCCCAGGCGCGGATCATCGCCGAGCACGCGGCGACGACGGTGCTGGTGGTGTCGCACGTGACGCCGATCAAGACGCTGCTGCGGCTGGCGCTGGACGCCGGGCCCGGGCATCCTCTACCGTCTGCACCTCGACCTGGCGTCGTTGTCCATCGCCGAGTTCTATCCCGACGGTGTGGCGTCGGTGCGGCTGGTGAATCAGACGGCCTACCTGTGAGCTCACGGCGTGCAGGTGCAGCCGTTCGCCGTGCGGCCCGAACAGCGCGATCGCCTCGACCGGCCCGTCGACCGCGCCGAACCAGTGCGGCGTCCACGTCGAGAACTCCACGGCCTCACCGGGTTTGATGGTGAAGTCCTGCTCGCCGAGGATCAGCCGCAGCTGGCCGGACAGCACGTACATCCAGTCCTGGCCCTCGTGCACCGGTAGTTCGGCAGGCGGTGTGCGGCGGCGGGCGCTGACCCGGATCTTGAAGGCGTGCAGTCCGCCGGCGGGGCCGTGCCGCGTCAGCGGCCAGTAGGTGACGTCGTGATGGGTGTGCGAGCTGCCCTTGACGCGCGGGTCTTCGGCCTCGGGCGTCGCGCAGCAGTTCGTCGGTGCTGACCGACAGCGCGGCGGCGAGGCGGGGCAGATGGTCCAGCGCCAGTCGGCGCTTGCCCGATTCGAGCCGGCTCAGCGTCGACACGTCGATGCTGGACCGGCTGGCGACGTCCTCCAGCGTCAGGCCGCGCTGCGATGCGCAGTTCGCGTAGCCGCCGCCGGACCCGGAGGTCGACACCGTCCTCTGCTTTTGCCTGCATGGCAAACTTAGCTTGGCAAGTCGGCGTGATGTCTGCAAGCTGGTGGCATGAATGAGACGCCGACGCAGGACGCCAAGGAGCACTGGGAGCAGCACTACGGCGAGCGTGACCAGGTCTGGAGCGGACGTGTCAATGTGCGCATGGCCGAGGTCGCAACGTCGCTGACGCCGGCAACGGCGCTGGATCTGGGCTGCGGCGAAGGCGGGGACGCGATATGGCTCGCCGAACATGGCTGGCACGTGACGGCGGTCGACATCTCGGAGACCGCGCTGCAGCGCGCCGCCGCGGCGGCCACGGCGCGCGGAGTCGGCGACCGTATCGAGTTCGCCCAGCACGATCTGTCGGACGGCTTTCCCGAGGGCACGTTCGACCTGATTTCGGCCCAGTTCTTGCATTCAATGGTTCCGCTGGACCGGCCGCGGATTCTCAAACACGCGGCGGGTGCGGTGCGCCCAGGCGGGCGGTTGCTGATCGTCGATCACGCCGGGCCCCCGCCGTGGGCGTCGAAGCTGGACCATCACCACGAGTTTCCCAGCGCCGACGAGGTCGTGGCTGCACTGGATCTGGTTGACGCGGAATGGGACCGGGAGCGGGTCGATGCCGTCGAGCGAGAAGCCACCGGGCCGGACGGCGAGACCGCGACGTGGGTCGACAACGTGATCGTTCTGCGCCGCCGCAATCCCGAGTAGCGCCTCATCGGTTCACGCGGCGTCGTGGAACACCAGGCCCAGCGTGAAGCGCTCGCCGGACCGCACCGCCGAGACGCCGTGGCGCACCGGCGATGCCGACCATCCGCGCGTCGAGCGCACCGGTCGTTCGCGGGTGGTGAACACGAAGCCATGGCCGTGCGGCAGCAGTGTCGCGGTGCCGCGGGACTGTGCACGCGGACGCTGTTCGACGAGGAGGAACTCGCCGCCGGTGTGATCGACACCGGGCTCGCTCAGGTTGATCACAACCTGTAGCGGAAACACCAAGTCGCCGTAGAGGTCTCGGTGTAGCGCGTTCCAGTCGCCCGGACCGTACTTGAGCAGGATCGCGGTCGACTTCTTCTGGCCCGCCGCATGACACATGTCCAGCCAGTCGTCGAGGGTGTCCGGCCACGGTGGCGGTGCGGCCGAGTTTGGACCACCAATCGCGCGCGATTGGTAGTAGCCGCGGATAGAGCGCCTGTTTGAGCGCTTCGATCGGCTCGGGGTAGGGCTGATGGAAGTATCGGTATTCGCCCTCGCCGAAGCGGTACCTGGCCATGTCGATGGTGGCGCGGAACAGGTGCGTCGTCGGGATAGAGCGCTCGGACCTTGTCGGCCTCGGCTTTGGTGATCAGCTCGGGCAGCAGTGCACCGCCGAAGTCGTTGATTTCAGCGGTGATTGCGTCCCAGTCGCCCGAGTCCACCCGCTTCTGCCATTGCGTCGCAGCCATCAGAACAACCGTGCCTCTTTGACCTCGACGTGGCTCCTCGAGTTCGAGCAGGAACTGCTTGCGCTTCAGCCCGCCCGCATAACCGGTCAGCTGGCCGTTGCTGCCCACCACCCGATGGCAGGGGACGACGATGCTGAGCGGATTTCGGCCGACGGCCTGGCCCACTTGCTGTGCCGTGGTGGCGTCGCCGAGTGCGGCGGCCAGCTCCCCGTACGTGACAGTCTCGCCGTACGGGATGGCGGCCAGCATTTTCCAGATGCGCTGCTGCAGGTCGTCTCCGTGCATTGCGGTCGGAAGATCGAAATCGGTGCGGTCACCGGCGAGATAGTCGGTCAGCTGAGCACCGGCCTCTGTGAACAGAGGATCGGACTCCGCTTCGACCTGCGGACCGAACGTGTCCTCGGCCGGCCGATACCAGTGATGTGGGAAGTACAGACCGATCAGCGCCTCGTCGTCGGCGACCAGGGTGAGCTCGCCGAGGGGGCTGTCGATGGTGGCATGTCGGGTGTTCATACCTTGTAGACGGCCCGACCGGTCGCGGCGTGAGATTTGTCGGTGCGCCGTGGCAATATCGAATGTATGTTCGAGGGGTTGTCGGAGTGGGATCTCATCGATGTGATGGGTGAGGCGACTCGCTATGAGTCCACGGCGACCGCGCAGCGGTTGTTGTGTGTGGCCGAGCTCTTCGAGCGCCGGTCGGGGGCGTTGGCCGAGTTGGCGTGGTGCTGTGCTGATGGCTGTGATGCGGTGGCCGCGGAGGTGTCGGCGGTCCAGAACATCAGCCATGCCCGCGCGGTGGGGCAGGTGCAGTTCGCGTGCGCGCTCAAGTACCGGTTGCCCACGGTGGCCAAGGTGTTTCTGCGCGGGCACGATCGATTTGCGGGTGGTCTCGACGATCATCTCCCGTACCGAGAATGTCGACGACGAGGTGATGCCCGCGTTGGATGAGGCCATCGCCGCCCGGGTCGAGAAGTGGATGAAGCTGTCGAAGAACAAGTTGCGTGACCGCATCGATGCGTGGGTCGCCAAGTTCGATGCGGCCGGGGTGCGGGTGCCCCCCGAGGTGGCCGAGAACCGCTATGTCGATGTTGAGGCGGCCAGCCCGGGGATGGCGTTTTTTTCCGGCCACATTCGTGCCGCCGACGCGGCAACCATGGATGCCCGGTTGGAGGCGTTGGCGGCCACGGTGTGCGCCCACGATCCGCGCACCCACGCCCAACGCCGCGCCGATGCGTGCGGGCCGATGGGCCGCCTGGAAGCCACCCTGGCCTGTGAGTGCGGGCGGGCGGACTGCCCGGCCGGAGCGGACCGGGCCGACGCGGCCGCGGCGGCCGGCGTGGTGATCCATGTGCTGGCCGAACAGGGCACCCTGGAGGGCAGGAGCGACAATCCGGGCTATCTGGGCGGGTTCGGGATCATGCCCGCCGAGTCGGTGCGCGACCTGGCCGCCACCGCGACGCTCAAGCCGTTGCCCGTGCCGGCCGCGACAGTCGCAGCCGGATCCGCGGATATCGGCCCAGCGCCGAAGACGGCGGAGTTTCTGCGGTGGCGGGATATGACGTGTCGCTGGCCGGGCTGCGACAAACCGGTGGAGAAATCCGATGTCGACCACACCGTGCCCTATCCGTTCGGGCCGACCCATCCGTCCAACACCAAGCATTACTGCCGCATGCACCATCTGATCAAGACGTTTCATTCCGGGCGGGGGTGGAGTGATCGGCAGTTGCCTGATGGCACCCTGGTGTTGACCGCCCCGACCGGACACGTCTACACCAGCGCGGCCCACGGCGCCGCGTTGTTCCCGGCGTTGGGCACACCGACCGGTGCACTGGACATTGCGCCCTATCCGGAGCCCTCGGAGGCCGCGCGGTGGGCGAAGATGCCGCGCCGCAAACAAACCCGCGAGCAGAACCGCCGCGACCGCATCAACGCCGAACGACGTGAACGCACCGAACTCATCGCCGAAGAACAACGACAACGCCAAGCCTGGCTCGCCGCCAACTACCAACCACCACCCTTCTAGCTGCGCCTCAACCTAATTCGCTGCCGCAGGCCTCCACGGCGTCAGGCGCGGTGTCCACGCGGGCACATTGCGGCGGTACTCCTCGTACTGCTCGCCGTAGGTGCGCACGAGCGTCGGCTCCTCGTACCACCGCACGAACGAAGCCGTGACGATCCATCCGATCACCGCGTACAGGACGAGCCAGAGGCTGTCGAAAAGCAGGGCCTGACCGAGGATCACGGTGAGCAGGCCGACGTACATCGGGTTGCGCACGAACCGGTTGAAGCCGGTCACGACAAGCCGCTCGGTCGGCGCGACGGGCATCGGCGTTCCGCCCGCCCTGACGAACTGGATGAACGCGTGAACGGGTGGGATCAGGCCCAAGACGATGAACGCCACGCCGAGGATCACCCGCAGCGGAGGGCTGGACTCGGGGATGTCCCAACGGGTGATCAGCCATGGGCCCAGCCCGGCGAATGTGCCGGGCGCAACGACGAAGAACGCCGCCGAACTCAGTGCAGCGGTGGAGGTTCGCACCTACCCAGTATTGGGCCAGGACTCGGTGAGCTGGGTCAGACGCACACTATTGCCGGAGGGATCTCGGAAGCCCGAGTCGATGCCGTAGGGCATCTGGTTCGGCGGCTCGTTGAATTCGACCCCGCGAGCGGTCATCTCCTCATAGGACTTCTCGATGTCGTCGGTGATCAGGAAGACGGTGCCCGCGAATCCCTTCCCCGTGAGGTCGAGCACTTGCTTGCGGGTGGCTTCGTCCATGACCGGCTCGCCGGGCACGGCCATCAGCACGAGGTTGACGTCGTCCTGCCCGGGTGGACCGACGGTGAGCCAGCGGAAGTTGCCCATCTCCTCTGGGAACGACACGTCATCACGCACTTCCATGCCGACCTTCTCGGTCCAGAACTTGAGTGCGACTTCCTGGTCATGGACCCACAAGTGGGCGCTGCCGATTCTCATCATTCGTCCGACGCTACGGTTGGCCGGCGCCGTCCGTCTTCTCCCCGTGTGCTGTCTTGACCCGACTGTCCGCGCGCGGGCGAGTGTCGCGCGCCACGATGCAACTCGGCACCCGCGCGTAGATCGTGGCGGGAGGCATGCTGGCCCGATACGCCGCGGGCGGCTTCCCGTACACGCGGGCGAAGCTGGTGGTGAACGAACCGACGCTTTGCAGGCCCACCATGCACGCAGATGTCGGCCACCGAGCGGTCGGTGTGACGCAACAGGGCCGCGGCGCGTTCCAGGCGCCGCGTTTGCAGATATGCGCGCGGTGACTCGCCGAACGTCCGCGTGAACATCCGGCTGAAATGTGCTCGCGACAGCCCGGCCGCGGCGGCCAGATCGTCGATCGTGATCGCCTCCGCGTAGCGGGCATCCACCAGATCTTTGGCCCGTAGAAGGTAACGGGCCGGTGGCACCTGCGGCATGAGCTAAGTTTATTGGGCGGATGAGTTGGCTGGGCGGCCGCGGATCACCATGTGATTCGAGGAAAGTCCGGACTTCGCAGAGCAGGGTGATTGCTAACGGCAATCCGAGGTGACTCGCGGGAAAGTGCCACAGAGAACAGACCGCCACCATTCTTTAGGGATCGGGGTGGTAAGGGTGAAACGGTGCGGTAAGAGCGCACCAGCATTCCGGGTGACCGGAATGGCTAGGCAAACCCCACCCGAAGCAAGGCCAAGAAGGCCGCACCTGGTGCGGTCGCGCAGGCGCTCGAGGGCTGCTCGCCCGAGCCTGCGGGTAGGCCGCTCGAGGCACCCGGCAACGGTGTGTCCAGATGGATGGTCGCCGCCTCGCTGCCGTGCTGTGCGCGGCGGTGCGGAACAGAATCCGGCTTAAAGGCCAACTCATCCCTTTTCCCTGCTCCGCAAGGGCACCCCTGAACTGCGACGATGCCGAACCCCAGGCACGCTGTATACAGGATCTATAGATCGTAGACAGGGAGCGGTTATGGCTAACGACGGTGCGGCGGCGCGAATCGCATCTGCGTTGCGCACGGAGATCCTGCACGGCGATCTCGCCCCTGGTTCGAAGCTGGCGCAGGTCGGCCTCGCCGGGCGATTCGGAGTCAGCCGTATCCCTGTGCGCGACGCACTTCAGATCCTGGCCGGTGAAGGGCTGATCCAGCCCCTGGCGAACGCGACCGCCGCCGTCACCAGCATGTCCGTCCAGGAGCTGCAGGAGCTGTACGACCTGCGCGAGGCCATCGAGCCGATGACCACCCGCATCGCACTGCCGAACGTCGGCCGCGCCGACATCCTCTTCATGCGCAAGCAGCTGGGAGTCATGGCGCACAGCACCGACGCCCGAGCATGGTTGGCGGCCAACACGGAATTCCATGCCGCCGTCTACCGACGGGCCAACCGCCCTCGCACGATCGAATTGATCGAGCAGTTGCGGCACCAGACTGACCGCTACATCTACCTGCACCTGGAGGGGATCGGCCAGACCGAATACCTGGAGACGGAGCATGAGGCGATCTTCGCCGCCGTCGAGCGTGGCGACGGACCACTGACGGCGCGTCTCACCCGCGAGCACCTGGCCTCGGCGCACGACCACATCCTCACCTATCTGCTCGAAAACCCCTCCGCGCTAGGCATTCCCACGGTGACGTCCCCGTGAGTGACAGAACGCTGATCCGGCAGGCCATGGCGCGGCTGCCGCAGCCGCACCGGGTCCTGATCTACCGCGCGCATTTTCTAAAGCACACGACCGCGCAGATCGCGGTCGACCTCGACGTCCCTGAATACGTTGTCCGGGCCGAGCTGCACGATGCGATGCAAGAGCTGCGCCGCGTCTTGATCGACGTGCGCACTGCCGTGTGAGTTACCGCTCCCGTCGCACCGATTTATCGAGTTTCTTCAATGCGGCGTCGAGCTGCTTGCGTGACCGACGCGCCAGATCGTCCTCGAGCCGATAGAGCAGGCCGTAGGTGAACGCATCCTCACCTGCGGCGTGTGCGGCCTCGGCCTGCTGGCTCAGGTGTGCCCGGCTGACCACGCTGTCCTGGTGGTCGCCCAGCAGCGTTTGGATGGCCTTTGCGCGATCCGACACCTTGTCCGCACCCGTCGCCGCGGCCGTGTAGCGAAGCCGCTTGGCGCCCTTACGGATTCGATGCAGAGCCTCATCCTTGTCGGTGTCGGTCGCCTGCGCGGCGGACCTGGCCGCCTTGCGAACCCGTTTGTACGCCGAGTCGATCGTCACCGGCGCGCGTTCCTCCTCGCCCGGCCCGGTGGCTGCCGGCTGGGCGGCGACCAGTCCATCCAGTGCGTCGAGCAACCGGAAATAGCGTTGTGACCGCATCGCGATCAGTGACCGCCGCAGGCCCGAGGCGTACCGTCGCTGCGCGCCGTCGACCAGCCGCTCCCGCACCGGTCCGCGGATCAGCTCGTCGGGCAGTTCGTCCAATGCGCGTTCGTAGCGTTCGGCCAGTACCTCGGCGTCGCGCGCGACCCCCAGCACCGCGGCCAGCTGCCGCAGCTCGTCGAGAATCCAGGCGTCGTCGGATATCCCGAATGACCCCTCCGACGACTGCAGCAGGCTGCGGATCTTGCGGGTCGTCACCCGCATCTGGTGTACCGAGTCGTAGACGTCGGCGCGCACGGCGCGATCCCATGCGACGAGCGCTTCGACCTGTTCGGCCACCGCTCGGTGAATGGGGTCGGCGGGTTCTGCGGATGCCTCCTCGCCGGACTCCTCGTCGAGCACCCGAGCCAGCTTGGAGCCGTGCCCGGCGGGTTGCGCGCCGGCGTCCAGCAGCCGGTTCGACAACCGGTCCAGCAGGGCGCGGTCGCCGCCCTCGGAAAGCTCCACCTCCCATTCGCGCCACTGTTGCACCGGGCCGTCCTGGTCGGCCTGGGCAATGACCAGGTCATCGCAGAACTCGGCGAGGGCAACGCCGTTGGCGCCGTAGAGAACATCGACGGTGCGGTTGGTCGAGATGCGCGCCGCCGGGACCAGTGGGCGGTCGCGGACGATCGCCAACACGATGTCGCGCAGCGCCTCGGGAACGTCGTCGTCCGCCCCGGCGCCGAGCGGCTTCTCGGACCTCGGTGCGGGCATCCTGGCCAGCGGGCAGTTTGAGGTGCCACCCGGCATCCGGGCCGCCGGTGCGCCTGCGCAGCGTGATGTGGTGGGCGGCCAGATCGCGGCCACGGGTGTCGAAGTACACCGCGTCGAGCTGCTGGGCTTGCGAACGCTGCACCCGCGTGACCGAGTACAGGCCATCGAACGACGGTGAAACGGTCGTTTCGACGACGTCGAACTTGCGCTCGACCTCCAGATATCGCGAGTCAGCCCGGTCGGTGGATTTGCCCATGGTGCGGATTAGCGTGCCACACAAAGGTGAACGAGCGGCCGGGAGGGACCGCCGGGCAACCGGTGCGTACAGCAAAGATAGGGTCGACGCGTGACCGAATACCAGACGATCAACTTCGCGCAATCCGGCGCTATCACCCGGATCACGCTCAATCGGCCGGACGCTGCAAACGGCATGAACGACACCATGACTCAGGAGCTGGCCGATGCCGCGAGTCGCTGCGACACCGAGTCGACGAAGGTTGTGGTCCTGACCGGGACAGGACGATTCTTCTGCGCCGGAGGCGATCTGAAGTCGTTCGCCTCGGTGGACAGCCGCGGCAGGCACATCAAGGCCGTCGCCGACGCCCTGCATCGTGCCGTGTCGACGTTCGCGCGAATGAATGCCGTGCTGATCACCTCGGTCAATGGTGTCGCCGCCGGGGCGGGCTTCTCCATCGCGATCACCGGAGACCTGGTGCTGGCGGCCGAGTCGGCCTCTTTCACGATGGCCTACACCCGTGCAGGCCTGAGTCCGGACGGCAGCTCGTCGTACTACCTGCCGCGGCTCGTCGGTATCACCAAGGCGAAGGAACTCATGTTGACCAACCGCACGCTGTCGGCGCGGGACGCCATGGCAGTGGGGGCTGGTCACCGAGGTCGTTCCCGACGCAGAACTGGCCGACCGGACAGATCAGCTGGCTGACCAAATGGCAGCCACTGCAAGCAGATCCAACGGTGGAGTCAAGTCGTTGCTTCTCGACACCTTCTCCAACGGACTCGAGGAGCAGATGGAACGCGAGGGACGACTGATCGCCGACCTCGCCGACTCCGCCGACGGTCGTGAAGGCATCGACGCCTTCATGGCCAAGCGGAAGCCCGAATTCGCCTAGAAGGAGTGTTCGTCGGCGGGGAACGCCCCGCTGGCCACCTCATCGGCGTACTGCGTTGCGGCGCGCTGCAATTCACCGCCGACGTCACCGAATCGCTTGACGAACTTGGCGGTCTTGCCGCTGGTGAGACCGGCCATGTCCTGCCACACCAGCACCTGGGCATCGCAGTTCGGCCCGGCGCCGATGCCGATGGTCGGGATGGTCAGCTTGCCGGTGATCTGGGTCGCGAGTTCGGCGGGCACCATCTCCATCACCACGGAGAACGCGCCGGCCTCCTGGACCGCGATCGCATCGTGAACGGTCTGCTCGGCTGCGTCGCCGCGGCCCTGCACCCGGAAACCGCCGAGGCTGTTGACACTCTGCGGGGTGAACCCGATGTGCGCCATGACGGGGATGCCCGCCGCCGTCAGCGTGGCGATCTGATCGGCGACGCGCTCGCCGCCTTCCAGCTTGACCGCGTGCGCTCCGGTCTCCTTGAGGAACCGGGTCGCGGTCTCCAGCGCCTGCTGAGGGCCTGACTCGTAGCTGCCGAACGGCAGGTCGGCGACCACCAGCGCGTGCGGTGCGCCTCGCACCACGCCGCGCACCAGCGGGATGAGCTCGTCGATGGTCACCGGCACGGTGGTGTCGTAGCCGTACACCACATTGGCGGCCGAATCGCCGACCAACAGCACCGGGATGGCCGCCTCGTCGAAGACACGGGCGGTGGAGTAGTCGTAGGCCGTGAGCATGGCCCACTTGTGGCCCTCGGCCTTCCATTTCTGCAGGTGGAGCGTGCGAACTTTCGTCCGCGGTCTTCGGCATCCGTCCTCGGCAGCACCGTAGACGGTCTGCTCAGACATCGCTGTCCCCTAATGGGTGAGTCGGGTCGAATCCTCGAGGCCGAAATGGTCCCCGGGTTTCTTCTGACACTGCTCAGTCTGCCACCTGCGTACCCCAAAGTTAAAAGCCCTGTTGAGTGGATTTCCTCACACCCGGCGTCGGCGCGCCTAACATCGGCGGAATGCAACGGCTCAGCGGACTCGACGCCAGTTTCCTCTATCTCGAAACCGCCAAGCAGCCCTTACATGTGTGCTCGGTCCTCGAACTGGACACCTCGACGATGCCCGGCGGCTACACCTTCGACCGCTTCCGCGACGCGTTCAACCTCCGCATCAAGGCGATGCCTCAGTTCCGGGAGAAGCTCGCCGACAGCCGGTTCAACCTCGACCATCCAGTGTGGGTGGAGGACAAGGATTTCGACGTCGATCGCCACCTGCACCGCATCGGCCTACCGTCGCCGGGCGGACGTCGTGAACTGGCCGAGATCTGCGGGCACATCGCGTCGTTGCCACTCGACCGCAGCAGGCCGCTGTGGGAGAAGTGGGTGATCGAGAACGTCGCAGGCACCGACCCACAGCAGGAGGGCGGCCGCCTGGTGGTGATGACCAAGGTCCACCACGCCGGTGTCGACGGCGTGACGGGGGCCAACCTGATGTCCCAGCTGTGCGGTACCGAACCGGATGAACCGGCACCCGACCCTGTGGCGGGCACGAGTGATGCGAGCTCGCTGGAGATCGCGGTCAGCGGCGCGATCAAGTACGCCAGCCGTCCGTTGAAGCTGGTCAACGCGCTTCCGACGACGGTGTCGACGGTCGTGGACACGCGTGCGGCGCGCGCGAAGCGGGCTCGCGATGGCCTCGCCGTTCGCGGCACCGAAGACCGCCTTCAACTCCAATGTCACCGGGCACCGCAACGTCGCGTTCGCACAACTCGACCTCGGGGACATCAAGACGGTGAAAGACCATTTCGGGGTCAAGGTCAACGACGTGGTGATGGCGCTGGTGTCCGGCGTGCTGCGCAAGTTCCTCGAGGACCGCGGCGAACTGCCGGAGAACTCGCTGGTGGCGATGGTGCCGGTCTCGGTTCACGACAAGTCGGATCGGCCGGGGCGTAACCAGGTATCGGGCATGTTCTCGAAGTTGGAGACCCACATCGAGGATCCCGCCGCGCGGCTGAAGTCCATCGCGGAATCGAATTCGGTTGCCAAGCAACATAGTTCGGCGATCGGCGCGACGCTGCTGCAGGACTGGACACAGTTCGCCGCGCCCGCGGTGTTCGGTGTCGCGATGCGCGTGTACGCCGCCAGCCGGCTGAGCGGGGCCAGGCCGGTGCACAACCTCGTCATCTCCAATGTGCCCGGACCCCAGGTGCCGCTGTACTACCTGGGCTGCGAGGTCAAGGCGATGTATCCGCTGGGCCCGATCTTCCACGGCTCAGGGCTGAACATCACCGTGATGTCGCTGACCGGAAAGCTGGACGTCGGCATCGTGTCGTGTCCCGAACTGCTGCCCGACCTCTGGGACATGGCCGACGACTTCAAGGTCGCGCTCGACGAATTGCTCGCAGCCACCAGATAGTGGACGTCAAGCGGGTGCTTCTTGTCGCTGCCCTGGTCGGTGGCTGATTTCCGGGTGTGACGACGTCGTCACGGGCAGGCCCGTGGCCGGCGGATCGGTGGAGTGGGGGCGCTGCGCGGACCTGCCCGATCTCGAGGTGCCCGCCGACGCCCAGTGCGGTGAAGTCGCGGTACCGCTCGACTATGCCAGGCCGGACGGTGCTCGGGCCACGATCGCGGTGGCGCGGCTGCCTGCGACGGGGGAAAAGATCGGCTCGCTGCTGATGAATTTCGGCGGGCCCGGGGTGCCGGAGTCGAGTCGGTGATCGCCTGGGCCGACTACTACCCGGCCGAGTTGCGCGAGCATTTCGACATCGTGGGCTTCGACCCTCGCGGCATCGGGCGGTCGCGGCCGGCGGTGGACTGCAACTCCGACGCCAGGACGATCTGGACCGCGCCGACCCCGCCGTCGACAACACGCCGGCAGGAGTCGCTGAGGAAGACGCGGAGACCGAGGCTTACGTGCGGCGCTGTGTGGGGAAGACGGGCGAGGAGGTGCTGGCCAACATCGGCACCGACTCGGTGGCACGAGACATGGACCGGCTCCGGGAGGCGTTCGGCGACGACAAGCTGAATTTCGTGGGCTTCTCTTACGGCACCCTGCTCGGCGCGCGGTACGCGGAGCTCTTCCCGGATCGAGTCCGCGCCATGGTGCTCGACGGTGCCGTTGATCCGGCCGTCGGGCCGTTGCAGGCGCTTCTCGACCAGGCTGCGGCAACGCAGAAGGCATTCGATGCCTATGCGGTCGACTGCGCAAGCTCCGCATGGAACGACTGTCCGCTCGGCGACGACCCGAGTAAGGCGGTCGAAAGGCTGCACGCCCTCGTCGACCCGCTGGTGGACCAGCCGGCGGCCACGAAAGACCCACGCGGCCTTAGCTATAACGACGCGATGTCCGGCCGTATGGGACGCGTTGTTACTCGCCGGATTACTGGGCGCAGCTCACCGCGGGCCTGACCGAGCTGCGCGACCGCAAACCCGCCGATGATCTGCTGGCGCTGGCCGACGAGATGATGGGCCGCGATGCCGACGGCCACTACGACAATTCCAACGACGCGTTCAACGCAATCTCGTGCGCCGATTTCGAGTACCCGACCGATGAAGCGGCCTGGGTGGACTTCGACAGGAAGTACCGCGCGGCCGCGCCGTTCACCAATTACGGCGACTTCACCGGACATGCTATGCGGGATGCCTGCGCATTCTGGCCCGTCCCTGCAGACGATCTGCTCGGCGCGGTGTCGGCCCCAGGGCTGCCGCGAGTGTTGGTGATCTCCACTACCGGGGATCCGGCGACGCCCTATATCGACGGCGTGCACCTCGCCGAGCAGATGGACGCTGCGTTGCTCACCGTCGACGGCGTGCAGCACACGGCGGCGTTTTACGACATACCGTGCGTCGACGACATCGTCACCGAGTACCTCGTCGACCTCACCCTTCCGCCTCCCGGCAAGCGGTGCTCAGCGAATTAGCTCGTACACCACACGACGGGGCTTGGCCTGCGATGACGCGACCTCATGGCAGCATGTGGTGCCATGAACCTCAAGATCGGGGTCCTCGCGACCGTGGTGCTGCTCGTGTTGTCCGGCTGCAGCACGGTCGTCGACGGGCGCGCCGTCGTCGCGGTGCCCCCGGTCGGCACTCCGATCCAATGGGCACCGTGCCGTGCCGACCCATCCGATGAGTTGCGCGTCCCGACGGGCGCCGAGTGCGGCAAGTTGTCGGTGCCGGTGGACTATTCCAAACCCGATGGTGACGTCGCCCGAATCGCGATGATTCGGATCAAGGCGACCGGAAACAAGGTCGGCACGCTGATCGTCAACCCGGGCGGACCCGGGGAGTCGGGTGTCGAGGCCGCGGCGTCGCTCATTCCGTCCCTGCCGGAGTCGGTGCGCGAGCGCTTCGATCTGGTCGGCTTCGACCCTCGCGGCGTGGCGAACTCGACGCCCGCGGTGTGGTGCAACTCCGATGCCGACAACGATCGGCAGCGCGCCGACGTCGATGGCGTGGAGTACACGCCGGAGGGCGTCGCTCACATCGAGGACGAGACCAAGGCCTTCGTCCAGCGCTGCGTGGACAAGATGGGCAAGGATTTCTTGGCCAACGTCGGAACCGTGAACGTGATCAAGGATCTCGACGCGATCCGCGAAGGCGCTCGGTGACGACAAGCTGAACTATCTCGGCTATTCGTACGGCACTCGCATCGGCGCCGGCTACGCCGAGGCCTATCCGCAGAACGTGCGGGCGATGATTCTCGACGGCGCCATCGATCCCAACGCCGACCCCATCGAAGAGAACATCCGGCAGGCCGCCGCGTTCCAGAAGGCGTTCGACAACTACGCCGCGGACTGCGCCACCCACCCGGACTGCCCGTTGGGGACCGATCCGGCCAAGGCCAACGACGTTTATCACAGCCTGGTCGACCCGCTGGTGGAACATCCGGCGAAGACGCAGGACCCGCGCGGACTCAGCTACAACGATGCGATCGTCGGCACAATCCTGCCGCTGTACTCGCCGACCTTGTGGCGACATCTCACGGAGGCGCTGGCCGAGCTCAAGGGCGGCACCGGCGACACGATGCTCGCGCTTGCCGATCTGTACATGAAGCGCGACGAACGGGGCCACTACGACAACTCCACCGACGTCGCGGGTGGCGGTCAACTGCATGGACAAGCCGGCGGTGACCGACCGGGCCAAGATCGTCGACCAGGACCGACGCACCCGTGAGGTGGCGCCCTTCCTGAACTACGGCGAGTTCACCGGCAACGCGCCGCTGCCGACATGCGCGTTCTGGCCGGTGCCTGCGTCGGGCGAGCGGCACGAAATAGCGGTGAGCGGCCTGCCGCCGATCCTGGTGGTGTCGACCACCAACGATCCGGCCACGCCGTACAAGGCCGGCGTCGATCTGGCCAAGCAACTCGGCGGCACTCTGCTGACGTTCGACGGCACCCAGCACACCGTGGTGTTTCAGGGAAACCAGTGCATCGATGACTACGCTGCGCGGTACCTTGTCGACGTGACCGTGCCGCCCCCGGACACCCGGTGCTCCTGACCATCGACACGGTCGGCAGGGATGACCTGGCCGAGCTGATGCCGATGATGCGGGGCTACTGCGATTTCTACGTTGTGGACCCCTCCGACGATCGGCTGCTGGCGTTGTCGACCGCGCTGATCGACAACCCCGCCGAGGGATTGCAGCTGATCGCGCGTGGGGACGGAACGCCGTTGGGGTTCGCGACGATCTACTGGACGTGGCAGACCCTGTATGCGTGTCGCGTCGGCGTACTCAACGACCTCTACGTGGTGTCGGCGTCGCGCGGGACGGGCGCGGGCCGGGCGTTGATCGAGCGCTGTCTGGAACTGTGCCGCGAGCGGGGTGCGTTGAAGCTGGTGTGGGAGACGGCGCCGGACAACACCGCGGCGCAACGACTTTACGACGGCATCGGCGCGTCGAAGTCCACCTGGCTCAGCTACGAACTCGACGCCTGATCACAGCCAGGTCACCGTTGGGTCCCAGGTACAGACCGCCGGTAGGTGCGCGTGTAACCATGTCAGCCATGTGGCGGGTGGGGCGACTCTCTGGGCGGGGGGTGGGAAGGACAAGAGCGCGGGGGGTGGGAAGGACAAGAGCGCGGGGGGTGGGAAGGACAAGAGCGCGGCGGGTGGGAAGGACAACAGCGGTGCTGCTGCTGGTGTCGGCGCTTGCCTCGCCTGCCAGCTCGGCCGCGCCTGAGGGTCAGACCACCCAGTTGTTCGGGCAGCCGCCCGTCTGGGGCGACTGCGCATCGGTCATCGGCGACACCAGTGGGATCCCCACCGCGCAGTGCGGCACCGTGTCGGTACCCGTCGACTATGCGAAACCCGAAGGGGCACAGGCACAATTGGCCGTCATCCGGGTGCCCGCGACCGGCGACCGGATCGGCGTACTGATCGTCAATCCCGGCGGGCCGGGTGCATCGGCCGTCGACACCGTCGCCGAGATGGGGGCCGCGCTGGCCGACAGCGACCTCCTGCGGCGCTTCGACCTCGTCGGCATCGACCCGCGCGGCGTCGGCCATTCCACCCCGGAGCTGCGTTGCCGCACCGACGCGGAATTCGACGCCTACCGCCGCGAGCCGATGGCCGACTACAGCCCCGCAGGCGTCGCGCACATCGAGCAGCTGTACGGCCAGGTCGTGAACCTGTGCGCCCAGAGGATGGGAACCGAGTTCCTCGCCAACGTCGGCACCGCGTCCGCGGCGCAAGACATGGATGTGGTGCGCGCCGCGCTGGGCGAGAACCAAATCAACTATCTCGGCTTCTCGTACGGGACCGAGCTCGGTGCGGCGTACGCCGACCGCTATCCCGACCGGGTGCGCGCGATGGTGCTCGACGGCGCGGTCGACCCGTCACTTGACCCGATTGTCGGTCGCGTCCGCCAAATGGCGGGATTTCAAACGGCTTTCGACGATTACGCCGCCGATTGCGCCCAATCGGCCGGCTGCCCGCTCGGCACCGACCCCGCGCAGTTCGTCAACCGCTTCCACGAGCTGGTCAACCCGCTGGTGAACCAGCCCGGGCACACCTCGGATCCGCGCGGGCTTGAGCTATCAGGACGCCATCACCGGCACCGTCAACGCGCTGTACTCGCAGCGCTACTGGACGTACCTGACCAGCGGGCTGCTCGGGCTTGCGCGCGGCACCGACGCCGGCGACCTGCTGCTGCTGGCCGACGACTATCAGGGCCGCAACGACGCGGGCCACTACACGAACCAGCAGGACGCGTTCACCGCGATCCGCTGCGTCGATACTCCCGTACCCGCCGGACCCGGCGGCGTGGGCCGACGCCGATCGGCAGATCCGCGAGGTGGCGCCGTTCTTGGCCTACGGCGACTTCACCGGATTCGCTCCCCGCGACCTGTGCACCATGTGGCCGGTGCCGCCGACGTCGTCCCCGCAACCCGCGACGTCACCCGGGCCCGGCAAGGTCGTGGTGGTGTCGACGACCCGCGATCCGGCGACCCCGTATCAGGCGGGTGTCGACCTGGCGCGGCAGATGGGCGCCTCGCTGATCACGTTCGACGGCACCCAGCACACGGTGGTGTTCAACGGCGACGCCTGCGTCGACACCGCGGTGGTGGATTTCTTCGTCGACTCGGTCGTCCCGCCCGACGGCCTGCGCTGCTAATCGAAGCCGCCGTGTAACACAGAATTAACAGCCGGTGCCTACGCTGCGGACATGGATCGGCAGAAGGAATTCGTGCTGCGCACGCTGGAGGAACGCGATATCCGCTTCGTCCGGCTGTGGTTCACCGACGTGCTCGGATACCTCAAATCGGTCGCCATCGCGCCCGCCGAACTCGAGGGCGCGTTCGAGGAGGGCATCGGCTTCGACGGCTCCTCGATCGAGGGCTTCGCCCGGGTGTCGGAAGCCGACATGGTCGCGCGGCCCGACCCGTCGACGTTCCAGGTGCTGCCGTGGACCTCCAGCTCCGGCGAGCACCACTCGGCGCGGATGTTCTGCGACATCACGATGCCCGACGGCTCACCGTCGTGGGCCGACTCGCGGCACGTGCTGCGCCGCCAGCTGGCGAAGGCCAGCGACCTCGGCTTCTCCTGCTACGTGCACCCCGAGATCGAGTTCTTCCTGCTGAAGCCGGGCGAAGACGACGGACGCCGCCGGTGCCCGCCGACAACGGCGGCTACTTCGACCAGGCCGTGCACGACGCGGCGCCGAACTTCCGCCGCCACGCCATCGACGCGCTGGAGCAGATGGGCATCTCGGTCGAGTTCAGCCACCACGAAGGCGCGCCGGGCCAGCAGGAGATCGACCTGCGCTACGCCGACGCGCTGTCGATGGCCGACAACGTGATGACGTTCCGCTACGTCGTCAAGGAGGTCGCGCTCGGCGACGGCGTGCGCGCGTCGTTCATGCCCAAGCCGTTCGCCGAGCACCCCGGGTCGGCCATGCACACCCACATGAGCCTGTTCGAGGGCGAGACCAACGCCTTCCACAGCCCCGAAGACCCGCTGCAGCTCTCCGACGTCGCCAAGTCGTTCATCGCGGGCATCCTCGAGCACGCCAACGAGATCAGCGCCGTCACCAACCAGTGGGTGAACTCCTACAAGCGGCTGGTGCACGGCGGCGAGGCGCCGACCGCGGCGTCGTGGGGCGCGGCCAACCGCTCGGCGCTGGTGCGGGTTCCGATGTACACGCCGCGCAAGGCGTCGTCGCGGCGCATCGAGGTGCGCAGCCCCGACTCGGCGTGCAACCCGTACCTGACCTTCGCGGTGCTGCTGGCCGCCGGCCTGCGCGGCATCGAGAAGAACTACGTGCTGGGCCCGCAGGCCGAGGACAACGTCTGGAACCTCACGCCCGAGGAACGCCGCGCGATGGGCTACAAGGAGCTGCCGGGCAGCCTCGGCGTGGCGCTGGCCGACATGGAGAACTCCGAGCTCGTCGCGGAAGCGTTGGGGGAGCACGTCTTCGACTACTTCCTGCGCAACAAGCGCGCGGAGTGGGAGACCTACCGCAGCCACGTCACGCCGTTCGAGCTGAAGACCTACCTGTCGCTGTAGCGCACGCGCCGGATTACGGCTGCGCTACGTTTCGTATGGTGGCCAAACCCGCGACGCAGCGCCCGAAGCTGCCCAGCGTAGGCCGGCTCGGGCTGGTCGACCCCGCCGCGGCCGCGGACCTGGACCGGCTGGGCTGGAACACCGACGCCCACGTCGAGCTGCTGTGGTCACTGTCGCGCGCGCCCGATGCGGACGACCGCGCTGCAGGCGATGGTGCGGCTGGCCGACGCGCTGGGCGACGGCTGGGACGAACTCAACCAGGCGCTGCTCAAGGACAAGGGTCTGCGTGGCCGGCTGTTCGGCGTGCTCGGCTCGTCGCTGGCGCTCGGCGACCATCTGGTCGCCCATCCGGAATCCTGGCACCTGCTGGCGGGCGACGTGACGCTGCCGTCGGCGGACGAGCTGCGCGACGCCTTCGCCGTGAGTCGGCCGAAAAGGCAACGGACACAACGGCTGCGCTGTTGCCGCTGCGCAAGCTCTACCGGGACCGGCTGCTCGTGCTCGCCGGCCTGGACCTGGCGTCGACGGTCGAGAACGAACCCGTCTGCCGTTCACCGGCGTCGGCGCGCACCTGTCCGACCTGGCCGACGCCGCACTGGGCGCCGCGCTGACGGTGGCCACTCGGTCCGAGGGCGACTCCGCCGCGGTGCCGCGGCTGGCGGTGATCGCGATGGGCAAGTGCGGCGCGCGCGAACTGAACTACGTCAGCGACGTCGACGTCATCTTCGTCGCCGAGAACGCCGACGCGGTCGCCACCCGGGTGGCCGGCGAGATGATGCGGTTCGCCGCCGACGCGTTCTTCGAAGTCGACGCGGCGCTGCGGCCGGAAGGCAAGCACGGCCAGCTGGTGCGCACGCTGGACGTCGCACGTCGCCTACTACCAGCGCTGGGCCAAGACGTGGGAGTTCCAGGCGTTGATGAAGGCCCGGCCCGCCGCCGGGCGACGCCGAGCTGGGCGCAGCAGTACATCGACGCGTTGATGCCGATGGTGTGGACGGCATGCGAGCGGGAGGACTTCGTGTCCGGAAGTGCAGGCGATGCGCCGGCGCGTCGAGGAACTGGTGCCCGCCGGGGTGCGGGCCCGCGAGATCAAGCTCGGCACCGGCGGGCTGCGCGACGTCGAGTTCGCCGTGCAGCTGCTGCAGCTGGTGCACGGCCGCAACGACGAGTCGCTGCACGTGGCGTCGACGGTGGACGCGCTGGCGGCGCTCGGCGACGGCGGCTACGTCGGCCGCGACGACGCCGCCAACCTGACCGCGTCCTACGAGTTCCTGCGGCTGCTCGAGCACCGGCTGCAGCTGCAGCGGCTCAAGCGCACCCACATGCTGCCCGACGACGACGACGACGAGGCGCTGCGCTGGCTGGCCCGGGCCGCGCATGTGCGCCCCGACGGCAGGCACGACGCGCTGGGTGTGCTGCGCGAGGAACTCAAGCGGCAGAACCTGCGGGTGTCGCGGCTGCACGCGAAGCTGTTCTACCAACCGCTGCTGGAGTCGGTTGGCCAACCGGCGCTTGGCATTTCGGAGGGCATGACGCCGGAGGCCGCCGAACGTCAGCTGGCCGCGCTCGGGCTACGAGGGACCGCAGAGCGCGCTGACCCATCTGGCGGCGCTGACCAGTGCCAGCGGCCGCCGCGGCCGAGTGCAACAGGTGCTGCTGCCGACGCTGCTGGACTGGCTGTCCGACACGCCCGATCCGGATGCCGGTCTGCTGTCATACCGGCGCATCAGCGAGGCGCTCGCCGAGCAGCGGTGGTACCTGTCGACGCTGCGCGACGAGGGCGCGGTGGCCAAGCGGCTGATGCAGGTGCTCGGCACCTCGGCGTACGTGCCCGAACTGCTGATGCGGGCGCCCGAGGTCATCCAGCTCTACGCCGACGGGCCCGACGGGCCCGAAGCTGCTCGACGTCGAGCCCGACGGGGTGGCGCGTGCGCTGGTCGCCTCGGCGGGCAGGCATGCCGGATCCGGTGCGGGCCATCGCCGCGGCACGCACACTGCGGCGGCGCGAACTGGCCCGGATCGCCTCGGCCGACCTGCTGGGCATGCTCGAGGTGACCGACGTGTGCAAGGCGCTGACGTCGGTGTGGGTGGCGGTGCTGCAGGCCGCGCTGGAGGCGGTGATCCGGGCCAACACGCCCGACGACGGCGTGCCCGCCCGCATCGCGGTGATCGGGATGGGCCGCCTCGGCGGCGGCGAGCTCGGTTACGGGTCGGACGCCGACGTGATGTTCGTGTGCGAGCCCGTGAAGGCGCAGACGGTGTCGACGAATCGGCCGCGGTGCGCTGGTCGGTGACCATCGCCGAGCAGGTGCGCACGCTGCTGGGCACGCCGAGCGCGGACCCGCCGCTGGAGGTCGACGCCGGTCTGCGGCCGGAGGGCCGCAACGGCCCGCTGGTCCGCACGCTGGCGTCCTACGAGGCGTACTACGCGCAATGCGCGCAGACGTGGGAGGTTCAGGCGCTGCTGCGGGCGCACCGCGTCGCGGGCGACCTCGACCTGGGCGAGCGCTTCCTGCTGATGGTCGACAAGACCCGCTATCCGTCCGGCGGCGTGTCGGCGGAGGCGGTGCAGGAGATCCGGCGGATCAAGGCGCGCGTGGACGCCGAACGGCTGCCGCGCGGCGCCGACCCGAACACGCACACCAAGCTCGGCCGCGGCGGGCTGGCCGACATCGAGTGGACGGTGCAGCTGCTGCAGCTGCGGCACGCGCACGAAGTGCCTGCGCTGCACAACACTTCGACGCTGGAGACGCTCGACGCGATCGGCGCCGCCGAGCTGATCGCCGAGGGCGACGTCGACCTGCTGCGGCAGGCGTGGCTGACCGCGACCCGGGCGCGCAATGCGCTGGTGCTGGTGCGCGGCAAGCCCACCGACCAGCTGCCGGGCCCGGGCCGGCAGCTCAACGCCGTCGCGCTGGCGGCCGGCTGGGACAGCGACGACGGCGGCGAGTTCCTCGACAACTACCTGCGGGTGACCCGTCGGGCAAAAGCCGTGGTGCGAAAGGTGTTCTGGCGGTATGAGCATGGACTTCGGCTTCGACGTGATCAGCGCCGAGGAGTACGAGCGCCAGCGTGCGCTCTACGGGCCGCTGACGCGAGGCGGTGCGCAGGCTCATCGACGCGGGCATTCACACCGAGGTCGACGAGGACACCGTCCGCGAGGCCCAGGCGGCGATCGAGGCGGTCACCGAGATGCTCGAGACGCAAGCAGCGCACCGTGACGTCCGACGCTGCGCCACGAGGGCACGGGGCGGCCGCTGGCGTGGGCCAATCCCGCTGTCGGGCTGCGCAATGCGATCGCACCGCCGATGATCATCAACCACGAGGACGACGGGCGGTGCTGGAGCGAGTTCACGCTCAGCGGCGCATACGAGGGGCCGCCGGGGTGGGTGCACGGCGGCATCTGCGCGCTGGTGCTCGACCACCTCCTCGGCGAAGCGGCCAGCGAAGGGCTGACCCAGCCGAAGTTCACCGGCACCATCTCGCTGCGCTACCTGCGCGGCACGCCGCTGGGGCCGCTGCGCGCGGAGGCGTTCGTCGAGCGGTCCGAAGGAGTCAAGACCTTCGCCACGGGCTATCTCATCGACGCCGACGGCGTCACCGTGGAGGCCGAGGGCGTGTTCATCAGGCCGGCGTGGGCGCGGGACGCCGGATGAAGTTCTATGTCAGCCTGGCGTTTCTCGAGTACCGAGGAAGTCGTCGAAATCGCCAGGGCCGCAGATGATCTCGGCTACGACGGCATCGGCATTCCGGACCACGTCGTCAACCTCGAGACACTGAAGACGCCGTATCCCTACACCAAGGACGGCAAGCAGGCGGTGGGAGGCGTTCACCGACTGGCCCGATCCGTGGGTGCTGATCGGCGCGCTGGCGATGGTCACCACCCGGCTGCGCTTCGTCACGACGGTGTACCTGCCTGCGATGCGTGATCCGTATTCGGCGGCGAAATCCATTGGTACGGCGGCAGTTCTGGCGCAGGGCCGGTTGGAACTCGGTATCGGCGTCGGCTGGTGCGAGGAAGAGTTCACGCTGATGGGCCAGCGGTTCGATCGCCGCGGCAGGCGCACCGACGAGATGCTCGAGTTGATGAAGGAGCTCTGGAAGCCGGGGTGGACGGAGTTCGACGGCGAGTTCTACCAGGCGCCGCGGCTGGAGATGGAGCCCACGCCGCCGCACATCCCCGTCTACGTCGGCGGCCTGTCCGACATCGCGCTGCGCCGGGCGGCCCGCCACGACGGCTGGATCGGCGACCTGATCACCACCGACCGGGCCATCGAACGGGTCGATCGGCTGCGCGAACTGCGCGCCGAGAAGGGGCTGTCGATGGACGACTTCACCGTCCTGACGCCGCTGACCGACGCGTTCACGCCCGAGCACTACGCGCGTGCCGAGGCCGGCGGGATCACCGGCATCATCACCATGCCGTGGATGTTCTACGCCGGCCCGCAGGCCACCTGGCCGAGAAGATCGACGGCATGAAGCGCTTCCGCAAGGACCTCGGGCTGGACTGAGGCCAGCGACCGCTTGCGGGGGCTAGCGGCGGCGGAACCGACTCAGCAGGCCTCCCCGCGCTCGCGGCGCCGCTCGACCGGTGACCACCCCGCCGGCTGTCGCACCTCTTCGGCCCACACCGACGCGTCGTCGTGCGTCGGCTGACAGTGCACCCGCGCCGGTCGTCGCCAGCAGCAGGAACGCGAAGCAGTACAGGATTGCGGCTTCGCCGCCGTTGCCGCCGATTCCCGGGTCGTAGGGCCAGAACGGCGCCGCAGGTCCGTCGAGCGGCGGCCAGTGCTGGTAGAAGTACGCCACCGCCATCTCGCCGGAGGCGATGAACGCCGCGATCCGGGTGAACAGCCCGATGGTGATGAGTAGGCCGAGAGCGAACTCGATGAGGCCTGCCCACCAGAACGGCCAGGCGCCGACCGGCGCCTTGGTGTCCAGCGGCCAGCCGAACAGCTTCATCGCGCCGTGCAGCATGTACATCAGGCCGAAGATGATCCGGAAGACGCTCAGAACGGGGGAGTGATAGCCCGCGAGGCGGGTGTCGAAAGTCGGTCGCCATAGCGCTGAGAGTAGGCCAGCAATCCAGGGATTTCACAGCGAAATGCCGGATGGCGCACAGGCCATCCGGCATTTCGCCAAGCGTCATCGGCGGGGTCAGGGTCTGGCTTCAGTCAGCTTTCGGCAACCGTCGAAACCGACTGCGGACGACATGCGGACGGTGATGCGTCATCGGCGGGGTCAGGGCCCTGCCGAAGTCGCGCGTGAGGCTTTCTGGCTAGTTAAGACACCGCTGGCTCGGCCGAAGATTCAGGCACTTTTGGCCCGACGGATGCCGCACGAAATCGCAGCCTGCGCCGCTGTTTTGGAGTTGACACTCCAATTTTCGCCGGGCACGTTGGGGCGTATCGATCATCGGTAAAACCACAGTCGAGCAGCTTGAGGAGACCCACCTGCAGATGCCCGGAAAAGTAGTGATCGCCGGAGCCGGACCGACCGGGATGACGCTCGCCTGCGAGTTGCGGTTGGCGGGTGTCGATGTCGTCGTCCTCGACCGGCTCGCGGCGCGGGCCGAGGAATCGCGGGCGAACGCACTGCAGACCCGCACCATGGAGGTGCTTGATCAGCGGGGCCTTCTCGAGCCCTTTCTGCGAGAAGGCAAACCGTTGCCGTCGGCGCACTACTCCGGCCTGCACTTCAAAATGGATCACTACCCGACGCGGTATCCGTACAGCCTGCTAATCCGGCAGACCCGGGTCGAGCGCCTCATCGAGGCACGTGCGCTCGAGCTCGGCGTGCGAGTGCGCTGGTCGTCCGAGGTCACCGGTCTGGAACAGGACGACGAGCGGGTGACCGTCGAGTTGGCGAACGGCGAGCGGATCGAGGCTGACTACCTGGTCGGCTGTGACGGCCCCCGCAGCGCGGTGCGCCGGCTGGCCGGGATCGGCTTCCCCGGCACGCCCAGCACGATTACCGCCCTGCTTGGAGACGTACAGCTGGACGATCCACCGGACGGGCGGCCGATCATGGAGCAGCGGGAGCACGGCAACATCACGGTGCTGGCCCATCCGGGGTTCTTCCGGGTGGTGACCGTGGAGTACGACGGCGCGCCGGACCAGAGCGCTCCGGTGGACCTCGCCGATCTGCGCCGCGCGGCAATACGGATCGCGGGCACCGACTTCGGCATGCGTGACCCGCAATGGCTCTCCCGGTTCGGCGACGCCGCGCGCCTGGCCGAGCGCTACCGCGAGCGGCGCGCGTTGCTCGCAGGCGACGCGGCGCACATTCACTTCCCGGCCGGAGGCCAAGGCCTGAACGTGGGTGTGCAGGACGCCGTCAATCTTGGCTGGAAGCTCGCGGCGGTGATCAACGGCCACACGCCGGATGCGCTGCTGGACACCTATCACGCCGAACGGCACCCGGTGGGGCAACGGCTCGTGGAAAACACCCGCGCGCAGGTTGCCCTCGGGCGCCTGGACCCGCAGTCGACGGCGTTGCGCGCCCAGTTCAGTCGCCTGATGGACACGGTCGAGCCGGTCACCCGGCAGCTCGGCGAGATGATCACGGCGCTCGACGTCCGGTACCCGCTTGGCGATGACCACCCGCTGCTGGGCGCCCGCGTGCCCGACGCGGACCTGAAAACGGCCGCTGGGCCGCGCAGGCTGTACACATTGCTGCACACCGCCCGTCCGGTCCTGCTCGACCTGAGCGGTGGGTCGGTGCTCCGGCTGGCCACGAACTGGTCGAACCTGGTCGACCTCGTCGAGGCTGTGCCTGAGCTGCCCCGCTGGTCGCTGCCTGTGACGGGCGAGGTGGAATCGCCCGCCGCCGTGCTCATTCGGCCGGATGGATACGTTGCGTGGGTCGGGGATGACACCGACCGGGCTGGCCTACACCGGGCGTTGGCTACGTGGTGCGGTAGTACCCGATGAGTCCACCCGTTTGGCAATCGGTGCAGTAATCGCCAATCGGGTGGACTCAGAGTCGGAACTACTGCGGATAGTTCGGAGCCTTGTTGGACCTAGACGTCGTAGTACAGCGCGATCTCGTACGGATGCGGCCGGATCTGCACCGGCAGGATCTCGTTCTCACGCTTGTAGGAGATCCACGTCTCGATCAGGTCCTCGGTGAAAACCCCGCCCTCGGTGAGGTAGTCGTGATCCTCCTCGAGCCGGTCGATTACCGCCGCCAGCGAGGTGGGAGCCTGCGGGATGCCCGCGGCCTCTTCCGGCGGCAGCTCGTAGAGATCCTTGTCGACCGGGGACTGCGGCTCGATCTTCTTCTTGATGCCGTCAAGGCCGGCCATCATCATCGCCGCGAACGCCAGGTACGGGTTGCCCGAGCTGTCGGGGCAGCGGAACTCCAGCCGCTTGGCCTTCGGGTTGTTGCCGGTGATCGGGATGCGCACGCACGCCGAGCGGTTGCGCTGGCTGTACACCAGGTTGATCGGCGCCTCGTAGCCCGGCACCAGTCGCTTGTAGGAGTTCACCGTCGGGTTGGTGAACGCCAGCAGCGACGGGGCGTGGTGCAGGATGCCGCCGATGTAGTGCCGCGCGGTGTCCGACAGGCCCGCGTATCCCGACTCGTCGTGGAACAGCGGCTCGCCGTCCTTCCACAGCGACTGGTGAGCGTGCATGCCGGAGCCGTTGTCGCCGAACAGCGGCTTGGGCATGAAGGTGACGGTCTTGCCCGCCGCCCAAGCGGTGTTCTTGATGATGTACTTGAACAGCACCAGGTCGTCGGCCGCATGCAGCAGGGTGTTGAACTTGTAGTTGATCTCGGCCTGCCCGGCGGTGCCGACCTCGTGGTGGCCGCGCTCCAGGGTGAAGCCGGCGTTCTGCAGGTTCGTGGCACATCTGGTCGCGCAGGTCGACGAAGTGGTCGTAGGGCGCGACGGGGAAGTAGCCGCCCTTGGGGCGCACCTTGTAGCCACGGTTGGCGCTGCCGTCGGACTCGACCGGCTCGCCGGTGTTCCACCAGCCCGCCACGGAGTCGATCTCGTAGAAGGTGCCGTTGATCCTCGAGTCGAAGCTCACCGAGTCGAAGATGTAGAACTCGGCTTCCGCGCCGAAGTAGGCGGTGTCGGCGATGCCGGTGCTCGCCAGGTAGTTCTCCGCCTTGCGGGCCACGTTGCGGGGATCGCGCGAATAGGCCTCGCGGGTGAACGGGTCGTGCACGAAGAAGTTGAGGTTCAGCGTCTTGGCGGCCCGGAACGGGTCGATGCGCGCGGTCTCGGGATCGGGCAGCAGCATCATGTCCGACTCGTGAATGGACTGGAAGCCGCGAACCGACGAACCGTCGAACGCCAATCCGTCCTCGAACACGCTCTCGTCGAACGCCGACGCTGGGATCGAGAAGTGCTGGACGACGCCGGGCAGATCGCAGAACCGGATGTCGACGTACTCGACCTCCTCGTCCTTGATCTGCTTGATGATGTCGTCGGACGTCTTTTCTGCCACTGAAGACTCTCCTTATGTCTGTTAACCCGCGCGTTGACGCTAAGGACACGATGTTGCACTGCCGTCAACCGCATGTTGCGCCGAAGTTACGCAATCGCGCGGCAGGCGGCGGCCGATGGGACCCGGAGCCCCCGCATATCCTGACAGTATGGCCCGCACGAACGGTTCTCGGCTGGGGTCTTGGATGTCGGGTTCGGCGTCGGACGACGCGGGACCCAATGACTACCCTGGCCAGCGCCTTGGTTTGCCGGAATCAGGTTCCGGATCGATCGCCAGGTTCGGCAGGCGCATCGGCGCGCTGATGATCGACTGGTTCATCGCCTACGGTCTCGTCGGCCTGGCGGTGGGCATCGGGCTGATCAGTCAGCAGGACTTCCTCTACACGCGGCTGGGCTCGACATCGATCGCGCTGGTGTGGGTCGTGCTGGGCATCATCTCGGTCCGGCTGTTCGGGTTCACGCCCGGCCAGTTGGTGCTCGGCCTGCGCGTCGCATCCGTGGACAAGCGGCTGCACGTCGGCATCGGCCGCGCCACCGTGCGGGGGCTGCTGGTGTTCTTCGTCATCCCGGCGCTGTTCACCGACAGCGACCTGCGCGGCTATCAGGACCGGTTCACGAATACCGCGGTCGTAAGGCGCTGATCTACTTGCGGCGGACCGTGCGCTGAACTCCGCGCATCTTCGCCTGCGCAGGCAGCGGTCCCTTGGGCATCGCCGCGGGCCCGACCTTGGTGCCGAGCGCGGCCAGCCGCGATTCCAGCGAGTCCATCTGCTTGACGGTGATGTTGGCGGGCAGCTTGGTCAGATGGCGTTCGAGCTTGGCCAACGGCACCTCGCCCTCGCCGTTGCCGATGACGATGTCGTAGATCGGGATGTCGCCGACCAGCCTGGCGGTGCGCTTCTTCTCCTGGGCCAGCAGGGGCTTGACACGCGACGGCGAGCCTTCGCCCACGAAGATCACGCCGGGGCGGCCGATCACCCGGTGCACGGCGTCCATGTGGCCGGTGGCCGCCACGCCGGGGGTGACCCGCCACTTCCCGCGCAGGTTGTCCAGCGCCCACGCGGCCGCGCCGGTCTGCCCTTCGGCCTTGCGGTAGACGGATTTCTGCGCCCGACGGCCGAAGATGATGAACGCGACCAGCGCGCCGAGCACGATGCCCAGCGGGATCATCATGTAGGCGGTGAGCGCCGCCCGCGACAATCCCGAGCGCCACGGAAGCGCCCACGATCAGCACAAACGCACCGATCATGTACGGCAGCAGGCGCTTGTCCTCTTTGCGCTGCATCTGGAACGCCTGCCACAACTGGCTGCGGCGCTGCTTGGACTCCGCCTTGCGGGTCGCCTTGGCCTCGGCCTTGGCGGCCTTGGTGGCATCGGGATTGCGGGATTTGGCCATTTGTTCAGGATACGGAGTCGGATGTCGCCGCCGCTGCGGCTCCGGTGGTCCGAGAACTGATCACCTGGGCATACAGCCGACCCGCCCGATACGACGAACGCACCAGCGGTCCGGCCAGCACGCCTGCGAAGCCGAGCGACTGCGCGAACCGCTCGTGCTCGACGAACTCCTCGGGCCTGACCCAGCGCTCGACCGGATGGTGACGCACAGAGGGCCGCAGGTACTGGGTGATCGTGACGATGTCACAGCCGGCGTCGTGCAGGTCGGTCAGCGCGGTGCGGACCTCTTCCGGTGTCTCGCCCATGCCGAGAATGAGGTTGGACTTGGTGACAAGGCCGTCGGCCCGCGCCGCGGTCAGCACCGCGAGGCTGCGCTCATAGCGGAACGCCGGGCGGATCCGCTTGAAGATGCGCGGAACGGTTTCGACGTTGTGCGCCAACACTTCTGGGCGTGGCTCGAAAACCTGCGCGAGCAATGCGGGGTCGCCGTTGAAATCCGGGATCAGCAACTCCACGCCGGTGTTGGGGTTGAGCTCGCGGATGGCGCGCACGGTCTCGGCATACAGCCACGCGCCACCGTCTGGCAGATCGTCGCGGGCCACACCCGTGACCGTCGAGTAGCGCAGACCCATGGCCTGCACGCTCTCGGCGACACGGCGTGGCTCATCGCGGTCCAGCTCGGCCGGCTTGCCGGTGTCGATCTGACAGAAGTCGCAGCGCCGGGTGCACTGCTCGCCGCCGATCAGGAAGGTGGCCTCGCGGTCCTCCCAGCATTCGAAGATGTTCGGGCAGCCGGCTTCTTCGCAGACGGTGTGCAGTCCTTCGCGCCGGACCAGGGCCTTGAGTTCCTTGTACTCCGGACCCATCTTGGCCCGGGTCTTGATCCACGGCGGCTTACGCTCGATCGGCGTCTCGGCATTGCGAACCTCGAGACGCAGGAGTTTTCTTCCCTCGGGCGTGACTGTCACTACGTCAAAGCTACTACCAGGCGGCCGTCCAGCGCGTCACCCACGGCCTGGGCCACCGGCTCGACGACGTCCTCGACACCGATGCGGCGACCGAGTTCGGCGGTCAACGAGGTGACGCCGGCGTCGGAGATGCCGCAGGGCACGATCGCCGAGAACGCCGAAAGGTCGCAGTCGCAGTTCAACGCGAACCCGTGCAGCGTCGTCGCCCGCGATACGCGGATGCCGACGGCGGCCACCTTGCGGGCGGGGACGGCGGACCTCCCCACAGTTCGAAGCCGGCACCCACACACCGGAGCGGCCCTCGATCCGGCGACGTCGCAAGCCCGAAGCCCGCACATACCTTGATGAGCGATTCCTCAAGGCGCCGAACGAAATTCACCACATCCAGCGGTTCGGCGAGGCCGACGATCGGATAGCCCACCAGCTGTCCGGGGCCGTGCCAGGTGATCTTGCCGCCCCGGTCGGTATCGATGACCGGGGTGTCGTCGATCGGACGTTCCTCGGGCAGTGTGCGCCGGCCTGCGGTGTAGACCGACGGGTGCTCCAGCAGCAACAGCGTGTCCGGGCCGCCCGCAATGCGCGCGTCGGCCAACTCCCGCTGCAGCTGCCATGCCTTTTCGTAGTCGACGGTGCCCAGCCGCCGCACATCGATCGGCGACTTCGCCGAACGGATGGACACGCCCATGGCCTTGACGGTACTCGCGACTGCGCTCATGTGTCCTTGGGCGCGGTCGCGAAGGCCAGCGCCTCGCCGATTGTGTTGTGGTGGAATACAAACCCCGCACGCTCGAGAGCCGCCGGGATGGCCCGCTGGCCGCCGAGCAGACCCTCGTCGGCGAACTCGCCGAGCACGGTGCGCAACGCGAAGCCCGGCACCATCAACGGTGTGGGCCGGTTCACCGCACGGCCCATCGCGGCGGTGAACTCGGCGTTGGTCACGGGCGCGGGCCCGGTGAGGTTGACCGGACCGGACAACTCGTCGTGGGTGATCGCGAACAGCAGCGCGCGGACCTCGTCCTCGAGGCTGATCCACGGCATGTACTGGCGGCCGTTGCCGAGGCGGGCGCCGAGTCCCAGGGAGAACAGCGGGCGCAGCCGCCCGAGCATCCCGGCCGACGGTCCCAGCACCAGACCCGGTGCGCACCAGCACGACCCTGGCGCCGTCCTGCTGGGCCAGCTTGGTCGCCGCCTCCCAGTCCTGGCACAACTGGGCCAGGAATCCGTGGCCCGCCGGGGCCGTTTCGTCGGCGATGCGGCCACCGGTGTCGCCGTAGTAGCCGACCGCGCTGGCGTTCACGAGTACCGGCACCCCGGCCTCGACCACCGCGGCGGACAACACCTCGGTCGGATCGATGCGGCTGTCGCGCAGGCTCTGTTTGAACGCCCCCGACCAGCGCTTCGCACCGACGTTGACGCCGCACAGGTTCACCACGGCGTCGACGCCTGCCAGCGCGCCCGAGTCGAATTCGCCGGTGTCCGGGTTCCAGAACACCTCGTCGGCGTTCGACGGCGCCCGGCGCACGATCCGCAGCACCCTGCGGTCGGTGGCTCGCAGGGCATACACCAATGCGGAGCCGATCAGGCCGGAGGAGCCGGCGATCGCGATGACGGCGTCGGACACGGTTTCTAAAGGCCTAGGTCGGCCTCGAATGCGCCCTCTTCGAGACGCCGCTTGACGGTCGTCAGGAAGCGTCCGGCGTCGGCGCCGTCGATCAGCCGGTGGTCGTAGGTCAGCGGCAGGTAGCACACCGACCGCACACCGATCGACTCGTTGCCGGAGTAGTCGACGATCACCCGCGGCCGCTTGACGATCGCGCCGGTGCCCAGCATCGCCGCCTGCGGCGGCACCAGGATCGGCGTGTCGAAGAGCGCGCCCTGGCTGCCGATGTTGGTGATGGTGAACGTTCCGCCGGAGAGCTCGTCGGGCTTGAGGTTGCCGGAGCGCGCACGCTCGGCGATGTCGGCGATCGCCCGCGCCAGCCCTGCCAGTGACAGGTCGCCGGCGTTCTTGACCACCGGCGACAGCAGGCCTTGTTCGGTGTCGACGGCGAACCCGAGGTGCTCGGCGTCGTAGTAGGTGATCTCCTTGGATTCCTCGTTGTAGCTGGCGTTGACGTTCGGGTGGATCTTCAACGCGTCGATGACCGCCTTGGCGATGAACGGCAGGTATGTCAGGTTGACGCCCTCGCGCTCGGCGAAGGCGTTCTTGGCGCGGGCCCGCAGCGCCACGATCTTGGTCATGTCGACCTCGTGGGTCTGCGTCAATTGCGCTGTGGCCTGCAGGGATTCGCGTGTCTTCTTCGCCGTGATCTGGCGGATCCGGTTGGCCTTCTGGGTGGTGCCGCGCAGATGGGCCAGGGCGGGCGCCGGCGTCGGCGCCTCCCTCTTGGGCTGCGCCGCGGGCGCGGCCTGGGGGGCGGGTTCGGCGGCCGGAGCCTTCTTGGCCTCCGCGGCCGCGAGCACATCCTGCTTGCGGATTCGTCCGCCGACACCGGTGCCCTTCACGGCGCCGAGGTCAATGTCGTTCTCCGCGGCAAGTTTTCGCACCAGCGGGGTCACATAGGGCGCGCCGTCGCCCGAGGGCGCTTCGGCGGCGGGCTCCGCTTGGGCTCGGGCTTGGATTCCGGCGCGGTTCCTGCTTGGGCTCCGGCTTCGGTTCTGCCTTCGGCTCCGGCTTTGGTTCGGGCTTGGCTTCTTCTGGTTCCGGTTCGGGCTCCGGCTCCGGTTCGGCCTCTTCGTTTTCCGGTTCGGGCTCCGGCTTGGCGTCGGGTTCCTTCGCGGGTGCGGCGTCTGCGTCGCCGATCTTGGCCAACTCGCCGCCGACCTCGACGGTGTCGTCCTCCTCGGCGGTGATCGACACCAGCGTTCCCGCCACCGGTGACGGAATCTCGGTGTCGACCTTGTCCGTGGACACCTCGACGAGCGGTTCGTCGACCTCGACCTTGTCGCCGACCTTCTTCAGCCACCGCGTCACGGTGCCCTCGGTCACCGACTCGCCCAGTTCAGGCATTTTCACCGGAGTCGCCGAACCCGACGACTGCGCTGCCGGCTTGGACTCGGGCTCGGGCTCTTCGGTCCTCTTGTTCCTCGGCCGCGGGTTCGGATTGTGCGGCGGGCTCCTCGGCCGGCTTCTCCTCCTCGGCGGGCTTCTTCTTCGGAGTCGGGCTGTGCGTCGTCACCGCCACCGGCCTCGCCGCCTGACTCGCCCGCCTCGCCGATCACCGCCAGCTCGCCGCCGACCTCGACGGTGTCGTCCTCCTGGGCGACGATCTTCGTCAGCACACCGGCAGCGGGGGAAGGGATCTCGGTGTCGACCTTGTCGGTGGAGACTTCGAGCAGCGGCTCATCCACCTCGACCGTGTCGCCCTCTTGCTTGAGCCAGCGGGTGACAGTGCCCTCGGTGACGCTCTCACCGAGTGCGGGCATCTGAACGGAGATGGCCATGTGTGTGGGCTCCCTCGATCGCTCTGTCGCAGGTGGTCGAATCGTGCGTTCCCATCCTTTCATGTCCGCACACACAGTTCGTGGCAGACCGGGGGACCCGTGGCTCTGGCACTATCGAAAGAGGTGGACGAAGGGAGTGCGGGCGGTCGTGGGGCTGTTCGGCAGGTTTCGGCGCGGTACGCGCGGCAGGAAAGACGGCGGCAATGATCCTGCCGCCGATCTGCGGTACCTGCGGCAGTGGGTGGCCGACCACACCGGCGTGGAGGCCTACGTCGAACCACGGACCACCGTCACCGATCTCACGGTGGTGCTGGTCGCGGCCGACGGCGAGTGGACGCGGCGCCGGGCCGGGGGAGACGCCGGGGCGCGGCGGCTGTCGGAGCGGCTGAACATCCCCGTCTACGACGTCCAGCGGGTCGGCTATCCGCAGCGGATGCGCGACTACGACGCGCGCAGGCGGATCGAACGCCAACGAGCCGCCCGCAAGGAGCTCGAGGAGAGCTGATACGGTACCGGCGGTCCCACTAACTTGTCAGTGGAGGTGTCATGGGCGAGGTCACCGAGCGTTTCGTCGACAGCAGCGACGGTGTTCGCATCGCAACCTACGAGCAGGGCAATCCCGACGGGCCGACATTGGTGCTCGCGCACGGCTGGCCGAACTCCCATGTGCTGTGGGACGGGGTGGTGCCGCTGCTCGAGGACCGATTCCGCATCGTCCGCTTCGACAACCGCGGGGTCGGCAAGTCCTCGGTCCCGAAACCCGTCAGCGCCTATCGGATGGAACGATTCGCCGACGATCTGGAGGCCGTCATCGGCGAGTTGAGTCCGGGGCAACCGGTGCACGTGCTCGCCCATGACTGGGGTTCGGCGGCCACCTGGGAGTACCTGTCGCGTCCCGGCGCGAGCGACCGCGTCGCGTCGTTCACCTCGCTGTCAGGGCCGAGCACAGATCACTACGCGAGTTTCATCCGCGAGGGCCTGGCCCGGCCATACCGGCCACTTCGGTTCCTGCGTGCACTGAACCTGGCCATGCGGTTTTCGTACTGGATCCCGTTCTCGATTCCGGTGGTGGCGCCCGCACTGATGCGGGCGGGTTTGGGCAAGCGGATCCAACATGCGTTCGCGCTGGGCGCGCCCGCGGACCAGATCCATTACGGCGACATCAACGGCGACGCGGCCAACTCGCTGAAGATCTACCGCGCCAACGCGATACGGTCCATCTCCTCCGTACGGCGAGACCACTACGTCGGCGTGCCGGTCCAGCTGATCGTCAACACCAAGGATGATTTCGTCCGGCCGCACGGGTATGACGCCGAGTCCAGGTGGGTGGCCGCGGCTGTGGCGCCGCGACATCCAGGCGGGCCACTGGTCGCCGTTCTCCCATCCACAGGTGCTGGCACGGTCGGTGCACGAGCTCGTCGACCTCCTCGAGGGCAAGCCGGCCAGCCGCGAACTGTTGCGTGCGCAGGTCGGGCGTCAGCGCGAATACTTCAGCGACACATTGGTTTCGGTCACCGGCGCGGGCAGCGGCATCGGGCGCGCGACGGCGCTGGAGTTCGCCCGCCAGGGCGCCGAGGTGGTGATCAGCGACGTCAACGAGGCCGGTGTCAAGGACACCGCCGCTGCGGTCGCCGCGCGCGGCGGCGTCGCCCACGCCTACACCCTCGACGTCGCCGACGCGGACGCCGTCGAACGATTCGCCGACAGGATCTGCGCCGAGCACGGGGTGCCCGACATCGTGGTGAACAATGCGGGCGTGGGGCATGCCGGCATGTTCCTCGACACCCCGCGTGCCGAATACGACCGGGTGCTCGACATCAACTTCGGCGGAGTCGTCAACTGCTGCAGATCATTTGGACGTCGGCTGGTCGACCGGGGAACCGGCGGACATGTCGTCAACGTGTCGTCGATGGCCGCCTATTCACCGCAACAGTCGATGAATGCCTACGCCACGAGCAAGGCCGCCGTGTTCATGTTCGGCGACTGCCTGCGCGCCGAACTGGACCAGGCGGGAATCGGGTTGACCACGGTGTGCCCCGGCGTGATCAATACGAACATCGTCAACACCACCCGCTTCGACGTGCCGCCGGACAAGGCGGACAGGTCGAGGCCCGGCGCGCGCAGATCGAAAAGGCTTTCGCCGCGCGGCGCTATGGCCCTGAGAAGGTGGCCAAGGCGATCGTGTCGGCGGTCAAGAAGAACAAGGCGATCAGACCCGTTGCGCCCGAGGCCTATTTGCGTCTACGGCGCCGCACATCTGCTGCCGCAGGTGATGCGGAGCACCGCGCGCGGCAAGGTCTTGTAGCCCTAGCCGTTCGCGGCGATGTCTTCGAGGACGGCGAACATCGTCCGCGTCGGCACCCCGGTGCCGCCCTTGCCGGTGTAGCCCCACGGTCCGCCGGTGTTGTACGCCGGTGCGGCGATGTCGATGTGGGCCCACTGGACGCCGTCGGCGACGAACTCGCGCAGGTACGTGCCAGCGACCAGCATTCCGGCGAAGCGCGAGCCGCTGACATTGGCGAGATCGGCCACCGTCGACTTGAGGTCGTCCTTGAGCTCGTCCGGCAGCGGCATCGGCCAGCCGTTCTCGCCGGCCGCCTGCGAGATCGCGGCGACCCGGTCACGGAATTCGTCGCTGCCCATCACGCCCGGGGTGCGGGCACCGAGCGCCACGGTCTGCGCGCCGGTCAGCGTCGACGTCTCGATCAGGTAGTCGGGGTCGTCCTCGCAGGCCCGCGCGATCGCGTCGGCCAGGATCAGCCGGCCCTCGGCGTCGGTGTTGAGCACCTCGACGGTGATGCCGCCGTACTGCGTCAGCACGTCGCCGGGGCGCTGAGCGGTCGAACTGGGCATGTTCTCGGCCATCGGCACGGTGGCGATCACGTCGATCGGCAGCTTCTGTTTGGCGGCCAGCACCACCGTCGCGATGACCGCGGCCGCCCCGCCCATGTCGGAGGTCATGTGGTGCATGTTGGCGGCGGGTTTGATCGAGATGCCGCCGGTGTCGAAGGTGATGCCCTTGCCGACCAGCGCGACCGTCTTGGACTTCTTGTTCTTCGCGCCCCGGTGGGCCAGGCGCACCAGCCGCGGCGGGCGTGACGAGCCCTTGCCGACGCCGATCACGCCGCCGTATCCCTCCTTGGCCAGGGCCTTGTCGTCGAGCACCTCGACGTCGAGGCCGGCGGCCTCGCCCAAAGCCTTTGCCCGCTTGGCGAATTCGGCAGGAAACAGATGGCTGGGCGGGGTGTTCACCAGATCCCGTGCGGTCGCCACCGCGGTGGCGATGTCGGCGGCCCGGGCCGCCGTCTCCTTCGTCTTGGCCTTGGTGTCGGCGGTCAGCGCGGTGATTTCGCGCAGGCCGGCGTCCTTGGGCGCGGTCTTGTCGCTGCGGAAGTCGGTGAACCGGTATGCGCCGAGGATCAGTCCTTCGACCGCGGCAGTCAGGTCGATGTCCGACAGGGTGGTGACGACGGCTTCGACGCCGTTCAGCGACCGCGCGGCCACTCCCGCCGCCCGGCGGATCACGTCGGCGGGCCAACTGTCGCGGTCCTTGCCCAGCCCGACCGCCACCACGCTGGCCACCGGCAGCGACGGCGCGACCAAGCGGGTGATCTGCTCGGCGCCGCCCTTGGCGCCGAGCGCCTCCAGGGCGACCTCGATCTCACCGACGGCCTCCGCGTCGAGGAACGGGTTGGCGACCACGGTCGCTCTGCGATTTCTCGTCGGGCCCGCTGACCACGGGGACGATCAGCACTGCGCCGTCCTTGCCCTTCGGCAGCGACGAGCTGACGGTGACGCTGGGGGCCTGATAACCGGGATTTGCTGGGCTCACGAGTGACAACCCTATCTGTCAGCGGGACATGTGTAGGTCGTAGGCCGCCACCGGGGCGTCGAAACCCTTGAGTATCAACGGTTCCTGCGGGATCGCCGGCCAATCGCCGCAGCTCGTCGCGAACGTCGGTGGACACCAGGATCTGCCCTGGCGCCGCGGCTCCCACCAGGCGGGCCGCCAGGTTGACCGGGTTTCCGAAGTAGTCGCCGCCGATGGCCAGCACCGACCCGTAGCCCAGGCCGGCGCGCACCTGCAGACCGGCCTCCCGCGCTCCCGGGTGCTCGACGAGGTCCATCGCCACCTTTGCCAGTCGTTCGGGAGTCGGGGTCACCCACATCACCTCGTCGCCGATGAACTTCACCACCCGCCCGCCGTCCGCGTGCACCACGTCGCGACCGAGCCGCTGAACTCGATGAGCAGATCGGACAACTCGGCCGGTGTGAGCAGCTGTGTCAGCGTCGTGAAGCCGGACAGATCGGCGAATCCGACGCCGCACGTCACGCTCGCCGAGGAGTCCACAATGACGTCCTCGAAATACGTTCGGGCACTGATGATGTGGTGGCGCATCGCGGAATTCATCAGGACACCGATTCGGGGGATGATATCCGCGACCGCGCGGTACGCCTGCGCCGTGGTGAGCTCGTCTTCGGTGTGCGTCATCAGCACGTCGGGCTGCGCGAGGCGGGCCATCGTGCCGCCGGCCTCAGCAAGCCGGGCCATCGACGCGCCGAGCACCCGAAGGAAGCCGAGCGCGGGCTCCTCGCCCACGATCGTCTTCACGTCGACCCACGCTCTCAGCCCGTCGAAGTCGGCCTCACTCAGCGTCGGCACATCGGTGTCGGCGGCGGTCAGACCCAGGGCGGCCCAGGCGTGCAGGACCTCCTCGAGCGGAATTCCGAGTGCATCGGCTGCCTCGCGAAAGCTGAGAATCGGGCGGCCGGACTGCAGAACGTCGCCCGCCAGGCCGAACAGCCGCCCGTGGCGCTCGGCCTCGACCATCTCGTCGGCGGTGAAACCGAGTCCGTCCAGGTACTCGATCAGGCCCGCCCGTTCTCGCGCGTTGGCGATGCCCGCGGCTTCCAGCGCGTCCAGGTCGACCACAGGTGAAAGTGTGCCAGCAGCGGCCGTACTGTGGACTGCCGTGAGCGAAGTCCTTCAAGGCCCACTCGAGGATCGTCATCGTGCGCTCGGCGCCAGCTTTGCCGAGTTCGGCGGCTGGCTGATGCCGGTGTCCTACGCGGGCACGGTCTCCGAGCACACGGCGACGCGCACGACCGTCGGGCTTTTCGACGTGAGCCACCTCGGCAAGGCGCTCGTACGGGGCCCTGGCGCGGCCGAATACGTCAACTCCGCACTCACCAACGACCTCGGCCGGGTCGGGCCGGGCAAGGCGCAATACACGTTGTGCTGCACCGACTCCGGAGGGGTCATCGACGACCTGATCGCCTACTACGTCTCCGACGACGAGATCTTCCTGGTGCCCAACGCCGCGAACACCGCCGCGGTCGTCGCGGCCCTGGCCGAGCGTGCACCGGCAGGTCTGACGGTCACCGACGAGCATCGGTCGTATGCCGTGCTCGCGGTGCAGGGGCCCAAATCGGCGGAGGTGGTCGGTGGGCTTGGGCTGCCGACGGACATGGACTACATGGGCTATGTCGACGCCGAGTTGGGCGGAGTCCCGGTGCGGGTGTGCCGCACCGGCTACACCGGCGAGCACGGCTACGAACTGCTGCCGCCATGGGATCAGGCTCCGGTGGTGTTCGACGCGCTCGTCGACGCCGTCGGCGCCGCCGGAGGCGAGCTCGCCGGGCTCGGGGCCCGCGACACGCTGCGCACCGAGATGGGTTATCCGCTGCACGGCCACGAACTGTCGTTGGAGTTCTCGCCGCTGCAGGCGCGCTGCGGGTGGGCCATCGGCTGGAAAAAGGACGCCTTCTGGGGTCGTGACCCGCTGATCGCCGAAAAGGAGGCCGGCCCGCGACGGCTGTTGCGCGGGTTGAAGGCCGTCGGCCGGGGCGTACTGCGGCCCGACCTCACCGTGCTCGACGGGGAACGCCCGGTCGGAATGACGACATCGGGAACCTTCTCTCCGACATTGAAAGTCGGCATCGCGCTGGCGCTGATCGACACGGATGCCAATATCGCCGACGGGCAACGCGTCTCGGTCGACGTCCGGGGCCGCGCGCTCGAGTGTGACGTGGTCAAGCCGCCGTTCGTCGAGGCAAAAACTCGGTAGTGGTGCGGATATACAATCGCTCCATGACCGACGGCCCCCTCGAGTTCACGGTTGAGCGCAACGCAAACCCGGCGACCGACGAGGTACGCGCGTCGATCCTGGCGAATCCCGGATTCGGCCAGTTCCACACCGACCACATGGTGTCGATCAGCTACGTCGAGGGCAAGGGCTGGCACGACGCACGCGTGATCCCCTACGGACCCATCGAACTCGACCCGTCGGCGATCGTGCTGCACTACGCGCAGGAGATCTTCGAGGGGCTCAAGGCCTACCGATGGGCCGATGGTTCAGTGGTGTCGTTCCGGCCGGAGGCCAACGCGCGACGGCTGCGCACCTCGGCCGCCCGGCTCGCGATTCCCGAGTTACCCGAAGAAGTGTTCATCGAGTCGCTGCGGCAGCTGATCGCCGTCGACGAGGCGTGGGTGCCCGCGGCGGGCGGCGAAGAGTCGCTCTACCTGCGGCCGTTCGTCTTCGCCACCGAGCCCGGCCTCGGTGTGCGGCCCGCCAACGAATACCGGTATCTCGTCATCGCCTCTCCCGCGGGCGCGTACTTCAAGGGCGGCATCAAGCCGGTCAGCGTGTGGCTGTCGACGGAGTACGTGCGTGCCTGCCCCGGCGGCACCGGTGCCGCCAAGTTCGGCGGCAACTACGCGGCATCGCTGGTGGCGCAGGCGCAGGCCGCGGAGAACGATTGCGACCAGGTGGTGTGGCTGGACGCCGCGGAACGCCGCTTCGTCGAGGAGATGGGCGGCATGAACCTGTTCTTCGTATTCGGCAGCGGCGGGACGGCGCGCCTGGTCACCCCCGAGCTGAGCGGGTCGATACTGCCCGGCGTCACCCGAGATTCCTTGTTGCAGTTGGCAACCGACGCGGGGTTCGCGATCGAAGAGCGCAAGATCGACGTCGAAGAGTGGCAGAAGAAGGCGGCCGCCGGTGAGATCACCGAGGTTTTCGCCTGCGGTACCGCCGCGGTCATCACGCCGGTCGGCCGTGTCAAGCACGGGGACGGCGAATTCACCATCGCCGACGGCGGGTCGGGGGAGATCACGATGGCGCTGCGCGACACGCTGACCGGGATACAACGCGGCACATTCGCCGACACCCACGGCTGGATGGCCCGGCTGAACTGAAACCGGGGACACGGTCTTCAGGAGATCGCCGGTTTCTCCGCGTTTCGCTGCGTCTCCCTTGTGGGTTGCAGAAAGGTTCCTGTGAACGGGTTGGCGAATCCGCGACGGATTCTTGGCGCGCCCGATTAGCGTTGGAACATGAGCGCTCAGAGCCCCGTACTCGTCGCCCGCGGCCAGGGGGAGCACTTCCAGTTCCTCAACACCGTCTACACCGCGAAAATCAGCAGTGAGCAGTCCCTTGGCGCCATCACGGCGATGGAGTTCCTCGCACCGAGGAACTTCGGCCCGCCCGTGCACCGCCATGACGCCGAGGACGAACTCTTCTATGTCATCGACGGCGAGCTCTGGATTTCCTGCGGCGACGTCGAGGCGGTGCACAGCGCCGGCTCGGTGGTGTGGCTGCCACGCGGGGTGCCGCATACGTTCCAGGTGCGCTCCGAAACGGCCAGGGTGTTTCAGGTATCCACGCCGGGCCAATTCGAACGCCTCGTCGCGGCGCTCGGCGAGCCGGTTGCGTCGCCCGACATTCCCGACCCGGTCGAGGTCGACGTGGCACGGGTCGCCGAGGTGTGCGCACAGTTCTCGATCCAGGTGCTCGGTCCTCCGCCCGGCCGGTCGTCGACTGACGCCGCGCTAGGCGACCGCCAGGCCGACGGCGGCCACCGTCGTCGTCACCTCGATCGCGGCACCCAGGACATCGCCGGTGATGCCGCCGAACCGGCGCACGCAATGTGCGGTCAGCGCCGCGCCACAGGCCAGCGCGATGACGACAACCGCCGGGCCCTGCCATGGTCGCGCGTCTGCCAACACCGCCACCGCGGCGACGGCGACCACCCACAGGCCGGCCACCGCGATCGGCTGGGTGCCCGCGACCCGCGCACCGAGCGAACTGCCCGCCGCGGCCGTCGACGACCGGCGGCACGCCAGCACCGCGGCCACCCGGCCCGCGGTCACCGCGACGATCACCCCGACAGCGGTGAGTTCGGCGAACGCGAACGCCTGGGCGAGGATCACCACCACCAGGGCCGCGACGCCGAACGGTCCCGCGGACCCGTCGCGCATCACCTCCAGGGCCCGCTATGGCGGGCCGTAGCAGCCAAGTCCGTCGGCGGTGTCGGACAGTCCGTCGGCGTGCAGGCCGCGGGTGGCGAGTAACAGCACGGCCACCGCCAGCACGCCGCCCAGCGGGTTACCCGGTCCGAAGGCCCACGACGCCGCCCACAGCGTCGCCGCGGCCAGCGCCCCGAGCGCCACGCCCACCAGCGGAAGTGCGGTCAAGGTGCCGCGGCCGACCATGGCGGACGTGCGCACCGGAAGAACGGTGCCGAACGCGAAAGCCGCGGCGACCGAGCGGATCACGCAGTGATGCCGGCTTCGTCGAAGGTGGCCATCGACGCCAGCGCTGCGATTGCGGCCCGCACGATCGGCAGCGCGACCGCGGCTCCGGTGCCCTCGCCGAGCCGCATCCGCAGGTCGACGATCGGCTCGAGCTCCAACCTCTGCAGCGCCACGGTGTGCGCGGGCTCGGTGGACCGATGTCCGGCCTGCCACCACTGCCGTGCGCCCGGCGCCAGTCGCTCGGCCACCAACGCCGCCGCCGTCACCACCACACCGTCGAGCAGCAACGGCGTGCGCCGCACCGCGGCCTGCGCGCAGAAGCCCGCCATCGCGGCGATATCCGCTCCGCCGCAAACCTTGAGCAGCGCAACCGGATCCGCCCAGACATCACGGGAGCGGTAGAGCGCGTCCCTGACCGCGGCGGTCTTGCGGGCCCAGCCGGCGTCGTCGATGCCGGTGCCGCGCCCGATGACCGCAACGGGTTCGGAGTCTGTCATGGCTGCAATCAAAGTCGTTGCCGGCGTGGTGTTTCCGATTCCCATATCGCCGGCGATGAGCAGATCGGCGCCGGAGTCGACCTCTTCGTCGGCGATCCGGCGGCCCGCCTCGATCGCGGCCGAGACCTCCTCGTCGGTCAGCGCGTCTTCGACGGCGATGTTGCCGCTGCCGCGGCGCACCTTGTGCACGCCGATGGACTGCGACAACGGCTCGTCCGCGTCGACCGCGATGTCGACCACCCGTACGGTCGCCCCCGCCGCCTCGGCCAGCACGTTGATCGCCGCACCGCCCGCGTCGAAGTTGGCGACCATCTGCGCGGTGACCTCCGCGGGGTAGGCCGACACCCCGGCCGCCGTGACGCCGTGGTCACCGGCGAACACCACCACCCGCGGCCGCTGAAACTGGCGGGGCGGGCACGCGCCCTGGCATGACGCCACCCAGATCGACAGGTCTTCGAGCCTGCCCAGCGAGCCGGGCGGTTTGGTCAGCCGGTCCTGCCGCGCCCGCGCCGCCGCGGCGGCCTCGGCGATCGGGAGGCGCTACGGCCTCGAAGGCCGTCACCCTGCCCGCCCCTTGACCGGGCACCGGCTGCCCCGCGACCACGAGCACCACCCGGTCACACAGCGTGGCCAGCCGCTGGTTGAGCGTGCCCAGCTCGTCGGCGAACCGGCGGCCGGACTCCGTCGGCGGGACGACCGTCAAGCCGACCTCGGGGCTGACCAGCGCCAGTGGGGCCGTGAACGATGCCGACCGCGTCGAGCAGGTCGTCGACGTCGGCCGACACCGAGCCGCCGGTCCAGGCGCCCGCCACGATCCATCGTGGCGGTGAGCCACGACCCGACATCGTCGACCAGCGTCGCGGTTGTGCGTATCCGACCGCAAATGCGTTGCCACATCGGCGGTTTCGACCGTCGACCAGTGGGATGGCCGGCGTTGACGGTGTGCGGCGATCCGCGCCGACCATTCGGTGTCACTCGGGCCGTCCGGGCCGGTGGCCAGGTAGCGCACGGGTGACGTGTCGGGGATCAGGCTCGGCGATCGCCGTCTCCGCCCACTGCGACTTGCCCGATCGGATACCACCGAGCACCAGGATGCGCACCGGGTTCAGGAGACCTTGTCGCCGCGGTCCACCTGCGGCCGCGGCGCGCGCATCCGGCGCAGCTGCGAGGCGCGGCTGGCCGCGTAAAAGCCCAGCTTCCAACCGCTTTCGGTGTTGTTCGGAGAACTTCTCGATCGACCAGACGGTTGACCTTGCGGCCCAGGATGAAGCCGTCGATCACCATGATCAGCACGAGCACCAGCATCGCGGGGGACAGCAGGCGCTGCACCTGGACCGACGGCACCGCCAGCATGACGAAGATCAGGCCGAGCGCCGCGGGCATGAACAGCCCGAGCAGATTGCGACGAGAGTCGACGACGTCGCGGACGTACCGGCGGACCGGCCCCTTGTCGCGGGGCAGAAGGTAGGCGTCCTCGCCGGCCATCATCTTCTCGCGCCGTTCGGCCATGTCCGCGCGGCGGGTGACGCGCTCGGCCTTGCGCTCGTCGCGGGACAGTTTCGGGCGGCCCATCTCCTTGCGCCGTCGCCGCGCCTCGGCGGCGGTCATCGGGGCGGGCGCCACCGGACCCCGCTTGCGGGCGGCTTGGCTGCGCTTCGGGGTGGGTCTGCCCTTGGGTGCGGTGGAAACGCCCGAATCCTTGCCGGTGTCCTGGGCCTCGGCAGTGTCGTCGGACACACCGTCATCCGGTGTTTGCGCGTTGCTCTTCTTGCGGCCCAGCAGGTTCACGCCTGTCAGGTTACTTCCGCGGGCGCCGGTGGCCGATGGCGACCTGTGGACAAACTCGGGAATAGGGCCGAGACAAGGTACCGTTGAGGTAGTACGCCCCAGCAGATGAGGCCATACAGGAGACGTAATGACTGTTCAGGAAGAGTCGGCCACCGAAACCGCCACGCACGGCGTGACGTTGTCCGACGCCGCCGCCACCAAGGCCAAGGCGCTGCTGGACCAGGAGGGCCGTGACGACCTGGCCCTGCGCATCGCCGTCCAGCCGGGCGGCTGTGCCGGCCTGAAGTACAACCTGTTCTTCGACGACCGGTCCCTCGACGGCGACCTGACCGGGGAGTTCGGCGGCGTCAAGCTCACGGTGGACCGGATGAGCGCGCCCTACGTCCAGGGCGCCACGATCGACTTCGTCGACACCATCGAGAAGCAGGGCTTCACGATCGACAACCCCAATGCCACGGGGTCGTGCGCCTGCGGCGACTCGTTCAACTGAGCAGATGAGCGCAAGCCGCGCTCAGTACTGGCCGGCGGTCCGCGGCAGGTAGGAGCAGACCAGGGTTTCGTTGTCCTGGGTGAGTAGCTGAGCGATCGCCTGCTGATCTTCGGCGCTCGTCTGGGTCACGCGTGGAACCACTGGCGGGAACGACCCTCATGGTGAACAACACCTGCGCCTGATTGGGCGACCACGACACCATCTTGTCGATCGAGGTCACCTCGGCGCGGCTGTACTGCTTGCGGAATGCGTCGCCGGACAGGCCCGCCAGCGCGAGGTCGGACCGGCGCTCCTTGACGTCGTCGAACAGCCCGCACAGCGTGTGGCGGGCGACCGTCTCGTCGTCGCCGTTCGTCAGGGCGTCCAGGTACTCCTGGATCGCCGCCTTGGCCGACGACTCGGTCAGTGCGCCCGACGTGCGCGCCGTCGCCGCCGCGGCCGAACATGAGCGCGGCCGCGAGTCCGGCGATCACCACGACGGCGAGCACTGCGCCGGCGACGAGCGGCCAGCGTCGCTTCCGCGGATACCGAACCGGCGGCGGCAGCATGCCCGGATAGGCCGACGCGACGTTCTCCGGATACGGCTCTGCGACGGGCTGCTGCGGAAACGGCTGCCGATGCCCACCCGGGTACATTTGCGGGCCGACCGGTCCGGCGCCGTATTCGGGCGGGTACGGACCAGCCATCTATTTGCTCCCCCGAGGTGTGGGTCGGAATTCGCCTGTCTACAGTGACCGGACGGGCACTTGTAGGCAGGTTAGCGCACCTGCCGCCGGGCTAGGGCGTACACCGGCTGAGTAGAATTATCTAGGCGGCTTAATGAATGAAGGGTGACGTTTCGTGACCATTGCGGTGACCGGATCAATTGCGACCGACCATCTGATGCGGTTTCCCGGGCTGTTCTCCGAACAGCTGTTGGCCGATCACCTTCAGAAGGTGTCGTTGAGCTTCCTGGTCGACGATCTGGTCATCCACCGCGGCGGCGTGGCGGGCAACATGGCGTACGCGATCGGCGTTCTCGGCGGTGAGGTCGCCCTGGTCGGCGCCGCGGGCAAGGACTTCGACGACTACCGGCAGTGGCTCACCGTCGCACGGCGTGGACTGCGACAGCGTGCTGATCTCCGACTCGGCGTACACCGCCCGATTCGTCTGCACGACCGACCAGGCCATGGCCCAGATCGCGTCGTTCTACCCGGGCGCGATGTCGGAGGCCCGCAACATCAAGCTCGCCGATGTCGTATCCCGAACGGGCACAACCGATCTGGTGATCGTCGGCGCCAACGACCCCGACGCGATGTTCCTGCACACCGAGGAGTGCCGCAAGCTCGGCCTGGCGTTCGCCGCCGACCCGAGCCAACAGCTGGCCCGGTTGTCCGGCGAGGAGATCCGCAAGCTGATCGACGGCGCGACCTACCTGTTCACCAACGACTACGAATGGGACCTGCTGCTGCAGAAGTCCGGGTGGTCGGAGGCCGAGGTGATGGGCCAGATCGAGATGCGCGTCACGACACTGGGGGAGAAGGGCGTCGACATCGTCGGCCGCGACGGCACATTCGTGCACGTCGACGTGGTGCCCGAAACGTCACAAGGACGATCCCACCGGCATCGGCGACGCGTTCCGCGCGGGCTTCCTGACCGGCCGCAGCGCCGGCCTGAACCTCGAGCGTTCGGCGCAGCTGGCGTCGATGGTCGCCACACTGGTGCTCGAGGCACCCGGTCCGCAGGAGTGGACGTGGGACAAGGACGCCGCGGTGAAGCGACTGGCGGATGCCTACGGTGCGGACGCCGGTGACGAGATCTCGGCGGCGCTGGCTGATCACGGCTGCCGTGGCTACCTAGAGCTGCACGGGATACGTGGGCTCGCTGATCTGCGGGGTGACGCTGTGCTCGACGAAGATCGCGTGCCACAGCATGAAGATCAGCACCGTCCACAGCCGGCGGCTGTGATCGCTTGCGCCGCTGCGATGTTCGTCGAGCATCGTCCGTCACCGCGGCGAGGTCGATCAGCTCGACCGGCCTGTGACGAGCCGACCATCGCGTACGCCCAGTCCATCAGTTCACCGGCCCGCAGCCAGTGCCGGATCGGCACCGGGAAGCCCAGCTTCGGCCGGTTGAGCACATGCGCGGGAACGATCGGTTCCAGCGCCCGGCGCAGCGCGAATTTCGTGGTGGCCCTGGTGATCTTCTGGTCGAATGGCAGCCGCGACGCCACCGCGAACACCTCGGGATCCAGGAACGGCACCCGCAGCTCCAGCGAGTTGGCCATCGTCATCTTGTCGGCCTTGACCAGGATGTCGCCGCGCAGCCAGGTGAACAGGTCGATGTGCTGCATGCGCGCCACCGGGTCCCAGCCCTGCGATGCGGCGTACACCGGTGCGGTGACGTCGGTGTGGGTCCACTCCTGGCGGAACCCGGGCAGCACGGCCCGCAGCTGCGCGTCGGAGAAGCTGCGCGCGTTGCCGTAGTAGCGCTCCTCGAGCGTGAGCGACCCGCGGTGCAGCAGGCTCTTGCCGCGCATGCCCTCGGGCAGCGGGCCGCGACGCGCGGCCCAGCGACCGCCGCAGCGGGCCGGGGAAGATAGTCAAAAGGCCGCAGCGACAACGGCTCCCGGTAGATCGTGTAGCCGCCGAACAGCTCGTCGGCGCCCTCGCCGGACAGCACCACCTTGACGTGCTTGCGGGCTTCGCGGGCGATGAAGAACAACGGCACCAGCGCCGGATCGGCCACGGGTTCGTCGAGATACCAGACGATTTCGGGCAGGGCCGCGACGAACTCGGCCTGATTGACCACCTTGGTCACGTGCCGGGCGCCGATCGCCTCGGCAGATGCGACGGCGACGTCGACCTCGGAGAAGCCCTCGCGTTCGAACCCGGTGGTGAACGTGATCAGCCGCGGGTTGTGCCGCATGGCCAGCGCGGCGATCGCGGTGGAATCGATGCCGCCGGACAGGAACGCGCCCACCGTGACGTCGGCGCGCATGTGCTTGGCGACCGAATCCTCCAGCACCGCGGTGATCTCGTCATAGCGCGCCTGCTCGCCGCCGGGGGCTGAACGGGCACGGCCGCGAACCTCGGGGTGAAGTAGCGCGTCACCTCGGGCGGCTTGCCGGGCCGCACGCGGGCGTAGCTGCCCGACTCGAGCCGCCGCATGCCGCGGTGCAGCGTCTCCGGTTCGGGCACGTACTGCAGCACCGTGTAGTGCTGCACGGCCCGGTCGATCCAAGCGAGACGTCGATGCCCAACGTCGTCGGCCAGGTCCAGCAGGCACTTCTTCTCGCTGCCGACCGCGGTGCCGCCCGTCCCGGTCGCCATGAACAGCGGCTTGATGCCGAACGGGTCGCGCGCGCAGAACAGTTCACCTTCGACGGTGTCCCACAGCGCGAACGCGAACATGCCGCGCAGCCGCGTCAGCGCAGCCGGTGCCCCAGTGGTGGTAGGCGGCGATGATGGCCTCGCCGTCGCCGTCCGTGGCGAACACGGCGCCGTGGCCTGCCGCGAGTTCCTCGCGTAGCTCGAGGTAGTTGTAGATCTCGCCGTTGAACACCAACACGTAGCGATCGGGGGACTCCGGCGGGCCCCAGCGCAGCGGCTGGTGGCTGTGCGCGATGTCGATGATCGACAGCCGGTTGAAGCCCAGCACGACACGGTCGTCCGACCACGTTCCCGGCTCGTCCGGGCCGCGGTGGCGCATCAGGTGGGAAGCGCCGGACACCGCCTCGACCAGGGCTGTCAGAGACGTCAGCGGACGGGTCGCACACCAGGGCCAGCAGTCCGCACACCGCGCCAGTATGCCTAATGGCACGAGTGGAGTGTGTCGAGACCGGCACCCGGGCGTGGTCTACGCTGCGTAGTATTCACTGCAGCCGATCGGCCGCCGAGCGGTCCACCGACTTCGTAGGAGGCTCCAACGTGACACCTCGCGGGCTCCGGGTGGTTGCGTTGTCGGTCATCCTGGGCGGCACGGCGCTGCTGCTCAGCGGGTGCAGCTGGTCGGAGGCGCTCGGCCTCGGCTGGCCGCACGGCATCACGCCCGAGGCGCACCTCAACCGCGAGCTGTGGATCGGTTCGGTGATCGCCTCGCTGGTCGTCGGCGTGATCGTGTGGGGCCTGATCTTCTGGACCTCGGCGTTTCACCGGCACAAGAAGGGCGACACCGAGCTGCCGCGCCAGTTCGGCTACAACATGCCGCTGGAGCTGGTGCTCACGGTCGTGCCCTTCCTGATCATCTCGGTGCTGTTCTACTTCACCGTGGTGGTGCAGGAGCGGATGCTGCACAAGGACCCCAACCCCGAGGTGGTCATCGACGTCACCGCCTTCCAGTGGAACTGGAAGTTCGGCTACCAGAAGGTCGACTTCGCCGACGGCACCTTCAACTACGACGGCGCCGACCCCGAGCGCAAGGCCGCGGTGGCATCCGGGCCCGAGGGCCTGGAGGGTGCGCAAGGTGGCGAGTTCGGCACCGACCTCGGCAACATCGCGGGCAAGAACCCCGAGGACCGCACGTACCTGAACTTCGACAAGGTCGAGACGCTGGGCTCGTCCCCCGAGATCCCGGTGCTGGTGGTGCCCTCGGGCAAGCGCATCGAGTTCCAGCTCGAACTCGGCCGACGTCATCCACGGTTTCTGGGTGCCGGAGTTCCTGTTCAAGCGCGACGTGATGCCCGACCCGAAGGCGAACAACTCCGACAACATCTTCCAGATCAGCGAGATCAACCAGACCGGCGCGTTCGTCGGCCGCTGCACCGAGATGTGCGGCACCTACCACTCGATGATGAACTTCGAGCTGCGCGTGGTGGCGCCCAACGACTTCAAGGCGTATCTGGAGCAGCGCATCGACGGCAAGACCAACGCCGAGGCGCTGGCCGCCATCGACCAGTCGCCGACCGCCGTCACCACCCATCCGTTCGACACCCGCCGCGGCGAGCATGGCTCCTGCGCTATCCCAGGCGAGCAAGTAGGGACACCACATGCACATCGAAGCCAGGCTGTTCGAGTTCCTGACCGCGTTCTTCGTCCTGTCCGCGGTGGTGTACGCGCGTGCTGACCGCGATGTTCGCGTACGGCGGCGTGGAATGGGCCGGCGTGACCGCGCTGGTGATGACCGCCGGGCTGACATTGATCACCGGCACGTTCTTCCGGTTCGTGGCCCGGCGCCTGGACACCCGGCCCGAGGACTACGAGGACGCCGAGATCAGCGACGGCGCGGGCGAGCTGGGCTTCTACAGCCCGCACAGCTGGTGGCCGTTGTTCATCGCGCTGTCGGCCTCGGTCACCGCCGTCGGCGTCGCACTGTGGCTGCCCTGGCTGATCGTGGCCGGCGTCTGCTTCGTGCTGACCACCGCCGGCCGGCCTGGTGTTCGAGTACTACACCGGCCCCGAGAAGCACTGATCAATCCAAGGTCACAATCGGGGCATCACTTGGCCCGCCAACCGCGTCGTGAGATTCATCCGGGTCGTGCCGTTGGGTAGTGTTGCCGAGGCACGGTCAGCCGCTTGTGGCGTGTCGCGCCGGTTGAGTAGTGGAGAAGGATAGGCGTAATGAGCGGGCCGAACCCCCCGGATGACGAAGGGTCCGAAGTCCCCGGTCAGGAGCCGGGCAGCGGATCGCCTGGGCCGGATACCAGCGAGACGGAGATGCACTCGCAGGCGTATTCCGCGCCGGAGTCCGAGCATTTCAGCAGCGGTCCCGTACGTGCCGGCTGATAGCTCGCTGTACGACTACGACAGCTACGAGCAGACCGAGCTGGTCGAGCAGGCGACCCCGCCACGGTGGCCGTGGGTGGTCGGGGTGGTGGCCATCATCGCCGCCATCGCCCTGGTCGTGTCGGTGTCGGTGTTGGTGACCCGCACCGACACCAGCAACCTCGCGACACCGGAGACCACCACGCATCGGCGCCGCCGGTGCAGGACGAGATCACCACAACGACCCCGCCACCGCCGCCTCCGCCGCCGCCGACGACGGAGGAGCCACCGCCGCCGCCACCGGAGACCGTGACGGTCACCCAGGAGCCGCCGCCCCGCCGCCTGCGCCACCGAGGCGCCGCCGCCGCCTCCCGCGGAGTCACCGGCGCCGCCTCCGCCGACCACCACCGACACGGCCGGGCCGCGTCAGGTCACGTATTCGGTGACGGGGACCAAGGCGCCCGGTGACATCATCACCGTCACCTACGTCGACGCGTCGGGCCGCAGCCGCACCCAGCGCAACGTCTACATCCCGTGGTCGCTGACCGTGACGCCGATCTCGCAATCCGAGGTCGGCTCCGTGCAGGCCTCCAGCCTGTTCTTGGTCAGCAGGCTCAACTGCTCGATCACCACCAGTGACGGCACGGTGTTGTCCGTCGAACACCAACAACTCCGCACAGACTGCCTGCTGATGCCATACGACTCCGATACGGCGGGCCGCTCGCGGTCGAACCCGGCCACGGATCCCGCCGAGTTCGACCGAACCGACCGCATCCTGCTCGGCTGCATGCGCGGGCATCTGGCTCGCGGCGCTCGGCGCGGGCGTCGCCGCCACGGTGGCCCTCGTCGACCTCGGGCGTGGTCATCCCGAAGCGTCGGGGGACTCGGGTACCCCGTGGCTGCTGTACACCGTCATCGGCATCTCGGCGGTCGTGATCATCGGCGCCGTGCCGCTGCTGCTGCGGGCCCGCCGCGATGCCCAGGCCGAAGCGCCGCCGCCCGACGCGGCCTGCGCCAGGGCGGCCGCAGCCGCCGGTCCGCGGTGCGGAGACGCCCACCGAGAAGCTGCGGATCTCCGGATCCGCGACTGGCCGGATCAGCAGCGGGCCCGGTTACGCGGCGCCGTGGGCGCACAGCCCGTCGCTGCCACCCGCGCTCGTGGCGGCCGTCGACCGGGTGTGGCTGCGCTGTGCGCTGGTGATCATCTGTGCGATCGGCATCGCCATGGTGGCCATCGGCGTGGCGACCTACCTGATGGCCGTCGACAGCAACGCCGCGTCGTGGGTGTTCTACGTGCTGGCAGGGCTCGTCACGCTGGCCATGCCCGCCGTCCCGATGCTCTACCTGCGCGAGCTACGCGCCCTGTCGGACAAGCCGGCCGCGTAGTAGTCGGGCGCTCAGTGATGCCCGTTCGTCTGTCCGTTTGACGAGCCGTTCGACGAGCCGTTGCCGTTGCGATCCTGGTGCTCGCGCAACGCGGTGAGCGCCTTGCGTTCCGCGGCGTGCGCCGCCTCGGTGAGCGCCTCGTGCTCCGAGATCGGGATCGGCGGTCAGGAAGCTGCCGGTGCCCGGCGCGCCCGCGGAGCCGAGCTTGTTCATCCGCTTCGGCATCGCTGCGCCCTGGTACTCCAACGGAATCGGATGACCATGCTCGTCGACCGGGCCGAGCGGCTGATGCAGCTCGATGTAGGCGCCGTGCGGCAGCCGCTTGATGATGCCGGTCTCGATGCCGTGCTCGAGCACCGCGCGGTCGCTGCGCTGCAAGCCGACGCACCACCGGTAGGTGATGTAGTAGACGATCGCAGGCAGCACCACCATGCCGATGCGACCGATCCACGTCGTCGCGTTCAGCGAGATGTGGAACTTCAGCGCGATGATGTCGTTCATCGCGCACAGCGTCAGCACCATGTAGAACGCGATCGCCATCGCGCCGATCGCGGTGCGCACCGGTGCATCCCGGGGGCGCTGCAGCAGGTTGTGGTGGGCGTCGTCGCCGGTGAACTTCTTCTCGAGGAACGGGTAGACGGTGAGCAGACCGAAGACCAGGCCCATGATGATCGCCACCCAGACAGCGGCGGGGATCGTGTGACCGAAGAGGTAGAACTCCCATGCGGGCCAGATACGCGCCAAGCCCTTCCGTCCACATCATGTAGAAGTCCGGCTGACTGCCCGCCGACACTTGGGACGGTTTGTACGGGCCCAGATTCCAGATCGGGTTGATCTGCAACAGGCCGCCCATCAGGCCGAGCAGGCCCGACGATCATCGCGAAGAAGGCGCCGGACTTGACCGCGAACACCGGCATGACGCGCACGCCGACGACATTCGTCTCGGTGCGTCCGGGGCCCGGGAAATCGGTGTGCTTCTGGAACCACAGCAGGGCGAGGTGAATGCCGATGAGCGCCAGGATGATTCCCGGTATCAGCAGGATGTGCAGCGCGTACATCCGGGGCAGCAGTCCAGCCGTCCTCGGTACACTGGTATCCGACACCGCCACAGGGGAAGTCGCCGCCGAACAGCGCCCAGTGCAGCCAGGTGCCGATCACCGGCATGCCCAACGTGATCGACGACAGCGCGGCGCGCAAGCCGATGCCCGACAGCAGGTCGTCGGGCAGCGAGTAGCCGAAGTAGCCCTCGAACATCGCCAGGATCAGCAGCAGCGAGCCGATCACCCAGTTGGCTTCGCGCGGCCGGCGGAACGCGCCGGTGAAGAAGATGCGGGCCAGGTGCACCATGATCGCCGCGGCGAACAGCAGTGCCGCCCAGTGGTGGACCTGGCGCACGAACAGCCCGCCGCGCACCTCGAAGCTGATGTCGAGCGTCGGACTCGATAGGCCTTCGACATCTCGACGCCGCGCAGCGGTTGGTAGACGCCGTTGTAGGTGACTTCGGCCATCGACGGGTCGAAGAACAGGCTGAGGTACACGCCGGTGATGAGCAGGACGATGAAGCTGTACAACGCGATCTCGCCCAGCAGGAAGGACCAGTGGGTCGGGAACACCTTGTTCAGCTGGCGTCGCACCGCCGCCGACGGGTGGTAGCGCGAATCGATCGCCTCGCCTTGTGCGGCTGCGATCTCGGCCAGGTTCGGCTTTGCCAGTTTCGGACTCATGCTGCTTCCGCTCCCAGAATGCCGGTCCGACGGGCTCGATGAAGTCGCCGTTGGCGACCAGATACCCGTCCTGGTCAATGGTGATGGGCAGCTGCGCCAATGCGCGCGCAGCCGGACCGAATATGGGCTTCGCGAAGTGCAACGCGTCGAACTGCGACTGGTGGCACGGGCAGAGGATGCGATAGGACTGCTGCTCGTAAAGCGAAGAGGGGCAACCCAAGTGGGAGCAGACCTTGGTGAACGCGAACAGATCGCCGAAGTTGAAGCTCTCCTGGCCCTTCCGCTTGACCACCCTGGAGCATGTCGCTGCGGCTTGATGCGGATCAGCATGACGGGGTTGCGCACACCCATCGAGATCTCGGTGAGCCGGTGGTGCGACTCGACGGTGGTGCCGTCGCCGTCGGACTCCCGCCACGGGAACACGGTCTCCATGCCGCCCGCGTCGATGTCCTCGGGGCGCATCTTGACGAACGGTGACTCACCGGGCAGCCCGGTGGAGCGGGCCAGGTAGATGGTCTCGCCCTTGAAGCGCGGGGTCCACCCCGACGTCCACAGCACGGCCTTCTTGCCGTCGGCGGTCTGCACGACCGGCTTCCACGGGTTCTTGATCAGTCCGCCGGCGAACGCCACCAGCGTGCCGAGGCCGAACGCGCCGAGCCCGATACCCAGCGACAGGCCAATCAGCTTGCGCCGCTTGATGGTCGAAGTCTCCAGCGCATCGGTCAGGTTGGCCGCGACGGTCTTGCGCTGAATCTCCGGCGAGGCGCCGTCGTGGCGGTCCTGGATCGAGATCTCTTCGGGGATGAACTTCTTCTGATACAGCACCGCGCCGATGCCGATGGCCAGGATCGACAGGCCGAACGTCAGTCCGTACAGCGGGGTGGCCAGCTAGTAGGCGAACTCGCCGTCGGAGCCGTAGGGCTGGTACTCCCACGGCCAGAACAGGAAGACCACCAGCAGCGCCAGGCCCGAAAGCCCGCCGAGCAGAAGCCAGATACGCCACCAGTCGTTCGGTGCGCTTCTCGGCCTTGGTGCCCGGAACCGGCCACCGCTCTTCCTTGTAGACGATCTCGACGCCGTCGATCTTGCCGCCCAGCTCGAGCAGTTCCTCGCGCGACATCGCGGCGAGTTCGGCGTCGGTGGGCTGCCCGGGCTCGCCCTTCTGTCCCGGGGTGTCCGTGCCCTTGACTTCGTCGCGTCATGCCCGCGCTCCGATCCACAGGGCCATACCGATGACGGCCACGATGCCGATGATCCAGGCCGCCATGCCTTCTGGCGCCGGTCCGAAGCCCGCCGAGGCCGTAGCCGCCTTGGCTGGGTGTCTGCCGCCGATTCCCGGACGTAGGCGACGATGTCGCGCTTCTCTTCCGGTGACAGCTGCCGGTCGGAGAACTTCGGCATGTTCTGCGGGCCGGTCAGCATCGCGGTGTAGATCTGTCGCCGGCTTGGCATCGCCCAGGTCGGGGGCGTACTTGCCCGACGACAGCGCGCCGCCCTTGCCGGTGAAGTTGTGGCACGACGCGCAGTTCAGCCGGAACAGGTCGCCGCCGCGGGCGACGTTGTCACCGATCAGCGATTCCTGCGCGATCTTGCCGTTCTCGTCGCGCGGCACGACCGGCCCGCCGCCGTTGGCCTGCACATAGGCGCCGAGCGCGTCGATCTGTGCGCTCGTCGAACTGCGGTGGCTTCTGCGGCGCCTGCGCCTCGCCGCGCATCGCGGGCATGCGGCCCGGTGGAGACCTGGAAGTAGACCGCCGCCTCGCCGACGCCGATCAGGCTGGGCCCGCGGTCGGGCACGCCCTGCAGGTTCACGCCGTGGCACGTCACGCACGAGGTGTCGAACAGCTGCTTGCCGGTGCGCAGCAGCGCCGACTGTGACTCGTCGGCGACCGCCACCTGGGGCGTCGGCGTCAGGGTGGCCGCCAGGCCACCGGCGACGGTCAGCCCGATCAGCAGCAGCACGGCTGCTGACAGACGCCGGCGCAGCCGACGGCGGGACTTGTCGGTCATCGAACCCCTTTCTCATCAGAACGCATCGGCGAGCTCGATCAGCGCACGCATCGGCGAGCCGATCATCGGACGAAGTAGATCGTGGCGAACAGGGCGATCCACACGATGTCGACGAAGTGCCAGTAGTACGAGACGACGATCGCGGCGGTGGCCTGCGCAGGCGTGAACTTGCTCATCGTGGTGCGGGCCAGCAGGAAGATGAAGGCGATCAGCCCGCCGATGACGTGCAGGCCGTGGAACCCGGTGGGCAGGTAGAACACCGAGCCGTACGCGCTGCTGGAGATCGTGGTGCCGTGCTCGACCAGGTGGATGTACTCGTAGCCCTGGCCGAGCACGAAGAACAGGCCCATCAGGAAGGTGACGACGTACCAGCGGCGCAGCCCGAACACGTCGCCGCGCTCGGCGGCGAACACGCCCATCTGGCAGGTGAACGACGACGCGATGAGCACCAGCGTCACCGGCACGGCCTGATACCAGGTTCAGTTCGGTGGGCTGCGGCGGCCAGTCGCCACCGGCCTGGGAGCGCGCGGTGAAGTACATCGCGAACAGCCCAGCAAAGAACATCAGCTCGCTGGAAAGCCACACGATGGTGCCGACACTGACCATGTTGGGTCGGTTCAGCGAATGTACTCGCGACGTGATGGCGGTTCCCGAGGTGCCTACAGCGCTCGTCACAGGAGCAAGTATGACGCTTTGTAGTTGTTGAACTCCACCCGGGTCGAGCAATTCGTCATAATCAGCGGGTGACTTCCGATGACTCCCCGACGTGGCCCGACGTCCTCGGCCGGCTGACCACCGGTCAGGCGCTCGCCCCCGGGCAGGCGGCCTGGGCGATGGACCAGATCATGACCGGCGCGGCCACTCCGGCCCAGATCGCCGCCTTCGCCGTGGCGATGAAGATGAAGCGCCCGACGTCCGCCGAGGTGACCGAGCTGGCCGACATCATGCTCAAGCACGCGCGCCGGGTGCCGACGGACCGACGTGATCGGCAACGACACCGTCGACGTGGTCGGCACCGGCGGCGACGGCGCCAACACCGTGAACCTGTCCACGATGGCCGCGATCGTGGTGGCCGCCGCGGGGGTGCCGGTGATCAAGCACGGCAACCGGGCCGCGTCGTCGCTGTCCGGCGGGGCCGACACCCTCGAGGCGCTCGGGGTGCGCATCGATCTCGGACCCGACGACGTCGCGCGCAGCGTCGCCGAGGTCGGTATCGGCTTCGCGTTCGCGCCGCAGTTCCATCCGTCCTATCGGCACGCGGGCGTGGTGCGCCGCGAGATCGGGGTGCCGACGGTCTTCAATCTGCTTGGGCCGCTGACGAATCCGGCCGCGCCGCGGGCCGGCCTGATCGGCTGCGCGTGGGGCGATCTGGCCGAGGTGATGGCCGGTGTGTTCGCCAGCCCGCCGCTCCAGCGTGCTGGTCGTGCACGGCGACGACGGCCTCGACGAGCTGACCACCACGACGACGAGCACCATCTGGCGGGTGCAGGCAGGCACCGTCGAGCGGCTGACGTTCGATCCGGCGGCGTTCGGCTTCAAGCGCGCCGAGATCTCCGAGTTGGTGGGCGGCGACGCGGAGGCCAACGCCGCGTCGGTGCGCTCGGTGCTGGGCGGCGCCAAGGGCCCGGTCCGCGACGCGGTGGTGCTCAACGCGGCGGGTGCGATGGTGGCCCACGCGGGGCTAGCCAGCGACGCCAAATGGGTGCCCGCGTGGGAGTCGGGGCTCGCCAGGGCCGCCGAGGCGATCGACTCCGGGGCGGCCGAAAAGCTGCTCGCGCGTTGGGTGGGGTTCACCCAGAAGCTCTGAGCGTTCGAACCGCCTGCTCGGCGGCCGCTCGCGCGGAACGCGCCGAGGCGGCCCAGGCCGCCCAGCGCCCGGCCGCCGCCACCGGTGACGCCCAGCCGGTGTCTGCCCGCACGATGCGCACCCCCGGCTGGCCGAGCCAGCGCGCGATGAGCGCGGTCTCCTCGACAAGTGCCCCGCCCAGCGGTGCCGGTGTCCGGCAGAACCGCTTGTGCGCCAGCGCATATCGCGTCGACGACCGGCATCGGGGGGACGCCGCGGCAGGCGTTGCCCGCGGCGGCGAGCTGTCCGTGCCGGATCACCGCCAGGTGCCATCCGCCGTCGCCGTCGGGGCGGGCGGCCACCAGCTCGCTCGACCGCGGCCAGCGCGCGCAGCCGCTGACCGCGCCACAGCACATCGATCGCGGTGGCGGCGTGGTCGCGCAGCCGGGCGGCGGTCTCGTAGCGGCCGCGGTCGGCGAGGTCGGCGAGTTGGGCGAGCACCTCGGCCAGTGCGCGGCTGTCGGTGCCGTCGATCAGTCCGGTGGCGCGCCGCACGGTGGCGGCGTAGTCGGCGGCAGCGATGTCGCGCGGCGCCGGGCACGGCGACAGTTCACGCTCCGGGCACGCGGGCCGTGCGCGCCGAGCGGCCCAGCCGGGCGGTGCAGGTGCGCACGCCGGTGAACCGGGCGAGCAGCGCGGCGGTCTCGACGGCGTCGGCGCGGGACCGGAACGGCCCGATGGCGCGGTCGAAGTCATGTCGACCGACACGTGTCGTTGGGTGCTCGCACCGCCGAGAACCGCGGAAACGCCTCGTCGGTGAGCACCACCCACCACCACCGGTGCGGGAACTTCGACCGCCGGTTGTAGGGCGGCGCATGCGCGGCGAGCAGCCGCAGCTCGCGCACGCCCGCTTCGAGATCGTGCGCGCACTCGACGTGGTCGACCGCGGTGGCCAGCGACGCCATCTCCTTCATCCGGGTGCGCGGATCGGCGCCGTTGAAGTACTGGCCGACCCGTCGGCGCAGATCGACCGCGGTCCCGACGTAGAGCACCTCGGCGCCGGGCCCGCGGAACAGGTACACGCCCGGCCGATGCGGCAGCGCATGGGCGAGGTGACGGTTGCGCCGCTGCGCGGGTGTCACGTCGGGGAGGTACGAGCGCAGGTCGGCGTAGGTGTGCACGCCCTGATTGCCGACCCGCTCGATGAGCGCGTGCAGCACGTCGACGGTGGCGCGGGCGTCGTCGAGCGCGCGGTGGGTCGGGGTGGTGGTCGCGCCGAACAGCCGGGCCAGCGCGGACAGCCGCACGCTGGGCGCCTCGTCGCGGGTGAGCACCCGGCGCGCCAGCCTGACCGTGCACAGCACCGGCGGTCGCGGCCAGGTGATCTGGCAGCGTTCGGCGGCCGCCCGCAGGAACCCGATGTCGAAGCCGGCGTTGTGCGCGACGAGCACTGCGCCGCGGGCGAACTCGAGGAACGCCGGCAGCACCGACTCGATCGTCGGCGCGTTGAACACCATCGCCGAGGTGATGCCGGTCAGCGCGACGATCTGCGGCGGGATGCTGCGGCCGGGGTCGACAAGCGTGGCGAGCTCGCCGAGCACCGCGCCGCCGCGCACCTTGACCGCCCCGATCTCGGTGATCGCGTCATGGTTTTCGCCTGCGGCGCGCCCGCCCGTGGTCTCGAGATCCACCACCACGAAGGTGGTCTCGCGCAGCGACAGGTCGGCCAGCGGAGCCGCGTAGCCGGCGACATCGAGCTGGGCATCGACGTCGGCGAAGCTGAGCTGGCCCATGCGCTGAAGGTAGGGAACGCCACCGACAGGTCTGGTTGCCACTCCGGGGGCCCGGCGAGTGCGAACTGTCCGTCGGCGACTTGTCGGTACCCCTCGATACCGTGCTGACAACACCGACGAGAGGAGTGATCAATGGGCACGGTGAAGATCGACTGCGACGATTGCGCGGTGCGCGGACCCGGCTGTCAGGACTGCGTCGTGAGTGTTTTGCTCGGCGTCCCCGACACGTTGCTCGATGACGAACGGCGGGCCCTGGAGGTGCTGGCGGACGTGGGATTGGCGCCGCGACTTCGGTTGGTGCCGATCCACCGGGACGGCGATTCCGGGGTCGCCTGACGACACGCAGTAACGTGCCCGCCGACAACAATGTTCGAGGCGGCTGTTAAATTTGCGTCTTCTGTTGGACAAGGCCGATGCCGTTTCGTAACCTATCTGAGACCTAAGAGCAGTTCGACGCGGCTTCGTCACAGCAGTTGAAGGGCGCAATCTTGAGGCTCGACCGCTCGCACTTGTACACGCGCGTCATTAAGCGACCCGTCATCAGTGCGGTAATCGGTATAACGGCGTGCTGCGCGATTCTCATCCCGAGTGTGCAGGCGGATCCCGCCGATGACGCACTGGCAAAGCTCAATGAGCTGTCGCGGCAGGCCGAGCAGACCACTGAGGCGATGCATTCCGCCCAGCTGGATCTGACCAACAAGCTGGCAGTGCAGCAGGCCGCGGAGGCAAAGCACGTCGCCGACGTCGCAGCCGTCGAATCGGCCAAGTCGCAACTGGCAACGTTCCAGACCGCCGTCGACAAGGTTGCCGCCGCGCAGTACATGGGCGGCAGGCCCGACGGTCTGGACGCGATCCTGACCGCCACCTCGCCGCAGGGACTCATCGACCAGCTGTCGGTGCAGCGCGTGATGGCCTCCGAGATGTCGGCACAGATGAAGAGCTACCGCGACCTCGGTACGCAGGCCGCGCTGGCCGAGTCGGCGTCCGCGAAGTCGGCCGCGGAAGCCAAGACCGCCGCCGAGCAGGCCGCCGCGGTGCGCGCCGACCTGCAGTCCAAGCAAAGCCAGCTGCAGGTGCAGATCGCCATCGTCAAGTCGCAGTACCAGGCGCTGACCCCGAACCAGCGCGAGGCGCTGGCAGCCATGCCGCCCCCGCCGCCTGCGCCCGCGCCGTTGCCACCGGAGGGCGATCCCGCGATCATGGCGGCACCGCCGGAGGGCATTCCGCCGGGCGATATCGCCCCGCCGGAGGGCATTCCGCCCGGCGATATGGCACCGCCGAACGGATCGCCGGAGGCCGCGACCGTGATCCAGGCCGCGCTGAGCCGCATCGGCTCGCCGTACTCATGGGGCGCGTCCGGCCCGAGCGCCTTCGACTGCTCGGGACTGGTGATGTGGTCGTTCCAGCAGGCCGGGGTCGCCCTGCCGCACTCCAGCCAGGCGCTGGCCAGCGGTGGGCAGCCGGTGTCGATGGACCAGATGCAGCCGGGGGACCTCGTCACCTATTACTCCGACGCCTCGCACGTCGCCATCTACATCGGTGACGGAATGATGGTGCACGCCTCCACCTACGGCACGCCGGTGCGAGTCGCCCCGGTGGACAATGCGCCGATCTATAACGTCCGCCGCTACTGACCGTCGCCGGACCGCACACGCGAGGGCCGGATCAACTTAGGAGCGGTGCTGATCGCCGAGCTGATCTGCGCGCTGCTTCTGGTTGGCCGTCCACACCCCGTCCCGACCGGTCCGACACTGGCCGTGCCGGCATCGCACACCACTCCCGCGCCGCCGCCATCGTCCTCGCAGACCCTGCGCGACGGCCGTACCGTGCGATTGGTCGGACTGGGCGAGGCAGGAGAACCGCTGCTCAGGCGCATCTCCGCGCAACTCGACGACGCAGCGCGCGCCGTCACCGCGTTCTGGGGCCCCGACTGGCCGCGCGACATCGTCATCGCGGCCGCGAGCACCGACGCCCAGTTCGCCGCGGTGGGTGGCGGCGATACCCACACCGCGGCCACCACCACCGGCGAGCGGATCATGTTCGCCCCGGGCGCGGCCGCGATGAGCGATGCGGCGCTGCGAATCGTGTTGCGCCACGAGCTGTTCCACTACGCAGCGCGCGCCAGCACGGCGGCCGACGCGCCACGCTGGCTCACCGAGGGCGTCGCCGACTTCGTCGCCCGCCCGCCGCAGCCGGTCGACGTCGCTCGTGGATTGCCCACCGACGCCGATCTGGATGGTCCGGACCGCTCGCAGGCCTACGACCGCGCATGGATGTTCAGCCGGTTCGTCGCCGACACCTACGGCACCGCCACGCTGCGTGAGCTGTACCTGCGGGCCTGCGGGTACGGCCACCCCGACACGGCGACGGCGGTGCGCGAGATCCTGGGTGCCGACCTCGAAACGGTTCTGATGCGATGGCGGCAGTACGGCTAGCGTGACCGTGTGAGCCGGGTTCTGCTGGTTACCAATGACTTTCCGCCGCGCCGCGGCGGCATCCAGTCCTATCTGGACGCACTTGGTCGGCAACCTGGTCGAGGCGGGCACGCACACGCTGACGGTGTACGCGCCGAAGTGGAAGGGATCCGACGACTTCGACGAGGACGCGCAGAAGACCGGATACACCGTGGTGCGTCACCCGGGCACGCTGATGCTGCCCGAGCCGTCGGTGGCCCGCAGGATGCGGCGGCTCATCGAACGCAACGAGATCGACACGGTCTGGTTCGGTGCGGCCGCGCCGCTGGCGCTGATGGCCCCGCTGGCCCGCGATGCGGGCGCCAACCGTGTCGTCGCGAGTACCCACGGCCACGAAGTGGGCTGGTCGATGCTGCCGTTGGCCCGAACCGCGTTGCGCCGCATCGGATCCGGCACCGACGTGGTCACCTACATCAGCAGCTACACGCGACGCCGGTTCGCCTCGGCGTTCGGGCCGCACGCCGCGCTCGAACACCTGCCGCCCGGCGTGGACATCGACAGGTTCGCCCCCGATGAGGTCGCGCGCGCCGAACTGCGCGCCCGCTACGGGCTCGGCAACCGTCCCGTGGTCGCGTGTGTGTCGCGGCTGGTGCCGCGCAAGGGCCAGGACATGCTGATCCGGGCGCTGCCCGCGATCCGGCAGCGCGTGCACGGCGCCGCCCTGGTCATCGTCGGCGGCGGCCCGTACGCGTCGTCCTTGCGCAAGCTTGCGCACAGTTTCGGTGTCGCCGAGCACGTGGTGTTCACCGGCGGGGTGCCCGGCGAGGAACTGCCTGCCCACCACGCGATGGCCGACGTATTCGCCATGCCGTGCCGCACCCGCGGCGCCGGGTTGGACGTGGAGGGCCTCGGCATCGTCTATCTGGAGGCGTCGGCGGCCGGAGTGCCGGTCGTCGCCGGCCGGTCGGGCGGCGCGCCGGAAACGGTGCGGGACGGCGAGACCGGCGTGGTGGTCGACGGCTGGGACGTCGGCGCCATCGCGGCCTCGGTGAGCGACCTGCTGTCCGACCCCGACCGGGCCGCGCAGAATGGGCGCGGCCGGGCGGCGCTGGGTGGTCGACAACTGGCAGTGGCGTACCCAGCGCGCGCCTGGCCGAACTGCTGCGCGGCGGTCACTTCAGGAATTCCACGCTCGATGCCTTGTAGACGTCCGCAGCTTCTGCACGGTGATCATCAGTCGGGCAGTGCAGCGGCCGCTTTCGCGGTTTCCACACTCATGAACGCGGCGGCAGCAGCCCCACCACCGACGCACTACGTCGCGCCCCGCATGCGCGACTACTCGTCAACTCTTTTGGTAGAGCGCTTCGATGTCGGCGGCGAACTTCTCGGCGACCACTTTGCGCTTGACCTTCAGGGTCGGCGTGAGCTCGCCGGTGTCCTCGGTGAAATCGACCGGCAGGATGCGGAACTTGCGGATCGACTCCGCATGGGACACCGCCTGGTTGGCATCCTTGACGGCCAGATCGATCTCGGCGACCAGATCGGGGTCCTCGGCGAGGTCGCCCACCGTCGCGTTCGGGTCCTTGCCGTTGCGCTGCTTCCACCCGGGGAAGGCCTCGGGATCGATCGTGATCAGCGCCGCGATGAACGGCTGGGCGTCGCCGACGACCATGGCCTGGCTGATCAACGGGTGCGCGCGCAGCCGGTCCTCCAGCAGTGCCGGGGCGACGTTCTTGCCGCCCGCGGTCACGATGATCTCCTTCTTGCGGCCGACGATGGTCAGGAAGCCGTTTTCGTCGATCGCGCCGAGATCGCCGGTGTGGAACCAGCCGTCGGAGAACACCGCGTCGGTCTCGCTCTGATTGCGCCAGTACCCGCTGAACACGACGCCGCCCGACACCAGCAACTCGTCGTCGTCGTTGATCCGCATGCTGTTGCCCGGCAACAACTTTCCGACCGAACCGACCTTCACCTCGCCGACCCGGTTGACGGTGATCGCCGCGCTGGTCTCGGTGAGTCCGTAGCCCTCGTAGATGGTCAGCCCGACGCCGCGGTAGAAGTGGCCGAGCCGGGCGCCCAGCGGTGCGCCGCCGGAGATCGCCGCGTGGCAGTTGCCGCCGAGCGCGGCGCGCAGCTTGCCGTAGACCAGCCGGTCGAACAGCGCGTGCTTGGCGCGCAGCAGCAGGCCGGCGCCGCCGGTGTCCTGGGCCTGGCTCCATTCGATCGCGGTGTCGGCGGCGAGCTCGAAGATCCGGCCCTTGCCGTCGTTGCGGGCGTTCTGCTCGGCGGTGTTGTAGACCTTCTCGAACACCCGGGGCACCGAGACCACCAGCGTCGGCTTGAACACCGCAAGCGTCGGCACCAGGTTCTTGACGTCGCTGGTGAAGCCGAGCGTGACCTTGTTGCTGAACGCAGCGATGGTGATGGCGCGGGCCAGCACGTGGGCCAGCGGCAGGAACACCAGCAGCCTCTCGCCCTTGTCCAGCAGCGCCGGGAAGCACGCCTTGGCGCCGCGGATCTCGTAGAGCAGGTTCGAATGCGTCAGCTGGCAGCCCTTGGGCCTGCCGGTGGTGCCCGAGGTGTAGACCAGTGTCGCGACGTCGGCCGACTTGATGGCCGCCAGCCGCGTCTGAACCTCAGCGGGGTCGACGGCCTTGCCCGCCTCGGCGAGTTCGTCGAGCGCTGCCGGGCCCGTTCCGTCGATGCGGCAGACCTTGCGCAGCTCGGGCAGCTCGTCCGGTGAGCTGCTCGATCTTGTCGGCGTGCTCGTCGGTCTCGGCGAACACCAGCACCGCGCCGGAGTCGGCGAGCACGAACCGCACCTGTTCGGCAGAGGACGTCTCGTAGATCGGCACGGTGACCGCGCCGACCGCCAGGATCGCGAAGTCGAGGATCGGCCACTCGTAGCGGGTCGCCGACAGGATCGCCACCCGGTCGCCGGGCTTGACGCCCTCGGCGATCAAACCCAGTGCCGCCGAACGGATCTGCGCGGCCGCCTGCGCGCACGTCACGTCGGTCCACGCCCCGTCGACGAGGCGCTGGAAGATCACGTGGTCGGGGTCGTCGCGCTCGTGGGAGAACACGGAGCTGACGACGGTGTCGTGCTCGCCGACGGTGAACGACGCGGGGACACTGAACTCACGCACGATCATGGCCTCTCGACTAGCGGCTTTGCCGTTCTCAGCCTAGTCGGCCGCATTCGGCCGGGTCCGGCTCATATGTGAAGCTAGTAGGCGATGAACAGCATCCAGATCGCGGACGAGACGTTCGTCGCCGCCGACCCCGTCGAGGTCGGCAGGGCCGTCGCGGATCCCGCGAGCTGGCGGCGGTGGTGGCCCGACCTGCGGCTGACGGTGGTCGAGGACCGGGCGAAGGCGGGGCATCGCTGGACCGTGACCGGTGCGCTGACCGGCACCATGGAGATCTGGCTGGAGCCGGTGCTGGACGGGGTGATCCTGCACTACTTCCTGCACGCCGAACCGTCCGGCGCGGCGGCGTGGCAGCTGGCCAAGATGAACCTGGCCAAGATGAACCACCGGCGCCGGGTGGCGGGCAAGAACATGGCGTTCGAGGTGAAGCAGCGGCTCGAGGCCTCGCGCCCGGTCGGGGTGTCCCGGCTGGCTTGAGACTGGGTCCCAGACAGCGGAGCGGGGTAGATTTCTGCCATCGGCAGACCAAACGGGGAAAGAAGCAGTGGCGGACAAGACGGCGCAGACCATCTATATCGATGCCGATCCTTCGACGGTGATGGATGTCATCGCCGATATCGGCTCCTATCCCGAGTGGGTCAGCCGAGTACAAGGAAACCGAGGTGCTCGAGGCCGACGAGGCGGGCTACCCGAAGACCGCCCGGCTGGTGCTGGACGCCGCGGTCCTCAAGGACACCATGGTGCTGTCCTATGACTGGCCGCCCGACCGCGGATCGGTGAAGTGGACGCTGGTGTCCAGCTCGCTGCTGAAGGCATTGGACGGGGCATATCGATTGTCGCCCAAGGGATCCGGGACCGACGTCACCTACGAGCTGTCGGTCGATCTGGTCATCCCGATGATCGGGCTGCTCAAGCGCAAGGCCGAGCGTAGGCTGACCGATACCGCATTGAAGGACCTCAAGAAACGAGTCGAGGCTGAGTGAATCCGCGAACGCCTACGGCCCGGATCAGTCTCTTCGTCGGTAAGGGCGGGGTAGGTAAGTCAACGTTGGCGACCGCCACCGCCGTGCGTGACGCGCGTGCGGGGCTGCGGGTGCTCATCGTCTCGACCGACCAGGCGCACTCGATCGGCGACGTGCTTGGCACGACGGTGACCCCGACCGGACGTCGCGAGCCCACCCGGGTGCTCGCCGACTGGATACCGCGGACGCCCGAGCGGCGGATTCCTCGACGCGCTGGCGCTGGACACCCTGGCCCTGCTGGAAACGCGGTGGCGCGAGATCGCCGGCCTGCTGTCCGGCAGGTTTCCCGAGTCGGATCTGGGAAACATTGCACCAGAAGAACTTTCGGCACTGCCCGGTATTCAGGAAGTGCTCGGCCTGCACGAGGTCGGCGAGCTGGCCGGCTCGGGGGAGTGGGACCACGTCGTGGTGGACTGCGCCTCGACCGCCGACGCGCTGCGGATGCTGACGCTGCCCGCGACGTTCGGTCTGTATCTGGAGCGGGCCTGGCCGCGGCACCGCCGGCTGTCCGCCGGCGCCGACGACCCGCAGTCGGCGGCCGTGGTGGCGCTGCTCGAGCGCATCGGCGCCGGCACGGAGCGGCTGAGCGCGCTGCTCACCGACGGGTCGATCCTGTCGCGCGCATCTGGTGATGACGGCCGAGCGGGTGGTCGCCGCCGAGGCGGCGCGCACGCTGGGCTCGCTGGCGCTGATGGGTGTTCGGGTCGACGAGCTGATCGTCAATCAGATTCTGGTGCAGGACGATTCGTACGAGTACCGCAACCTGCCCGAGCATCCCGCGTTCGACTGGTACTCGGAGCGGATCTCCGAGCAGCGGGCCGTGCTCGACGAGCTCGACACCACGATCGGCGACGTGCAACTGGTGCTCGTCCCGCACCTTGCCGGCGAACCGATCGGAGCCAAGGCGCTTGCCGAACTGCTCGACAGCGCGCGCCGCCGCGACGGTTCGCCGCCGCCGGGGCCGGTGCGACCGGTGGTGGACCGGGAATCCGGCTCCGGGCTCGAAGCCGTCTACCGGTTGCGGCTAGAGTTGCCGCAGGTCGACTCCGCCGCCCTGACGCTGGGCCGGGTCGACGACGACTTGATCATCGGCGCCGGCGGCATGCGGCGCCGGGTTCGGCTGGCGTCCGTGCTGCGTCGATGCATCGTGATGGACGCGCAGCTGCGAGGCAGTGAGCTGACAGTGCGGTTCCGACCGAATCCGGAGGTGTGGCCAGCGTGAGTGGGTCTGACACCGACGGTCCAGCCGCCGGGCGGCGACATCCCGACCTGGCTCCGGAACTGCGGCAGCTGGCGCAGGCCATCCTGGACCGGCTCGACCCCGCGGTGCGGTTCGCCGCCGCGCGGGCGGCCAGCAGCGGTGACGGCCCCGGCAAGTGCCAGCAGGTGTGGTGCCCGGTGTGCGCGCTGGCGGCGCTGGTCTCCGGCGAACAGCATCCGCTGCTGACCGTCATCGCCGAGCACAGCGTCGCGCTGCTGACCGTGATCAGGGCGATCATCGAGGACACGGCGGACACGGCGCGGCGGCCCCGGAGACGCGAGCCGCCGGACGGGCCGCCACCGCCGCGGCGGCCCAGGGCCGAACGGGCAGCCGCCGCCAGGGCCGGGCCGCTATCAGCACATCCCGGTCACGGTCGAGGAGTAGGCCGCCGCGTCCTGTGGTCGCATCCACAGTGCGTGGGTACAGTTGTCGCAGAGCACCGGTCGGTGTTCGTTCATCGGGAGGGCCCATGTGGTATTGGCTGTTCAAGTACATCTTCATGGGACCCCTGCTGACGCTGCTCGGCCGCCCCAAAGTCGAAGGGCTGGAATATGTTCCGCACTCCGGCCCGGCGATCCTGGCCAGTAACCACCTCGCGGTCGCGGACAGCTTCTACAAGCCTCTGGTGGTCCGCCGGCGGATCACCTTCCTGGCCAAGGCCGAGTACTTCACCGGAACGGGGATCAAGGGCTGGTTTCAGCGGTGGTTCTACACCGCCGCGGGCCAGGTGCCGATCGACCGCACCGACGCCGACAGCGCGCAGGCCGCGCTGACCACCGCCGCACGCGTCCTCGGTGAGGGCAAGCTGCTCGGCATGTATCCGGAGGGCACCCGCTCGCCCGACGGGCGGCTCTACAAGGGCAAGACGGGGCTGGCGCGGCTGGCGCTGGAGACCGGCGTTCCGGTGATTCCGGTCGCGATGATCGGAACCGATTCCGTCAATCCGCCCGGCAGCAAGAGGTGGCGGTTCGGCCGGGTCGAGGTCAAGTTCGGCAAGCCGATGGATTTCAGCCGGTTCGAGGGGCTGGCGGGCAACCGGTTCATCGAGCGCGCCGTGATCGACGAGGTGATGTACGAGCTGATGCGGCTGTCCGGGCAGGAGTACGTCGACCTCTACGCCGGCCGACATCAAGGACGGCAAGGCCGACAGGCAAGCCGTCGCCGAATGCCGTCCGCGCGCCGCATGCCCCGACCGGCTCGCCGCCGGCTGAGCCGGCAATCAGACTGCCGGCCAGCTGACGCGGGCACCCGCGCGGCGTCGACGGCGGTGCTGCCGCGCCGTTCGGCGTGCGCACGAGACGGTGCCCGCCACCACGATCACCGCGATCGCCCACCAGACGTACGACCCGCCGGCGAGCTGTCGCCACAGCGAGGCCGCGGTCTCGTGGTGTTCGGGCATCAGCGGGATCGGCGTCCACACCATCAGCGCGACGCCCGCGACCGCCACCAGAGCCAGCGCCGCGTGCCGCTGCCGATAGGCCAGCACCGCCGTGACCAGCACCGTCGGCAGCACCCACACCCAGTGGTGTGACCAGGACACCGGGGAGACCACCAGCCCGAACATCGCCACGCAGATCAGCGCCAGCACCGGCTGATCGGCCTTGAGCACCCGGCGCGCCGCCCACACCGTCAGCGCCAGCATCGCGAAGCAGGCCAGCGTCCACAGCACGAATCGCTCGCCCTCGCCGAGGCCCAGCCGGGCCAGCGCGCCCGCGATGTTCTGGTTGGTGTTCAGCGTCGCGGTGCCGATGCGGTCGGTGTTGCGCACCGTGTCGGTCCAGTACTCCAGCGAGTCGCGCCAGGCGAACGCGAACCCGGCCAGCGTCGCGACCACGGCCGACGCGCCGGTGACCATCAGCGCGCGGGTGTCGCGCCGCAGCAGGAAGTAGAGCAGGAACACCGCGGGCGTGAGCTTGAGCGCGATCGCCAGGCCGAGCAGCATGCCGCGCGGCCACGGCGTCTTGCGCGGCACGCAGTCGGCGATGACCAGCGTCATCAGCACGACGTTGATCTGGCCGAAGTCGAAGTTCGACCGGATCGGCTCGAGGTAGACGACCGCGGGCGCCACGATCGCCGCCGCCAGCCAGCCTCGGCGCAGCCACGCCGGCTCGCTCGTGACCGCGCTCTTGCCCGCCGCCGGCTGGGGCCACACGTCCAGTCGGGTCAGCAGGATCGTCGTCGCGACGATCAGCAGGATCAGCGTGGTCAGCGTGATCGCGACGCTGGCGACGTCCAGCGACAGCAGCGCGAACGGGGCGAAGGCGACGGCGGCCAGCGGCGGGTAGGTGAACGGCAGGTCCAGGCCACCGCGGGTGTGGAACATGACGCCGTCGGCGTACAGGGGCCGGCCGTCCAGCCAGGCCCGCCCGCCCATCCGGTAGACGTCGATGTCGATGCGGTACGGAATGTGGCCGAGCAATCGCCACGCCGCCCAGGCCAGCGCCGCCACTGTCAGCAGCTGAAACAGCCGCCAGGCGAGCGTTGGCGCCCAGCCAGGCCCGCCGGGCGACCGCCAATTACTCATGTTCTGACCAGAGTATCGGTGGCCGTCGGCGCGTCGGTCGATATCCCGGGCGTGGCACGCGCAGGTCGGCGTAAGTTTTCGACCGTGCGCGTGGACCTTCGACCTCGACCTGGCGTATCCCGCACGGGCGGCTGCCGCTCGTGTTCTGCCTGGTCGCGTTCATCCTGACGTTCTTCGTCACCCGCACGATCGTCCGGTACATCCGCAGCACACGCCGACAGCGACTGCCCCGCGCAAGTGGTGGCAGCCGCGCAATATCTCTTCGGGCGGCGGCCTGCACATCCACCACGTGGTGATCGGTGTGATCCTGGTCATGATCTCCGGCGTGTCGATGGTGACATTGGCGGTCAACGGGGGAGTACCCGAATTCACGGTCGCGGCAACCTTTTTCGGTATCGGCGCGGCGCTGGTGCTCGACGAGTTCGCGCTGATCCTGCATCTGGAGGACGTGTACTGGGCCGAGGACGGGCGAACGTCGGTCGACGCGGTGTTCGCCGCCGTCGCGGTGGCGGGCCTGCTGATTCTCGGGTTCAACCCGCTGTCGTTCTTCGACATCGGCATCTGGCGCAACGACCACAGCCTGGCGGCGCGGGCCAGCGTGATCGCGATCGCGGTGGTGACCCTGATGCTGGCCGTCGTCGTGCTGCTCAAGGGCAAGGTGTGGACGGGCCTGGTGGGCATGTTCATCACTCCGCTGCTGATCGTCGGCGCGATCCGGCTGTCGCGCCCGCATGCGCCGTGGGCGCGGTGGCGCTACGGCGACCGGCCTCGCAAGATGCACAGGGCGCTGGTCCGCGAACGCAGGCTGCGCAGGCCCGTCGTGCAGGCCAAGCTCTGGCTGCAGCACGTCATCGCCGGGGAGCCGCACTTTCCCGAGGACAGCGAGGTCGATGAGGAGCTGGACCGCGAGATCCACGCCGCCCCGCGCGCCGACGTGCGCCGGCCAAGGCCGGAAACGGCGGCCGTGTGAAGTATCTTCTACGACACCGAGTTCATCGACAACGGTCGCACCATCGAATTGATCTCGATCGGCGTCGTGGCCGAGGATGGGCGCGAATACTACGGTATCTCAACGGAATTCAACCCCGACCAGGCGGGCAGCTGGGTGCGCAAGCACGTGCTGCCGAAGCTGCCGTCACCCGCGTCGCCGCTGTGGCGCTCCCGCAGGCAGATCCGGTCGGAGCTGGAGGACTTCTTCGGCGTCGACGGCGACGAGCCGATCGAGCTATGGGCCTGGGTCGGCGCATACGACCACGTCGTGCTTTGTCAGTTGTGGGGCCCGATGACCGACCTGCCGCCCGCGATACCCCGGTTCACCCGCGAACTGCGGCAGTTCTGGGAGGAGCGCGGGTCCCCGCGGATGCCGCCGCGGCCCCGTGATGCTCACGACGCCCTGGTCGACGCGCAGCACAATCTGCTGCGTTTTCAGCTGATGACGACCGGGGAAGTGCCAGCACAGCGGTAGAAAACCGGTATGGGTGCCCAGTTACCATGAACGGGTGAACTGGACCGTCGACGTACCGATCGACCAGCTGCCGTCGCTGCCGCCGCTGCCCGAGGACCTGCGGCAACGGCTGGACACCGCGCTGGCCAGGCCGGCGGCACAGCAGCCCAGCTGGGATGCCGAGCAGGCGAAGAACATGCGGACCGTGCTCGAGAGTGTGCCGCCGGTCACCGTGCCCGCCGAGATCCAACGGCTCAAGGGACTGTTGGCCGACGTCGCGCGTGGCGAGGCGTTCCTTCTGCAGGGCGGCGACTGCGCCGAGACGTTCGTCGACAACACCGAACCGCACATCCGCGCCAACATCCGCACTCTGCTGCAGATGGCGGTGGTGCTCACCTACGGCGCCAGCATGCCGGTGGTCAAGCTGGCCCGCATCGCGGGCCAGTACGCCAAGCCGCGGTCGTCGGATATCGACGCGTTGGGCCTGAGGTCCTACCGCGGCGACATGATCAACGGTTTCGCCCCGGACGCCGCTGCCCGCGAGCACGACCCGTCACGGCTGGTGCGCGCGTATGCGAACGCCAGCGCGGCGATGAATCTGGTTCGGGCGCTGACCGGGTCCGGGCTGGCGTCGCTGCACGCCGTGCACGACTGGAACCGCGAGTTCGTCCGGACCTCGCCTGCGGGCGCCCGCTACGAGGCGCTTGCCGGCGAGATCGACCGCGCACTGACGTTCATGAGCGCCTGCGGTGTCGACAACCGCAACCTGCAGACCGCCGAAATCTACGCCAGCCATGAGGCTTTGGTGCTCGACTACGAACGGGCGATGCTGCGGCTGTCGGAGAACGAGGACGGCAAGCCGGCGCTCTACGACCTGTCCGCGCACTACGTGTGGATCGGCGAACGCACCCGTCAGCTCGACGGCGCGCACATCGCGTTCGCCGAGGTGGTCTCCAACCCGATCGGCGTCAAGCTCGGCCCGACGATGTCACCGGAGCTCGCCGTCGAGTACGTCGAACGGCTGGACCCGAACAACGTGCCGGGACGGCTCACGCTGGTGACCCGCATGGGCAACAACAAGGTGCGCGACTTGCTGCCGCCGATCATCGAGAAGGTGCAGGCCACCGGGCATCAGGTGATCTGGCAGTGCGATCCCATGCACGGCAATACCCACGAGTCGTCGACGGGCTACAAGACGCGCCACTTCGACCGGATCGTCGACGAAGTGCAGGGCTTCTTCGAGGTGCACCGCGCGCTGGGCACCCATCCCGGCGGCATCCACGTCGAGATCACCGGGGAGAACGTCACCGAGTGTCTCGGCGGCGCCCAGGACATCTCGGATTCCGATCTGGCCGGCCGCTACGAGACCGCCTGTGATCCGCGGCTGAACACCCAGCAGAGCCTCGAGCTGGCGTTCCTGGTCGCGGAGATGTTGCGCGACTAGCGTCGCCCCGGCCGCTGCGCGCCTAGATCAGTGCGCCGATGTTGCTGCCGACGGTCCACGCGGCGGCGGCGACGAGGCCGGTGACCGTCAGGACGGTGAGCACCCAGAACACCAGCGCTCGTCTGGCGCGTTGCCGTGCCCAATGGAACTCGTCGAGGTCGATGCCGGCGAATTGTCCTGAGACCGGCTGATAGTCGGGTTCAACAGGTGGCAAGTCGTCGCGCGTGAGCTCGCGGGTGTGCTGGCGCGGCAGGGGTGGTGCCGGTGGCCGCGCGGTGGTTCGGTGGCCGTTTCGGTGGTGGTGTGTTGGTCGCGCACCTGACTGCGACTCAGAGCCGCCGACGCGTGCTGCGCCGAGTTGCGCGGCGCAGGCACCCGGAACGCGGGCAGGCCGAGTTCGTCGACGATCGCGTCGAGATGGTCGCCCATGTCCTCGCGTCCGCGTACCGCTGCGCCGGATCGCGGGCGGTCGAGACCGCCACCAGCTCGTCGAATTGCGATGGCACACCGCCGATCACCGTGCTCGGCGCGGGGACGTCGTTGTCCATCCGCTGGTAGGCCACCGCGAGTGCGGTATCGCCGGTGAACGGGGTGACGCCGGTGAGCAGCTCGTAGGCGAGGATCCCGACGGAGTAGACGTCGCTGCGCGGATCGGCGTCGCCGGTGCTGACCTGCTCGGGCGACAGGTACGCGGCGGTGCCGAGAATGACGCTGGTGGAGGTGATCTTGGCCTCGGCGACTGCGCGGACCAAACCGAAGTCGGCGATCTTGACCTCGCCGTCATCGGAGATCAGCACGTTCTCCGGCTTGATGTCGCGATGCACCAGACCGGCCGCGTGCGCCACGGCGAGTCCGCCCAGCACCGGTGCCAGCACCGCGGCGACGGCGTGCGGCGGCATCGGCCCGCGCTCGCGCAGCAGTTCGCGCAGCGTGCCGCCCTCGATGAGCTCCATCACCAGGAACGGGTGCTGGCTGTCGATGCCCTGGTCGTAGACGGCGACCAGGCCGGGATCCTTCAGCCGGGCGACGGCGCGGGCCTCGCGCTGAAACCGGGTCAGGAACTGGTGGTCACCGGCGTAGCGCGAATCCATGACCTTCAGAGCCACGGGCCGGTCCAGGCGAATGTCCAGCCCGCGATACACGGAGCTCATGCCGCCGGTGGCGATCAGCGTGTCGACGCGGTACCGACCGTCCAGAACGGTCCCGACGAGCGGGTCCGATTGCTGGTGGGTCTCCACCAAAGACATGTTACGAGTCCGGCGATGCGACCTAGACTCGATGCGGTGAGCAGCATTCCGGCCGCCGACGACGTTCTTGACCCCGGCGAGGCCGTCTACGACCTGCCCGCTGTCGCCGATCTACTCGGCATCCCGGTGACCAAGGTGCATCAGCAGCTGCGGGAGGGACATCTGGTCGCGGTGCGCCGCGGGGGCGCGGTGGTGGTGCCCAAGATCTTCTTCGACGACACCGGCCATGTGGTGAAGAGCCTGCCCGGCCTGCTCGTCGTCCTGCACGACGGGGGATACCGCGAAACCGAGATCGTGCGCTGGCTGTTCACCCCCGACCCGTCGCTGACCATCAGCCGCGACGGGTCGACGGACGCGCAGGCTAATGCCCGGCCGGTTGACGCGCTGCACTCTCATCAGGCCCGTGAGGTGGTGCGTCGGGCCCAGGCGATGGCGTACTGACCGCTTCGCGGTCGGGCGCACTGGGTTCCGGCGCCCTGTACAGCGAATACCACGCCACCGCAGCGCATGCCGTGGCCAGCAGCACGTGCGGCCACGAGTACATGCCGTGCGCCCCGTCGGGTTTCCAGATCACCGTGATCCACGTGGACAGCCCGGCGATGGCCGCGATCGCCGGGCGAGTCTGCGCGAGGGCGGCCACGACGGCCAGCGGCCAGGTGTAGTACCACGGCAGCGCGGCGGGCACGAACAGCACCACGACGACCATGGCGAGCGCGATGCCGGTCAGCGCTTCACGGTCGGTGTGGCGAAACCGCCACCACAGCAACGGAAGTGAGATCGCGATGATCACGATGCCGACGATTCTCGCGACGTCGAGCACGGCGTAGAAGTTCACCGGCAGAATCAGGCTGCCGAAGACGTTGACGAGGTTCGCCGCCGCTGTCGGCACGGTGAGCCAGTTGATGATCTTCACCGAACCGGCCAGCGCGGTCAGCCAGCCCAGCCCGACGCCGGCCAGCAGCGACAGCACCGCGAACACCGCCACGAAGATCAGCACCGACGCCGCCGTGGCCACGGCGAAGCCCTTGATCGGCGCGTATCCGCGCCGTTCCCGCAGGGAACGGGCCCACACCCAGACCATGAACGGAAGTGCCAGTCCGGCGGTCGCTTTCACGGCCACCGCGACGGCGATCAGGCTGACGCCTGCGATGTGGTGGCCGCCGAAGGTCAATGCGATCGCCGCCATCATCAACCCGACCATCAGCATCTCGTTGTGCACGCCACCCATCAGATGGATGATCACCAGCGGGTTGAGCACGCAGATCCACAACGCGGTCGATCCGTTGGCGCCGACGTGGCGCGCCACCCGCGGGGCCGCCCAGATCAGCAGTGCCAGGCCGGGCAGCATGCACAGCCGCAGCAGCATCGTCCCCGCCACGACGTCGTTGCCGACCAGCATCGTGACGAACTTCGCGATCAGGATGAAGCCGGGCCCGTACGGCGCCGTCGTCGTCGTCCAGATCGGACTCACGTTGTCCAGCAACGAGTTCGGGTTGTCGATCGGGCCGACGAGATAGGGGTCGAAGCCGTCGCGAAGCAGGGCGCCCTGCGCAAGGTAGGAATAGGTGTCCCGGCTGAACACGGGGACGCTCAACAGCAGCGGCGCCAACCAGAATCCGGTCGTCGCGACCATCGTGTACTCGGTCGCGGTGCGGTCGATCACGCGGCGGCCCAGCCACAGCCATGCGACCAACATCAGCGCGACGCCGCCCCACAACAGCACCGACGACAGGACCAGCCCGTGGCCGAAGCGCAGCCACGACAGATGCAGCGATTCCAGCAGCGGATCGTGCAGTCGCGTGCTGCCTGCGCCCAGACCGCCGGCGGTGATCAGGACGGCACCCAGGAAGCCCAGCCGAGCGGGCTGCGCCTGCGGCAGAGGTCGCGAATGACGCCAACCGTGAAATGCCTTGTGCTACACCCGCTTTAGGCGGGTGTGTCGGCGTTGGGGTCGTCATGCTCCTAGGCGGACCGGTTCGCGGCCAAACTGGCGAGCTCGGACAGGCCTGCCTTCGCATGCGCGTCGATCGGAGCGGTGTCGAGAATGGCGAGTGCTCTGCGGGTGAGGACGTCGATGCGGCCTTCAACCGCGGCGAGAGCGCCGACCGATTCGATCACCTGACACAGTTCTTTCACCTGTGCGTCGGACAGTTCGGTGCCGATGGAGGTCCGCAGCAGCTTGGCCGCCACCGGGTCGCTCTTCTCGGCCAGCTCGACCGCCTCGGCAAGCAGCACGGTGCGTTTGCCCGATCGCAGATCGTCGCCCGAGGGCTTGCCGGTGACCGCCGGGTCGCCGAACACACCCAGCACATCGTCGCGCAACTGGAACGCGACACCCAGGTTGGTGCCGAGCTCATGGAAGGCGGCGAGCACTTCCGGCCGATCGGCCGCAGCGGCCACGCCGAGCTGCAACGGGCGCGAGATCGTGTACGACGCGGTCTTGTAGATGTTGACCGTCATCGCCGACTCCACGGACTCCGCCCCGCTGGACTCGGCGACGATGTCGAGATACTGACCGCCGAGCACCTCGGTGCGGATGGCGGCCCAGACCCGCTGCACGCGTCGCCGCGCGTCGGCAGGCAGATCGGCCGTGGCCACGATGTCGTCGGCCCACACCAGCGCGAGGTCGCCGAGCAGGATGGCCGCCGAGATCCCGAACTGCTCCGAGAGCCCATGCCAGTTGCTGCTGCGGTGCCGGTCGGCGAACAGCCGGTGCACGGTCGGCAGCCCGCGCCGTGTCGCCGACGCGTCGATGACGTCGTCATGGACCAGTGCGCAGGCATGCAGCAATTCCAGCGCCGAGAACAGCCGCAACACATCGGCGTCGACCGGGTCGTCGTGGCGGTCGGCCACCGCCCGCCAGCCCCAGTAGGCGAAAGCCGGCCGCAGCCGCTTGCCGCCGCGAAGCACGAACTCTTCGAGGGCGGCGGTCAGCTCGCCGTACTCGGCGCCCATGTAGCCGCAGTCGCGGCGGCGCTGCGACAGATACGCCCGCAGTTGGTCGGTGACGGCGCTGGCCAACTCGACTGCTGACGGTGCCGCTGCATGCACGCTCAGCGGGCGCCCCTTTCCTTGTGCTTCTCGCCACGTGCTTCTCGCCACGTGCTTCTCGCCACGAGTGCCTTCAGAGTAGATCCTGCACCCGAAGTCTTAGCAAGTCAGCGCGCTGTCCGCGCCAACTAGTCGAGGCGTTCGCCCACCCGTGGGGATTGGTCGCGGTTCATATAGGCCAGGCCGCCGATGATTCCGGCCACCAGGAACGACGCCACGGCGAGCCAGATCGCCGCGCCGGTGAACGAGCGGGCGCTGGGATCGGTGTAGCGGGCCTGGGCGTTCATCGTGGTGACCACGCCGGGTCGCATCTTCCACTCGACGATTTCGGCGGAGACCTGGTCGCCGTTGGTCGACGTCACCTCGCCGGGGAAGGACACCGACAGGGAGACATCGGCATCGGGGTCGCTCAGCGATGTGAGGTCGGCCCGGCCTTCGAGGATGACCAGATCGCCGGCGCGGCGCAGCGAGATGTCGACGCCTGCGGCGTCGCGGTTCATGTTCGCCAGCTGCGGAAGTTCGGCGAAGGTGAGGTCGGAGAACACCGCTTGCGAGCCGACGTAGTCGTCGCGGCTGTAGTCGGAGACCGCGACCTTGTTGGCGAACGTCAGATTGTTGAGCAGCTGGGGGCCCTTGTCGTCGGCGTTGCGCGGTTTGGCCGCGGCGATGATCTGGCCCGACACCCGGTCATCCGGAGACACCGTGATCGACGCCCTGACCCGCACACATCCGACGACCGTGGGCAGCACGACCATGATCAGCAAGGCAAGAGCGATGAGACGAGTTCTGGTGCGGTCTCGGGTCCGGCGGGCGGGCACCCGGATCATGGTGCCAGACGCGAGCTCACAGGGGCAGCGCCCGGCCCAGGATGGCAAACGCCCTCGGATCGCCCGCGAAGTGGTAGCCGCGGATGATGTCGTTGAAGCCGAGTCGGCGATACAGCCGCCAGGCCCGGTTCGCCTCGCCGTTGATCTCCGGGGTGGACAGCAGCACGTGGGACTCGCCGCGGTCGGCCAGCAGCCTGCGGGCCAGAGCCTCGCCGAGACCGCGGCCCTGCGCGCGGGGATGGATGTGCAACTCGGTCAGCTCGAAGTAGCTCGTCATCAGCTCGGCGATGCGCGTCCTGTCGGCGCCGACCCGGTGCAGACCGGCAACCACCTGCTGCTGCCACCACTGGTCCGGGGCGCCGCAGTAGCCGTACGCGACGCCGAGCAACGGCGCCGACGCGAGGTCCCCGTCGGGCGTCTCATTCTCGGCCGCAGTGGGAATTTCGACGGCGGCGACCGCCTTCCAGCCGTGCCTGCGGGTGTGCTCGAGCCACATCGAGGCGCGTTGGTCTTCGGTGCCTCGCGGGTATCGCATGGCGTCGACATACACCCCGAGCGCGTCACCGAGCCGGCGTTGCATATCGCTCGGCGACAGATCGATGAGAAATGTCGCCAACTTCCCCCTGCCCTCCGCGGTGTCGTGTCGAGTTGTCGGCTCCATTATTGAGTGGGGATCCTGCTGACTCCCAATGGCGGTGCACGTCATACAATCGACCATCCAACTAGGTGGTACGGCTCAGATTGACCTCGTATCATGACTGTTAGGTGCCCGCAGATGCGGGCGTACACGAGTTTGAACGTTTGAGACGGCCCTGGGCGGCAAAGGGAGGGACGAATGCCACTCTCCGATCATGAGCAGCGCATGCTCGACCAGATCGAGAGCGCGCTCTATGCCGAGGACCCCAAGTTCGCCTCGAGCGTTCGTGGTGGGACTCTGCGCGCACCCTCGACCCGGCGCCGCCTGCAGGGTGCCGCACTGTTCGTGGTCGGGCTGGCGATGCTCGTGTCCGGAGTCGCGTTCAAGGCCACCAGGATAGGCGGCAGCTTGCCGATTCTTTCCGTTTTCGGGTTCGTCGTGATGTTCGGCGGCGTGGTGTTCGCCATCACCGGTCCGCGCGTGGCCGGCGGCCGCGACCGTTCGGCCCGGAGCCCGGCGCGCCACGGCAGAAGCGGGCAAAGGGTTCCGGCGGGTCGTTCACCAGCCGCATGGAGGACCGGTTCCGCCGCCGCTTCGACGAGTAGCCACGGACCGATCCGAGGGGTAGCCCGCACGGGGCTGCCCCTTTTTTGTGGGCGAGCCGCCGCGTCTGTTCAGGTTGGCGTCCCCACAACGCCCCACCGCCGCCCGCGGACGCCCTAGCTGGGTTTTCCGCGTATTCGGTGCGTTGTTCGACGCCGCCGGGCTCCGGAACACGCAAGAGCGGCTGGTCAGTGGGGACGCGCAGAGAATTATTGCTATCAAATGGCGTGAAGTGGGGGATTGTGGGGTAAAGTGGCGGACAACGGAGCGACCGGGGCTCCGTTGTTAGGCAGGGTGGCGGGAGGTGGCGGGATGTTTCTCGGCACCTACACGCCGAAGCTCGACGACAAGGGGCGGCTGACGCTGCCCGCAAAGTTCCGCGACGCGCTGGCAGGAGGGTTGATGGTCACCAAGAGCCAAGATCACAGCCTCGCCGTCTATCCGCGCGCGGAGTTCGAAAAGCTGGCACGACGGGCGTCGCAGGCGTCACGGAGCAATCCGGAGGCCCGGGCGTTCCTGCGAAATCTGGCCGCCGCCACCGACGAACAGCATCCCGATACACAAGGCCGAATCACGTTGTCGGCCGACCATCGCCGCTACGCCGAACCTCTCCAAGGAGTGCGTGGTGATCGGATCGGTTGACTACCTGGAGATCTGGGATTCGGCGGCGTGGCAGTCCTACCAGCAGTCCCACGAAGAGAACTTCTCCGCGGCCACCGATGAAGCTCTGCACGACATCATCTGATTCGGCGGCCGACCGGCACGTTGCCCGTGCATCGTGGCCTCTGTCCGAACCGGCCCTGGCGTACTTCCCCAACGCCAGGTCCGCGATCTCGGACAGGGACCTCGGTGCAGGGGCGCTGGACGGAGGCTTGGGCGAAGGTGAAGCGATGCCCGATGACTTTGAAGCATCCCGCGATCACGGACACGTTCCCGTCCTGCTCGACCGGTGCGTCGAGCTGCTGGAGCCCGCGCTGACCCGGCACAGTCCCGACGGCGGCGGCGCGGTGCTGATCGACGCCACCCTCGGCGCCGGCGGCCACGCCGAGCGATTTCTCACCGAGTTTCCCGGACTGCGCCTGATCGGCCTGGACCGCGACCCCAACGCCCTGTGGATCGCAGGCGAGCGGCTGCTCCGGGTTCGGCGACCGGGTCCTGCTGGTCCGCACCCGCTACGACGGCATCGACGGCGTGCTTGCCGAAACCGGTTACTGGGCAGGCAAAGTCGGATGGCATCCTGTTCGACCTCGGGGTGTCGTCGATGCAGCTGGACCGCACCGAGCGCGGGCTTCTCCTATTCCGCGGACGCGCCGCTGGACATGCGGATGGATCCCGACGCGGAGCTGACCGCCGCCGAGGTCGTCAACACCTACGACGAGAAGGCGCTGGCGCGCGTGCTGCGCGAATTCGGCGAGGAGCGGTTCGCAGGCCGGATCGCCACGCAGATCATCCGCCGCCGCGCCCGCCAACCGTTCGCCACCACCGGCGAGCTGGTCGAACTGCTTTACCAGGCGATCCCCGCGCCGGCCCGCCGCACCGGTGGACATCCCGCCAAGCGCACATTCCAGGCGCTGCGCATCGCCGTCAACGGCGAGCTGGACTCGCTGCGCGACGCGCTGCCCGCCGCGCTCGCGCGCGCTGACGCCCGGCGGGCGGATCGTGGTGATGGCCTACCAGTCCCTGGAAGACCGCATCGTCAAGAACCAGTTCGCGGCCGCCACCGCCTCGCGCACGCCGCCGGGTCTGCCGGTCGAATTGCCCGGCCACGAGCCGGAATTCGTCGCCTTGACCCGCGGCGCGGAACGCGCCGGGGCCGAGGAGATCGCACTGAACCCGCGTAGCGCATCCGTGCGGCTACGGGCACTGGAAAAGGTTGGGGGATAGCGATGAAGGCCAAGCAGGTCAAGCGGTCAGCACCGGCGCGCGGGAACGACGACCGCCGGCGAAGCGCACGCAACGGCCAACGCCGCCCGGCGATGCGCCGCCGCGGCGCAAGCCGGCGCGCGAGCAGCGCCCGCCGCAGCTCGGCGCCCGCGACCAACCCGATTCCGCGGCCGACCGGCGGGCCAGCGCCCGGCCGAAGAACGCCAGCCAGGCCAAGGCGCGAGCGAAGGCACGAAAGGCCAAGGCGCCCAAGGTTGTCCGGCCGCCGCTTCGCGAACGAATCGTGGTCAAGCTGGCGTCGATCGAGCTGAACCCGCGTGCCCTCGTCGCCAGGGTGCCGTTCGTGGTGCTGGTCATCGGTTCGCTCGGCGTCGGTCTGGGCACGACGCTGTGGCTGTCGACCGACGCCGCGGAGCGGTCCTATCAACTGGGAAGCGCCCGCGAGACGAACCAGGCGCTGCTCCAACAGAAGGAAGCGCTGGAACGCGACGTGCTCGAGGCGCAGGCCGCGCCCGCGCTGGCCGAGGCGGCCCGCGATCTCGGCATGATTCCGTCGCGCGACACCGCGCATCTGGTGCAGGATCCCGCGGGCAACTGGATCGTGGTCGGCACCCCCAAGCCCGCCGAGGGTGTTCCGCCGCCGCCGCTGAACACGCCGCTGCCCGACGAGGCGCCGCCGCCCCCGCCGGCACCGGCGCCGCGCGTCGTCGATCCCCGTGAGCTGACGGTGCGCCTGCCTTCCCCGGCGACCCCTGCCGCGCCGTTGACGGCGCCGCCGGCAGTCGGCCCGCGGCGCCGGGCGTCGCGCCCGCGCCGCCGGGAGTCGCGCCCGCGCCGCCTCCCGCCGACCAGCCTCGCCGCCGCGCCTCTTGACGCGGGGGCGCCGCACCTCCCGACGCCCGCGGCGCTTCCCGGCCCCGCTGCGGGCGCCGAACAGTTGATCCCGGCCGTCGCACCGGTCCCCGGCGCTCCGGCATGACCCGGGACAACGCAGGCAACCGGGGCGCCGCCAAGACGAAGGCGCGCCCGAAGGCCCGTGCCGCGGTGAAGACGCAGGAGCGGTCCGCCAAGGCGCGACGGACCCGCACACCGATGCCCGAAGGCGGTGTGCGCAGTGCGTCGTTCGTGTTCCGGCACCGGGTCGGCAACGCCGCGATCTTCTTGGTGTTGATCATCGCCGCCGCGCAGCTGTTCAACCTCCAGGGGCCCCGGGCCGAGGGGCTGCGTGCCGAGGCGGCGGGCCAACTCAAGGTCACCGATGTCGAGAAGGCGGTGCGCGGCTCGATCGTCGACCGCAACGACGACAAGCTGGCCTTCACCATCGAGGCCCGCGCGTTGACATTCCAGCCCGCCAAGGTCCGCAAGCAATTGGCCGAGGCAAAGGCGAAAACCCCTGAGGCGCCGGATCCGGATCGCCGGCTGCGCGACATCGCCGCCGAGGTCGCGCTGCGGCTGAACAACAAGCCCGACGCGAAAACCGTGCTGAAGAAGCTCACAGGGCAACGACTCGTTCGTCTACCTGGCCCGCGCGGTCGATCCGGCCGTCGCCGACGCCATCACCAAGAAGTTCCCCGAGGTCGGCTCGGAGCGACAGGACCTGCGCCAGTACCCGGGCGGTTCGCTGGCCGCCAACATCGTGGGCGGCATCGACTGGGACGGTCACGGCCTTCTGGGACTCGAGGATTCGCTCGATGCCGTGCTGGCAGGAACCGACGGCTCGGTCACCTACGACCGCGGCTCCGACGGCGTGGTGATCCCGGGCAGTTACCGCAACCGCCACGACGCGGTCGAACGGCTCCACGGTGATGCTGACACTCGACGACGACATTCAGTTCTATGTCCAGCAGCAGGTACAGCAGGCCAAGGACCTGTCCGGCGCGAAGAACGTGTCGGCGGTGGTGCTCGACGCGAAGACCGGTGAGGTCCTGGCGATGGCGAACGACAACACGTTCGATCCGAGCCAGGACATCGGCAGGCAGGAAGACCGGGAGCTGGGCAACCCGTCCGTGTCGTCGCCCTACGAGCCGGGGTCGGTGAACAAGATCGTCACCGCGGCGTCGCTCATCGAGTACGGGCTGTCGAACCCCGATGAGGTGCTGCAGGTGCCCGGGCAGATCAGACATGGGCGGGGTCACCGTCCACGACGCGTGGGAGCACGGCACGATGCCCTACACCACGACCGGCATCTTCGGGAAGTCGTCGAACGTCGGCACGCTGATGCTCGCGCAGCGGATCGGACCCGAGCGCTACGCCGACATGCTCAGCCGGTTCGGCCTCGGCCAGCGCACCGGTGTCGGCCTGCCGGGCGAGAGCGCGGGGCTGGTCCCGCCGATCGACCAGTGGTCGGGCAGCACCTTCGCGAACCTTCCTATCGGGCAGGGCCTTTCGATGACTCTGCTGCAGATGACCGGCATGTATCAGACCATCGCCAACGATGGTGTGCGCATTCCGCCGCGCATCGTCAAGACCACCATCGCCCCCGACGGCACCCGCACCGATGAGCCTCGGCCCGAAGGCGTGCGGGTGGTGTCGCCGGAAACCGCACAGACGGTGCGGCACATGCTTCGTGCGACGCTGCAGCGCGATCCGCGCGGCGAACAGCAGGGCACCGGGTCGGGCGGCGCGGTCGAGGGCTACCAGATCTCGGGCAAGACCGGCACCGCGCAGAAGATCAACCCCAGCTGCGGGTGCTACTACGACGACGTCTACTGGATCTCGTTCGCCGGGATCGCGACCGACCGACGATCCGCGATATGTGGTCGCCGTGATGATGGACAACCCGCACCGGACGGCGGACGGCAGCCCGGGGACGACCGCGGCGCCGCTCTTCCACAACATCATGTCGTGGCTGTTGCAGCGTGAAAACGTACCGCTCTCACCCGACCCGGGTCCGCCGCTGACGCTTCAGGCCACCTGAGCGAACCGGGCACCGCCGGGCGGGCCGGTACTGTGTCATCCGCCATGAACCTGCGTCCCAGCCATCCTGTCGGCCGCGCGCTCGGGCAGCTGGCCGAGCAGGTGGCTGCGGTGCCCGCCGAAGGCGTCGGCCTGCCCGACATACAGATCGCCGGCGTGACGCTGCGCAGCCAGGATGCGCAGGTCGCGGATCTTTTCGCCGCGCTGCCCGGCGCGTCGTCGCACGGCGCCACCTACGTCGGAGAGGCGGTGGCGCGAGGGGCGGCCGCGATCCTCACCGACGCCGCTGGCGCGGCCGCGATCGGCCGCGATGTCGATGTCCCCGTCGTGATTCATCCCGACCCGCGTTCGGTGCTCGGCGAGCTGGCGGCCACCGTCTACGGACGTCCGTCGGAGAAGCTTCGCGTCATCGGTGTCACCGGAACCTCCGGCAAGACCACCACTACCTATCTCGCGGAGGCCGGCCTGAAATCCGCCGACCGGGTGGCTGGGCTGATCGGCACGGTCGGCATCCGGATCGACGGACGCGACCAGCCCAGCGCGCTGACCACGCCGGAGGCGCCCGACCTTCAGGCGCTGTTGGCGTTGATGGTCGAAGCCGGCGTCGACACGGTGGTGATGGAGGTGTCCAGCCACGCACTGACTCTGGGCCGTGTCGACGGCGTGCATTTCGCGGTCGGCGGCTTCACCAATCTGTCCCGCGACCATCTGGACTTCCATCCGACGATGCAGGACTACTTCGACGCCAAGGCTCGGTTGTTCGATCCCGAATTCGACACGCATGCAACGGCTTCGGTGATCTGCATCGACGACGATGCGGGTCGCGAGATGGCCAGGCTCGCGGCCGATCCGGTCACGGTGAGTGCGACCGGGCGTGACGCCGACTGGGGCATCGAAGACGTCCGCGCTGTCGGTGCGGGTTCTCAGGCCGGGGCGCAGGAGTTCCTCGCGGTCGACCCGGCGGGCGTGCACCACGGCCTGAGGATCGCGTTGCCCGGCCGCTACAACGTGGCCAACTGTCTACTGGCGACGGCCCTGCTCGACGCGGTCGGGGTGTCACCCGAGCAGGCCGCGCCCGGACTTCGCGCGGCGCACGTGCCGGGGCGGCTCGAGGCCATCGACCGCGGGCAGGAGTTTCTCGCGCTGGTCGATTACGCGCACAAGCCCGGTGCGTTGCAGGCGGTGTTGCAGACGCTGCGCGCCCAGGTCACCGGACGGATCGCGGTCGTGTTCGGCGCCGGCGGCAACCGAGACCCCGGCAAGCGCGAGCCCGATGGGCCGGGTCGCAGCGGAACTGGCCGATCTGGTCGTGGTGACCGACGACAATCCCCGCGACGAGGACCCCGCGGCCATCAGGTCGGCGATCACCGCGGGCGCGGCGCGGGCGAGCCGCGCAGAGATCGTCGAGATCGGCGACCGCCGCGAAGCCATCGACTACGCGGTCGCGTGGGCACGACCCGGCGACGTGGTGCTCGTTGCCGGGAAGGGCCACGAGGCCGGGCAGACCAGCCACGGCCAGACCCGGCCCTTCGACGATCGCGACGAGCTGGCCAAGGCGCTCGAGGCGTTGGGGTCGCACGCGTGATCGATCTGTCCATCGCCCAGATCGCCGACATCGTCGGCGGCGAACTGGCCGACATCACACCCGCGGCGGCAGCGGCGACCCGGGTCACGGGCACCATCGAGTTCGACTCGCGCGCAGTGACTCCCGGCGGCATGTTCCTGGCGCTTCCCGGCGCCCGCTCGGACGGCCACGACTTCGCCGCGGCCGCGGTGGCAGGCGGTGCCGCGGTGGTGCTCGCCGCGCGGCCGGTCGGGGTGCCCGCGATCATCGTGAGGCCCGGCGCCGGCTCGCCGGGCGACGCGGCCGCCAGCGTGCTCGAGCACGACACCGACGGCTCTGGGGCGGCCGTGCTGGCGGCGCTGGCGCGACTGGCCACCGCGGTCGCCGCCGAACTGGTGGACGGCGGGCTGACGATCGTCGGCGTCACGGGCTCGTCCGGCAAGACCTCGACCAAGGACCTGCTGGCCGCGGTGCTCGCACCGCTGGGCGAGGTCGTCGCGCCGCCGGGCTCGTTCAACAACGAACTCGGCCATCCGTGGACCGTGCTGCGCGCGACCGAATCGACCGACTACCTCATCCTGGAGATGTCGGCGCGTCGTCGTGGCAACATCGCCGCCCTGGCCGCGGTGGCGCCCCCCGCGATCGGTGTGGTGCTCAACGTCGGCACCGCCCACCTCGGCGAGTTCGGCTCGCGGGAGGCCATTGCGGCGACGAAAGCCGAGTTACCTCAAGCTATTTCAGCGTCCGGGTCAGTGATTTTGAATGTCGACGACGCTGCGGTGGCCGCGATGGCCGATCAGACCGCCGCGCGCGTGATACGGGTGTCGCGAGAGCGGGGCGGCCCAGAGGTGGACGTGTGGGCCGGTGACGTCACGCTCGACGAACTGGCCCGACCGCGATTCACGATGCACGCCGCAGGCGGTGAGGTCGACAGCAGATAGAGGTCGCGCTCGCGGTGCACGGCGATCATCAGGTGTCCAACGCGCTGAGCGCGGCCGCCGTCGCCCTGGAATGCGGAGCGTCGCTCGAGCAGGTGGCCACCGCGCTGGCGGCGGCGGGCCCGGTGTCCAAGCACCGGATGCAGGTCGCCACCCGCGACGACGGCGTCACCGTCATCAACGACGCCTACAACGCCAACCCGGACTCCATGGTCGCCGGGCTGAAAGCGCTGGCCTGGATGGCCCGCGAAGCAGGTGGACGGGCCCACGCCGGAGGGCAGGGGACGGCGCAGCTGGGCCGTGCTCGGCGAGATGGCCGAACTCGGCGACGACGCGATATCCGAGCATGACCGCATCGGCCGGCTCGCGGTGCGATTAGATGTGTCACGACTCATCGTCGTGGGAACCGGGAGGTCTATGAGCGCCATGCACCACGGTGCGGTGATGGAGGGGTCGTGGGGGGCGGAGGCAACCATGGTCGCCGACGCCGACGCCGCGCTGGCATTGCTGCGGGCCGAACTTCAGGCCGGAGACGTGGTGCTGGTGAAGGCCTCTAACGCGGCAGGCCTCGGCGTCCTGGCCGAGGCTCTTGTCTCGCAGCGCGGGGAATCGCAGGCATGAGGCAGATCCTCATCGCCGTCGGTATCGCGCTGACGGTCTCGATCCTTCTCACCCCGCTGCTGGTCCGGCTCTTCACCCGCCAGGGCTTCGGCCATGAGATCCGCGAGGACGGCCCGCCGAGTCACCACAAGAAGCGGGGCACTCCCTCGATGGGCGGCGTGGCGATCGTCGCAGGCATCTGGGCCAGCTATCTGGTGACCCACCTCGTCGGCATGGTGATGGACGGCAAAGGCCCGTCGGCTTCCGGACTGCTCGTGCTCGCGCTCGCCACCGCGCTGGGCGTCGTCGGATTCGTCGATGACCTGATCAAGATCCGGCGGTCACGCAATCTCGGGCTCGAACAAGACGGCCAAGACCGTCGGCATTCTGACCGCCGCGGTGCTGTTCGGTGTGCTCGCGTTGCAGTTCCGCAACACCGACGGGCTGACTCCGGGAAGTGCCGAGCTGTCATACGTGCGCGAAATCGCCACGGTCACACTGACACCGGCGCTGTTCGTGCTGTTCTGCGTCGTCATCGTGAGCGCCTGGTCGAACGCGGTGAACTTCACCGACGGTCTCGACGGACTCGCGGCGGGCGCGATGGCGATGGTGTGCGCGGCCTATGTGCTGATCACGTTCTGGCAGTTCCGCAACGCGTGCGCGACCAGCCCCGGGCTTGGCTGCTATAACGTGCGCGATCCGCTGGACCTGGCGATCATCGCCGCGGCGACGGCGGGCGCCTGCATCGGCTTCCTGTGGTGGAATGCCGCGCCCGCCAAGATCTTCATGGGCGACACCGGCTCGCTCGCGCTCGGCGGCATCATCGCCGGCCTGTCGGTGACCAGCCGCACCGAGATGCTGGCCGTCGTGCTCGGTGCACTGTTCGTCGCCGAGGTCACGTCGGTTGTCGTGCAGATCATGGCGTTTCGCACCACGGGACGCCGGGTGTTCCGGATGGCGCCGTTCCATCACCACTTCGAACTCGTGGGCTGGGCCGAAACCACGGTCATCATCCGGTTCTGGTTGCTCACCGCGATCGCCTGCGGGCTCGGTGTCGCACTGTTCTACAGCGAGTGGCTGACGACCGTCGGTGCCTGACGTGGACGATCTCGCCCTGCTGGTGCCGGGGAACCATGTTCTGGTGACCGGCGCAGGCATCACCGGTCGCTCGGTCGAGCGCCGTGCTGGAGCCGACGGGTGTGCGGCTGACGATCTGCGACGACGACCCCAAGGCGCTGCAGCGGCTGGTCACACCGGTGTCCGTGGTCACCACCGCCGACGCCGAGGCGCAGCATCGCCGACTACGACCTCGTCGTGACCAGCCCGGGATTCTCGCCGACCACACCGGTATCTGGCCGCCGCCGCCGGCGCGGGGGTGCCGATCTGGGGCGACGTCGAATTGGCTTGGCGGCTGGACAATTCCGGACGGTTCGGGCCGCCGCGGCAATGGCTGGTGGTCACCGGAACCAACGGCAAGACCACCACGACGTCGATGCTGCACGCGATGCTGATCGCCGCGGGCCGGCGGGCGCTGTTGTGCGGCAACATCGGCAACCCGGTGCTCGACGTGCTTGCCGAACCGGCCGAGCTGCTCGCGGTCGAACTGTCGAGCTTCCAACTGCATTGGGCGCCGTCGCTGCGACCGGAGGCCGGCGTGGTGCTCAACGTCGCCGAAGACCACCTGGACTGGCACGGCACGCTGGCCGACTACGCGCGCGACAAGTCCCGCGTGCTGGACGGCCGGGTCGCGGTCGTGGGGCTCGACGACCCCGTCGCCGCCGGTCTGCTGGACACGGCGGCCGCCGGGGTGCGCGTCGGTTTCCGGCTGGGTGAACCCGGGCCGGGGGAACTCGGCGTTTCCGACGGAATGCTCGTCGACAACGCGTTCGGCGACCCACCTGCCGGCGGGTGGCAACTCGCGCCGACGGCATCGATTCCGGTGGCCGGTCCGGTCGGGGTGCTCGACGCGCTGGGCGCCGCGGCGCTGGCCCGCGCCGTCGGGGTGCCGCCGGAGCCCATCGCCGAGGCGCTGGCCGGCTTCCAGGTGGGCAGGCACCGCGCCGAGGTGGTCGGGACGCTGGACGGCGTCACCTATGTCGATGACTCCAAGGCCACCAATCCCCACGCCGCGCAGGCATCCATCGCCGCCTATCCGCGGGTGGTCTGGATCGCGGGTGGACTGCTCAAGGGTGCCTCCGTCGATGAACTCGTCGCATCGGTGGCGAATCGGCTGGTCGCAGCGGTGCTGATCGGTCGCGACCGAGAGTTGCTCGCCAACGCGTTATCGCGACACGCCCCGGATGTCCGCGTCGTAGAGCTTGTGACAGGGGAGGATTTTGGGGTGCAAGGGACAGATGTGACAGGCGAGGCGGTCATGACCGCCGTGGTCGGCGCCGCGCGCGAACTCGCCGGCTCCGGCGACACCGTGCTGCTCGCGCCGGCCGGGGCATCCTTCGACCAGTTCAGCGGCTACGGGCACCGAGGCGATGCGTTCGCCGAGGCCGTGCGCGCCCTGTCCCGGTAAGCGCGATGAGCAACATTCTGACCCGATTGCGGCAGCGCAGAGCGGGCGCCGAAGTCAAGCCGGCCGTCGAGGACCGCGGGCCGCGCACCCGGTTCGGCGCCTGGCTCGGCAGGCCGATGACGTCGTTTCACCTCATCATCGCCGTCGCTGCCCTGCTGGTGATGTTGGGCCTGACGATGGTGCTGTCCGCTTCCGGGGTGTACTCCTACGACACCGACGGGTCGCCGTGGATCGTCTTCGGCAAGCAGGTGCTGTGGACGGTGGTCGGACTGTTCGCGTTCTACGTCGCCCTGCGGATGCCGGTGCAGCTGATGCGCAACGTGGCGTTCTCCGGATTCGCCATCAGCGTCGTCCTGCTGATCCTGGTGCTGGTCCCCGGAATCGGCAAGGTATCCAACGGGTCTCGCGGGTGGTTTGTCGTCGCGGGCTTTTCGATGCAGCCGTCCGAGCTGGCCAAGATCGCGTTCCTGATCTGGGGCGCGCACCTGCTGGCCACCCGCCGCTTGGAACGGGCGTCGCTGCGCGAGATGTTGGTGCCGCTGGTGCCCGCGGCGGTCATCGCGCTGGCGCTCATCGTCGCCCAGCCCGACCTCGGCCAGACGGTTTCGCTGGGCATCATTCTGCTGGGCCTGCTGTGGTACGCCGGGCTGCCGCTGCGGGTGTTCGTGTCGTCGCTGTTCGCCGTGGTGGTGTCCGCGGCGGTGCTGGCGATGGCAGAGGGCTACCGCTCCGACCGCGTGATGTCATGGCTGAACCCGAACGCCGACTCCCAGGGCTCCGGATACCAGGCCCGCCAGGCGAGATTCGCCCTGGCCAACGGGGGCGTACTCGGCGACGGGCTGGGGCAGGGCAGCGCGAAGTGGAACTACTTGCCCAACGCGCACAACGACTTCATCTTCGCAATCATCGGCGAGGAACTCGGGTTCGTCGGCGCAGCGGGCCTGTTGTGCTTGTTCGGGCTGTTCGCCTACACCGGCATGCGGATCGCCCGTCGCTCGGCCGATCCCTTCCTGCGGCTGCTGACCTCCACCGCGACGCTGTGGGTGATGGGCCAGGTGTTCATCAACGTCGGCTACGTCGTGGGCCTGTTGCCGGTCACCGGGCTGCAGCTGCCACTCATCTCTGCGGGTGGAACATCAACGGCAACAACGCTATTGATGATCGGCATCATGGCCAACGCGGCGCGTCACGAGCCAGAGGCGGTGGCGGCGCTGCGGGCCGGTCGCGACGACCCGATGAACCGGTTGCTGCGATTGCCGCTGCCTGCGCCGTATGTGCCGACGCGCACCGAGGCGCTGCGGGACCGGCTGCGTACCCAAGGACCGAACAAACAGGGCGCGCGAGGAGCAAAGAAGGCGGCCCGCGCGGCCAAGCCGGGCCCCAAACCCGCCCGCAAGCCGGCCGCCGAGAACCGGCGCCAAGCGCATGCGGCCGATCGGCCGGTGCGGGCCCCAAGGCATCATGGAAGCGGCCGCGATGGCAAGGGCGGACGGGTTCGCACACTGGAAGGTCAGCGTTACGGGTGAAGCGCACGTTGGCGGTCCCTCGGGGGCAGGAGCGAAGCGACCGGGGGATCTCCGTGGTGCTCGCGGGCGGTGGCACCGCGGGGCACGTCGAACCGGCGATGGCGGTGGCCGACGCGCTGAGGGCGCTCGATCCTGACGTGCGGATCACCGCGCTGGGCACCGAGCGCGGCCTGGAAACGCGGCTGGTGCCAGAACGCGGCTATCACCTCGAACTCATCACCCCGGTCCCACTGCCGCGCAAACCCACGGGCGACCTGGTCCGGCTGCCGGTGCGGGTGCGCCGGGCGGTGCGACAGACCCGCGCCGTGCTCGACGACGTCGATGCCGACGTCATTGTCGGGTTCGGCGGCTACGTCGCGCTGCCCGCTTACCTCGCCGCGCGCGGCGGGTTGACCGGCCGCAGGCGGATCCCCGTCGTCATCCACGAGGCCAACGCGAGCGCCGGCTGGGCGAACCGGGTCGGCGCCCGCTCAGCGAGCCGGGTGCTGTCGGCGGTTGCCAACCCGGGGTTGCGCAACGTCGAGGTGGTCGGTGTGCCGGTGCGCGCCGCGATCACGTCGCTGGACCGGCTGGCGCTGCGCGCCGAGGCGCGGGCGCACTTCGGATTCGATGACGACGCCATCGTGCTGCTGGTGTTCGGCGGCTCGCAGGGTGCCCAGTCGATCAACAGGGCGGTGGCCGCCGCTGCCAAAGATCTTGCCGCGGCCGGAGTATCGGTGCTTCACGCCCACGGACCGAAGAACACGCTGGAGCTTCGTGAGCCTGCCGACGGTGACCCGCCGTATGTCGCCGTGCCGTATCTGAACCGGATGGATCTCGCCTATGCCGCCGCCGATCTCGCCATCTGCCGGTCGGGGGCGATCACGGTCGCCGAGGTGACCGCCGTCGGCCTTCCCGCCGTGTACGTGCCACTGCCGATCGGAAACGGCGAGCAACGGCTGAATGCGCTGCCCGTCGTCAACGCGGGCGGTGGACTCGTCGTCGACGACGCCGAACTGTCCCCGGCATTTGTCGCCGACACGGTGGCTTCGCTGCTGACGGACAATGCGCGGTTGCAGGCGATGACCGCCGGCGCCGCGCTGTCAGGGCATCGGGATGCCGCCCAGCGAGTCGCCGAGGTGGCGCTCGAGGTAGCCCGGGATTCACGAAAGCGCCTGCGGTGAACGCGAAGTCGCTGCCCGACGAACTGCAGCGGGTTCACATGGTCGGCATCGGGGGAGCGGGCATGTCGGGCATTGCCCGCATCCTGCTCGATCGCGGTGGACTGGTGTCGGGCTCGGACGCCAAGGAATCGAGAGGGGTGGTCGCCCTGCGGGCCCGCGGCGCGACGATCCGCATCGGGCACGACGAGTCCTCGCTCGATCTGCTGCCCGGTGGGCCGACCGCGGTTGTCACCACGCACGCCGCGATCCCGAAGACAAATCCCGAATTGGTCGAGGCGCGCAGGCGCGGTATCCCGGTGATCCTGCGACCGGTCGTGCTGGCCAAGCTGATGGCCGACCACACCACTGTGATGGTGACGGGAACACACGGTAAGACCACCACGACATCGATGCTCATTGTGGCCCTGCAGCACAGCGGTTTCGACCCGTCCTTCGCGGTCGGCGGCGATCTCGGTGAGGCGGGTACCAATGCGCATCACGGCAGCGGCGACTGCTTCGTCGCCGAGGCCGACGAGAGCGACGGGTCTCTGCTGGAGTACACGCCCGACGTCGCGGTGGTGACCAACATCGAGGCCGACCACCTGGACTTCTACGGCAGCGTGGAGGCGTACCGAGCGGTGTTCGATGACTTCGTCGAGCGGCTCACACCCGGTGGCGCGCTGGTGGTCTGCACAGACGATCCCGGCGCGGCGGCGCTGGCGGAACGAACCGAGGCCCTGGGTATCCGCGTGTTGCGCTACGGCAGTGACCCGGGCCAGTCGGCCGCAGGGCGCCCTGCTGGACTGGGAACAGCACGACACCGGGGCGGTCGCGCACATCCAGTTGGCCGACGAGCCGCATCCGCGGGTGATGCGCCTCGCGGTGCCCGGCAGACACATGGCGCTCAACGCGATGGGTGCGCTGCTGGCCGCGGTGCAGGTCGGTGCGCCCGTTGACTCGGTGCTCGACGGCCTCGCCGGATTCGAGGGGGTACGTCGTCGTTTCGAGTTGGTCGGCACCGCCAACGGTGTCCGGGTGTTCGACGACTACGCCCACCATCCGACCGAGGTCCGCGTCGAGCTGACCGCGTTGCGGACGATGGTCGCAGCAGTCCGGCCGGCAGGGCCGGTCGATCGTAGTTTTTCAACCCCATTTGTATTCGCGCACACAGACTTTCGCCCGCGAATTCGGGCAGGCGCTGGACGGCGCGGACGAGGTGTTCGTGCTTGACGTCTACGCGGCACGAGAACAACCGATCGCCGGGGTGAGCGGGGCGACCGTTGCCGAACATGTGAGCGTCCCGGTGACGTATGTGCCGGACTTCTCGGCGGTCGCGGGCCTGGTGGCCGCGGCCGCGCAACGCCGGCGACGCCGTGGTCACCATGGGCGCGGGTGACGTCACCATGCTGGGCACCGAGATCCTTGCCGCACTGCAGGCGAAGGCCAACCGCACCGCGCCGGGCAGTTCCGGAACGGCGTCTCGATGACCGAGCCGACCGGGCCGACCGGGAGAACACCGAGGACCGACCGAGGAGAACACCGAGGAGATTTCAGAGCCGGCCGAAGCGGCGCCGGCCGCAGCCGCGGCCGACTTTGAGGGACCGCGCAGGCAAGCGCGCCGCGAACGCGAGGAACGCCGCGCCGCCCAGGCCCGCGCCACCGCGATCGAGCAAGCTCGCCGCGACGCCAAGCGGCGCATCTCCACCACGCCGGCAGGCGAGACGAAAAGGCTTGGCCGAAGGACGGTTCGGGGCCTGAAGGTGCTCATGTGGTCGGCGTTGATCAGTGTGATCGTCGTCGGGCTCGGTCTGCTGCTGTATTTCACGCCGGTCATGTCCGCGCGCAACATCGTCGTCACCGGACTCGGGGCGGTGACACAGGACGAGGTCATCGCCGCGGCCGCCGTGAAGCCGGGGACTCCGCTGCTGCAGGTCGACACCGACGTCGTCGCCGAGCGGATCGCGGCGATCCGGCGCATCGCCACGGTCCGGGTTCAGCGGGAGTATCCGTCGACGTTGCGCGTCACCGTCGTCGAGCGAGTACCTGTGGCGGTGAAGGACTTTCCCGACGGGGCACACGTGTTCGACCGTGATGGCGTTGATTTCGCGATCATGCCCCCGCCACCGGGTGTGCCCTATCTCGATGTCGAGAATCCCGGCCCGAATGACGCGCCGACGAAGGCCGCCCTTGAGGTGATCACGTCGCTGCGTCCGGAGGTGGCCTCGCAGGTCGGCCGCATCTCGGCGCCGTCGGTGGCCGCGATCACGTTGACGTTGACCGACGGCAGGGAAGTGGTGTGGGGGACCACCGACCGCACCGAGGAGAAAGCCCTGAAGCTGGGGGCGCTGCTCACTCAGCCTGGCCGCGTCTACGACGTGTCCAGCCCCGATCTGCCTACGGTCAAGTAGCCCTGGGTTTTTCGCTCAGCCGGGTATTGCGCTCACAGTGCAGTCTTTCCAGTGGCCGTCCTCTGTGACCAGCTGAGCCTGATCAGTTTCGGTCCGCGACGGCTGTGCGCCCACAGTCACGGTCACGGTTACGTCGGCCGTAGCGGTATCGCCGGTGACGACGATGTTGTCCACACTGTCCAGCCGAAACTGCATACTGTTCTTGAGCACTTCCTTCATCGCCGGCACGTAGGCGGCTTCGTCGTTGGCGATCACCGCGTCGGCGGCGGCACGCAGTGACTCTGGGGATGCGCCGATGAACTGCTCGCCGAGGTTCTGCGCGAACTGCTCTGCCCCCATGGAGGCCACTGCCTCTTGCGGGAATGTGCTTATCGGCGGGACGAGGTCGGTAAAGGAACTCGCTCTGTCGCGCAACTTCGCGCAGGTGAGCTCGGCCATCTTGGCCGAGTCCAAGGTGCCGGTCGCTTCGGTTGCCGCAGTGAGCACTTCGCGGATCTGATCCTCGGCGGAGACCGTCGGCGTCGGCGGTGGAGCGGGGGGCGTGTCCTTACTGCAGCCCGCGAGCAGTGCGCAGATTCCGACAAGGGTGACGACTGCTCTTTTGATGGCCATGACTGGATATTGTGGCAGCAATTTCACAGCTTGGCCTTCCGGCCGGTTCACGACTTGCTCGGCGGTGTGCAGTCCTTCCACTCGCCGTCCTCACGCACCAGCGTGACAGTGGTGACCTCGCTTTGTGGGGGCTCGGATCCCATGCCCTGGGAGATCGTCGTCTCTGCGGTGGCGGTGTCGCCGTCGACCACGATGTTCTCTATCTTCTCGAGGCGGATCGTGTAGACCTGCTTCACCACCTCCAGCATCGCGCTCCGGTACGCGGCTTGATCCTGGCGGATCACCGCGTCGGCCACCGCGTGCAGGGATTCGGGGGTGGCGCCGGTGAACTGTTGGCCGAGGAGTGCGGCGAAGTTGTCCGCGCCGATGGCCGCCGACTCCGCGGCCGGGAACATGTCCATCGGTGGCACCATCTCGTCGAGCGAGGCGGATTCATCGCGGTACTGCTTACACGTGAGCCCGGCGACTTCGTCGATGTTCCACGTACTGAACGCCTCGCCTTCCTTGGTGAGTACGGCACGAACCTGGTCCTCGTCGGAGACCTTCGGCGTCGCGGGTGCCGCGGGGCGGGGCGGAGTCTGAACCGCAGCCGGCGAAAAATGGTGCGACACCGATAAGTACGACTCCAAAGACGCGCGCGACCATAGTTCTCCCTGAGGTATGTGGTTCCAGCCACCTCACAGCGAAATAGACGCCTGTGTCAAGCGGGCCCCTGTGAGTTCGCGCGAAAAATCTTGGCCCGCGCGTCGGCGCGCCTGCATGGATAGCCCGCAGCCTGGCCCTACCGTTCTGGTTGCGCGGAACAACTTGACATAACTATAACCCTCTGGTTGAGGTTGAGAGTTTGCCAAAGGGTTCGGCGCGTCGGTAACAACCTGGGAGGAAGGCAAATCGCGATGACCCCCCCGCATAACTATCTCGCCGTCATCAAGGTGGTCGGCATCGGTGGCGGCGGCGTGAACGCCGTCAACCGGATGATCGAGCAGGGCCTGAAAGGCGTGGAGTTCATCGCCATCAACACCGACGCGCAGGCGCTGTTGATGAGCGACGCCGACGTCAAGCTCGACGTCGGCCGCGACTCGACCCGCGGGCTGGGCGCCGGCGCCGACCCTGAAGTCGGGCGCAAGGCCGCCGATGACGCCAAGGACGACATCGAGGAACTACTGCGCGGCGCCGACATGGTGTTCGTCACCGCGGGTGAGGGTGGCGGCACCGGCACCGGTGGTGCGCCGGTCGTCGCGACCATCGCCCGCAAGCTAGGCGCCCTGACCGTGGGTGTGGTGACGCGGCCGTTCTCGTTCGAGGGCAAGCGCCGAAGCAACCAGGCGGAACAGGGCATCACGTCGCTGCGGGAAAGCTGCGACACCCTCATCGTGATTCCGAACGACCGGCTGCTGCAGATGGGCGACGCCGCGGTGTCGCTGATGGACGCGTTCCGCAGCGCCGACGAGGTGCTGCTCAACGGCGTGCAGGGCATCACCGACCTGATCACCACGCCCGGCCTGATCAACGTCGACTTCGCCGACGTCAAGGGCATCATGAGCGGTGCCGGGACTGCATTGATGGGTATCGGCTCGGCCCGCGGCGACGGCCGGGCGCTGAAGGCCGCCGAGATCGCGATCAACTCGCCGCTGCTCGAGGCGTCGATGGAAGGCGCCCAGGGCGTGCTGATGTCGATCGCCGGTGGCAGCGACCTCGGGCTGTTCGAAATCAACGAGGCCGCCTCGCTGGTGCAGGACGCCGCGCACGTCGAGGCCAACATCATCTTCGGCACGGTCATCGACGACTCGCTGGGCGACGAGGTCCGGGTCACCGTCATCGCGGCCGGGTTCGATGCCAGTGGTCCCGGACGCAAGCCGGTCGTCGGCGCCGGACAGACGATTGCACCCGCACAGGCGGGGAAGGTCACCTCACCGCTGTTCGACCCGGTCGATGCGGTCAGCGTGCCGGTGCACACCAACGGGTCGACAGTCAGCATCGGCGGCGACGATGACGACGATGTCGACGTGCCGCCATTCATGCGCCACTAGCCCCGCCATACTGGCGACCGTGACGGTTCGCATACGGCGTGTGACGACCACACGCGCCGGCGGTGTCTCCGCGCCGCCGTTCGACTCCTTCAATCTGGGCGACCACGTCGGCGACGATCCCGCCGCTGTCACGGCCAACCGGACGAGGCTCACGGCGGCGGTCGGGTTGGGCGACGACGGGGTCGTGTGGATGAACCAGGTGCACGGCGATCGCGTGGTAGTGGTGGACGGCCCCCTCAAAGCCGGAGCAGGGCCCGTCGACAATACCGACGGATTGGTGACCACCCGGCCGCGTTTGGCTTTGGCGGTCGTAACCGCCGATTGCGTGCCGGTATTAATGGGCGACGCGCGCGCCGGTGTGGTGGCGGCGGTTCATGCCGGACGGGTCGGCGCGCAAAACGGCGTCGTGACGCGGGCGCTGGAGGCGATGCTGGACGCCGGCGCGCACACCGAGGACATCTCTGTGCTGCTCGGGCCTGCGGTCAGCGGGCGCAACTATGAGGTCCCTGCGGCGATGGCCGCCGAGGTGGAGGCTAGCCTGCCCGGCAGTCGAACAACGACCGCCAAACGCACGCCCGGATTGGATCTGCGTGCCGGAATCGCCCGGCAATTAACGGTTTTGGGAGTAAAGGCCATCGACATCGACCCGCGCTGCACGGTGGAGGACCGCAACCTTTTCAGCCATCGGCGCGATGCCCCGACGGGACGTCTGGCGTCGCTGGTGTGGATGGAATGACGGGCACCGTGGTGACGACTCGCGAAGTCGAGCTGACCGAGGCAATGGCCTCGGTTCGTGCTCGCCTTACTGCCGCCGCCGACGCCGCCGGACGCAATTCCGATGAAATTCAATTACTGCCGATTACAAAATTCTTTCCGGCCACCGACGTATTCATATTGAGTCGTCTGGGATGCGAAGAATTCGGCGAATCACGCGAACAGGAGGCGACGAATAAGGTTGCGGAAGTCAGCAATATGTCGGGCGTCGGCCCCATTCGCTGGCACATGGTCGGGCGGATCCAGCGCAACAAGGCGCGCTCGATCGCCGGCTGGGCGTACGCCGCGCACTCCGTCGACAGCCCGAAGGTGATCGACGCGCTGGCACGCGCCGCGGGTGAGGCGCTCGACGAGGGCCGCAGGGCCGAGCCGCTGCGTGTCTATATGCAAGTGAGTCTCGATGGCGACGCGCAACGCGGCGGCGTCGACGTCGGCAGGCCCGAACTCGTCGACCAGATGTGTGCCGCCGTCCAAGGCGCGGGTGGCCTGGAGTTCGTCGGGCTGATGGCCATGCCGCCGCTCGGATCCGATCCCGATGAGGCGTTCGCACGTTTGCAAGCCGTCCATGAGCGGGTACAACGCGATTACCAGCAACGCCTCGAACTGTCGGCCGGGATGTCCGGCGACCTCGAGGCGGCGGTCAAACATGGTTCAACGTGTGTGCGTGTCGGTACCGCGCTTCTGGGGCAACGTCCTCTAACGTCACCATGAGTAGTCACTCCAGTCACATCTTCATCACAGACACCACAACTTCGGGAAGTCCAGAAGGGTCCTAGCGATGAGCACACTGCACAAGGTAAAGGCCTACTTCGGTATGGCGCCGATGGACGACTACGACGACGAGTACTACGAAGACGACGACCGCAGCACGTCGCGCGGCTACTCGCGTCGTACTCGCGAGGACCGGTTCGATGACGAGGGCTATGCCGATCGGGCGGCCCGCGGCTACGAAGACCGGGAGTACGACGAGCCGCCCGTCGGCGGCTACCGCGCCGGCTACCGCGATGAGGACCGTTTCGAGGCAAGGCTGCGCGGTCCGCGCGATTTCGAGCGGGCATCTACGCGGCTGGGCGCACTGCGCCCGTCCACCCGTGGCGCTCTCGCCATGGATCCGCGGCGGATGGCCGAGCTGTTCGAGGCCGGTAGCCCGCTGTCCAAGATCACCACGCTGCGCCCCAAGGATTACAGCGAGGCGCGCACCATCGGCGAGCGGTTCCGCGACGGCACCCCGGTCATCATGGACCTGGTGACCATGGACAACGCCGACGCCAAGCGGCTGGTCGACTTCGCGGCCGGGCTCGCCTTCGCGTTGCGCGGCTCATTCGACAAGGTCGCCACCAAGGTCTTCCTGCTGTCGCCCGCCGACATCGACGTCTCCGCCGAGGAGCGCAGGCGCATCGCCGAGGCCGGCTTCTACGCCTATCAGTAGAGCCGCCACCGGCCACAACGCCGCCGCCGGACCTGCCGGGTAGGCTGTCGACGTCGCGTTGGCGCTCTGGCTTCGAGCGACACCGGCTCGTGCCTGTATCGAATGTCACATCTGTAGTGAGGACGGCTGTAGTTGTCGCTCTTCTTCGACATCCTGGGTTTCACCCTGTTCGTGTTCTGGCTGCTGCTGATCGCGCGGGTCGTGGTGGAGTTCATCCGCTCGTTTTCCCGTGACTGGCATCCCAAGGGCGCGACCGTGGTGATCCTGGAGGTCATCATGACCGTGACCGACCCGCCGGTGAAATTGCTGCGACGGCTCATTCCGCAGCTCACGATAGGTGCTGTCCGGTTCGATCTGTCGATCATGGTGTTGCTGCTCGTCGCGTTCATCGGCATGCAGCTGGCATTCAGCGCCGCAGCCTGAGAAGTGGCCGCCCGCCGCACGATTGAAGATTTGGAACTGCGGTCGACGGGGTTTGCCGGGGCCGATATTCGATGGAAGAATCTCGCGGGCAGTCGCGGGAAGATTGAAATTCGCTCTTAATTATCGGCCTCTCCTGCAACCGCCGGGTCTGGTGTGACAGGATGGACGCCAGTTACCTTCGACTATGGCTCTACACTTTGAGATCGGTTTACGGTCCAGACTCCAAGGGGGCAGACAATGCCGCTGACACCAGCCGACGTCCACAATGTGGCGTTCAGCAAGCCACCCATCGGCAAGCGCGGCTATAACGAGGACGAGGTCGATGCCTTTCTCGACCTGGTTGAGAACGAGCTGACCCGACTGATCGAAGAGAACGCCGACCTTCGTCAGCGCGTCGCCGACATGGACCAGGAGGTGGCCTCGGCCCGCGCCGGGGGCGGGGCGCAGTCGACGCAATCCATTCCGGTCTACGAGCCTCCGCCCGCACCCGAGCCTGCGCCGCAGCCCGTCTACGAGGCACCCCAAGCCCGCGGCAGCTCCCGCGCCGCAAACCGAGGAACAACATCTCAGGGCGGCGAAGGTGCTCGGCCTGGCGCAGGACACCGCCGACCGGTTGACCGGCACCGCCAAGGCGGAGTCGGACAAGATGCTCGCCGATGCGCGCGCTCAGGCCGACGCGATGGTCAGCGAGGCCCGGCAGACGGCGGAGACCACGGTCGACCGAGGCACGTCAGCGCGCCGACGCGATGCTGGCCGACGCCCAGACCCGGTCGGAGGCGCAGCTGCGTCAGGCCCAGGAGAAGGCCGACGCCCTGCAGGCCGACGCCGAGCGCAAGCATTCCGAGATCATGGGCACCATCAACCAGCAGCGCACGGTGCTGGAAGGTCGCCTGGAGCAACTGCGGACATTCGAACGCGAGTACCGCACCAGGCTGAAGACATATCTGGAGTCCCAGCTCGAGGAGCTGGGCCAGCGTGGCTCGGCGGCGCCGGTGGATTCCAGCGCCAACAACGATGGCGGCAGCTTCAACCAGTTCAACCGCGGCAACAACTGACGCCCATCGCTTCCACTTCGACCTAGGGTTGATCAATGCTGATCGTTGCGCTTGTGCTCGCTGTCATCGGCCTCGCGGCCCTGGTGACCGCCGTCGTCACCAGCAATGAGCTGATCGCCTGGGTCTGCATCGCCGCCAGCGTGATCGGCGTGGTGCTGTTGATCGTCGACGCCGTCAGGGAGCGCTCGCGCGGCAGCGCGGGTGAAATCGAGGACAGCGACGACGGAGACAGCGACGACGTCGAGCGCACCGACTTCGATGAGGACTACCCCGAAGAAGCCCCCGTCGAGTCGGAGGACGACGCCGAAACCACGGTCGTCGAGCAGGCCGACGAGGATGTCGCGGGCGAGGACCGCAGCCGCTAAACCGTTGGGGCCGTATTGAATTGCCGGCTCAGCCGCGCGCGAGCAATTCGCGAACTTCGTCGTCGCTGACCTGATGGAAGTCCTCGAACACCTGCCCGACCGCTTCGAAGCCGGGCGGCATCGTCGCGCAGATCACATCGTCGGCTTCGGCCGCCAGCTCCCGACACGCCGACGGCGGTCCGACCGGCACCGCGACGACCACTTGCGGCCGGATGGTTGGCCCGCACAGCCCGCACCGCCGCGAGCATGCTGGCGCCGGTGGCGATGCCGTCGTCGACCAGGATCACGGTCTTGCCTGCGACGTCCACCGCCGGCCGGTCGCCCCGATAGGCCTGTTCTCGCCTGCGTAGTTCCTCGGTTTCGCGTTCGATCGCGGACTGCATCTCGTCGTCACCGATACCGAGATTGCGCACCAGGTTTTCGTTGATCACCATGCCGCCGCCGGAGGCGAGCGCACCCATCGCGAGCTCCCGCCACTGCGGCACCCCGAGCTTGCGCACCAGGAAAACGTCCAGCGGGGCGCGTAACGCGTGGGCGACCTGCCATCCGACCGGAACGCCCCCGCGAGCCAGGCCCAACACCAACAGGTTGTCCGTGCCGCGGTAGGACGCGAGCTCGTCGGCCAGGACTTCGCCGGCATCCCGGCGGTCCCGGAACACGCGTCTCGCGTTTCGACGGGCGAGTCCGCTCCATCCGCTCATTGCAGTCAACTTCGATCTTACGTCCAAGGTAGGAGTACCCGTTCGCGCGCGTTGCGGATCAGCCGTTAGGGATCAGACAGACTCTGGGGCGAGCTGGGTGCCGATGAAATCGGCGGTGAGCCGATGCCAACGATCCCAGTCGCGCAGCAGATAGTGACCCGCGCCCCGGATGCCGATCCATTGCGCATCGACCCCGCGGTCGCGGGCGAGCTGAGTCTGCGCACGAGACGACCCGGGGTCGGTCCAGGTGTCCGCGCTGCCGTGGATCGCCAGCAGCCGACAGCCGACCGGGATGAGCTCGGCGTCGTTGTGCGGCCACCATGGCGCAAGTGCGACGACGGCCCCGACGTCGCCGGTGGCGCAAAGGTGAGCTGCCACCCGTCCGCCCATCGAATGACCGACGACGACGATCTGCGCCGGGTCGAGCTTTTCGCGCATCCTGACCAGCGCTGCCGAGGCATCCGTTACCGCGTCGAGGGTGGGGGCATTCCAGCCGCGCAGTCGATAGCGCACCTGATTCACCGACACACCCGGGCCGAGTCGGCGCCGAAGCGACGAGGCCAGGATTGTCATTCGCGAGTTCGCCAACTGCCACGGTCGCGACGCGATTGTGCTGTTCGGCTTGCCTCCCGGCAGCACCAGCACGCCGCCGAAGAGGGAAGGGGCCATGCGCACTCTCTACCCGTAGCCCCGCCCGGACAATCCGTCGCCGCGGCGGCTACGAATATCTAAGAAGGCTAGAAGACGGAGGGCTATGGGCATCGAGTACGAAAGCGTCGTCGACCATCCGCTGAGCGAGGTGTTCGCATGGCACACCCGGCGCGGAGCGATGAGGCGTCTGGTGCCGCCATGGCAGCCGATGAAGGTGATCGCGGAGACCGCGTCGCTGGCCGACGGGCAGGCCGTGCTTGGTCTGCCCGGCGGGCTGCGCTGGGTTGCGCAGCACGATCGCGGCGGGATTCGCGCCGCCGCACCGATTCGTCGACGTGCTCTCCTCGCAAGGCCCCAGGTCGTGGCCGGCGCGGATCGTCGCTCGCTGGACGCACACGCACGAGTTCAGCGAGACAGCGACCGGCACCCGGGTGTACGACCACGTCGACGCACCGGTGCCGGCGGCGGCGTTGCGCTCGACGTTCGTCTACCGGCACCGGCAGCTCGCCGATGACCTGGCCGCGCACCGTGACGCGCGCGATGCCGGCTGCAAACCGCTCGTCGTGGCGCTCACCGGCGCGTCGGGCCTGGTCGGGTCGGCGCTCGCGGCATTTCTGTCCACCGGCGGGCACCGGGTGATCCGGTTGGTCCGAGGTCCGGCGCGGCAAACCGACGAGCGGCAGTGGGATCCCGACCGGCCGTCGCCGGAGCTTTTGTCGGGCGTGGACGCCGTCGTGCACCTTGCCGGGGCGTCGATCGCCGGGCGGTTCACCGAGGCACACAGGACGGCGGTCCGAGACAGCCGGATCGATCCGACCCGCCGCCTGGCCGAGGCCGCCGCCATCGGCGCCGACGGTCCGCGCACGTTCGTCAGCGCCTCGGCGATCGGCATCTACGGGTTCGATCGCGGCGACGCGGTGTTGTGTGAGGAAAGCGTGCGTGGCGACGGCTTTCTGGCAGATGTCGTCGCGGACTGGGAGGCCGCGACGGAGCCGGCCCGCGAGGCGGGGCTGCGGGTCGTCACCGTGCGCACCGGAATCGTGCAGTCCGCGCGCGGCGGCACGCTGCGGCTTTTCCGGCCGCTGTTCGCGGCGGGTTTGGGCGGCCGGGTGGGTGACGGACAGCAGTGGCTGTCCTGGATCGGGCTCGATGATCTGCTCGACGTGTATTACCGCGCCCTGTACGACAGCCGCGTGACGGGACCCGTCAACGCCGTCGCGCCCGAGCCGGTGCGCAACGTCGACTACACGAAGGCTCTCGGCCGGGTGTTGCGCCGTCCGGCGGTGCTGCCGGTGCCGTCGCTCGGGCCGCGGTTACTGCTGGGGGAGCAGGGCTCCCGCGAGCTCGCCGAGGCGAATCAGCGGGTGATGCCGACGAAGCTGGAGACGTTGGGACACCGGTTCCGGCACCCCCGCATCGACGACGCGCTCGCTCACGAACTCGGGCACGGCTGACGGACCACTTGGGTCACGAAACCGCGCACCAGCTCGCGCACTCGAACTCCCGCGCTGTCGGCGAGTTCCGTTGTTTGGGAACGTAATTCATCGTGACTCCTGCCGAAGCCGACGACCTCGCCGTCGCGGTCGTCGGCCAGCCACCCCTCGAGTAGCTCGCCGTCGACCTCGGGGTGAAACTGCAGCGCGAGCGCACGGCCGAGCACAAACGCCTGAGATGCGTTGGCGGTGCGGGCGATCTCGGTGGCACCGGGCGGAAGCGTCCACCGGTCGAAATGCCACTGGAACCACGGGCCGCCGGGCACCAGATCGGGCTTGTCGCTTTCGACGTCGTACCAGCCGATCTCGGGGGCGGGGGACCGTGCGACCGACCCGCCGAATGCCTGGGCCAGCAGCTGACCGCCGAAGCACACACCGAGCAGGGCGACGCCCGCGTCGGCGGCGTCGCGCACCAATTGCATCTCCGCGCTCACCCAGGTGCGGCGCAGTGCGTCGTCGTAGACGGGCCATCGCGCGCCGAGCGGGACGATGACGTCATAGCCCGTCGGGTCGGGGAAGGTCACATCGAGGGCCGGGTCGTCGACCCGCTCGGCGGGTACGACTTCGAACGTGTCGACGTCGAAACCCTGCTCCGCGAACGCCTCGCCGAGCAGGGCCTCGGTCGCGAGATGCTCGTTGTGCAGAAACAGGACCTTGGACGCCATGTCCGACATTATTTCGGCGTGGGCACCGGTGGCGCATCGTCGGGTGCCAACTCGGCGCCGATCTTGCGGAACAGGGTATCGGCGGCGTTGCGGTAATTCGCCCTGGTCGTCGAACGCGTCGGGGAGGTAAGTGGTGGCGACGGCGATTGCGATCTTCTGTGACGGAAGGTACGCCTCGATGGCGGCGTAGCCCGAAAACAAGGGGTTCTGGAGCAGCCAGTTGCCCGAGATGACCATCCCGAGGCCGTAGGTGTAGCCGTCGTTCATCGCGTCACAGGTGGTGCAACCGGGTTGTTTGTGGGTCTTGCCGCGAAGGTCGATCGACACCATCTTCTTGTACGAGTCGGCCGACAGCAGCCGGCCCGAACCGATGCCGACGGCGGTCGCCTCCATGTCGTAGATGTTGGTCGTCTGGATCGCGCCGTGGGTGATGGTCCAGGACGGATCCCAATAGGTCGTTTCCTCGTAAAACGGTGTGCCCGCAGGGATCTTGAGGAACGCGCGACGCTCCGAGCTGAACGCGTGCAGCGCAGGTGCGGGGATCTCGGCCGTGAGCGAGCTGACGGTATTGGTGAGGCCGAGAGGACGAAGCACCTTCTCGGACAACAACTTCGACATCTCCTCGCCCGTCGCCTTCTCCAGCGCCAGACCGAGCAGCACGTAATTGGTGTGCGCGTAGTTCCAGTTGGTTCCGGGCTCGTAGAGAAGGGGCTCCGAGATGGCGTACTGCAGCATCTCGTGGACGGTCCAGCGCCGGAACGGGTCGGCGTAGAGCGCGTCGTTCATCTTGGTGTTGCCGATGACGTAATCGACGTAGCCAGAGGTCATCTGGGCCAGCTGCCCCAGCGTGACCCGGTCGGCGTTGGGGATCTCCGGCAGGTATTTCGAGAGCTTGTCGTCGAGTTTCAGCTTCTGCTCGTCGACGAGTTTGAGCAGCAAGGTGGAGACGTAGGAGATCGCGACGGCACCGTTGCGGAAATGCATGTTGGTGGTCGCGGGCACGCCCGTCATCGACTCGCCGACGGCCTGGGTGACGATCTCCTTCCCCCCGACGGTGACGCGGACGATGACCGACTTCAGGTGCTCCTGTGCCATGGTGTCGCGCACGACCCGCATCACCGCGTCGGCCTCGGCGGTGTCGGTGCTGGTGGTCGGCGATGTCGGCTCGCCAGGGAGCGCGCCGGGCGCACAACCGGTGATCAGGACAAGTGCGCAGAGCGCCGTGAGCAGGCGCCGGACGACGGGCATCCCCGGATCTTGGCAGAGCGACCGTGCGGGATTGCGTATTTCCGGCATCAAGTGGGCATTCGCCCACCGTGTCTGTCCTGGCCGAGTGGTTCCTCACCGCGGCGCAACGTGGCAACTCCCATTCGGATCTGCCTGCCTGGAGTGAGGGCAATGAGGCCGAAGCCCTCGTCCACGGTGCGACCTACTTTGATCGCCTCGTCACCGAGGTGGAGGCGCTCGGCCCCGGCGATCACCTGTTCTTCGCCGACTGGCGAGGCGATGCCGACCAGAGGCTGCGTGAGGACGGGCCCACCGTCGCCGAACTGTTCCGTGCTGCCGCCGAGCGCGGCGTGCTCGTCAAGGGGCTGATGTGGCGGTCGTATCCGAACGCGCTGCAGTTCAATGAGGAGCAGAATCGCCATCTCGCCGAGACCATCGAGCGCGCGGGCGGCGAGGTCCTGCTGGACCAGCGAGTGCTGGTCGGCGGTTCGCACCACCAACGGCTGGTCATCCTCCGTCACCCGAACGAACCGCACCGCGACGTCGCATTCCTCGGCGGTATCGATCTGTGCCACTCACGGCGCGACGACGCCTCGCATCGGGGCGATCCTCAGGCGGTGCAGATGTCGAGTCGGTACGGCGAACGCCCACCGTGGCATGACGTGCAACTGCAGGTACGCGGCCCGGTCGTCGGCGCGCTGGACACCACGTTCAGGGAGCGCTGGACCGCCAGGGCGCCGCTGAACCTGTTCAACCCGCTGTCGTGGCTGCGCGACAGGTTCCAGGGCGCGGACGCGACACGTCGTCCGCTGCCGGATAAGCCGGCCGATCCGCCGCGGTGTGGGCAGCACGCGGTGCAGGTGTTGCGGACCTATGGGGACGCGCTGATCCAGTACGAGTTCGCCAAGGACGGCGAGCGCAGCATCGCCCGCGGGTACACCAAGGCGGTCCGGCGTGCGCGGCGCCTGATCTATCTCGAAGACCAGTACCTGTGGTCGGCGGAGGTTGCGGATCTGCTTGGCGGTGCGCTGGCCGAGAACCAGGACCTGCACCTGGTGGCGGTCGTGCCTCGTCACTTCGACCTGGAGGGTGGCTTGGGTCGTCCTCCGACTCTGGTCGGGCGGCAGCTCGCACTCGACGCGTGCCGGCGCGCCGCCCCCGATCGGGTGCACGTGTTCGACGTCGAGAACCATGAGGGCACACCGGTTTACGTGCATTCCAAAGTGTGTGTCATCGACGACACCTGGGCCTGCGTCGGCAGTGACAACTTCAACCGGCGGTCGTGGACACACGACAGCGAATTGTCGTGTGCGGTGCTCGATGTCGACGATGAATTCGCCCGTAGTCTGCGGCTGCAGCTGCTGCGCGAGCATCTCGACCGTGCCGAAGACGGGTCCCAGGACGAAGGTCTGGGTGATCCGGTCACCGCGGTGCACGAGATCATCGCGTCCGCAGAGACTTTGGAGGCGTGGCACGAATCGGGTTGTCGAGGTGAGCGCCCGGCGGGCCGGTTGCGACCGCACAAGATCGAGCGGGTCGATCCGCTGACCCGGCTCTGGGCCGAACCCGCCTACCGGATGATCTTCGACCCCGACGGCCGGTCGTATCGCGATCGACTTCTGGGGCGCCGCTTGTAGTCCAGCCGGTCGTCGCGCGCTTATCGCTGGGAGACAAGGGTAGTCAGCGCGATGCGTTCACCAGCCTGTCGATCGCCCGAAAGATGTTGCGCGCTTGGCCGCCGCCGGCGGGGTACCCGATGTAAACGTCGTCAGTGGTTGTGAACACCGAGATTGTGTAGAGCTTGTCGCCCTTGTTTCGTGGCGGTTCGGCGGGACGATGACACGTTGCTCCCTCAGGGATGTCGACCGGGCGTCGCGTGCCGACCTCGATGTCGAGGAAGATCCGGGCTTCGTCGAGGGGGATGGGGACCGGACTGGATGCCTCCGGCTGGAAGTACAAGACACCCTTCTCGACGAACAGTCCGAGACAATGCGGCCGAAACGCCCGACGCCAGATGCCCGTCACCCGACCGCCCTGACGATTCGGGACATGAGTGCCATTCGATCACCGTAACCGGTGCAGGTCGATTTGCTCAGAAGACTCGGCCTCGATGTTCCCCCCGCGACTCATGATCCACTCATACAGTTCGTTCGCCGGCAGGGCGGGACTGTGCACATGCCCCTGGGTGATCGTGCAGCCGTATCGGCGCAGGGCGTGCAGCGTGGCTTGGTCCTCCACCCCCTCGGCGACAAGGTCGGCCTCGAGACTGTTGGCCAGCGCGACCGTCGAGCGCACGATCGCGATCGATCGCGCATCCTTGGCGAGGCGGGCGACGAACACCCCGTCGAGCTTCAGCTCATCAACCGAGAGGTCTTGCAGACGGGCCAGCGACGACCAGCCAGTGCCGTAATCGTCGAGCGACAGCCGGACTCCCAGCCTTCGCAACGCGGCGACGGTATTGCGCGACCGCTGGGAGTCGGTGGTCAGCGTCACCTCAGTGATTTCGAGGATGAGCGCTCTGGCGGGCAGGCGGTGGAGTCGGAGCAATTCGTCGATCGTGTCGACGAGCCCGACGTCGAGCAGATCCGTCGTGGAGAGGTTCACCGCGACGGTCAGCGCCATACCGCGGTCACGCCAGTGCCGGATCTGGGCCAGCGCGATGTCGAGCACCCTGGTGGCCACCGGCCGCATCAGTCCCGCGCGTTCGGCAGTCGGGAGGAATTGGTCCGGCGCCAGCAGACCGCGTGTCGGATGCTGCCAGCGCACAAGCGCTTCGACGCTGTGCACGCTTTCATCGAATGCGCTGATCTTGGGCTGGTAGTGGCAGATCAGTTCGCCCGCGTCACCATCCGCACGCCCGAGGAGCACGGTGCGCAGGTCCTCTACGGGCTGCACGTCGTCGTCCTTGACGGCATCCGCGGCGGGGTCGTAGACGGTCACCCTGCCCTCGGCTGTCCTTGCGGCGGGGAGCGCGGCCTCGGCGAGGTTCAACAACTCCTGTGGATGTGCACAGTGATCCGGCCACATCGCGATCACGATGTTGACATCGATCTGCAGCGTCAGATGCTCCGTCACGAACGGTGGACGCAACGCGTCGATGATGGCGCCTGCGACGGCTCTGGCGGTCATGAGATTGACGTTGTCGATGAGCAGGATCGCGAATTCATCACTGCCCGTGCGGGCGACCAGGTCCCGCGGTCGCACTGTTCGCGCGAGTCGTGCTGCGATACCGCGAAGCAACAAATCACCCACGCTGCGGTGGAACGAGTTGTTGATCTCGCCGAACTCGTCGACGTCGACCAGCAGCAGCCCGATCCGCGTCGTCGCGCGGTCCTGCGTCGATGAGGGGTGGGTGCCCAGCGGCTCGGCCGTCAGTGCGGTTGCCAGGGATCGCCGATTCGCCAGTCCGGTCAGATCGTCGGTCATGGCGTGCTCGTGGCTCTCGGCCAGCGCACTTGCGTCACGGAAGGTCAGCGCGTAGCGCACGGCGATCACGGTCAGGCTCAACGCCGCAAGGGTGACCGGGAGGCGCTCGCCTGCCGCGTAAACGGCAACCGCGAGCGCGACGAATGTGCAGACGATCGGCACCGCCAACGGCGTCACGCGAAGGTCCCTGTGCCGCACACCCTGCCGGCGCGGCAACCAGCTCGCGATCGCGACCATGGCGAAGGTGGCGGGCCAAAAAGCGTCCATCCAGGTCCCGCCGAGCGGCGAGCCGGATGCGGGCTGAATGAGATAGGCGGCGGCCGCGAGCACCCACAGCAGGGCGCCGACGGTGATCAGGCCCCATCGCCATTCGCTGCGCCACCCGAGGAGCGAGGTCGACTCGGCCGCCAACGTCAGCAGCAGCACGCCGGCGATCGGGTACGACAACGAGATCACCACGGCGGCAGGGGACTCTGCGACCGCGGCGCTGAAAGGGCCGGTCGCCAGCGTTGCGCCCACCGCGCCGGCGGTCAACAGAACGACAAGGCCGTCGAGTCGGACCGGGGTCGGTATGCGTCCGAGTCGTGAGCGTAGGAACAGCAGTAAGCCGAGATAAACCGCCGGATAGAACATCAGGAACAGCGGATCCGCGATCGACGGCCACGTGGGGGACATCGTCAGGTCATGGACGAGGGTGCCGATACCCGCTGCCGCCATCCCCGCCGCGATGGCCGACCAGGCCAATCGCTCGTCGCTGACGCGATACACCCGGATTGCGACCAGCGCCGCGGCGCTCAATAACAACACTGAAAGCGACCAACTCTGGACCGCAGCGGTGTCCTGCGGGAGGACGCCCGAAATCGATCCGACACCGAAGCCGAGCACGCCGATCAGCAGGGCGCCCAGCGCCCATCGGACCGCGGTCGGCGGCCAGCTCGAGTACACCGGGTGTGGCTGCGTGATTTGCAGTGTGGCCACCCCCGCGGCGGCGGAGCGCATTGCTGCCGACGCTGCTTCTGCCCGCCCATTCGAGGCGCCAGTCGATTTGCCCGGCAACTCGTACGCACTGGTCAGATCCGGCGCGAAATTGCGGACACATCCGCCACCTGCCCGCTTCGCCGCATACATGGCCAGATCAGCGTGTCGGAGCAGCTCGTCGACGGTGGTCGTGGCCGCCTCGGGGGAGGCGATGGTCATGCCGATGCTCGGCCGCACCGTGAGCGAAACTCCGTCGATCACAATGGGTTCGGTAAAGCAGTCGAGAACTCGCCCCGCCGCCACGAGTGCATCCTCGTAGGAACCGGTGATGAACATCGCGAACTCGTCGCCGCCGACCCGCGCCACGGTGTCGGTGTCGCGCAGGCAGCCTGTGATCCGTTGCGCAACGCGGATCAGCAGTTCGTCACCGGCCGGATGCCCCAACTCGTCGTTGACCATCTTGAAGTCGTCGAGGTCGAGGCAGATCAATGCGAACGACTCGTTGTCGCGGCGGAGGCGCGCCACCGCCTGGTCGAGCCGATCGAGAAACAGCGCGCGGTTCGCGAGCCCGGTGAGCTGATCGCGGAATGCCAGGCGCGCCACGTCCGCCAACAATCGGCGGTTCTCGCCGAGCACGATGAACTGGCGGACGAGGACGGTCACCACGAGCAATGCACCGGCACCCACGAGCGGGGCAGAGCCGAGATTCGGTGCGGCGTCGACCAATCCGATGACGCACGCCACCATGAGCGGTACATACGGTATCCACAGGCGGGCATGCGAGGAGATCAGGTTCATCGTCGGATCGACCGGCCGTTCACCGATGCTCTTCAGCGCGCCGAAGCCGAGTAACCCGCATCCGATGATCAAGCCCAGGTTGACCATGTTGCCCGGATGGTGTGAATCGGCCGCGATCACGGCCGCAAAGAGGCTGTCCGAAACGGCGATCATCACCAGAGCGGCGACCACCAGACCCAGACTTATCCGGAATGCTGCGACGGCGCGCGACCACGCGATCGTGATGACCACGATGTCGGCGAGCGGGTACGCCAGAGCCATCCACATGACCCTGGTCTCGATGCCGGAGCGAAACACACCCTCCAGCACCGTCACCCACGACACGAGGAACACCGACGCCGCGACGATCACACCGTCCAGTACCAGCCGTGTGCGTGTCTGGCCCCGGTCGCTGGGCGCCAGCAGCAATACGGTCGCTCCCGCACCGATGGGGAACAGCAGATGGCCCGCGTCCGCCCAGGACGGGAACGGCGGCCCGTTCGTAGCCGAGCCCGATTTGGAAATATCCGGTGACGATCGCGCCGGCAGCCCACCCGGTCAGGCCGGCGATCATGGCAAGCCAGCCACGGCGGGCCCGGCCGTGGCACGCACGAGCGGCCGCCGCCGCGCACGCAGCGGCGAACACGATTGCCGCCAGTGCTGCCACGTCGCCGAGAGTGCGTGTTGCGCGCGGTCCGCCCCAGCCTTGCCAGAGGCACAGCGTGACGATCACGGTCACGGTGATGTATGTGATGAGAATCTGCACGAACGCGCGCCGCGACAGCGCGGGCAGCAAATCGACCCCGCTGGGTATGTGCAGCTTCATCGGCACTCCAGGCGTCTTGCCATCGCAACCTCAGCACACGTGTCCGTGGGCCGTCAATCTATCCCGCGGCGACTGTCGTTGGGAATGCATTCGCCCTCCCAAATGTTTGCCTGTCAGCGCTCCAGCAATGTTCGTCAGCCCGCTGAGCGGGGAAATCGAGACCTCGATGGTTCCGCTGTTTCTGCAGGTGGCCCCGGATTCTCGGACCTTCCTGCCGGCCTACCTAGGCCACTCGCAAAACATACCATTGGCATGAAATGAAGAGTTGTTGCATACTAGTAGTCGGATTTGCTCGGCGGCCGTTTAGTGAAGGTGGGGAACCATGGACTTCCGTAGTCTCCTGCGGATCATCGCATCGCGGTGGAAACTCGTGTTGGTAGCCACGGTGGCGTGTGTTGCCGGGGCGCTCGTCTTGACGATGGTGCAGACGAAGAGTTATCAGGCTTCGTCGACGATCCTGGTCTCGGTGTCCGGGGCGGCCACCGTCAACGACGCGTACGCGGCGACGCAGGCCGCTCAACAGCGCCTATCGTCGTATGCCGAGATTGCGGGCGGGCGGACGGTCGCGCAGCGAGCCATCGATCAGCTCGGGGTGCCGCTTTCGGCTGAGCAGCTGATGGCCAGCACCAAGGTCAGCTACACCCCTGAGTCGACGCTGTTCCACCTGACCGTGACGGATGCGGACCCCCAGCGTGCCGCGGCCCTGGCCTCGGCTATGGCACGGCAGTTTGCCGAGATGATTCCCTCGGTTGACTCCGGCATCCAGCTGAGCAACACCCCCGCGCCTGCGAGCCGGACCGCTCGCCCGAGCAGATCCCGACCCCGATAGCCAGCCCGTGGTCAGCGCCAAGGCCACTGTCGTCGAGCAACCGACCGTGCCGGAGTATCCAGTTAGCCCGGTACCTTCGCGCAACGTCGTGCTCGGCCTGCTGGCCGGTCTGTTTCTGGGCATGGCGATCGCACTGGTACGCGAAGCCACTGACCGCACGGTGCGTGGGCGCGAGAAGCTCACGGGGAGTTCTGGATTGCCTGTTCTTGCCGAACTGCCCCCGCCGAGTGAGCGTGGGTCCGACGGCGAGCTACGTCCCAATAGTCCAGACGATCTCGTATTCGATGAAGCGGTGCGGGGGCTTCGCAACCGGCTGAGCGGCGCTTCGACCGCACAGGCCCAGTCGTTTCTCGTGACCGCTCCTGCACTGTGGTCAAGGAGCGACGACGACGGCATTGAGCCTCGCACTGTCGTTCGCCGACGTCGACGAGACTGTGCTGCTGATCGAGGGTGATGGGGGTCAGCCGACCCTCGCGGGGATTCTCGGCGTGGAATCCGAGCACGGGCTGGCGGACGCGGTGGCGGATGGCCATGTGCAGGACGACGTCGTCTCCCACGTCACACCCCGGCCTGTCGGTGCTGGCGTCGGCGGGTCCACCACCCTCCGTCGTCAATTCAGTACCGCTGCATTCGTTGGGACGATTGGAAAAGCTCTGTGCCAATTTCGACCGGGTGGTGATCGACGGGCCGCCCGCTCTGGTCGCGGCCGACGCCGCTGTCGTTGGCTGCCGCGGTCGACGCCACAGTTCTGGTGGTCCGTTCGGGTGTAACCACCATCGACGACATCGGCGGCTCACTCGAGAACCTCCATGCCGCGGGTGGAAAGGTCGTCGGCACCGTGCTCACGGGCGCGGCGGTGCCGCGGCGCACCAAGGCCGCCACGATCGCCTACTACGAAAAGGTCGGCGACACAACGCGTCCGAGGCGGCCGATGACCTCGCGGCTCCCGCCTGACATGCTGGGGGCGCTCACGGCGCGCAACCTCGCGCCGAGGTACGTCACGGCTGCGGCGTTGGTGCTGGGTTGCTTCACGGTCGGTGTATTCGCGGTCAGTAACACGACCTAGGGACTGATGCTGATCGGCGCGCTGGGATGCGTCGTCGTGTATCTGACCGGCCCGCAGCGGATGGCCTGGGTCGGGATGTTTCTCGTGCTTTCCTCACTGCCGTTGGGGAGCCCTGTCGGCAAGGTGATCGGCCCGGTCACGATCTACGCGTATCAGATGGCGTTGCTGCTGGCGATACTGTTCCTGATCCCGATGGCACGCCTGCGTTTCTCCCGTTACACCGTGCCACTGATATTTCTTCTCGCGGTGATCTTCTTCACGGGTATCGGCCTGGTCTGGGGCAACGACCCCGCACCGACACTGCGTGAGGCGTCCTTTCTTTTCGAGATGATCGCCGGCTTCGTGCTCGCTCTTCTGATCGTGCGGGCGGGCTTGGTGAAGGAGTCGGTCCGAGTGATGGCCGTGATCCTGTGGGTCTCCGCGGGCATGATCCTGCTGAGCTCGTTGACAGGACTGCCCTTGGCCGGGCGGGCCGAGAGCCTCGAGGGTGAGACAGGCGCGGCGGCGATTCGGATCATCACCACCACGCAGGCTCCGGCATTGGCGGTGCTGACCGCACTGGTCGTCGCCCAAATCATCGGCCGGGCCAGGCTTTCGGCGTGGCTCGTGCTCGGCCGCCTGCGCTGGCCATCACATTGTTGTCCTTCTCCCGCCACGCACTGATCGCACTGGGGGTGGCCGCCGTGGCGGCGATGGTCACCAGGGCGAGCTGGGCGAAGGTCCGTCGCGACTGCATGGTCGTTGTCGCGGTCATTGCGGTGGCGCTGGCAGCGGTGATTCCGGTGGCGATGTTCCTGCTGCAGGGGTCGCCGGCGGAGATTTGGCTGGCGGAACAGCTGGATGCTTTCTCGCACAGGGTCTTCGACGGGGTCTCCACCTCGGCGCTGGCGGTTGACTCGTCGACGCTCGCGCGGTTGCAGGAGGATTCGAATCTGTGGCGGGCATTCGGCGAGTCGCCATTGTTCGGGCACGGCTTGGGTACGCGTATCAGCTGCCCTTCGGTCCGCCGGAGATCGTTCACCGCGACCTTGGGCACCACGTACGCCCACAACTTCTACATGTGGTGGCTTGTGAAGGCGGGCATCGTCGGGATGATCGCGTTCGCCGTGTTCGCGTTGATCCCGGTCGTCAAGGCGGTGCGCACCGGCAGCGCGTCCGCGATCATCGCGGCGGCGGTGAGCTTGGGTCTGCTGGCGACGTGTGTGGTCAATCCGTTGCCGCTCGAACCCGCGAGCTCACTCACCCTCGGACTGGTACTGGGTGCTGCGCTGGCGTTCAGCCGGCGCGGCCGACCGGAGCCGTCGCAGGACGCCGAGCAGCGGGCCTTGTCGTCAGCGCCGTCCACAGCTCGCTCAGTTGTTCATACCAACGGCTGAGGGAGAAGCCCGCAGCCCGCTCCCTGGCGGCGGCGGCCAGGCGCACCCGCTGGGCATCGTCGGTGACCAGGGCATGCAGCGCCGCCGCAATCTGCTCGGGATGGCCCGTATCGACGAGCAACCCGTTCGCTCCGTCGGAAATGACCTCGCCGATGCTGCCGACCGCCGTGGTGATCGGTGCCAGTCCCGCCGCCATCGCCTCGAGCAGGGCCATCGGCAGGCCTTCGTCGTAGCTCGGCAGCAGGAATACCTGGGCATCGGCGAGCAGTGCGTCACGTTGCGGCGCGTCGAGCCAGCCCGAGACGGCAATCGTGTCGGCCAGGCCGGCGGCATCGACCGCGGCGGTCACGGCGTCGATCTCCCCGTCCCCGGCGAGGGTCACCCGTAACCGTTGCCTGGTTTCCGGGGTGAGCAGACCGACCGCGGCGACGACGTCGTAGCTTCCTTTGCGCTTGCCCATCCGCCCGAGCATCACCGCATGTACGCGTTTCATGCCGGACTGCCCGACGGGGCGGGGGGGAACCCGAATCGCATTGTGCAGGACCTGCACCCGGTCGGCGGCCAGGCCAAGCCGGTCGGCGTACTCGGACGCATGCTGACGGCCGAGCACCAACCAGCGGTCGGCGGGCAAGGCGATGGGCACCGCGCGCTGCGCGATCGCGGGCAGGCCGTCGAACCATCCACCGAAGTCGAAGCTGTGGCCGTGCACGATCGCAGGTGTCCCGGACCATCGTGCGGCCAGCAATGGCAGTGACTTTCGCACGACGCTGCCCCCGTGCGACACGTGTACATGCAGCACATCCGCCCGGCCGCGAGCGACCAGCAGGGCGGCACGCAACATCCCGCGCACGCCGACGGAAAGCTTGCTGCCATCTTGACGCGTCGAGATACGTTGGCACCACAGTGATTTGGAATCGCGGGTCGGGGTGAGCGGCCATGGATGTGACCACCGTCGCCATCCCACCCCGGCTGAGGTGGCCGCTGGGCGCGGGTCCGACCACCAGCACCCGCACCGGATCTGTCATCGCGCCGTGCCCCGAACGTCGTAGTAGCACATCGAGAAGGCGCCCCGCGGCGCGGTCGGCGCAGAACCGCCGCGCATAGTCCTGTGCGGCGGCCGCGCCCTGCTCTGCGGCAACCACCGGGTCCGCAAGTGTGTCGAATGCGGCCGCGAGCGCCGAGGCATCGTCGACGTCCACCGGCGGCAGCCCTGGCGGTTGAAACTCGGGGAGCGCCCCGACCGGCGACACAATCGGCACCACCCCGAGCTGCATCGACAGCACCTGCACACCGCTTTGTGATGCGCGCCGGTAGTGGACCACCGATGCCTTGGCTTCCGCGAGGGTGGTGATCACATCGCGGTAGTGGAATGTACCCGAGCGGCAGACGGTGTACTTCGGAAGTCTTCGGGTGATGGGCGGTCCTTGGCCGATCAACACCAGATCATCACCGCGCCAGCCGCTTCCATTCACATGCATGTCCCAGGCGTCGAGCACGACATCGATGTTCTTGTAGGGGTTGAGCCTGCCGATCAGGACGAAGTCACGGCGGAGCATCGCCGGCTTGGGCGGCTCAACCAGCGTCGGGTCGAGGTCGCTGGTAAGCGGCACGGTGTGCAACGCCGTGCCGGCGATGTCGCGCCTGTCGCCGACGGCTGCTGCGACATAGTCGCTGAACACCACCGTCGCAGCCGAGCGCTGCTCCCCAGCGATCGAAGATTGCTTGTTCGTGGCGCGGTCGGTGCTCCTCGAGGCCGTGGGCGCGATCATCGTGCACCAGTTGGACGCGAGGTGCAGTCCCGGCGAATGTGATCCATCGCGGGTCGCGCACCAGTTCGGTGACGACGACGTCGGGCTGCCAGGCTCGAATTCGCCGCCATGCCTCGAAGCGTGGCGGGCCAGCTCGCCGCGCTGCGCAACCGCGGGTCGAGGACGAGTTCGTAGTCGCGTGGGGTGTCCGATCCCGGATGCTGGTCAGTGGTGACGAGCTGCACCTCCGCACCGCGGCGACGCAGGGCCTCGGTGTACACCCGGGCCAGCGGACGCATCCATGGCGAAAGCCACAACACCCGAAGGGGTTTCACAGGACGGCCTCGATCGCCTCGATATACGCGTCGGTCATCGCTTCGATCGTGTAGTGGGCTTTCAACCGCTGATATCCGCAATGCCCGATCTCTGGGAGGGTCTGCGGGATTGGCGAGGATGTCGCGTAGTGCGTCGCGCCATCCCGCGACGGAGATCGGATCGACGACGATCCCGGCCCGGCCGCGGTCAAGCATTTCGGGGACGGCGCAGACTCCGGACGCCGCAACCGGTACCGCACGGGCCATTGCTTCGAGGATCACGAGTGGAAAGGCCTCCGACCGGCTCGGCACGCAGAGCAGGTCGGCATCGGCAAGCGCCCGGTCGGGACCATCAGACCAGCCATGCCAGGTCACCCTGTGCCGCATCGTCGAGGGCGTACGGGCCTCCAGATCCTGGCGGTCCGGACCATCTCCGAAAATCGATAGTCGCCAGTGCATTTCGGTCAAACCCGCCAACGCCTCGATCAGCATGTGCGGGTTCTTGTGTTCCACGATCCTCGACAGCATGACCAGGTGCGGCGGTCTGCCGGCGAGGTGGCGCCGGGGGGTGGGGACCCCCGGCGCCACGCCATTGGGGGAGATGAATACACGATCGCCCAGCCGATGATGGGCGGTGAGCATCTCCCAGTGTTGTTCCGCGAGAGCAATGAAGCCGTCGGCTCTGCTCATCGCGGCGGCCAGCGGGCGCGAGTAGATCGGCCCGTCCTCCGCTGGTGGTATGTGGCCGCTGACCAACCAGCGGCGGTCCTTGCCCGAACCGCGCCATAGGGTGGCGAATCCGGCCTCGGTGTTGGTATCGCTGGCGATGACGACCGAAGGGCCGTCGGGTCCATCGATCATGGGCGCCCACCATGGCTGGCGCACGAGGTGAACCGAGTGGGGCACTGTCTTGGCCAGCGGTCCGAACCGCTGTAGGCAGACCAGCGAGACCGGATAGCCCCGGCGGTCCAGTTCCGTTGCCAGTAACACCTTTTGGCGCTCGGCGCCGCCGTAGACGAGGCGGTTTGTCGTGATCACGATATGGGGGAGTCCGGTGCGACGGGCGGCTGTTGTGCGTCGTCTGTCACACGCTTGGAGCGCTGAACGCGGTCCAGCAGCGAGGTACCCGCCAGATACGTGTCGGCATGGTGAACCGAATGCTCGTGCTCGAGCAGCAGGGCGGTGTTGGTGCGCAGGAGTTCGTAGCCACGGCCGCGTGCAGGCGCCTCGACGCGCGGGCGCTCGTGCGGCCGCGAAGGCGTCGCCATGGTTGGCGCCCGCCTCGTTCGCCAGCAGGAGCTTCCAGCCCGCGGCGCGCGCCCGGGTCTGCCAGTCGGTTTCCTCCCCGTACAGGAAGAACTCCTCGTCGAAGCCGCCGATGGTGTTCCAGGCATCGCGGTTGATCGCGAGGCACGCGCCCGCGAGAAAACCCTCGACGCCATGCGACTCGTCCGGTTGCTCGCGGTACAGGAACGAAAACGGGGTGCCGCGGAGCCGTTCGGAATGACCTGCGTCGGAAACCAGAGCGCGTAGCAGTGTGCGGCGGCGGGTCGCGACGTCCCAATGCTGCGGGCCGGCGCCATGCGTGTCCCACACCAGTGGTGCCACGGCGGCAACCCCGCGACGGCGGATCAGTCGGCGTGTGCGGTCCAACGGTCCGAGCAGTTGCGCATCGGGATTCAGCAGCAGCAGGTCCGCGTCCGGCGGGGTGTGCTCGACCAGCGCGTTCACTGCCGCGGCGAATCCGAGGTTCACCGGCCCGATCACCCAGCGCGCATGGGGATTTCGAGCGGCGAGCTCCTCGCGGCCGGGGTAGTCGGCGCCGCTGTTCTCGTAGACGTAGACGGGCAGGTCGGGTAGGTGTTCGGCAAGCTGGCCGAGGCATTTCTCGGCCAGATCATGGCTCTTGTAGGTCACGATGAGCACGACGAGGGGCCGCGGCGCACGGCTGGGTCGCACGGTTGCCGTAGCTGCGGGCGCCTTCAGGAGCGGCCGGTCCAACTCACGCGTCATTGGTCGCTCCTTCCCGCAATCGCCGACAGTGTGGAGGCACGCACCGGTCCCAGAGCGAAGTTCGCCACCAGGTAGGTCGCGATCGCCACCGTTCCGACGATCAGCACGTGTAGCCCGGAAAGCGCAAGCGCCGCAGCCACTGTCACAGCCGTGGGCCCGAGCGTGCGCAACAGGAACGCGAACGGAGTGCGGTAGCCGCATTGACTGGAAAGCCGCCAGCTCGCGAAGATCATGCCGAACACCTCTGTGCACACCAGGGCGATCGCCGCGCCTACCGCGCCGTACCTGCCGATCAGCAACACATTCAGCACGATGTTGATCGCGAGAGTCGCGATCGACAGGTGGAAGAGGAACCGCTGTTGATGAGAGGCGAACAGGCCCTGTGCCAGTGTGCCGGTGACGAAACGCAGTGCCACGGCGATGAACAGGCACGCCAGGGTGGGAGCGCCTCGCTCGACGAACTGTTCGTCGCCGAGCAGCCGGATCAGCGGTCCAGACAGGATCGCCCCGACTATCGCGACCGGAACCGCCAGGAAGTACATCGTCTCGACGCTGCGCCGCATGAACCTCGTGAACGCCGCGACATCGTGCTCATAGAGTTGGGTGGCCGTCGACAAGCGTGGACTTGAGGAAAAAGGTAGAGACGACAACGAGGTTGAACGCGACGGTGTACGCCAGCCCGTAGACGCCGACTTCGGAATGCGTGCTCAGCAGCGACAGGATGACACCGTCGGCTCGCCAGTACAGGATCGCGATCACGATCACGCCCATCGGCGCGAGGCTTTCACGGAGGAGATCGCCGGTCTCGCTCAGCGAGAACACGGGCTTGAGCGAGATATGCCGGGACGCAGCCACGCCCTGGATCACCAGCTGGATGGCGGGTGGGATGAGTTGTGCCGCAGCGAACCAGATGATGTCGGCCTGCGAAAGCACCAGGAGCACGATGCAACCAAGCATCGCGAGTCGGCTGATCATGTCCGACAGCGCCACCGCGGTGAACTTGACGGTGGTCAAGAACACGGGCTCGAACCGCGTGGTCATCGTCATCATCAGCAACTGCGCCGACATGACGACCAACATGGCCCGCACATCTGTGTCGGGGTAGAGGAGCAGGCCCGTACCCGCGGCAAGCGCCACGAGGGGAAGGCAATACACGATCGAAAGACCGCTGTTGACGCGGACAAGGCGCTCGAGTTGGCCGCGTCCCGAGGTGACCCGCCGCACGATGACCGTGCCGATGCCCAGATCGGCCAACGAGGTCCACATTCCGATGAACACCACGGCGATGGTCAGCTGCCCATACAGGCCGGGGCCCAGGTAGCGGGCGGTCATCGCTACCGAAACCACCGACGCCAGCATGCCTGCGATCCGGCAGACAAGCTGCAGCGAGAACGCATGCGCGATCCGCGACGTGGGTATGGACCCGGCTTCGGCCATGGTGGATTCGGTCATCGCGTCACGCGGTCTGCGAGTGGGTCACGACGGCGCGGGTTGTAGAGGACGGGAGACGAAGACGACGCACCCACCTCGGCGCGGACAAGGTGCATCAGCGACGCCGGTCCCTCGATCAGATAACGCCGGGCCAACCGCCGCGGCTCGCGGCTGAGCCGGTACAGCCACTCCAGCCCGGACAGCTGCATCCAGCGCGGAGCCCGACGTGTGGTGCCTGCGAGGAAGTCCGCCGCGCCGCCGAACGGAAGGAAAACCTTTGCGCTGGTGGCGCTTCCGTGCTGGGCGACCCACTGTTCCTGCCGAGGCTTGCCCAGGCAGACCACGAGAATGTCGGTGTTGGCCGCCCGTATCGAAGCGGCGATCTCGTCGGAATGCGTTTCGAGTTGTTCTCGGTCCGGTGACCACATCCCCGAGACGATGACGTCGGGGTATCGACGCGCCAGTTGCCTGGTCAGCCGGTCGTGCGTCTGCGCGGTACCTCCCAGGAAACCAACCCGGTAGCCATGGTCTTCGGCGTGTATCAGCAGCCGCGGCAGGAGGTCCGCCCCGGCGACCCGCGGCCAGGGCGCGGCGGTCAGCAACTGCCCTCGCCACGCGAGCGGCATGCCGTCCGCCAGCAGCAGCCAGTCGAGTGCCCGGTTGGTGCCGAAACACGTCGTCGTTGACGAAGTGGTGGATGTGGTCGAGGTTGACCGACCCGACCGCGAGGCCGCCGCCGGTTGGCGACTGCAGTCGCGACGCGACGATGTCGACCACGTCTTCGGTCGTGTGTCGCTCGATGACGTTGCCGCGGATGGCCATCCGCACCGTTAGCGATGCGGTGGCGACCGGTGAGAGTGCGCGCCCAGTCATGACCATCACGCCTCCGTCAACAATCCGGGGGGCACGCCGACCGGGAGTGCGCGCTGGGCTTCCAGAAGTTGGTCGACAAGACGACCTGGCGGCAGCGTGACGTCGTCGTAGGTGAGCGTCGCGTCCTTCGGGACATCGCGCAGCAGGCGACAGCCCTCGGCCGCGCCGATCGGCAGCAAGCGTTCCGTCGCGAGCGATGTGTGCCTTCTCGGCTTCGCCGTAGTAGTGGTATCCGCCGAGGCGGTCCAGCACCGTGCCCGCCTTCAGGTCGGTCTTGGCGGTAGTGACCGCCTCGACATACCGGGTCGGCAGCGCACGGACGGTCGCATCGCGCATCAGCACCGCCCGCGCCGCCGTGATGGGGACTTCGAAGTGGCACAGGTGGTAGGGCGTGTAGAAGCTGTAGAGCGGCCCCTTGCCGAGCTTGTAGAGCTCGAGGTAATGCTGCTGCTTGGGGTCGTCGTGGGCGCCGAGAACGTACACGCCGGGATCCGGGTTGGAGCCGACGACGTAGTCGACGGCGCCGCCGAGCGCCCGCAGCTCCTCGATGTCGTACATCGTCGGTCAGCTCGTCGACGTGGCCGGCGTGATCGCGCCCGAGCATGCCGCGCTTGTGCACCGACATGCCGGTGGCGTTGGCGACGATCGCCTGCTCGACGCTCATCTTCGTGCCGTCGGCGAAGCTGGTCACCATCTACGGGTCCTGGCCCCACTGCGGGCGAAGCCCTCCTGGGTCGTCGGGTTGCGGTACGGGTCCTGCAGACCCTTGATGTTGCCGGCCAGCAGCGGGGTGACGCCGATGCTGCGGACGAAGCGGATGAGGTTCATCTGAACGCCGGGCTGGTCGCCGTCGCATCCGGTGAAGACCACGCCCGCGGCGTCGGCCAGACGCCCGAGCTCGGCGCCGACCGTGCCGTCGACCTCGGCGTTCATCAGGACGAGGTGCTTGCCGTTGGCGAAGCAGTTGAGCGCGAGATGGCAGCCGAACTCGACCGCGCCGGTGACGTCGACGATGACGTCGATTGCATCCGACTTGGTGATCGCCTCGAAGTCCTCGGTGACGGCCGGGATCTCGCAGCGCACCGCTTTGTCGAGCTGGCTCAGGTTGTCGGCGAGCGCGACATCGTCGACGCCCGCGTCGCTTCAGCGCCCGGATTCCCGCGTCGGCGTTGCGCACGGCGATCGCCGACAGGGTCACCCCGGGCACGCTGTTGACGATCTGATTGACCAGCCCGCGGCCCATGAACCCGCATCCGACCATGGCAACCCGCACCGGTTTGCCCTCGCGGGCACGTTCGGCGAGTAGGACATCTACACCCATCATCATTTCGCTGCGCTCCTCATGCGACTCGACCAGCGGCCAGGCGGCGTCCTTGTCCGAGATCATCGACACCGGCAGCGGCCACGAGAGGCCGAATTCCGGCGTCGTCCCAACGGAAGCCCCGCTCGCCGGCCGGCGCATACGGGCCGCTGACCTGATAGATGACCTCGGTGTCGTCGACCAGCGTCTGGTAGCCGTGGGCCACGTACGGCGGCAGGAACAGGGCCCGGCGGTTCTCCGCGGTCAGTTCGACCATGACGTGCTGCCCGTACGTCGGCGACTCGGGCCGCACGTCGACGGCAACGTCGACGATCGCGCCGCGCGTGCAGCGGACGAGCTTGGCCTCCTGGTAGCGGCGGCACCTGAGGTGCATGCCCGCGCAGCGTGCCCCGCGTGCGGTTGTAGGAGATGTTCGTCTGCGCGACCGCGGCGTCCAGACCGAACTTGGCGAACTCCTCGGCGCAGAACGACCGGGCGAAGAAGCCGCGGTCGTCGTGGCGGGGTTCGAGGTCGATGATGGCGACGCCGTCGACGTCGGTCGGTGTGTATCTCATGCGGGCGCCTTCCAGAACAGCTGCTCGTCGACCTGGTCGGTGTTGATCAGGTACTCGATTTGCTTCAGCCGGGTGTGACCGCGGCCGAGGAACGTCTCGGCGTCCAGCTCGATCTGTTCGAAGACGCGGTGCAGCTGTCGCGCACCGGCGGCCACATCCCACGCGGTTTCGAACGCCGGAAATACCTCGCGGATCTTGTCGAACGCGACCCGGTAGCTGCGGTTGTCGCCGTTCGGGTGCGCCGAAGGTCAGCTCGCAGCCCGGGAACTCGTCGGCGACGGTCTCGGCGATCTCGCGCACCGTGTAGTTGTGCTCGTCGGTGCCGACGTTGAAGACCGCGCGTGCACCCGTTCGCGATCCGCGCGCAGTGCGCACCGGATCGCCTGCGCGATGTCGAGCGCATGGACCAGCGGCCGCCACGGCGTGCCGTCGCTCGTCATCGCGATCGCGGTGCTCCGTCCATGCCAGGCCGGACAGGTTGTTGAGCACGATGTCGAAGCGCATGCGCGGCGACGCGCCGAACGCGGTCGCGTTGCGCAGGAACGTCGGCGAGAAGTCGTCGTCGGCCATCGCCGTGAGATCACGCTCGACCAGGGCCTTGCACTTCGCGTAGGCGGTCTGCGGGTTGATCGGGCTGCGTCTCGTCGACCGTGCCGTCGGCGACGCCGTACACGCTGCACGAGGACATGTAGACGAACCGCTTCACGCCGGCCGCCTTCGCCACTCGCGCGAGGTGCACGCGAGCCCTGGTGGTTGACGTCGTAGGTGACGTCGCCGATCAGCGCGCCGAGCGGGTCGTTGGAGAGCTCCGCCATGTGGACGACGGCGTCGAAGCCGCGCAGGTCGTCCGGCGGTCACATGGCGGATGTCCTTCACGAGGGTGTGCGGGGTCGCGCGCGACGCCGTTGTACAGCCAGCCGCGCCTTGTAGTAGCCGGTGTCCAGGCCGACGACGTCGTGGCCGTCGGCCATGAGCTCGGGTGCGAGCAGGCAGCCGAGGTAGCCCTCGGTGCCGGTGACGAGTATGCGCATTCCAGTTCCCATCAGCGGACTGCCCGCAGATCCAGGGTGGCCTTCTCACACATGAAGGCCTCGGCGTAACGGCTGTGGCACTGCGCGCCGCGCACTCGCATCAAGCCGAGAAATGATTCTTCGTCGAACCAGTCGTGCCCGACCTGAGATGGATAGCATTCCGCTAGCAAGCCCGCCTTGCGTCGCGCGGTGGCGACGGGGATCTGCTGGTACACAGTCGGTTTGGGAAGGTCGGACTCCCACTTGAGGATCTCGTAACCGAGGACCAGGTGATCGCGAAACTCGGTGGTCACCAGCTCCGCGAGGGTTCGGTGGTCCTGATGGAGGTCTTCTCGCTGCGGTGCGAACACCAGGTCGGGATCGCACGATCTGCGAAAGCTCGGCGAGCACCTGCTTGACCCGTCCCCAGTGCTCGGGCAACCGGCCGTCGGGCAGATCGGCAACTGTCAACGTCACGCCTGCCTCACCGCAGAAAGCGGCGAGTGCGTTCTTCTCCTCGACCTCGCGCACGGTGCCCGCGCCGGTGAGCACCAGGGCGTGCACCGTGACATCCGGCCGGTCGGCGGTGAGTTCCAACAGAGTGGCGCCTGCACCGATCGCAATGTCATCGCAGTGGGCGCCGATCACGGCGACACCGGTTATTCCATCCCCACGAAGCGGAATCATGCTGATGCACCCGCGTATTCGGACGATTCCCACACTGCCCACGGCCGATCGCCACTGCGATAGGCGGCGTCGAGATCCGCGCGTTCCTTGAAGGTGTCGGCGGGCTTCCAGAACCCGTCGTGCCGCCACCCGATCAGCTGACCGGTGCCGGCCAACGCCTCGCAGGCATCGCCGACCAGGTCGCCGCCCTCGGGAATCAGATCGATGACGTCCTGGCGCAGCACGAAGTATCCGCCGTTGACGAAGACCGGGAAGGTGCTCACCGGAAGGATGTCCTTGACGTCGCCATCCTCGGTGACGTCGACGCAGTGGAACGACTGCTGCGGCGGCACGATCAGCATCGAGGCAGCCAAGTTGCTACCGACAACCCGGTCGATGATCTTGTCCATCGGCGCGTCGGTGAGCACGTCGGCGTAGTTGGCCAGGAAGTACTCGTCGTCGCCGAGGTACTTGCGTACCCGGCGCAGGCGCTCGCCGATGGGCGAGGCAAGGCCGGTATCGACGAAGGTGACCTTCCAGTCGGATATGTCGGAACCGAGGAGCTCCACTTGACCGTCGCGGATGACGAAGTCGTTGGACTCGGTCTCGCGGTAGTTGAGGAAGAACTCCTTGATCTTCTCCGCGCCGTAGCCGAGGCAGAGGATGAACTCCTTGTGCCCGAAGTGGGCGTAGTAGCGCATCACGTGCCACAGCAGCGGACGGGGACCGACCATCTGGAGAGGCTTGGGGATTACATCGTCTTCAGCGGTGCGCATGCGCATGCCGTGGCCGCCGCAGAACAGGACAACCTTCATCATTTACTCCTTCGTACGTTCGTGTCCGCGGCCTGGCGCGACGCGGTCCACGCCAGGATTTGCCGTTCTTACGCCTGCGTGAATTAACGCTTGGCGTGATGTTTGCGGAACATTGTTTTCGAGGTTGCGCGTCCAAAGAGCTGCGCTTGCGCTGGGTCAGATAACCCCGCGAGCTTGGCAGACTGCCCACTCGCAACTGAGCTGGCTGTTTCTGCCGGATAGCAAACCCCACGTATGCATAAGAGGCATAGTACATACTTTTTGAATGATTTGGGAAGTGTGACCTGAGGTTACATCCGTTGGCAAGAATCGGGTTGCTAACAAGTTCGCTACGACCCGATTCTCGACCGCGGTTAACGGCGGGTTAAATGTTGCTGGTAGTTGCATGTCAGGCAGCTTTTGCTGAGTTTGCTGCCCCGGCGGTCGCGTTGTCGTCCGGCGATCGGTGATACTGACAGCGACACTGCGATACTGCACGGAAACCTTCAAAGCCCGGCGCCGGGCGCTGCTAGGCTTGCTCCGCTTGGTGGACACCGAGATGTCCAAGCCGGCTTGCAGACTGGCAAATGAACAGCAGGAGGGCGACGAGGGATGGTCCGTCAGCCCCGATCCGAGGTCACCCGGCGCAAGATCATCAACGCCGCCGTCGAGTTGTTCAACGAGGTCGGCTATCCGAGCGCAGGACTCGGGGACATCATCGAGCGCGTCGACGTGACGAAAGGCGCGCTCTATCACCACTTCGATTCGAAGGAGTCGTTGGCGTTCGCGGTCATCGACGAAGCGATGGAGCGGTTGGGCAGCGTCCTCGAGCGCAGCACGCTTTCGTCGTCGGCGCTGGAAAGCTTGATTCAAGCGCGGCTTCGCATGTGCCGAACTCACGTCCTCGGACACCTTGGTGCGGACTGGCGTGCACCTTCTGTCCACGTTCGCCGGATTCAACGAGACCGTCGCGGGCTACTACCGCGGTTGGATCGCAGGGACGGTGTACCAGGCAAGGAAGGCCCAGGCGAAGGCGATGTGCGGGCCGAACTGGATCCCGAGGCCGTTGGCAACGTGATCGTCGACGCGCTCGTCGGAGCGGATGTGATCTCGGCGTCTGTGTCAGGCGGCGCCGACCTCGTCGTCCGCGTGATCCGTACGTGGGAGATCATCCTGCCGACGCTCGTGCCCGAGGCATCCCTGCCTTACTTCCGTCAGTTCGTCGCCCGCGTCTCGTCGCGCCATCTGACGCCGGCGCAAACCGTCGACTGAGTGATCAGATCTACGGGCGGCCGCGCACCCACAAGTGCTCGGTCAGGTCCTCGAACGTCGCCAGGGCCAGCGGATCGTCTTCGCGCAGAAGCGCGGACTTGCTCATCTTGGCCCGCACGATGGAGCCGTCGGCGTGCATCAGCGTGACGATCTCGTTGGCGTACGCGTTGACGGCCGAAACGGGCGAAGCGTCTATGGGCGCCGCGCTGAAGATCTCGATGAACTTCAACTTCAGCACCGTCTCGGTGGTGTAACCGAGCATTTCGGCAAAGGCGGTGTTCGCGAAGAGGAAGGAGCCGTCGTGTCCGATGGCCACCACGGGGACCGGCATGCGCTCGAGCACTATCCGGGCAGGCAGCTGCTCGAGCATTGTGATCGGGTACTGGCCGTCCTGGCCATGCCGACGTCTGTTCACCACGCTGCAATTCCATTTCCCCTCGATTTTGCTACGGATCCCGGGATCACGTGGCCTGGAACCCTTAGATCAGAGGTTACCCCGTTCTGGCCGCGGACGGCATAGATTGCTACGCCGTGTCGTGGACACACGGCTTGCGTAGTCCGGGCATCGAACGGGCACCCGAGGACGTGTCATCAGCGGACAGACTGGTTCCTCACCGGCGCGGAACGCGGTAATACCGCCTCGCGGATTCCGGCCTGGTGCGAAGGCAATCGCGCGGAACCGCTGATCCACGGTTCGACGTACTTCGACCATCTCGTCACCGAGGTGGAGGCGTTGCGGCGCCGGTGACCACCTTTTCTTCACCGACTGGCGGGGTGACCCGGACGAGAAGATGCGCGACGGCGGGCCGACGGTCCGCGAACTGTTCTGCCGCGCAGCACAGCGCGGCGTGGTGGTCAAGGGGCTGGTGTGGCGGTCCCACCTGGACAAGTTCGCCTACAGCGAGGAGGAGAACCAGCACCTCGGGGAGGCGATCGAAGCAGGCGGGTGGCGAGGTGCTGCTGGACCAACGCGTCCGGTTCGGCGGGTCGCACCACCAGAAGCTGGTCGTCATCCGGCATCCCGACGCACCCGAGCGCGACGTCGCATTCGCGGGCGGCATCGACCTGTGCCACTCCCGCCGCGACGACGAGTCGCATCGCGGCGATCCGCAGGCCGTGCAGATGGCCAAGCGCTACGGCGAGCATCCGCCGTGGCACGACGTGCAGCTGCGGGTGCAGGGACCTGCGGTCGGCGCGCTGGACACGACGTTCCGGGAGCGCTGGAACGATCCGGCGCCGCTGGACATGTTGTCGCCGATCGCGTGGATTCGGGACAAGCTGCGCCGGGCCGACCTGACGCCGGGCCGAGCTGCCGCAGCAGCCACCGGATCCACCGCCGTGCGGGCCGCACGCGGTCCAGGTGCTGCGCACCTATCCCGATGCGCATTTCGAATACGACTTCGCGCCGCGCGGCGAGCGCAGCATCGCCCGCGCCTACAACAAGGTGGTGCCGCGTGCCCGGCAGCTGATCTACGTCGAAGACCAGTACCTGTGGTCGAAGCGGGTCGCGCAGCTGTTCGCGCGTGCCCTGCAGGACAACCCGGATCTGCACCTGGTTGCGGTCATTCCGCGCTATCCCGATGTCGACGGGCGACTCGCGTTGCCGCCCAACCAGATTGGCCGTTGGCAGGCGCTGGAGACCTGCCACAGGCCAGTCCCGACCGGGTGCACGTGTTCGACATCGAGAACCACGAGGGCACCCCGGTGTATGTGCACGCGAAAGTGTGTGTCATCGACGATGTCTGGGCGTGCGTCGGCAGCGACAACCTCAATCGGCGGTCGTGGACGCACGACAGCGAACTGACATGTGCCGTGCTGGACTCCGAGGGGGTGTTCGCGCGCGACCTGAGGCTGCGGCTGCTGCGTGAACACCTGGACCGCGCCGCCGACGGCAGCGAGGACGGTGGACTGGCCGACCCGGCCACCGCGGTGAGCGAAATCGTCGACTGCGGCAGAGGCATTGGATGCGTGGCACGAATCGGGTCGCAAGGGGCCGAGCGACCGCCGGGCCGGCTGCGCCCGCACAAAGCCGAACAACCGGGCCTGCTCACGCGACTGTGGGCCGAACCCGTCTACCGGCTGACTTATGACCCCGACGGGCGGTCGTGGCGCGACCGGCTCAAGGGCAGGTTGTGAATTCGACCGGCAGGCTGGCCGGGCCGCGTGATGCCCGTCATCGACTTCCACGGTACGGCGCCGCTGCAACCGGATATCGGGCATGCGTCGCGCCATCGTGGTCAGGGCCTCGGCGAGTTCGATTCGCGCGAGGTGTGCACCGAGGCAGTAGTGGATGCCGCCGCCGAAGGTCAGCATTGCGGGTGCTGCCTTCGCGGGTGATGTCGAAGCGATCGGGATCTTGGTAGACTGCGGGGTCGCGGTTGGCCGCAGCGGTATTCGCGATGACGAGCGTGCCCGCCGGAATCCTGACGCCGGCGAGTTCGACGTCCTCGACCGGCGATGCGCATCGTCGTGAAGATGACGGGCGAGTAGCGCATCACCTCGTGCGACTGCCTGGGCGCGAGCTCAGGGTGTTCGGCCAGCAGCGCCCACTGGTCGGGGTGTTCGCAGAACACCTGCACCGCGGCGGCGAGTTGGTTGCGCGTGGTGTCGGTTCCGGCCATCAGCAGCGTCGCGGCGAGCGTGAGCAGCTCGTCGTGGGTCAGGCGGTCGCCGTCGACCTCGGCGCGCATCATGTCCGACAGCAGGTCGTCGGTGAGCGTGTCGCGTCTGCTGGTGACCATGTCGTCGAGATAGCGCTCGAGCGCCCGCCAGGCGCGCATGATGTCGGGCTCATCGTTGACGACGTTCCAGTCGAAGACCTTGAAGATGTCGTCGGCCCAGCGCCGAGAACAGGTGCCAGTCCTCGCGATGGCGTACCGAGCATCGCGCAGATGATCGGGATCGGGTACTGCCTGGCGATGTCGGCGACGACATCGCAGCGGCCTGCGCTCCGCATGGGTGTCGACGAGTTCGGTGATGACGTCGGCGCACGTCGCGCGGAGCCGCTCGGCGGCCCTGGGTGTGAACGCCTTCGACACCAGGCGGCGCTGGCGATGATGTGCTTCTCCGTCGAGGCTGAGCAGCCCCTTGAGCGAGATGTCCCACAGTTCGCCTGAGGTGATGCCCTGCGCGGCAAGGGCGAGCCCCTTCGGCATCGCGAAGCGGTCGTCGCGCAGGACGGTTCGGACGAGGTCATAGGCCAGAAGCTCCGGCCCGTGCGGCCCCATGGCGATGGGGCCGTGCTGGCGGGCCCGCCGGATCAGCGCGTGCGCCTCTTCGGGACTTTGGGCATGCTCGTAGGCGATGGTTGGCAGGTCACTCTGGTGGCGATGTCGATGGTCATGTATCGACTATGCTGGTTTTGCGGCCAGCGACAAGATCGGTCGAAGGTCGTATTTGCCGCGGCGGGGGGTCGTAGATATACGCGCATACGCTGATGTTTTGCCGTACGCGCTGGTCGCATGCTGGCTAGCATGAGCGCGACTGAGTGGAGCGAGCTTGCGGTGAGTGGGCTGCCGACGGGGACGGTGACGTTGCTGTTGGCCGACGTCGAGGGCTCGACGCGGCTGTGGGAGAGCCAGCCCGAGGAGATGAGGGCGGCGATTGCGCGGCTGGATTCGACGCTGGCTGATCTGATCGCGTTCATGACGGGGTTCGTCCGGTCGAGCAGGGCGAGGGCGACAGTTTCGTGCTGGCGTTCGCGCGGGCCAGTGACGCGGTGGCGTGTGCGCTGGCATTGCAGCGGGCTCCGCTGGCGCCGATCCGGCTGCGTATCGGCATCAATACCGGCGAGATCCAGCTGCGCGATGAGGGCAACTACATCGGTCCGACGATCAACCGGACTGCACGGCTGCGTGATCTCGGCCATGGCGGACAGACACTGCTGTCGGGTGCGACCGAGTCGATGGTGCTCGACCATCTGCCTGACGATGCGTGGCTGGCGACCTCGGTACTCACGCGTTGCGCGACCTGCCGCGCCCCGAACGCGTTGTGCAGCTGTGCCATCCAGACATCCGCAATGAGTTCCCACCGCTTCGTACAGCGAAAACCGTTGCAGCCCATGGTATCCCTTCGCATTTGACGAGCTTCGTCGGTCGGAGGCGCACATCGAGAGGTGGTCGGGTTGTTGGGCCATCGCCACCAAACTGGTGATCGGCGAGGAGACGGTCAAGAGTCACCTCAGCCCTGCGATCAGCCTGCCGATCACCAACAACAGTTCGACGTCGCCGTGGCGTACGCAAGCGGCCGTCGAGCGGATGGGCGTCACTGACCCCGACCGAGCTCGATGTCGTCGGGCTGGTCAGCGGGGGACTGTCGAGCAAGGACATCGGCGCCCGACTGTTCATGTCACCGCGGACCGTACAAACCCATCTGACGCACGTCTACACGAAGCTCGGCTTGACGTCTCGCATGCAATTGGCGCAGGAAGCCGCCCGGCACGTCTGGTTCCGTTGTTGACGTCGAATCCGGTGCAGGATTGCCGGGAGCGCATAGGGTGGTGTGGGCAATGCGCGGCCGCCGGGTGCGATTCGTTCGTCATACGAGTCCCTCACGGCGGCAGCTCCGGCAAATGGGGCGTTGACCGGTACCCGAGGGATCGGAATGCCCATGCAAGACCGCCGCAGACAGCCGCCCCCATCCACGCTGCAAGGCTACCTTCAGTTGCCCGCCCCGATAGTCTTGGACCGGCTGCCTGTCCCGATATTCGCCGTGCACGGCGACACCGTCCTTTACGCCAATTGCGCATTCGAACAGCTGGTAGGCCGCCCTGCCGGCAGCCTTTATGGCTGCCGCGGCACCGAATTGGTCGACGACCATCTCTCGATGGAGCCCGCCGGGTTGGCCTCGGTTGCGCGGTTGGGTGGCGGTGGGTTGTTGCGTTTGCGTCACGCCGATGGTTGGTGCTTGAAGGTGATTCTCAGCTCGCTGATGGAATGGGCACAAGGCGATGATCTGATCACATTGGTCAGCGTTCAAGACATGAGCGAGCACTTCTGGGAGAGAGGGTCTCGGCTCCGGGCGACAAGCTGACGTCGCGGATCTACGCGGTTTCGCCGATGTTTCTGCTGACCGTTTGCCACACGCTGGCTAGCATGAGCACACCAAGGGCGGACACGCCGCCGGTGAACTGGAGCGACCTGGGCGTCATGGGACTTCTGCCCACGGGAACAGTGACGTTACTGCTTGCCGACGTCGAGGGATCCACCCGGTTGTGGGAGACCCAACCCGACGAGATGACGGCCGCCGTCGCTCGGCTCGACCGCACGCTGAGCGACGTCATCGCCGTCCATGACGGCGTGCGTCCGGTGGAGCAGGGGGAGGGCGACAGCTTCGTCGTCGCATTCTCACGTGCCAGTGACGCGGTGGCGTGTGCGCTCGAGTTGCAGCGGGCGCCGCTGGCACCGATCCGGCTGCGCATCGGCGTGCACACCGGCGAAATACAGCTGCGCGATGAGGGCAACTACATCGGCCCGACGATCAACCGCACCGCGCGACTGCGCGATCTCGCGCACGGGGGCCAGACCGTTCTGTCCGGTACCACGCACGACCTCGTCATCGACCGGCTGCCCGACGACGCATGGCTCACGGAGCTCGGCAGTCATCTGCTGCGGGACCTCCCGCGCCCCGAACGCGTTGTGCAACTGTGCCATCCGGACATCCGCAAATGAATTTCCGCCGCTTCGAACGGCCAAGAGCGTTGCAGAACGGAACCTTCCGACCCAGCTGACCAGCTTCGTCGGTCGCGATTCTGAGATGGCGGAAGTTTCGACGATCCTCGCGGAGAACCGACTCGTCACCTTGACCGGCGCAGGCGGTGCGGGAAAGACGCGCCTGGCACTCGAGGTCGCGGGGGCCATCGCCGGACGACTTCCGCGACGGCGTGTATTACGTCGACCTTGCACCGATCACGCATCCTGATCTCGTGCCCGTGACCGCCGCTCGCGCTCTTGGTCTGCCCGATCAACCCGGCCGCTCCTCGACCGGACAATCTGGTGCGCGTCATCGGCGATTCGCGAGATGCTCATGGTGTTGGACAACTGCGAACACCTGTTGGATGCGTGCGCCGATCTGATCGACGCGCTGCTCGCCGCATGCCCAGTCATTGACACTGTTGGCGACGAGCCGCGAGCCGATCGGGATGGCCGGCGAGGCTGACCTGGCGGGTGCCGTCACTGTCACTGGACGGCGATGCGATCGAGCTGTTCGCCGATCGGGCCCGCAGGGTACGGCCCGATTTCACTGTCACCGACGACAACATGGCCGCCGTGGCCGAGATCTGTCGCCGGCTCGACGGCATGCCGCTGGCGATCGAGCTCGCGGCCGCGCGGATGCGTGCTTTGTCGCGTCGCCGAGATTGTCGACAGCCTGCATGACCGGTTCCGGTTGCTGACCGGCGGTGCGCGCACCGCGGTACGCCGTCAGCAGACGTTGCGCGCGTCGGTCGACTGGTCGCACGCGCTGCTCACCGAACCGGAACGCATACTGTTCCGCCGGCTCGCGGCGTTCATGGGCGGCTTCGACCTCGATGCCGCGGAAGCCGTCGGTGGCGGCGGCGACGTCGAGCGCTATCAGGTGCTCGACCAACTGACACTGCTCGTCGACAAATCGCTCGTGGTCGCCGAAAGCGCCTCGGGGCCAACGCGATACCGGCTGCTGGAGACGGTCCGTCAGTACGGCCCGGAGAAGCTGGGAGAGTCAGGCGAGGCCGACGCCGTCCGAACCCGGCATCGCGACCACTACACGTCGATGGCGGCTCTTCTGGATAGCCCGTCTGCGCGACGACCATGAACGACGACTCGACTCAGGCGGCGCTCGAAATCGACAACCTGCGGGCCGCATTCGCATGGAGCCGCGAGAACGGCGACGTCGAGCAGGCGATGACGCTGGCGACGTCGCTGCAGCCGCTCTGGCTGGCGCGTGGGCGCATCCGGGAGGGGGCGGTGGCGCTGGAGATCGCGCTCGCAGACCGCGACAGGTCCAACGCCGATGTGTCTCCTGCCGTGTACGCGCGGGCGCTCGCCGACAAGGCGATGCTCGACTCGTGGATTGGAACCGACAGTAGGCAACTGGCCGAAACCGCGCTCGAGATCGCACGTGGCATCGACGATCCCGCGTTGCTGACCCGGGCCCTGACCGCATACGGGTGCGTCCTCGGACACAACGGTGCGGCCGCCAAACCGTACTTCGCCGAGGCACTCGAACTGGCACGCGCCGCAGGCGATGCCTGGCGGATCAGCCAGATTCTGGGTTGGCAGTCCTACGGCGCCAACATGATGGGCGATCCGGCTACCGCAATTGCGGTCGCCAAAGAGGGACGGCATTTCGCCGAGGAGATCGGCGACCGATTTGTCGGGCGTCAATGCGGCTGGAGCCTCGGGCTCGCCATCATGATGCACGGCGAACTATCCGACGCCGCAGCCCAGTTCGATGAGGTCGCCGCTCAGGCTGAATCGACGTATGACCTGTTCTGGTCGGGGATGACTCGAACCAGTCACGCGTATGCGCTGGCATATCAAGGTCACATCGGCGAGGCCACGGCAGTGGCAGAAAATGCCATCAAACCTGCCACCGAGGTTTCCGCCCCGATTCTGCTGGGCTACACGTACTCTGCCCTGTCATTGGCGGCCTTGGCCGACGGGGACCATGAGCGGGCGGAGAAATTCGACGCGTTGACGCGGGATTTGGTCGTCGGCCAGCCAGAGATCGCGGCGAATTACGCGGAACGGACGGCGCAGATCGCACTTGCGCGAGGGGACGTTACGCAGGCCCGTCGCAAGGCCGACGAGGCGGTCGCCGCGACTGTGGACAGGCCGTATTCGGCGATGCTCGCGCTGACGGCCCGCGCGCGCGTCGCGATCGCGGACGGGCAGCGCGACATGGCTGAAGATTGTGCCCACGAAGCTCTCGCACGGGGCGCGGCGGTCGAGGCATACCTCGGCGTGCCCGGCATCCTCGAGTGTCTTGCCGGCCTGGCTGCCGGCGTTGAGAGTTATGCGGAGGCGGCGCGGCTCTTTGGTGCTGCGGACGCCATCCGGCAACGCTCCGGCGAGGTTCGATTCAAGCTCTATGACGATGAGCACGCGACTACTGTCTCGAGCGTTGATGAGGCATTGGGCGACAACGATTTCCAAGCAGCGTGGGCGGAAGGCGCTACGTTGTCGACGGAAGAGGCGATCGCGTATGCGCGACGCGGCCGTGGCGAGCGCAAGCGGCCATCGAGCGGTTGGGCCTCGCTGACGCCGACCGAACTCGACGTGGCCCGGCTGGTGAGCGACGGGTCTGGCCAACAAGGAGATCGCGGCTCGGTTGTTCATCTCGCCGCGCACAGTGCAGACGCATCTGACGCACATCTACGCCAAGCTGGATCTGACATCACGCGTGCAGCTGGCGCAAGAGGCCGCTCGGCATGTTTGAGCCACCTTAAGATCGCCGCCATGACAATCGTTTTGGTGCACGGCAATCCGGAGACCGACGCCATCTGGGGTCCGCTCGTCGACGCGCTGGGGCGCGATGACGTGGTGCGGCTCTCGCCGCCGGGGTTCGGCGCGCCGCTACCCGACGACTTCCCTGCCACCCATCTGGCGTATCGGGACTGGCTCGAGAGTGAACTGGAGCGTATCGGTGAACCGGTCGATCTCGTCGGACACGACTGGGGTGGCCTGCACGTCGTCAATGTCGCGATGCACCGGCCGGAACTGTTGCGCAGCTGGGCCAGTGACGACGTCGGAATGTTCGACGCGGATTACGTCTGGCACGACGTGGCGCAGGTATGGCAGACGCCAGGCGCAGGCGAGGAATTCATCGAAACCATGATGGGCGGCGCCAGCACCGTCGAGGGCCGAGCAGCTCTGCTCGCCGAATTGGACATACCTCTCGATATCGCGACGTCGATCGCCACAGCGCAAGGAAGGGAAATGGGCCGGGCGATCCTGGCGCTGTACCGTTCGGCCGAACAGCCGGTGATGGCCGAAGCCGGTCGCGACCTCGAGAACGCCACGGCCAGTCCCGGACTGTCGATCGTCGCCACCGAGGATCCCTACGTGGGAACCGACGACATGAAACGCCGCGCCGCGCAGCGAGCGGGAGCCCGCACCGAGGTGCTCGACGGGCTGGGGCACTGGTGGATGGTGCAGGACCCGGCGCGCGGCGCGAAGACACTCACAAGATTTCTGGGAGTCGCTCGGATAGGCGCTGCGACTTGTCGGGGGTGCGATCTAGACTCGCACACATGTTCGATAGATTGGCGGTCATCGATACCGACGCCGACGAGGCGACGCTGGTCGATGGCATCGCCGAACTCGAACACCTCAAGTCCGTCGCTGCCGCCGGGCAGGCCAGACTCACCGCAGCACTCGACCAGAAACGTCGCGCCCGGGAGGCCGCGCAAGGTGTTCCCGCCGCGAAACAGGGCAAGGGGCTAGCGAGCGAGATCGCCCTGGCCCGTCACGATTCCCCCAATCGCGGCGGCCGCCACGTCGGCTTTGCGCGAGCCCTCGTCCACGAGATGCCCCACACCCTGGCCGCCCTGGAAGCCGGGGTGCTCTCGGAATGGCGGGCCACCCTGATCGTGCGCGAGTCGGCCTGTCTCGATGTCGGTGATCGCCGCACCCTGGACATCCGGATGTGCGCCGACCAATCCGAGCTCGAAGGCAAGGGCGACAAGCGAATCGAAGCCGACGCCAAAGCCATCGCCTACGAGCTGGACCCGCAAGCTGTCGTCGACCGCGCCGTCCGCGCCGAAACCGAGCGCACGGTCACCATCCGTCCCGCACCCGACACCATGACCTACGTGACCGTGCTGTTGCCGGTCGCGCAGGGCGTGGGGGTATATGCGGCGCTGAAACGCGCGGCCGACACCACGTTCGACGATCGGTCCCGCGGGCAGGTCATGGCCGACACTGTGGTGGAACGCGTGACCGGCCGGCCGGCTGAGGTCGCTGCGCCGGTCGCGGTGAATCTGGTGATGTCGGATCAGACACTGTTGGGCGGGGAGAACAGCCCCGCCCTGGTCGATGGCTACGGGCCGATACCCGCCGGTGTGGCCCGCCGATTGGTGGACGCCGCGGCCATCGATAAGCGATCGAGCGCCACGTTGCGACGGCTGTACCGGCATCCCACGAGCGGCGCGTTGGTGGCGATGGAGTCGCGGTCGCGGCTGCTTCCCGAAGGGCCTGGCCGCTTTCATCGGGTTGCGGGATCAAACGTGCCGCACCCCGTACTGCGATGCACCCATCAGGCACCGAGACCACGCGCAACCCCACAACCGCGGTGGGCCGACCACTGCCGAGAACGGCCTCGGGGAATGCGAGCGGTGTAACTACGTCAAGGAGTCGCCGGGGTGGCGCGTGACGGCTCGTGACGAAAACGGGACTGCACACGGCCGAGTTCGTGACACCGACCGGTGCGCGATACCGCTCGACCGCGCCACCGCTGCCGGGAGGGCCACCAGATCGTCGAGGTCAGCGAAGTTGAACTCCGCGTCGGTATCGCGCTCGCCGATCTACACGCCGCGTAGGTGGTAGCGGCGTTCGGGGCGGCCGATGCCGTACTGCAGGCGCAGTTCCAGTGCGCCGGCGCTCAGGTAATGCTCGAGATAGCGGCGGGCGCTGACCCGTGAGATACCAACGAGGTCAGCGCATTCAGCGGCGGAAACCTCGCCGGAGTCGCGCACCGCGTCCAGCACGAGTCGCCCGGTCTCGGCGCCAAGGCCCTTGGGGAGTACGTCCTGATGAGGCGAACTGCCCGCGCCACCGAACAGCGTGTCGATCAGCGACTGGTCGACTCCGCCAGCGGATTCCAGGGCGTCGGCGCGGGCCGAGAAGGCTTCCAACTTCGCCTTCAACTGCGGGAATTCGAATGGCTTGATCAGATAGTCGGCCGCGCCGCCGTCGAGTGCGCCTTGTACGGTGTCCAATTCGCGGGCCGCGGTGATCATGATGATGCCCACGCGGTCGCCGTCGGACCGCAGCTGCTGCAGCACCTCGAGGCCGGTCATGTCCGGCAGGTACACATCGAGCAGGATCAGCTGTGGCTGCAGCTCTTTCGCCGACGACAGCGCTTCGGCGCCGGTGCGCGCGACGCCGACGGCGCGGAAGCCCTCGACCTGTTCGACGAACCGCCGGTGGATCTCGGCCACCATGAAGTCGTCATCGACGATCAGCACGTCACGCATGGGCGGCCTTCTCTGGGGTCTTCTTCATGGCCGCGGGCATTCGCACCACGAAGAGCGCTCCGCTGGACGGTCCGTCGTTCACCTCGACGGTCCCGCCGTGCTGTGCGGTGACAAGTCGCACCAGGGCCAGGCCGATACCTCGGCCGCCGGGCACGTCGGGTTTGGAGGTGACCCCGCGGGAGAAGATCTCCTCGCGAAGATGTTCGGGCACACCGGGTCCGGAGTCGGCGACCGAGATCGTCAAGCCGTCCCCGTCGTCGATGCGAATGGTGACATTGGCGGGGTTCGAGCCCACCGAAACATCGACCGCGTTGTCGATCAGATTGCCCAACAACGTGATCACGTCGGTTGCCAGTGCCGGTTCGAGCGCGGCGAGGTGGGACTGGGGATCGATGGCCAGCGACACGCCGCCCTCGGCGGCCAGGGTGGTTTTGGCGATCAGGAGGGCTGCCACGGCCGGATCGGAGATCCGTTGTGTGACGGCGTCGCTGATCTCCGCGCGCCGCCGCGTCAACGTGCCGACCAGATCACGCACCGAATCGTATTCGCCCAGCTGTACGAGGCCGGAGATGGTGTGCAACTGGTTGGCGAACTCGTGCGTCTGTGCCCGCAGCGTGTCCGTGACGCTCTTGTGCGACGACAGCTGACCCTGCAGCGCGGCGAGTTCGGTGCTGTCGCGCATCGTCGTCACCGTTCCGATCCGCTGGCCCTGGCTTGTCGCGGCCCGCCGGTTCAGGGCCAACACCCTTGTCCTGGTGGCGATGACGACATCGCGGCCGTCCTCGCCGGACAACAGGAAGTCGACCACCGCCGGATCGAGGCCGACACTGTCCACTCGCCGCCCGACGGCGTCGCCGCTGATCCCGAGCAGTTCCTGCGCGCTGTCGTTCAGCAGCGTGATGTCACCCTCGTTGTTCACGGCGACGACGCCTTCACGAATGCTGTGCAGCAGAGCTTCACGGTGGTCGGCGAGACCGGCGATCTCGGCGATCTCCAAGCCGCGGGTGTGTCTCTTGATTCGCCGCGACAGCAGCCACGACGCCAGCAGGCCGAGCGCCGCGCCCAGGCCGAGATAGAACAGCAGTCGCTCGCCGGCACCGCCGAGCAGCTCCCACACCGACGGATACCGCTCGCTCACGGACGCGACTGCCACCACGTCGCCGGTGTCGGCCAGCATCGGCACCTGGCCGACCAGGCTGTGCACGCCGTCGATGTCGAGTCGCCGAACCACGCCCTGCCCTCGTCGGCGCGGCTGGGTCCCATGTCGACTCGGCGGCCGACGCGCGACGGGTCCGACGACACCCGCACCGTCCCGCCCGGGTCGAGGATCTCCGCCAGCCCCGCGCCCGACAGCGCGACCGCGCGGTCGACTTCCGGCGCGAGCACCAGGCGGTGCGGCCGGGTCGTCGTACCGATCCCGCACGACCGGCGTCGACGCCATGTTCTCGGCGACCGCGATCATGCGCGCGCCCGCGCACCTCCCGGAACTCCCGCGTCGACTGCGTCACCGAAACGGCGGCCACCGCGATCAGCACGACGGCGACCACCAGCAACTGGAACACCAGGAACTGGCCGGCCAGGCTGCGGACAGCTACGAATCGCGCGTGACCACAACGACCAATACTTCCTTTGCGTTCTTATCAGTGACTCGCGTCACTGTCCGGGTCCAGTATTGCTGAGCATCACAAATCGGTGATTGGGGACGACGTGAAGAGGACACGTGAAGAGACGACAGGGCGGATTGGTCATCGCCGTCGATCGTGGCGCTGCTGGTGACGGCGTGCGGCGTCACCCGCGGTGGCGACGAACCGGGATTGCACCGGCTGCGCATGATGGTGCCGAACAGCCCGGGCGGCGGCTACGACCTGACGGCGCGCACCGCCGTGAAGATCATGCAGGACGACGAAATCACCGGTCGCATCGAGGTGTTCAACGTCATCGGCGCGGGCGGCACCGTCGCGATGGCCCGGCTGATGAACGAGAAGGGCAACGACGACCTCATGATGACGATGGGGCTCGGTGTCGTCGGCGCGACGTACACCAACGGGTCCAAGATCAAGGCGTCCGACGCGACAGCGCTGGCCAAGCTGATCGAGGACCCCGGCGCCATCTTCGTTCCCGCCGACTCGCCGTTCAAGACGGTGGAGGACTTCGTCGCCGCGTGGAAGGCCGACCCCGCCAAGGTGACGATCGGCGGCGGTTCCTCGCCCGGCGGGCCCGACCATCTGTTCCCGATGGAGCTCGCGCGAACGGTCGGGGTCGACCCGAAGTCGGTCAACTTCGTCACCTATGACGGCGGCGGTGATCTGCTGACCGCGCTTCTCGGCAAGAAGATCACGGTCGGGCACATCGAGTCCCGGCGAGCTCATCGACCAGATCGAGGCCGGCCAACTGCGCGTGCTCGCGGTGTCGAGCGACGAACGGGTCGAGGGCGTCGACGCCCCGACGCTGAAGGAGTCGGGCATCGACATGACCTTCGCCAACTGGCGCGGAGTCCTTGCGCCACCGGGGATTTCCGACGACGCCAAGCAGGCGATGGTGAAGGTGCTCGAGGAGCTGCACGGCACGCAGCAGTGGAAGGACGCGCTGGTGAAGAACGGCTGGACCGACGCGTTCGTGACCGGTGCCGCAGTTCGAACAGTTCCTGAAGGACCAGGACAACCGGGTTTCGTCGACCCTGACCGAACTGGGGCTGCTATGACGACCACCGAAGACGCGCCGCAGACCGAGTCGCGGACAAGCCCATCGACAAGGCGCAATACATCGTCTGCGCGGTGCTGGTCGTGGTCGGCGGCGTTCCTCATCTACGACGGAGTCACCCTGGACGGCGGGCTTCGCGAAGGTGGATCCCGTTGGGCCGCGGTTCTTTCCGATTGCCATCGGCATCGTCCTCATCGTGCTGGCGGTCGTTCTGGCGATCGCGATCCCGCGCGGCTCGGTCGGCGAGGCCGACGCGGGGGAGGACGTCGACCCCACCTCGCCCGGGCGACTGGCGGACGGTCGGCCTGCTCGTCGGCTTGTTCATCGCGGTGATCGTGCTCGTCGAGCCGCTCGGCTGGGTGATCATGGGCACGCTGCTGTTCGCAGGCGCGGCAACGATCCTCGGCAACCGCCACTACGTCCGCAACATCGCCATCGGCGCGGTGCTGGCGCTGGTCAGCTTCTACGCGTTCTACTCCGGGCTCGGAATCCCGCTGCCCGCAGGCATTTTGGACGGGATTCTGTAGATGGACAACTTCGACTGGCTGATCCAGGGCTTCGCGGAGGCCGCCACCCCGATGAACCTGCTGTACGCGGTGATCGGCGTGCTGCTCGGGACCGCCGTCGGCGTGCTGCCCGGCATCGGTCCCGCCATGACGGTGGCGCTGCTGCTGCCCATCACCTACAACGTCAGCCCCAGCGCCGCGTTCATCATGTTCGCGGGCATCTTCTACGGCGGCATGTACGGCGGATCGACGACCTCGATCCTGTTGAACACACCCGGCGAGTCGTCGTCGGTGATCACCGCGATCGAAGGCAACAAGATGGCCAAGGCCGGCCGAGCCGCGCAGGCGCTGGCCACCGCGGCCATCGGCTCCTTCGTCGCCGGCGCCATCGGCACCGCGTTGCTGGCCGCCTTCGCGCCGCCGATCTCGAAATTCGCGGTGACGCTCGGCGCGCCGTCGTACCTCGCGATCATGCTGTTCGCCCTGGTCGCCGTCACCGCGGTGCTCGGCGCTTCGAAGCTTCGCGGCGCGATCTCGCTGTTCCTCGGCCTGGCGATCGGCGTCGTCGGCATCGACTTCCTGACGGGCCAGCCGCGCGCGACGTTCGGTCTGCCGCAGCTGTCCGACGGGATCGACATCGTGGTGATCGCGGTCGCGATCTTCGCGCTCGGCGAGGCGCTGTGGGTGGCCGCGCATCTGCGGCGCCGGCCGGCCGATGTCATCCCGGTCGGCCGGCCATGGATGGGGCGCGAGGACTGCGAGCCGGTCCTGGAAGCCGTGGCTGCGCGGCACCGCGTTCGGCTTCCCGTTCGGCGCGCTGCCCGCCGGCGGCGCCGAACTGCCGACGTTCCTGTCCTACATCACCGAGAAGCGGCTGTCGAAGCACAAGGACGAGTTCGGCAAGGGTGCGATCGAAGGCGTCGCCGGGCCCGGAGGCCGCCAACAACGCCTCGGCGGCAGGCACTTTGGTGCCGATGCTGTCGCTCGGCCTGCCGACCAACGCCACCGCGGCGGTCATGCTGACCGCCTTCGTCTCGTACGGGATCCAGCCCGGCCCAACGCTTTTCGAGAAGGAGCCGCTGCTGATCTGGACGCTTGATCGCCAGCCTGTTCATCGGCAACTTCCTGCTGCTGGTGCTCAACCTGCCGCTGGCGCCGCTGTGGGCCAAGCTGCTGCGGACGCCACGGCCGTACCTGTACGCAGGCATCCTGTTCTTCGCCACGCTCGGTGCGCTCGCGGTCAACGTGCAGCCGCTGGACCTGGCGCTGCTGCTGGTGTTCGGGCTGGTGGGTCTGATGATGCGCCGGTTCGGACTACCGGTGCTGCCGCTGATCATCGGCGTGATCCTCGGCCCGCGAATCGAGCGCCAGCTCAGGCAGTCCCTGCAACTGGGCGGCGGCGACTGGTCCAGCCTGTTCACCGAGCCGGTCGCGATCATCGTCTACGTCCTGATGGCGATACTGCTGCTGATGCCGTTGGTGCTCAAGCTGATGCATCGCAGCGAAGAGACGCTGCTGATCGTCGAGGACGACAAGGACCAGAGGGAGAAGGCGCAGGCATGATCGTCGTCGGATACAGCGCGGACCCGTTCGGGCGGGCGGCGCTCGAGCACGGAATCGCCGAGGCGAAGCTGCGCCAGACCAACCTGCTGGTGATCAACTCGACGACGGGCGAGGCCTACGCGGACCCGAGATTCGCCCAGTCGGGCGAGGTGCACGACGTCGAAGCAGCATCTTGCGGAGTGCGGCGTCGAGTTCGAGCTCACCCAGCCGGTCGGCGTGGACACCGCCGCCGAGCTGCTCAAGGCGATGGACCGACGACGACGCCGAACTGTTGGTGATCGGCATCCGGCACCGCAGCCCGGTCGGCAAGCTGCTGCTGGGCAGCGTCTCGCAGCAGCTGCTGCTCGAGTGCCCCAAGCCGGTGCTCGCGGTCAAGCCCGACGACGCCTGACGTGGCCTAGATCGCATATGTTTCGGGCGCGTTTCGTCCACCGCGCACGCGCGCACTTCACCGAAGTGAGCGGGTGTTGACGTTTCCGACACGACGGTGCAACGGCTGCGGAATGGCTTCGCGCGAGCCTTGTGGTCGTGAAGACGTTGAGCCGCAGCCGCACCATCGAGCACTGGGACGCCGAAGATGTCGACGCCTGGGAGGGCACCGGCGGCAACGCCCCCGGTAAGGGCATCGCCAAGCGCAACCTGATCTGGTCCATCTTCGCCGAGCACGTTGGGTTCTCGGTCTGGTCGATCTGGTCGGTGATGGTGCTGTTCATGCCGCAGAACGTCTATCACATCGACGCGGCGGGCAAGTTCTATCTGGTCGCGGTGCCCACGCTGGTCGGCGCTGCGATGCGCATCCCGTACACCGATCGCCCCGGCAAGGTTCGGCGGGCGCAACTGGACGATCGTCAGCGCACTGCTGTTGCTCATCCCGACGCTGCTGACGCTCTGGGTGATGAAACGCCCGGACACCATCCTACACCACGTTCATGGTCGTCGCGGCCTTCGCCGGTTTCGGTGGCGGCAACTTCGCGTCGTCGATGACCAACATCAACGCCTTCTACCCGCAGCGGCTCAAGGGCTGGGCGCTGGGCCTCAACGCCGGCGGCGGCAACATCGGCGTGCCGGTGATCCAGCTGGTCGGTCTGCTGGTGATCGCCACCGTCAGTCAACACCGCCCCCGAAATCGTCTGCGCCATCTACCTTGTCCTGATCGCACTCGCCGCGCTGTGCGCCGCGCTGTTCATGGACAATCTGGGCAACCAACGCTCCAACCTCGGTGCGATGGCAGAAGTGTTGCGGTTCAAGCACTCCTGGGTGATGAGCTTCCTGTACATCGGCACGTTCGGCTCCTTCATCGGATTCTCGTTCGCGTTCGGTCAGGTGCTGCAGATCAATTTCCTTGCCGGCGGCGACAATGCCGCCCAGGCATCGCTGCACGCCGCGCAGATCGCCTTCATCGGCCCGCTGTTGGGCTCGATCGCGCGCCCGTTCGGCGGCAAGCTGTCCGACCGGATCGGCGGCGGCCAGGTGACGCTGTACACGTTCGTCGCGATGATCTTCGCCGCCGGAATCCTGGTGAGCGCCGGAGTGATCGACGACGGCAGGCCGGCGCGCCATCGGGCGGGCAGATGATTGCCTACGTCGTCGGCTTCATCCTGCTGTTCATCCTGTCGGGCATCGGAAACGGGTCGACGTACAAGATGATTCCGTCGATCTTCGAGGCCAAGGCGCAAGGCCACGACGACTGGAGTCGCGAGACGAGAAGGCGGCGTGGTCACGCAGCATGTCCGGTGCGTTGATCGGCTTCGCCGGCGCGATCGGCGCACTGGGCGGCGTGTTCATCAACGTCGTGTTGCGCGCGTCCTACGTCAGTGACGCCAAGTCGGCGACCAATGCGTTCTGGGTGTTCCTCGGTTTCTACGTGATCTGCGCCATCGTCACCTGGCTGGTATTCCTGCGGGTCCAGACCGCGCGCGCCGGCGCGGGTGAGCAGATCGGCCGCGCCGCGGCACCGGTGCCCGCCTGAACCCCATGATGACCCGGACGGCGTGCTCGTACTGCGGCGTCGGCTGCGGCATCGAGGTCCACACCACAACCGACTCCGACACCGGCAGACCGGTCATCGCCCGGGTGACCGGGGACAAACTGCATCCCGCCAACTTCGGCCGGCTGTGCACCAAGGGCGCGACGCACGCGGAGATGATGCGGGCCGACGACGGCCGGTTGACGTCCGCATTGCTGCGTCCCGCCCGCGACGAGCGAACTCGCTGCCCACGCCCGTCGACGACGCGGTCGCCGAGGCCGGTCGACGGCTGCGCGCCATCGTCGACGAGCACGGCCCCGACGCCGTCGCGCTGTACGTGTCGGGCCAGATGTCCATCGAGGCACAGTATCTGGCCACCAAGCTGGCCAAGGGGTATCCTGCGGACCGTGCACATCGAGTCGAACTCGCGGCTGTGCATGGCCAGCGCGGGCACCGGATTCAAGCAGTCGCTCGGCGCCGACGGCCCGCCGGGTTCCTACGCCGACTTCGATTGCACCGACCTGTTTTTCGTCATCGGATCGAACATGGCCGACTGCCACCCGATTCTGTACCTGCGGATGGCCGACCGGCTCAAGGCCGGCGCGAAGCTGATCGTCGTCGACCCGCGCCGCACCGCCACCGCCGAACGCGCCGACCTGTTCCTTCAGATCAAGCCCGGCACCGACCTGGCCCTGCTCAACGGGCTGCTGCACCTGCTGGTCGAAAACGGCGACATCGACCCCGATTTCATCGCCGAGCACACCGAGGGCTGGGACACCATGCCTGCGTTCCTGGCCGACTACACGCCCGACCGGGTCGCTCACCTCACCGGTCTCGCCGAATCCGACATCCGCACCGCCGCCCGGATGATCGCCGACGCGGGGGAGTGGATGAGCTGCTGGACCATGGGGCTCAACCAGAGCACCCACGGCACGTGGAACACCAACGCGATCTGCAATCTGCACCTGGCCACCGGCGCGATCTGCCGGCCCGGCAGCGGGCCGATGTCACTGACCGGCCAGCCCAACGCGATGGGCGGCCGCGAGATGGGTTACATGGGGCCGGGTTTGCCCGGTCAGCGCTCGGTGACTCTCGGCCGCCGATCGGGCGTTCGTCGAGGAGCAATGGGGGCTGCAGCCCGGCACCATCCGCCCCGACGTCGGCCCGGGCACCATCGACATGTTCGAGCAGCTCGCCGAAGGGCGAGATCAAGGCGTGCTGGATCATCTGCACGAATCCCGTTGCCACCGTGGCCAATCGGAAGACCGTGATCGCCGGCCTCGAGGCCGCCGAGCTCGTCGATCACCCAGGACACCTACCGCACCACCGCGACCAACAACTACGCCGACATCGTGCTGCCCGCCACGCTGTGGGCCGAATCCGACGCCGTCATGGTCAATTCCGAACGCACCCTGACCCTGCTTGCAGCAGTCGATACCCGCCTGCCGGACAGGCCCGCCCGGACTGGCAGCTGATCTGTCAGGTCGCCGCGCACATGGGCTTCGGCGAGCACTTCTCCTACGAGTCCAGCGAGCAGGTCTTCGACGAGATCCGCCGCTTCGCCAATCCCGAAGACCGGCTACGACCTGCGTGGCGCCGGCTACGCGCGGCTGCGGCAGACGCCGCTGCAGTGGCCGTGTCCGCCACGACGACGACGACCGCCACCCGATCCGTTACCTCAACGACGGGTCAGCCAGGACTAGTTCGTCGACGAGACGGGCACGCCCGGCTGGCCTTCCCGACGCCGTCGCGGCGCGCGGTGTTTCACGCCCGCCCGCACATGGACGCGCGCGAACTGCCCGACGACGACTTCCCGCTGGTGCTCAATACCGGCCGGCTGCAGCACCAGTGGCACACCATGACCAAGACCGGCAAGGTCGACAAGCTCAACAAGCTCGACAGCGGGCCGTTCGTCGAGATCCATCCCGACGGACGCGGCCGCCCTGGACATCGTCGGCGGCCAGCCCGTCGAGCTGACCTCACGGCGCGGCCGCGCGGTGCTGCCTGCCGTGGTGACCGACCGGGTGCGGCCGGGCAATTGCTTCGTGCCGTTCCACTGGAACGACGAACACGGCGAGTACCTGACCGTCAACGCGCTGACCAACGACGCGGTCGATCCCGACTCGCTGCAGCCGGAGTTCAAGGTGTGCGCGGTGAGCCTGCGACCGGTGCCGGCACGGCATGCGCGCGCCGGACATCGAAGTGCGCCCCCGCCCTCAGTGTCGTCACGGCCGGCTGGTGCTGTGGGCGTCGCAGACCGGCACCGCCGAAGACTTCGCGACCGGGCTGGCCGATCGCATCGACGGCGCGCACCTGGTGAACATGGACGACCTGGTCCTGGCGGATCTGGCCGCGGCGCGCGACGTGCTGGTCGTCACCAGCACGTTCGGCGACGGCGGCCCGCCGGACAACGGCGCGGACTTCTGGCGCCGGCTGGATGCGCCCGACGCGCCCGCGCTCACCGGTATCCGCTACGCGGTGCTGGGCATCGGCGACCGCTCGTACGACAACTTCTGCGGCCACGCCAAGTCGATCGACACCAGGCTCGCCGCCCTTGGCGCGACGCGGATGCTGGAACGCACCGAGTGCGAGGCCTACGACGACGAGCCGATGTACCGATGGGCGGATCGGGTCGCCGCACTGCTCGACCGGCGACGCGTCGAGCACCGCTCGCCCGACAACCGCCGCGCGAGCCGTTCACCCGCACCCAACCCATCGTGGCGCCGCTGTCCCGCAACGTCGTGCTGACGGCGCCCGGCTCGCGAAAAGAGGTGCGCCAGTTCGGATTTGACATATCCGAGCACGACGTCGAGCTACGCGGCAGGCGACTCCCTCGGCGTGTTCGCCACCAACGACCCAGCGGTGGTCGACGCCTGGCTGGCCGCCACCGGACTGCGCGGCGAGCGACGTCGTCGAGGTCGACGGCACCGAGCAGACCCTGCGCGACGCGCTGATCATCGCGCTACGACATCTGCCGCGTCACGCCGGACCTGATGCGATTCGTCGCCGAGCCAACAGCCGCGATGCCAAGGCGCTGCGCGCGCCGAAAGCCAAGCTCGACAAATGGCTCGTCGGCCGCAACGGGCTCGACCTCGTGCAGGAGTTCGTCGTCCACGCCGATCCCGAACAGTGGCAGGAGGTTCTGGTGCGGCTGACCCCGCGCAGCTACTCGATCTCGTCGAGCCCGCTGGTCAGCCCGCACGAGGTGCAACTGACGGTGTCGGTGGTGCGCTACCGCGGTGCCGACGGTGGCCGGCGCGGTGGCGTGTGCTCGACGTTCCTGGCCGACGGCGCGACGTCGGCGCCGGTGTTCCTGCAGCGCTCGCCGCATTTCCGGCCGCCCGAGGACGCAACGACGCCGATGATCATGGTCGGGCCGGGCACGGGCATCGCGCCGTTCCGCGGGTTCCTGCAGGAGCGTCGCGCTCTCGGGCACACCGGCCGCAACTGGCTGTTCTTCGGCGACCAGCATCGCAGCGAAAACTTCTATTACCGTGACGATTTGGAGGACATGGTCCGCGACGGCCTGCTCAACCGGCTGGACCTGGCGTTCTCCCGCGACCAGGCCGACCGGGTCTACGTGCAGCACAAGATGCTCGACTACGGCGCCGACGTGTGGCGGTGGCTCGACGACGGCGGCCATTTCTACGTCTGCGGCGACGCCAGCAGGATGGCCAAGGATGTCGACGCCGCGCTGACGACGATCATCGAGACGCACGGCGGGATGTCGCACGAGAAGGCCCACGACTACAAGAGGGAGTTGGTGGCCGACAAGCGCTATGTGCGCGACGTGTACTAGAGGTTGGTCTCCATCGCCGCGGCGACTTCGCTGCCTCGTAATGCTTTTCGTCGCGCAATCCGGCAACGACACCGCGCCGGTCGGCCTCGGAGCGGTTCTGGCTCAGCTTCGACTTGCCCTCGACGCGGGTCACCGTGATCTCCAGCCCGACAATGCCTCCGAGCTGTCCGTCGATGTACTTCTCGGGCGCGTCGCTCGGGCTGCCACGGTTCGGCGCGCCCGTGTTCGTGCGTCGCGGTCAGCCGGGTGACCGACGTCGCGCAACCATTCGCGGTCCTCGTGCACCGCCACCGTGCCGGACAGGTGCACCGCGCTGTAGTTCCATGTCGGCACCACGCGGCCGTGTTCGGCCTTGGCCGCGTACCACGACGGGCTGATGTAGGCCTCGGGACCCGAACAGATCAGCAGCGCCGGGTCGTCCGGCTGTGATGGCTTTCCACTGCGGGTTGGCCCGCGCCATGTGGGCGAGGACCGTGCCGTCCTCCCACAGGATCGGCAACAGGGTGGCGACGGGAAATCCGTCGGGGCCGACGGTGACGAACTCGGCGGATCGCGCGTGCGCCACGAGCCGGCGAATCTCTGCCTCGTCGTCGATCCGGTTGAAGGTATGGGATGTACATGTTGTGTCCGAGGGGGGACTTGAACCCCCACGCCCGTTAATAGGGCACTAGCACCTCAAGCTAGCGCGTCTGCCATTCCGCCACTCGGACCAGTTCTGAAGGCAGTTTAAGGCTATCGGATCACCGAGGCCGGACCCAAACCCAGCTGCGGGGTCAATGGTAGGAAAGGTGACTGTGAGCCCTGGATCCAAAGCCGAAGCCGAGGTGGTCGATCTCGTCAGCGCGCTCATCCGCTTCGACACCTCCAACACCGGCGAGCCCGAGACCACCAAGGGCGAGGCCGAATGCGCCCGCTGGGTGGTCGAGCAGCTCGAAGAAGTCGGCTACACGATGCGAATACATCGAGGCCGGCGCACCCGGCCGGGCCAACGTGTTCGCGCGTCTGGAGGGCGCCGACCGCCGAGCGCGGCGCCCTGATGCTGCACGGCCACCTCGACGTGGTGCCCGCCGAGGCATCCGACTGGAGCGTGCACCCGTTCTCCGGCGCGGTCGAGGACGGCTACGTGTGGGGGCGCGGCGCGGTCGATATGAAGGACATGGTCGGGATGATGATCGCCGTCGCCCGCCACTTCAAACGCTCCGGGATCGTGCCGCCGCGCGACCTGGTGTTCGCCTTCGTGTCCGACGAGGAGGCCGGCGGGAAATACGGCTGCAAGTGGCTCGTCGACAATCGGCCAGACCTCTTCGACGGCGTGACGGAGGCGATCGGCGAGGTCGGCGGGTTCTCGTTGACGATCCCGCGCCGCGAAGGCGGTGAGCGGACGCTGTATCTGATCGAGACCGCCGAGAAGGCCATGATGTGGATGCGGCTGACGGCGCGCGGTCGCGCGGGCCACGGGTCGATGATCCACGACAACAACGCGGTCACCGCCGTCGCCGAAGCGGTGGCCAAACTCGGCCGCCACCAGTTCCCGGTGGTCCTGACCGAATCCGTGGAGCAGTTCCTGACGGCCGTCGCCGAAGAGACCGGCTACACGTTCGACGTCGAGTCACCCGATCTCGAGGGGGCCATCGCCAAGCTGGGCCCGATCGCCCGGATCGTCGGGGCGACGCTGCGCGACACCGCCAATCCCACGATGCTCAAGGCCGGATACAAGGCCAACGTCATCCCGGCGACCGCCGAAGCGGTGGTCGACTGTCGGGTGCTGCCCGGTCGGCTCGCGGCCTTCGAACGCGAGGTCGACGAAATCATCGGTCCCGACGTCACCCGCGAATGGATCACCGACCTGCCGTCGTACGAAACCAGCTTCGACGGCGAACTTCTCGACGCGATGAACGCCGCGATCCTGTCCGCCGACCCCGACGCCCGAACGGTGCCCGTACATGCTCTCGGGTGGTACCGACGCGAAACACTTCGCGCGGTTGGGGATTCGCTGCTTCGGGTTCGCGCCGCTGAAGCTGCCGCCCGACCTGGACTTCGCGGCGATGTTCCACGGTGTCGACGAACGGGTACCCGTTGACGCGTTGAAATTCGGCACCCAGGTTCTCGAACACTTCTTACTGCATTGCTGACCCGACCTGCTGACCACACGAAAGGGCAATCATGGCGTTTGACTACAACCCCTACGAGTTCTTGCCGAAGCTTCCGACGTTCACCCTGACCTCGGAGTCGTTCACCGACGGACAGGCGTGGGGCAACGACCAGGTCAGCGGCATCATGGGCGCGGGCGGATCGGACGTCTCGCCGCAGCTGTCCTGGTCGGGCTTCCCCGAGGAGACGCGCAGCTTCGCGGTCACCGTGTACGACCCCGACGCGCCGACGGCATCGGGGTTCTGGCACTGGGCGGTCGCCAACCTGCCCGTCAGTGTCACCGACCTGCCCGCGGACGCAGGCGACGGCAGCGAGTTGCCCGGCGGCGCACTCATTTTGGCCAACGACGCCGGCCAGAAGCGCTTCATCGGCGCCGCACCGCCTGCGGGACACGGGCCGCACCGCTACATCGTCGCGGTGCACGCCGTCGACGTCGACAAGCTCGACCTTCCCGAGGACGCCACCCCGGCGTATCTGGGCTTCAACCTGTTCGGTCACGCGATCGCCCGCGCCCTCATCCACGGCACCTACGAGCAGAACTAGTCCTTGACCGCCGAGCCGACGGCGTCGGCCAGCGAGGTGAAGCCGCCTTCGTGCAGGCGTTGGGCGATGCCCTCGTGAATGTGCTTGGCCCACAGCCCGCCGCCGTAGATGAAGCCGGTGTAACCCTGCAGCAGTGACGCGCCCGAGGTGATGCGGTCCCACGCATCGTCGGCGGTCTCGATGCCGCCGACGCTGATCAGCACAAGCCGATCGCCGACGCGCCCATACAGCCGGCGCAGCACCTCCGTCGACCGCCGCGCCACGGGTGGGCCTGAGATCCCGCCCGCGCCGAGCTCGGCGACCCCGGGCGTGGCGAGTCCATCGCGGGATACGGTGGTGTTGGTGGCGACGATGCCTGCCAATCCCAATTCGACTGCCAAATCGGCGATTTCGTCGACCGAGTGATCGGAAAGATCCGGTGCGATCTTCACCAGCACGGGTGTGGTCGTCTCGGCGCGTACCGCGGCAAGGATTGGCCGCAGGGATTCCACGGCCTGCAGATCCCGCAGTCCGGGTGTGTTCGGCGAGCTGACGTTGACCACCAGATACGACGCCAACGGCCCGAGCAGCCGGGTGCTTTCCGCGTAGTCCTCGACGGCGGACTCCGGCGCGGTGGTCTTGGTCTTGCCGATGTTGACGCCGATCGGCACGTCGGGGGTGTGCCTGGCCAGTTGGATGGCCAACTCACCAGCGCCGTGGTTGTTGAAGCCCATCCGATTGAGCAGCCCCCGGTCGTCGGGCAATCGGAACATCCTCGGCTTCGGGTTGCCGGGCTGCGCCTGCGCGGTCACGGTGCCGACCTCGGCGTAGCCGAAGCCCAGCGCACCCCACGTGCGAAGTCCACGGCCGTCCTTGTCGAACCCGGCGGCCAAGCCCACAGGTCCCGCGAACCGCACCCCGAACACGGTGCTGGCCAGCACCGGATCCCGCGGCGCCAGCCACCGGGCCAGCGGGCGGCGGGTGAGGGCCAACGCGGTCACGGCCCGCAGCAGGGCGAACACCCAGGTGTGAATGCGTTCGGGCGCAACCAGAAAGAACGCCCGCCGCAGCGCGCGCGTACATCACGAGGTCACAGTCCGGGCTGCTCCGGGACGCCTGCCCTGTCCGCGGGAGTCTTCTTGCGGCGCAGCAACACCCGCCGGGAGCCGTCGGTGTAGAGCCGGACGCGGGTCAGCTCCCAGCCGCGGTAGTCTGCCTCGATCGACAGCCGGGTCGAAGCGCTGATACGGGTCAGATCGGGCGGCAGCCGCAGCGGTATCCACTCGTAGTCGTCGGACAGATCCTTGTCCCAGCCCGGTGGCATCCGGCCGCGGTGCATCGCCGTCACTTCCGCACCGCCGCGTCGGAGATCACCTGCACACCCGCTCCCGAGCCGGACACCACATACAGGGTGCCAGACGCTTCGTCATAGACCAGGGAGTTCGGCTGCTGCACGGTTCGATAGCGCACCTTCTCGACGGGGATGCCGGTGGCCAGATCGTAGCCAATGACGGTATTGGTCGCCGTCTGCGACACCCAGGCGAGCGTCGACGAGCCGGCGAGACCGAACGGGGCGTCGCGCACCGGATAACGCTGCCGAAGTATCAGCGGGTCGATGCCGAACACCAGCAGCTCGTCGCCGCGGGTGTCGGCGACCAGCACCCGGCCTGCCGGATCGACCGTCATCGTCGTCGCCCCTTCACCGGCCCGCAGCGCGTGGTCGGCATCGGTTCCGCTGGCGGAGACGGTGGTCACCGAGGTCTGACCGCGGTCCAGCACTACAGCGGTATTGCCCTGTGCGACAAGGGCATCGACACGAGCGAAGATTTTCAGCTGGGCGCCGACGACAGTGTCCGAAGCTCAACGTGTAGACGGCTCCGTCGGCGCTGCCGAGCACCAGCTTGCCGTCCGCGCGCCGGGCGATCGCGGTGAAGTCGGTGTCCGGCTGCCCGCTCGACATCCACCTTCGCGGCGGTCCCCGACAGCAAGGTCGACCCGGAAGTAGCCGCCACGCGTCGACGCATACAGCCGGCCGTCGTTGTCGCCGGTCATCGCGGTCGCCGCCCCGGGAAGCGGCACCGGCTGCGCGGCATCTGCCCTGGTCAGGACCGTGATCACCGATTGTCCGGCAGGCCCGGGGCCGAGTACGGCCAGCGATCCGGTCGCCGCGTCGAACACCGCGGCCTGTGCGCGCTCGGCAGGGGCCGCACGATGCCTGCGGGTTCGCCGGTCACCGGGGGGGACACCGCGGCCTCGGCGGGGGCGATCGTCGGCGGCGGGGCGTCGGCCGAATGTGACGAGCAGCCCGACAAGCCGAGAATTGCCAGCGCCAACCACACAAACGCGAACCAGCGAGCACGGCGGTTTTAGGCGGGGCGGCAAGGGGTAGCTCTCGGTCGTGCCAAACGGATTTCTATCGAAATGCCAGTGTAGGCAGCACGTTGTCGATAGGTCGCAAGCCGCTCGTCGCGCCCGCGGGGGCGGCGCTGCAGAGCGGAGGTATGGTTTTTTCATGACCCTCGCCGCAGACCGGGATTTGGGTGATCAAGAGTTTGCTATCGAGGACATTTCCACTGGTCTGCACGCCAGCGGGTTTGGCCAGGTCGGCGACGGACGAAGCTTCTCCTTCCACGTCGAACGGCAGACGCTCGTCGTCGAGATCTACCGTCCTCGGCTGAGCGGACCCGTCCCACAGGCAGAGGACGTCGTCGCGGTCGACCACGCGCAAGCTGACCGAGGTCGACCTCACCGACGAGCGGAGCATAACGGCGGCCGTGCGTGACGCGGTGGCCGACGCGCAGCCGGTGCCGCGCCAGAGCCGCTGACAACGTCCCACGGTACGGTCGTCGTCGTGACGGACGTGCCGGCGATGTCGTGGGTGCCAGGTGATCGTTCTCTCGATAGTGCAGGGGTTGACCGAGTTCCTGCCCGTCTCGTCGTCCGGGCATCTCGCGATCGTGTCGCGGGTGTTCTTCGCCGATGATGCCGGCGCGTCGTTCACCGCGGTCACCCAGCTGGGCACCGAGTTCGCGGTATTGGTCTACTTCGCCCGCGACATCGGCCGAATCATCAAGGCCTGGTTCAGCGGTCTGTTCGCGGCCGCGCACCGCAACGTCGACTACCGGATGGGCTGGTACGTCATCATCGGCACGATCCCGATCGGTGTGTTCGGCCTGCTCTTCAAGGACGAAATCCGAACGGGCGCACGCAATCTGTGGTTGATCGCGGTCGCGTTGATCGTCTTCTCGGCCGTCATCGCCGCGGCCGAATACTTCGGGCGCCAGACCCGTGACGCCGAACAGCTCACCGTGGAAGGACAGCGTCATCGTCGGCCTGGCCCAATGTCTGGCGCTGGTGCCGGGGGTCTCGCGGTCCGGTGCGACGATCAGCGCCGGCTTGTTCCTCGGGCTCGATCGCGAACTCGCGGCGAGGTTCGGCTTCCTGCTCGCGATTCCCGCGGTGTTCGCGTCCGGTCTGTTCTCCCTGCCCGACGCGTTTCATCCCGTCGGAGAGGGGATGAGCGCCAGCGGTCCGCAGTTGTTGGTGGCGACGCTGATCGCGTTCGTTGTCGGGTTCGCGGCGGTGGCGTGGTTCCTGCGCTTCCTGGTCCGGCACAGCATGTACTGGTTCGTCGGTTACCGGGTGCTGGTCGGCGCCGTCGTGTTGATCCTGCTCGGCACCGGGGTGGTGGCCGCGACATGACCGTGATTCTGCTGAGGCACGGCAGGTCGACGTCCAACACGGCCCACACGCTGGCGGGTCGCAGCGAGGGCGTCGAGTCTGGACGACAGGGGCCAGCGAGCAGGCCCAGGCGCTCGTGGCTCGGATCGGATCGCTGCCCATCCGCGCGATCGTGCGTTCGCCCCTGCTGCGGTGCGAACAAACCGTGGAACCGCTGGCCGCCGCATTGGGCCTGGAGCCGATCGTCGACGAGCGGAATCTCCGAGGTCGACTACGGCGCGTGGACGGGTCGCAAGATCGGCGACCTGGTGAAGGACCCGCTCTGGGCGGTGGTGCAGCAGCAGCCCAGCGCCGCGGTGTTCCCCGACGGAGAGGGCCTCGCGCATGTCCAGGCCCGCGCGGTGGCCGCGGTGCGCGAGCACGACCGCCGGCTGGCCGAGCAGCACAAAGGGGACGCGTTGTGGCTGGCGTGCACGCACGGGGATGTGATCAAGGCCATCGTGGCCGACGCGCTGGGCACGCATCTCGACAGCTTTCAGCGCATCACCGCCGACCCGGCCTCGATGAGTGTGATCCGTTACACGGCGCTGCGCCCGTTCGTGATCCACGTCAACCACACTGGTGATCAGCTGACCGCAGGCCTGCTCGCCAAACCGCCGAAGGCCGACGGAAGCGTCAAGACGACGACGTGCCGCCCGAAGACGCGGTGGTGGGCGGCTCGACCGGCTAGACGGTGCTCACCCGGATTTGCGGCTGACGCAGCCGATACCGGTATTTTGGAAGGTGCCATGGCCCGCGCAATTCATGTCTTCCGCACACCCGACCGCTTCGTGGCCGGGACCGTCGGGCAGCCAGGAAACCGGACCTTCTACCTGCAGGCGGTTCATGACAAGCGCGTGGTGTCGGTGATCTTGGAGAAGCAGCAGGTTGCGGTGCTCGCGGAGCGAATCGCTGCGCTGCTGCTGGAGATCAATCGTCGCTTCGGCACGCCGGTTCCGCCCGAAACCGCCGATGTCGACGACCTCAGCCCGTTGGTCACGCCCGGTCGATGCCGAGTTCCGGGTCGGAACCATGGGCCTCGGCTGGGATTCGGAGGCGCAGACGGTCGTGGTCGAACTGCTCGCGGTTTCCGAGACCGAGTTCGACGCGTCCGTGGTACTCGACGATGCCGAGGAGGGGCCCGACGCGGTGCGGGTGTTCCTGACGCCCGAGTCGGCGCGTCAGTTCGCGAGTCGCTCCACCCGCGTCATATCGGCGGGGCGCCCGCCCTGCCCGTTGTGCGACGAGCCGCTGGACCCGGAGGGGCACATCTGTGTGCGTACCAACGGCTATCTTCGCGGCGCCATCGCCGGTTCCGAGGATGACGCCGATTCCTAGCGGCGGGGCATGAAGCCGGCGATCTCGATGAGGTGTGCCTCCGCGGCGAGCTGACCGTCATCGGACGTATTCGCTCTGCGAGCAACGCCACATTCCTCTGCGAGGCGCATCTTGGTGAGCGGCAAGCGCATTGCGTGTACAAGCCGATCGCCGGCGAGGCACCGCTGTGGGACTTCCCCGATGGCACCCTGGCCGGCCGTGAACGCGGCGCGTACCTGGTTTCACACGCGCTCGGGTGGAATATCGTGCCGTACACCATCATTCGTGACGGTCCTGCCGGCCGCGGCATGCTGCAGCTGTGGGTGGACCAGCCCGGCGACAATTGGAGGTCGGCGACGAACCGGCGGCGGGGCCAGACCTCGTCGACCTGCTGCCCGCCGGGCACATCCCGCCCGGCTACCTGCCGATGCTTCAGGCCTACGACTACGCAGGCGACGAGGTCACCCTCGTCCACGCCGACGATATTCGGTTGCGCCGCATGGCCGTCTTCGACGTGTTGATCAACAACGCCGACCGCAAGGGCGGCCATATCCTGTCGGCCGTCGACGGACACGTGTACGGCGTCGACCACGGTGTGAGCCTGCACGTGGAGGACAAACTGCGGACCGTCCTGTGGGGCTGGGCCGGCAAGCCCGTCGACGACGAGACATTGGAAGTGGTGGCCGGACTGCGTGATGTGTTGCGAGGCGAACTCGGTGACCAGCTCTGTGAGCACCTGACCGGCCGTGAGGTCGACGCGCTGCATGCGAGAACCATTGCTCTGCTGGACAATCCGGTGATGCCGACTCCGGACCGGCGGCGGCCCATTCCCTGGCCCGCGTTCTGATGGGCTTGACGGATGCGGCATTGGCCGCCCAGGTGGCCGCCGACGCCGGCGAGCTTCTCGTCGCGGTGCGCGAAGAGGTCGGCTTCTATGATCCCTACGATCTCGGCGACGCAGGTGACAAGCGCGCCAACACGCTGATCCTCGACCGGCTCCGCGACGAGCGGCCCGACGATGCGGTGCTGTCCGAGGAAGCCGTCGACGACGTCTCCCGTGTTCACGCCGACCGCGTCTGGATCGTCGACCCGGTCGACGGCACCCGCGAGTTCTCCATGCCGGGCCGAACGGACTGGGCCGTGCACATCGCTCTGTGGCAGCGCCACGGAGCCGCAGAGCCGGTGACATTCCACACCGATGGGCCCGACGGCGGGATCACCGATGCGGTCGTCGCGTTGCCTGCGCTCGGCGAGGTGTACCGCACCGACACGGTCACCGCGCCGCCGCCCCGCACCGAGGGGCCCATTCGCATCGCCACCAGCGCCAACCGGCCGCCGCCGGTGGTGTGGTGGTTGCGCGACCGGCTGGACATCCAGCTGGTCGGGATCGGGTCAGCGGGTGCCAAGGCGATGGCCGTGGTCCGCGGCGATGTCGATGCCTACATCCACGCCGGCGGCCAGTGGGAATGGGATTCGGCTGCGCCCGCAGGCGTCGTATCCGCGGCGGGGCTGCACGCCTCCCGGCTGGACGGCTCGCCGCTGATTTACAACCGCCGCGATCCCTACCTGCCCGACCTTCTGATGTGCCGAACGGAGCTGGCAGAGGTCTTGCTCGAGTCGATCCGGTCGGCGTACGGAAACCGCTGGCGGGAATGAAACGGCCGCCCGCGTTGTAGCTCACGCTGATGCCTAGAGTCGACGCTATGAAATCGTGGCCGGCGCCGACCGTCCCGGCGCTGCCGGGACGCGGCCCCGCAGTTGCGCCTGTACGACAGCGCCGACCGGCAGGTCCGTCCGGTGACCGCGGGCGAGACCGCCACGATGTACGTCTGCGGCATCACCCCGTATGACGCCACCCACCTCGGCCACGCCGCCACCTATCTGACGTTCGACCTGGTGCACAGGATCTGGCTGGACTCGGGTCACCGAGTGCACTACGTGCAGAACGTCACCGACGTCGACGACCCGCTGTTCGAGCGGGCGGAACGGGACGGCATCGACTGGCGGGAGCTGGCCGACCGCGAGACCGACCTGTTCCGCGAGGACATGGCGGCGCTGCGGGTGCTGCCGCCGCACGACTATGTCGCGGCCACCGACGCCATCGCCGAGGTCATCGAGGTCGTCGAGAAGATGCTGGCGTCGGGTGCGGCCTACGTCGTCGACGACGCCGAGTATCCCGACGTCTACTTCCGCGCCGACGCCACCCGCCAGTTCGGCTACGAGTCGGGCTACGACCGCGACACCATGCTGCGGCTGTTCGCCGAGCGCGGCGGCGATCCGGACCGTGCGGGCAAGAGCGACGAACTCGACGCATTGATGTGGCGGGCGCAGCGGCCCGGCGAGCCCAGCTGGCCATCGCCGTTCGGCCCCGGCCGGCCCGGCTGGCATGTGGAGTGCGCCGCGATCGCGCTCAGCCGCATCGGCACCGGACTCGACATCCAGGGCGGCGGCAGCGACCTGATCTTCCCGCACCACGAATTCTCCGCCGCGCACGCCGAATCGGTCACGGGGGAGCGGCGATTCGCCCGCCATTACGTGCACGCAGGCATGATCGGGTGGGACGGCCACAAGATGAGCAAGAGCCGGGGCAACCTGGTGCTGGTGTCGGGGCTGCGGGCCGAGGGGGTCGACCCGGCCGCGATCCGGCTTGGCCTGTTCGCCGGCCACTACCGTACCGACCGGTATTGGAGCGAGGCCGTGCTCGACGAGGCGAACGCGCGTCTGCACCGGTGGCGGACCGCGACCGACACTGCCCGCGGGGCCGGACGCGACCGACGTGGTGGCCCGGGTGCGCCGGTATCTGGCGGACGATCTCGACACCCCGAAAGCGCTTGCCGCGCTGGATGGTTGGACCACCGATGCGCTCGAGTACGGCGGCCACGACACCGAGGCTCCGCAGGCGGTGGCGGCGGCCGTCGACGCGCTGTTGGGGATCAAGCTGTAGACCCCGCCCGCCGTCGTGTCGCCGGAGGGTACGTTTGACGGCCATGGGTTCTGTGAACGGAAAAGTCGTACTGATCACGGGCGGCGCGAACGGCATCGGCGCGGAAGTGGCCCGTCGGCTGCACGACAAGGGCGCCAAACTGGTGCTGACCGACGTCGACGAGGCGCTGCTGAAGGACGTTGCCGCCCGCCTCGGCGAGGACCGCGTGCTGACGGTCGTCGCCGACGTGCGCGACCTCTCCGCCATGCAGGCCGCTGTCGACAAAGGGCATCGAGCGCTTCGGTGGCATCGACATCGTGATGGCCAACGCGGGGATCGCCACCATCGGATCGGTGCTGGCCGTCGATCCGGCGGCGTTCAAGACCCTGATCGACGTCAATGTGCGTCGGCGTGTTCCACACGGTGCGCGCCGCGCTGCCGTCGGTGATCGAGCGTCGCGGCTACGTCCTGATCGTGTTCGTCGGCGGCGGCCTACGCCGCCGCCGCGGGCATGGTGCCCTACGACACCGTCGAAGGCGGGCGTCGAGCACTTCGCCAACGCGCTGCGGCTCGAGGTCGCCCATCGCGGCGTCGACGTCGGGTCCGCGCACATGCTGTGGATCGACACGCCGATGGTCCGCGAAGAGCAAGGCGGAGTCGCCGGCATTCCGGGAGATGCTGCGCAGGCTGCCGGGACCGCTGGGCAAGACCACGTCGGTCGAGAAGTGCGGTGAGGTCTTCCTCAAGGGCATCGAGGAACGCAAGCGTCAGATCAACTGCCCGGAATGGGTCGGACTGCTCCGCTGGCTCAAACCCCTGCTGTCCTCGCGGATCGGCGAGCGGGCCACACTGAAGTCCGTTCCGGAACTGCTGCCGCGGATGGACGCCGAGGTCGCCGCGCAGGGCCGGTCCATGAGCGCCCGCAACCGAAGCGCTGGAAAAGAAGTGATGCGCCGCATCGGAGTCCTCCTCGCACTGCTCGCGCTGCTGGTGGGCTGCAGTTCCAAGGGAGGCAGAGGAAGCCGACGTCGTCGGCGCCACCGCCACCGAGTCCCGCCGCGGTCACGCCCGATCAGGCCCGGGCGATCGCGAAAGAGGCCTACATCTACGGCTTCCCGATGGTCGACAACTACCGGGTGCAGTACTCCTACTTCGTCAACAAGGAGGATCCCGAGTACAAGGGCGGCTGGAACGAGATCCACAACACCGCAAGGGTGTACACGCCCGAGGACAAGGCGATCCAGACGCCGAACTCGGACACGCCGTATTCGGCCGTCGGCGCCGACCTGCGCGCCGAGCCGCTGGTGCTGACGGTCCCGCCGATCGAACAGAACCGCTACTACTCGCTGCAGTTCGTCGACCTCTACACCTACAACATGGCCTACGTCGGCAGCCGCACCACCGGCAACGGCGGCGGGAAATACCTTCTCGCCGGGCCGAATTGGAAAGGTGACAAACCCGAGGGCATCAACGAGGTCATCCGGTCCGACACCGACCTGGCGCTCGTGCTGTACCGCACCCAGTTGCTCGGGCCGTCCGACATCGACCAGGTCAAGAAGATCCAGGCCGGCTATCAGGTGCAGCCGTTGTCGGTGTTCCTGAACCAGCCGCCACCCGCCGCCCGCACCACCCGATCGACTTCGTGCCGCCGCTGACGCCGGACCAGCAGAAGACCTCGCCGCAGTTCTTCGAGATCCTCAACTTCGCAATGCGGTTCGCCCCGGTGCTGCCCGACGAGAAGGAGATGCGCGACCGGTTCGCGTCCATCGGCATCGGCCCCGACGGCGACTTCGACGCCGACAAGCTGACCCCCGAGATGCGCAAGGCGATCGAGGACGGCATGGCCGACGCGTGGGCCGAATTCGACGCGTTCAAGAAGGACAAGGTCGACACCGACCAGGTCGACGTCTGCCCAGTTCTTCGGCACCGCGGCCGATCTGAAGGGCAACTATCTGTACCGGATGGCGGGCGCGGTACTCGGTATCTACGGCAACACCGCTGCCGAGGCCATCTACCCGGGGTCATACAGCGACTCCGCCGGCGCGCCGCTGACCGGGGCGAACAACTACACCTACCACTTCGCGAAGGATCAGCTTCCGCCCGTCAATGCGTTCTGGTCGCTGACGATGTACGAGTTGCCGCAGAGCCTGCTGGTCGCCAATCCGATCAACCGGTATCTGATCAACTCGCCGATGCTGCCCAGCCTCGTGCCGGACACCGACGGCGGCTACACGTTCTACATCCAGAACGAGTCGCCGGGCATGGACAAGGAGTCCAACTGGCTGCCCGCACCCAAGGGACCGTTCGTGTTGGTGCTGCGGCTGTACTGGCCGAAACCCGATGCGCTCAACGGGGTTTGGAAGGCACCGAAGCCGGAGAAGGCCTGACCGCCACGGATCTAGCCCCTGAATCCCGGTCCGCGCCTGCGCAGGTAGCGCTCGAACTCGGCGGCCAGTGCGTCGCCGTCGATCTTGCCCAGCGCCTCGTTCATGTCGACCTCGGCGTCGCCGCGTTCTTCCAGCGACTGCACGTACTCGGCGATCTCGTCGTCCTCGGCCGTCATCTCGGTGACGGCCTGTTCCCACTCCTCGGCCTGGGTCGGCAGGTCGGCCAGCGGCACCTCGATGTCGAGGACGTCCTCCACACGGCGCAGCAGCGCCACCGTCGCCTTGGGGTTCGGCGGCTGCGACACGTAGTGCGGAACGGCCGCCCAGAACGTCACCGCCGGGATGCCGGCCTGCACACAGGCGTCCTGGAACACCCCCGCGATGCCGGTCGGCCCTTCGTAGCGGGTCTCCTCCAGGCCGAACGCCTTCGCCGAGTCGGGGGAGTAGGCCGCGCCCGACACCGGCACCGGGCGGGTATGCGGGGTGTCGGCCAGCAGCGCGCCGAGGATGACGACGGTCTGCACGTTGAGCTTGTCGGCGATCGCCAGCAACTCGGCGCAGAACGTGCGCCAGCGCATGTTGGGCTCCACGCCGTGCATCAGCACGATGTCGCGATTCGACCCCGGCGGGCGGCAGTGCGAGATCCGCATCGACGGCCACACCAGCTCGCGGGTCACCCCGTCGATCTGCCGGATCACCGGCCTGTTGACCTGATAGTCGTAGTAGGCCTCGTCGTCGATCTCCACGATCGGCTCGGCTTCCCAGATCGCGTCCAGGTGCTCCAGCGCGTCACTGGCCGCGTCGCCGGCGTCGTTCCAGCCTTCGAAGGCCGCGACGACGATCGTGTCGTTCAGTTCGGGCAGGTCGGACGGCCGATAGCCGCTCGCATCCGACGGGGTCACCAGGCCAGCGTAAGCCCTGTGTGGCGCCTACGAGGTCCATCGCCACACCGGCGGATTTTGTCGCGATGAGCGCTTGCGCGAAGAGCTGATTTGCCTAGAGCGACTACCCTGTTCTGTGACTGTTGGGAACAATCGCGAGACCATTCCCCGCAATCGCTACGAGGCCGGCGCCGACGCGGTCGAGACGAAATACGTTCGGCTGCAATCTGGTTAACCTTGGTGACTACGACATTGCCGACAAGAACCGCGAGCTGTCGCTCACGGGCGCCGCGATCGCCAAGCGGGTCGCGGGGACGAGCTGGGCGTCCAGACGTCGATCGGGTGACGACGTAGACTTTTCTGGTCGAGAGGCGTTGCAACGGTTCCGGGGCATCCTGCCGGTATCCGCCACGCTCGGCAGAGTTAAGGACGCCTTCCGTTACGGAAGGAACCTACGTGAACGCTGACGTGAACACCTTTGCGCCGAACATCCGCCCCGACTGCACCGACGAACTGACGGCAGCTCTGCGCCAGCGGATCATGGTGATCGACGGCGCGATGGGCACGGCGATCCAGCGGGACCGGCCGGACGAGGCCGGCTACCGCGGCGAGCGGTTCACGGAGTGGCCGACCGCTCTTCAGGGCAACAACGACCTGCTCACCCTGACGCAGCCGCAGATCATCGAGGGGATCCACCGCGAGTACCTCGAGGCGGGCGCCGACATCCTGGAGACCAACACGTTCAACGCGAACGCGGTCTCGCTCTCCGACTACGACATGGCAGGAGCTGAGCCTACGAGCTGAACTACGCCGGCGCCGCCCTGGCCCGCAAGGCCGCCGACGAGTTCAGCACCCCGGACAAGCCCCGCTACGTCGCCGGCGCCCTCGGGCCGACGACGCGGACCGCGTCGATCTCGCCGGACGTCAACGACCCCGGAGCCCGCAACGTCTCCTACGACCAGCTGGTCGCCGCCTACCTCGAAGCCGCCAACGGCCTGGTCGACGGTGGTGCCGACCTCCTCATCATCGAGACGATCTTCGACTCGCTGAACTCCAAGGCGGCGGTGTTCGCCGTCGAGACGCTGTTCGAGGAGCGCGGACGCCGCTGGCCGGTGATCATCTCGGGCACCATCACCGATGCGTCCGGGCGGACGTTGTCCGGTCAGGTCACCGAAGCGTTCTGGAACGCGATCAGGCACGCGAAGCCGATCGCGGTCGGCCTCAACTGCGCCCTGGGCGCGCCGGAGATGAGGCCCTACATCGCCGAGGTGGCGCGGATCGCGGACACCTTCGTCTCCTGCTACCCGAACGCCGGCCTGCCCAACGCCTTCGGCGAGTACGACGAGTCCCCGGAGGCTCAGGCCGGCTACATCGCCGAGTTCGCCGAGGCCGGCCTGGTCAACCTGGTCGGTGGCTGCTGCGGAACGGCGCCGCCGCACATCGCCGAGATCGCCAAGGTCGTCGAGGGCAAGCCGCCGCGCGAGCTGCCGGAGATCCCGGTGGCCACCCGGCTCTCGGGCCTGGAGCCGCTCAACATCAACGACGACTCCCTGTTCGTGAACATCGGTGAGCGCACCAACATCACCGGCTCCGCCCGGTTCCGCAACCTGATCAAGGCCGAGGACTACGACACCGCGCTGTCGGTCGCCCTGCAGCAGGTCGAGGTCGGTGCGCAGGTCATCGACATCAACATGGACGAGGGCATGATCGACGGCGTCGCCGCGATGGACCGGTTCACCAAGCTGATCGCGTCCGAGCCGGACATCAGCCGCGTCCCGGTGATGATCGACTCCTCCAAGTGGGAGGTCATCGAGGCGGGCCTGAAGAACGTGCAGGGCAAGCCGATCGTCAACTCGATCTCCATGAAGGAGGGCGAGGAGAAGTTCATCCGCGAGGCACGGCTGTGCCGCAAGTACGGCGCCGCCGTCGTCGTGATGGCCTTCGACGAGCAGGGTCAGGCCGACAACCTGGAGCGCCGCAAGGAGATCTGCGGGCGCGCCTACCGGATCCTGACCGAAGAGGTCGGCTTCCCGGCCGAGGACATCATCTTCGACCCGAACTGCTTCGCGCTGGCGACCGGTATCGAGGAGCACGCGACGTACGGGATCGACTTCATCGAGGCCTGCGCCTGGATCAAGGAGAACCTGCCCGGGGTGCACATCTCCGGCGGTATCTCGAACGTGTCGTTCTCGTTCCGGGGCAACAACCCCGTCCGCGAGGCGATCCACGCGGTGTTCCTGTTCCACGCCATCAAGGCCGGCCTGGACATGGGCATCGTCAACGCCGGTGCGCTGGTGCCCTACGACTCGATCGACCCCGAGCTGCGGGACCGGATCGAGGACGTCGTCCTGAACCGTCGCGAGGACGCGGCCGAGCGGCTCCTGGAGATCGCCGAGCGGTTCAACAGCTCGGAGAAGGCCGACGACCCGGTGGCGGCCGAGTGGCGCAGCCTCCCGGTCCGCGAGCGGATCACGCACGCCCTGGTCAAGGGCATCGACGCCGACGTCGATGCCGACACCGAGGAATTGCGGGCCGAGATCGCCGGCGCAGGTGGTCGCCCGATCGAGGTGATCGAGGGCCCGCTGATGGACGGCATGAACGTCGTCGGTGACCTCTTCGGCGCGGGCAAGATGTTCCTGCCCCAGGTCGTGAAGTCGGCCCGGGTGATGAAGAAGGCCGTCGCGTACCTGCTGCCGTACATCGAGGCGGAGAAGGAACAGACCGGCGCCGCCGCGAGTAAGGACACCAACGGCACGATCATCATGGCGACCGTGAAGGGCGACGTCCACGACATCGGCAAGAACATCGTCGGGGTCGTCCTGCAGTGCAACAACTACGAGGTGATCGACCTCGGTGTGATGGTGCCCGCCCAGAAGATCCTGGACGCGGCGAAGGAGCACAACGCCGACATCATCGGGCTGTCCGGCCTGATCACCCCGTCCCTGGACGAGATGGTCAACTTCGCCGTCGAGATGGAGCGTCAGGGGCTGGAGATCCCGCTGCTGATCGGTGGCGCGACCACCTCGCGCGCTCACACGGCCGTGAAGGTGTCGCCGCGTCGTAGCGGTCCGGTGGTCTGGGTCAAGGACGCGTCCCGCTCGGTGCCGGTCGCTGCTGCGCTCCTCGACGACAAGCAGCGTCCAGCCCTGCTGGAGGCCACCGAGAAGGACTACGCATCCCTTCGCGAACGGCACGCCCAGAAGAGCGAGCGGCCGATGCTGACGCTGGAGAAGGCCCGCGCGAACCGGACGCCGATCGAGTGGGACGGCTACACGCCGCCGGTGCCCGCCCAGGGCCTCGGCGTGCGGGAATTTCTCGACTACGACATCGCCGAGCTGCGCGAGTACATCGACTGGCAGCCGTTCTTCAACGCCTGGGAGATGAAGGGCAGGTTCCCCGACATCCTCAACAACCCGGTCTCGGGCGAGACGGCCCGCAAGCTGTACGACGACGCCCAGGAGATGCTCGACACCCTGATCAAGGAGAAGTGGCTGACCGCCAACGGGGTGATCGGGTTCTTCCCGGCGAACGCGGTCGGCGACGACATCGAGGTCTACACCGACGAGACCCGTACCGAGGTGCTGACCACGTTGCACAACCTGCGCCAGCAGGGCGAGCACCGGGACGGCATCCCGAACCGGAGCCTCGGCGACTACATCGCGCCCAAGGACACCGGTCTGGCCGACTACGTCGGCGCCTTCGCCGTCACCACGGGGCTCGGCAGCCAGGACAAGATCGTCGAGTTCAAGGCAGCCAACGACGACTACAGCGCGATCCTGCTGGAGTCGCTCGCCGACCGGCTGGCAGAGGCGTTCGCCGAACGGATGCACCAACGGGTCCGCAAGGAGTTCTGGGGATTCCAGCCCGACGAGCAGCTGGACAACGAGGCGCTCATCGGTGAGAAGTACGTGGGAATCCGCCCTGCCCCCGGCTACCCGGCCTGCCCGGAGCACACCGAGAAGGCGACGCTCTGGGAGTTGATGGACGTCAAGGAGCGGACCGGCATCGAGCTGACCGAGTCGATGGCGATGTGGCCCGGTGCTGCCGTCAGCGGCTGGTACTTCTCGCACCCGCAGTCGCAGTACTTCGTGGTCGGCCGGATGGCCCAGGACCAGGTCGCCGACTACGCGAAGCGCAAGGGCTGGACCCTGAAGGAAGCCGAGCGCTGGCTCGGCCCCAACCTCGGCTACAACCCGGAGGACTGAGGCCAGTCGTCGGACACTCGATGCACCCGAGCGGTTCTGGTCAGCGCTGGATGATTCGTTGGCGTCCGGCACAACGATTCGTCAGGGATGTCAGTACGCCACACGATGACAGAATCGGAGCATGAAAGCGGTGCTGTTCGACATGGATGGCACCCTTGTCGACTCCGAAAAGCTCTGGGACATCTCGCTGGCCGCGCTGTACAGGCGAGCTCGGCGGCGAGCTGACTCGGAGGTCCGGGCGGCGCTGGTCGGCGGTTCGGCCGAGGACACCATCCGGACCGTCTACACCGATCTCGGGCTCGAGCTGGATCCCGCGGCGATGGCCGAGTCCGACCGGTGGCTGCACGACTACACCGGTGAGCTGTTCGAAGGCGGATTGCCATGGTGCGACGGCGCCAAGGAACTGCTGGAAGCGCTTGCCGCCGAAGGCACTCCGATGGCACTGGTCACCAACACCAAGCGGGCGCTCACCGATCGGGCTTTGAACAGCATTGGGCGTCACTATTTTTCGGCGACGGTATGCGGCGATGAGGTGCCGAATGGCAAACCCGCACCCGACGCCTATCAGCGGGCGGCCGAGTTGCTGGGGCTTCGCGCCCGACGCGTGCCTGGCCATCGAGGACTCGGTCACCGGCACGGCCGCCGCCGAGGCCGCCGGATGCCCGGTGTTGGTGGTGCCCAACGACGTAGCGGTGCCTCGCGGTCCACGGCGCAGGCATATTTCGTCGCTGGCGGGTGTCGGCGTTGCCGATCTGCGCCGGGTATTCGGCGAACTCAGTTCTGAGTTTGGGGAACGCACCGCCTGACGAGGGCGCTAGTGATTGAATGTGACTTCCATCACGCAATGCTGCGGAAGGGCGTCACATGACTCACGGACCGGTCGGTGATTCCGCATCTGAGTGTGGATTACGAAGAAACCGAGCATGCCGGCCGCGTCATCCGGATCGCGTCCGTGGCCGCCCTCGGCGGCTTGCTGTTCGGCTACGACAGCGCGGTAATCAACGGCGCGGTCTCGGCGATCGAGGGCGAGTTCGGCGTCGGCGGATTCAAGCTCGGCTTCGCGGTGGCGTCGGCGTTGCTCGGGGCGGCGCCGGCGCGCTGTCACCGCAGGCAGGCTCGCCGACAAGATCGGCCGGTTGGCCGTGATGAAGATCGCGGCGCTGCTGTTCTTGATCAGCGCGATCGGCGCCGGCCTTTCCTACAACTTCGTTGGCACCAACGACGACCATTACCTTGGACTGCCGAGCGGTGTCTGGATGCTGGTGGTCTTCCGGATCATCGGCGGCATCGGCGTCGGCGTGGCCTCCGTCATCGCGCCGATGTACATCGCGGAGACCTCGCCGCCGCGCATCCGCGGGCGGCTCGGCTCACTGCAACAGTTGGCGATCGTGACGGGCATCTTCCTGTCGCTGGCGATCGACTACCTGCTGGCCGCACTGGCCGGTGGTTCCGGCGAAGTGTTGTGGCTGGGGCTGGAGGCCTGGCGCTGGATGTTCATCGATGATGGCGGTGCCGGCGGTCGTGTACGGCGTGCTGGCCTACACCATTCCGGAATCGCCGCGCTATCTCGTCGCGAACTACCGCATTCCGGAGGCCCGCAAGGTGCTGTCGGTGCTGCTCGGCGAGAAGAGCCTCGAGGTGACGATCACCCGGATCCAGGAATCGCTGAAGTCCGAGAAGCCGCCGTCGTGGAGGGACTTGCGAAAGCCGACCGGTGGCATCTACGGAATCGTGTGGGTCGGACTCGGGACTTTCGGTGTTCCAGCAGTTCGTCGGCATCAACGTGATCTTCTACTACTCCAACATCCTCTGGGAGGCCGTGGGATTCGGCGAGAGCGCGGCGTTCGTCATCACGGTCATCACGTCGGTGACCAACATCGCGACCACGCTGATCGCGATCGCGCTGGTGGACAAGGTCGGCCGTAAGCCGCTGCTGCTGGTCGGCTCGATCGGGATGGCGGTCACGCTGGGCACGATGGCGATCATCTTCGGCCTCGTGGCAGAACTCCAACCCAACGCCGAAGGCGAGCTGGTGCCGATCCTCCCAGGCGCCTCCGGTCCGATCGCCCTGATTGCCGCCAATCTCTTCGTGGTGGCGTTCGGCATGTCGTGGGGGCCGATGGTGTGGGTGCTGCTGGGCGAGATGTTCCCGAACCGCATCCGGGCAGCCGCCCTCGGCCTTGCCGCGGCGGGCCAGTGGGTCGCCAACTGGTTGATCACCGTGTCCTTCCCGGGGTTGCGCGATCACCTCGGCGCCGCCTACGGCTTCTACGCGATCTGCGCGGCGCTGTCGTTCGTATTCGTCTGGAGGTGGGTCGCGGAGACCAAGGGCATGCACCTCGAGGACATGCATCGCGAGGCCAAGCATCACGGCAGTCGCTCCCGGACGTAAACCCGCGTGACCACGGCATGACGGCGCGTGAAACAATCGCGTCCCGTGAAGACCTTCGATGCCCTGTTCGCCGAACTGAGCGACAAGGCGCGCACCCGGCCGGCAGGCAGCGGCACCGTCGCGGCGCTCGACGGCGGCGTGCACGGGCTCGGCAAGAAGATTCTCGAAGAGGCCGGCGAGGTGTGGCTGGCCGCCGAACACGAGAGCGACGACGCGCTGGCCGAGGAGATCAGCCAGCTGCTGTACTGGACGCAGGTGCTGATGATCTCCCGCGGCCTGACCCTCGACGACGTCTACGCGAAGCTGTGAACGGCATGCTGCGGGTCGCGGTGCCCAACAAGGGCACGCTGTCCGAATCGGCCGCCGAGATCCTGTCCGAGGCCGGCTACCGGCGGCGCACCGATCCGAAGGACCTGACCGTCATCGATCCGGTCAACAATGTCGAGTTCTTCTTCCTGCGGCCCAAGGACATCGCGATCTACGTCGGCTCGGGACAGCTGGACCTGGGCATCACCGGCCGTGATCTGGCCAGCGGAATCCGACGCGCCGGTGCGCGAGCGGCTGGCGCTCGGCTTCGGATCGTCGACATTCCGCTACGCCGCGCCTGCGGACAGACAATGGCGGTCGAGGACCTCGCCGGCAAGCGGATCGCCACCTCGTTTCCCAACCTGGTGCGAAAAGATCTGTCGGCTCGCAGGGCATTGAGGCGACCGTCATCCGGCTCGACGGTGCGGTGGAGATCTCGGTCCAGCTCGGCGTGGCCGACGCCATCGCCGATGTGGTCGGCTCCGGTCGCACGCTCGGGCTGCACGACCTGGTGGCCTTCGGTGACTCGCTGTGCGACTCGGAGGCGGTGCTCATCGAACGTGACGGCATCGGCGACGAGACCGCCGAGAGTGCGGTCGCGCGTGACCAACTGGCGGCGCGCGTGCAGGGCGTGGTCTTCGGTCAGCAGTATCTGATGCTCGACTACGACTGCCCGCGCAACGTGCTCGACGCGGCCACCGCCGTCACGCCGGGTCTGGAATCGCCCACCATCGCCCCGCTGGCCGATCCCGACTGGGTGGCGGTGCGCGCGCTGGTTCCGCGTCGGGACGTCAACGCCATCATGGACGAACTCGTCGCCATCGGCGCCAAGGCGATCCTGGCCTCCGACATCCGGTTCTGCCGCTTCTGATAGCGCGCTGATCTCACGCTGACCTGCGTGTTAGCGTCCGGATGTCGTTTTCACCGGTCGGGAGGTTCGCCATGACGCAGGTCCTCGTTATCTTGCTCGCTCTGCTGATCGGTGTGATCGCCGGTCTGCGGGCACTGACCGCGCCTGCGGTGGTGGCCTGGGGGGCGTTTCTGGGCTGGATCGACGTCGACGGCAAGTGGTCGGAGTGGGTCGGCCCATCCGATCACCGTCACCGTCCTGACGATCTTCCTGCTGGTGGAGTTGGTCACCGATCAGCTGCCCGAAGACGCCGAGCCGCAAGACGGCGCCGCAGTTCGTCACGCGCCTCATCATGGGCGCGTTCGCCGGTGCGGTCATCGGCAGCGCGTTCTTCCACACCTTCAGCGCGCTGGGCGCGGGCATCGTCGGCGCCGTGCTGGGCACGATGGGCGGTGCCGCGGCAGGGAACGGCTGTACGACGCCAACGACGGAAAGGACCGGCCCGGCGCCTTCCTCGAGGACGTCGTGGCGGTCGGCGGCGGATTCCTGATCGCGTTCCTCGTCAGCCTCCGTCGTCTGAACCGACTTCTATGGCAGAGAAGTTCGACGCGATCATCGTCGGCGCCGGCCAGGCGGGCCCACCTCTGGCGGGCCGGCTGACCGACGCCGGCCAGACCGTGGCGGTCATCGAGCGCAAGCTCGTCGGCGGCACCTGCGTCAACTCCGGCTGCATCCCGACCAAGACGCTGGTGGCCAGCGCCCACGCCGCCCACCTGGCCCGTCGCGGCGCCGACTACGGCATCGGCACCGGTGAGATCACCGTCGACATGGCCAAGGTCAAGGCGCGCAAGGACAAGGTCGTCCGGCGACGACCGCGAGGGCGTCGAATCGTGGCTGGAGGGCATGAAGGGCGCTACCTTCATCCGCGGCCACGCCCGGTTCGAGGGCCCGCATACGGTGAACGTCGACGGCCGGCTGCTCGAGGCCGACCGGATCTTCCTCAATGTCGGCGGCCGGGCGGTGGCGCCCGACATGCCCGGGCTGTCCGACATCGACTACATGACCAACGTCGGGGTGCTCGAACTCGACACGGTGCCAGAGCATCTCGTCATCATCGGCGGCAGCTACATCGCGTTGGAGTTCGCGCAGATGTATCGCCGCTTCGGCGCCCGCGTCACCGTGATCGAGAAGGGCCCGCGGTTGACATCCCGTGAGGACGAGGACGTCTCGGCCACGATCAAGGAGATCCTGGAGGCCGAGGGCATCGATGTGATCGTCGATGCGAGCGCGATTGCGCTTCACCAAGACGCGGCGACGGTTTCGAAGTGGTCCCGCGCGATGGTGCGCAGCCGATCGCCGGCACCCATCTGCTGGTCGCGGTGGGGCGTCGGCCCAACACCGACGATCTCGGGCTGGACAAGGCCGGTGTCGAAACCGACGCCCGCGGCTACGTCGTCGTCGACGACCAACTGCGGACGAACGTCGAGCACATCTGGGCGATGGGTGACTGCAACGGTCGCGGCGCGTTCACCCACACCTCGTACAACGACTTCGAGATCGTCGCGGCCAATCTGCTCGACGACGATCCGCGGCGGGTCAGCGATCGGGTCCCCACCTATGCGCTCTACATCGACCCGCCGCTGGGCCGGGCCGGCATGACCGTGGACGAGGTGCGCAAGTCAGGCCGAAAAGCGTTGGTGGGCAAGCGACCGATGACGCGCGTCGGGCGGGCGGTCGAGAAGGGCGAGACCCAGGGCTTCATGAAGGTGGTGGTCGACGCCGAGACCGAGGAGATCCTCGGCGCCGCGATCCTCGGTGTCGGGGGCGACGAGGTCGTCCACGCCATCCTCGACATCATGACGGCGAAGGAGCCCTACACCGCGATCTCCCGCACCATGCACATCCACCCGACCGTCAGCGAGTTGGTGCCGACGATGCTGCAGGAAATGAAGCCGCTGCAGTAGCTGCGCGCCCGACGTTCAGCTGACGGGTGACAAGCGCGACCCGCTGCCCGAGATGGCGGCACGTCTGCACATCGGACGGATGGACCTGGTCCGGATTGGCGTCGACATCGGTCTGTGCCCCTGCGCCCAGCAAGAATCCGAGCCGGTTGAGGTCGTTCTCGCTGCCTGCCGAGCTGTTCCAGCCTGCGCCCAAACCCAGGTTCACCCAATGCATGTGGTGCTGGGCGGCGAACACGGCCAGCGACACCAGGGTGCTCAGTTTGTCGCCGCTCTTGGCTCCTGAATTGGTGAACCCTGCCGCGGCCTTGTCGCGCCACGCCCCGTTCAGGCAGCGGCGTCCGGTCTGTTCGGCGAACGCCTGAAAGCCCGCCGACACATTGCCCATATACGTAGCGCTGCCGAACACGATGCCGTCCGCACCGTCGAGCAGGTCCCAGTCCGTGTCGGTCAATCGGTCGACGGCGATCACCGTGACGCCTGCACCGGCTTCGCGTGCTCCGGCGGCGACGGCGTCGGCAAGCGCCGCGGTGTGGCCGAAACCGGAATGGTAGGCGATCGCCAGCGCGGGTGCGGCAATATGAGATCCGTTGTTAGACATGCCAATCCTCTTCCAATCCGGATGATCTGTTGACCTCGAGACGACGAGTGGTCCAGTCGGGCAACTCGTCGCCTGCGAGGTAGGCCTCGAGGCGGTCCAGGAACGCATGGGTCCCGCCGAGGAACCCGCCGGCATGTCGCGCCCCCAACCCGCGGTGGCTGAACCGCAGCACGGTGCCGTCTCCATCGGATCGCAACTCGTAACGCACCACGCCGTCCTCGACGATCGGCTGCTTCCATTCGTGCTCAAGGACATTGGGTGGATCCCACACCAGAATGCGGCCGGTCATCCGCTTTCGCTCCGGCGGAAGCGGTGGACCCGTCGCGACCATCTCGATCAACCCGCCCTCGCGCGCGTCGATCGTCGTCGGGCCGAACCACTGCTCACGTTCGTCCGGATCGGCGATCGCCGACCACACCACCTCGATCGGAAAGGGCAGGCGGCGTTCGAAATTCAGCACCGCGCGGTCACCGTCGACGGTCAGACGTCCGGTGCGTTCGCTCACTGCGACTCCTTGTGCTTGCGTTCCAGATGCCGCTGCAGGGCATCGAGATGGTCGGCCCAGTAGCGCCGGTAGCGCTCGATCCATTCGTCGATCGCGACCAGCCCGTCGGCGCGCAGTGCGTAGATTCGCCGCTGCGCATCGGGGCGGACCTCGACGAGGCCGACCTCGCGCAGCACGCGCAGGTGCCTGGACACGGTCGGCTGCGTCAGACCCGGCAGCGATGCCACCAGTTCACCGGCGGTGCGTTCCCCGTCGATGAGCACGTCGAGCAGGGCACGCCTGCTCGGTTCGGCAACGGCCTCGAACACATCCATGCGGCTAGTATTGCAGTACATCTATATAGATGCAAGCGAATATTACGGTCGGTCAGCGGCGCTGGACCAGAAGCGTCTGCGCCGAGGTGCCGATGAAACCCTGCCGGTCGAAGAGTTCTGCCGTCGTCACGCCGATCCCGTCGGGGCCGATCGATCCGCGGGCCCGAAGCGCGAAGTCGTTGCCGACGGGCAGCCGGTGCAGATGCACATCGGTGTCGGTGTTCATGAACATGAACTCGCTCGGGATCCAGCGCCGCCCCGGCGCCGTTGGCCGAATCCACCACCATCGCCAGGCGCTGCAGCTCCGTGACCGGTTCGGCGTCGACGAGCGGGACAAGCGGGACTCAGCCACACCACATTCGCCGAATCGTCGGTGTCGGGCTGCCGGCGCCAGCTGACCGTCTCGAGGTACCCCTTCGCGCCCACCCAGCTGTGCGGCACCGGGACCGATTCCCCCTCGATCAGCGGGGGGTAGCGGTCGGTGGCCGCGTCGGCGGTGTCGCTGGTGGCCAGCAGCCACGCCGTCACGCGGGCCACGGCACGTTCGCTGCCGTCGGGCCGCGCCGCCAGCATCTCGGCGGCCATCAGCGAGATCCGTGCGCCGGGGCGTTCGACCCAGGCCCGTGCCCGCACCCGGGTCACCGGGATGGCGCCGAGGATGTCCAGCGTCATCCGCCCGATCCGCAGTCCGGAGTCGGCGCTGCTTCGGAGTTCCTCGATCAGCTTGGTCAGAAGCGCGAGCGGCGGTGAGCCGTGCTGGATTTCGGCATCCCAGTTGCTTCGCGTGCCGTCGGTGGAATCGAACACCTGGTACTCGCCGTCGGCGCCGACCCGACGGTAGAGGCAGTCGATCACGCAGCGGGCTCCGAGGAGCGCAGCACGGTGTCGCTCTCGGCGGCGGAGCCCTCATCGGGATATTCGGGCCAGCCCGGATACGGTGGCGGCGTTCCGCCGAACACCGGGCACAGGGCGTGATGCGCGCACCAGTCGCACAACCGTGACGGGTGTGGGCGGAAATCGCCTGTCGCGCCGGCAGATTGGATGGCCCGCCAGATCGCGATCAAAGTCTTCTCGAAGCGCAGCAGCTCCTCGAGGTCGGGGGAGTAGTCCAGTACCTGGCCGTCGGCCAGGTACAGCAGCCGCAGCCGCGCGGGCAGCACGCCCCGCGAGCGCAGCAGCGCGACCGCATAGAACTTCATCTGGAACATGGCCTTGAACTCCGCCAGCGCGCGAGCCTCCGGTGGCGCCTTGCCGGTCTTGTAGTCGACGATGCGCAGCTCACCGGTCGGCGCGACGTCGATGCGGTCGACGAACCCCCGCAGCAGCGTGCCGTCTTCGAGCTCGACCTCGACGCGCTGCTCGCAGCACTGCGGGTCGAACCGGGTCGGATCCTCCAGCCGGTAGTAGCCGGAAAGCAACGCGCGTGCCTCGTCGAGCAGCTCGGCCCGCAGCGCGGGTTCGAACTCGGCGGCCAGCTCGGGGCGCGCCTCGAGCATCCGCTGCCATGCCGGATCGACCAGCGTCATCGCGGTGTCGCGATCACGGTCGGCGGCGGGCAGGGAGTACAGCTGCTCCAACGCCGCGTGCACGACCGACCCGCGCACCTGGGCGGTCGACTGCGGCTCCGGCAGCCGGTCGATGGCGCGGAACCGGTACAGCAGCGGGCACTGCTTGAAATCGCTGGCCCGCGACGGCGACAGCGCGGGACGGCGTCGTGCCGGTGGCTGCTCGTCACCGATACGCGATTCGCCTCCAGCTTCTCGCTCGCCGCTCATAACGCCAGAGTATGACCACGCTCCCGACAACCCCGGGCACCCGTTGCGGCGCGTCTGCTGGCAGGCTGATCAGCTGTGCCCAGGACCGGTCCATTCGCAGTCGGTGATCGCGTGCAGCTCACCGACGCGAAGGGCAGGCACTACACGATGCTGCTGAAGCCGGGTGGTGAGTTCCACACCCACCGCGGCATCATCGCGCTCGACACGGTGATCGGGCTGCCCGAGGGCAGCGTGGTCAAGTCGACCAGCGGCGACCAGTTCCTGGTGCTGCGGCCGCTGCTGGTCGATTACGTCATGTCGATGCCGCGCGGCGCACAGGTCGTCTACCCGAAGGACGCCGCCCAGATCGTGCACGAGGGCGACATCTTCCCGGGCGCCCGCGTGCTGGAGGCGGGCGCCGGTTCCGGTGCGCTGACGTGCTCGCTGCTGCGCGCCGTCGGACCCGAGGGGCGGGTGACGTCGTACGACGTGCGCGAGGATCACGCCGAACACGCGGAACGCAACGTCGACGACGTTCTTCGGCGAGCGCCCGGATAACTGGGAGTTGGTGATCGCGGACGTCGGCGAATACGACGGCGACGAAGTGGATCGGGTGGTGCTCGACATGCTCGCGCCGTGGGAAGTGCTGGACGCCGTCGCCAAGGCGCTCGTGGCGGGCGGCGTGCTGATGATCTACGTCGCGACCGTGACCCAACTCTCGCGTGCGGTGGAGGCGCTGCGCGAGCAGCAATGCTGGACCGAGCCTCGCGCCTGGGAGAGCATGCAGCGCGGATGGCACGTCGTCGGCCTGGCCGTGCGCCCACAACACACGATGCGGGGACACACGGCGTTTCTGATCAGCGTGCGCAAATTGGCGCCGGGCGCGGTCGCGCCGATGCCGTTGCGGCGCAAGCGTCAACTCGGCGGCGGCATCTAGTCGTCGGTGCTGCGACGCAGGCCCCGGCGAGCCGACAGCAGCTCCATCTCGGGCCGGGACGCCACCAGTCGCTCGGCGGCGTCAAGCACATCGACGACGTGTGCACGGTCGGCCGAGACGACGGCCACGCCGACCATCGCGCGGCGGTGAAGTTCCTGGCCGCCGGTCTCGGCTGCCGACACCGCGAATCGGCGTTGCAGTTCGGCGATCACTGGGCGGATGGCGGACCGCTTCTGCTTCAGCGAATGCACGTCCCCGAGCAGAAGGTCGAACTCCAGCCAGCCGATCCACATTCCGGCGGGCTCAGGGCGACGGAGGTGATGGCGGCGGGGCGGTCTCGTCCGACGGGACCGGGCCGTCGTACTGCAGCAGCGTGTCAGCGCTGTCTCGCGTCAGCTGCCAGCCGGTTGGGTCGACGATGAACTCCATCGGGAAGGTGAAGTTGCCGCCGTCGCCCGCCTGTGGGTTGGCGGTCTTGATGACCAAGTTCGTCAGGACGTTGCCGCCAGTCTTCGCCGACCACTGGATGTCGTTCGCCTCGAACGTCAGCGGCCGATAGCCGCCGTCGGCCAGCGCCTTGTCGAACCTGTCGATCGCGGCGGCGTCCTCGGCAGTGGCGTACTGGATGAGGCGGACCTTGTCGGCTCCGGCAACGTCCGGATCGGTGAGCCGAACCATCACGTCGATCAGCGCCTCCGGCGGCGGCAACGGGATCCGGCGGGCTGCGGTCGTGACGGCGGGAGTCGAGAGTCACCGGGGCTGCCGCGGGAGCCTCAGCCGTTTTGACTACACCCGGTGAGCCCGAGCGCCGCCGCAATCGCGGCGGCGCCCAGGACTGCGGCACGTAGGGTTCTGCCCACCGGAGCAAGCTAGCCCACAGACGGACATCAATGCCATCAAGGACTGCTTCGACATCTGCCAGCCCGTCGGGCTCGGCCCGGGCACGAACGCGATGTTCTGGGTGCCGGTGCCACCGTCGGCAGCCGTCGCGGTGACGTCGGCTGTCACGACCGATCCGTTCTGGTCGATGTTGGCGATGGTGAAGCTCAGCGGGAACTTACCTTCGGCCTGCGCCTCGCTGAGCTTCGTGTCGGCGACTCTGCCTTCGATCCGGCCGATGCCGCCCTGGACGTAGGGCGCCTTGCTGGCGGACAAGCCGGGCGCGCCGAGCGCGTTCAGGGTCGTCATCAACGGGCCCTCCAGCTCCGGTGCCGGCGCTTCCGGCATCGGGATGTCCCACACGACCGGCGTTATCGCCGGCGACGACGACACAGACGAGGATGCAATGGAAGTCACACCTGCCGCGGCACCGGCGACGACAGCTGCTGCTGCCATGCCGGTAACGAGGGTTTTCAGGGTCACGTTTGTCCTTTCGATTGGCCCAACTCATCGACGAGGTTAACAAGTGTTGCTGGTGTGTCGGATTCCTAGACCGCACACAAAGGCTGAATCGCCGGTAGCGTTGAAGTTGTTACTGCACCAACTTCCGGTGCGGGAAGGGGCGCAACATGAGTGAATCAGAGCGTTCTGAAGGGTTTCGATACACCCCATGAATCGGGCATGTCCAGCGAGGATGCCGCCGAGCTCGAAGAGCTGCGCCGTGAGGCGGCACTCCTGCGCGAGCAGCTGGAGAACGCGGTAGGTCCGCAAAGTGGCCTGCGCAGCGCCCGTGACGTGCACCAACTCGAGGCTCGGATCGACTCGCTCGCCGCCCGCAACGCCAAGCTGATGGAAACCCTCAAGGAGGCCCGTCAGCAGTTGCTGGCGCTGCGTGAGGAGGTCGACCGGCTGGGTCAGCCGCCGAGCGGCTACGGCGTGCTGCTGTCCGTGCAAGAGGACGACACCGTCGACGTGTTCACCTCCGGCCGCAAGATGCGCCTGACGTGCTCCCCGAACATCGACACCAAAGAACTCAAGCAGGGCCAGACGGTCCGCCTCAACGAGGCGCTGACGGTCGTCGAGGCGGGGCACTACGAAGCGGTCGGCGAGATCAGCACGCTGCGCGAGATCCTCTCCGACGGGCACCGCGCGCTCGTGGTCGGCCACGCCGACGAGGAGCGCATCGTCTGGCTGGCCGAGCCGTTGGTGGCCGCCGAGTTCCTGCCCGAAGATACGGAGGCGGTCGAGGACGACGACGATCGTCCGCGCAAGCTGCGCCCGGGTGACTCGCTGCTCGTCGACACCAAGGCCGGGTACGCGTTCGAGCGCATCCCCAAGGCCGAGGTCGAGGACCTCGTGCTCGAAGAGGTCCCCGACGTCAGCTACAACGACATCGGCGGCCTGGGCCGGCAGATCGAGCAGATCCGCGACGCGGTCGAGCTGCCGTTCCTGCACAAGGAGCTCTACCGCGAGTACTCGCTGCGGCCGCCCAAGGGCGTGCTGCTGTACGGTCCGCCCGGCTGCGGCAAGACGCTGATCGCCAAGGCGGTGGCCAACTCGCTGGCCAAGAAGATGGCCGAGGTCCGCGGCGACGACGCCCGCGAGGCGAAGTCCTACTTCCTCAACATCAAGGGCCCCGAGCTGCTGAACAAGTTCGTCGGCGAGACCGAGCGCCACATCCGGCTGATCTTCCAGCGCGCCCGTGAGAAGGCGTCCGAGGGCACCCCGGTGATCGTGTTCTTCGACGAGATGGACTCGATCTTCCGCACCCGCGGTACGGGCGTGAGCTCGGACGTGGAGACCACGGTCGTCCCGCAGCTGCTCAGCGAGATCGACGGTGTCGAGGGCCTGGAGAACGTCATCGTGATCGGCGCCTCCAACCGCGAGGACATGATCGATCCGGCGATCCTGCGGCCCGGCCGGCTGGACGTCAAGATCAAGATCGAGCGCCCGGATGCCGAAGCGGCACAGGACATCTTCTCCAAGTACCTCGTCGAGGAGCTGCCGGTGCACGCCGACGATCTCGCCGAGTTCGGCGGCGACCGCACGGCGTGCATCGAGGCGATGATCGTCAAGGTCGTGGACCGGATGTACGCCGAGATCGACGACAACCGGTTCCTCGAGGTCACCTACGCCAACGGTGACAAGGAAGTCATGTACTTCAAGGACTTCAACTCCGGCGCGATGATCCAGAACGTCGTCGACCGTGCGAAGAAGAACGCGATCAAGTCGGTGCTGGAGACCGGCCAGTCCGGTCTGCGCATCCAGCATCTGCTCGACTCGATCGTCGACGAGTTCGCCGAGAACGAGGACCTGCCCAACACCACCAATCCCGATGACTGGGCGCGGATTTCGGGCAAGAAGGGCGAGCGGATCGTCTACATCCGCACGCTGGTCACCGGCAAGAGCAGCAGCGCAGCGCGGGCGATCGACACCGAGTCGAACCTCGGCCAGTACCTGTAGCCGTCGCCACCGCCCTTTTCGCGCTCGCGACAGGGGCTCAGCAGAGGTGGATGACGGCGGCCTCGTAGATGTAGTTGGCGTCCTCGGCCGTGACATTGTCGGCCGTGTTCTCGTAGATGGCCTTCACCGTGGTGTCCTGGGCAACGCCGTGCTGGACGTCCTTGCAGATCTCGTAGCCCATCTGCAGCGCGACGTCGGACGGTCCGGTGAAGTCGTTGTTGGCCAGGTCGGTGAGATAGCTCTCCTCGTCGGCCAGGGCAGGCGCCGCGGTCGCCAGCCCGAGAGTCAGCGCCAGGGAAGCGATCGCGGGCACCAAGAGCTTGTTCATGTCGTTTCCTTTCACCCCTATGTTGCGCACCGTGTTTGCCGAGCCTGATGTCGGTTACTGGTTACCGTCGGCGTGCACAGCATCTGCGCAGTGTATTGCCAAGAAAGCGAACGTGCAGCGAATTCGATGCGCACGATCGAACGTTGCTCGTTGCGTTAGCGCGTGCCCACGAGCTCCAGGTAGGCGTCGCGGCCGGCCAGGCTGACCGCGACGTCGGAGATCAGCGGGTCGAAGAACCGCTCGCGGTAGAGCGGGTCGACGCTGGTGCTGACCGTGAAGTACAGACCCGGATAGCACCGCGACCGAACAGCGAAACGTGCACGATCGTCTGCGGGACCGGCACGTGGATGCCGAACCACGTTCCCGGGCAGGGCGGTTCGCCGATCGGGCAGGTCTCCTCGGAGGACCACAGCACGGCCACGTCGTCGGGGACCGCGACGATGCCCAGCGCCAGGAAGAACGCGAACAGCCCCGCGGTGAAGAGCACCACCTGGATCGCCTGCGACACCACCATCACCGCGACGACGTTGACCTGTTCGGCGCGCGACAGCGGGGTGCGCGCCGGCTGGTGGCCGTGAGCCGTGGCCAGCGGCGTGCCGTCCAGCAGCTTGGCCGGATCCATCTGCTCGGCCCGGTCGTCGCGCAGCGCGCGCACCTCGTCGCGGATCGTGGTCACCACGAAGATGATCGCCACGACGGCGAGGAATCCGATGGTCTGCCACAGTCTCTGGCGGGTCATGCGGGCCGCCAGCTGCCATAGTTCGCCGGTGAAGTACACGACCACGGTGAGCATCAGCAGGGGCAGTGCGCGGCTCATCAACGTGCCGAGCGCGCCGAGCTGCACCCACGCGAATCGGAAGGCCCACAGCGCGATTGAGCCGATGCCAAGGTAGGTCAGCCAGATCGCCAGCAGTGCGACGATCGCAAAACCGAGGGTCTCGGCCGCGGCGATCCCGGAGAAGCCGCTGTCGGCGAACGGCAGCCCGAAGACGAACAGCGCCATCACGATCAGCGCCGCCGATCGCCTGCCGGCTTCACCGAGCGTGGTCCGCCGTACGGTGCAGCAGGTACAGCGCGAACGGCGCCGCGACGAGCAGCAGCGTAAGCACGCCGAGCCGGAACACGTAGCCGAAATCCGGGTCGCCGTCGGTGAGCTCGGCCAGCATCATCGTCAGCGCGATGATCGCGCCGATCCCGCTGACCATCGGTGCGGACCGTTCGATCAGCGCCCGCGAGCGCACCCGCCGGGTGAGCACCAGCGGCAGCCCGCGATGCAGGAACCACTCGTGGACCTGCCGCATGTCGGACACGGGCAACATTGTGCGTGATACTGGTGCAGCTATGCCACGACGACTCACGTGCCGCCTGGGGCATATCTGCGCGATCGGCGTTCGTGGCCGCCTCGGTGGTCTTCGTGGCACTGGCCGTCGCCGGCGCCGTACTGGCCGCGGTGCTGTACCGGATCGATGTTGTCCGGCATCGACAGTGCCGCCGCCGAGCGGGTCACCGACATGGTGGCGGCACTGCGACTCCAACGGCGGTCACCGGAATGGATCCGAGCCTGCTCAGCACTGACGAACGGATCGTCGCGGTTCAGGTCATCACTGCCGACGGAGTCGTGGTTCGCACAATCTGAAGCCGCACCCGACACCCCGATGATCCCGCTCGGCGAAATCGGCGACGGACTGCACGTCGGGATACCGGACCATCCTTCGCCCTTCGGCTCCATCCGGTTCAGCGCCCAGACAGTCGACGACGGACCCCGGGGTCGTTACACGTCTTGGTGGGTGAGGGCAGCCAGGCGATCGGGTCGACGGTGCAGACCGCGGTGGTCGCACTGGCGGTGGCGGCGCCGATCGTGATCGCGGTGTCCGCCGGCGGCCACATATCTTCTCGTGCGGCGGTCGATGCGCTCGGTCGACGAGATCCGTTCGCGGGTGGCCGATATCAGCACCTCGGACCTGACCGAGCGGGTGCCCGTTCCGGACAGCCGCGACGAGATCGCCGCGCTGGCGGTCACGATGAACGAGATGCTGTCCCGGATCGAGGCCGGCCACACCGCGCAGCGGCGCTTCGTCGGTGACGCATCGCACGAGCTGCGCAGCCCGCTGGCCACCATCATCTCGGCGCTGGAGGTCGCGACGTCGCACCCGGAGTTGCTCGACAAGGACCTCGCCACCACGACGCTGCATCCCCGAGGCGCAGCGGATGAAGGCGCTGATCGACGATCTGCTGCTGCTGGCCCGCGCCGATGAACGCGGACTTCACGACCGCCCGCGACGACGTCGACCTCGACGACCTCGCGGCCGCAGAGGCTCGAAAGACTGCGCCGCGAAACGACTCTCGATGTGCGTACCGACCTCGATCCGGTGCGGCTGGAGGGCGACTGCCGCGGCAATGTCGCGCGTGCTTGCGCAACCTGCTCGACAACGCCGCGCGCCACGCGACGTCGCGTGTCGAGGTGACGGTGTCGGCCCGCCGACGGGCATGCGGTGCTGACCGTCGCCGACGACGGCCCGGGCATCCCCTCGCCGGACCGGATGCGCGTCTTCGACCGCTTCGTCCGGCTGGACGAGGACCGGTCACGCACCGGGGCGGCGCCGGGCTCGGGTTGGCGATCGTGCGGGAAATCGTTGCCGCACACCAGGGTGGCGTCGCCATCGACGACCGAACCGGCGGTGGAACGCTGGCTGACCGGTTCAGCTGCCGCTGGCGTAGCGCGCCCGACTCGAGCCGGTAGCCGACCCCGCGGATGGTTTCGATGGTGTTGGTGCCGAACGGAATATCGATCTTGCGGCGCACATAGCCGACATACACCTCGACGACGTTGTCGGGGCCGTCGTAGTGTGGCGTCCCAGACGTTGTGCAGGATCTCGGTTTTCGTCACGACGGTGTCGCTGATTGCGCATCAGGTACTCGAGCAGGCCGTATTCGCGCGGCGTCAACGAGATCGGTGTGTCGGCGCGTTGCACCACCCGCCGCGCCGGATCCAGCGACAGCGTGCCCGCGGTCAGCACCGCGGGACGCTGCGGGGCGCCGCGCCGCACCAGCGCCCGCAGCCGCGCGACGAGCACGATGAACGAGAACGGCTTGGTCGAGGTAGTCGTCGGCGCCGAGGTCGAAGGCGTCGGTCTGGTCGTACTCGCCGTCCTTGGCGGTCAGCATCAGCACCGGCGTCCACACGTCGCGCTCGCGCATGCGCCGCAGCACCTCGTAGCCGTTGAGCCTGGGCAGCATGATGTCGAGGACGATGACGTCGAAGTCGTTCTCGACCGCCTGCCAGAGGCCGTCGACGCCGTTGGCCGCGCGCGACGACGACGAACCCCTCCGCGCGCAGGCCGATCGGCAAGCGTCGACGCGAGGCGCGGCTCGTCCTCGACGATCAGGACCTTCATCTCACCATCCTCAGCCTCGTGCCGTGGCTAGTTCATGTTCCAGGGTTCGCCGTAGGTGGTGACGCTGTCGCCGGTGGAGGCGATCAGCCGGGCGAACGGGACGCAGCAGCACGCCGCCGGCCGCGCCGGTCACGGTGCCGTGCGCGTTGGAGACCGCGACGTGCCCGTCGGGCCCGTCGACGTCGACCGAGAAGGTCGCGACCTCCTGGATGCCGGGGCCGTTGCCGAGGTCGGCGCTGATCGACACACCGGGGAACAGGTTCGGGGTGATGACCGAGCCGAACGGGTCGAGGCCGCGCTCAACGGGTTGATGTTGACGTCGTCGAGCAGGATGTTCGGGGTGGTGTAGCTGAAGTTGATGCCGACACCCAGCGACCACGGGAAGCCGATCTGGTAGCCCAGTTCCAGGGTGCCCTCGAACTCGTCGGCGCCCTCGCCGGCGACGATGTACTTGGCGCGGCCGCTGTGGAACCACTCGCGGGTCAGCCGGTTGCGGTCCAGCGGGAACACCCCGTTGAGGAAGGTGTCCCACTGCTGGACCGTCAGGGTCCGGCCCTGCTCGTCGACCAGGCTCAATTCGTTGTCCAGCCCGCGTGCGACGTGCCGGTGCTCGCGAACAGCGCCGCGACGGCTGCGACCGTCGCGACCGAGCGCGATCAGCATCCCGCCTGATTGCCTTCATGTTCTCCCTCAGCTTCGGGCACGTCGCCGACGTCGTTGCAGGCCGCGGAGTGTGGCAGGCAGACGCTGTGAAATCGCTTAGAAGCGAGTCGCTCTACGACTAGCCGAGTGCGAGGGCTGTGGTAGCGGCTGCGGGCGACCAGGGTCAGCCGCAGGTCGTCGACGAGCGGGTCGAGGAACTGCGTGCGGTATTCGACTGTCGCCTGCCGGCCGTCGCGCTGACGTACATGAACGTCAGCGCGCCGAGGAACATCGTGATCTGGATCAGCGCCTGCGGGCACCGGGATCGTCATGCCGAGGAAGGTCCCGTCGCTGGAACCGTTGCGTGGTCCAGGCCGCCAGCACTTCGGGGGACAGCAGGATCAGGCCGAGCACGAAGAAGATGCAGCGACGTCACGACCGCGACCACCAGGATCTGCGCGAGTTGCGACGCGGTCAGCACGAACATCACGTTGGCCCGTTCGGCGCGGCGAAGCGGCGGTGCCGGTCGCCGGATCCGGCATCGCCGCGAACGGCGTGCCCGTCCAACTGCGCGTCGCGATCCGTCGCTGGTTTCCGGCGCGTTCATGATCGGCCGGAACCGCTCGATCGTCACCGTCACCACGAACACCGCGGCGATCAGCGAGAGGAACAGCAGCGCCAGCCACAGGCGGCGGCGGGAGATCGTGGCCGCCATCAGCCACACCGGGGAGTTGAAGAAGACCAGGAACGTCAACAGCAGCACCGGCAGTGCGCGGACTAACAGCGAGCCTGCGGCGGCAAGGTGCGACATCGTCGTCCGGGCCGTCCAGCCGAGGATCGATCCCGCGCCGGTCGCGGTCAGCAGCCAGGATGACGGCGATGACGATGCGCCTCGAAGATCAGGTCGACCAGAACGCCGGGCGCTGGGGCCGCCGAGAACGCCGCCTGCGACGGCGACGGCCACCGCCACGGTCGCCGCGACGGTGCGCGCCGCGCACGGTGGAGATGCGCGACACCCACCAGCCGACGACACCGCGATCGGCAGCACCAGGACAACCAGTCGCCAGGACGAACCATTCGGTCCTGGTCGGCTGGCCCTCGATGTTGATGGTGTGCTTGCCCGTGATGGCCACGACGAGCGCGGAATTGGCCATGAAGACCGCGAATGCCGGCCAGCGCCGGCGCCGACCGCGGCCACAGCCGCCGAACCAGCGCACCCGGCCGCAGCACGGCGGGCAGCCCGTGCTCGAGGAACCACGCGTCGGCCGCCCGGCGCGTTGACACGTCAATCATGAAGCGCCCTCGGTTGGGAGCGCACGAGGGTGACGGGGTAGTCGGCGTCGCGCTCGGATGGCACGGTCGCAGGCTACTGCGGCACGTCACCTAGGCTGGGCGACATGCAACGGATTATCGGAACCGAGGTCGAATACGGCATCTCGTCGCCGTCCGATCCGACCGCGAATCCGATCCTGACGTCCACCCAGGCGGTGCTGGCATATGCGGCGGCCGCCGGGATCCAGCGCGCCAAGCGCACCCGATGGGATTACGAGGTCGAGTCACCGCTGCGCGACGCCCGAGGGTTCGATCTGAGCCGGTCGGCGGGGCCGCCGCCGGTGGTGGACGCCGACGAGGTCGGTGCGGCCAACATGATCCTCACCAACGGTGCCCGGCTCTACGTCGACCACGCCCACCCGGAGTACTCGGCGCCCGAGTGCACCGACCCGATGGACGCGGTGATCTGGGACAAGGCGGGCGAGCGGGTGATGGAGGCCGCCGCCCGCCACGTCGCCAGCGTGCCCGGCGCCGCCAAGCTGCAGCTCTACAAGAACAACGTGGACGGCAAGGGGGCCTCGTACGGCTCGCACGAGAACTACCTGATGTCGCGCCAGACGCCGTTCTCGGCGGTGATCGCGGGGCTGACGCCGCTTCCTGGTGTCCCGGCAGGTGATCACCGGCTCGGGACGGGTCGGCATCGGCCCGTCCGGCGACGAGCCCGGATTCCAGCTGTCGCAGCGCTCCGACTACATCGAGGTCGAGGTCGGCCTGGAGACCACGCTCAAGCGCGGCATCATCAACACCCGCGACGAGCCGCACGCCGACGCCGACAAGTACCGCCGGCTGCACGTCATCATCGGCGACGCGAACCTGGCGGAGACGTCGACCTACCTCAAGGTGGGCACCACCGCGCTGGTGCTGGACCTCATCGAAGAGGGCATGGACCTGACCGACCTGGCGCTGGCCCGGCCGGTGCACGCCGTGCACGTCATCAGCCGCGACCCGTCGCTGCGCGCCACCGTCGCGCTGGCCGACGGGCGCGAGCTGACCGGTCTTGCGCTGCAACGCATCTACCTCGACCGGGTGGCCAAGCTGGTGGACAGCCGCGACCCCGACCCGCGCGCCGCCCACGTCGTCGAAACCTGGGCGAACGTCCTCGACCTGCTCGAGCGCGACCCGATGGAGTGCGCCGAGCTGCTGGACTGGCCGGCCAAGCTGCGGCTGCTGGAGGGCTTCCGCAACCGGGAGAACCTGAGCTGGTCGGCGCCGCGGCTGCATCTGGTCGACCTGCAGTACTCCGACGTCCGGCTGGACAAGGGCCTCTACAACCGGCTGGTCGCCCGCGGATCGATGAAGCGGCTGGTCACCGAGCAGCAGGTGATCGACGCCGTGGACAACCCGCCGACCGACACCCGCGCGTACTTCCGCGGCGAATGCCTGCGCCGGTTCGGCGCCGACATCGCCGCCGCCAGCTGGGACTCGGTGATCTTCGACCTGGGCGGCGATTCGCTCGTCCGGATTCCGACGCTGGAGCCGCTGCGCGGCAGCAAGGCGCACGTCGGTGCCCTGCTGGACTCGGTGAACAGCGCCGCCGAACTGGTCGAACAGCTCACCACGTAGTCGACACCGGGCTATCACCCCGAGCACATCGGATTCGACCTGGGTAATGTGGAGTAACCGGCGGGCAGCAGTGTGCCCGCCGAAGACATACGCAGGAGGCGGCGATGGCTCAGGAGCAGACCAAGCGTGGCGGTGGTGGCGGCGAGGACGACGACGTCACCGGCAGCACGGCCGCCGGCCAGGAGCGTCGCGAGAAGCTGACCGAGGAGACCGACGACCTGCTCGACGAGATCGACGACGTTCTGGAGGAGAACGCCGAGGACTTCGTGCGCGCGTACGTCCAGAAGGGCGGCCAGTGACCTGGCCGAATCGCGAGCAGCTGGCCTTTCCTTCGCCTCTACCCGGAGCACCGTCCGTCAACGTGGACCTGTCGTCCTTCTCTGAACTGCTGCGCCGCCAGGCGCCCGAACTCCTGCCGCGTGAACCGACACGCCGCCCCGATCCCGTCGGACGCGCTGCCGCACGGCACCACGATCGTCGCGCTGAAGTATCCCGGCGGCGTCGTGATGGCGGGCGATCGCCGGTCCACCCAGGGCAACATGATCGCCGGCCGCGACGTGCAGAAGGTCTACATCACCGACGACTACACGGCGACCGGAATCGCGGGCACCGCGGCGATCGCGGTCGAGTTCGCCCGGCTCTACGCCGTCGAACTCGAACACTACGAAAAGCTCGAGGGCGTGGCGCTGACGTTCGCGGGCAAGGTCAACCGGCTGGCGACCATGGTGCGCGGCAATCTCGGCGCCGCCCTGCAGGGCTTCGTCGCGCTTGCCACTGCTCGCGGGCTACGACCTCGACGACCCGAACCCGCAGGCAGCGGGCCGCATCGTCTCCTTCGACGCCGCGGGCGGCTGGAACTTCGAGGACGAGGGCTACCAGTCGGTGGGCTCGGGCTCGATCTTCGCGAAATCGTCGATCAAGAAGCTGTATTCGCAAGTGGCGGATGCGGATTCGGCGTTGCGGGTGGCCGTCGAGGCGCTGTACGACGCCGCCGACGACGATTCGGCGACCGGCGGGCCGGATCTGGTGCGCGGCATCTATCCGACCGCGGTGATCATCGGCGCCGACGGCGCCGAGGAAGTCGCCGAGGAGCGCATCGCCGCGTTGGCCCGCGAGGTCATCGAAAGCCGTTCGCGGGCAGACACTTTCGGCCCGGACGCAGCACATCGGTCGAACGACGCGCGGGGAGACTCGTGAGCTTTCCATATTTCATCTCGCCCGAGCAGGCGATGCGCGAGCGTTCGGAGCTCGCGCGCAAAGGCATCGCCCGCGGCCGCAGCGTGGTGGCGCTCGCCTACGCCGACGGCGTGCTGTTCGTCGCCGAGAACCCGTCGCGGTCGCTGCAGAAGGTCAGCGAGCTCTATGACCGGGTCGGTTTCGCCGCCGTCGGCCGGTTCAACGAGTTCGACAAGCTGCGCCGCGGCGGCATCCAGTTCGCCGACACCCGCGGCTATGCCTACGCCCGCCGCGACGTCACCGGCCGCCAGCTGGCCAACGTGTACGCGCAGACGCTGGGCACGATCTTCACCGAGCAGGCCAAGCCGTACGAGGTCGAGCTGTGCGTCGCCGAGGTCGCGCACTACGGCGAGACCAAAGCCCCGGAGCTGTACCGGATCACCTACGACGGGTCGATCGCGCGACGAGCCGCATTTCGTCGTGATGGGCGGCACCACGGAGCCGATCGCCGAGAAGCTCAACGAGTCCTACACCGAGAACGCCGGTCTGTCCGCGGCGGCCAAGATCGCGATCGACGCGCTGAAGGCGGGCGGCAACGGCGAGCCGCGCGCCCTCGGGCCGACGACGCTGGAGGTGGCGATCCTGGACGCCAACCGGCCGCGCCGCGCGTTCCGGCGGATCACCGGTGCGGCGCTTGAAGCGCTGCTGCCCGTCGAGGAGTCCGGCGACGGCGAGTAGATCCGCGCCGGTTTCTTAATTCTTCGTGTCGTAGTTGACGGCGGGTCCTTGGGGCGCACGATATGTTGCGTCAGGCAAAACACGTTGCGTAATACGCAACAAGGTCAAGGAGCGGCCGGCCTATGCCGAAAGTCGTCGTGATCGGCGCCGGCATCGTGGGCACGTCGCTGGCCGACGAGCTGACCGCGCGCGGGCTACACCGACGTCACCGTGGTCGACCGCGGTCCGCTGTTCACCACCGGCGGATCGACCTCGCACGCACCGGGCCTGGTGTTCCAGACCAACCCGTCCAAGACGATGACCGCCTTCGCGCGCTACACCGTCGAGAAGTTCTGCGCTCTCGAGCCATCCCGACGGCTGGGCGTTCAATGCGGTCGGCGGTCTCGAGGTCGCGACCACCGCGGAGCGCTGGGCGGACCTGCACCGCAAGGCGGGCTGGGCCGCGGCGTGGGGCATCGACGGTCGACTGCTCACCGCGGCCGAATGCGCCGCGCTGCATCCGCTGCTCGATCGCGACCGCATCCTCGGTGGATTCCACACGCCCGGCGACGGGCTGGCCAAGGCGGTGCGTGCCGGCGAAGCCCAGGCGCGGCAGGCGATCGCCCGCGGTGCGACGTTCCGGCCGCACACCGAGGTGCTCGGCATCGTCGAGAGCGGCGGCCGCGTCACCGGCGTGCAGACCACCGACGGCGTGATCGACGCCGACATCGTGGTGTGCGCGGCGGGCTTCTGGGGTGCCCAGTTCGCCAAGCAGGTCGGGCTCGTCGTGCCGCTGGTGCCGATGGCGCACCAGTACGCGCGCACCGGGCAGATCGGTGCACTTGTCGGGCGCAACAGCGAACTGGCCGAGGCGGGCCTGCCGATCCTGCGTCATCAGGACCAGGACCTGTACTTCCGCGAGCACGTCGACCGCATGGGCATCGGTTCCTACGGCCACAAGCCGATGCCCGTCGACATGTCCACCCTGATGGCCGACACCGCGGGCGAACCGATGCCCTCGATGCTGCCGTTCACCGAGGAGGACTTCGCACCCGCATGGCTGGCGGCACGCGAATTGCTTCCCGCGCTGGATGATTCGAAGGTCGAGGAGGCGTTCAACGGCATCTTCTCGTTCACCCCGGACGGCTTTTCCATCATGGGTGAGCATCGCGATCTGAGCGGGTTCTGGGTCGCCGAGGCGGTGTGGGTGACGCATTCGGCGGGGGTGGCCAAGGCCACCGCCGAGTGGATCGTCGACGGCACCCCGTCGATCGACACCCACGAGTGCGACCTGTACCGCTTCGAAGACGTGGCCCGCAGTCCGAGCTTCATCCTGCAGACCAGCTCCCAGGCCTTCGTCGAGGTCTACGACGTCATCCATCCCTACCAGTTCCGCACGGCGCTGCGCGGCCTGCGCACCAGCCCGTTCTACGCGCGGCAGCAGGAACTCGGCGCCTACTTCTACGAGGGCGCCGGCTGGGAGCGGCCGGCCTGGTTCGAGGCGAATGCCGATCTGGCGCAACGACTCTTCGCGCGAAGGTTTGGCGTGCCCGGAGCGCGACGACTGGTCGTCACGCTTCTGGTCGCCGATCTCGATCGCCGAGGCGCACACCACCCGCACTGGCGTGGCGATGTACGACATGACGCCGCTGACGCGCTACGAGGTCGCCGGGCCCGGCGCCGCGGCGTTCCTGCAGCGGATGAGCACCAACAATGTCGACAAGAGCATCGGATCGGTGACCTACACCCTGCTGCTCGACGAAATGGGCGGGATACGAAGCGATATCACCGTCGCCAGGCTGGAGCAGGACCGCTTCCAGGTCGCCGTCAACGGGCCGATGGATTTCGACTGGTTGCACCGGCACCTGCCCGACGGCGTGACACTGCGCGACATCACCGGCGGCACCTGTTGCGTCGGCGTGTGGGGGCCGCGCGCTCGAGACCTGGTGCAGCCGCTCTGCCCCGACGATCTGTCACACGACGCCTTCAAGTACTTCCGTGCCATGCAAACTCATCTCGACGCGATACCGGTCACCATGATGCGGGTGTCCTACGTCGGTGAACTCGGCTGGGAGATCTACACCAGTGCCGAATACGGCTGCGCCCTGTGGGATCTGCTCGCCGATGCCGGCCGAAGCCACGGCGTCATCGCTGCGGGCCGGATCGCCTTCAACAGCCTGCGCATCGAAAAGGGCTACCGGCTGTGGGGGACCGACATGACCGCCGAACACCAGCCTGCGGCTGCCGGATTGGACTTCGCGGTCCGGATGAACAAGGACTTCGTCGGGAAGGCCGCACTTGGCACGCCGCCGCAAACTGTGTTGCGCAGCATCGTCTTCGACGACCCGGCCGCCGTCGCGCTGGGCAAGGAGCCCGTGTACATCGACGGCGCCTGCGTCGGCTACGTCACCAGCGCCGCATACTCGACGACCGTCGGGCGCACCATCGGCTACGCCTGGCTGCCCGCCGGCGCCGAGATCGGTGACTCCGTGGCCGTCGACTATCGAGGCACCCGGCACACCGCGGTGATGCACACCGAACCGGTCGTCGACCCCGAGATGGCTCGGATCAAGAGGTAGCGCATGAGTCACGATGTCATCGTCATCGGCCTTGGCGGGATGGGCAGCGCGGCCGCATACCACCTGGCCGCCAGAGGCCAGAAGGTGCTGGGGCTGGAGAAGTTCACCCGGCACACGACAAGGGTTCCAGCCACGGCGGATCGCGCATCATCCGGCAGTCCTACTTCGAGGATCCTGCCTACGTCCCGCTGCTGCTGCGCGCCTACGAGCTGTGGGACAAGCTGGCGGCCGACTCCGCGCGCGAGGTCTACCGGGTCACCGGCGGACTGTTCATCGGACCGCCCGACGCCTGACCGTCGCGGGAAGCCAACGGGCCAGCCAGGAATGGGACCTGCCGCACGAGATGCTCGACGAGGCAGAGATCCGGCGCCGTTTCCCGAATTTCACGCCGCATCCCGGCGACATTGCGCTCTACGAAGGTGAAGGCGGGCTTCGCGCGGCCGGAGATGACCGTCGCAGGCGCATATCGACCTCGCCGAAACCGAGGGCGCCGACACTGCATTTCGGTGAGCCGGTCATCGAGTGGAGCGAATCCGCGGGCGGCGTCAGCGTCACCACGGAGCGCGGCACCTATACCGCCGGACAGCTGGTCATCTGCCCAGGCGCATGGGCCCCGCAGTTGCTCGCCGAGTTCGGTATTCCGATCACCGTCGAACGGCAGGTGCTCTACTGGTTCGACCCGGGCGGCGGCACTGCGCCGTTCGTCGACCATCCGATCTTGATCGACGAAGACGCCACCGGCATGCAGGTATACGGGTTCCCGGCGATCGACGGACCCGGCGGTGGCGTGAAGGTGGCGTTCTTCCGCAAGGGCGTGGTCTGCACGCCCGACACCATCGACCGCACGGTGCACGAGCGTGAGATCACCGAGATGCGCGATCGCGTCGCAGAACTGCTGCCCGCCCTGGACGGACCCTGTCTGCATTCGGCGACGTGTATGTACTCCAACACCCCAGACGAGCACTTCGTGATCGCCCGCCATCCCGACAGCGCCAATGTGACGGTGGCGTGCGGATTCTCGGGGCACGGCTTCAAATTCGTCCCCGTGGTGGGGGAGATCCTCGCCGACCTGGCGACCACCGGCACGACCGGACATCCGATCTCGTTGTTCGACCCACGACGCTTGGTGACCATATGACCGCAACGGATCAGCCGTCGAGCCTGCTGGCCACGCTCGGCGGTGACTACTACACCGACGCAACCATCTTCGCCGCCGAACAGGAGCGGATCTTCGAAAGCATGTGGTTCTGCGCCGCGCGCACCGCCGACATGCCGAACCCGGGACAGTTCAAGAAGGTTCAGGTGGGTCGCGAGAGCGTGCTGGTGGTCCGGGGCCGCGACGACATCCTGCGGGCGTTTCTCAACGTGTGCCGACATCGAGGCGCCCAGCTGTGCACCGAGGCCGAGGGTCAGGCCCGGCGTAACCTGCGCTGCCCCTACCACGCGTGGACCTACGCGCTCGACGGAAAACTCGTTGCCGCTCCCAACATCGCGACACTGACCGACGAGACCGGGGCGGGGATCGACCGTTACCGATACGGTCTGGTGCCCGTCGCGATCACCGAGTGGCTGGGCTACGCGTGGGTGTGCCTGGCGGACGAGCCACCGTCGTTCTTCGACGACGTCGTCGGCGACGTCACCCAGCGACTCGGCAACGCGTCGGCGATCGACTGCTACGGCATCGACGGCCTACAGGTGGGTCATCGGGTGGTCTACGACGTGGCGGCGAACTGGAAGCTCATCGTCGAGAACTTCATGGAGTGCTATCACTGCGCCTCGATCCACCCGGAACTGGTCGAGGTGTTGCCGGAATTCTCCCGCGGCCTGGCGGCGCAGTACTACGTCGGCCACGGTGCTGAATTCGGCTCCGACGTCGCGGGATTCACTGTTGACGGCTCGGCCGGATTCGACGCGTTGCCCGGCGTCACCGCCGAGCAGGACCGGCGCTACTACGCGATCACCGTCAAACCGACGGTCTTCATCAACCTGGTGCCTGACCACATCATCTTCCACCGGATGTATCCGATGGCCGCCGGATCGCACCGTCGTCGAATGCGACTGGCTCTACGCCCCGGACGTGGTGTCGACCGGACGCGACGTGTCGCGGTCGGTGGAACTGTTCCACCGGGTGAACCAGCAGGATTTCGAGGCATGCGAGCGAACTCAGCCGGCGATGGCATCGCGGGCCTACCGCCACGGCGGTGTACTCGTTCCTGCCGAACATCACATCGCGGAGTTCCATCAGTGGGTAGTGTCCCGTCTCGGCGAGAGGTGAGCGGGCCATGAACGGTGAACCGGATCTCTGGATCGGCGGGCAGTGGCGCCACGCATCCGACGGTGGGACGCGCGACATCATCAACCCCGCCGACGGCAGCGTCGCCGCGGTGGTCGACGAGGCCACCCCCGACGATGCGCGCGACGCTGTCGCCGCTGCGCGCAGAGCCTTCGACGACGGCGAATGGCCGGCCACCCCGGCGGGCGAGCGTGCCGCGCTGCTCGACCGGATCGCCGACCTGCTTCAGCGGGACAAGGAGGCACTCGCCCAGCTGGAGACCAGGGACACCGGCAAGACTCTGGTCGAGAGCCGCATCGACATCGACGACGTCACATCGGTTTTCCGGTACTACTCGCGCCTGGTCGGTGTCGAGTCCGACCGGCTCGTCGATGTCGGCGACCCCGCGGTGATCAGCCGGGTGGTACGCGAACCCATCGGCGTGTGCGTGCTGATCGCGCCGTGGAACTACCCGCTGCTGCAGATGTCGTGGAAGATCGCGCCCGCACTCGGCTGCGGGCTGCACGATGGTCGCCAAACCCAGTGAGGTCACCCCGCTGACCACGATCGCGTTCGTTCACCTGCTCGAAGAGGCGGGTGTACCCGCCTCGGTGGTGAACCTGGTGCAGGGCAGCGGCGCGACGCTGGGCGCTGCGCTGACCGACAACCCCGACGTCGACTTCATCTCGTTCACCGGCGGACTGGCGACGGGCCGGACGATCGCCAAGGTCGCGGCCGAGCACGTCACCAAGGTGGCGGTCGAACTCGGCGGCAAGAACCCGCACATCGTGTTCGCAGACGCCGAGCTGGGACAGCGCGGTCGACCACGTGCTGACCGGCGTGTTCCTGCACTCCGGTCAGGTCTGCTCGGCGGGCACCAGGCTGATCGTCGAGGAGTCCATCGCCGACGACTTCGTCGCCGAACTGGCGGCCCGCGCCGAGAAGATCCGGATCGGCGACGGCATGGACCCGGCCAGCGAGACCGGACCGCTGGTTTCCGAGCAGCACCGCGCCAAGGTGGAAGCCCATGTGCAGCAGGGTATTTCCGAAGGCGCGAAGCTCGTCACAGGCGGGGCGCGACCGAGCGATCCGGCCCTGGCAAAGGGCAGCTTCTACCTGCCGACGATCTTCGACCGGTGCGACCGGTCGATGCGAATCGTGTCCGAGGAGACCTTCGGGCCGATTCTCACGGTGGAGCGGTTCACCACCGAAGCCGAGGCGATCAGCCTCGGCAACGACACGGAATACGGTCTCGCGGCGGGTGTTCGGACATCCGATATGGCGCGGGGCGAGCGTGTGGTGCGGGCACTGCGGCACGGCACGGTGTGGCTCAACGATTTCGGCTACTACACCGCGGCGGCGGAGTGGGGCGGATTCGGCAAGTCGGGCAACGGTCGCGAGCTCGGTCCAACCGGGCTCGCGGAATACCAAGAGATCAAACACATCTGGCACAACACCGCACCGCAGGCCGCCGGCTGGTTCAAGGGCTAGAGAGGGCACACTCATGGTGATCAGGGAACCGCACGCCGACAGCGGCATGGAGGATTTCGGCTACAAGGAGTCGCTGGACCGCAGCATCGGCAAGTTCGCCAGCTTCGCCGCAGGCGTCAGCTACATCTCGATCCTGACCGGCACGTTCCAGCTGTTCTACTTCGGCTTCGGCACCGGCGGGTCCCGCGTATCTGTGGTCGTGGCCGATGGTGTTCGTCGGGCAGATGGCGGTCGCGCTGTGCTTCATGGAGCTCGCCGCGAAGTATCCGGTCGCCGGCTCGGTCTACAACTGGTCGAAGATGCTGGGCAGCCGGCTGGTCGGGTGGTCGTCGGGCTGGCTGATGCTCACCGCGTCGATCGTCACGATCTCGGCGGTGGTGCTGGCCTACCAGCTCAACCTGCCGCGGCTGTGGAGCGGCTTCCAGATCATCGGTGACGGCACCGGCGAATACGACTTCGCCACCAACGCCGTCATTCTCGGCACGGTGCTGATCGCGTTCACCACGCTGATCAACGCGCTCGGCGTGAAGTTGATGTCGCGGATCAATAGCGCGGGTGTGTTCATCGAGCTGATCGCCGCCGTGCTGATCGTGATCATCCTGGCGTTCAACATCAAGCGCGGTCCGGACATCTTCTTCTCCACCAACGGTTACGGCGCCGGCGAGAGCGGCGGCTATCTCGGCGCGTTCCTGATCGCGTCGCTGGCCTCGCTGTTACGTGATGTACGGCTTCGACACCGCGAGCTCGCTGGGCGAGGAGACTGTCGAGCCGCGACGCACGGCGCCCAAGGCGATCTCTGCGCGCGATCCTGGCGTCGTTCGTCATCGGCGGCGGCATCCTGGTGTTCGCGGTGATGGCGGCGCCCGACCTCGAACGATCCGAAGATCGGCGAGAGCAGCGGCGGGCTGCAGTACATCGTCGAGCAGGTGATGTGGGGTCCGCTCGGCACGATCTTCCTGATCTGCATCGTCGTCGCGGTCACGGTCTGCACGCTGGCGGTGCACACCGCGGCGATCCGGCTGACCTTCGCGATGGCGCGTGACAACGCACTTCCGTTCGGGGAGAAGCTTGCCCGGGTGCAACCCGAAGACCCAGACGCCGATCATCCCCGCCGTCGTCATCGGCGTCTGATCTCGGCGTTCATCCTGGTGATCAACATCGGACAGACGCAGATCTTCACCGTGCTGACGTCGATCGCGATCATCATGATCTATCTGGCGTACCTGATGGTGACCGGGCCGATGCTCAAGAAGCGGCTCAAGGGCCAATGGCCGCCAAAGGATCTCAAGGAGGGCGGCTACTTCACGATGGGCCGCTGGGGGATGCCGGTCAACATCGTCGCGGTGGTCGTGGGGTGCGCTAATGGCGCTGAACCTGGCCTGGCCGCGGGCAGGCGGTTTACGGCGAGCCCTGGTACAACACATGGGGCGCCTTCGTCTACATCGGCGTGATCCTCGGCTTCGGGCCTGCTGTGGTACTTCGTCAAGGGCCGCCACCACATCGGGACCTTGGAGTCCCACGCGGCGGCGACGAAGGCCGAGGCGAGAACGTCGAGCAGGCGTGATGTCCGACGCCGGCACATTCGACTACGTGATCGCCGGCGGCGGCACCGCGGGTTGTGCACTGGCCGCACGGCTGTCGGAGGATCCCGACGTGACGGTCTGCCTGGTGGAAGCGGGTCCGTCGGACGTCGGCGACGACAACATCCTGGTGCTGGCGGAATGGATGCATCTGCTGGATTCGGGCTACGACTGGGACTATCCGATCGAACCGCAGGAGCGCGGCAACTCGTTCATGCGGCACGCCAGAGCCAAGGTGCTGGGTGGGTGTTCCTCGCACAACTCGTGCATCGCGTTCCTGCCACCCGCCGAATGCCTGGACGAATGGGTGACGATGGGCGCCACGGGCTGGGGCTCCGCGGAGGTGCTGCCGCTGACCAAGCGGCTCACCGAGACGGTCCTGCTCCGCGATGTGCCGCCCGACGATCCCTGTGGCGCAGCGGTTCTGGAGGCGGCCGCGAAGGTCGGACTCCCAACGGTCGCGTTCAACCGCGGTGAGACGGTACGAAACGGCGCGGGATGGTTTCAGATCAACGCCGCCGAAGACGGCACCAGGATGTCCTCGTCGCACGCCTATCTGCACCCGATCATGGAGACTCGGCGCAACCTCGAGGTCCGTACCAACTGCTGGGTCGCCGAGATCCTGTTCGACGGGTCACAGGCCGCGACGGGAGTGCGCTATCAGCGGCCCGATCTGACCGGTTATGACGAGGTGTCAGCGCGCCGGGAGGTCATCGTCACCGCTGGTGCGATCGACACCCCGAAGTTGTTGATGCTCTCCGGAATCGGCCCGAGCGTGCATCTGCGGGAGATCGGCATCGCCGTCCGGGTGGACTCGCCGGGTGTTGGATCGAACCTGGACGACCACGTCGAGGGGCTGGTGTTCTGGGAAGCATCGCGGCCGATGGTGACGACCTCGACGCAGTGGTGGGAGATCGGCCTGTTCACCACCGTCGACGAGGGCTGCACGCAAGCCGACCTGATGATGCACTACGGCAGCGTGCCGTTCGACATGAACACGCTGCGCCACGGCTACCCGACCACCGACAACGGATTCTGCTTGACGCCCAACGTGACTCAGGGTCGATCGCGGGGCACGGTGCGGCTGCGGTCCCGCGATTTCCGCGACCGGGCGCGGGTGGACCCGCGGTACTTCACCGATCCCGAGGGCTATGACGAGCGAATCATGCTCACCGGGGTCCGGTTGGCCCGCACGATCGCCGAACAGTCACCGCTGGCGGAGTGGGTCGGCCGTGAGCTCGCGCCGGGCCCCGAGGCGACCACCGACGACGAGCTGCTCGACTACATCCACAAGTGCCACAACACCGTGTATCACCCCGCGGCGACGGCGCGGATGGGCGCCGTCACGGATCCGATGTCCGTTCTCGACCCGGAGTTGCGGGTCAAGGGGGTGTCGCGGCTGCGGGTGGTGGACGCGTCGGCGATGCCCAAACTGCCGTCGATCAACCCCAATATCACGGTGATGACGATGGCGGAGAAGTGTGCCGAGCTCATCCGCAACGCCTGATCTGACCGACTTCCTGGGCGAGCACACGCCGTTCCAGGGGATGACGGACGGCGAACTCGCCGCGCTGGCCGACGGTGCCAGTCGTCGAGACGTTCGACGCCGGCACCGTTATCGCCGACTACGCGACGCGAGTGCCCGACGACGTCTGGATGGTGCGAACCGGACACGTCGCGCTCTACTCCAGCGCCGACAGCACCGTCATCGACACCGTCGAACCCGGCGGAATCTTCGGCTACATGCCGCTGCTGACCGGTGGCGGCATGGACTTCGAAGCGCGTACGACGTTGCCCAGCAATTTGATTCGCCTCCCAGGGGCACTGGTCAGCGCTCAGTTCGCCAAGCCCGCGGGATTGGCGTTCCTGGCATCGTCGGCGTGGAACCTCGGCACCGCCGACCGGCCGACGATCGTGCCTGCCACCGATGGCAGACCGGTGGGCGAGTTGGTGCACGGTGATGCCCTCATCGTCGCAGCCGACGCGTCGGTACGCGACGCGGTGTGCCGGATGACGGAACAACACGTGTCCTACGCCCTGATCCGGCTGCCGGATGGCGAGTTGGGCATCTTCACCGACCGCGACCTGCGGACCCGGGTGGTCGCCGCAGGAGTCTCGATTGACGTTCCCATCACGGCGGTGATGAGCGCACCGGCCCGCAGGGTGACCGCGGACCTGACCGCCGAGACAGTGCTGATGGACATGCTGGAATGCGGCCTTCGGCACATGCCTGTCGTGACGTCTCGAGGCGAAGTCGCTCGGCGTGCTCGAAGAGCTCGACCTGCTGGCCGCCTCGGCCCGGCAGAGCTTCACCTTGAGACGGTCGATAGGGCTGGCAGGCGACGCAGGAGAACTGCAGAAGGTCGGGCAGCGGGTCACCGGGGTCGCCGTCGAGCTGTTCCGCAACGGCAGCAAGGCGTCTGCGACCAGCGCGATCCTGTCCGTCGTCATCGACAGCCTGGTCCGTAGGGCGCTGGAACTCTCACTCGCAGAAGCCGGCGAAGCCATCGATGGGTTCGCGTGGCTGACATTGGGCAGCGTCGCCCGCCGAGAGGCGATGCCGTCGTCCGACGTCGACAGCGCGGTGTCGTTCAGGGACGAGTTGTCTTCGGCGAGTGAGCAACTGCGCGCGGTCGCCGTTCGCACCCACGAGATCCTGGACGGCTGTGGTCTGCCATCGGACCGCAACGGAGCGGTCGCGTATCAACCGCTCTTCTCGCGACCGCAGTCGGAATGGTTCGCCGCGGCGAAGGGCTGGGTTGCCGACCCATTGCGCGGCAAGGGCCTGATCATGTCGTCGTTGCTGATCGACGGCCGCGTGGTGTGGGGCGACAACGCGCTGCATACGGTGCCCGCGGCGTACCGCCGGATGCGCGAGGAGCATGCGGATGCGTTGCGATTGCAACGGCTCTCTGCGCTGTCCGACCGGGTCAGGACCCGGTCGTTGCGTGATGTCTTGTCAAGGCGCGGCGGCACATTCGACCTCAAGAGCCACGCGGTGACCCCGATCGTCAATCTCGCCCGCTGGGGTGGATTGGCCGCTGACGTCGCCTCCGCCTCGACCCCGGCGCGGCTGAGCGCGGCGGCGCAGGCCGACGCGATGAGCGAACGCGACGCGGAAACTCTTCGCGATGTCTTCGTCATGCTGCAGCGGATGCGGATGGCGCATCAGGTTGACCAGATCGCGGCCGGACACACGCCCGGCGACGTCGATCACCATGTCCCAACTCTCGCCGTTGAATCGAAGTCTGCTCAATGACGGCCTTCGTGAGATCTCTGCGGTGCAGCGACGAGTCCGCAATGCCGGAACCCTGCCCGGATAGGCTGACGACTCATGGCGGCCTCGGACGAGAAGGGCAATGCCGCGGTGCAGTCGGTCGACCGTGCGTTGCTGGTGCTCGAGACTGCTGGCAAGGTCGGGTCAGGCCGGCGTCACCGAGATCGCGGGCGAACTGGGCGTGCACAAGTCGACCGTGTCGCGACTGATCGCGGTGCTGGAGTCGCGCGGCTACGTCGAACAGGTGAGCGGTCGCGGCAAGTACCGGCTCGGCTTCTCCATCGCCCGCCTGGCGCGCACCAGCAGCGGACATCTGGACCTGGTCAAGCTCAGTCAGGACATCTGCGACGGTCTGGCCGCGGAGGTCGGGGAGACCACCAACTTGGCGATCCTCGACGGTGACCGCATCATCAACGTCGTCGAGGCCATCGGTCCGGCCGAGATCACCTTGCGGACATGGGTCGGCCAGAGCTGCCCTGCACACGCCACGTCGAGCGGAAAGGTCTTGCTCGCGGGGCTGGACGGTGCCGACATCAGAGCCCGGTTCGCGTCGCCGCTCGAGTCGTTTACGACGAACACGGTGGTGAAGATCGCAGATCTGCAGCGGGAATTGGCCGCCGCCAGGGAGCGTGGCTGGGCATGCGTGAGAGAGGAATTGGAAGTCGGCCTCAACGCAGTCGCCGCGCCCGTATACGATTCCAACTCGCAAGTTATTGCCGCACTGAGTGTTTCGGGACCGGCCTACCGGCTGAACGAAGACCAGTTCGAAGAGACCGCCAAGCTGACGATCGGCGCCGCCGATGCCGTCAGCCGCCGCCTCGGCTGGGTTGAGCGCGGATGAGGATCAGCTCCGCGAACTGTTCGGGGCACTCGAGTGGGGTGAAGTGGCCTGCGTCGAAGGCGTCGTGCAGCTGCGCATCGGTGAAGTAGTGCTCGAGGCGGTCGGACCACTCTCGCGGGAACAGCGGATCATGTTGCGGCCACAGCACATCGGTCGGCACGTGGATTTTGATGGCGCGCTCGGGCGGCAGTTCGGTGAGTGACTGGGCGATCATCCCGGCGCCGGCGCGGTACCAGGCGATCGACGCGGTGAATGCGCCGGGTAGGGCATAATCTGCCACCAGCCTGTCCAAATCATCTTCGGACAGTGTGAAATTCGGCCCGGACCAGTGAATCCAGAAGTGCCGTAGGTATTCTCGGACGGCATCGGGGTTGCCGTCGATCAACAGTGCGGCGAGCGGCAACTGGTGAAACGCTTGATACCAGAACTCGCTTTGCGCCTTCGCGGTCAGGACACGATCGCCCGCGCCTGGCATCGGGGGAGAGAGGACCAGCGCCCGCACCAGGTCCGGTTGCATCCGGGCCACACTCTGAGCCACGCGGCTGCCCACGTCGTAGCCCGCAAGCACGACCTCCGACAGGCCCAGTTCCTTGATCAGACCGATGACACTGCCCGCTTGAGCGGTGGCGCTGTAGAAGTGGCGCACCGCGACGGCGTGCTTGTCGGATCCGCCGAAGCCGCGCAGGTCGGGAACGATGACATCGGCGGCATCGCCGAGCAGCGGGACCACTTGGCGATAGTCGTGCCGGTTGCCCGGCCATCCGTGCAGCAATACGACCGGCGGCGCACTCCTGGCCCCGAATCGGTCAAAGGCCAGCCGGAACCCGTCCACCGGGGCGCTGCGCGACCATTTGCGCGTCGACATTCGCCTATTCTGGCCGCACGTCAGCCGGCTTGGTGCAGGGTTTCCGAATCCCCGGTGATCACCGCCAGGATGTTGCGCCACGAGTCGGATGGCCAGTTCAGCAGGTCGGTGTGCGCCTTCCAGCCGGCCATTTCCCGTCCGTCGTCGTAATAGCCTGTCGGCAAATGGATTACGCCCGGCATCTCATCGGGATCGGCCCCGTGTGGTCCCATCGGAATGCCCTGCACGGCCTGAATGAAGTCACCGGGTGCGGTCATCGAGAACCGAAGCACGTGCGGATTGCGGTTGTGCCAATCGCCCGGATCGTCGACGCCGACACCCGCCCCGGCCGCTGCGAGGTACAGCGTGCGGTCGGCGGTGAGGCCCTGCGCTTCGGCGGTGCCGAGGATGGAACCGCCGTAGGAGTGGCCGAGGTAGGTGACCGGGATCGGCCGCGAGGTAGCGGCGATCGCGTCCACCGTGCGGTCGACATCCTCACTGAACGCGACCAGCCGGGGCGCCATATCCAGTGCGTAGCGCGGGTTGGCCGCATCGAGAGCTCCGGTGAGCGGGTTGCCGCGCGGAAATGCCCCACCCAGGTAGGTGATGACCGCGACGTCACCGCGGGTGGCCGAGACAAACCGCCGTGCCGTCGCGGTGTTGGCGGCCGAGCCCTCGATCGTGGTGTTCATCCCGGGGACCAGCACCGCGAGGCTCTTCGCCGCGGCCAGGTCCCCGTTGAGCTCGATGTAGGAGGCCCGGGCGGGGTCGAACGCGATGACCTGCCGGTCGACGCGGCGGCCAGCCCCCGCGGGGTCGTCGATCTCGCCGAGGAGGGTTCGGTAGAAAGCCGCACGGTTGGGGTCGCGCTCGTCGAGGATCGCCTGGGCGATGTTGGTCCGGTTCGCGGCGATCCGCATCTCCCACGGCAGACCATCGGTGTTCCCGACCTGACGGGGAAACTCGGCGGTCAGGCGCAGGCGCTGGTCGGGGGTCATCGCCGCGATCTGGTCGGCGATCCGGTCCTGGCTCATTCGCGGCCACATGGCGACGACGTCGGCCGCCGTCACGGGCCATGCCCCGGCAGGCACGGTTTCGGGTGGGCGCACCACCGGGGCGGCGAGCGCGTCGTCGATGTCATGGGCGGCGTCGGCGTCCGCCGCGCCGAGCCGGTCGAGCGCCTCTACGAGCTGCCTGGCGATCTCCCGCGCCCGCACGGTCAGCATGTCGTGGGCCACCGCGTCGTCGCCGCCGGACAGCGCGACCAGCAGCCCCGGCGAATCGGCCGGAACCGAGACCGCGCCGTCGTCGCCGACCGTGAACCCGTCGGCCCTGGCGGCGGCCACAATGGCCAGCACGTCGTTGCGGGCCGAGGCGATCTGGTCGGCACCGTCGCGCGCCGCGACGACGGCCATCACCATGGCGCGCGCCAGCGCAACGGACGCGTGCCCGGTCGCGACCGCGTCCCGCCGCGCGGCGTCGGCCGCCGAGCCCGTCCAGAATTCGCGCGTGTCCTCCACGCCGCGCACCGCGATCGCAACTTCGGCGTGGACGTCCGTCGCGGCGGCATCCCAGGCGTCAGCTGCCGCGCGCAGTGAATCCGGTTGCCACGCTTGTGCTTCGGACACGGTCGGACGCGATCCCCCCATGCCTCATGCTGGCAGATCAGCGGGGGATGGCGCTCCGGTTATCCACAGGGCTCGGCGCGGCCCAACCGACATAGGTCAGCCACAGGCCCATCGCCGTCATCAGCACGAAGAAGACCCGCGCGGCGAGCAGCAGGCCGGGACTGGCGAGCGTGTCGCCTGCGCCGGTCTCGACGGATCGACGGAAACGCCATCATCGTCAGGCCGCGCAGGGCGACGAACCAACCGAACAGGGAGATGAGCACGGCGGTCACGCCGCGCCAGTACTGGTGGAAGGCGATCACGATCAGACCGCCGATGAGCATCACCGCGCCGAGGATCCAGGGGAGCACCGCGTTCGCGAAAAGTCGTCGACGAGTGGCCGTGAGGTCGGGCAGGCGGATCGCGATGATCAGCGTGACGACGCGCGACGAACGGGCCGATAACGCGGGCGAATGCCCTGGTCCGCTGCTCCGCCTCGGGAGTTCTCGGGGATGACATTGATCGCTCCTACATTAATAAACCGACCGACGGTCTATTAATAGAGTAGGCTCGGGCCCGAGCCGACGTCAACGCGAAGAAAGAGTCCAGCGTGCCGAGAACGGTAAAGCCCGACGAGTACGCCGCGCGACGCCGCGAGATTCTCCAGGCCGCAGTGGAGTTGATCCACGACAAGGGCTATGCGCGGATGACGATCGAGGATGTGCTGGCGAGGACGCAGATGTCCAAGGGCGCGCTGTACCACTATTTCCGCTCCAAAAGCGCGCTCTTGGAAGGCATCGTCGTTTCGATGGGGGACAGCGCCGCCGGCGAAATGCAGTCGGTCGTCGACGATCCCGGGCTCGGTGCGATCGAGAAGATGCACGCCTACTTCGCCCGATCCGGTGCGTGGAAAGCCGAGAACGTGACGCGGTGGTCGACCGCGGCGATGCGGCTGTGGCGCGACGAGAACAACGCGCTGCTGCGTCAGAAGCTGTCCCAGGAGACGATGCGCCTCACCGCTCCACTGCTGGAGGCGATCATTCGCCAGGGCTGCGACGAGAAGGTGTTTCGACACCGACTATCCACGCGAGGCCGCCGTCATCATCACCGGCATGGGCCTGAACCTGACCGACGCGTTCATCGACGCGATCGAGGCGGATGGATCGGCGGCGCAGACATCGGCGGGCCGCATATCAGGGTCGTGCTGGCCGCCTACATCCAGGCGTTCGAGCGGATCCTGGGAGCACCGTCAGGTTCGTTGAGCGGCAACTGAATTCGGCAAGTCGTTGCGCTTGACCCAGAACACCACGGCGACGACGGCGGCCACGACGACGAAGGCCAGGCCGAGATCGCCGGCGATCCAGCGGGTGTACTCCCGGTCGGTCGTGAGCGGGGTGAAGATCGACTGCATCCAGAGGTTGTGGCTGGCGTGAAGGAAGATCGGCGGCCACACGCTGTCGGTCTTCAGCCGCAGCCACGCCTGCGCGAAGCTGATCGCGACGGCCACGAACGTGAACGTGAGCAACCAGAACCAGGCGGGAAGGCCGACGTCGCCGTAGACGACGGCGGTGATCGGGTAGTGCCACGACGCCCAGATCAGCCCGGACACCAGCGCGACCCCGGTGAACGGCAACACCTTGGCCAGTTCGGGAACGAGAAATCCGCGCCAGCCGATCTCCTCGCCTGCGGCCGTGCGACGCCCGACAGCATGCCGGTGGTGCCCGTCAGCACCACGAACAGCGCGATGACCACCCAGTCGGGCGCGCCGTCGAACCGGCCGTTCCACTGACCCAGCCCGAGGGAGCGCAGCGGTCGGCCCAGAATCCGGCAGGAGAGGATCGCGGCCACCGCCGGCATCCACATCAACCCGGCGATGTAGGCCGCGTTGACCGTTTGGCGTCGCGTTGATCAGGATCCAGAACACACCGGCCAGGCAGATCGTCAGCAAGACGAAGAGACCGACCGCCCGCCACGGAGCTACCTCGCGCGGAGTGCTCATGTCCGGATCGTAGAGGCTTCGGCAACGCGCGGCGCGGCTAGTGCGCCGCAACCGTAAGGCAACCAGTAGTCTCGATAAGGTGCAGCGACGAATCATGGGCATCGAGACTGAATTCGGTGTCACCTGCACCTTCCACGGCCACCGCAGGCTCAGTCCGGACGAGGTCGCCCGCTACCTGTTCCGCCGAGTGGTGTCGTGGGGGCGCAGTTCCAACGTGTTCCTGCGCAACGGCGCACGCCTGTATCTCGACGTCGGTTCACACCCCGAGTACGCCACCGCCGAATGCGACAGCCTCGTTCAACTGGTCACCCACGATCGCGCCGGCGAGCGGGTACTCGAAGACCTGCTGATCGACGCCGAGCAGCGGCTGGCCGACGAGGGCATCGGCGGCGACATCTACTTGTTCAAGAACAACACCGACTCGGCAGGCAACTCCTACGGCTGCCACGAGAACTACCTGATCGTTCGGGCAGGGCGAGTTCTCCCGGATCTCCGACGTGCTGCTGCCGTTCCTGGTCACCCGCCAGCTGATCTGCGGCGCGGGCAAGGTGCTGCAGACGCCGAAGGCGGCCACGTTCTGCCTGTCCCAGCGTGCCGAACACATCTGGGAGGGCGTCTCCTCGGCCACCACGCGGTCGCGGCCGATCATCAACACCCGCGACGAACCCCACGCCGACGCCGAGAAGTACCGCAGGCTGCACGTCATCGTCGGCGACTCGAACATGTGCGAGGCCACCACCATGCTGAAGGTGGGCACGGCATCGCTGGTGCTGGAGATGATCGAAGGCGGCGTGGCGTTCCGCGACTTCTCGCTGGACAACCCGATCCGCGCCATCCGCGAGGTCAGCCACGACCTGACCGGCCGGCGGCCGGTGCGGCTGGCAGGCGGCAGGCAGGCCAGTGCGCTGGACATCCAGCGGGAGTACTTCGCCCGCGCGGTGGAATACCTGCAGAACCGCGAGCCGAACACGCAGATCCAGCAGGTCGTCGACCTGTGGGGCCGCCAGCTCGACGCGGTCGAGAGCCAGGACTTCGCCAAGGTCGACACCGAGATCGACTGGGTCATCAAGCGCAAGCTGTTCCAGCGCTACCAGGACCGCTACAACATGGAGCTGTCCGACCCGAAGATCAGCCAGCTCGACCTGGCCTACCACGACATCAAGCGCGGCCGGGGCGTGTTCGACCTGCTGCAGCGCAAGGGGCTGGCCGCGCGGATCACCACCGACGAGGACATCGAGGCCGCGGTCAACACCCCGCCGCAGACCACCCGGGCCAAGCTGCGCGGCGAGTTCATCAGCGCCGCACAGGAAGCCGGTCGCGACTTCACCGTCGACTGGGTCCACCTCAAGCTCAACGACCAGGCCCAGCGCACGGTGCTGTGCAAGGACCCGTTCCGGTCGGTCGACGAGCGGGTCAAGCGGCTCATCGCCTCTATGTGACGCCCGCTGGGTCAGCTGCGCCGTCCGTGGACCGACACCGCGTAGTCGCCGCCCGTGTAGGGCTACACCTGTCCCAGGTCGGCCCAGCGGTACGCCGACTCGAGCCCGGCCGCCGCGCGCCAGCGGTCGTAGGTCGGCCAGCGACAAACCTGGCGGGCCGGATGGCTGAAACCCGGAACCAGCAGCCGGAAGGCGCGCCAGCAGCGGAGCTCAGCTCTCTCAGACACCTGGCCTTCCGTGCCTGCGTCGACGAAGATCATCACGTTTCCCGCCATCGCGACCACGTCGAACTTCGTATCGAGCTGCGCGGTCGCGTCGGCCAGGTCGGCCAGCAATCCACGGCAGCTCAGGCGCTTTGCCGCGGGCCGCATCGAGCATCTGGGCGTCGACGTCCATCCCCACCACGGAGAACCCGCGCGCCGCGAGTTCAATCGCGACCCTGCCGGTCCCACAACCCGCGTCGAGCACACGATCCCACCCGAGTCACGCAGCAGGTTCTCGATCAGATCGGCCTCACCGTGGACGCTCCTGACCTGCGGCGGCGAGCCTGCGCCACCTGGCGTCGTAGGCGTCGCCGCGCGGCGCGTCGGTGTCCTGCCAACGGGTGCCCACGACTCACCCTAAGCTCTTACGGAGTGGCGATCTCCAAAGTCGAACGGTTGATGAACCTCGTCATCGCGCTGTTGTCGACCCGTACCTTCATCACCGCCGAGCGGATCCGCGAGACCGTCTACGGCTACTCCGACAGCGCCAGCGACGAAGCGTTCTCCCGGATGTTCGAACGCGACAAGAACGAGCTGCGCGACCTGGGCATCCCGCTGGAAACCGGCCGGGTGTCGCAGTTCGACCCGACCGAGGGCTACCGCATCAACCGTGAGGCCTATGCGCTGCCTGCCGTCGAGCTGACCGCCGACGAGGCCGCCGCCGTCGCCGTGGCCACGCAACTGTGGGAGTCGCCCGAGCTCATCACCGCCACCCAGGGCGCGTTGCTCAAGCTGCGGGCGGCCGGCATTGACATCGATGCCGTCGACTCCGACGTGGCCATCACCTCGACCGCGGCGCTGCCGGGCCTGCGCGGTTCCGAGGAAGTATTGGGAATCCTGTTGTCGGCCATCGATTCCGGGCAGGCAGTGCAGTTCCCGCATCGGCCGTCGCGCAGCGAGCCGTACACCATGCGCACCGTGGAGCCCTGGGGAGTGGTCACCGACAGGGGTCGCTGGTATCTCGTCGCCCACGACCGCGACCGCGACGCGACCCGCACCTTCCGGCTGTCCCGCATCGGGGCGGAGGTGACCGCGATCGGCCCGCCCGGCGCGGTGACGCGTCCCGACGGAGTCAATCTGCGCGAGATCGTCGATCGGGCGGTCGGCGAATGGCCGAGCAGCGGCGAGGCCAGGGTGTGGGTCGCCGACGGCCGGGGTACCGCGCTGCGGCGCAGGGCGACCGTCGTCGGCCCGCGCACGCTGGGCGGTCGTGCCGGTGAGGAGATCACGCTGGACATCGGGATGATCGACCGGTTGGCCCGCGAGATCGCCAGCTACGGTGCCGACGCCGTGGCGCTGGAGCCGGAGCCGCTGCGCGACGATGTGCTCGCCCGGCTGCGCTCCAGGCCGGGCGACGGACGAGGTGAAGCGTGACTTGCAAGCGAGAAGCGAAGGCGGATCGCGCATGACGCGGTGTCGGAGCGCTGGTGCGGCTGCTCAACATGGTTCCGTACTTTCAGGCCAACCCGAAGATCACGTACGCCGAGGCCGCCTCGGACCTCGGGGTCAGCGTCAAGCAGCTGCGCGACGACCTGAACCAGCTGTGGATGTGCGGGCTGCCCGGCTACGGGCCCGGCGACCTGATCGACTTCGAATTCTCAGGCGACACAATCGAAGTCACGTTCTCCGCCGGTATCGACCATCCGCTCCGGCTGACCTCCCCGGAGGCGACGGGTGTGCTGGTGGCATTGCGTGCGCTCGTCGACGTGCCCGGCATGGTCGACCCGGAGGCCGCCAGGAGTGCGATCGCGAAAATCGAATCGGCGGCAGGCACGCTGAGTCACGGCACCGATGCGGCGGTCGACGAGCGCGCTCCGATCGAGAGTGAGGCCGCCGCGGCGGTGCGGTCCGCGGTCCGCGACGGTCGCGCATTGGCGATCGAGTACTACTCGGCTTCCCACGACATGCTGTCCAGCCGCGTGGTGGACCCGATCAGGGTCGTCCTGGTGGCCGATCACAGCTACCTGGAGGCCTGGTGCCGCTCCGCCGAGGGGGTGCGGCTGTTCCGGTTCGACCGCATCGTCGACGCCCACGCCCTCGACGAGCCGTCGGCGCCGCCACCGCCCGCCGTGCAGGCGGGACCGGACACGTCGCTGTTCGACGCCGATCCGTCGTTGCCGTCGGCGAGGCTGCTCATCGACCGGTCCGCGGCCTGGATGTTCGATTACTACCCGCTGCGCGTCGTCCGCGAACTGCCCGATGGCGCCTGCGAGGCCGCCATGACCTACGCCTCCGACGACTGGATGACCCGGTTCGTGCTCGGCTTCGGGTCGGCGGTGCGGGTGCTCGAACCCGGGACGCTGGCGGACCGGGTACGCGAGTCGGCGACGGCGGCGCTAAGCGCCTATGGCATAGACGAGTAGACTGGCCGCGACTCTGGAGGTGGCCAAATTGGGCGGTCTACAACCCTGGCACTGGATAATCGTCATCGCCGTGTTCGTGTTGCTCTTCGGCGCCAAGAAGCTCCCGGACGCGGCGCGCTCGCTGGGCCAGTCGATGCGGATCTTCAAGTCCGAGGTCAAGGAGATGAAATCTGACGCCAAGCCGGAGACGTCGCAGGCGACCCCGATCGCCTCGGAACGTGCCGACACGCCGGCCCCCGAAGCCGAGCAACCGTCAGACAAACACCCGGCCTGACACAGGTCGAACCGTGAGCGCGGCCTGAGGCCGCGTTTCACGGCCGTACCACTTCGCCAAGCTCGTGCAGACGCCCGGAATCCTCAAGAAGCTCGATCCCCGTCGCCGTCGGTCGAAGGTCAACCCCGACGGCACCATGTCGCTGGTCGAGCACCTGTATGAACTGCGAACGCGGCTGCTGATCGCAATGGGCGCCGTCGTGTTGACGACGATCGTCGGCTTCTTCTGGTACACCCACAGCGTTCTCGGATTCCACAGCCTGGGCGAGTGGCTACGGGGCCCGTATTGCGCGCTTCCGGCATCGGCGCGCGCCACCATCGCACCCGACGGCGAATGTCGGCTGCTGGCCACGGCACCGTTCGACCAGTTCATGCTTCGCCTGAAGGTCGCCCTGACCGCAGGAATCATTCTGGCTTGCCCGGTCTGGCTTCATCAGGTGTGGGCCTTCATCACGCCCGGCCTGTACAAGAAGGAACGCCGGTTCGCGATGTCATTCGTGTTCGTCGGGGCGGCGCTCTTCATCACCGGAGCGGTGCTGGCCTACATCGTTCTGGCGAAGGCCCTGCACTTCCTGCTGACCGTCGGCAGCGATGTCCAGGTCACCGCGCTATCGGGCGATCAGTACTTCGGATTCCTGCTCAATCTCTTGCTGGTCTTCGGGATCAGCTTCGAGTTCCCGCTGCTGATCATCATGCTCAATCTGGTCGGGGTGCTTCCCTACGCGCGGCTGAAAGCTTGGCGGCGCGGCCTGATCTTCGGGTTGTTCGTCTTCGCGGCATTCGCGACACCGGGGTCGGATCCGTTCTCGATGCTGGCGTTGGGGTTGGCGCTGACGGTGCTGCTCGAGGTCTCGATTCAAGTCGCCCGCGTCCACGACAAGCGCAAGGCCCGCAGGCAGGCGCTGGAGCACGTGCCCGACGAACTAGCGGCGCCAATCGGTGCCGCCGAGCCGATCGAAGCGCCGGCCGCCGTGCCGACGTCGGGGCGCACCGTGGTCGATGACGACGCCACCTAACCAGCTCGCGAGCTTCACGGAGCAGCTGCCGTTTCGGCTCGACGACTTTCAGCAGAAGGCCTGCGCGGCACTGGAGAACGGGCACGGCGTCCTGGTCTGTGCACCGACCGGAGCGGGCAAGACGGTGGTCGGCGAGTTCGCGGTGCACCTGGCGCTCGCCTCGGGTGGGAAGTGTTTCTACACCACACCCATCAAGGCGTTGAGCAATCAGAAGCACAACGATCTGGTACGCCGATACGGCCCGGACAAGATCGGTCTGCTCACCGGCGACCAGTCGATCAACGGTGACGCCGATGTCGTGGTGATGACGACCGAAGTGCTGCGCAACATGCTTTACGCGAATTCGCATGCGCTGCATGGGCTTTCCTATGTCGTCATGGACGAGGTGCACTTCCTCGCCGACCGGATGCGCGGCGCGGTGTGGGAGGAGGTGATCCTGCATCTGCCCGACGACGTGCTGCTGGTGAGCCTGTCGGCCACGGTGAGCAACGCCGAGGAGTTCGGCGGCTGGATTCAGACGGTGCGCGGCGACACCACCGTGGTCGTCGACGAGCACCGGCCTGTTCCGTTGTGGCAGCACGTGATGGTCGGCAAGCGCGTCTTCGACCTGTTCGACTATCGGGCCACCAAGGCGGACAAGTCCGGACGCGAGTTGCTCGTCGACCCGGAACTGCTGCGCCACATCGTGCACCGGCGCGAAGCGGACCGGTTGGCCGACTGGCAGCCGCGCGGGCGTGGCAGACACGGGAACAGGGGACGCCCGAGCATATTTCGGCCGCCCCTACGTCCCGACGTCATCGGCATTCTCGACCGTGAAGGCCTGCTGCCCGCAATCACATTCATCTTCTCGCGGGCCGGATGCGACGCCGCCGTCAAGCAATGCCTGCGCTCGTCGCTGCGGCTCACCACCGACTCGGAGCGGTCGCGAATCGCCGAAGTGGTCGACCGGCGCTGCGCCGACCTGCCGGAGGCCGACCTGATCGTTCTCGACTACCACGAATGGCGGGAGGGACTGCTGCGGGGGCTGGCCGCTCACCACGCCGGGATGCTGCCGGTGTTCCGCCATACCGTCGAGGAACTGTTCGCCGCCGGTCTTGTGAAGGCGGTATTCGCCACGGAGACACTGGCCCTGGGGATCAACATGCCTGCGAGGACCGTGGTGCTCGAGCGGTTGGTGAAATTCAACGGCGAGCAGCACATGCCGTTGACGCCGGGGGAGTACACGCAGTTGACCGGGCGCGCGGGCCGCCGGGGTATCGACATCGAAGGTCACGCGGTGGTGCTGTGGCATCCGGATGTCGATCCGGCCGAGGTCGCCGGGCTCGCGTCCACCCGTACCTTCCCGCTGCGCAGTTCCTTTGCGCCGTCCTACAACATGACCATCAACCTGGTGCATCAGATGGGGCCGGCCCAGGCGCACAAGCTGCTGGAAAGCTCGTTCGCGCAATACCAGGCGGACCGGTCGGTGGTGGGCCTGGTGCGCGGCATCGAGCGCGGCGAGGCGATGCTCGACGAGATCGCCGCCGAGATGGGTGGCCGGGAAGCTCCGATTCTGGACTACGTGCGGTTGCGCATGCAGATCTCAGAGCGCGAGCGTGCCCAGTCCCGGGCGTCGCGGCTGCAACGGCGCAAGGCGGCCAACGACGCGTTGACCGAACTGCGACGCGGCGACATCATCACCATCACCCACGGCAGACGCGGGGGACTGGCGGTGGTCTTGGAACCGGCCCGCGACGAAGACGATCCGCGGCCGTTGGTGCTGACCGAACACCGCTGGGCAGGGCGGATCTCCTCGGCGGACTACGCGGGGGGATCGGATCGGCTGGGGTCGATGTCGCTACCCAAGCGGGTCGAACACCGCAATCCGCGCGAACGGCGAGACGTCGCGTCGGCGCTGAGAACGCGCGGCGGCCGGGCTCGACGTCCCGTCGGCCAAAGGTAAGCGCAGCGGGCCACCCAAGGAACCCGACGTCGACCCCGAATTGGCGTCGCTGCGTGAGCAATTGCGCCGCCATCCCGCGCACCGGCTTGCAGATCGCGAAGAGTTGGCCCGGCTGGCCGAGCGCTACCTGCGGATCGAGCGCGACAACGAGCAGATCCAGCAGAAGGTGGCCGCCGCGACCAACTCGTTGGCGCGCACCTTCGACCGCATCGTCGTGCTGCTCACCGAACGTGGGTTCATCGACGGGTCCGGCGACGTCCCGAAGGTGACCGACGACGGCCGGTTGTTGGCCCGCATCTACAGCGAAAGCGACCTGTTGGTCGCCGAGGCACTGCGCACCGGCGCGTGGGACGGGTTGGATGCGGCCGAGTTGGCGGCAGTGGTTTCGGCGGTGCTCTATGAGACCCGAGGCGACACGCCGGGCGCGCCGGGGAGTGTCGACGTGCCGACAGGAAAACTGCGGCGCGCATTGAATCAGACCCGCCGGGTGTGGACCGAACTGCGTTCGGACGAGCAGCGCCACCGCATCACGCACAGCCGAGAGCCCGACGACGGATTTGTCCCTGCGATCTACCGCTGGGCGACCACCGGAGATCTGACGAGCGCGCTGGCGGCCAGCGACGCAACGGGCTCCGGGTCTCCGCTGTCCGCAGGTGATTTCGTGCGTTGGTGCCGCCAGGTTCTCGACCTGCTCGACCAGGTGCGAAACGCTGCGCCCAGCCCCGCGCTTCGGGCGACGGCGAAACGCGCAATCAACGACATTCGGCGCGGCGTCGTCGCAGTTGATGCAGGGTAGGGTGTCGGTCACGACGATCGATCCGCGGCTCGGCCGCAGGGACCAAGGAGTGAGATGAGCGGACCGCAGGGACCTGATCCGAATCAGCCGTGGCCCGGCCAGCAGCCGGAGCCCGGGACGGACCAGCCGTCAAGCGACCCGTCGGCGAACCAGCCGTGGCAGCCGACCACTGGCGGCGCCCCAGTGGCAGCCGCCGGCTTACGACCCGCAACAGCAGCAGTACCAGCCGCCGGCCTATCAGCCGCCGCAGCCGTACCCGAACGAGCAGTATGGCCAGCAGCCGGCCGAGTACAGCCCGCAGACCTACCCGACGCCGGGTCAATACGGCCAGCCCGGTCAGTACGGTCAGCCGGGTCAGTACGGCCAGCCCGGTCAGTACGGTCAGCCGGGTCAGTACGGCCAGCAACCGGGTCAGTACGGCCAGCAGCCGGGGCAGTACGGCGGGTATCCGCCCTATGCGCAGCCGGGCGCCGAGGAGGGCTCGAAGAAGTCGCTTGCGGTGATCGGCGGTGTGATCGGCCTGCTGCGGTGGTCCTCGTGGTCGCCGTGGTGGCCGTGACGGGCTTCTGGAAGCCGGGCTTCTTCGTCACCACCAAGCTCGACATCGGTGCCGCCCAGAAGGGCGTGCAGCAGATCCTGACCGACGAGGCCAACGGCTACGGCGCGAAGAACGTCAAGGACGTCAAGTGCAACGACGGCCAGAACCCCAAGGTCCAGAAGGGCTCGACCTTCGACTGCGAGGTCAGCATCGACGGCACCAAGCGTCAGGTGACGGTGACCTTCCAGGACGACAACGGCACCTACGAGGTCGGTCGGCCCAAGTAGCGGGTCTGTCAGTCGGCGTTCGGGAGCCCGTCGAGAGCCTTCTGCAGTCGGCCGATAGACGATGTCACTCCGTACTGTTCGGCCAGCTTGGCGACCTTGCGGGGGTGTTCGGCGGCCAACGGCAGGGTGTCTGACTTCGTTGACCAGCTGATTTTGGCGTCGGTGGCCACCCGCACCACCGGGCCCGCCCTCTCGATGTAGTCGGTGGCCGCCAGCAGTTTCGTCCGATACGCCTTCGACATCTTCGATTTCTGGTCGTGGGCGGCAGCAAGTATCTCCTCCAGCGATCCGTGCTGCGCCAGAAGCGTCGCCGCGGTCTTCTCGCCGATACCCGGGACGCCGGGCAGCCCGTCCGACGGGTCGCCGCGCAGCAGCGCGAGCTCGGCGTAGGCGGGGCCTGCCCGGTCGACGGGCACGCCGTAGGTGTCGGCGACCTCGTCCGGACCCCATTTGGTCGCCTTGGCCAGCCCGCGCCCCAGGTAGAGAACCCGTACCGAAACCGGGTCGTCGCGCACCACCTGAAGCAGATCCCGGTCGCCGCTGACCACCACAACCGGGTCCCGCTTCTCCTGCGCGGCCAAGGTGCCCAAGACGTCGTCGGCCTCGCATTCCGGCGCACCCGCGGTCGCAATGCCGAACGCGTCGAGGATTTCCATGATCATGTCGACCTGCGGCGTGAGGTCGTCGGGGACCTCTTCGACGTCGGGGCCGTCGGCGTGGGCTTCCTCGACTCGGTGGCCCTTGTACGACGGGATCAGATCCACCCGCCACTGTGGTCGCCAGTCGTCATCGCGGCACACCACCAGCCGTGCCGGACGTTCACGCGTGATCACCGTCGCGACGGCATCGAGGAACCCGCGCAGCGCGTTGACCGGACGCCCGTCGGGCGCCGTGATCGACGACGGCACCCCGAAAAACGAACGGAACCACATGCTTGCGCCGTCGAGCAACAGCAGGGGAGCTGACATGCCCGCCATCCTGCCAGGTCACCCGTGCAGCTTTCGGTAGGCGCCTATGGCGCCTCCGTGCAGCGGGATGAGACCGGTCTGGATCATCGACGGCGCGTCAAGGTACTGCAGTCCGCGTACATAGGGCGGGATCAGTTGCGGTGCATCCGTTGCGAGTACGTCCACCACCGCGGCCACCAGGTCGACGGCGATGTCGGGGCGGCACAGCAGCAGGTCGGGTACGCCGAGAGAACGGATACCGGGCGGGACGTACCCGCCGGCAGGCACTCGCCGGACGACATACGGATAGCCGGCCAGCCGGCTCATCGGCGCCGCCAGCGAACCGATGTCGAGCATCCGTAGTGGGCAGTGGCGTGCAGGTCGGCGACCGCCGGTGTCGGCACCCCGCCCGACCACACCAGCGCATCCACGCTGCCGTCCGCGAGGCGAGCCAGGCCATCCCGCAAGCGGTAGTCAGACATTTCGACTCGACCGCGAAGGCCCGCGGCCTCGAACAGCACCTCGCTGGTCGCCGCGGCGCCCGAACCGGCAGGGCCGATCGACACCCTCGTTCCCTCGAGATCTGAAAGCTGTTGTGCGGCAGCGGAGTCGCGCACAATGACCTGTAGATAGTTCTCGTACACGCGCGCGACCGCTTGCGGTGCGGTACCCGCGGGCCCCGTGGCGCGATCGCGCTCGGCGACGTCGGCAAGCGCGAGACCCAAATCTGCGTCCCCCGAGCGCAGCAGGGCCAGGTTCTCGACGTGCCCTCCGTCGGGAGTACCTCGACCGAGATCTCGGATAGCGTCTTGGATCTGCTTCGCGAGCACCTCGGCGAACGCCAGATACAACCCGCCGGGATCTCCTGCGGCAAGGCGCAAGTGCCCGCCCGGTTGGCTGCGGATGCAGCCGGCTGCCACCACCGCTGTCGCAAGGATGAATGCGCGACGGCTCAACTCGGCAGTTGTGTTGCTCAACATGTTGATTCGCTCGTCAACGGCAGGCGGTAGCGGATCAGGACACCGCCTTCTGGGGCTTTCTCCACTCCGATCATCCCGCCATGCCCTGCGACGATCTCGGCGGCGATCGCCAATCCGAGGCCGGTGCCGGAGCCATCATCGTGTCCGCGCCAGAATCGCGCGGCGGCCGCGTGCCAGATCCTGTTCGGGCAGCCCAGTGCCGTCATCGCTGATCATCAAGTCGACCGACTCATCTTCGGTGTCGGTGGAAACGGTGATCGTGGTTCCCGCCCCGGCGTAGCGCAGCGCGTTGTCCAGCGCGACGTCGAGCAGCTGCTCCAGGTCATGGCGAGCCACCTGCACGCGACGGCCCACGGTGGTCTGAGCGGTTCTCGAGTCGCTGGTCGTTGCGGTCAGCGACCGGCTGCCAGAACGTCAGACGTTCCCCGATCGACATCCCCGAGGTCTGTCGACTCCGCCGCCGTCGCGGACAGACCCACTTTGCGGCTGCCGCTGACCTGCTCGGCGCGGGCCAGTCGGAGCAGCTGCTGCAGAAGGTTTTCCAGCCGGTCCAGTTCCGCGGTCATCGAGCCGGTATGTCGATCGGCCCGCGTCGGTCACGCAGTCGTCGAGGGTGTCGGCGCGCAGACGGACGGCGGCGAGCGGATTGCGCAACTGGTGCGATGCGTCGGCGACGAGCCGCCGCTGCCGGTCAAGCGAGGCCCGAACCACCTGCGCCATCGTGTTGAACGCCGAGGTGAAGTGGCGCAGTTCCGGTGGCCCCGCCACATCGGCGGGCGGCCCGGCGACCCCTTCGGTCATCTCGGCGACTGCGCGCTCGAGCCCGGTCAGCGGCCGCAGCACCCACCTCGTGAGCGCGCGCGCGACAACCGCGGCGAGCACGAGAAAACCCAGACCCCCGACGACCACCCACAGCCAGGCGATCGCGACGTCGCGGGCTGCGGCGTCGGTGTTGACGGCCAACACGATGGCTCCCACAAGCTCACCGTCGCTTCGGACACCGGCGACGGCCAGAAGCCGATGTTGGTGCCAGGGCAGGATCGGAGCCCACTGTGACGCCGGCGCGTCGACGAGAGCGAGGGTCGCCTCGCGACGCCGGGCTCCGTGGTGTCGAGTCCGCGCGAGGCCAGTGTTCGACCATCGGAATCGATGATGATCAGGCCTTCCCCGTAAACGTCGTAATAGCGGTCGACCAGCCGCTGCAGCGGGGTGTCGGGTATAGCGGCCGCATCGGCCAGCGCGGCGAGCTGCCGGTCCCGCTCGTCGGCGAGCTCCGCGGTTCGGCGGTCCGCCAAACTCAGCGCCAACGGGACCGCGAGTGCCGCGACCGCCAGCAGCGGAAGAACGACGAGGACGACGCGAACACGCAGCCCCATGTCATGCGTCCAGCCGGAAACCGAACCCGCGGACGGTGTGCAGCGGGAGTCCGGCGAGCTTCGCCCTGAGCTGTCCGATGAAGAAGTCCAGTGATCTGGACCGGCCCACCACCGCGGTGCCCCACACCTCGAGCATCAGTTCCTCGCGGCTGACCGCCTCACCCTGACGGCCGGCCAGACGGCGAGGATCTGGAATTCGGTTCTGGTGAGTGCCTGCGGGTGCCGTCGACGGTGACTTCGCGACGCTCGCGGTCGATGGTGACGGGCCTGCCGTAACCGGCCCGGATGGGCAGCGGTTTCGCCGCCGGCACGGCGCATGCGTCGCATGACAGCGTCAATTCGGGCCAGCAGCACCGCTTTTCGCACCGGTTTGACCAGATAATCGTCGGCTCCAGCGCGCAGGCCGAGCACCACTGCGCCATCGCCGTCCCTGGCGGTCATGATGATCACCGGCACCGCGGAAGCGCGCCGAAGCGTGCGCAATACATCCAGGCCGTCCATGTCGGGTAGCCCCAGATCCAACAACACCAGATCGCTGCCCTTGACCCGATGCAGCGCGTCGGCGCCGCGAGCGGTACGGGTGACCGTCGCGCCGGCGTGGCCGAGAAGTTCGGCCAGGGCCGACGCGACCCCCTCGTCGTCCTCGACAAGCAGCACCTCCATGGCGCTGATGCTAGGAACCCGCCGCCGAAACCGTCGCGGTATCGGCGAGCTCACGCTCGCCGAACGCAGTTCCCTGGTCTCGTGCTCCAAATGCGAGCGGCGAGACGATTCGCCCATGAAGACATAGACCAACAACGAGATCAGCGCGCACCCCGCGACGTAGAAGAAGAACCAGTTCTCGTGACCGATGTTCTTGAGCCCCAGCGCGACATATTCGGTGGTGCCGCCGAAGATCGCGACGGTGAGCGCATAGGGCAGTCCGACGCCGAGCGCACGAATACGCGCGGGAAAGAGTTCGGCCTTCACCACCGCGTTGATCGACGTATAGCCGGACACGATGATCAGGCCGATCATCATCAGGCCGAATGCCGCCAGTCCGGAGTCGACGCGAGCCACCGCCGCAAGGAGCGGGACACTGAACACCGTCGCACCGATCCCGAACGCGATCAGCAGCGGCCGGCGACCGATCCGGTCCGACAGCGCGCCGAATGCCGGCTGCATGCAGACGAAGATGGCCAGTGCGGCGAAGTTGATCCACGTCACCTGCTCCTTGGGCAGACCGGCCGTGTTGATCATGAACTTCTGCATGTACGTGGTGAAGGTGTAGAACGCGATGGTGCCACCAAGCGTGAGCCCCACCACCGTCAAACACTCTCGCGGATAGGACATCAGAACCCTCAAGCTGCCGCGTTCGGCGTTCGCGCTGTTCTGGATGACGGCGAGTTTGTAGTTTTCCGATTCGTCCATCGTGCGCCGCAGCCACATGACCGTCAGAGCGGCCGCCGCCCGATGACGAACGCGATCCGCCAACCCCACGAATGCATCTGCTCCGGCGTGAGCACTTGTTGCAGAACGATCTGAACACCGAGCGCCAGCAGCTGGCCGCTGGTCAGCGTCACATACTGAAACGAGGAATAGAAGCCGCGGCGGTGCGGCGTGGCGACCTCGCTCAAATATGTTGCAGAGGTTCCATATTCGCCTCCCAGGGACAAACCCTGCAGCAGCCGGGCGCCGATCAGCAGGATCGGTGCCAGTGCGCCGATCTCTGCGTATCCGGGTAGCACGGCGATGCCGAGAGAACCGATACCCATCAGGGTCACCGAGACCGTCAACGCCGCGCGTCGGCCGAACCGGTCGGCGTACCGGCCGAATAGCCAGCCGCCGAGCGGCCGGACGAGGAAGCCGACCGCAAACACGCCTGCGGTGTTCAACAGCTGCGCGGTCTGATTCCCCGATGGGAAGAACACGCTTGCGAAGTAGATGCTGAACGCCGCGTAGGCATACCAGTCGTACCACTCGATCAGATTGCCGAGCGATCCGCGGATCACGTTGCCTGCCACCGACTTCATGTTCGTGCCCCCTCCAGTTGTTGGTGTCGCTGCTGATGCGAGCGCTGAGTGTTTCAATTCCGCACCCTCGGAACGATTTCGGCTACGGCGGCCTGGATCTCGCGCACGCGGTCCAGCTCGATGCCCCACGGCTGGTCCACACCGACCTGCATGTCGATATCCCACAGGACACACGGCTCGTCCTGCGCCGCGCGAACGAGCGACCAGGCGATAACGGTCCTGCGTAGCTGGTCGTCCATCGGCTCTGTGGCGGCCGGCGATGTCGGCGGTGCGCCGCCGACCGGATGATGGTGCATGAATTGTCCGTAGGCTTCGTCGCAGAAGACTGATACCGCGCGGTGCACAGGATCAGGCCGTGCCAGGCCTCGTCCACGGCCCGTGACGGCATCCCGATCACCTGCCCGTCTCGCAGAGCGGCCGCGCAGCATCGCAACCATTGCGCGCAAACCAGTCTCGATGAGGTCGCGTGGCTGCCACGGACATGTCTTGTACACGGCGGCAGGGAGTTCGAGTCTCGCCACCGCGGCGCGCGACCGATCGAACACGCTCTTCTGCGTCGTCAATGCGGCTAACCGCCGCAGCCACCGCAGCCGCCGCAGCCGCCGCAGCCGCCCAGGGCGCCCATGGCCACCCAGGCGGCGGCCTTCTGGCTCCGCGAGTGCGTGGAATGCGTCTCTGCCCCGGCAGACCAGACATCGTCGACGCCGCCTTCGTTGACCGGCGCCCGGCGGCCACGCTTCAAGGCCTTGACGTCGCGCAGGTATCGCTCTTGCGGGTTCACATCATGCTGGCGGCGAACCATCAGGGCCACTGCGAGCACCATGCCGAACGCAATTACCACGGCGATGATTTGGGTCAACTCCACATGAGCCTCCTTCCGGCATGTCACGGATGTCACACATGATGTCGGCGGCGTCAGAGGCCACGGAAGAGACAGATGTGCCGATCGCGGCGTTTCCTTGCACGATTCACAGATTCACTGCCGCGGCCATCCGCGAAGTCTGTAAATCGTGAAAGGAACCACCGATTTCGCGCGGTTTCTCTTCCGCGCGCCGTCGCGTCCCTTCGACCATGGGTGGCACGCAGGTTGGAAGGAGTGCTATCAGATCCACCTCGACACAGCAACAACTCGGTAAGCGTCGTCAGCGGCGGCGAACTACTCGAACGGATTCACAAGGCGGCCTGATGCCGTTGCCACACGCTGGAGCGGCCGCCGCTGCGTCGTCGCCTCGGTCGGCAACTTTCACCTCGACCGGCCCATTGAGTGTCGGTGAACCTGTCGACATACACGCCGAACTCGTTTACACAGGGCGCAGCAGCATGCACATCCTTGTCACCGTCTGCGTCATACGGCCCCGACCAAATTTCGCAGTGCCCAATCATTTTCGTGGCTGATCGACGAGCTGGCAACCCCGTGAAGTGCCCTGTGGACACCGGTGACCATGCTGGAACTGCAGCGGCATCGTCAGGCGCGGGTGCGGATTCGGATGCGCAAACGGATTGAGGAGGCGATCGTCGCCGCGGAGGTCCTACCGCGGGCAGCCGCTCCCGGCATCGCAATGCGCTTGCGTGCCACTGCCGACGATGCGCACCGGGATGGCAGGGCCGACGGGCGGCCGATTCTGCGGTGGATCGACGACGCGGTCTGCGCGTGCGGAACCGAATGGACGGGCGCCCAGGTCATCACGGCCTATATCGCCGGTATCCGCTTGCTATCAGCCCCGTTTTCATCGACGAGCATCATCGAAGTCAGCGCACGCATCATCCACACGGGACCGCGCAGTATCCACACCGCAATCCGCGTCACTGCGACCGACACAAACGGCGGTCAGCAGCGCGTGTGGCACAGGGACTGGTCGTCGTCGTCACACTGGACGACTCGGCAGAGCCCGCCTGTCCCGCAGTGGGAACCCGAATCCCACGAAGACCGTCGATTCGATCAGCACGCCCGGCAGCTGATCGAGCTACGGCAATTCGCCGAGCCCTTCACCGCGGCGACAGTAGCGTGAGGTATGGCCTTCGTTGTGGATCGGATCGACCACGTCGTGCTCAACTGCCGCGACGTCGAGCAGACCGCCGACTGGTATGTGCGAGTGCTGGGACTGCGCCGGGAGGTGTTCGGCGAGGGACGTGTCGCGTTGGTGTTCGGGAACCAGAAGATCAACCTGCGTCCCACCGGTGCACCGAACTGGGCGACCGGCGCCGTCGACGCGCCCGGCTCGCTCGATCTGTGCTTCATCGCCGACGCGAGTCCGGACGAGATCGCCGAGCGTCTACGCGCATGCGGCGTGTGCAGATCACCGAGGGGCCGGTCGCCAAGACCGGCGCCCTGGGCCCGATGACGTCGCACTACTGTCGCGATCCCGACGGCAACCTGATCGAGGTCGCCAGCTATCGGCGCGCGATTAGCCTGGCGGTCATGACCGCAGGCCGATTCAGCACCGATGTGTACGCACAACGCCTACGGGCCGCCGCTGCCGCCACGGCGGACGCGGGCCTGGCCGGGCTGGTCATCACGCCGGGGTATGACCTGCGCTACCTTGTCGGCTCGCGCGCGCAGACCTTCGAACGGCTGACCGCACTGGTGCTGCCCGCGGCCGGCGATCCGACGGTGGTTGTGCCCCGGATGGAAGTCGCCTCGCTGAAGGAATCCGCGGTCACCGAACTCGGCCTGTCGGTACGGGACTGGGTCGACGGCGACGACCCCTACCGTTTGGTGGCCGAGGCGCTGGGCAGCCAGGCGCCCACCGGGTCGTCTGGACGGCTCGCCGTCGCGACGGCCGTCACCGATTCCATGCCCGCGCTTCACCTGTTGCCGCTCGCCGACGTGCTGGGGATGGTGCCGGTGCTCGCGACCGATGTGCTGCGGCGGCTGCGAATGATCAAGGATGCCGCGGAGATCGACGCGCTTCGCAAGGCAGGCGCGGCGATCGACCGGGTGCACGCCCGCGTGCCGGAGTTCCTCGTGCCGGGCCGTACCGAGGCCGACGTGGCCGCTGACATCGCCGAAGCCATTGTTGCCGAGGGACATTCGGAGGTGGCGTTCATCATCGTCGGGTCCGGCCCGCACGGCGCAGACCCGCACCACGAGTGCTCGGACCGGGAACTGCGGGCGGGCGACATCGTCGTCGTCGATATCGGCGGCCCCTACGAACCCGGATACAACTCGGACTCGACCCGCACGTACAGCATCGGCGAGCCCGCCCCCGAGGTCGCGCGGCGCTACGAGGTACTCCAGCGCGCGCAGCGGGCCGCCGTCGATGCGGTCCGGCCGGGAGTGACCGCCGAGCAGGTCGACGCCGCCGCCCGCGAAGTGCTGGCCGTCGAGGGGCTCGCCGAGGCTTTCGTGCACCGCACGGGTCACGGCATCGGGCTGTCGGTGCACGAAGAGCCCTACATCGTCGCGGGCAACGCCTTGGCACTCGAAGAGGGAATGGCGTTTTCCGTCGAGCCCGGCGTGTACTTCCCCGGCCAGTGGGGAGCGCGGATCGAGGACATCGTGATCGTCACCGCCGACGGGGCGCTGTCGGTGAACAACAGGCCGCACGACCTGGTCGTGGTGCCCGCGGGGACCGCCGCGGCCGGTTAGTCCTCGGCGCGGTCCAACAGATCGGAAGAGCCGAGGACGCGCTCGACGCGGACCTCGATCACCACACGCTTCGGGTTGACCCGCGGAGTGCGATAGCGCTGGGCGTAGCGCAGTTCGGCATCCCGCACGGCTTCGGGGTCGGTGTTGACGCCTGCCCGGCCCTCCAGCGACAGCCAGCGTGCGCCGTCGACCTGACTGAGCACCGCGACGCCGCGTTCGTCGGCGTTGACAGCCTTCTGTGAACCGCCGGAGGTGATGACCCGCGCGATGTGGGTCTTGGGATCGAAGGTGAAACCGACCGCGACCACGTGCGGCGAATTGTCCGAGCGCAGCGTGGTGAGCATGGCCAGATGCCGTTCGGTGAGAAACGCGATCGCGTCGTTGGTGAGCCGGGTGGTTGCCTTCGCCATCAGGCCCAACTTAGCGCAGGCGATAATCACACTCGTGAAGGACAGGAAAGAACGCTCCTGGCGTGCGCGGAAGCGGGGCTCGTCGTGGTTTTCGGCGGGCGCAGCGAGATCGGGACCGCGGTGGCCACCCGGTTGGCACCCGGCGCAACCGTGTTGCTGGCGGCGCGCCGCGCGGGCGATCTCGAAGCGCAGGTCGCGGCGGTGCGGGCGGCGGGCGCTACCGCTGTTCACGTGCGCGAGTTCGATGCCGACGCGCTGGAGACACATGGCCCGCTCGTCGATTCCATCGTCGCCGAACACGGGCCGATCGGCACCGCAGTGCTCGCCTTCGGGATCCTGGGTGACCAGGCCCGCGCCGAGAAGGATCCGGCGCACACGGCGGCGATCCTGCACACCGACTTCGTCGCGCAGGCCAGCCTGCTGACGGTGCTGGCGTCCACGATGACAGGCCGCGGGCTCTGGACGCATCGTCGTGTTCTCGTCGGTCGCAGGCGTGCGGGTGCGGCGCGCCAACTACGTATACGGATCGGCGAAGGCGGGGCTCGACGGGTTCTGCAGCGGCCTCGGCGACGCCCTGCATGGCTCGGGGGTGCGGCTGCTGGTGGTACGGCCCGGCTTCGTGATCGGACGCATGACCGAGGGCATGTCGCCCGCTCCGCTTTCCAGCACGCCGGCTCAGGTCGCCGATGCGGCCGTCCGAGCGCTGCGTAAGGGCCGGCAGGTCGTGTGGGTTCCGCCGTCGCTGGCCCTGCTCGCATCTGCGTTCCGCGTGACGCCGCGCTTCGTCTGGAGGAGGATGCCGAGGTGATCATCGTGGTGGGCGTCGGTGCCGACGGCATGTCCGGGCTGGAGCCGTATCGCGCAACGAATTAGCCAGGGCGACAGTGATTTACGGTTCGCGGCGTCAGCTGGATCTGCTCGATGCGAGCGTCACGGCGGTCAAGCGGACATGGCCGACGCCGATGCTGCCTGCGCTGCGCACACTGCTTGACGGCGGCGACGGCGACGTGCACGTCGTGGCCAGCGGCGACCCGCTGCTGCATGGGGTCGGCGGCGCGCTCATCCGGCTGTACGGACCCGACCGGGTCGCCGTGATCCCGCATGTGTCGTCGGTGACGCTGGCGTGTTCCAGGGTCGGCTGGGCCGTGCAGGACACCGAGATCATCAGCCTGGTCAACGCCGAACCGCACACCGCGGTGCGCCGCGGCGGGCAGGCCGTCGTGCTGTCGCGCGACAGCGCCACTCCCGTCACGCTGGCTCGGCTGCTCACCGAGACCGGGCGTGGCGAATCCGAGATCACGGTGCTCGAGCAGCTCGGGGGACCGGCCGAGCGGCGTCGTTCGGCCACCGCGCGGGAGTTGGCCGCGCGGCCACCCGGTGACGTTGACGCCCTCAACGTCATCGCCGTGCGCTACCTGCCCGACGACCGGCTGTTCGCGGTGCTGCCCGACGACGTCGTTCGCGCACGACGGCCAGATCACCAAGCAGTCATGCGTGCGGTGACGCTGGCGGCACTGGCGCCGCGGCCCGGCGAGATGTTATGGGACGTCGGTGCCGGATCCGGCAGCGTTGCGATCGAGTGGTGCCGCAGCGGTCCCGGCTGTCGGGCGGTGGCGTTCGAACGCGACGAGCAACGTCGCAAGCGGATCACCGACAATGCGGTGGCCTTCGGCGCCAGGGTCGAGGTGCATTTCGACGCACCGGAGGCGTTCGAATTCGTGCGGGCCCGTCGGCGATCTTCGTCGGTGGTGGCCTCACCCAGTCCGGGCCTGCTCGACGCTTGTTACGAGCGGCTGGTCGCCGGTGGCCGATTGGTCGCCAACGCGGTGACTGCCGAATCGGAAGCCGTTCTCGCTGCGTGGTATTCCCGACACGGCGGCGAGCTGCGGCGCTACCAGCACTACCACGGCGAGCCGCTCGGCGGGCTCACCGGCTGGCGGCCCGCGATGCCGATCACGCAATGGTCGGTGACCAAGAGGTGACGGTGTACTTCATCGGGGCCGGGCCCGGCGCCGCCGATCTGATCACCGTGAGGGGTCAACGGCTGCTGAGTCGCTGCCCGGTCTGCCTGTATGCCGGGTCGATCATGCCCGACGACATGCTGGCGCTGTGCCCGCCGGATGCCCGTGTGGTCGACACCGGGCCGCTGACGCTGGATCAGATCATCCTCGAACTCACCGAGGCGCATGCCGCGGGCCTCGACGTGGCCCGGCTGCACTCCGGCGACCCCTCGATCTACAGTGCGCTCGCCGAGCAGTGCCGTCGCCTTGATGTGCTCGGCGTCGACTACGAAATCGTGCCCGGTGTACCCGCTTTCGCTGCGGCCGCCGCCGTCCTCGGGCGCGAACTCACGGTTCCCGGTGTAGCGCAGACCGTCACGTTGACGCGGGTCGCGACCCTGTCGACAGCGATGCCGCCAGGAGAAGACCTTCAGACGCTGTCTGCGGCGGGCGGCACGCTGGTGTTGCACCTGGCGGCTGCACAGGTCGATGCGATCGTGCCGGAACTGCTGGCGGGCGGGTACCAAGGCGAAACCCCCTGTGCGGTGGTCGCGTTCGCGAGCTGGCCGCAGGAGCAGGTGCTGCGCTGCACGCTGGCCGATCTCGCTGATGAGATGCACGCGGCCGGTATCACCCGGACTGCGGTGATCGTCGTCGGCGATGTGCTTGCCGCCGAGGGCTTCTCCGACAGCTACCTGTACTCGTCCGGGCGGGTACGCCGGGGTCGGCATTGATGCGAATCCTGTTGCTGGGCGGGACCTCCGAGGCGCGCGCGTTGGCCGCGCAGCTGCACCCGGATGTCGAGGTGATCACCTCGCTGGCCGGCCGGGTGCCGAATCCGGCCCTGCCGGTCGGCCAGGTGCGGATCGGTGGTTTCGGCGGCACTGACGGACTGCGGCGCTGGTTGACCGACGATGCCGTCGACGCCGTTGTCGACGCCACCCACCCCTACGCGGCAACAATCACCGCCAACGCGGCCGTGGTGTGTGGCGAGCTCGGACTGCCGCACCTGGTACTGGCCCGACCGGCCTGGCCACCGGGTGACGCGGTTGTCGTGCGCAGCAATCCCGAGGCCGCCAAGACCGTTGCGAACAACGGGTATTCGCGGGTGTTCCTGACGACCGGCCGGTCCGGCGCCGCGGCTTTCGCGGGCGTCGACGCCTGGTTTCTGATTCGTGCGGTGACACCGCCGGATCCGCTGGACCTGCCGCCGCGTCACCAACTGGTGCTGTCCCGCGGGCCATATCGCTACGACGATGAGCTGACGCTGCTGCGCGAACATCGCATCGATGCGCTGGTGACCAAGAACAGTGGCGGCCCGATGACGCGGCCCAAGCTCGACGCCGCTGCGGCCCTTGGGGTTGCCGTGGTGATGGTGGACCGCCCGCCGCTGCCCCGAGGGGTGCGCACGGTGGAGACCGTCGACGACGCGACCGTGTGGGTCAGATCGACTGGTACTCGGTGATCAGCTCGAGTGTTTTCAGTTCGCGGATCGCCCGGCAGCCGCGGCTCAGCATGGCCAGCATCATGTCGTCGCCACGGTCGGTCGTCGAGGCGAAGGCGGTTCCCAGAGCGACGAGCAGTGGCGCCTGCACCACCCCGAGCCGGTAGTCGCGCCAGCAGGTTTCGACGTCGTAATCGGTTATGCCGTAACCGAGTAGCGACCGGTGGTAGCTCTCGACGAGGTCCCGCTCGATCTCCGCGCGCACGGAAGGTTCGAGACTGGTGCCGGTGAAGTAGGCGAGGTCCCGACCCGGTAGGCCGATTCCGACGGTCTGCCAATCCACCACGGTGATGCGAGTGCGATCGGGGTCGAACAACATGTTGTCGAGTCGGTAGTCGCCGTGCATGAGGGCGTATCGCTTGGGTTCGGCCATCAGCCACGGAGTCACCGAAGACATCGCGGCGACGAGGGTCTCCTGGTCCTCGGGGCTGATCTTGGCACCCAGCCTGTCGATCACGATGTCGGCGGCCATCCGGCAAACGTCACCGAGTCCTTTGGCGGCGTCGTCATCGCCAGGCTTCGGCATCACGATGGCCGCCAGGTCCATCCACTGCGGATCGCACCAACTCGGGCCGTGCAGCCCCGCAAGGGCTTCCACCGCGAGCCTTGCCTCGGCGGGCGAACAGCCGGCGATCTGATCGCCCTGGACAGCGGGCGCCATATCCGCGAGAAGGAGGACGACGTCCGCGCCGTCCTCGGAGATGTCGCTGTGGAAGTTGCGGGGGACGGGGATACGCATCCGGTCGGCGATCCGCGAGTAGAACTCGACCTCCGACCGGTATCCGAGGGCGACGCGCTCACGGACCGCGTCGTCCTGCGCGGACAACTTGATGGCGAATGAGCTTGGCAGGTCTTCTCGCTCGGCCGCGTACGTCGCCGCCACCCGGTACGTCGCACCGGTCTGGCCGGTGCCGATGGGCGTCACCGCGACGTCGCGCACGTCGGCGCCCAACGCCGAGCCCAGCCAAGCCGGCGTTACGTCTTCGGGACCGCGTGGAATGCCCATGGTCGTCAGATCCTAAGACGTCGGGTAGCGGCGCGGTGTGAAGACTCTGTCGTCATACCACTGGGTTTGGGACGACCCGACGATCAGCAGGCAGCGCATGTCGACGTCGGCGGGCACCAGGTCGGCCAGCCGCACCACCCTCACGTCTTCTGCCGGACCCGACACATCACGGCCGATCACCACGGGCGTCCCCGGGTCGCGATGTTCGAGCAACAGGTCGCGCATCGCCCCGACCTGCCAGGTGCGACTCTTCGACGCCGGGTTGTAGATGGCGAGCACCAGGTCGGCGGTGGCCGCGGCCGTCAGCCGCGCCGCGATCACGTCCCACGGCTTGAGCCGATCCGACAGCGAGATGACCGCATAGTCGTGGCCCAGCGGCGCGCCTACCCGACTCGCGACGGCCTGCGCAGCGGTCATGGCCGGAATCACCCGCACAGCCACCCCGGGCCACTGCTTGGCTTCCTCGAGGACCGCGGTCGCCATCGCAAAGACGCCCGGATCTCCTGACGACACCACCGCGACCGAGCGGCCCTGTTCGGCCAGCGTGCAGGCCAACCGGGCGCGGGCCGGTTCATCGGTGTTGTCGCTGGGATGGCGGCGCTGACCGTCACGTGTGCCGATGCGGTCCAGGTAGGGGCCGTAGCCGATGAGATCGGTGGCGGCAGCCAACTCGCGGCGGCTCTGCGGTGTCATCCAGTCGGTGTCGCCCGGGCCGAGACCGACCACCGCGACGCTGCCGGTGACGGCCCGTCGTCGCGCCGCTCCCGGCAGCATCGCCAGCGAGAAGTACGGGACGGAAGTCTCGTCCACTTCGCCGGCGGCCAGCACCCGCTGTCCCGGAGTGCTGGCCCGCTCCACATAGAAGGCGTCGTCAAGCCGGCCCGTCGACGAAAGCGCTTCGCGCACCGCCGGATACGAGCGACCGAGCTTGAGCACCACCGCGGCGTCCGTGTCGGCGAGCCTGCGCTTGAGCTCGTCGACGCCAAGAGTGCCCGGCAGGATCGTCAGCACCTCATCGCCCTGCACCAGGGGCGTGGCGGTCGCTGCCGACGCGGCGCTCACCGACGTCACACCCGGAACGATCACCGCGTCGAACCGCTTGGTCAGCCGGGTGTGCATGTGCATGTAGGAGCTGTAGAACAGCGGATCGCCCTCGGCCAGCAGGGCGACGTCACGGCCCGCGGACAGGTGTGCGGCAATGCGATCGGCAGCTTCGCGGTAGAAGTCCTCCATCGCACCGGCGTAGCCACCGGGATGATCGGTGGTCTCGGTGGTCACCGGATAGACCAGATGCTCTTCGATCTGGCCCGCCCGCAGATACGGCTCGGCGATGCCGCGCGCGATGCTCTTTCCGTGCCGGGCACTGTGGTACGCGACGACGTCGGCTTCGCCGATCACTCGGGCCGCCTTCACTGTCACGAGTTCGGGGTCACCGGGCCCGAGGCCGACACCCCACAGCGTGCCCATCTTCGCGTGCGCTGTCATTCGCGCTCTGTTGCAATCGCGTTCACGGCCGCGGCGGCCATCGCACTTCCGCCGCGGCGGCCCGTCACCACCAGATAGGACATTCCGCGGGGCCGCTGGATCAGCTCCTGCTTGGATTGCGCCGAGCCGACGAAACCGACCGGCCCGCCCAGCACCGCGGCAGGCGTGGGGGCGCCGTCGTCGACGAGCTCGAGCAGCCGGAACAGGGCGGTGGGCGCGTTGCCGATTGCCAGCACCGCGCCGCCGAGCCGGTCTGCCCACAGGTCGACGGCCGCGGCCGACCGCGTGCTGCCCGAGCCGCTCGGCCAGATCGGCGGCCCTGACGTCGGCGACGAGCGACACCACCTCGTTGTCTGCCGGAAGCCGGGACGCCGTGATGCCCGCGGCCACCATCGACGAATCGCACAGCACCGGCGCGCCTGCCACCAGCGCCGCATGGGCCTTGGCGACGACATCGTCGCTGTACGCGACGTGCTCGGCGACGTCGACCTGTCCGCAGGTGTGGATCAGCCGCACCACCACGCGCGCGACGTCGTCGGGAAACCGCGACAGGTCCGCCTCGGCGCGGATCGTCGCGAACGACTGCCGGTAGATCTCGGCGGCGTCGCGGGTGTAGTCGAGCACCCGCTCACCCTAGCCGCGGCCGGTTGCGGAAACAGGGACCGCGCCCGTCGCCACTACGAGCGAACGACCCGTCGATAGCCATCGCCCGTCGCGATGAGCACCTCCCCGGACGGCGGGCTGCCGCACGCCCGGTCACAGCCGACGAAATGCCGACGGCCCTCCGACGGTTTGCCGACGGCTGCCGCGGCATCCGCCCGGACGTCGGCGAGCGAGTGCTCGCAGCCGGGACTGCCGGTGCACGCGCTGACCGACAGCCACGGCGAACGCTCGTCGAACACCAGCCCCAGCGGCGCCAGCACCCTCAGCGCGGCGTCGGCGACTTCTTCGTCGAGATCGAAGACGACCACCGAGCGCCACGGAGTCATGACCATCGGGGCATTGATCGCGGCGAGATATTCGGCGACCCGGGCCGCCAGCACGCCCAGCGGAACCGCGGAGCCCAGTGCCACTCGGCCGTCATTCTGCGCGATCCAGCCGACCGGTGGCACGGTGACCGGTTCCCACGTCGCACCCGGCTCCGCGGCCGGAGTGAACCCGACAAGTAGTGGGGATTGGTCGTCGAGTTCGCCGATGCGCCAGGCGGTTCCGCGGCTGTCGGCGAATCTGGCCGCGACGGTGACCAGCGCGGAAACTACGTCGGGCAGCGCGAGCCGGACTCCGGTGTCGCGGCCGGCGAGTAGCAGCGCAGCCGACTCGCCCAGTAGGTGGACGCCCACATCGGCGCCCAGTCCGGAGATGTCGCCAGTGCCGTCGTCGATGGCGAACAAGAACCTGCCGGGCAGGTCCGCCAGTCCGGGCTCGGCCATGATCGCCTCATCCAGGTCGGAGACCATCCCGCGGATGTCTGTCGTTGTGCCGACCCGGCCGGACAGCGGCGAGGCGACGATATTGCGGATCCGCTCGTGTGTCTGCGACGGCAGCAGGCCCACCGCAGCGATCGCATCGGCGACTGCGGCCTCCGAAGCGCTGTCCCGTGATGCCGCGGATCTGAAGGTTGCCGCGCGAGGTGAGTTCCATCGCCTGCGAGCCGAGCTCCGTCGCGGCGCGCGCCAGAGCCTCGAGCTGTGCGGCGCTGATCATTCCGCCGGGAAGCCGCACCCGCGCCAACGCTCCGTCGGCGGCGTGGTGCACCTGCAATGCGCCGGGGCAGGCGTCGTGGTCGCGGGTCCTGGCCACCAGATCACGGTACGCCCGCGTTGCTGTATGTAGCCGATCCGGATCCCAGGATCGGTCGCTGCCGCCTCCGGCCTGCGAAGACCGTGACCTGCGTAGTGGCGTAGCTGTTAACCAGAGACTGGGGTAGTCCCTTACGCATGTGTTATTTATCCGGCGCTCGTAGTTTTCCTGTCATAGGAGCTCGGCGTGGGACCGGGCACCGTGGGGAGAAATTGAAATGACCGATCTGACGACGACCACTCGTCCGAACACTCAGATCTCAGTCGAGCCGTCACCGGCTCCGGCCCAGACGACCTCGGTCGCGGAGCCGACCCTGATCACCGAACAGCAAGTCATGTTCAGCACGGCGGCTGCGGTCGCCCTGCCGGCGAAGACTCACCGGTGGACCGATGCGTTCGTGTCCTTCGCAGCAGCGGTGCGCAGGGCAGCGGGCCCGCCGCAACCGGTGCAGGGCCATCACTCCGAGCGCTACCTCTATCTCCAGAACGCCCTGATGTCGCGCGAGATGGACCGGCTGTAGTCAGCTCGCCAACGGCACCGGGGCGACCACGTCCGAGTATGCCGATGCATCACCGACGACGGTGCGGCTGCGGGTGCCGTAAACGTCGACCGGTATGTCGCCGGCCAGGGTCACGCGATTGAGCCGCCGGTATTGGTCGTCGTAGTCGGCGACGGCGTAGTGCTGGGTGGCCCGGTTGTCCCAGATCGCCAGGTCGCCGGGCGCCCAGTTCCACCGAATGGTGTTCTCCAGCTTCGTTATCCGCGCCTGCAGCAGTCCGAACAGGGTCGTGGACTCGGTCGTACCCAGGCCGACGAAATGCTTGACGAACTGGCCGAGCAGCAGCGCGCGCTTTCCGGTCTCGGGGTGTATCCGCACGACCGGGTGTTCCGTCTCGAAGTGCTCGGACACGAACTCTTCGCGGTACTCCCGCTCCGTTTCGGACACCGATTCGAGCCGCAGATCGACATCCGTGGCGTAGTCGTAGTCGTTGGTGTGCACGGCCCACAGATTGTCGGCGAGCGCGCGCAGCGGGGCGGGTAACAGCTCGTAGGCCGCCTCGGTGTTCGCCCACGTCGTGGTGCCGCCATAGCTGGGCAGCGAAATGGCCCGCAGCAGTGACGCTTTCGGGACGCGGTCGACGAAGGTCACATCGGTGTGCCAGGCGTTGGCCTTCTCGTAGCGGGAGTCGATGGGCAGCAGCGCGGTGCCGCGTGACGTCACGGTCGGGTGGGCGGTGGTCGGCGTGCCGAGCTTGGCGGCGAAGGCGAGCTGGCCGTCGTCGTCCAGGTCGTGCTGCTCGCGAAAGAAGATCACCTTGTGTTCGAGCAAAGCGGCGTTGATCGCTGCGGCGGTCGCCGCATCGATGTCCGCGCTGAGGTTGACACCCTCGACGCGCGCTCCGATGTTTGCCCCGAGCTTCACCACCCGCAACGCTGACGACAATGCACTCACCTCCAGGTACTGCGATCGCCCCCGGCGTCACGCTCGTGCAGTCCGCGTCTGAGCACAATCCTTGCGATCACCGCGATCGGCAAAGCCATCGAAAACCGTCAATAGCGGGTGGTCGCGGGCGTACGGTTCGCCAAGGCGAAGGGGGATTCGGTGAGCCAGAAGCGGGCGTTGAAGGTGGCGATCGTCGGCGCCGGAATGTCGGGCCTGTGCATGGCGGCCAAACTGCAGGACGCCGGCATCGACGACTACACCATCTTCGAGTCGGCCGACGAGGTCGGCGGTACGTGGCGCGACAACACCTACCCGGGTCTTAGCTGCGACGTGCCGTCGCACTTCTACTCCTACACGTTCCGGCCCAACCCTGACTGGTCTCGCTTCATGTCGCCGGGCGGCGAGATTCACGACTACTTCCGGCAGGTTGCGGATGAGCGAGGCATTCGCCGCCACATCAGGTTCGGCACCGAGGTCACCGCGGCGAGGTACGCCGACGGCCGCTGGTGGGTGACTACCGCGTCGGGTGAGGAGCCGTTCGACGTCCTCATCACTGCGACCGGTGTACTGCGGGTACCGCGATATCCGGACACGCCCGGACTGGACAGCTTCGCCGGCGCCACGTTTCACTCTGCGCGGTGGGACCACTCGGTCTCGCTTGCCGGACAAGCGGATCGGGTTGATCGGAACAGGCTCGACTGGCGTGCAGATCACCGCGGAACTCGGCGGTAATGTTCGTGGGCTCAAGATCTTTCAGCGCACGGCGCAGTGGATGTTTCCGATGCCGAATCCGTCCTATGCACGACAGATCAGGGCTGCGCTGCGGCGCTGGCCCGTTCTGCACCGGGCTAGTTATAGGTTCTGGCAGTTCATGTACGAGCGCGCACTTGCCCCCGCCGTAGTCGCACCGTGTTGGCAGCGTCGCATGGTCTCAGCCCTGTGCCGTTGGAACCTGCGCTTATCGGTGCGCGATCCCGGACTGCGCCGACGGCTCACCCCCGACTACACCGCGATGTGCAAGCGGCTGGCGATGTCCCCGCACTACTATCAGGCAATACAGAAGCCGGGCGTCGAGCGTGATCACAGATGCGATGGACCATATCGAGGCGCGTGGGGTCGTCACCGCCGACGGCACCCTGCATGAACTCGATGTGCTCGTGCTGGCAACGGGTTTCGACGCACGCGCATACGTCCGGCCGATGACCATCGTCGGCGAGCTGGGGGTGACCCTGGATGAAGCGTGGGCCGACGGGCCGCATGCCTACCGGTCGGTGGCGGTGCCGGGCTTTCCGAACCTGTTCATGTTGATGGGCCCGCACTCGCCGATCGGTCAGCCAGTCGTTGGTGATCATCGCCGAGAACCAGGCCGACTACGCCATGTGGTGGATCGACCAGATTCGCGAGGGCCGCGTCACCGCTGCCGCGCCAACCGAAGCGGCGACCAAGGATTACAACGAAGAGATGAAAGCCGATCTGCCGCATACGGTTTGGGCGACCGGTTGCAACAGCTGGTACATCGGCAAGGACGGGCTCCCCGAGCTGTTCCCCTGGCATCCCGTGCGTCACCGTGAACTGCTCGCTACGCCGGAAGTCGATGATTTCGACGTCCGCACCGCCTGAAGTGTGACGGTTGCCACACTAGAGCCTCTAGTGATCTGTGCCACACAAGTCGATCATTTCGGGCCGGTTCCGCCGTACGTTTTTCACAACTACACGCGTGTGTAGTAAGCGGAAATTGTGGGAGGAACAACGATGTTCGAACTCATTGTCTTCGGCGCACTTCTTGTCACGCTCATCGCCGCGCTCGGGCTGCCCTACCCGCAGACCTGGTACGGGCGCTGGAACCCGCCGCGCTGATCGCGACCTCGGCCCGGTAGGTGCCGCTGCTGACGTGCGGTAGGAATGGTGGGTGCCAGATCCGACCGTCCTGCTGCTGTCGACGTCCGACACCGACCTGATGACGGCCCGCGCCAGCGGCGCGGGCTATCGGTGGGCGAACCCGTCGCGGCTTGTCGACGGTGAACTTGCGGAGCTGCTGGACGGCGCCGACCTCGCGGTGATCCGCATCCTGGGCGGCTACCGCGCCTGGCAGGACGGCATCGACGCCGTGGTGGCCAGCGGGGTGCCGACCGTCGTGGTCAGCGGTGAGCAGTCACCGGACGCCGAGCTGATGGAGCAGTCCACGACGCCCGCCGGCGTCGCGCTGCAGGCACACGTCTATCTGGCCCAGGGCGGCGTGGAGAACCTGCGGCAGCTGCACGCGTTCCTGTCCGACACGTTGCTGATGACCGGGTTCGGTTTCGCCGCCCGGTGACGACTCCGACCTGGGGCGTCCTCGAGCGCACGGCGACACATGACGACGGCCCGACGATCGCGGTGCTCTACTACCGCGCCCAGCACCTGGCGGGCAACACCTCCTATATCGAAGCGCTGTGCCGTGCGATCGAGGACGCCGGCGGCCGGGCGTTGCCGGTGTTCTGCGCGTCGCTGCGCACCGCGGACGCCGGACTGCTCGAGCTGCTCGGCACCGCCGACGCGATGGTGACCACCGTGCTGGCGGCGGGCGGGGCGACGCCGGCCACCGTCACCGCCGGCGGCAACGACGACACCTGGAACGTGGCGCACCTGGCCGCGCTGGACATCCCGATCCTGCAGGGCCTGTGCCTGACCAGTTCGCGCGCGCAGTGGGCGGACAACGACGACGGAATGTCCCCGCTCGACGTCGCCACCCAGGTCGCGGTGCCCGAGTTCGACGGCCGCATCATCACGGTCCCGTTCTCGTTCAAGGAGATCGACGACGAGGGGCTGATCTCCTATGTCGCGGATCCGGAGCGCTGCGCCCGCGTCGCCGGGCTGGCGGTCCGGCACGCCCGGCTGCGTGCGATCGCGCCCGCAGACAAGCGGGTGGCCGCTGGTGTTCTCGGCCTATCCGACCAAGCACGCCCGCATCGGCAACGCGGTCGGGCTCGACACCCCGGCCAGCGCGGTCGCGCTGCTGCGGGCGATGCGCGAGCCGGATATGCGATCGGCGACATCCCCGGCGTGGACGCCGAGGACGGCGACGCGCTGATCCACGCGCTGATCGAGCGCGGCGGCCAGGACCCCGACTGGCTCACCGACGGCCAACTGGCGGGCAATCCGATCCGGGTGTCCGCCAAGGACTATCGCGAATGGTTCGCCACGCTGCCCGCCGAGCTCACCGACGCCGTCGTCGAGCATTGGGGCCCGCCGCCGGGCGAGCTGTTCGTCGACCGCAGCCGCGACCCGGACGGCGAGATCGTGATCGCCGCGATGCAGGCGGGCAACGTCGTGCTGATGGTGCAGCCGCCGCGGGGTTTCGGGGAGAACCCCGTCGCCATCTACCACGATCCGGACCTGCCGCCCAGCCACCACTACCTGGCCGCCTACCACTGGATCGATGCGCGTGTTCGGCGCGGACGCCGTCGTGCACCTGGGCAAGCACGGCAACCTGGAGTGGCTGCCGGGCAAGACGCTCGGCATGTCGGCGGCATGCGGCGCCGACGCCGCGCTGGGCAACCTGCCGCTGATCTACCCGTTCCTGGTCAACGATCCGGGGGAGGGCACCCAGGCCAAACGCCGCGCGCACGCCACCCTGGTCGACCACCTCATCCCGCCGATGGCGCGCGCCGAAAGCTACGGCGACATCGCGCGGTTGGAGCAGCTGCTCGACGAGCACGCCAACATCGCCGCGCTCGATCCCGGCAAGCTGCCCGCCATCCGCCAGCAGATCTGGACGCTGATGCGGGCCGCGAAGATGGACCACGACCTCGGGCTGGACGAGCGGCCCGAGGACGACTCGTTCGACGACATGCTGCTGCACGTCGACGGCTGGCTGTGCGAGATCAAGGACGTCCAGATCCGCGACGGCCTGCACATCCTCGGCGAAAAGCCCACGGGTGATGCGGAACTCGACCTGGTGCTGGCGATCCTGCGCGCCCGCCAGCTGTTCGGCGGCGAGCAGACGGTGCCCGGCCTGCGGCAGGCGCTCGGGCTGGCCGAGGACGGCACGACGACCGCGCCGCCGTCGACGCCGCCGAGGCCGCCGCCCGCGAACTCGTCGCCGCGCTGCAGGAGTCGGGATGGGACCCGCGTGTCGTCGACACGCTCACCGACAACGCCGATGTCGCCGCCATTCTGCGGTTCGCGGCCACCGAGGTGGTGCCGCGGCTGGCGGGCACCGCCGCCGAGATCGACCAGATCCTGCGCGCGCTGGACGGCCGGTTCATCGCGGCGGGCCCGTCCGGGTCGCCGCTGCGCGGCCTGGTCAACGTGCTGCCCACCGGTCGCAACTTCTACTCGGTCGACCCGAAGGCGGTGCCGTCGCGGCTGGCGTGGGAAACCGGTGTGGCGATGGCGGATTCGCTGCTGGCCCGCTACCGCGAGGACTACGGCCACTGGCCGCAGTCGGTCGGGCTGTCGGTGTGGGGCACCTCGGCGATGCGCACCTCGCGGCGACGACATCGCCGAAGTGCTTGCGCTGCTCGGGGTCCGGCCGGTGTGGGACGACGCGTCGCGCCGGGTGGTGAACCTGGAAGCCGATCCCGCTCGCCGAACTCGGCCGGCCGCGCATCGACGTCACCGTGCGCATCTCGGGGTTCTTCCGCGACGCCTTCCCGCACGTCGTGACGATGCTCGACGACGCGGTGCAGCTCGTCGCCGGCCTCGACGAGCCGGCCGACGACAACTACGTCCGCGCCCACGCGCAGGCCGACATCGCCGAGCACGGCGACGAACGTCGCTCGACGACAAGGATTTTCGGCTCCAAGCCCGGCACCTACGGCGCGGGCCTGCTGCAGCTGATCGACAGCCGCAACTGGCGCGACGACGCCGACCTCGCGCAGGTCTACACCGCGTGGGGCGGCTTCGCCTACGGCCGCGGCCTGGACGGCGCGCCCGCCGCCGACGACATGAACCGGCAGTACCGCCGCATTGCGGTGGCCGCCAAGAACACCGACACCCGCGAGCACGACATCGCCGACTCCGACGACTACTTCCAGTACCACGGCGGCATGATCGCCACCGTGCGGGCGCTGACCGGGCAGTCGCCCGCCGCCTACATCGGCGACAACACCCGCCCCGACGCCGTGCGCACCCGCACGCTGTCCGAGGAGACCACCCGGGTGTTCCGCGCCCGCGTGGTCAATCCCCGCTGGATCACCGCGATGCGCCGGCACGGCTACAAGGGCGCGTTCGAGATGGCCGCCACCGTCGACTACCTGTTCGGCTACGACGCGACCGCCGGCGTGATGGCCGACTGGATGTACGAGCGGCTGTCGGCCGAGTACGTGCTCGACGACGAGAACCGCAAGTTCATGGCGGAGTCCAACCCGTGGGCGCTGCACGGCATGGCCGAGCGGTTGCTGGAGGCGGCGGGGCGCGGCATGTGGGCCCAGCCGGAACAGGCCACGCTCGACGGGCTGCGGCAGGTGCTGCTGGAGACGGAAGGCGAGCTCGAGGGCTGACGCCGCTACCTTGGTGCTGTGCCAGCCACCTTTGCCGACGTCGCGAAGTCCGAGTACATCCTGCTGACCACGTTCACCAAGGACGGCAGGCCCAAGCCGACGGCGATCTGGGCGGCGCCCGACGGCGACCGCCTGGTGGTGATCACCCAGGAGAAGTCGTGGAAGGTCAAGCGCATCCGCAACACCCCGCGCGTCACCATCGCGAAGTGCGACCGCACGCGGCAATCCGAAGGGCGAGGCGGTCGACGCCGTCGCCGCGATCCTGGACAAGTCGGCCAACGGCGCCACCTACGACGCGATCGGGAAGCGGTACGGCCTGCTCGGGAAGACATTCAACTTCTTCTCGAAGCTGCGCGGCGGCATGAAGAACAACGTCACGATCGAACTGAGGGCGGTTTAGCAAACTCATCTGTGGGTATACCGATTTGCATCGTTTGTGAATCGAAAGAAGAATGGGACCCATGGCTGAGACCTTCGACGACGTCGCCGACTCCAAGTATCTGCTGCTGACCACCTTCACCAAGGACGGCAGGCCGAAGCCGACCACGGTGTGGGGCGTGCCCGAAGGCGACAAGCTGCTGATCGTCACCGACGACGGCTCATGGAAGACCAAGCGGATCAACAACACCCCGCGGGTCACCATCCAGAGGTCGTATGCAATCGGCAACAAGCCCAAGGGCGAGCCGGTGGAGGCCGTGGCCCGGAATCTGCCGAAGTCCGAGACCGGCGGGTCTTCGAGATGGTCACCAAGCGCTACTGGTGGCATGCGTGGTGGTGGGTGCCGCAGGCGATCCTGCGCGGCGGCATCGACAAGGTGCACAGCGCGATCGAGGTCAGCCGCGGCCTAGCTCGAAGCGGCCAGGTGCTCGCTGAAGAACGCGAACACCCGGCTGTAGGCGTCCTCGGTCGCCGCATCGTTGTAGCCGAACCCGGCGACCCGCAGGAGCGGCTGTGCAGGCAGCTTGTTCGCGAAGCTGTGCCCGGCATTCGGATAGACCTTGATGTCGGCGGGGATGCCCTTGGCCTCGACGACCTCGCGCAGGCGCTCGGGCGCACCCACTGCCGATCGGGTCGCGGCGGCCGAAGCTGGCGACGACGGGGCACGCGCCGTCCAGCGTCTCGGACGAGGTTGCGCGGTAGCGGCACGCCATAGAACGGTGCCGACGCGCCAAAACCCTTGGGCGACAGCAGCAGTGCGAACTGGCCGCCCATGCAGAACCCGACGATGCCGACCGAGCCGGTGCATTCCGGCATCGACTGCAGGTGATCGCGGGCGGCAAGGATGTCGTCGAGGGCGCGGCCGCGCTGGCTCAGCAACTCGCGGAAGGACCCTGGTGATGCAGCGGACCCGGCCGCCGCGCGAGTACATGTTCGGCGTGATGGCGACGAATCCCGCCGCGGCGATCCGCGCGGACGTCGACTCGTTGTCCGGGCCGTAACCGAACGCGTCGTGGACCACCACGACGCCGGGCCACGGTCCCTGACCGTCCGGAATGCCGAGCAGCGCGTCGATGGGGCCGTCCGGCGTTTCGATCTTGATCGTCGTCACGTCGTCAATCTACGGAACCCAGGCGCGTCCCTCAGACGTTGGCTCTACATGGCGATGCGGCTGTTTCTCCTCTACACGGTCATCGAGCTGGCGGTCATCGTGGCGCTGGCCTCGACGATCGGCTTCGGCTGGACCGTGCTGCTGCTGCTTTCGACGTTCGTGGTCGGGCTCGCGCTGGCCGGATCGCAGGTCAAGCGCCATATCCGCCGGCTGCAATCCGGGCTGAACGCCGCCGCCGTCCAGGGCGCCGCAGCCGACAGCGTGCTCGTCGCGCTCGGCACGGTCCTCGTCGTCATCCCCGGTCTGGCCAGCTCGGTCGTCGGTGCGCTGTTGCTGCTGCCGCCGACCCGCGCCGCCGCGCGTCCGCTGGTGACGGCGATGGCGGCCCGCCGGATGCCGCTGATCACCGGCGGGCGCCGCCGGGCTGGGGATACACCGCGGCCGGGCAGGGTGATTACATCGACGGCGAGGTGATCGACGTAACGGACGTCGAACCGCCGGCCGTGGAGCGCAAGCCCGACTAAGTGACGACCCTTCTACTGAACGGCCGGGTACACAGCCCGGCCATGCCCGACGCGACCGCACTGGCGGTGCGCGACGGCGTCGTCGCGTGGCTCGGCAGCGACGACGTGGGGCGCGGCCAGTTTCCCGACGCGCAGATCGTCGACCTCGACGGCGCCTTCGTCGCGCCCGCGTTCGTCGACAGCCACGTCCACCTCACCGCCACCGGGCTGACCCTCGCCGGGCTGGATCTGCGCGCGGCGACCTCGCTGCGGCACTGTCCTGCAGCTCCTCGGCGACTACGCCCGCACGCATCCCGACGGCCCGATCTGGGGACACGGCTGGGACGAGTCGGGCTGGCCCGAACGCACCGCGCCCAGCACCGACGACCTCGACGGCGTGGTCGGCGGACGGCCGGCCTACCTGGCCCGCGTCGACGTCCATTCGGCGGCCGCCTCGACGGCGCTGCGCCGGCTGGCCGCCGGCCTCGCGGACGCGGACGGGTTCGCCGCCCAGCAGCCGTTGACCGGCGACGCGCATCACCTGGTGCGCGCGGCCGCCCGTGACCGGGCTGACACCCGAACAGCGGCGGCGGGCCCGGCAGGCCGCCCTGGACGCTGCTGCCGCCCTCGGCATCGTCGCCGTCCACGAGTGCGCGGGTCCGGAGATCGGCGGTCTCGACGATTGGGACGAGGTCCGCGAGCTCGACCACGGTGTCGAGGTCGTCGGCTACTGGGGTGAGCCGGTGACCAGCGCCGAGCAGGCCCGGGCATTGATCGATCGCACCGGCGCCCGCGGCCTGGCCGGCGACCTGTTCGTCGACGGCGCCCTCGGTTCGCGCACCGCTTGGCTGCACCGGCCGTATGCCGACGCCGCCGGGTGCTGCGGCAACAGCTACCTCGACGTCGACGCGATCGCCGCGCATCTGCGCGCCTGCACCGAAGCGGGCATCACCGCCGGCTTCCACGTGATCGGCGACGCGGCGGTCACCGCCGTCGTGGACGCGCTCGAGCGCGTCGTCGAGGAGTTCGGCGCGCCTGCCGTCGCGCGCTGCGGGCATCGCCTCGAGCACCTCGAGATGGTCACCGAGGAGCAGGCGAGCCGACTCGGGTCCTGGGGTGTGATCGCCAGCATGCAGCCCAACTTCGACGCGCTGTGGGGCGGCGAGTCCGGCATGTACGCCCAGCGTCTCGGTCCTGATCGAGCCGTGGAAGCTGAACCCGTTGGCGCTGTTAGCATCCCAAGGCGTGCCCCTCGCCTTCGGCTCCGACAGCCCCGTCACCGAGCATGAATCCATGGGCGACGGTGCGCGCGGCGACCCGCCACCAGACCGCGGGCAGCGCGCTGTCGGCGCGTGCGGCGTTCGCGGCGGCCACTCGGGGCGCCTGGCGGGCAGCGGGAGTGCGCGACGGCGTCACCGGCACCTTGGTCCCCGGTGCGCCTGCGTCCTACGCCGTCTGGGAGGCCGACGAGTTCGAGGTGAGCGCCCCGGCCGACGCCGTGCAGCGCTGGTCGACCGACCGGCGGTCGCGGGTGCCCGCATTGCCGAAACTGGATGACCGGTTGCCGCGGTGCCGCCAGACGGTCCATCGAGGTGTGGTCATCCATGGCTGAGTTCTTCGGTCATCGCGTGCGCGGCGATCACCCGTCGACGTGAATGGGCCCGCCGCCAGCGACAACACCGAAGTGCTTCCCGCGGTCGACGACGACGCCGCGAATCCGACGAGGAATCCCCCGAACCCCGCGGAAGGCCCTGTCGCGGGCACAGGTGTTCGGCCAGGCGGTGGTCGACCGGCTGCCGCAGTTGGGTGTGGTGATCGTCGCCGGTCTGCTGTTGTGCCTGAGCTTCCCGCCGTTCGGCTGGTGGTATCTGGCGTTCATCGCGTTCGCCCTGCTTGCCTGGGTGCTGACACGCGAATCCACCACTCTCGCAGGTGGATTCGGATACGGCTTCTTGTTCGGCCTGGCGTTCTACCTTCCGTTGCTGCCGTGGATCAGCGGATTCGTCGGCACGTTCCCATGGATCGCGCTGTCGGTGATGCAGGCACTGTTCCCCGGGTTGTTCGGCGCTGGCAGCGGTCGTCGTGCGGCGACTGCCCGGTTGGCCGCTGTGGTTCGCGGCGCTGTGGGCGGCCCAGGAGTGGCTCAAGTCCACCGTGCCGTTCGGCGGATTCCCTTGGGGGGTGGTCGCTTTCAGCCAGACCGACGGGCCGCTGCTGTCGATGGTGCAATTCGGCGGCGCGCCACTGCTGTCATTCGCGGTCGCGCTGATCGGATTCAGTTTGGCCGCAATCGTTCTCGAGGCCGTGCAGTGGTGGCGCCGCGACGACGCGTAAAGACGCCGCACCGCCCGCGGTCTTTCTGCCCGGCGTGTGCATCAGTCTCGTGTTGTTGATGACCGCGCTGACGTGGCCGCCCGTCCGACAGGCCGGCGCCGGCGCCGGCGACGACCAGGCGATCACGGTGGCCGCAGTGCAGGGCAACGTGCCGCGGCTCGGTCTGGAGTTCAACGCCCAGCGTCGCGCCGTTCTCGACAACCACGTCCGCGAAACGGCCCGGCTCGCCGAGGACGTGCGGGCCGGACGGGTGCCGCAGCCGGCGTTCGTCATCTGGCCCGAGAACTCCTCCGATATCGACCCGCTGGCCAATCGGGATGCCTACGAGCTGATCTCGGACGCAGCAGCGGCCATCAACGCGCCGATCTTGGTCGGTGGCGTGGTCGCGGCGCCGGGCAACAGCCCAGACAACCCGGTGGCGACCAACACGGTGATCGTGTGGAACCCCGGCACCGGGCCCGCCGATCGCCACGACAAGCAGATCGTGCAGCCGTTCGGCGAGTACCTGCCGTGGCGAGGTTTTTTCCGCCACCTGTCGTCTTATGCCGACCGCGCCGGCTACTTCATCCCCGGCACCGGCACCGGGGTGGTCCACGCTGCGGGCGTGCCGGTCGGGGTCAGCACCTGCTGGGAGGTGATCTTCGATCGCGCGCCGCGCGAGTCGGTGCGCAACGGTGCCCAACTGCTGGCCGTGCCCACCAACAACGCCACCTTCGACGAGGCGATGAGCCAACAAATGCTCGCCTTCGCCAGGCTGCGGGCGGTCGAACACGACCGTTACGTCGTCGTGTCGGGCACCACGGGGATCAGCGCGGTGATCGCACCCGATGGCCGGGAGTTGGCCAGCACAGCGTTCTTCGAACCCGCCTACCTCGACACCCAGGTGCGACTAAAGACGCAGCTCACGGTGGCAACACGGTGGGCGCCCCTGATCGAGGGCCTGCTGGTCGCCATCGGGGTTGGGGCTGTGATCGCCGCAATACTGCACAATGGGAGCTTCGTGCGTCGTCTGCGAGCGGCGACGAAAGATAGAGGAGCTACATGACTACGGGCCCGGGCCCGGGGGAACGCCCAAGTCAGCGCACGCTGGTCATCATCCCCACATACAACGAGCGGGAGAACCTCCCGCTGATCGTCGGACGCGTCCATGCGGCGCGGCCGGACGTGCACATATTGGTCGTCGACGACGGAAGCCCCGACGGCACCGGCGAGCTGGCCAACGAACTGGCCCTCGCCGACCCGGACCGGCTACATGTCATGCACCGCACCGCCAAGGCGGGGCTCGGCGCGGCGTATCTGGCCGGTTTCGCGTGGGGTCTGAGCCGGGAGTACTCGGTGCTGGTCGAGATGGATGCCGACGGCAGCCATCCGCCCGAGCATCTGCACCGTCTCCTCGACGCCGTCGACGCCGGGGCGGACCTGGTGATCGGCTCGCGCTACGTCAAGGGCGGCGAGGTACGCAATTGGCCGTGGCGGCGCCTGGTGCTGTCGCGAACCGCGAACGGATACTCGCGCATCCTGCTCGGAGTCGACATCCGCGACATCACCGCCGGATATCGCGCATACCGGCGAGAGGTGCTGGAGAAGATCGACCTGGCTGCCGTGGAGTCGAAGGGCTATTGCTTCCAGATCGACCTGACCTGGCGCACCATCAACAACGGGTTCATCGTGGTCGAGGTGCCGATCACGTTCATGGAGCGTGAGTTCGGCCAGTCCAAGATGAGCGGATCCAACATCCGTGAAGCCCTGTTCAAGGTTGCCGAATGGGGTTTCCGCGGGCGCCTCGATCGCGCCCGCGGCGTGGGGGTTACCCGCTAGGCCCGGCGGCGGGCCGCCAATTCAGCCCGCGGCGGCGGGCCTTGATGATGTCGAGGCGCTCCTTGAGCAGCTCCTCGAGTTCCTCGACGGACCGACGCTCCAGCAGCATGTCCCAGTGCGTACGCGGCGGCTTGACCTTCTTGGGCTCCGGCGCATCGCCCTCGATCAGCGTGCCTTCCATGCCATTGCGGCACAGCCAGGTGTGGGGAATCTCGGCGTCGTCGGCGAACGGAACGTCGAACTCTTCGCCGTTGTCGGTGCGGTAGCGGGCGACCTGACGCGGCGCCAAGTCATGGTTGCGGTCCGTCTCGTAGCTCACGGCTCCGAGGCGACTACCTCTCAAGACACGATCAGCCATCGTCATCACTCCTCAATCAGTGCAATTCGTCCGGATATCCAACGCAGCAAAACGACACGCAGTTCCCGACTCGACGGTTGATGATACCGGGATCTGGATGCTCGCCGGTTTACAGTCTGGTCCGTGACAGCACCGACTCGAACCAGAACTCGTCCTCAACCCTGCCGTTGGTGTGGTCGTGAAGTGGCCGACGTCGGTTTGGGCAGGCGGCGGCAATACTGCAGGCAGTCGTGCCGGCAACGCGCCTACGAACAGCGGGCGATGGTGAAGGGCACGACGCTGGCGCCGGACGCTGTGGTGCTGAGCGCTGAGGAGGCCTCTGAGCTCTCCGATCGCGTCTACCAGGTCAGATGTGCCGCCGAGGACGTCGCGACTGCTGTCGACGAAGGCGCAGGCGGCGCCGAGCTGCGGGAACTCTGCGACGCCCTGATGCGCGCAGCCAAGGCGGCCGACGGCTGGCGTTAGCGTCGAACTGTCTCAGGCGGTGGATCGTCGTTACGATGACCAGCAACAACCGCCGATGGGATCACCGCCGTGACGTCATCAACAAGTGAGTCGCCGCCAACTGCGTCCGGCGTGTGGCGTTTCGACGGGTTTGTCCTGGACACCCAGCGATTCGAACTGCGTTCCGGTGCCGGCGTGATCCACATCGAGCCGCAGGTGTTCGACGTGCTGACCCAATTGATCAGCAATCACCACCGGTTCGTGTCCAAAGAGGAGCTCTTCGACTCTGTGTGGGGCGGACGCTTCGTCGGGGAGGCTGCACTGACCAGCCGCATCAAGGCGGCGCGTCGGGCGCTGGGCGACGACGGCGAATCGCAGACCTACATCAGGACCGTCCGCGGACGCGGATACCAGTTCGTGGGCACCCTCCTGGACGACACGCAGGCCGAGCCCGCGCCCGGACCTCCGCCGCTTGTCGAGCCGCCACTTCCGCGACAGCACATCGCGTTCTGCCGGGCGGCCGACGGTGTTCGGCTCGCCTACGCGGTGGCGGGGGACGGACCGCCGCTGGTGCGGGCGGCGAACTGGATGACCCACCTCGGCTACGACATCGAGAGTCCGGTCTGGAAACACTGGGTTCGCGACCTCTCGCTGAATCACCGGTTCATTCGCTACGACGAACGAGGCTGCGGACTATCGGACTGGGACGCAACGGAGTTCACATTCGAGGACTGGGTGGCAGACCTGGAGTCGGTGGTTGAGGCGCTCGGATTGGAACGCTTTCCGTTGCTCGGGGTGTCCCAGGGTGGAGCGGTTGCGGTCGCCTACGCGGCCCGGCATCCCGAGCGGGTCACCAAGCTGGTGCTCTGCGGAGCGTACGCCCGCGGGCGCGCGGTGCGGGCAGCCGACGAGGATGAAAAACGTGCCGCGGCACTGGATCTCGATCTGGCCCGAGTGGGCTGGGGCCGTGACGACCCGGCGTTCCGGCAGGTGTTCGCCGCGCAGTTCCAGCCCGACGGCACCCGCGCCGACTGGGCCGCGTTCGATCAGCTGCAGCGACGCACCACCTCGCCGGAGAACGCGGTGCGCTTCCTCGAGGAGTTCAGCCGAATCGACGTGCGCGACCTGGCGCGCGAGGTGTCCTGTCCGACCTTGATCATGCATTCCCGCGACGATCACCGCGTTCCGATGCGCTTCGGCGAGGAGCTGGCGGCCCTGATCCCGGATTCGCGCCTGGTGGCGCTCGCGAGCAACAACCATCTGCTCACCGCTGCCGAGCCCGCGTGGCAGGTGTTCCGGTCCGAGATCGACGCGTTTCTGACCGCCTGAGGACGTTTGCCGCCCATGCGCCCCGGATCTCCACGCAATCTCCATACATTCTTCATGTAGCGCGGTCGCCGGAGATCCATGCTGGTCACATGAAGAAAATCACCCGCACCCTGCTCGTCGGTGTCAGCGCGCTCGTCGCGCTCGGCACCCTGTCAGCTTGCTCCGGCGGGTCGTCGACCGAAGCGACCTCCACCTCCGGCGCGGCGACCACCACAACCGCGGCGGCCGACACCGCGTTCCCGCAGTCGGCGAGATACATCGCCGACATGACGGCGGCCGACGGCAAGACCATGACCATCGGCATCTCCGTCGACGGCGCCGAAGTTGCCGCGTATGCCTGCAACGGCACCGATGACGAAGCCTGGTTCTTCGGCAACCAGACCGACGGCGCCATCGACATCAAGTCGAGGTTCCGCGACACGCTGAAGGCCGACTTCGACGGAACCAATGTCGTCGGCGATCTGACCATGAACGGGGTGGCCTACCAGTTCAGCGCCGCTCCGGTGTCCGGCGAGGCCGGCATGTACACCGCCGCACTCGACGGTGTACGGGCGTCGTGGGTGGTCCGCGAGAACGGAGCGGCGATCGGCGTTCAGTTCAGCCCGGCCACCGGCCAGAAGCTCGAGCAGTCCGACCTCGCCCAACTCGCTGACGACCAGTTCCGCACACAGGTGCGCAACAAGCGGCAGCTGGTGGCGGCAAAGCAGATCCAGTTCCTGCAGGACAAGAGCGCGAGCTCGACGATCAACGACAAGCCGGTGACACCGACCCTGGTCACCGGCAGCTTCCGCCTGAACTGACCCGCGAATAGCTCTGTCGCCCAACGGCCCTGTCGGTGTGCTCGGTCACACCGGCAGGGCCTAAACCTTTCTTTCAAGCAGAATCAAAACCTTCTCTCGCGACGGCATCGCGCATAGCTTTTCGGCACCGTGACTAAACCCGCTGAATTGGCTGCGCCAACGGCCGTACCCGCTGTGAACAACGGCCGGCGGCAGCGCAAGTGGGGGCTGATCCGGCTGGCATCACCGCTCGTGCTGCTCGCATTGTGGCAGTTGGGCAGCGCGCTGGGAGTCATACCGCAAGACGTACTGCCCGCACCCTCGCTGATCCTCCAGGCCGGCGTCGAGTTGATCGAGAACGGGCAACTGGCCGACGCACTGAGGGTTTCGGGCGTCCGGGTGGTCGAGGGCCTGCTGCTCGGAGGGATCATCGGCGTGGCCCTCGGCATCGCCGTCGGACTGTCCCATTGGTTCGAGGCGACGGTGGACCCGCCCATGCAGATGGTCCGCGCGCTGCCGCACCTCGGCCTGATCCCGCTGTTCATTCTGTGGTTCGGTATCGGCGAGCTGCCCAAGGTGCTTCTGGTGGCGCTCGGGGTCAGCCTTCCCGCTGTATCTGAACACCTTCTCGGCGATCCGCCAGGTCGACCCGAAACTGTTCGAAACGGCTCAGGTGCTCGGTTTCTCGTTCTGGCAGCGGTTCCGCCGCATCATCGTGCCGAGCGCGGCGCCGCAAATGCTGGTTGGCGCCCGGCAATCATTGGCGATCGCCTGGCTGACGCTGATCGTCGCCGAACAGATCAACGCCGACAAGGGAATCGGATTCCTGATCAACAATGCGCGTGACTTTCTGCGGATCGACATCATCATCTTCGGGTTGATCGTGTATGCGCTGCTCGGAATCGGCACCGATGCCATCGTCCGTGCCCTGGAACGACGAGCATTGAGGTATCGCATATGACTTTGACTGCCGCACAGGACATCCGCGCCTCAGGCGAGCTGAGGGACGTGAACAAGTGGTACGGCGACCACCACGTGCTCGTCGATGTGTCCGTCCGCATCGGCCGAGGTGAAATCGTCGCGCTCGTCGGCCGCAGCGGATCCGGCAAGTCGACGGTGTTGCGCGTGCTGGCCGGACTGTCGACCGACCACACCGGCGAGCGCGTGATCTCCGGGGCGCCGGCACTGGCTTTCCAGGAGCCGCGGTTGTTCCCGTGGCGCGACGTGCGCACGAATGTGCTCTACGGCCTCACCCGCAGCAAGTTGTCCAAGACCGAGGCGCTCGCGCGGGCCGACCGGGCACTGGCCGACGTCGGGTCTGACCGAGCGTGCCGACGTGTGGCCCTTGACGCTGTCCGGCGGTCAGGCGCAGCGGGTTTCGCTGGCGCGTGCGCTGGTGGCCGAGCCCGAGTTGCTGCTTCTCGACGAGCCGTTCGGCGCGTTGGACGCGCTGACACGGTTGAGCATGCGCGCGCTGTTGCTCGACCTGTGGCGTGAACACGGATTCGGCGTGCTGCTGGTGACGCACGACGTCGATGAGGCCGTCGCGCTTGCCGACCGGGTACTGGTCCTCGATGAGGGCCGTGTCATCCACACCCTGGACATCGAAGAACCGCGGACGGCGACGCACGCCGACCGTCATCGCACCGAGTTGCTCGGCCGCCTCGGTGTGCACATTTAGAAGACCCACGATCGTGAAGGGAATTGCCATGCGCAGGATCGTCGCCGTGCTCGCACTCGTGGGCCTGCTTGCGACCGGATGTGTTACGCGGGAGGAGAGTTCGGGTGCCAAAGACGCACCCGCAACAGTGCCGCTATCCGAACTAACAGGCTTGACATTGAACGTCGGGGATCAGAAGGGCGGTACCGAGGCGCTGCTTCGCGCGGCGGGAGCCCTCGACAATCTGCCGTACCAGGTCAACTTCTCGACCTTCACGTCCGGGCCGCCGCAGATCGAGGCCGCCACGGCGGGCAAGATCGACTTCGCGATCACCGGCAACACGCCGCCGATTTTCGGCGCTGCCTCCAACGCCAAGGTCAAGGTGGTGTCGGCGTATGACGGTGGCGGACAGGGCGACCAGCTCCTCGTGCACGCCGATTCGCCCATCCAGTCGGTGACGGATCTGCGCGGCAAAAGCATCGCGGTCGCCAAAGGCAGTTCGGCGCACGGTAATACGCTCGCTCAGCTCGACAAGGCCGGACTGACCCCGGCAGATGTGAAGCTGGTCTTCCTGCAACCTGCCGATGCCCTCTCCGCGTTCACGCAGCGCCGTGTCGACGTCTGGGCGATATGGGACGCCTACACCGCCCAGGCCGAAACGGACATTCCCGTGCGCAGCATTGCCAAGGCCACCGGTGTCACCAACGGTGCCGGGTTCGGGATCGCGTCCGACGCCGCGCTGGCCGATCCCAAGCGCAATACGGCGTTGAGCGATTTGTTACAGCGCTACGCCAAGGCGATCCGTTGGGCACAGGACAATCCCGACTTGTGGGCCAAGCGCTACGGTGAGGAAGTCGGTCTCGCGCCTGCAGGTCGCCAAGCTGTCCCAGGGCCGCAGCCTCCGGCTGCCCACCGATCTGTCCGACCAGCTGGTCGCATCCGAACAAGAGCTGGCCGATCTGTTCGCCGAGTCGAAGCAGATCGCTTCGGCGCCCGAATTCTCCCGCTGGGTCGACCGCCGGTACACCGACGTGTTGAAGCCCCTGTACCTCAATCGCACCTAGGAGCGATGTGTCAACGAACCCGTCCCAATTGCCCGATCCTCGGGCGTCCGCCGAATTGCCCGATCCTCGGGCCTCCGCCCAATTGCCCGATTCTCGGGGGAAGTTCTTCTGGTTCCTGCCCACCAACGGCGACAGCCGATCGATCGTCGGCGCCTCACATGCGTCGTCGCACCACACGGTGCCCGCGAGCTACCGTCCGCCGACCCGCAGGTATCTGGCCGAGGTGGCCCGCGCCGCCGACCGCCTCGGTTTCGAGGGCGTGCTCACCCCGACCGGAACCTGGTGCGAGGACGCCTGGTTGACGGCGTCGGCGCTGCTCGCCGAAACCGAGCGATTGAAATTCCTCGTCGCGTTCCGTCCCGGGCTGGTACCGCCGACGTTGGCCGCGCAGCAGACGGCGACGCTGCAGCGGTTCTCCGAGGGCAGGGTGCTGCTGAACATCGTCAGCGGCGGCGACGACCTCGAACAGCGACGTTTCGGTGATTGGCTCGGCCACGACGAGCGTTACGCCCGCACCGGCGAGTTCCTGCACATCGTCAATTCGGTGTGGCGCCAGGAATCGCTCGATTTCGAGGGCACCACTACACGGTCAAGGACGCCCGGGTGTCGGCACCGCCGGATCCGCTGCCGCAGATCTACTTCGGCGGTTCGTCACCCGCGGCGCTGCCCATCGCCGCCGAATACGTGGACGTATATCTGACGTGGGGGGAGCCGCCCCAGGCCGCGGCGGCCAAGATCGACCAGGTTCGCAAGCTTGCCGAGGCGCGCGGTCGCAACGTCCGCTTCGGAATCCGGCTGCACACCATCAGCCGCGACACCTCGGCGGCAGCGTGGGCTGTGGCCGACGAGTTGCTGTCCGAACTCACCGAGGATCAGATCGCCAAAGCGACTGACCTGCATGCGAAGTCGGAATCCGAGGGGCAGCGGCGGATGACCGCCCTGCACGGTGGGCGGATCGACAAGCTGGAGATCTATCCCAACCTGTGGGCGGGTGTCGGACTCGTCCGCGGGGGTGCAGGCACGGCGTTGGTGGGCAGCCACGAGGAAGTCGCGAACCTGATCGTCGAGTACCACTCGGTCGGATTCGACGAGTTCATCCTGTCGGGCTATCCGCATCTGGAGGAGGCATACTGGTTCGCCGAGGGTGTCCTGCCGCTGCTGAAACAGAAGGGCGTCGCCTGATCTCGCGGATTTTCATCGGCTTGCTCATGATCAACGGGTACAAGGTGTGGTGTGGACGAATGGTTCGAGCGCAGCCCGTTCGTCGGCTTTGCTCCGTGGATCATCTACTGGGTGGTCGCCGACGGCCCCAGTACCTGGATGTTCGGCGCCATCTGCGCGGTGATCTCGGCGCTGATTCTCGGCATATCGGCCGGGCGGGGCGGGCCCAGACTGCTCGAGGTGGTGACGATCGTCTTCTTCATCGGGGTGACCGTCGCCGGCATGATCACCGGCGCCGAAGACCGTGACTGGATGGACACCTATGCCACCACGCTGTCCGGCGGCGTGCTTGCGCTGATGGCGCTGGGCTCGCTGGCGTTCGTGCCGTTCACCCAGCAGTACGCCCCGGCGGAGGCGCCGCGCCACGAATGGGAGAAGGCGGCGTTCCGCCGCACGAACCAGGTGCTGACGCTGATGTGGGCATTGGTGTTCGCGCTCATCGCGGTGCTGGGCTACGTCGCCGTCACGTCACCGTCCACCGTTCAGTGGACCAAGGCGGTGATCCCTGCCGTCGTCATCGTCGGCGCGTTCGGGATGACGCAGATCTACCCCAACCGGGCGCGGGAGAAGGCCAGCAGAACACAGGCCGCCTGACGATCTGGGCTACTATCTGCGTATGAATGCAGATAAGCAGGTCTGTGCGCGTCGGCTCGCCGATGAACAGGCCGACCTCGTGGTGGAGGTGTTCAGAATGCTGGCCGACGCGACCCGCATCCAGCTGTTGTGGGCGCTGGCGGACCGCGAGATGTCCGTTAATGACCTCGCGACAAGGGTCGCCAAGCCCGCGCCATCGGTGTCGCAGCATCTCGCCAAACTGCGGATGGCGCGGCTGGTGCGAACCCGTCGGGACGGCACGCAGGTGTTCTATCGTCTCGAGAACGATCACGTCCGCCAGCTCGTCACCGACGCGGTCTTCAACGCCGACCACGCCGCGGGCGGGGTCCCTGCGCATCACTTGGACGACGGCGAGCTGCGGCTGTTGCACGAGAAAGGCGCCGGCTAGTGGGCATCGGGCACAGTCATGACCACGCCGACAGGGTGGACAACGCCCTGCGCGACAGCGCCGCAGGCATCCGCGCCGTCAAGATCAGCTTGGTCGTGCTCGGCATCACCGCGTTGGCGCAGGTGGTCATCGTGGCGCTGTCCGGTTCGGTGGCCCTGTTCGCCGACACCGTGCACAACTTCTCCGATGCCCTGACCGCGGTGCCGCTGTGGATCGCCTTCGCGATGAGCCGACGCGCCGCCACCCGGCGCTACACGTACGGATTCGGTCGAGTGGAGGACCTGGCCGGTCTGTTCGTGCTCGCCGCCATCGCGATCTCCGCGCTGGTCGCCGCAGTCGAGGCCGTGCGTCAGACTCATCGATCCTGTGCCGCTGTCGCATCTGAGTTGGGTGGCCGCGGCGGGTGTCGTCGGATTCGTCGGCAACGAAGTGGTCGCGGTGTACCGCATCCGGGTTGGGCGGCGGATCGGCTCGGCGGCTCTGGAGGCCGACGGAATGCACGCGCGCGCAGACGGTTTGACGTCATTGGCGGTGGTGGCCGGTGCCGTCGGCGTGGCGCTGGGATTCCCGGCAGCGGACCCGGTCTTCGGACTGCTGATCGCCTGCGCCATCGGCCTGGTGCTGGTCATCGCCGCACGGGATGTGTTCGGCAGGTTGCTCGACCGCGTCGACCCGGAGTTCGTCGACTCCGCGCGCGATGTTCTGGCGCGCCAACCCGGCGTACGCGGGGTCCGGCGGGTGCGCATGCGGTGGGTCGGACACCGGCTTGAGGCCGATACCGAACTCGACATCGATCCGTCGCTCAGCCTGGCCGAAGCGCACGCCGTCGCGCATGCCGCCGAACATGATCTGGCGCACGCCATTCCGAAGCTGGGATCGGTCGTCGTCCACGCCTACCCGGGCCACGAACCCGCACTCAACAGCTGAACATCTTGCCGATCTGTGGCGGCGCGGTGATCGGTTGGAGGCAGCCGAACGGTTCGATTCCCGCGTCGCTGTACTTGACAGCCGACTGATTCGCGTAGTTGGCGCAGAACAGCCCGGCGGGATCCGTGCGACAGCGGTAGTCGCCGAAGGCCAGGACCTTGCCGTAGGGCAGTTCGGGGCCAGAGCCGGCGGTGAACCGGCCGGGGTCTCCGTGGACAGAGCCGACCATGACGCTCTTTCCGTCGTAATCGACCCAGCCGCCCTTCCACTCGCCGTACGCGTCGTCGGGCTGCGGCGGCGGGTCGATCAGGTCCACCAGGCAGGCCAAAGCGCCGGCGCTGTACTTCGAGTCGGTCATGCAGTTCGTCTTGCCCGACGGCGTGGTGAACGCGACGTCCTCGCCGAGGTCGGTTGTTGCGCCGTCACGCGTCGCGACGTGGTATTCGGCCGAATCGGCCGGCTGGCCGGCCTCGATCCATTTGATGACGTCGCCGATCGGCGCGCCGGGAGCCGGCGGCTCGATGGGTTTCGCCGACGTCGGAGGGGTCGTCGTGGCCGAACTTCGGTTCGTGTTCGGCGGTATCGGCGTAATCCGCTCCGCCTCGCCGCCGGTCGATTGTGAACACCCAGCCACCAGCAAAGAAACCGCGATCAGCCCAGCCACTCGCATACCGGCCAGGCTAGCGGGCCGATCCCACCATTCCCGTCAAGGCGCGGCGGCGCGTGCTCATTCGCTACCGTCGGGTAATGCACGAACACACCGTCCGCGCGACCATCGCCTCCGGCACTGTCGAAGGGTTCACCCGCGACGGGGTGAACCGCTGGCGTGCGATTCCATACGCACGCCCGCCGGTGGGGCAGCTTCGGCTGCGCGCCCCGCAGCCGGTGGATCCGTGGCCGGGGGTGCGCTACTGCCACGGGGTCGGCTACTGCGCCCCACAGCAGCGCATGTACACGATCCTCGCCCCGGGCAGGTACCAGCCGATGAGCGAAGACTGCCTGACCCTCAACGTGGTAGCCCCCAAGTCGCGGCGGTGAGGAGCCGCTGCCGGTCATGGTCTTCGTGCACGGCGGCGGGTACTTCATGGGCAGCTCTGCCACCCCGATATACGACGGTGCGGCTCTGGCCCGCAACGGGTGCGTATACGTCTCGGTGAACTACCGGCTGGGCGCACTGGGATGCCTCGACCTCTCGTCGCTGTCCACCAAGGACATCACCTTCGACGACAATCTGTATCTGCGGGACCTGGTGATGGCGCTGCGGTGGGTGCGCGAGAACATCGCGGTGTTCGGCGGCGATCCCGACAAAGTCACCATATTCGGTGAGAGCGCAGGGGCACATGCCGTCGCCACACTGCTCGCCGTTCCCGCCGCCAAAGGTCTTTTCGCCCAAGTGATTTCGGAGAGCCCCGCCGCCGGCATGGTTCGCACTCCCGAGGTGGCGGCCCAGTATGCCGAGCGGTTCGCCGGGCTGCTCGGGGCCGAGGGGGGCGGCGGGGCGCAGGCGATCATGGCGGCCCGCCCCGCCGAGTTGGTCGAGCGCGTTCGATCGACTGATCGTCGCGGGCCAGCGCGAGATGCTCGGCGCATTCGCCGCAGGCCCGACCGGCGGCACCGAGTACCTGCCGCTGGATCCGGTCGAGGCGATGCGCGAGGGCAAGGCGCATCGGGTGCCGCTCATCGTCGGTACCAACGCCGACGAAGCCAAGCTCTTCGGCCGCTTCCTGAAGCTTCTGCCGATGACCGAACCGATGATCGAGCGGTTGCTGGCCGAGACGAATCCCGCTGAGCGCGAACGCATTACCGCCGCGTACCCGGGTTATCCGGACGCGGCCGCCTGCATCCAGTTCGGCGGCGACTTCGCGTTCGGTTCAGCCGTCTGGCAGATCGCCGAGGCGCACAGCCGCCACGCTCCGACCTATGTGTACCGCTACGACTATGCGCCGCGGACCCTTCGGTGGTCCGGCCTGGGCGCCACGCACGCCACCGAGCTGTTGGCGGTATTCGACGTGTACCGCACCAGACTCGGACGGCTCCTCACCGCCGCCGCAGACCGCCGGTCGGCGCTGCGGGTCAGCGATGACGTGCAGTCCCGCTGGCGGGCATTCGCCCGCACCGGGCGTGCCCGGTGACGAGTGGCCGGCCTACACCAGCGCCGACCGGGCCGTGCAGGTTTTCGACCGTCGCCCCCGTGTCGAATACGACCCGAATGCCGACCGTCGTCGAGGCGTGGGAGGGCTTCACGCTCGCCGGCCGCTGATTCCGTCGCCGTGCCGGAAATCGCTGCGCAGCGCGGCGCGAATGTGATTGCGTAATCGGCGTGGCTTACCCCCTGGATCCGCTCAGCGGAGACGAGTTCACGGCCGTCGCGTCGATCCTGCAACGTGAGCACGGTGTCGGCGATGGCTGGCGGTACGCATCGGTCGAATTGATCGAACCGAGCAAGGCCGAACTGCGCGCGTTCGATGACGGGGGAGACCAGCCGCCCCGGCGCGCCGAGGTGATCTGCCTGCAGCGGGCGAACAACGCCACCTACAAGAGTGCGGTTTCGCTGACCGACGACCGGGTCGAGTCGTTCGAACACATTCCCGGCGTGCAGGCCAACTTCACCGTCGACGAGTTCATCGAGTGCGACGAGCTGCTGCGTTCACACCCCGACGTCATCGCCGCGTTGGCCAAGCGCGGCATCACCGATCTGGACCTGGTGTTCATGGACACCTGGACCTACGGCAATGCGGTGGCGCCACCGGAGTACCGCGACCGCCGGATCGGCTGGTCGGACACCTGGCTCAAGGCCGGCCCGGGCATGAACCCGTACGCGCACCCGGTGAGCGGACTGCACTGCGTCGTCGACCTGAACTCGATGGAGCTGCTGCGGGTCGAGGACAACGGTGGCGTCGACCCGCCCACGGTCATGGGCGAATACGTTCCCCAGCACATCCCGGAGAGCATCCGCTCGGCCTCACGGCGCGAGCCGCTCAAGCCGCTGCACCTCGAGCAACCGGAAGGGCCGTCGTTCACCCTCGAGGGCAACCTCCTGAAGTGGCAGAACTGGTCATTGCGAGTCGGTTTCAACCATCGCGAAGGGATGACGCTGCATACCATCCGTTACCGCGACGGTGATCGGGAACGATCGGTCGCGCACCGGATATCGCTTGCCGAGATGATCGTTCCCTACCGCGACTCGTCCGAGGACCACTACCGCCGCACCGCTTTCGACATCGGCGAGTGGGGCCTTGGCTTCATGACGACGTCGTTGGAGCTGGGCTGCGACTGCCTGGGTGAAATCCGCTATCTCGACGCGGTGCTGCACAACAGCAAGGGCGAGCCGTACACCATCACCAACGCGGTCTGCATCCACGAGGAAGACAACGCGGTGCTGTGGAAGCACGTCGACCACGACGCCGGTGCCGAGGTGCGCCGGATGCGGCGACTCACCATTTCCAGTCACGTGACCGTTGCGAACTACGAGTACCTCATCTACTGGCGGCTGTACCAGGACGGCAACATCGAGTGCGAGATCCGGGCAACCGGAATCATGGTGACCACGCCGGTGGCGGCCGGGCAGCCGCACCCGAACGGCACGCTGGTGGACGAACGCACCTACGCGCCGTTCCACCAGCACTTCCTGGTTGCCCGGCTGGACATGGACATCGACGGCGCCGAGAACACCGTGTACATGACCGAGTCGCACGCCGAGCCGATGGGTCCGGAGAACCCGTACGGGCTCTCGCTGGTGACGCGCAACACCCGCTGCGAACGGAAAGCCAGGGTAAGCAGGACGTCAACTTCGCGACACAGCGCGCCTGGAAGATCATGAACACCAACGTCGTCAACGGACTCGGCACCCACCCGGCCTACAAACTGGTACCCACCGGGGCGATTCCACCGATGTTCGATCCCGACTCACCGGTCATCGAGCGTGCCAACGTCATCGGCCACACCCTGTGGGTCACGCCGAATCATCCCGACGAGCGTTGGCCTGCAGGCGAATTCGTCAACCAATCGGCGCGCGACACCGGTCTTGCCAAGTGGACTCTGGCCAACCGTTCCATCGAGAACACCGACGTGGTGATGTGGTATGTGTTCGGCATCCACCACATCACCCGGCCCGAGGACTGGCCGGTGATGCCCGTCGACGTCGTGTCGTTCTGGCTCAAACCGTTCGGATTCTTCGATCGCAACCCGTCGCTGGACGTGGTCGGCACGCCGCCAGACATGTGCCATACGCTGTCGACCAGTGCACCCCACTGACATCGTCGAGCGGCCGTCGGATCTGACGGCCGAGTGGCTCACGTCTGCAATCGGCGCGCCCATCGCGGACTTCACTTACGAGCGCATCGGCACCGGGCAGATGAGCGAGTGCTATCGCGTCGAGTTGACCCACGCAGCCGGCGACACCGGCCCGGCATCGGTGGTTCTCAAGGTGGCGGCGACCGATCCGGTGAGCAGGCAGACCGGGCTGGCGCTCGGGCCTCTACGAACGCGAGGTGCGGTTCTACACCGACGTCGCGCCGAGCCTGGACGGCGGCCCCGTCGCGGCCTGCTACCACGCCGGGTTCGACCCCGACAGCGGTGCGTTTCATCTGCTGTTAGGGGACGCCGGGCCCGCCGTGGTCGGAGACGAGATTCGCGGCGCAACAGTCGAACAGGCCACGTTGGCGCTCGAAGAGCTGGCCCGGTTGCACGCGCCTGCGCTCGGCGACCAGGCGATGGCTCGGGCGGAATGGCTGAATCGCGAGTCGCCGATGAATCAGGCGCTGATCGGCCAGCTGTACGCCGGATTCGTCGACCGCTACGGCGACCAGATCGAGCCGGGCCACCGTCTGGTGTGTGAGCGACTGGTCGCCAGCTTCGACGGGTATCTGGCCGCGGAGGCGGCAAGCGGTCGCGCGCAGGGACTCGTTCACGGCGACTACCGGCTCGACAACATGTTGTTCGGCCAGCCCGGCGCCGATCGTCCTTTGACGGTGGTGGACTGGCAGACCGTCGCATGGGGTCCGGCGATGACCGACGTCGCCTACTTCCTCGGCTGCGCGCTGCCCAATGAGGTGCGACGCGACCACTACGACGCGCTGCTGCGGGCGTACCACGAAGCTCTCGGGCCGAACGCTCCTATCAGCCTGGACGACGTCCGCGAGGGCGTGCGGCGGCAGAGCTTCTTCGGGGTGGTGATGGCGATCGTGTCGTCGATGCTCGTCGCGCGCACCGAACGCGGCGACGAGATGTTCATGACCATGCTGGTCCGGCACGGCCAACACGTGCTCGACACCGATGCGCTGGACGTGCTCCCCGAACCCGTTGTCGCCGAACCGCTCACCCCTGACCCGGCCGACGAGCAGGCACATCCGGCGACCGACGAGCCGTTGTGGAACGAGAGCTGGTACTTCGACTTCGCCGACCCCGGGCAGGGCATCGGCGGGTGGGTGCGGCTGGGGTTGATGCCCAACGAGAACACGACGTGGATCAATGCGCTGCTGTGCGGGCCCGACATGCCGACCATCGCGCTGGTCGACTTCCACGACACCGGCGCAATCGAACTCGTGCTCGAGCCCACCGAACCGCTGCAGACCTACACGGTGAAGGTGCGCGGAAGCGGCCAGGCCTACGACGATCCGTCCGCTCTGTTGCGCGGGGATCCCGGCAGACCGGTCGAGGTGACGATGGATCTGATCTGGACGACGGCGGGTACGCCATATCAGTACCGGATCACGCCGCGCTACGAGATCCCGTGCACGGTCTCGGGCGTGGTGACCGTCGACGGCCGCGAGATCGCGGTGACCGATGCGCCGGGACAGCGTGACCACTCCTGGGGTGTGCGCGACTGGTGGTCGATGGACTGGGTGTGGAACGCGTTGCACCTCGATGACGGCACCCACATCCACGGAGTCGATCTCCGCATACCGGGCGCGCCCCCGATCGGCATCGGCTATCTCCAAAAGCCCGGCGAGCCGCTGATCGAACTGCAGACCGTGACTGCTCGAGAAACGTTCTCCGACAACGGTTTACCCGTCGCAACCACGCTCACGCTGACCCCGGCAGACGTCACGGCCACGATCGACATTCGCGGGCATGCGCCGGTATTGCTGACCTCGCCCGACGGCCGGATCAGCCATTTTCCGCGGGCATGGGCCGCCATCACCACCACTGACGGCCGCACGGGCGTGGGTTGGCTGGAGTGGAACCGCAACCAGCCGCGCGCCTAACCCCTCCCCCACGCACGCTCGCGGGAATAGGCGGATGCACGCTCGCGGGATCAGGTGAGGTGGGCGCTGCCGTCGTCGAGGTCGCTGCGGCTCAGGCCCATCGGCGTCGCGGATGGAACATCGCCGGCGGACACCACCTTTCGGGTGATGGGTGTCAAGCTCTGAAACAGCGTCTCGACCTCGTCGTCGTCCAATGCGGCGAGCGCCGACAGTGCCAGTGAGTCGGTGGTGTCTTCCAGGCGCTGTTTGAGCTCGCGTCCCGCGTCGGTGAGATTGTCGTCGCCGTCGAGCAGCCCCGGCCGATCAGGCCGGTCGCGCAGGCGATTCCATTGTGCGTCGTCGTAATCGCGGCTGCGCATGATGAACTGTTTGGGCACCCGGCCCGCGGCGGCGTGCAGGACATTGGACTCGCGACCCGAGATCCCCAGCGTCGCCAACACGGCAATATGCCCGTCGCCGCGCTGTTCGCGCAGCAGCGTGACGGCGTGCCACAGTTTGGCCACGGGTTCGTCGGGCCATTCCAACGCCACGTTGGCCGCGAACAGCGGCCTGCCGTCCAACGGCGCGGTGCGCGCCGCCTTTGCGGCCAGATCCGCGGCCGCGCCGACGTCATCGTCGTCTCCGACACCGCACCGGCGAAGCGCTGCGACCGCCGACTCCTGCCGCACGCGCAGGGCGTCCGCCGGGGTGGCGAAGTCCCACGCGGCGGGAATGGCCTTGGCCACCCGCTCGGGTGCGAAGTTGTAGAACGCGGCCGTCACGAGTTCGGCAGGCACCACGCCCGAGTGGGGCCGAGCGTGCCGCGAAATAGCCCATCCAGAAGCCCCGGAACCCCAAACCGTCGAGCGCGGCACGGGCCTCCGGTGCGAAGTACGTAACCGCATGCACCGGTTCGAGGCGATCGAAGAAGCGGCGGGCCAGACTTGGTTGCCTATCCACTTTCGTCAGTCAACCATTAGGCTCGCGGCCGAATTGCTAGGGTCCCTCCAATCATTGGTTCGCGGACGAGCAGCAAACATCCGCGGGAGGCGGTCCATGGCGACGGTGACGGCAGCCTTTTCAGGCCTCGTAGCAGCGGTTGCGCTGGTATGCGGATGCACCCTGAACACCGCGGTGCCAACGGTTTCCAAGGATGCCCTGCAAACCGATATCGCCGGCCGCCTTGCGGCGGTCGGCGTGGTACCGGAGTTGGTGACGTGCAAAGAGGACCTGATCGGCGAGGCGGGACGGACGGCGCGCTGCGACGTGGTGCTGAGTCCGACGAACAGCTTCGAACCGATCGTCACGGTCACCGGGTTCGACGGCACCACGATCAATTACGAGGTGACGCCCGCGGTGTCGAAGGAACAACTGGAGACCGCCGTCTCGCGGCTGGTGGGCGCCGACGGGGTGCGGGTCGACTCGGTGTCGTGTGAGTCGGGTTTGACGGGCGAGGTCGGCGCGGCCACCCATTGCGACGTGGATGCCGGGGGAGTCAAATCGCGACGGACCGTGGCGGTCAACAAGGTCGAGGGACTGATGATGAACTTCGGACTTGGTGCCGGAGTGATCACGAAAACTCCTCGGTCACAGCCGAAGCCGCCTCGTCGATGATGGCGCGCATCGCGCGTTCGGCCGCGACCTCGTCGCGCATCCTGATCGCCCGTGCGACCTCGTCGTGCAATTCGATGGCCGCCGGGTTCGGCGTCGCGGGCATCATGCCGTGGTGTGTGCGGCCGGTGAGCACCTCGGCGACCACCCCGTTGAGCGCCCGGAACATCTCGTTGCCGCTCGCCTCGAGCAGGGTTTGGTGAAAGATCTTGTCGGCCGACAGATAAGCCTCGAGATCGCCGGACCGTCCGTGCATCACCATGTCCGACACCGCGGCGGCCATGACCCGGCACTGATCGGGGTTCGCCCGTTGCGCCGCCAGAGCGGCTGCGGCGGGTTCAAATCCCCGACGTAGCTCCGACAGGGATACCAATTGGGCGGTGCGGTCGCCTGCGTCCAGTCGCCAGCGAATCAGCCTCGGATCGAAAACGTTCCACTTCTCGGCGGCCTGAATGGTGACACCCACCCGGCGCCGCGACTCGACCATGCCCATCGACTCGAGCACCCGAATCGCCTCCCGCACGACACTTCGTGACACGCCGTGCTGTGCGCTCACCCCGTCGAGCGTCAGTACCTGGCCGGCCTGGTACTCGCCAGACGTGATCGCCGTGCCCAGCGCACTGAGCAAATTGCCGTGCAGTGCGCCGACGATTGGTTGAGACGCCACTCATACATCTTGTCATAGCTTTGCTGAGGTTATTAAAAACATATGATTCCGCTACAGACTTGCAATCATATGATCATTGCGGCAAGCTGTGTGACGTCAAACACAACCGGGTAGGTGGAGGGGATGGCGTCACCAATCGTCGTCATGGGCGTTTCGGGCTCCGGCAAATCGACCGTCGGCGCGGCGCTGGCGCAGCGCCTGCGGGTGCCGTTCGCCGACGCTGACGACTTTCATCCGCCGGCCAACATCGCCAAGATGACCGCCGGCGAACCACTCGATGACGACGACCGGTATCCGTGGCTGGAAGCGATCGGAGAGTGGCTGGCCCGCCAGTGTGAAGCCGGCGGAGTGATGAGCTGCTCGGCCCTCAAGCGCAAGTACCGCGATCAGCTGCGCCGCCACTGTCCCGCGACGCTCGTCCTGCACCTGGAAGGCACGCCAGAGGTGATCGGCAGGCGCCAGGCCAGCCGCCCGGGTCATTTCATGCCCGCATCCCTGCTGGTATCCCAATTCGAAACCCTCGAGCCGCTCGAACCCGACGAGCGTGGCAGCACCATCGACGTCGATCAGAGCATCGACTCGATCGTCGAGAACATACGTCGCCTCAACCGATGCGCGCGCAACCGAACAGGAGAACCGATGAATCCGGCAATCACCATCCTGGCGGCCGATACCGAGCTTGCCGAACCCGTCGCAGCCGGCTGGCAGCTGATCGTCGCCGCACTGGCGGGCATCGCGCTCATCGTCGTGCTGATCACGGTCGCCAAACTTCATCCGTTCCTCGCGCTGATCTTCGGCGCTATCACCGTCGGCATCGTCGCGCAGGGGTGGGAAGGTCTTGGCGGACGTACTCGATTCGTTCAGTACCGGATTCGGCACCACTGCGGCGGGGGTGGGCATTCTGATCGCGCTGGGCGCGATGTTCGCGAAACTGCTCGCTGATTCCGGTGGCGCCGACGAGATCGTCGACACCATCGTCGGGCACGCCTCGCCGCGTGCGCTGCCATGGGCAATGGCGTCTGGTGGGCGCGATCATCGGCCTGCCGATGTTCTTCGAAATCGGTCTGGTGCTGTTGATGCCGGTCATCTATCTGGTCGCCAAGCGGTCGCAGCTGTCGCTGATCACCGTCGGAATCCCGGCTCTGGCAGGGCTTTCCGCGATGCACGGGCTGGTGCCGCCGCACCCCGGCCCGTTGACCGCGATCGACCTGCTGGGTGCCGACCTGGGCATCACGCTCGCGCTCGGTGTCGCCGTGGCGATTCCGACCGTCATCGTCGCAGGTCCGCTGTTCGGCCGGCTCGCCGGTAAGTGGGTGGTCCTCGACGTGCCGGACCGGTTCGAGGCCGACGATTTCACGCGAACGGTGGCGCGGTGACGCCGGCGGCGGGCCTAGGCCGAAGGCGGCACGACGACGGCAGACGCAGACCCGCACTGACGCGCACGCGGCCCAGCTTCGGCATCACGTTGTGCTCCGTTCTGTCTGCCGGTCGGTCTGATGATGGGCAAGGCGCTCGTCGACATCTTCATCGACGACAAGGACAACCCCGTGCGGCAGACCTTCGACATTCTCGGCCGTCCGCTGGTGGCGCTGTTGATCGCGGTCGTGGTCGGCATCTTCACCCTCGGCCGCGGCGCGGCGATGACACGCGATCAGATCGTCAAATGCCTCGAGACGTCGCTGCCCCCGGTGGCGGGCATCATCTTGATCGTCGCCGCGGGCGGCGGATTCAAGCAGGTGCTGGTGGACACCGGCATCGGCACAATGCTCGCGGATTGGGCCAAGGGCACCGGCATCTCGATGATCCTGCTCGCCTGGGTGCTGGCCGTATTGATCCGGCTCGCAACGGGTTCCGCGACGGTGGCCACCATCACCGCATCGTCACTGATGCTGGGTCTGGTGGAAGGCATGAGCACCGGCGAGGTCTCGTTGATCGTGCTCGCGGTCGGCGCCGGCTCGCTGTTCTTCTCCCACGTCAACGACGCCGGATTCTGGCTCGTCAAGGAGTACTTCGGCATGTCGGTGGGTCAGACCATCAAGTCGTGGTCGCTGATGGAGACGGTGCTGTCGGTCACCGGCCTGGTGTTGGTGCTGCTGCTCGGGATCGTCATCTGACGATCCGCCAGAGTCAGCCCTTGACGACCTGAGTGCCGCCTGCGAGTTCGTCGTGTTTGCCCTGCTTGGTCGGGCTGCCGTTGATCGTCACCGCGATCGACGATGACGGCGACCAGCGCCAGCAGGCCACCGATCAGAACGGGATGATCGTGAGCAGCGTCCACGAGTTGCGGATCGCCGACTGCTGGGCCGTCGGCTTGGCTGCCCCGCCGGCGCCGTGCACGCTCAGGCCCAGCAGCTTCTTACCGATCGTCCCGCCCTGGGTGGTCTCGAACGCCACGAAGTAGACGAAGGTCAGCAATGCCGTGAGGCGCCGGTGATGACCGCGATGAGCGCCGCCGCCCCAGAAGTGGAAAACCAAGTTGAGAACAAGGCGAGGACGAAGGCAACGACGCCGACGATGACGCCGTCGATCAAGCGGGCGGCGAATCGCAGCCCCAGGCTGCCAGGTTCCTGGTTTGCTGCGGGCGGCGGGGGATAGGCCCCGTCTCGCCGTACTGCGCGGACTGGGGTTCAAAGTCGGTTGTCATCTGATTGAACTTTCTCCTACCGCGGATTGGGTGCAGTCAAATGTACCGCCGACAACGCCAGAGGTCAGCGTGAAACACGTCGCGTTCACGAAGGCCGGTCGAACGGTAGCGGTGGGCGCTGGGCTTTTTAGGGTGGCAATCTTCAAGATCGTCGCTGTTAGCCATGGCCAACGCCATGGCCAAGCCCTTGAGACGCGGGAACTGCTCTTTCCGGATCGTTTGCGGGGCAAGTCATCAGTTACAGTCACAATCCGGCGTGTGCGGCGCTCTTCGGTCGCGCGCTTTAAGGAGCAGCTCATCGCCACCTACGAGGCTCGTGCCTGTCCGACCCCCGACGATCGACAGCCCTAAGCGGCCGCGCGAGGGACGAGGCCGTCCAGTCGCTGCGCGGGTATCGCCATCCTGCTGATGGTGGCCGGTCATGTGATCGGCGCGAAGCGCGGCGCGAGGGATGCAGGTCGCCGACGATTCGGTGTGGCGATTCGTCGTACATCGCGCTCGAAGACATCCGGATGCCGTTGTTCACGGTGATCTCCGGCTTCGTGTACGCGATGCGGCCGATCCGGGCACTGCACCAAATGCCGGGGCTGTTGCGAGCCAAGACCCGTCGACTGCTGCTTCCGCTACTCACCGTGGGAACTGCGCTGTTCGTGCTCGAATTATCAGTTCCCGGAACACATCTCAAGCTAGAGCCGCACGACTTCTGGCGCGTGTACACGATGCCGTATGAGCATCTGTGGTTCCTACAGGCGATCTTCCTGGTGTTCGTGGTCGTGGGTTTCGTGGACGCGCTGCGGGCTGTTGTCGACGCCGCGACGGGCCGCTGCTCGCGATGCTCGCCAGTGTGGTGATGTTGCTCGCGATACCGGTCCCGCCGATACGCGGACGTGTTCAGCGTCGGCGGCGCGCTGCATCTGTTGCCGTTCTTTCTCATGGGCTATGTACTGAATCGCTATCGACCGCTTGGACGATTGGCGGTGGGCGTTTGCCGCCGCACCTGCGTTCCTGCTGCTCTACAGCGTCCGGCTGACCACTATGCTGGATCTGTGGCACCCGGTCGAGCCGCTCGACCGAATCATCGGCCTCGGCGTCGGGGTAGTCGGGAATCTCACTGCTCTTTCCTCGAGCCGCAACATCATTCGGGCCAGATGGCTCGCGTGGATCGGCGGCTTCGCTTTTGGAATCTATCTTCTGCATGTCTTCGGCGCCTCAGCGGCACGACATCGCGCTCGGGCACCTCAGAGCTCACCGCCGCACCGGCGGTCTTCGCGCTCAGCATGCTGGCCGGGGTTGCGGGGCCGATCGTGTTTCAACGCGTTTTCGGCAGCTACCGCGTGATAAGCACGTGCGTGCTCGGCGAGAAGCCGGCCAAGATCAGCTCCACCGCCTCCGGCGCTGTCTTGACCTCGCTGCGCGCCGTATCGGTGAGATCACCGGCGCGGTCACGAACCACACCGGCCAGCTCGGCGCTGCGTTCGCGTGCCGTGTCGGCCAGCTCCGGGGCCCGGTCGCGGGCGACATCGGCCCACTCCCATCCGCGGTCGCGGGCGACGTCGGCCAGTTCGGCGCCGCGTTCGCGGGCCACGTCGGCGAACTCGGCACCGCGCTTGCGCGCGACCTCGGCCCACTCCGGTCCGCGTTCGCGGGCGACGTCGGCGAGTTCGGCGCCGCGTTCGCGCGCGACATGGCCAGCTCGCGGCCGCGTTCGGCACCGACCTGCAGTCCGTGACCGACCTTCTCCGCCAGCGCGCTGTCGGCCAGCGCCCCGCCGGCGGCGGCTCCGACGGGCAGTGCGGCGCTGACGGCCTCGGACACCTTGTGTGCGGCGCGCCGGCCGCGCCAGCCCAGTGACGGTCTGCCCTCGGTGTCGACGGCCGCGATGATCAGGCCGCCGATGAGGCTGATGTCGGTGACGAATGCGCGGCGTTCGTCAGCCTTGCGCTGCGGATCGGTCTCATTCCAGAACGTATGCCCGCCAAGGCTTCCCGGCACCACGCTGAGCGCCAGGGCCGCCGACGCCACCCGCGGCAGCTTGCCGGTGGCCAGCAGCAGGCCGCCGCCGATCTGCACGGCGGCGTTGACGCGGGCGACCGTCTCGGCGTTGGACGGAACGTTGGTGCCGACGGGATCGGGTAGTTTGCTCAGCCCCTCGAGCGTGGGGCGTGCCGCGTCGGCCGCGGGTTTGGGGCTGCGCAGGGCATCGACGCCCCGGGCGATGAAAGCCGCTGACAGCATCGGGCGCGCAATACGTCGGATCAACATGGGCCAGGTGTTCCCCGGCCAGCGGGGTCACAAACTTCTAGTAGGAGGTGTCGCGCGAGTCGCGGTCCCGCAGCGGCATGGCGTACCAGAACGCGATGAGCGCCGCCAGCGTGCATCCACCGGCGATCCAGGCGCCCGTTCTGCCCACCACGCTGTCGAAGATGACCACGGCGACCCCGGCGAGGGCGAGGCCCAGCAATATCGTCCCGACGATGGCGTACTTGTGCGAGACGCCGACCAAGGTCTTCAGCCGGTGCCTGCGAAACAGCACCCGATGCATGGTGACCGGAGCGACCAACAACACTGTCGCCCCGATCGAGCAGGACACCGTGACGAGGTAGACGATGCGCATGATGCTGTCCAGCTGGTGAAGCGTGGCTGGAACGGCAGGATGAGCAGGAAGCCGGTGAGCAGCTGGACTCCGGTTTGGGCGACGCGCAACTCCTGCAGCAGGCTCGACCAATTGCGGTCCAGCCGTTGGGCTTCCGTTTCGTCGCGGTCGTCGTCCCAACGCTGCTCGGCGTCCGGGTGTTCGATGTCCACGCCGCCGATTCTCCCAATATCGCCGACGGCCGGCGCACGGTTTGCGGCATTCACAGCGGGGCGTAGCGAAGCAGTGTGATCCCCGATTCGAAGGATTTCGGGCGGTTCCACCAATGCCAGCTTCGGGATGGCGGTGCCGTCGGGGAACAGGCGCCGTCCGCGGCCCTGCACCGCGGGATAGACGAACATCCGGTACTCGTCGACCAGCTCCGCCGCGATGAGCGCGTGCGTCAGGCTGATGCTGCCGGTCAGCACGATGTCCTTGCCGGGCTGCGACTTCAGGTTCTTGGTCTGCTCGACGGGGTCGCCGGCGAGCACGGTCGAGTTCTGCCACTCGGGATCGGTCATCGTCGAGGACACCACGTACTTGGCGACGTGGTTGAGATAGTCGGTCACCCCGGTGGCGTCGTCGCTCTGCTTGGGCCAGTAGCCGCGGAAATCCTCGAATGTCTGACGCCCGACCAGCAACGCGTCGGCCTGCGCGTCCTGGCGGTGCGACTCGGCGAGCAGATCCTCGTCCTGGAGCTGCGGGTCGAACCAGTCGCCGAGCATCTCGATGGAGCCGTCCAGGGTGATGTTCTGGGTGATCACGAGCTTTCGCATATAGGTGTCGGACCTGCCGCGCGCGGCCGGAATTCATCGGCGTAGCGTCGCAGCGTGGCTCTCGTTGCGGGAATCGACTCGTCCACCCAGTCCTGCAAGGTGGTGATCTGCGACGCGGACACCGGCGAGATCGTGCGGTCGGCGTCGTCGCCGCATCCCGACGGCACAGAGGTCGATCCGCAGCTGTGGTGGTCGGCGCTGCAGGCCGCGATCTCGGCCGCCGGTGGCCTCGACGACGTGGCGGCGGTATCGGTCGGCGCGCAGCAGCACGGCATGGTGTGCCTCGACAGTTCGGGCGCCGTCGTTCGAGATGCGTTGCTGTGGAACGATACTCGGTCGAGCAACGCGGCCGAGCGACCTCGTCGACGAGCTCGGCGGTGCGCAGCGAGTGGGCGAAACGCATCGGCGTGGTGCCGGTCGCGGCCATCACGGCGGCCAAACTGCGCTGGCTGGCCGACCACGAACCCGCGCACGCCGACGCGACGGCTGCGGTGTGCCTGCCGCACGACTGGCTGACGTGGCGGTTGAGCGGCTCGACCGACATCGGCGACGCTGCGCACGGACCGCAGCGATGCCAGCGGAACCGGCTACTTCTCGTCGGAGTCCGACAGCTACCAACCCGACCTGCTCGAGCTGGCGATGCGGGGTCGGCGCCCGCTTGTCCCGACAGTGCTGGGACCGCAACAGGTCGGCGGCGCAGACGTCGACGGGCGCGGTGCTCGGGCCCGGCGCCGGCGACAACGCCGCTGCGGCGCTCGGCCTCGGTGCCGGCCCCGGTGACTGCGTCGTCTCGCTCGGCACGTCGGGTGTCGTCAGTGCAGTGGGCGAGACGGCACCGCATGACCCGCGAGGGCATCGTGGCCGGTTTCGCCGACGCGACCGGACGGCAACTGCCGCTCGTGTGCACGCTCAACGGCGCTCCGGTGCTGGCGGCGGTCGCCACGATGCTGGGTGTGGACTTCGACGAACTGGACCGGTTGGCGCTGTCGGCGCCCGCGGGCGCGGAGGGGCTCACGCTCGTGCCGTACTTCGACGGAGAACGCTCGCCGAACCTTCCCGGGGCCGCAGGTGCGCTGCACGGCATCACGACGCGAAACCTGAATGCCGCCAACGTCGCCCGCGCCGCGGTCGAAGGTCTGGTCAGTTCGATGGCGTACTGCATCGAGAAGATCTCCGCGCAGGGTGTCGACGTGCAGCGCATCATCCTGGTGGGCGGGGGAGCGCGCTCGGAGGCGGTTCGGCGAATCGCACCCGCGATCTGGGGCGCGCCGGTTCTCGTGCCGACGCCCGCGGAGTATGTGGCATTGGGCGCCGCTCGTCAGGCGGCGTGGACGCTGTCGCAGCAGGATTCGCCGCCGCCGTGGTCGTTCGGGGTGACGGCGAGATACACCGCAGACGCCACGCCGCAGGTGCTCGACCAGTATCGCGCCGCGCAGTCGCTGACGCTGGGCCAGTGAACCTGGCGTGGGAACTGCTGCCACCGAATGTGACGAAATTCGATCCCGGAATGTGACGCAGGTCATTGCCTGATCAGGCGTTGTTAGGCCACCCTCACTATTCGTTCGCTTAACTAACGGCTGGGAGCGCGATGGCCAACCTCGATTTCGCCTACGACCTGACCCTGGACGAGGCGCGCCGGCGCAGCGCCGTGCTCGAGGCGATCGGTGACGACTGGGACCCGATCGCAGTGCTCGCCGAGGAGCGGAAGGCCTACGACATGCTGTACTCCGATCTCGACGACGAACAACAGCGGATCTACGACGAACTCGTGCGGGCCGGCGTGCTGCCAGAGCGGACGGTCGATCGTGTTGCCGATTGATCCCTCCGCCGACCGCGGGCCGCCGCGCCTGGCTGCCATGCCCGTGCTGCGATCACGGCGCGACGTGTGGGGACTGCCGCGAGCGCCGAAACTGCGCCACGCACTGGCAGTACCTGCTGAGCAACAAGGGCACGCTGGTCCATCTGCAGTGCTCCGACTGCGGCTACCTGTGGTCGACCGACACGCACCGGCGCGCGCGTCGACATCGTCGCGCAGCCTGACCATCCACGGAGCGACTAGGCCCGCGGCCACTGCGGACGTGGCAACTCGGCTCCCGGCGGCGGACGCATCCGATCCAGCGCCACTCTCAGCGGCGGCCAGGTCGACCGACCGCGGCGCGTCGCCGCATAGGCGGTGAGAATGGGGTTCGCATCGGCCAGCGGGAGCACCTTGACGCCGTTGCCCGTCGGCCTGCCGATCGGCAGCAGGCCGACGCCGTAGCCCGCGACGATCAGGTCCTCGACCAGGTCCAGGCTGTCGATCTCGTGCGCGATGCGCGGTGCGAAACCGGCGAGCGAGGCCATCGTCCGCACCGCTGTCTCGTCAGCTGTGTTGCGCGAGTTGACAATCCAGGCCTGATCCGCATACGCCGCGATGTCGGCGGGCCCGTCGGGAAAATCTGCCGGGACAGCGAGTCCCCAGGTGACCGACCACAGCGGTTCGGTCTGCAGCACCGCGCCGGGGGACGCGGGCGCCAGGTTGTAGTCGTAGGTCAGTGCCAGGTCGAGGTCGTCATCGATCAGCAGCGCGAAGGCCTCGATCGGCTCGTACTCGCTGATCACGAACTCGACATTCGGATACCTCTCGGCGAGGTCGGCGACGATGGGCAGCAGCGACATCCGGATGCCGGTGGCGAATCCGCCGACGCGCACCGTCCCGGACGGCTCCGCGTCTGGGTCGAGGTCCAGCCGCGCGCTGTCGATGGCGGCCAGGATCGTGACCGCATGGTCGGCCAGTCGTCGGCCCGCGGGCGTCAGGCGCACACGCCGCCCATCGGGCTCGATCAACTGAGCGCCGGTTTCTTTTGCGAGCGCGGCGATCTGCTGCGACACCGTCGACGTCGTGAGGTGGTGTGCGTCGGCGACCGCGCGCATCGAGCCCAGCCGGGAGAGGGCCAGCAGCAGTGCGAGGCGGCGGGTATCCACGCAATGATTGTTCATGATTCATGAACGGTATGTCCAGGAAAATCACGTGGACGCGAACGGTCTTTCTGCCGTTCAATGCAGGGATGACCACGAACCAGGCTCGCACCGGCGCCTTCATGGCGATGGGCTCGATGCTGTGCGTGCAGGTCGGCCTGGCGGTCGCGGTGACGCTCATCGACCGCATCGGCGTCGAGGGCGCGGCATGGCTGCGGCTGGCATGGGCGGGCGTCGCTGATGCTGGTCATCGTGCGGCCGAAGCGCATCTGCGTTCACCTGGTCCAGCTTCGCGATGTGCGTGGTGCTGGGTGTCGTCACGGCGGCCATCACGATGCTGTTCATGGCGGCGCTGGACAGGATTCCGCTGGGCACCGCCAGCGCCATCGAATTTCTCGGTCCGCTCGGCGTCGCGGTTGCACACGGAAGCGGCAGGCAGCGTTTTGCTGTGGCCGGGCCTCGCCGCGGTCGGCGTCGTGCTGCTGACCCAGCCGTGGGCGGGCGCCGTCGACCCGATCGGAGTCTTGTACGCGCTCGGCGCGGCCGTGTGCTGGGCGTGCTACATCCTGCTCACCCAGCGCGTCGGTGACGAGGTCGCCGGGCATCAACGGGCTCGCGGTGTCGATGCCCGTCGCCGGGCTGGTGGCGACCATCGTCGTCGGGCCCGCGGTGTTCGGCCGCGGATGACGCCGGAGATCCTGCTCATCGGAATCGGCTTGGCGATCCTGTTGCCCGTCGTGCCGTTCGCGCTGGAGCTGCTGGCGCTGCGGCGGTTGACCACCGCCGCGTTCGGCACACTGATGGCGCTCGAACCCGCGTTCGCGATGATCGTCGGGCTGATCGTGCTGTCTCAGGTGCCCGGCCCCGGCGGCGTGGTCGGCATCTGCTTCGTGGTCGTCGCCGGGATCGGCGCCGCCCGCACCGGCGCCCGCGCCGCGCCGGTGCCCGCCGAAGTCGGCTGCTAGCCTAGATCGGGCGCATGGCATCGCGGAATCTTCGCAGTCGCCGTTCGTCCGTGCGATCGTCAACAAGCTGTTCGTCGGTCTCATCGACGCGCCCGTGCTGGGCCGTTGGTGCGTCGCGGGTCTGATCAACATCCGCTACGTCGGGCGGCGTTCGGGCAAGACGATCCAGACTCCGGTGGGTTACCGGCGCTCCGGTGACTCGATCGTCATCAACGTCATGTCGCCCGACAACAAGACGTGGTGGCGCAACTTCCTCGGCGACGGCGGCCCGATCACACTGCTGAAGCTCGACGGCGCCGACCGCACCGGGCACGCGGTCGCCGACCGCGACGAGCAAGGGCCGCGTCTAGGTCACCGTCGACGCTGGACTAGACCGTCGATTCGCTTGCGCCGGTACAGCGTTCCGACGGCCAGCAGGATCAGGCTGATCACCAGGATCGCCGTCGCCAGCACGTTGATCTGCGGTGGCACCGCGGCTTTCACCGCCGCGTTCACGTACAGCGGATAGGTCACCGTCGACCCGCTGACGAAGTAGGTGATGATGAAGTCGTCGAGCGACAGTGCGAACGACAGCATCGCCGCGGCGATGATGCCCGGAATGATCAGCGGCAGCGTCACTTTGAAGAAGGTGCGGGCCGGGCTGGCGCCGAGATCCATGGACGCGTCCTCGAGCGTCCAGTCGAATCCGCGCATCCGGGCCCGCACCGTCATGGCGATGAAGCTGATCTCGAAGGCGATATGCGCGATCAGGATGGTGGTGTAGCCCGCCGCCCAGCCGAAGTCGAGGAAGAGGGTCAGCAGCGCCGCGCCCATCACGACCTCGGGCGCGGTCAGCGGAATGACCAGGAATGTGTCGACCGCGCTCTGACCCCGCCACCGTTGGCGCACAAGCGCTATCGCCACCAGCGTGCCCAGGACGAGCGCGACGGCGGTGGAGACCGCGGCGACGTTGAGGCTCAGCTTCAGCGCGTCGGTCAGGGCCGGGTACTTGAACGGGATCGGCCCAGTTCTTGAGGGTGAAGCCCTGCCACGAGTAGTTGAACTTGCCCTTCGGGATTGTTGAACGAGAACAGGATGATCACGAAGATCGGCAGGAACAGGTACAGCAGCACCAGTCCGGCGACGACCCGCAGCAGCAGGTCGCCCCATTTCGGGTTGCCCTTAACCCTTTTCGCCGGAGCCGGGCTGGTGGCGGCCTCCGATCGCCTGCGACGGTCATACCAGATCCTCCGTGCCCAGCGCGCGGGTGTACAGCAGCACGCCGACCAGGATGATCAACATCAGCACCAGAGCTGAGCGCGGCGGCGGCCGGGTAATCCTTGACCACCAGGAACTGCTTCTGGATGACGTTGCCGATCATCGTGGTCTGGGTGCTGCCCAGATAGTCGGCGTTGATGAAGTCGCCGGAGGCGGGGATGAACACCAGCAGGCTGCCCGCCAGCACGCCCGGCATCGACAGCGGCAGAATCACTTTGGTGAAGCTGCGGGTGTTCGACGAGTACAGGTCCTTCGACGCCTCGATCAGCCGCGGATCGATCTTCTCCAGGCTGACGTAGAGCGGCAGGATCATGAAGATGATCCAGTTGTAGATCAGCCCGCCGATCACCGCCCAACTCGTCGACAGCAGCCGGCCCTCGCTGGGCAGCAGACCGACCGTGTTCAGAACGCTCGACCACCCACCGTCGTCGGCCAGGATGGTCTTCCACGCGATGGTGCGGATCAGGAACGTCACGAAGAACGGCAGGATCACCAGGCCGAGGATCAGGTTCTTGTACCGGCCCGCCTTGAACGCGATGACGTACGCCAGCGGAAAGGCCAGCAGCAGGCACACCACCGTCGCCACGAGCGCGTAGATGAACGACCGGATGATCTGGTCCTGATAGGCGCTGAACGCGTGCGTGTAGTTGCCGAAGTTCCAGGCGAAGTTCAGCGTCGGCAGGTACACCGAGCCGCCCGTCGACGACAGCGACGTGCGCGCCAGCGAGAAGAACGGCACCACGAAGAAGATCCCGAGGTACACCAGCGCGGGCAAGATCATCAGGTACGGCGCGATCTTGCTGCGCTGCCGGCTGCTGCTGGCTACACCGGCCATCGCGATCAGCCGCCGGTGACTGCGGCGTACAGCGTGTTGAACTCCTGGGTCTGCTCGTCGGTGAGCGCGTGCCCACGACTTCAGGTTGTCCGATGCTCGCCTCCGGCGGGTTGATCAACGGGTTCTTCGCCGGCTCCGGGTCGATCTTGTCGAGCTCGTCGGTCATGTCGGACAGCACCGGGACGTACTGGACGAAGGCGACCAGCTTGGCGTAGTTGGCCCGGTCGTAGACGTAGTCGATCCACGCCTCGGCCGCCTTCTGGTTCTGCGTCGTGTACGGGATCACCATGGTGTCGATGAACCAGTCGCCGCCGGACTCGGGGACCACGAACTGCAGGTCGGGGTTGTCGGCCTGCAGCTGCACCACGTCACCCGAATACGCCTGGGCGACAGCGATATTGCCCGCCGCGAGGTCATCGGCGTAGTCGTTGCCGGTGAAGCGGCGGATCTGGCCCTTGTCCTTCTGCTCCCGGACCAGGTCGACGGCCTTCTGCACGGTCTCGGTGGTCGGGTCCTCGGCCGAGTTGCCCTGCGACTGCATGATCATGCCGAGGCCGTCCTGGGTGTCGGAGAGCAGGCTGACCTGGCCCTTGAACGCCGGATCCCACAGGTCGTCGATGCCCTTGATGTCGCGGCCGGTGGCGGCCCTGTTGTAGGCCAGGCCGACCATGCCCGTCATGTACGGCGCGGTGAACTTGCGGCCCGGGTCGACCTTCGAGTCCAGCAGATCCTGGCGGAGATTCTTCTTGTTGGGCACGCCGCGCTTCGCTGATCTCGTTGAGCCAGCCGAGCCGTTGATGCGGGCCGCCATGAACTCGGTCGGCACCACCAGGTCGGCGCCGATGTCCTGCTTGCGCGACAGCGGCTCCTTGACCTTGGCGAACCACTGCTCGTTGTCGTTGAAGTCTTCCTTGTAGTCGACTGTGAGGCCGGATGCCGTCTGGAAGGCGGCGACGAAGCCGTCGGCCATGTACAGCGGCCAGTTCGAGACCCGCAGCTGTGCCGCTGGCCGGCGAGCCGTCGTCGGCCGTGCGTCGAGGGACTGCTCGACGTTCCGCTGTCGGAACCGCAGGCGGCCAGGAACGACGGGCCGAGGGCCAGCGCGGCGGCGGCCGCGGCGCCGCCGCCGATGAAGCGCCGACGGGACGTGCGGTTGGTCGCGAGCCGGGCGAACAGCTGGGGATCGATTTCGTGTAGGGCATGGCGACTGTGCCTTTCGTCGAGGGAGGAGGGGGAAAACGGACTGGCCGACTGGCGAGATTCGGCGAGCTCAGGAGTCGTCGAGCATCTCTTCGAGGTCCTCGGTGGTGGGGATGTCGGCGGCGGGAAGGACCAGCGAGGCATCGGGTGCCCAGCAGACGTGCACCTCGTCGCCGGGGCGCAGCATCGGCAGATCCTGCTCGGGGCCGATGTGGGCGAGGATCGTCGAGTCGTCGGGCGCGGCGAGCGACAGCCGCACCACCGGACCCTGGAACGTCAGATCCTTGCACCGTCGCCCGCACGGTCGCGACGTCGCCGGTCGGGGCGTCCATCGAGACGCGGACGCGTTCGGGACGCACCATCAGCGTGGCGTGGCCGCCGGGTTCGATCGTGGTGTCGCCGGGACGGGCCTTCAAAGTCGTTCCGAGAACCTCGACCTCGACGAAGTCGCGGTTGGCGCGACCGGTCTGCGTGCCGGGCCACAGGTTGGCCTGTCCGATGAAGCTGGCGACGAACACCGTCGACGGGCGGTCATAGATCTCCGTCGGCGTGCCGATCTGGTCGACGTTGCCCGCGTTCATCACCGCGATCCGGTCGCTCATCGTCAGCGCTTCCTCCTGGTCGTGGGTCACGTAGACGAACGTGATCCCGACCTCGCGCTGGATGCGCTTGAGCTCGAACTGCATGACCTGGCGCAGCTTGAGGTCCAGCGCGCCGAGCGGTTCGTCGAGCAGCAGCGCGCTCGGGTAGTTGACCAGCGCGCGGGCCAGCGCGACGCGCTGCTGCTGGCCGCCGGACAGCTGCGCGGGCTTGCGCTTGGCGAAGTCGGTCAGCCGCACGATCTCCAGCAGGTCGTCGACGCGCTTGCGGACTTCGGCCTTGTCCTTCTTCATGCTGCGCGGCCCGTACGCGACGTTGTCCCACACCGTCATGTGCGGGAACAGCGCATAGTGCTGGAACACGGTGTTGACGTTGCGCTTGTGCGGTGGCACGCGCGAGACGTCGACGCCTTCGAGCCGGATGGCGCCCTTCGGTCGGGCTCTCGAAGCCCGCGATCATCCGCAGCGTCGTGGTCTTGCCGCAACCCGACGGGCCGAGCATGGAGAAGAACTCGCCCGATGCGATGGAGAAGTCGGCTTCGGCCACGGCGACGTAGTCGGCGAAGCGCTTCGTGACATGGTCGATCTCGATGACGGGGCCGCCGTTGGCGCGTGGGGCCTCGTCGTTGTCCCGCCTGCTGTCTACGGCGGTGGTGTGTGAGCCGGTCAGGGCGGATCCTCCTCGGGTACAGCCCTCCGGCTGTGGATAAACAATCGCCGATCAGACGGTCCTTCGCAAGCGATTCCGCAACGAATTTACATTTCTACAATGGAATCCTTCGTGGCATGTCGCGCTGAAACCGTGAGAATCCGCTGAATCGCGCGCGGATATCCGCGGCCGGACCGTCTTCAGCCGGCTGTCGCGGCGAAGGCGCGCCAAGTCAGTCTCGCAGCCGTTTGGTCTCTCGGCCGGCGAGAATCCGCCACGTCGTTTACCTGGGCACCGTCGCCGGGTAGTGATGGGGGATGGCAACGGTTGACGTCTCGGTGTCGTCGGACCTCAGTCCGGAAGCGGCGTGGGCGCTCGCGTCGGATCTGGGTCGCTTCGACGAGTGGCTGACGATCTTCGGCGGCTGGCGCAGCGAGGTTCCGGAGCAGGTCGAGGTCGGCGCGTGCGTGTCGTCGCTGATCAAGGTGAAGGGCTTTCGCAACGTCATCCACTGGCGGGTGACCCGCTACGACGAGCCCAAGCAGATCGAGCTGGTCGGCAGGGGCAGGCCGGGGATCTGCATCGCGCTTCGCCTGTGCGTGCAAGGACAACAAGCCGGGATCGACGTTTCAAGTCGTCGCCGACCTGACCGGTGGGCTGCTGAACACCCGGATGGGAAACCTGGTCGCCAAGGTGCTCGAGTCCGACGTCCGCAAGTCGGTCACCAATCTCGCGGCCCTCACTGATCGCTAACCCCATTCGTGGTTCATGGCACGGGTTTCGTAGCGCGCCTCGACGGATTCGGCACGTCGCGCCCCCGGCCGGGAGAACGCGATCAGCACCATCGCCAGGCCGGCGGTCGCGGCACCGCCGATGAAGATCGCGAAGAAGCTGCTCTCCATCGGCACACCGGTGCCGGCCAGCGTGCGACTAGCACCACGGCGACCAGCGCCGCGGCCGTTGAGCTGCCGATCGTGCGGGCGATCGCGTTCATGCTTGTGGCCACGCCGGTCTCGTCGGCGTCGACCTCGCTGACGACCAGAGCGGGCAGGGCGCCGTAGCCCAGGCTGATGTAGGCGTTGGCCAGGATGCTGGCGACGATGATCTGCCACGGCGAATTGTGGGCCAGCGCCGACGAACAGGAAGCCGGCGATGCCCGCGACCGCCGCGATCATGAGAACCGGTCTGGCGCCGAATCGGTCGATGAAGCGACCGCTGATCAAGGCGACGGCGAAACCCGTCAACGCTCCTGGCAACAGGTAGACGACGCTGGCTTGCAGAACGGTCGCCCCGAACCCGTATCCGGCTGCCTGGTGCGGGATTTGGACGAACTGCGTCAAACCCAGAAACGCGAAGTACAGCCCCATGCCGACGAACACGGTGGCCAGGTTGGTGAGCATGATCGATCGCCGGGTCATCATCTCGGTCGACACCAGCGGTTCCTTCGCGCGTCGCTCCCAGAACCACCAGGCGGTGAGTATCAGCACGCCACCTGCCGCGCACCCGATCGTCGCCGGTGATTTCCAGCCCCACGAATGGCCTTGCGTGATCGCCAGCAGCACCGTGGAAAGACCTGCCGCCAACCCCGCCGCTCCGAGCCAGTCGATGGTCCCCGAATGAGTGCGCTCGCGGGCAGGCACCAGGAACACCACGATCGCGACGACCACCAGCGTGAACGCCGTGGCCAGCCAGAAGACCCGGTGGTAACCGGCGTGCCCGCTCATCAGCAAGCCGACTACGACCAGCCCCGTCCCGCCGCCGAAGCCCAGCGTTCCGGACAACACCGACATCGCCGAGCCCATTCGGTCCTCGGCCAGCTCGTCGCGCAGGATCGCGATGCTGATCGGGTAGAGCCCGTACGACGCCGCCTGCAGCACGCGAGCGACGACCAGCAGCGGCAGCGACGTCGTCAAGGCCGCCAGCAGCGTGCCGACCAGCACCACACCGAGGACGGCCAGCAGGACCCGCTTCTTGCTGTACAGATCGGCGAGGCGGCCGATGAGCGGAGTGGCGGCCGCGGCGGCGAGAAGATTCGCGGTGATTGCCCAACTGGCCGCCACCAACGAAACGTTCAGTTGATCCGCGATGACGCCGATCACCGGCACGACGGCGGTCTGAAGGATGGCCACCGTCAACACGACGATCGACAATCCGCCGATCAGAATGCGGGGCGATCGAATCCGCTCTGTCGGCGCGGTAGACCGCGTCGCGTCGGTCTCGACCACGCACGCTCCGATCGTTAGCTCATCTTCGGTTCTTCGATTATGTGCCTTCGCCCGAGCGGTCTGATCGACCGGCCGTCGTGATCGAATTGGTCCATGGCTTCCCGTGCACTGACCGAATCCGCCTTCCGCGGCCGCCGCCCCGAGCGGGCGGGGGACATGTCCGTCGAGACGCACGGGATCGCGCCCATCGCGGAAGACCAGCGGTACGGCACGCCGCGTCGGCTGTTCACGGTGTGGTTCGCGCCGCAGGTGAACATGACGGTGGCGTTCACCGGGTCGGTGGCGATCGTGCTCGGTCTCGGATTCTGGCTGGGACTGCTGGCGATGGTGATCGGCACGGTGCTGGGTTCGCTCGCAGTCGGATACCTGTCGACGTGGGGTCCACGTACGGGCACCGGCCAGTTGCCGAACTCGCGGATGGCGTTCGGCGGAAGTGTCGTGCTGCCTGCCGCGCTGCAGTGGCTGTCGTCGATCGGATGGGACGCTCTCGTCGGCCTGTTCGGCGGTGAAGCTCTGGCCGCCCTCCTGGGCATCCCGTTCTGGCTGGCCGTGCTGATCGTGTTGGGCGTGCAGGGCGCAGTCGGATTCGTCGGCTACGAGCTGATCCACCGGTTGCAGGCGGTCCTCACCGTGGTGCTGTTTGCGACGTTCGTGGTCTTCGCCGTGAAACTCGTTGGTGGGCATGAGATCGTCACACCAGCGATGGTTACCGGGGCCGACCTCGCGGGTGCTTTCGTGCTCGAGGTGACAATCGCATTCAGCCTGGCCGTTTCGTGGGCCAGTTACGCCGCCGACTTCAGCCGATACCTGCCTGCGGACTCGTCGCGTGGCCGGGTGTTCGGCTTCACCTTCGCCGGACTTGTGTTGTCCTACATCTTCGTTCAGGGCATCGGCATCGCGGCGGGCGATCTGCTGAGTGAACACACCGCGGAGGGCGTCCGGTCGGTGATGGGGGGTGGGCTGCTGGGCGGGCTCGCGCTGCTGATCATCGCCGTCGCGTCGATCGGTTCCGGGGTGATGAATGACTACGGTGGGTCGCTGGCGTTGCAGACCATCGGTGTACGCGTAAGGCGGCCGTTGTCCTCGGTCGTCGTCACCGCACTCGCGTTCGCGTTGATCCTCTGGCTGCATGCGGCGGACACCGCGACGCGGTTCACCGACGTGCTGCTGCTCATCAGCTACTGGATTCCCGCGTTCGTCGCGATTGTCGTGATCGACTGGCGCCTGCGCGTCCGTGGCCGGCTCAGCATCAATCCCGCCGAGGAACCCACCGACCGAGTCGACGCCGCGGCCGCGCTGATCGTCTTCGTGATCGCATACGTCGCGGCGGTTCCGTTCATGAACACGTCACTGATCCAGGGGCCGATCGCCGTGGCGTGGCACGGCGCCGACGTCGCCTACTTCGTCAATCTCCTGGTTGCCGCAGCGCTTTATGGGGGCTATCGACTGGTTCGTTCGCGATCTCGCTCGTCGTGACGATGAAGTCGTCGATCAGGTCGACCACCTCGGTAGGGCGCTCGACGTGTGGGAAATGGCCGACGTCGGCGAGCACCTCCAACCGGCTGCCCGGCCTGGCGGCCTGCGCGGCGTACGCGTGGTCGACCGGGATGATCCGGTCGTGGTCGCCCCAGATCGCCATGGTGGGCAGGTCGGTCGTCAGGTGCAGCCGGTTCAGTGCGCTCACCGCCTGCCCGCGGTAGTCGACGACAGAGCGCAGCGTCCGGAGGAACGCCTGGCGCGTCTCTTTGTCCGACAGAGACGAATATGCGCTCCACATCTCGCCACCACGGGGTGACTGAATCCCCGCCGCCGAGAACCACGACCGCACCTTGTTGCCCGCGGTCAAGATCGGACGCGGAGCTATGGCCGGCAGTATCAGCTCGGCTCCAGGGGCGGAAAGCAGTCGAAGCGTCCAGCCGACATCGGGCCCCAGCCCACCGCTGCTGATCAGCACGAGCCGTTGGCAGTAGTCGGGGTGCTGGTAGACGAACTGCATCGCCACACCGCCACCGAGCGACTGTCCGATGATCGTTGCGCGAGTCACACCCAGCTCGTCGAGCAGGTCACGCAGCCATACGGCAAACGCGCCCAACGAGTAGTCGCCCCGAGGCTTTGCGGATTGACCGTGCCCCAGCAGGTCGGGGGCCACCACCCGGTATTTCTTGGACAGCGCCGGGATGACGGCCCGCCATGTCTCCGAGCTGCCCGCCATGCCATGAATCAGCAGCAGCGTCTCGCCGCTGCCGACGTCGCGGTAGGCGATGCGGTCGCCGTGTAAGTCCAGGTACTTCAGTTCATCCATTTGGACCGATTCCCCTCAGGTCTGATTCCGGCCCTGCAAGCGTGACAGATACAGCCACGTGGGCTGATAGCCGCGTCGTTGGTATAGCCGGATCGCATCTTGATTACCCGGCAGTGCGCCGAGGATCACATCGACGACGCCTTGTTCGCTCAGATGTCGCTCGAGCCGGTCCAGAAGTTCTGAGCCGAGGCCACTGCCACGGAATTGTTCGGCCACGCTGAGCGACTCGATCTCACCGATTCGTGAACCGGTCTCCCAGGTGTCGGGGATCCACGTCTCGTCCACTGCCATGATGTGCGCTAGCCCATACCCGACTGCGGTGTCGCCGACGAACGCGATCAGCAGCAGGGTGTCCGGCTTGGCCAGCAGTTCGGAGTACAACCCGCGACGCACCGCCCAGGTCTGCGCGTCGCTGACGTACGGCGCCAGTTCCGGCATCGCTTCGGCGTGGCGATGATGCACTGCGACCCACAGGGGTTCGACGAGATCCAACTCGGTGTGGTCGGCGACACGAACTCGCCAATCGGTGGCCATTCGCGCCACGTTAACTCAGAAGTGCTTGACCCCATCGGCGATCGCACCCAGCTTGTCCGGGTTGGCCACGTTGTGCACGGTTGCGACGCGGCCGTTGGCGTCCAGGTCGACGGTGATGGTGGCGATGATGCGGCCCGCGCCCCTCATCACGATGCCGGGGCCGCCGTTGATGTCGACGAGTTCTGCTGTCATATCAGCGATCTCGACGCCCTCGTAGGGTCGTTGAGAGGTTCCGGCGAGCCATCGGGCCACGTTGGCGGCGCCGACGATGGGCCGCATCGCCTGACGCACCTTGCCGCCGCCGTCGGTCCACAGTGCGACCTCCGGCGCCAGCAGGTCCATCAGCGCATTGATGTCGCCGCCGGTGGTGGCGGCGAAGAACCGCTCGGTGGCCTCTCTCCTCTTGACGCGATCGGCCTCGAACCGGGGGCGCCGGGCGGCAACGTGCTCGCGTGCACGGTGCCCCGCCTGGCGCACGGCCGACTCGGAACGTTCGACAGCTTCGGCGATTTCGGCGTAGCTGAAGTCGAACACCTCCTTCAACACGAACACCGCACGCTCGATGGGGCTGAGTGTCTCGAGCACGACAAGCATCGCCATCGAAACCGATTCGGCGGTCGCAACGTCGTCGGCGGCATCGGCCACGGTGAGGATCGGCTCCGGAAGCCAAGGCCCCACGTATGTTTCGCGCTGGCGCCGGGCCGACCGCAGGCGCTCGATCGACAGGTTCGACACGATGCGGGCGAGGTAGGCCTTCGGATCCGAGACCTGTGACCGATCGTCCGCCGACCACTTGAACCAGGCGTCCTGGACGGCGTCCTCGGCGTCCGCGGCGGAGCCCAGGATCCGGTAGGCGATCGCGAACAACAGGTTCCGGTGGTCGGCGAACGTCTGTTGGTCGCCGGTCATCTCGTCGACCGGCCGCCACGCCGCCATGTCGAAGACCCCAGCGCGGGGAGCGCTCTGAGCAGGCGGTATGTCGACCACGGGCTGGAGCTCACCGTTTCTTTGTACGCGACGGCCAACCTGCCGGCCAAGTAGGACCGCTTCGGGGTGTCATCGGGGTGGGTGAACTGGATGACGGCGTCGTTGCGACCGAGGCTCACCGGCTGGTGGACGTATCCGAATCGGAACTTCTTGGGCTGCTTGCCTTTCAGCTCACGCACGATCGATGCCGCGGTGTGCAGCGCGGTGGGGATACCGCTCTGGCAGGTGCCATGCATGACGCCGTACCCCTGCCTGATGGCGGCCGCGTCACCAACGGCGTAGACGTTGGCGTGATTCACCGACCGCAGCGAGTGATCGGTGACGATCCGGCCGCGGTCGTCGACCTCGAGCCCGGCCGCCGCGGCGATCGGGGACACGCGCACACCCGTCGTCCACAGCACGGCCTGCGCTCCGACGACGTCGCCGTCGGCGAGCGCCACGCCGTCGCGCCATCACCTTCACGATGTCGACGCCGGCGCGCACCGTGACACCGAGGCGGTCGAGGCCTGCGTGCAGTCGTGCACGCGCCTTCTCGCCCATCATCGAACCGGGCACCTGCCTGCTGAGCAGGACCACATCCAGTTCCGGATGCTGCTCGGCGATCTCTGCCGCGGACTCGACTCCGGTCAGCCCGCCGCCGGCCACCACGACGGTGCCGTCGGGCAATCGGTCCAGCTGCTCGGCGAGAAGGACCGCATCCTGGGCGGAGTTCAACGTGTAGCCGAATTCGTCCACGCCGGGGACGACGTCGGTGTCGGCGACGCTGCCCAACGCATAGACCAGGGTGTCGTAGTGCAACGTGACCTCATCGTCGATCCGGACGGTCTGCGCATAGGCGTCGATGCCCGTCACCCAGCCCTCGATGAAGTCCACCGAAGTGCCTGCCAGGCGATCGGGAATCTGCAGGTCGGCAAGCGACTGACCGGATGCGATCTGGTGCAGGCGCAGCCGCTCGATGAACCGGGTTTGCGGATTGACCAGCGTGATGTGGACGTCGTCGCGGCGCTTGAGGCGGCCGGCCAGTCCCATCGTCGCGGCCATGCCGGTGTATCCGGCGCCAAGAATCAGAATCTCGTGCATCGTGCTGCCTTTCCGGTGGTTGTCGAGGGAATACACACCAGACGCACGCAGCGGCCAGAATTGTGACATCACCGCACAACGCGAGTTCACCGCATACGGCCCGTCGCACTGGGCCGTGCTCGCCGTCTTCGCGGCGGTGGCCGTGGCGCTGGTGTGGCTTGGTCGGCGGCAGACCGACACGCAGGCTCGACTTGTTCTGCCGCGTTGCCGGTGCGCTGACCGCGGCGATATACGGTGCCGCGTTCGTCTATTCACTGTTCCCGCCGGGCCTGGCGTGGTCGGTGCCGCTGCACCTCACCGATCTCGCGACAATCACCGCGGCCTACGCGCTGTGGTCACAGAAGCCCTGGGCATTCGCGTTGACCTACTACTGGGGATTGGTGCTCAGCGTGCAGGCGTTGATCTCGCCCGTGCTGACCGGCCCGGACTTTCCGCATCTGCAGTTCCTGGGTTTCTTCTCGATCCACCTGCTCGTCGTCTGGGGGGCCATCTACCTGACCTGGGGCCGGGGCATGCGGCCAGGGTGGCGCAGCTTTCGCTTCGTGGTTGCGGCGACGCTGGTGTGGGTCGCGGTGACGATGACGTTCAACAGCATCGCGGGGACCGACTACGGCTTTCTCAACGGAAAGCCGGCCACACCCTCGTTGCTTGACCTGTTCGGACCGTGGCCGGCCTACCTGGTGGTCGCGGGCACTCTGGTGGTGGCGGTGTGGGCGGCGATGACCTGGCCGTGGGAACGAGCGCGCAACCGTCAGGCGCGTGACGGCGGCACTTGACTTCAACCCGGCTTGAACCGGCAAGCTCGGGCCATGGGCGCATCCGAGGCACTACCGGCCAACCACCACGCCGATCATCCCGGCTTCGCGGGCCTGTCCGCCGTCATCATCGGCATGGTCCTGCTGGTCAAGGGCCGGGCGAACGCACGATTGGCGGCCGACATCGCCGATGTCTCGGCAACCGATCGCGTGGTCGACATCGGCTGCGGGCCGGGCGGCGCCGTCAGGGAAGCCGCCCGCCGCGGCGCCCGCGCGACCGGGGTGGACCCCGCCCCTGTGATGCTTCGGCTGGCCCGCGCCTTCACACGTGACGCGGGTATCAGGTGGATCGAGGGCACGGCGGAGAGCGTGCCGCTATCGGACGGCGCTGCGACCGTCGTGTGGTCCTTGGCGACGGTGCACCACTGGAAGGACGTCGGATCGGGACTCGGCCAGGCACGCCGGGTGCTGGTACCGGGCGGGCGACTGGTTGCGATCGAGCGGCAGACGAAGGCGGGAGCCACCGGGCTGGCCAGCCATGGGTGGACCCAGCAGCAGGCCGAATCGTTCGGCGCGCACTGCCGGACGGCAGGCTTTGTCGACGTCGTCGTCGGTGCCGCATGGAACCGGACGGCAGGCCGTGTGGACGGTCAGCGCCAGGCGCGCATGACGGGTGCGTATCGCGAGCACCGATGCGTGGTGTGCGAGGATGCGCAAATGGCAACGGAAGTGGCGCATTTCACGGTAGCCGAGCAGGGAGCGTTCATGCCGACGCGCTTTGCGAACAGCCACTGGGGCGAGGACCACCTGAACGGGCCGGCCGTCGTCGGATTGGCCGCTCGAACCCTTGAGAACCATTGTGGCTCAACCGACTTCATGCCGACTCGTCTCACCGTCGATTTGTTCAGGGCGGCTCGTCGAGTGCTGACGACGGTGGACGTCCGCGTGGTGCGTGAAGGCAGGCGAGTGCACAGCGCCGAATGCGATCTGATGCAGGACGGCAGGGCCGTGGCGCGTGCGACGTTCGTTCAGTACCGACGCTCGTCAGCCCCGCCCGGTGAGCAATGGGCCGCGCCTGCATCCTTTCCGACGCCACCGCCCCCGGATGACGAGGTCTTCCCGTTCGTTCACAGTGACGAAGCCGGCTGGACCCGCTCACCGGCGGGTCATCAGAACGCCTCGCGCAAATGTTTCTACAACGATGGAATCAATGTCGTTGCGGGGGAGAGGAACTCACCGTTCGTGCGGGCCGTGATGGTCGCGGAGGCGACGAGCCTCGTGACAAATCTGGGCACGAAGGGGATCGGCTATATCAACGGCGACCTGACCGTCGCGCTGGCGCGCCTGCCGCTGGACGACTGGATCGGCATTCAGGGCGATTCACATCTGGCCACGGCCGGGATCGCTGTCGGCACCGCAACGCTGTTCGACAGCGCGGGCGCCTTCGGATCCGGGATGGTGACCGCGGTGGCCAATCCGGCGGCGCAGATCGACTTCAGCAACGTCGCGTTCGGATTGGGCGGAATCAACTACGAGTAGTCGAGCCTGAATTGCGTTGCAGCCCTTGGATCAGAAGAAGCCTTTGTGGGGTTTACCGTCTGGGTTCGCGGTAGTGGGTGGTGTGCGTTCCTCCGGTGCGACGCTCATCGGCGCGCGGGTCACTCCCACTTCCGGCTTGTCCGGTTCAGACGGTGTGTTGTAGCGCGGCGCCGGATATTGGCGTGTGTACACCGGCGCGCTCTGCTCCGGCGGCGGCGGCGGTGGTGGTGGCGGCGGTGGGGGCGGTGGTGGCGGGGCAGGCGCACTCGTCAGAGTGGGCTCGACACTGTTCTGCGTCGAAGGCGGACTGCTCGGAGCGGGCCCAGATGTGCTCGGTGTGACGCCGGGCGACTCTTCGTTGCCCGAGCCGCGTAGTACGAGAGGAACGATCGCCAGAACCACCGCGACGGCGAGGACCGCCAGCAGCACCACCAGCCCGCGCCTGGTGCGGTACCACGGTGGCGGTGGGGCCTTGAACGTCAGGGTGCTGCCAGGGGAGCCGGCACGTCGGTCGATGAACGGACCCGCGTAGGTGAATGCCTTCCCGATCTCGTCGATCCGTCGGGATAGCCAGGCGGGTCCTCCTCGCGATCGTCAAACGGCTCGTCGTATCCGACATCCTGCAGGTCGTAGTCGGTCTCGACCACAGGAATGGGCTCGGTGATCGGCTCGTGATGGCCGTTGCTGGCCGGGACATCATCGAGGTCGGCAGGCGAGTCGTCGAGGTCGGCAGGCGAGTCGTCGATGCCGACAGGGGAGTCGTCGATGTCCCTTCCCCATAGGGCTTCGCGCTCGACCATGAGTCGATTTTACCGTTGCGAGCTGCGCATTGACGAAATCGCGGATCTGAAGGCGAAAGTCGGCCCGCACCAAGGAGATACGATTTCGGGCATGGCGAGGGGGCGAGCGGACGAACAACGCCTGCGCGATCTGAGACTTCTTCGTCGCGTACGCGACAGAATGGACCGCGAGTACGCACAGCCGCTGGACGTCGAGGCGCTGGCCCGTGGGGTGAACATGTCAGCCGGGCACTTGTCGCGCCAATTCAAGATCGCATACGGCGAATCGCCGTACTCCTACCTGATGACCAGGCGTATCGAGCGGGCGATGGCCTTGCTGCGGCGCGGCGACCTCAGCGTCACCGAGGTCTGTTTCGCGGTCGGTTGCGCATCGCTGGGCACCTTCAGCACTCGCTTCACGGAGTTGGTCGGGATGCCGCCCAGCACCTATCGGGAACAGACGGCCCACGTGACGCAGGGGATCCCATCGTGCGTGGAGAAACAGGTGACCAGACCGATCAGGAATCGAGAAGCGCCGATCACCGAGCTGCACCTAGCGTGAGCGCCATGGAAATCACCATTCACTCCAGCTTTCTCCCGCATGACGACCCGGATGCCTCGCTCGCGTTCTATCGCGACATCCTCGGCTTCGACGTCCGCCTGGACGTCGGGGGCGGCCAGATGCGCTGGATCACCGTGGGCCCGCCCAATCAGCCCGACACCAACATCGTCCTGTACCCCCCGTCGGCAACGCCCGGGCTGACCGACGACGAGCGCCGCATCATCGCCGAGATGATGGCGAAGGGCACCTTCGGCACACTTCTGCTGGCGACCAAGGACCTCGACGACACCTTCGAGCGGGTGCAGAGCTCGCAGAATGGCCAAGTCGAGGTGGTTCAGGAGCCGACGGAACAGCCGTACGGGGTTCGCGACTGCGCTTTACGCGATCCCGCGGGCAACATGGTCCGCATCCAGGAGCTGCGCTGAGCCGGTTGTGCACCGGGCCGCTAGCCGCACGTCGCGGAACCCGAGCCCGTACTGGAGATCGAACACGCGGCACCGCCGGTGACTCGGATGTCACCGGACCCGGAGATGCTTCCGCGCGACTTTTTCGGTCGCCTCGATGAGCAGGCTTCCGCTGCCGCCGACCGACACCGTGGCGTTCTTGACGGTGAACGTCGGAAGTTCGGCCTCGCCGCTGCCGGAGAGCCGGACGTCGGCGTCCTCGGCTGTCCCCCCGGCACGGATGCGCCCCGAGCCCGACGAGGAAACGGTGAGATGCGCGAGGGTCAGGTTCGGGGCATCGATCTCACCGGAGCCGCTCTGGTCGAGCGACAGCGAGTCGGTGTGCACCGGCCCGATGCGCATCCCACCCGATCCGCGGAGTTCAGCGGCGGTGATCGTCGGGGTGGTTGCGGTGACGGTGACGCGGGCGTTGTTGGGCCACTGGGCATTCGGCTTCACCGTGGCCACCAGGGTGTCACCTTCGGTGTGAATGTCGAGCAGATCCAAAGCGGCCGGGTCGCCTTCTGCGCGCACCGATGTCGGACTGCCCACCGTGACGACGAGGTCATAGTGTGCCGCGAGCCGGACCCTGGTGAAGTCGCCGACCGGAAAATCTCGCGTGGTGTCGGTGTTCTCCGGAGTTGTGCTGCCAGAGGTGGACGAGGGATCTTTGGTGACCGTGACGGTCGACGTGGTGACGGTCGACGAGTCGGATCCGCACCCCGCGACCAGGACTGCCACACCGGCGAGCGCAGCGCCGATCGCCAGCGCTGGGGTACCTCCCAGCAATTTCACCCGCCGATTCTGACATGGCGAAGCCCCGCGAACCTGAGGAGGCACAAAGAAAATGGCTAAGAAGGCAAACGCGGGGCCGTCTGCGTCGCCCGTGGCCGACAGCCACGACCTGATCCGCGTGCACGGCGCGCGGGAGAACAACCTCAAGGACGTCAACCTCGATCTGCCCAAGCGCAGGCTGACGGTGTTCACCGGCGTGTCGGGCTCGGGTAAGAGCTCGTTGGTGTTCGACACCATCGCCGCCGAGTCCCAGCGTCTGATCAACGAGACCTACAGCGCCTTCGTGCAAGGCTTCATGCCCACGTTGGCCCGGCCCGATGTCGACGTGCTCGAGGGGCTGACCACCGCGATCATCGTCGACCAGCAACGGATGGGCGCCGATCCGCGCTCGACCGTCGGTACGGCCACCGACGCCAGTGCGATGTTGCGCATCCTGTTCAGCCGGCTCGGGAAGCCCCATATCGGCTCGCCGCAGGCGTTCTCGTTCAACGTCGCCTCGATAAGTGGGGCGGGCGCGGTCACGCTGGAGCGCGGCGGGAAGTCGGTCAAGGAGCGTCGCAGCTTCTCCATCACCGGCGGCATGTGCCCGCGCTGCGAGGGGCGGGGCTCGGTCAACGACATCGACCTGTCCGCGCTCTACGACGACAGCAAGTCGCTGAACGAGGGTGCACTGACCATCCCGGGTTACAGCATGGACGGCTGGTACGGCCGCATCTTCCGCGGCTGCGGCTTCTTCGACGCGGACAAGCCGATCCGCAAGTACACGAAGAAGGAACTGGACGCCCTGCTGTACAAGGAGCCGACCAAGATCAAGGTCGAGGGGATCAATCTGACGTATGCGGGGCTGATCCCGACGATCCAGAAGTCGTTCCTGTCCAAGGACGTCGACGCGATGCAGCCGCACATTCGTGCCTTCGTGGAGCGGGCGGTGACATTCACGATCTGTCCGGAATGCGACGGCACGCGGCTGTCGCGAACTGGCCCGGTCGTCGAAGATCAAGGGCGTCAACATCGCCGACGCATGCGCCATGCAGATCAGCGACCTCGCCGACTGGGTCAGTGGTCTCGAGGAGTCCTCGGTGGCCCCGCTGTTGTCGGCGCTGCGGCACACCCTTGACTCGTTCGTCGAGATCGGCCTCGGGTATCTGTCGCTCGACCGTCCGGCGGGCACGCTTTCGGGCGGCGAGGCGCAGCGCACCAAGATGATCCGCCATCTCGGGTCCTCGCTCACCGACGTCACCTACGTGTTCGACGAGCCGACGATCGGCCTGCACCCGCATGACATCGCACGGATGAACGACCTGCTGCTGCGGTTGCGCGACAAGGGCAACACGGTCCTGGTCGTGGAGCACAAGCCCGAGGCGATCGCGATCGCCGACCATGTCGTCGACCTCGGACCCGGGGCCGGCACCGACGGCGGTCAGGTGGTCTTCGAGGGCACCATCGAGGCGCTGCGGTCCAGCGGCACCCTGACCGGACGTCATCTCGACGACCGGGCAGCGGTCAAGGCCACGGTTCGGACGCCGTCGGGGGCGCTGGAGGTGCGCGGCGCGGACACCCACAACCTGGCCGACGTCGACGTCGACATCCCGCTCGGCGTGCTCGTCGTGGTGACCGGGGTGGCCGGCTCGGGCAAGAGCTCGCTGATTCACGGCTCGGTAGCCGGTGGGGATTCGGTGGTAGCGGTCGACCAGACGCCGATCCGCGGCTCGCGGCGAAGCAACCCCGCGACCTACACCGGGCTGCTCGACCCGATCCGCAAGGCGTTCGCCAAGGCCAACGGTGTCAAGCCGGCATTGTTCAGCGCCAACTCCGAGGGCGCGTGCCCGAACTGCAACGGTGCGGGCGTCATCTACACCGACCTCGCGATGATGGCCGGCGTCGCCACCCCGTGTGTGGTGTGCGAGGGCAAGCGGTTCGACGCGTCGGTGCTGGAGTACACGTTCGGCGGGCGCGACATCAGCGAGGTGCTTGCGATGCCGGTGACCGAGGCGTTGGCGTTCTTCGGCGACGGTGATGCCGCCACGCCTGCCGCGCACAAGATCCTCGAACGCCTCGCCGACGTCGGGCTCGGCTATCTGTCCCTCGGCCAGCCGCTCACCACGCTGTCCGGCGGCGAACGGCAACGGCTCAAACTCGCCACCAACATGGGCGACAAGGGCGGCGTCTACATCCTCGACGAGCCGACCAGCGGCCTGCACCTCGCCGACGTCGAGCAGCTGCTGGCCTGCTCGACCGGCTCGTCGACTCCGGCAAGTCGGTGATCGTCATCGAGCACCACCAGGCGGTGATGGCGCACGCCGACTGGATCATCGACCTCGGCCCCGGCGCAGGCCACGACGGAGGCCGGGTCGTCTTCGAGGGCACACCGGCCGACCTCGTGGCCACGCGCGCGACGCTGACCGGCGAGCACCTCGCGGAGTACGTGCGCGCCTGACGGCGTCAAGATCTCCGGGAGGACATTAGCTGAGCCGGGGTGGAGGCACCGACAGTGGCATTCGACGTAGATGCGCTGCGGCAGAAATATGCCCTTGAACGGGACAGGCGACTGCGCCCCGACGGCATTGCGCAATACGTCGAAATCGAGGGCCCTTTTGCCGGCTTTGCCGAAGACCCCTGGTGCGACCCTGATTTCACTCGCGAGCCGCTGTCCGACGAGGTTGACGTTGCGATCATCGGCGCCGGTTTCGGGGGACTGCTGACCGGTGCGCGGCTGCGTGAACTGGGCGTGGACAGCATCCGGCTGATCGACAAGGCCGCCGACGTGGGCGGCACCTGGTACTGGAACCGGTACCCGGGCATCGCGTGTGACGTCGAGTCCTACGTGTACATGCCGCTGCTGGAGGAGTTGGGCTACGTCCCAACCGAGAAATATGCCAAGGGCGACGAGATCTTCGCGCACTGCCGGCGCATCGCCGAGCACTACGATCTGTATCGCGACGCCTGCCTGCAGACCGAGGTCACCGAGATTCGTTGGGAATCAGCGCAATCCCGCTGGATCGTGTCGACCAACCACGGTGACGCGATCCGGGCGCGCTTTGTGGCCATGTCCAACGGGTACCTGCAGAAGCCGAAACTCCCTGGGATCGAGGGGATATTGGCGTTTGGTGGTCATGCGTTCCACACGAGCCGCTGGGACTACGGGTACACGGGCGCCGACCTGGCCAACCTGTCGGATAAGCGGGTGGGAATCATCGGGACCGGCGCTACCGCGATCCAGTGCGTTCCACACCTGGCGAGATCGGTGAAACAGCTGCTGGTATTTCAGCGCACCCCGTCCACCGTCGATGTTCGCGGCAACCGGCCGACCGATCCGGAGTGGTCGGCGGACTTGAAGGACGGGTGGCAGCGGCGCCGCATCGAGAATTTTCAGCTGCTCACCGCGGGCGGCGAAGCCGATGAGGACCTGGTCGACGACGCGTGGACGAGCATCGTCAAGAAGCTGTTTGTCATGCGGCAGACGAGCGTCGCAGGGATGTCGGACGAAGAGCGTTTGCGGACAGTGGATATGGCCGATTTCGCCAAGATGGAGGAAATCCGCGGTCGCATCGATTCGTCGTGTCCGACCGCGCCACCGCGGAGGCGCTCAAGCCGTGGTACGGCTACTTCTGCAAGCGGCCGTGCTTTCACGACGAGTATCTGCAGACCTTCAACCGTGACAACGTCACGCTCGTCGACACCCGAGGCCGCGGGGTCGAGCAGATCACCGCGGATGGCGTCGTGGTCGACGGCACTGAACACCACGTCGACTGCCTGATCTTCGCCACCGGATTCGAAGTCGGTACCGACTATTCACGACGCGTCGGGTTCGAGATCATCGGCCGCGATGGCGTGACGCTCAGCGACAAATGGCGCGAAGGGGTTGCCACGCTTCACGGACTGAGCGTGCACGGGTTCCCGAACTGCTTCGTGCTCAGCATCGCCCAGTCGGGCTTCACCGTGAACTTCCCGTACCTTCTCGACATCCAGGCGCGCCACACCGCCGAGGTGATCGCGTGGGGACTGAAGCATGACGTGACGAAGCTGGAAGCCTCGGAGGAAGCCGAATCGGCGTGGGTGGACACGGTGGTCGCACGGTCCGGGGCGAGCGCCGGGCGGGCAAAGACGTGCACACCGGGCTACTACAACCGGGAAGGGCAGGCGAACGCCAAGACGCGCCAGGGCAGTTTCTTCTTCGGCACCCCCACCGAGTATTCCGAGATTCTCGAGGCATCGAGGACGCACGGGCCACCGGAGGGATTCGAGGTTTCGTGACAACCCGCCGCTACCTGGCCGGTCGTCTGCTGGCGTCGACGCGCCGTCGCCGTTCACCGCGCGTGGTGATCATCGGAGCCGGGTTCGGCGGGCTGGCCGCCGCGGTGGCATTGCGGCGCAAAGGCATCGATGACCTTGTGATCATCGACCGCGCCGACGGAGTCGGTGGCACCTGGCGGCAGAACATCTATCCGGGTGCGGCATGCGATATCCAAAGCCACCTGTATTCATTCTCCTTCGCACCCAATCGGAAGTGGAGCCGGACGTACGCCTATCAGCCCGAGATCCTCGCCTACCTCGAGCAGGTCGCCGACGACTTCGACCTTCGCAGGCACCTGATGCTCAGCACCACCGTGCGCACGGCGCGGTGGAACGAGGATGCACGGCAGTGGGAGATCGAGACGGTAGACGGTGCGACCATTGCCGCGGACGTCGTCGTCAGTGCCGTCGGATTGTTCGGCGCGGCAAGGTACCCCGACATCGACGGGCTCGCCGACTTCACCGGCGACATCATGCACACGGCGCAATGGGACCCGACCGTCGAGTTGACCGGAAAGCGGGTAGCCGTCATCGGCACGGGCGCCAGTGGCGTGCAGGTGGTGCCGGAACTGGCCGCCACCGTGGCGCAGCTGACGGTCTTCCAGCGCACGCCACCGTGGATGGTGCCCAAACCTGACCGTGATTTCAGCGACGAGGAGCTGGCTCGATTCCGTCAGCGCCCATGGGCGTCACGGCGCGAGCGGTGGCGGCTGTGGAAACTGCAACATGACAACACCGCGCTGACCCCCGACCACCCGCAGCTGGCGGTGGCTGCGGAGCTATCGACGAATTTTCTGCGCCGCCATGTCGAGGATGAGCGACTGCGCGACGCATTGACACCCCGCTACCCCTTCCGCTGCAAGCGCGTGCTGCTCGGCGAGAAGTACTACGTGGCGCTGCAACAAGCGCACGTCAATCTTGAGGCCGATCCCATTGAACGCGTCACCGCCACATCGGTTGTCACGGCGGGTGGCACAGCCGTCGACGTCGATGCGATCGTGCTGGCAACGGGCTTCGAGACCAGCAGCTACCTCTCGGGTCTGGATGTCGTCGGCGTGGGCGGCGAAAATCTGCACGACCGCTGGGGGCAGGATCCCCGCGCCTTCCTCGGCGTGGCCGTCAGCGGGTTCCCGAACTTCTTCATGCTGTACGGCCCGAACACCAACCAGGGCGCCAACTCGATCATCTACATCCTGGAGGCCGGCGCGCGGCTGGTGGCCAGCGCGGTGAGTCGGCTCGCGCGGCGAGGCGGATACATCGACGTGCGTCCGGATGTGGAGCGTCGATTCAACGAACAAGTCTCGGCGGAGCTGGAGCGGACCATCTGGACGCGGTGCGACAGCTACTACCGGTCACCCACTGGGCGCATCGTGACTCAGTGGCCGCGTTCCGAACTGGACTATGCGAGGGCGACGTGGCGACTGCGGCCACGTGACTGGCTTCACCGGCCGGTTTCGTCGCCGTGACGTATTATGATGGGGGACAGTGCATTTGCAGGGGGAGTGTGTCAGGGTTCGCGTGGAGTGCGACGCGTAGGTGGTTTTTTCCTTGGCGCAGCATCGGAACCACGGCCAGCGAATCGACCTATCGTCGAGACGCCGGGGATGGACGATACCGCATTGAATACGTCATTGCCCGTCGCAACAAGTGCTTCGAGTTGGGGCAGCACCGCATCCATGGTGCGGATCATCGGATCGGCCAACGCGAGATAGCGTTCTGCGCGATCGATCGCCTGGTTGAGGCGCTCGGTAGCGGTCGCCAGATTCTCGATCAGGTCGGGTAATTGAGCCGCCATTTGTAGCGACGCGGTCGGGATTCGTAATGCTCCGCTAGCGACTGCCTGCGCTGTGTCCGCCGCGGCCTGTGCGGCGGCCTTGATGTCCTTCGGGCCTGGAATCTTCTGACTCATCCCATCAACTGTGCCGCACGGCGGCTCGGATGTCCCTCCTTCGGCTGAGACTGTTGTGCATTAACGTCACGCTGATCACCAGCTCGCGACCAGCGTCGCCGATGCCTGATAACTTGAGTCCGCGTCCGCGGTCTGCGCGCGCCAGCGAGGCCGATCGATCGCAAAAACGAGGCGATAGACCCCCGCCGTGAGCGGAACATGGAGAGCCGGGTCCTGGCCGACTGGAATCACCAGCGCACGACAGGCGCCAGCGTCGGTCAGGATGCGTACCGGCATGTCGATGTAGACAGCGGACGGCGGAAGCGGAAACGGCGGTATCAGCGGTCGGTTCCGGTCGTCGAGCAGAGTCGCCTCGCCAGTCGTCAACGCGCCGAGGATGGGATCTGCGCCCGGGTCCCGGCGCACCTCCACGCGCGTCAACGCGGCAAGGCTGCCGGGCAGGCGTCCGCGGCGCACCTCATAGATATGGAAGACCAGCGGACCGCCGTCGGCTGCCTCAGCACGAACCAACCGGCTCGCAGTGGCCAGCTCGGCAGGTAGTGGAGGGGCGAAGCCGCTGGCCCCCGCCGTCCTCGAACTCCATTTCGTCGGCCCACAGATCCACCTCGCTTGGCGGTCGGTCCGGGATGAACCGTGCGCGGCGGGTCGGGAGAGATGGAGCGGGAGCGGCGGGCGCGGGAACGGTCGAAAGATCTTGCGCCGCTTGCGCACCGCAAGGCTCACATCGCCGCCCAGCGGCAGCGGCTCGGGACTCTCGATGATGAGCAGATCGGTGGCGGCCCCCGCCTCCTCGTACCTCGTGATCGTCAGAGCTCGCGGCTCACTCCGGAGTGGCAGCGCCAACTCCGAGACCCAGCGGGTGAACAGCCGATCTCGCGCTCCTGTGTCGATGCCGGGTGCCATCGCGTCGCTGAGCTCATTGCCCGTTTCCGTAAGCAATGCCGCGACGGTCGTTGTCGGAGCAGCGAAGTCGCCGGGACGCACCACCCCGTAGGTGCCGTCGTGGCTGCTGATATGAGAATCGAAATCGTCGTAGCGACTGCCGGTGAAGTGCACGCGATAACCGTCGAGGCCCGTGACGGCCAATCGGGTGATGCGGCCACCGCCCCGCGACGCAAGCGCCAAATGACCGTCGCGCCACCCGTCGCGGTCGAGCTCGACTTCGGTACCCGCAACGGTGGCACGGAACACGTCGTCGAAGACCGACACTTCGAGAACGAATGGCCGTGGCGTGTTATCCGCGAGGGCGGCCTGCCGGCTTTCCACGACGTTGCCGTGGTCGCGTCGCTCGACGCGTACCACCGGGAGCCCGCCCTGCTCATCCACCCATGCCACCAGCGCACGGTCGACACCTCCGGTGGAAGCCAGCCGGACACCCGCCGCCACACCGGTCGCCGCGCCATCCGGGTCGACCCCCGCGACGATCTGCAGATGGTCCCAGTCATGCTCGCCGAACACGGCGTACTGGGCTGGGCCGGAGGCTGTCGCCGCAGGGCCGCGCACCGCGCCCGCGTCGAAGCTCCACGATGCACCGGCGCCCGCTTCGGTCCGCGGCGAAAGCGCTCCGACGTCCTCGGCAACGAACGGCGAGCGCTCGACGAACGGTCCGTGCTCGAGACGCAGATTGGCCCGGTATTCGGCACCTGCCTCCCACCGCGGACGGGACGCGTCGGGGCGGTCGGGATCGTACGGCGCATGCACGACGACTTGGGACGTGTGCACTGTCGCGTCCGGTGCACTGCAGCCCCCCGGGCGCGTGATCATGCGGTCGAGCCGCATCTGCAGCGGCTCCTGGCTGACCGCGCGCCGGATCGGCTTTGACAGCACGGTGTCGAAGATCGCCGGTCGCCGTTTCGGCATTGGCAACGGCGAAGTCCGATGTCCGACAATCCAATCCGCACTGGGTTGCGAAACTCGGACGAGTCCATCCCCGCCGGCCTTTTCGACAGCGAGGCCCCAGGACATCATCGTCTGACGCTCGGCCGGATCGGCCGGCGTCGGGCTTCGGTCGATGGGCGCAAGAATGCTGAATCGTTCGTTGAACGCCAGCGTCAGCGGTTCGGTCCGGTAGAGCGTTGTGCCGGGCGGCGGGTATACCGACTCGACGTAGGGTTCGATTTCATCGCCCACTCGCGCGACCGCGTTCAGTCCTGGCAGGCCCTTGGTTCGGAAGAAGGCTTTCTGTTCGACAAAGGCTTCTTCGTCGCCGGTGCGGGTGTAGCCGAGAACCGCGCGGGTGCGCACGGTGATCTCATAGTCGGTGTTGGGCAGCCACGCCAGCCGGCCCTCGCCGTGGACGCGATCTTCGCGTGCCGCGCATCGCACCCGGTCCACTTCTGCGCGACGGTCGTCGCGCAGCGTCCGGTAGCGAATCATCACCACTTCGACGAGCGCACCCGCTTCGCCGCTTGATGTCGGTCGGCCCACTTTGCGTAGAAGCAGTGACGTGAGGCCGGGTTCGTCCAATCGGATAGGAGTGCCGGGATCGGCGTCGGAAATGTCGAACGTGCGACTGACGACCTGTTCGAGCCCGCGATAGCCCTCGACGACGAATTGGGCATGGGAGTGCGCGGCCGACCAGTAGGCGTGTACCTCGCATACGCTCACCGGCTTTTCGAAGGTCGCGACGGCGAACACACCTTCGCCGTATTCGTCGAGCGGGAGCCGCGCGATCAGGGTCCCGGTCGGCGCGGCCACCGGCGAGGACACGACGGGCGGTCGTCTGCCGGTCCAGTGCAGCGTGCTGGTGCTGAGGGTGAACAGTTCGCTTGCCGGGGTGCGCGCCCCCACCGGGGTGTCATGGAAGTCGACGACATGCCAGACGGGGCGCGGCCGCTTCGAATGACAACACGGCCACCCCGGCTCAGTTTCGGCGATCACCTCGTCACCTTCGGGATTGCCGGTCAGAAACGAGTAGGGCGTGACCGCGTTGATGAGCAAGCGCCGAGGGTCAAGGCGATCGATGCGCTGAAGGTCGGCGTCCCAGTCGAAGGCGACCGCTGACTGGAAGTGCGCCTGCCACTCCGACGCCGGAAGTCCGAGCACCGATTCCAGCTCAGTCGTCAGCGGATCGATCAAATCGGCCCACACGCCTGCAGTTTCGCCGAATCGGCGACGGCGCCGGATACCAACCGAGAACAGCTCGTACGTGACCGAGAGCTCGTTGGAATCCTGGCGACCGGCGTCGACCGGGGTCGGCGGCAGAACAGTGGCCGACGCGTCCAGCGATGCCTTGAACTCCAAAGCGATCTCGCTGTCGCATCCGACAAGCGGGAGCGTGGTGAAGTCGGAGTCGGTGACAACAGGCGACGCGAGAGCCCGCGCCTGGTCGAAGGATAGGACGACCGGCGGCGACTCCGCGGCGGCTCCCGCGGTCCCGATCGCCACGGTGGCGCGCGTTCCCGGACCGAGTGCCTCAGCGCCGGCCAGAGGCGGAGTGAGGACCTGCATGCGGGCGCCGATCGCGGTACCGGAGGTGGACTCCCATCGCACCGTGACATCGGGCAGCCACCACGGTGTCTCGATCCGGATGATCGTGCTGGTGCGACGGTAATGGGTGTCGCCTGGCCCGAGAACGGCGTGATCGACCTTGATGCTTGCGCCGAAGTTGAAGCACCCGAACAGCCTTATCCGGATTCCCGCTTCGATGATCAGCACATGGCCGGTGGCCACCGCCTCGTTGCGCCACTGGGTCGAAATCCAGCTCAGCGTGAAGTACACCTGGAAGGTGCCGATGCCGAACTTGACGGTGCCTTTCGCGGACACGATCGCGCCGACGACGCGGATGCTTTCCGTCGTCGGATCGAGTGCATCCGCAGCGTCGACGCGGTGATAGCAGAAACCGACGAAGACTTCGAGTTTCCACAGCCGCTTGAAGTTGAGCCGCAACGAGGGCCACGTCGCGGTGTCGTTGTACTGGCCGATGGCGATCGTGTCCGGCTTGTTGCCGAAGAACAGCAGCCCCGAAATCGTGATTTCGCTTAGCCAGCTGATGAATTCACCGAAAAGCGCCTCCAGCCCGACGGCAAACCCGATCAGCAGGCCGTACTTGTCATTGGTGGCGTCCCACTCGAACGCGGCGAACGCGATCGGCTTCTGCGCCTTCAGTGCGTAGAGCTCGAGGCCTCCGACGAAACCGTCGTTCTCGGTGCTGTCCATCCAGAAGAAGAAGCCGTCCAGCCGAATCGCCTTCGTGCCCGCGAACGTCAGTTCCGCTGCGGCGCCCCATGCTTTGGAGTGATCCGCCGGGGCCCACGCGGTCATCGCGCGGTGCTGCGGCAGCTCGACGGCGCTCAGGTTGTCCTTGTACCAGCGGTAGAGCCGCATCGGTTGATCGGTGCCGTCGGCAGGCGCAAGACGTGGCGCGAGATTCTTCGCGACGATGGCCCGCAGGCCCGACAACTCCGCGCTTCCGAGCGGTATCCCGCCGATGACGGCCGCGAACAGCCAGTACTGGAACTCCGCGCCACCCGTGGCCCGGCCGCGGTACATCTCGAACCCGAGATCCCAGTGCTTACCCAGCGCCGGGAAGCACACCTGCACGCCGAACGCCATCTCTTCGTAATGCGTGCCCGTTGCGGTGTCGTCGAATTCACTCAATGCGCCGAACCCGCTGATCTCGGCGCGCCCGACCGACACGAACAGGGTCAGACCGTCGAGCATGAAGCGAGCCGCGTCCTCGTTGCCGCCGATGCGCGTACGCAGGCGATGCAGGTGTAATCCGATGCCGCGCTTCAGGGCTTCCGCGCGTCCGGCTGAGGGGCGCGCGCACGGGCCGTGCGCGGTCGCAGGCTCGGTCGGTGCCGTGTTGGGCTTCGGCTCCTCGGCCGCACCGAACGCTTCTTCCAGTGCCGCGCTCACCGAGAGATAGAAGCCGCCGTTGTCTTCGGTGACGAACCCGATCTCTTCGATGTGCAGTGGGAACGCGTCGAACAGCTTGAGCTGCACATCAGTTGGGTTGTAAACAGATCCGAACGCGGGGAAGCCGAGCTTCCAGCCCAGTCCCTCGAGGTACAGCGAGGCGTCATTGCCGGTCTTGGTGTCGATCGTGGCCGGTCCCGGTTTCGGCGACGACGGTGGCGACTTTCGCAGTTCGAGGTCGATGAGAAGGAGGAATGCGCTCTTGGCGCTCCCGTCACCTTCCACCAGCTTCTTGACCTCAGCCAGCGACATGCCGACCCGTGCACCAGCGAACCTGATCTCGCGGCCGAACACCGTGAAGGCATGCGGGCGAGAGCCCTGGGGCACAACGGTTCCGAATGTCAGTACACCGTCGTCGGTGAACGAGAGCGGAAACGCCCAGCGGTCGTTCGGCGCACCGCCCGCTGGGTCTTCGCCCTTGCGCTGTATGACAGCATCGAACGCGATCGGGGTTTCGTCTTCGAAGTCGGTGGTTTGCAGCAGGATTCGGAACAGGCGGACCACCAACGGCCCGATCTCGAAGTCGACCGGCGCGTCCGCGAGGTTGTAGTTCTCGCCTCCGGCGTCGTTGACGACGACCTGGCGCCTCAAGCCGACACGGGCGTGCGCCGGAATCGGATGGCTGACAGGAAATGCGACGACGGGCAACGCGAGGTCTTCGAGCACGAACTCGACGGGGTCGGCCTCCGGGCGCTTCTCCTTGATCTTGTCGGCGAGCCACTTCCAGGGGTCCGCCGCCATATCGAGGTCCAGCGTGCGAAACGACATCAGCCCCTCGGTCAATGGCACGTGGTCCAGACGATGACGCTTCCACTCGAGCGGAAGTTCGGCGTCAACATGCTCGGCCGCGACGACGGTAGGCGCGGGTTGGGGAATTATCTGCAAGTCGTGGATCGCGGTCATCGGCAGCCCCGAAAGCTGGCAAGCTCCAAGAGAAATAGGCACCACAGGGTCGAGGTAGAAATCACCGAGCTCGGTCATCCGAACGTTTACCCGAACGCGTATGTAGCTGGAGCGCTCGTCGCTCAAGACGATCTCGAGGCTGTCCGGATGGTTGGCGTCGAAGCCGTCGATCGGTCCGTCCGGGGGTGGTGGTGGCGCTGTTCGGACATCCGGCATGGGACCGCCGCCGGCGGCCTCGCGATCCTCGGCGGAGCGCTTCGGCGTGATGAGACCCGGCGGAAGCATGATCGCGACGGGCAGGCCGTGGACGACGACCTCGACGCCGCCACGCCCTTCGGTCACGAAGACATGGGCCGGCACGTCGTGCGTCGCCTCCAACCGATACCCGATTTTCGACATCTGGGCAATCACCATCGTCGGTCCGGGTGGACCGGCCGGCGGCGCTACGTGTAGCTCAGCGACGAGGCCGACCGTGATGTCGTCATCGGGATCAAGGCCGGGCTGGGCAGCGCCCGGACGCACCGCGGTGAAACGCAGAGCGCTCTCAAGGTAAGTCATCAGCTCGGGAAAGCCGGTGTCGGAATCACCTGTGAGATCGCCGAGGTCGGGCTGGATACGGTCGCGGGGCCATTTAGCGGAAGCATCGTCGGGGTTGTTGACGCCGAGCAGCTCGAAGAACGTGGCCATGGGCTAGATCTCCACCGTGTTGCTGACCGCCGCGCCGCCGTCGCGTCGTCGCGCGTGCAGACGGACGAATCCGGGACCCGCAGGCGCCCGGAATCCGGTGGTGCCCAACGGCGGTGGGAGTGGCGGTGATACCCGCTCGAAGTGTGTCCCGTCGGACGACCACTCGACGACGGCTTGTGTCGCATCGTCGGGCGACGGCCAGGTCCAGGACAGTGTCAGGTCCGGCCGGTTGCCGGTCACGGCGAGGGTCGGCGCAGACACGGGAAGGGGCTGCCGTGACACCGTGAACGGGCCGGCAAGCGCAGACGTCACCCCGTCGCGGGTCATGGCGCACGCCCATACCCGCGCCCGCGCGCCGGCTGTGACCGGCACGTCGGCGATGACGCCGGTGCGCCGCTCGCCCGGCGCGGCTGGAGCGAGGTCGACGACCGCTCCGGCGAGCAGTGCGCCGTCGGCAAGGCGCAGCTTCGCCCGATCCGCGGGAGCCAGCCACGGGGCACTCGGAACCCGGATCAGCTCCGGCAGCTCCTTGGGTGCCGCACCGGGCAGCTCGTGGTGGAACACCAGAAGGTGAGTCACATCGACGCCGCCGTCCACGAGGAATCGGACTCGCGTCTCGGGGTCTTGCGGCATACCTGGCTCCCGCAGCGGGGTGGCCACCGTCGCCATGGACGGCACCCGCACGACACCTCGCAGCGTCACCCCGTCAGCGGATAGATTGCCCGCGGCGTCGACCCGTCGCGCGCGGTAGACGTAGCGCGCTCCGGCGTTGGGCAGCACGTCGATCACCACGGGCAGCGTGACAGCCGACTCGATGGCCGCCTGGTAGAGCCGCGATCGGTACGGGTGAGACGCGGCCAAGTACACGATGAACCGGTCGTCGAGCCCGGAGAGCGTACCGCCGGAGAGTCCGGCGAGGATGGCGGCGCGGTCCGCAGCGTTGGGCACGACGACCTCGGCCTCGGCATCGCCGGGGCGAGGCGGTTCGAGCACCCGGGCCAGAATGCGGCCTGCCTCAACCCGATACGCGCGGACCACCTGAGCGTCCGAGGCACGCTCGAGTCGGATCCGCTCGCCGGGCGCGAGGCCGGTGCCATCGAGGAGCGGCGCCAGATCGAGGCGCACCTCCATCGGCCGGGGCGCAGGTTCGGATGCCACGACGACGGGGACGGGGTCGAGCGCGGGAACCTCGGTTACCACCGGGCGGCCGCGATAGACCGCCTCGACATGAATGGGCACGATCGCGCTTTCGTTGCCGTTGCGGTTGTCCGCCGGTGCGAGAGCGTCGGTCACGTAGGGCTGATCGTCGGCACTGCTCACACCGAGCCAGATCTCGTCGCGGGGATGCAGTTCGGTGAGGTCGAGCACATCGAACAATGGGGCCGACTGATATGCAACGGCGGTGCCGATGGGCACCACTTCGACTCGCGGTCCCCACGCCGGCGCCCGCGTGCGATCGGGAGTGAGCCGAACCGGAAGCTGTACTGGTCCTGGTTGCGGCACCGGATAGGCGCCGTTGGCCAAGGGCACGAACGCCACGACACTTGCGGTGACGGATGTTCCCGCTCCGTGGCCCAGGATCTTGAAGGGATAGCCCGCATCGAGACGCAGATTGCGGGCGGCGTCCGTGCCGACCGCGCGTTCGAGCGTGAGGTCGACGTCGTAGCGTCCGCTGCCGAGATCGGCGACGGCTCCGACTGTTGCCGCGATTGCGGTCGGGTTCTGCCGGGTCTGGTAAACCCGGAATTCCGTTGCGTACGGGTCCTGTTCGCGTTGTCCGGTGTGCCATCCCCATCGCAGCAGTACCGCGTTCTGGTGTGAGCCGAGCAGCGATCGCTCCGCCGCGACGAGGTCGGGAGCGTCGCGAACGAGAACCCGCGCGTGGACGCCGCTGGGTCCCGGCTGCGCGAGATCACCCGCAGGGGTGTCGTCGGGGCCGACGGGCAACGGCGGTGGCGCCCATTTCTCGAGACGCAGGGTCGACGTCTCCGCCCACGCGTTGCCGGGTCGTCCGATCGCGTCGACCGCGCGGATGCGGTAGCGATGATGCGTACCGGGCGGAGGAGGCGGACGCCGTGGGGGCGCGCCGTCGACGGCGAAGTCGAAGACATCCGGCCACACGAGGTCGCCCGGACCCGCCCCGGGCGCGCGAACCTCGGGGTAGAGCGAAAGCAGATCGACACCGGGGTACGCGGCGACAACAGGCGGGCTGGAGTCCCGGTGGCCGGTGATGATGTTGTCACCGTCGACAAGTGGTGTCCACGACGCAGCGCCGTCGGTCTGCTGATGTTCGATCTGGAAGAGGGTCGCCGCGCTCGGCGGAGGGGGCAGAGCAGGTGGCCATGAGATCACACCGGCGATCGGCGCAGGGACCCAACGGATTTCGAAACCGAGCTCTTGGCGTGGCGGGGCGACGGCTTCCGGGACGTCCCCGGTGGCGATCGGCTGCGACGCCTGCAGGTTGGCGATCGACGCTGCCGAAGCGGCGCGGCAGGGCGGTCGGTGTTGACCAGCCGGATGGGTCCAACCGCGCGCTGCTTCCAACATGATTCCGTCAGGAGCCGCCGGATCCGGCGGTATCCGGATAGCGCACAGGAATCCATCCCCGAGCAGGCGCAGCTGATGGATGTCCGTCGGGAATGACAGGCTGACGTGCTCACCGGCAGGCACCGGTGTGGTGGCCGGTCCCCACGGAAGCCACGCGGCGCCGCCGGCGTAGCTCAGCGTATGCCCACCGCGGAAGTCGAGCGTCACAGTCCTGGTCGGCCGCGGCAGGTCGATCACAGCGCTCCAGCCGTCGAGGGGCGGGCCAAGCCAATGCGACGCCCGCTTGGGCGTCAGCACTATGCCGTGGCGGGTGTACACCGCCTCGCCGATCGCACCGGGGTCATCGAAGCGCTCGACCGTCGCGGGTTGGGGCAGACGCAGCCGAAGCTCACCGAGGAACATGTCGGCAGGAAGCACTGTGCCGACAGGCACGGTGTGGAAGCCGTACACGGAGTCGACCAGATCGGCCGCCGGGAAGCCGGCACTCACGCGATACTCGTAGCGCTGCCCGGGCACGAGCGCGGGATCGCGGTCGAACCACGAAAAGCCAAGCGCACGACGCCAAGTGGGATGTGGCAGCACGGCGCGCAGCGGGTCGAGGGCAGCCATCTCCTCGGCGTCCATTTCCTGATCCGACTTGATCAACAGCGTGTGATCGATCGGTCTGCGCGTGCCGGCGGCCACCACCATGCCGCGAATCAGCTGGGCGAGGTGGCCGAATTCGTCGGCGTCTATCGATTCGTCCGGCAGCAGCCGCGAACGAGCTTCGGCCAGCTCGGCGGCCTCGTCAGCCAGCGGCATGAGCGGACGGATCGGAAGCTGGAGCTTCGCCACCACCGATACGCCGTTCCATCCGTCGTCGCTTCCGTCGGTGCGTTGCACGCACCACGTCACCGCCGTGAGCCCCCGTGCATAGACGACGACCGTGTCGATGCCCTCGGCCGCGAGCTCGTGCGTCGCCGCGCCTGTGATCTCGCGCCCGCCTGCGATCGCCTTGCCGTCCCGCAGTGCGACGGCGAAGCTCGAATTGGCCTCGGCCAGAACACGTACGAACGGTTGAGGTGCGTCGAGCTCGAGGGTGATGACTTCGCAGTGGCCCGGAACGACGATCGCAGCGTGATCAGAGCGCGCAGGCGCGCCGAGCGGGCGGGGGCAATCCCCGGCGCGGTCGGTGAGCACGCCGAACCTGATCCGGAGCTCGTGGCGGGCTGCGGAGCACCGCGAGTTCGGCAGGCGAAAGCGTCAGGCAGTCGAGCTCGACCCGACGGTCGGCCGGCCGGCGTTGCACATTCCATCCGGTCGGGGAGTACACCCACGTGTGGGGTCCGTTCCACAGCAGGTGGATGCCGACGAGCGGAGGCTCGACCTGCGGCACAGCGCTCACGTAGATCGCCATCACACCAGCCCCGGCCGCGGATCGGGATCTGTCCGCGAGGTGGCGTCCACACCGATGTCCCAGAGCCGCCCGAGAACGTCGTCGACCTCGCCGGGCAGCAGCGGCGCGTTTCCGAGCAGCATCCAGATGAACTCGATGAGGGCGATCTGCACCGTACTGGTAAGAGTGAACTGCGATTTCGGGTTCGTGGCCGACAGCGGGGTGAATCGGTTGCCCAATCGCGGCGAGCGGCGGAAGAGATCGAAGCCCGCGATGGGGTCTTCGAGCAGCGCCGGCCCCATCGCCGGTGGGATGCCGAGGTGTTCGGCCCACAGCGCTGTGCGCAACGAACGGGCTGGGTTGTCCGGTGCGGCTCGGAGCTGCTCGGGGATCGCGAAAACGTTGATCTCACCGTCGGAGAAGAACCCGCGGCGGTTGAGGTTGGCCGAGCCGATCGACACGAACGTGTCGTCGATCATCATCGTCTTGGCGTGCACGTAAACGCCTTTGACCATCGACATGGTGACTGGCGCGCCGAGACCGTGCGCGCGGGTAGTGGCGCCCCACCGAGGACTGCCGGGGGCGCTGCCGCGGATCACCTCGACACGCGTCGCCGTGAGGCCACCTTCGGCGACTGGGCCGTCGGTGCGTCGAGCCAACATGAGCTCGCCGTCGATCCATAGCCAGAACGGCGTCGGTCCCACTCGGGCGTGGGGCGCAACGAATATGGTGTCATCGTTCGCGCTGCACGCCCGCGCCAAGCTGCACCGGCCGGCCGCCGCGACAGTGCCCGAAGCCGGCAGCATCGGTCGTCGCTGAGGATGGCCGACCAACATCCTGTCGCCCCACCCGTCGGCGACCGAAGTACCACGCAGCCGGGCGAGCACCAGTCGACGCCGATTGTCACCGAACGGCTGATCGGTCTCTCCCGGCAGCAGGATCACCAGTCGGCGGCAGTGCTCACGCGCAGCAAGAAGGACGTCGATGAACGGGTCGTCCGGAGTGAAGTACTGGTCCTCTATGTAGATGTACTCGCGCGCCGACGCGATGGCCGCCAGCAACGTCAGGTAGATGCCTGCATCACCGTGCTTTGCGAATTGCAGTGGCGCCGAAGCGGGATTGCGTGGGCCGTAGTACGTCCTGCCGACCTTGGCGACATGCCGGCTGGGCCGGCTCGCGTCGACGGGCGGCTGCGGCAGGTCGTTACCCGCAGCCGGAAGGGGCGTGCCGTCCCATGGGTTTCGGTTGACCCTCCAGCGCTCTTCGAAACTCACGAAGACGTCACGCACGATCGGCCCGGTTACCCGCGAATGCACATCGTGGTAGGGACCTCGCACACCGTGCCCTGGCGAGTCGAACCGATTCCGGTTGATGTCGATGCCTCCGAGGTACCCGACCCATCCATTTTCTCCGGCCGCGGCTATGCGCTTGACCATCTGAGACTTGTTGTGCCAGACGTTGAACTGGTCGACGTCGTCCTCGAGTCCCCACAGCGGGTCGGTCAGCGTGTCCGCGAGGGGGTTGTCCGCGATTCGATGCGGATTGCTGGAGAAGAAGGCGGAGCCGGGGGCCACCGAGTTGACATCCTCGAGAGTGCCGGTTGCGGACTCGAGAACCTCGTCGAGAAGCCACTGGTAGTCGCCGGGCAACGCCAGTGCTTCGGCAAGGAGAGCGGCCAGCGCCGGAGAAGCCAGCAGCGCGAGCATGCCCACGGCGTTCGTGTCCGACTTCTCCAGGCTCTCGAGGATCACGGACAGGAAATAGGCCGCCTCGCCGAGGATCGCGATGGCCGCCAGCGCGAGCGACCGCGTGGCGTCGATATTGGGATCCCGTAGGTTCACCATCTTGGTGCACAGCACTCGCACGAGGGCTCCGCTTGCGTGGAGATTTTCCATGAGATCCACGATGTCGGCGTCGGACATCGTCGGGTCGAGCGGAAACCGATTGAACGTCCAGCCGGCCAGATATACACCGTTGCCCGGACCGACCGCGCCTCTCACATCGGCGACCAGCCGCTGGAACGAGGCGATCCCGTCCACCAACGGTTCGACCTGACAGCCTCGGCGATAGCGGGCGATGGCCGTCTCCTCGGCGATCGGTGCCAGCCACCGCGACAGGTCGAGCACCTGGACCGTCATGCGGGGCGCCGCGGGGAGGCGAAGAATCGACGACGGCGCCGTGGCGTTTTCGGGCGCTACGCCGTCACGCGTCTCGTACACGGCGGCGACAACCGCGGCGACGTCGCCGGTGCGCGGGGCGCCGGACCACTCGATCTCGACGTACCGGCCCGGCGGGGCGACGACGGATGTCGGCGATCCCGGTGCGGCGGCGAGTGCGGACTCGAGATCCGAGTCTTCACCGAGTGTGACGGTCCGCTCGGCGACGAGGCTGTTGCCGGCCACCTCCCTCAATCGGACGGTGAACGACTTGCTCACTGCGGGTTCGGGATTCATGGCCAGCGGCCTGCCGGCGTGGTCGAGCACGCGGCAATGGGTGACGCCGCCGTACAGTGCGGCGGTGCACGCGTTCCAGTCGGCTGCTTCGGGGTCCTGCGCTGCCGCGAGCGCATCGCCGATGAGCTGCATCCAGGCCCACGGAGCCAGCTGTAGGCCGTCGGGGAACACCGCCGCGACGAAGGCTGTCGAGACATTTGTTGCCACCGCTTGGTCGCCATCGATGATGGTGTCGTCCTCGATCGTGATGTCGAACGGTGTCAGGTAGAAGGTGGGGAGCCCGCGCAGTCGGCGCAACACCGGCCGCAACCCGAACGGCAGCGGAGCGATCTCGAGCAGTTCGGTCACACCGGGCAGTTCAGCGTTGGGCTCGATGCCGACGCGGCGGACCGCGGCGCGCGCCGGGCTCTTCAGCGCGGTGCCGCCGAGGCCCAGGCGCGCGAAGAGCAGCGTGTGGCCGGCATAGCGGGCGACACCCGGCCGGAGAATCTCCGGCTCGCCGACTGGGGCCGCACGGATGGGGTCCGGCAGCGTGACGGGCGTTTCTGCCTCGAGGGATGCCGAAGCGGCGAAGAGAGGACTGAAGGTGGCCATCAGCCGGACGTCTCGAGCAGGCCCAGCGATAGCGCGCCGCGGTTGGCTGGCGGGGAGCAAACTGTTGTGGCAGAGCCCATTTCTGCGGAGATAGGAAGTCTTCGGTTCATTCTGTCTTCCCCCGCCGGGTGCCCAGATAGCAGATCACGTCGAAGCATGTTCCAGCGTAGGAATCGACCGCCACTCTCGCGGCGTTTTCCCGCATCCGGCAATTCACGAGGTGAGTCGGCTCGAGGGGCGCCGAGGAAAGCCAATTGAACTCAGAGCAAACCGGGTGGAATATCCGCGGGCAGTTGGATCGGCGGAATCTCGGCTGGCAGCTGGACCGCGGGGATGGCGGAGGGGAGTTGCACGCTAGGTATCGCAGAAGGCAGCTGTATAGCGGGAATGTCGTTCGGCAGTTCGACGGTAGGGACGTCGGCGGGGAACGGGAACGGTGGGAGGCCGACGGGCATCGGCAGGACGGGCAGGGGCAGGGAGTAGACATTCGGCGGTACCGGAATCGTGGGCGCGGGCGGCTCGGGCGGCGCCGCAGCTGCCTGCCCGGGGTGTTCCGCCCAGCGTGGCCAGCGCCGCGCATGCACAGGCCATCATGCACAGCCGTGGCGCATTCTGTCGGTTCATCGTGCCTTCTTGCGGGTTCGCGCTACGGTTCAAGGCTACTCGCGGGCCGACACCGCGGGGAGAGGCCGCCTGGATGGCGATATCGTCACTATGACGAAATCTGCGATTTGAGGCTGTCGCCGGGGTCGCGGGCCGGAGCGGAAACGCGACTCCACTTTCCCTGGGCGGCTCGCGTAATACCGGCTCCAGATGTCGGGAAAACCGTTGTGGCGGTGAAGGTTACGCATCCAGCTGAGTCATCGCCATTCCGTCACTGTGACGTAATCAATCCCTTCGGGCAGTGTGGCAGAAGTGGGGTAATGCCAGGGGCCTCAACGGGTTTCGCCTTCCTGGTGCAGAATGCGAATCGCCCTGAGGCCGACACCCGTGCGACGCCGGCAGTTTCCTGGGGTCCGCAGCGATCAATTGCTAGAGGGCGCGTTGCCCATCGGCACGGGCGACGATGTGGGGCGTGTGTCAGGATGCGGGATCGAGTAGTCGACTACTCACTCATGTCGTTCGCCTCAGTCGTATTGTTTTTGTCAGTCGCGACACAAGCGGGGGAGACGTGTCCATCACATCAAGTCCGGCACGCGATTATCGACCACCATGGAGGCTTCTCATGAGCGCATCAGGGCGTCTCGGCCGAATTGTCCAACACGACCCCAAGTCACGCGACCATGCTTTCCGCGCAGCCGCAGGCTTGCCGACTCGGCATGTCCGGCACGCGATGAACGCGCCGCACGTCGACCAATTCTTTTTGTCGGGCTGCGTCGGCTTCAGCGGGACGAACATGCTCAACACCGGCTACGCGATTCGTAGCCGCCGCAAGTTCAACGCCGTGGTTCCGATCGGCACGGCGGGCTCGAGCTACCTCGGAAACGACGACGGAATCCGCAATTATCACGAGGCCACCTTGCGTGACCCGTTCCCCGGCCAGTATCCGCCCGACGACGAAGGCTCGAGCGCGATCGGGCTCATGAAATGGTGGAAAGAGGTCGGGGTCATCTCGAGCTACGCCTGGACATTCACGTTCGACGATTTCCTGACCGCCCTGTCCCGCCAGCCGGTCCTGTGTGGGACCAATTGGTACGACGACATGTCGTCCACCGGACCGGACGGCATCATCCAAAGCGCCGCTTCCGGTGAATGCGGAGGGCACGAGTACCTCGCTACCGAGATCATCCCATCCAAGAAACTGCTTGGCTTTGAGCAGAGCTGGGGCCAGCACCCACCCGGATTCGGCAACGGCACGGGCCGCTTCTACATGTCGTATGACTTGGCCGAGGAGCTGATAATCCACCAGCACGGCGATGTCGCCGTACCGAAGTTGCTCTAGGTCTGGTCTCGTCAGCGAGCAGCGGCCACACGCTAATCCGTCACAGTGACGAAATAACCTCTTTGGGCGGCATGGCAGAAGTGGGGTAATGGAATGGCTCTCAACGATTTTCGGCTTCCTCGCGCAGAATGCGAATCGCTTTCGGGCCGACACCGTGCAGCGCCCAGTCGGTCTGGTCGCCCAACTGCCGACATCCGCGTCATTCAAAGCCGTTGTCGCACAGCGCCATCCGGCGACGAATTCGTCACAGTGACGTAATACACCCGGGGAGTGGGGAGGTCGATAAGAGGGGCTAGCCCCGCTCCAAGGTGCATCGAGATACCGGCTGGCGTTGCCGAGGCGACGCTTCACGGGATCAGGATCCTTGGCTTGAACGGCCGGCGCCCCCGCGACGCTTATGCGGTTTACACATGGCGCATCCGCGCATGAACGAGAGGGTGGTGGCTGGGCATCGAAGCTCCTCGTGGACTACCGCGCCAGACCCAATCCCCAGTTCACCTAATTGCCGATAAGCCACATTATGTCAAGTTGACGTCCGCCGTTTTCGTCAGATGAACACAGGCCCCTCCTCTGCGTCGCCGCCGGATGAGTCGCCGGCCGAGGAACTGCTGACAGCCGACGACGAAGCGCCCGGAGCTGAAAGACGCTGACGACGATCCAGCGATCATCGCCGGGTCTTCACCCGGTGGGGTGCCATTCTCACTTCATGGGCGCGAACTCCGCGACTGTCTGAGCCAGCCGATTACGCTGGAGTAACCGGTGGGCGCAGCGTTGACCCCGCTCCCTTGGTTCAGGATCTGCTCGGAGGAGATGTGTATGCGTCGGCGGCTGCCGAAATGGGCGATGACGAGAATGGCAATCGTCTGTGTAGCGCTGCTCGTAAACGGTTGTGAGGCACAGGTCTGGGGTGCGCCGCCGGCCGCTGAGAACACCCCGCAGGCACCAGTCGTCGCCCCGCAGGCCTCGCTTCCCGCGCTGCCCGAAGCCCCACCCGCCCAGCCGACGGCGCCACTCGACGGACTCGACGCCCGCGTCCGTCAAGCCACCGCCGACGCGGCCAAGTCTGGGGCCGACATCGAGACCGTCGTGCTGGACCGCAACACCGGCCAGATCGTCTCCAACGGGGCCAACAAGCCCTTCCCGATCGCGTCCGTGGTGAAGCTGTTCATCGCCGACGACCTGCTGCTGCAGGAGTCGGAGGGCAAGACGAAACTATCCGCTGCCGACCGCAAGTCACTCGACGTCATGCTGCGCTCCTCCGACGACAGCGCGGCCCAGAATGTTCTGGGACCGCAGCGGCGGGAACGCCATCATCGCCCGCGTGAAGGCGCGGTACGGGTTGGCGGGCACGACGGCGCCCTACAACGGACACTGGGACGTCACGCACAAGCACCGCAAGCGATCTCGTCCGCTACTACGACATGCTGTTGGACGGCACCGGTGGGCTGCCACCCGAACAGGCCAACGTCATCATCAGCAACCTCGCGCAATCCACACCGACGGGAACCGACGGGTACCCGCAGCGGTTCGGCATCCCCGAGGGGCTCTATGCCGAGCCGGTTGCGGTCAAGCAGGGCTGGTTCTGCTGCTGGAACGGCGCCAACCAGTTGCACGTGTCCACCGGCGTGATCGGACCCGAACACCGCTACGTGATGGCGATCAGCTCCCTGGACCCCACCGACGCCGCCGCCGCCCGCGCGAACATCACTCAGGCCGTCAAGACGATGTTCCCGGGCGGCAAGATCTAAACGCCGCTGGATTCAAACCGCGGCTCCCCGGACTAATTCCGAGTCCCGGCCCCCAGCCGCATTCACCGATTAGCAGCCAGCACTGCCGCGAGGCCTTCTTGCAGGTCCTTGACGAAATACTCGGGAACCTCCAGCGACGGGAAATGTCCCCCGCTTTCGGGCGACCTCCATCGGACGATCTGTCGGTACCGCTCCTGTGCCCAGGCGCGCGGACACTTCTCGATGTCGCGGGGATACATACTGATTGCTGACGGGACGTCGACCCGAAGTTCGGGGTCCAGAGAGTTGTGGCTTTCGTAGTAAATGCGGGCCGACGATGCGCCGGTCCGCGTCAGCCAATACAGGGTGACGTCGTCAAGAACGCTGTCTCTGGAAATCGTCTCGAACGGGCTGTCTTCGGTATCTGTCCACTCAGCGAACTTGTCAAGGATCCAGGCAAGAAGCCCGACCGGTGAGTCGACGAGCGAGTAGCCGATGGTCTGCGGTCGGGTCGCCTGCTGCTTCGCGTACGCCGCGTGGTGGCGCCAGAAATCGCGGGTTTCCTCGGCCCACTTGCGCTCGACGGCCGTCAGCCCGTCCGTTGTCAACCCGGGCGGTCCCTCCGCGAACGTTGTGTGGATGCCGAGAACGTGCGCCGGGAACCTGCCGCCGAGAACCGTGGTGATATTGCCTCCCCAGTCGCCGCCGTGGGCTGCGAACTTGCTGTAGCCGAGCCTTCCCATCAGTTCCACCCATGCGGCCGCGATCTTTTCGGTTCCCCACCCGGTGGTGGCCGGCTTGTCGCTGTAACCAAAGCCTGGCAGCGACGGGACCACGACGTGGAACGCCGGCGCGTCTGCATCTTTCGGATCTGCCAGCTCGTCTACTACATCGATGAACTCGAGCAATGCTGCCTGGCCAGCCGTGCGTCAGGATCAGAGGAGTGGCATCTGCGCGCGCGGATCGGCGGTGCAGGAAGTGGATTCCCAGATCATCGATGGTCGTGCGGAACTGGCCGATCCGGTTAAGGCGCTCTTCGAACGACCGCCAGTTGTACCCGGTGCGCCAGTAGTTCACGACATCGACGAGGTCGGCGAGCGGAACGCCCTGTTCCCATCGGCGAGGGTCGGGCGCGGCGCGATAGACCGTCTCGGCTTCCGGCAGCCGTGCCGCGGCCAGTCGCGCGCGCAGATCGTCGAGGTCAGCGTCAGTTGCGTGGGCTTCAAATGCTTGCACGTCGCTGGTTAGACGGTTCATGAGATCTCGTACCTCCTGGTCATCGTGGAACCGGCTAAGACGGTTCTAGCATGTTTCTGTGCCAGCGCGCAACCGGCTAAGGTGGTTCCATGCGCTGCTGGGTTTCCTGACTTCCGCCTCGGTAGCGTGCTGGCGACCAGCTTCACGGGGACTCTGTCGGAGCGTCATGGCACCGCTGTGGAGCGCATTCCCACGCCGCAGCGACTCGTCGACTGGTTGGCGGTGAACGGCCTCGCCGTGGAGTCCTGCACCACCGCCCAGCTCGAACTCGCTCGGGAACTGAGGGAATCAATTCACGCCGCCGCGACAGCGGCCGCGAGCCAAGACGCTCTTCCTGCGTCTGCTGTCCAAGTCATCAATGACTGCAGCACTCAGGGTCGGGCCGCGGCTATCCTGACGCCCGAGGGCAATCGGCAATGGCGACTCAGCTCGGCTTCCTGCGTAGAAGATGCCCTGGGCGTGATCGCCGCCGACGCGATCAGCATCATCGCAGGCGAACGAGACGGAAAATTGGCCTTGTGCGCATCGCCAACCTGCCAAGCCGCCTTCTTCGACACCAGCCAGAGTCGCACCCGCAGATGGTGTGACATGAACACGTGCGGGAATCGCCAGAAGAAGGCGCGCTTCATTGCCAACCAGCGCAAAAAGACCAGATCAGCGGAGTGATCGTTACCTTCGATGATTTATGCGTAATGCGGTGTCTGACAGTAGTACTCGGCGCAGAACCACGTCACCGGGACGCATCGGCTTATGCGCTGCCACCTGTCCGGTGACGAAGGGCTGTGCAGATTGGCTGTAGCGTGACGACCGTGAATTGTCTTTCGTGTGTCTTCTTCTGCCGCGCTCGCGGCCTGTGCTGCGTCGTTCGTCATGACGCTCGCCGCATGCGGCTCCGATACGGATACTTCATCGCCGAGCACGCCCTCTGTCGCCGAGGTGGTCACATCCTCCGTCACCGAAACGGCGACCGCAGCCAGCGCGTGCCCAACGGCAGCGCCGCAGAACGGTGGCACACCCGAGTGGACGCTGCCCGGGACCACCGGCAGCGTCGCGGTCACCGGGTCCACAGATACGACGGCGCCGCTACGTCAACGTGGACGCACCGTTCAGCGTGACCGAGACCCAGGTGCACACGCTGCAGGCCGGTGACGGACCGGTCGTCGCAGACACGGCGACGGTTTCAGTCTGCTACATGGGCGTCAACGGACGTGACGGGTCTGTGTTCGACAGCAGCTACGAACGGGGTGCCCCGGTCGAATTCCCGCTCGACGGAGTCGTGCCGGGCTTCCAGAAGGCCATCGCGGGACAGAAGGTCGGGTCCACGGTCGCCGTCGCGATGACCTCTGCCGACGGCTACCCCGAAGGTCAGCCCAGCGCTGGAATTCTGCCGGGCGACACGCTCATCTTCGCGATCAAGATCCTCGACGCTTCGAGTTGAGCGGCGATCGGTAGCGTTCGAAGATCTCTACCTCGTCGACGAAGACGTACGGTTCGATGTCCACCCACAATCACCGAGCACCTATGCGGGCCAGCAGAAGTCGAGTGGCCGCCTTACGCGCGTTGTCGGCCAGATTGCGCATGAGCCTTGCGGAGGAAGCGGCTTGACGACGGAAGATAGTGGGACACCGAATCGTTCGATCCCGAGGAGCATCGATGAATGAACAGTCGGCCGCCTTGGCGTGGTTCATCACTGGGGCGTCCCAGGGCCTGGGTCGGCGCCTCTGCGAGTACGCCCTCGAGCATGGCGACACCGTCACCGCAACGACCCGCGACCGCAACGCACTGGCCGACCTCGCCGACACATACCCGAAGCGTCTGACCATCGAACAGCTCGACCTCGTCGACGCGCACGACGTCGACACGGTCATCCCGCGCGTTCTCGCCACCGGGCGCCGCGTGGACGTCGTGGTCAACAACGCCGGTTACGCCGTCATCGGCGCTTCTGAAGAGCAGACGGACGAAGAGATTCACCGACAACTCCGGACGATGCTTCTCGCGCCAATCCAAATCTCCCGGGCCGTGCTGGGGCCGATGCGCTCCCAGGGTGGCGGACGCATCATCCAGATTTCCAGCTTCGGCGGCCAGATGGGATTTCCGGGAGGTACTGGCTACCACACCGCGAAGTGGGGCCTGGAGGGCTTCACGGAATCACTCAGCCGAGAGGTCGCCGAGTTCGGAATCTTCTGCACAATCGTCCAGCCCGGTGCGATTCGTACCAATTTCGGATCCAACATCGTGTTCGCGAATGCCAGCCCCGACTACCGCGACTCGGCTGTCGACCGTATGCGGCAATACGTCAGCGGTGCAGACGATGCCACTTACACCGGGGATCCCGCCAAGCTCGCACAGGCCATTTTCGACACCACCCGCACCAGCCCACCCCCATTGCGGTTGACGCTCGGCGCCGATGCCTATCGCAACATCAACGACGCTCTGAGCGAACGGCTGCACGCCTTGAGGGCACAAGAAGAACTCGCGCACGCCGTGGCGATAACTGCTTCGTGAACTAGCCGCCGCCGGTGTTGATGTTGGACGACAGCGGGATGAAGCCACCGTTGATCCACACGCCCCAGCGCCCACCCCAGCCCGAGTACCACACGACGGTGCCTTTCCCAAACCTCGGCGGGCTTGGGCGGCGCATTTGGTGGCGGCACCTCCCCTTGCACGGGTGCCGGTGGTGGGGGCGCCGGCTGGGCGCCCGCGGGCGACGCACCCAGGCCGAAGATGGCCGCGGTGAGGCCGCCGGCTACTGCGATGGCGGGCAGAGCGGTCTTGATCAAGCGCATGAGTACGACTCCAGCGTCGGGTAAAGGATCCTGATACTTAGCAGGCATAACCACCTTACGCGCCGCCTAAACCGCCCGGCTGGGTGACGTGGGTTTCCACGTGTGTTCACCTCTCGGCGCCACGCCACCGGTTCACTCACCCGTGCCATTCGGATATGACCTCAGGGGCACGGCGACGGAAGGAACAGGCCCCAGCACCATCCCTCGGGAATGGGCGGCGGAGGGACGAACCCCTGGCCGGGGGGCGGTCCTGGCGGGTTCGGTCCGTCCCAGATGTTTTGCGCGACGTTGCCCTGCCCGTGGTACACGTACCAGTATTCGTGGCAGATGCTCTCGTCCCAGATGACTGGGTTCACGCGAATGTTTCCGGTCGCCACCGGCGGATCTCCCGGGCACCAGGTGTTCGGGCCGCCCGGAGGGGTCTGCGCCTCCGATGTGCCTCCGGCCAGCCCGAGGGCGCCGAACGCGATGGCGGCCGACATGAGCGCCCCCGCGATGGTCCGTCTCCGATGGTGAGTGGTGTTCATTGGTTTCCTTTGGTCATTCGCCGACTCGCTCGGCTTCGTTGGAGGCAAGTACACAAGGGCCGGCGCCCTACCGATCCCAATAACTGACGACCACCCACCGGACATGATGGGTGACGTTCATGATCGTTTGTTCGTGCATCTCGCGCGGTGCGTTACTCGGCATCCGTGCGTTTCCGGCGGTAGCCGGCGTGGTAGCTGGGTTCGCTGCTAACCCTCGGGATAAAAGAGGAACAGCACGCAGCCCTCGGTTGACTGGGGCACGTGCCAGGAGCCTGCGGGTGCATGCAGGAACGTGCCGGCGGGATAGTCGTTGACTCCGTCGTTCAGCACTCCGGACACCACATAGACCTCTTCGGGACCCGGACGTGGCGGTCCCGGGAAAGATCTCTCGCTCAGGAACGTCGGAAGTGTGAACCCATTCGTACCCCGACGCGTTGGGTTACCAAGCAGCCCAACGGGTTAGGGCGAAGGAATCGGCACGATCGTCGGCGGCGCAGGCGGCGCGTCGTAGTACCCCGGCGGTGGCGGCCCGTTCACCGGGAAGTACCCGGGCGGCAGCGGCGGCCCACCGGAATTGGCTCCCGCGTCGGGCGATGCTGGCGTCGAGGACTCCGGCGCGTTGATCGACGTGTATCCGGGCGGCAGGGGCGGCGGTGTGCCGGCTCCAGGGGGCGGTGCGACTCCCCCTTCAGGCATCGGCGCGGTGAGGTTCTCCATCGGGTTGCCGTTGTTGAACGTGTGCCAGAGGTCTCTGATGTAGCCGAATTTGCCCGGCGTTTGACCCTGGCCGTACTCCTGGTTGTCGAGTTCGGGTACCGGCGGCGGGCCGACAGGCGGAGGCGCGGGCGCGGCTACCGGTGCATCGGCAGGCTCCATCACGGGCTGGCCGGGCGCTGGGGCTGTTCCGTCCGCCGGTGCGGGGCACGGTACCGCCGGGCACGGCGCGATCGGATCCGCGACGGCTTGGCCGGCCATTGCCAGTGCACCGCCTGCGACGATCACGCCCGCGAATGCGATCCTCGCGGCATTGAGTGGCGTGCGCTGTCGTTCGCTCATCAACCCATATGTCCTCTCTGGTGGCTCCCGCGTTACAGGAGTGGCGCGGGAGCACCGGACCCGACTTGCAGAAAGGCTAGCGTCTTCCCGCGGCTGTCGCATCGGCACCTGCCATTCGTCCGGAGTTTTTAGGCTTTCTTCAGGACAGCGTTCCGGGCGGCCGCGCAGCGCAATCCGGCCGGAGCCGCGCGCTGCGCGGCTCGCCTCTTCGACGGCGGCAGCCCTAGCGTCGACTGTGTGGATGGATCGTTGAAGGGCCGGGTCGCCTTCGTGACCGGGGCGGCGCGGGGCCAGGGCCGGGCGCATGCCGTGCGCCTTGCGCGTGAAGGTGCCGACATCATTGCCTTGGACATCTGCGCTCAGGTGTCCGACACCGTCGCCTATCCCCCGGCCGGGCCCGCGGATCTGGCCGAGACCGTGCGTGCCGTAACGGCGCACGGCCGCAAGATCCTGTGCCGCGAGGCCGACATCCGCGACAGCGCCGCACTCGAGCAGTTGGTCGCCGACGGTGTCGAGAAATTCGGCCGCCTGGACATCGTGGTGGCCAATGCCGGTGTGCTCAGCTGGGGCCGGTTGTGGGAGATGTCCGAAGAACAGTGGGACACGATGATCGACGTGAACCTGTCGGGCACCTGGCGCACACTGCGCGCGGCGATCCCGGCAATGATCGACGCGGGCAACCGCGGATCCATCATCGTGGTCAGCAGCATGACGGGCCTGCGGGCGCTCCCGGGCCAGAGCCATTACTCGGCGTCCAAGCACGGTGTCGTCGGCATCACCAACTCACTGGCGCTGGAACTCGGTGAGTACGGGATTCGCGTCAACTCGATTCACCCATACGCCGTCGACACCGCCATGGTCCAGCCAGAGCTCATGGCGACCTTCTTCGTCGAACACCCGAGTTACCTCTATGCGTTGAACCCCATGCCGCTGAAGACCAATGGCAACGAGGAGGACGACGTCCTGATGGGACTGATGGCGCCCGAGGAAATATCTGACATCGTCGCGTGGCTGGCCGGCGACGGGTCGGCGCTGATAACGGGATCGCAGATCGCGGTGGACCGCGGGGTGATGAAGTACTAGCTGGCGGCCCATTCCTTGGCCTGCTCGAGTTCGTCGAGGCCGAACACCGCAAGCTCGCCAGGAACCATCCAGGCAAGGGCATGAATTGCGTGGCCCACCCAGTCCTTGTCGGAGACGACCGCAATTCGCTTGAAGGCCGAATGATGCTGCATCAACAGGCCGAGGCCCAGCTTGAGGTCCTCCGCCAATCCCCCGGGTCCGAAGCCCTCGTAGTCCGGTGCGATGACCTCGACGATTCGAATCTCGCCGGTGTGCAGGAGCTCCTCGATGGCCGGCTTGGCCTCGCGCAGGTCGTCCCCGCGCAGACGGCCCGACACCCGGATGCCGCTTACTCCGTTCGGCATGTCTTGAAGTATCTCGATCATCAATTCTCCTTCCGCGACGACAGTCGTCGGGCTATCTCCCCATAACGCTCAAAGCGCCCTTGGTCGCCGTGCGCGTTGTACAGGACGAGGCGACTTGCGATTCCGCCATATTTGTCAATCAACTTGTCTGCCAGGTCGTCCCAGGTCGACTCGGTAGCGAAAACGGCGATGTGTTCGTCGGTGATCTGGGTGGCCATACCTTTGAAGTCGCCGGCCTTCTGTTTCTCTCGGATGCGAGCCGTGGTGCCCTCGAACCCGGCCTCGTCCCAAATGAACGCGTAGTTCGGCGTGCTGCCGTAGAAGCTCATGCTGGCGCGCACGAGTTCGCGTTCGGCGCGGCGCTCTTCCTCGCTGTCGCCCACGATCGTCATGACCGGAACGATCATGGCGACGTCAGATGGTGAGCGTCCCGAGTTCGCTGCCCCGGCAGCCACATTCGGCACGACATGACGCGTGAGGTAGCCAGGCTCACCCAGCGGATGGACATGCACACCGTCGGCCACTTCGCCTGCCATGCGAAGCATCCACGGATTGACGGCGGCGACGTCGACCTTGGGATCCGGTGCGTCGATCGGTCCTGGACTCCACTGCGGAGTGATGAAGTCGAGGTCGAAAAACTCACCGTGATGGTCGAGCGTTCCCGTCCGGAAGGCGGCGAAACACGCCTTCACAGCGAGCACGTAGTCGCGCAGTCGAGGACCGGGACGCTCGAACTCGGCCCCGTATCGCCTCACGACGTGAGTCCGGACTTGCGTGCCAAGCCCGAGCCGAAACCTTCCGCCAGTGGCCTCTTGAAGCTCCCATGCCGACGCCGCCGTGACGAACGGACTGCGCGGAAAGGCAACCGCGACTCCGGTCGAGAACTCGAGGCCGGGCGCGGCCTGCGAGGCCACGGCAGCGTTGAGATACGCCGTACGGCCCGTCTCGGTGAACAGAAGACCGGAGAACCCGGCGGCCTGAGTTCGCCGGGCAACGTCGCCGATCTGTCCAAGGGGCTGCGGAATCGTCATCACATCGACGTGCACCGTCGAAGACTACGTCGATCAACATGTCGCGCATTCTTGAAGGCGCAAACGGTAGTCTGTAACTCGACCGTCAATTTTCAGCCGGCCGTCTCGCTTGATCGCGGATCGAACCTCTCTGTCTGCATTTGCACCGAAGTCAGATCGCGAGGTGGCTGGAACACGCCCTTTGGAGGTGATTCACGTTGGCGCACATCGCCCGCGTTTTGATAGCCGTTGTCGTCGCCGGGATTGCGTTTGCGGCGCCCGCGGCGGCCGACCAGGAAGAGTTCGTTAGGCCGCTGGCGATCCGCTTTGTCTTCCTCAGTGAGCAGCAGTTGCTTTCCGAGGGCGCCAAAGTGTGCAGTTCCATCGGCAGCGGCATGAACGCGGCTGACGCGGCCATCATGGTGCGCAACGATCTGGGCACTTCGGTGTCTGCGGCCGGCGAGATAGTCAGCGCCGCCGTCGTCCGGCTCTGCTGACCCCATGCGGGTGTTCCCCCGCGGCGGCGCTCGTCTTGGGCTCGGCGAACTGCGGACTTCGTTCATACCGGCGTGCCGACGGACGTCTGCCGATATACATGTCGCATGCCGAGCGGGGCAGGTATCGGTCGCGTCGGCGGCCTGGCCGTCGCGCTGGGCGTTGGCGCGGCCCTCGTAACCGGGTGGAGTAGCGGCCCCGCGTGGGCCGACGAGTCCAGTGGTTCGTCCGGATCGACAGCCTCCGGAAGCATTGCCGGCACGAAGGCCGATCCGGCAAAATCGAGCGCCGCCGGTGTCGAGGCCGACTCGCCCGCAACGTCAGGCGGCACCGGCACGACCACGACCGGCGCGGTGAACGGCGAGCCGGCGGGTCTCTCCGACGACACGCCCCCGGACTCCGAAGAGCCTGAGATCGCGTCGGCCACTCCATTGGAAACTAGCGCCGAGGAAGACGAGCCGAGCACGGAGTCAAGGACGCCGAAGGGGTCCGATCGGCCGACTGCCGACCCGGCTAGTTCCAAGACCTTCGCCCCGATGTCCAGCGTCGCCGACGACAAAACGCCGACGACAAGCACGCCGACGACACGGACGCCGACGACAAGGACGCCGACGACAAGGACGCCGACGGCGTCCCGACCGCGGTTGCCAAGACCCAGACCACGATCGTTCCGGCGAAACCGTCGTCCCCGACGGCGCTGCGCATCGCCTCGCCACAATCGGCGCGGGTCGCCGTGGCCGAAGTCGAGCCGACAACAGCTCCGATGCCTGCCGGACCAAGTCAGCCAGACTTGGTCCGTGTCGTGACGAGACTGGTGACAGATGTCGTCAGTGCGGTCCTGAGCCCGTTCGCCGCAAGCAACACGCCGGGCGCACCCATGCACGCGCCGTCGCTGTGGTCGCTTCTGGCGTTCGCGCGGCGCGAGCTCGAGACGGCATTCGCCTCGTTGTCATTGGCCGGGGCACCGGCCGATTCGCGCACCACCAGTGAGACACTGCCCGCAGAGACCGCTTCCGATGTCGAAGAGCGCACGCTGATCCTCACCGCTTTCCCCGCCGAGGCGGATGCCGTTCTCGCCCGCACCACTCTCGACCCCGACCCCACCGTCGTCGTCGACGGGCACCACTTCTATCTCGGCTCGATCGGCGGCAAAAAGGTGGTCGTCGCGATGACCGGCATCGGCATGGAGAACGCCACCCGGACCACCGAAACGGCACTCGATCACTTCACTGCCGAGTCCGGCGTCTCCATCGGCGCGGTGGTTTTCTCGGGAGTCGCAGGCGGATTCGGGCGCACCGAGATCGGATCTGTGGCGGTACCCGCGCGCTGGACCTCCGACGACGGTGTCACATGGCACGCGGTCGATCCCGAGATGCTCGCCGCCGCCAATGGGCTCACCGTTGACCTGGGAAGCACTGCGAACCTCGGTGATCCCCTGTGTCTCTGCAACCCCCTGGCGCACCTTCCGCTGGTCGATCTCGAGCGCGAGCCGCAGCTCTTCGTCGGAGGTGATGGCTCGAGCGACGACAACAACAATGGCGCGGCCTTCCCCGCAATCCCCTTCGGCGGCGACATCTTCGGCCCCCAACCGTGCTTGGCGCCGGATTACTCGCCGCTGTTCGTCGGCAACTTTTTCGAGGCCTTCGTACCGTTTCTGGGGCGCGGCCTGTTCAGCAATCTCGCCGGACTCTTGGCGCCTGTCGTGCCGCCGGTCGACGCGGTCGACCAGGAAACCGCGGCGGCGCAGCAGGTGGCCGAGGCGCACGGCATCCAATTCCTCGGTATCCGCGGCATGTCCGATGGGCCGGGCGATCCGCTCGGCTTGCCGGGTTATCCGTTCACGTTCGTCGTCTACCGGCAGATCGCCGCGGACAACGCCGCCATCGTCACCGAGGCCTTCATGCAGACCTGGGACGGCCCAGACAGCCCGACCGCGCCGTAATGGGCTCGGCGACAGTGGATCACTTCGCCGACGCGTGAACCGTCCTGCGCGGGCGTTCGCAGGCGTCCTGGAAAGCACGCTGCACCATCTTGACCTGATAGCGCATCTTCCAGGCGCGGCGGCACCGCCCGCGGACGGGCTGGTCCGTTCGCGCGAGATTCTCGAGCGGATTGCCGGTAGCGCGTTCCGTCCGTCGATGTCCGATGCGGACGCACTGTTGATCGGCACCGGGCGGCGTCACCCCACCGACGAGCAGATGGCTGAACTGGGCCCGCTGGCGACAAAACTGCCATTCGTCGGCTGCACCGAAGTCCCAAACGCGGGCCATCGAAACCGATGACTGGTTTCACGCTGACTGTTCGCTGAAATTGATATTCTGGATGGGGTGGAACTACGCCAACTCGAGTACTTCATCGCGGTGGCGAGCGAGATGAACTTCTCCCGCGCCGCGCAACGGGTTCATGTCGTCCAGTCCGCGCTCTCCACATCGGTGAGCAAGCTGGAGAAGGAACTCGGCGTCGAACTGTTCGACCGGTCCAGGCAGCAGATCAAGATCACGCCGGCGGGTGAGCTGTTTCGGGAACATGCGCGCCGCGTGATCCAGACGGCGCGGCTGGCCAGGGATTCGATCAGTGACTTCCGTGGTGCGCTGTCCGGAACAATCGAGATCGGGTCCCTGATATCGTTCGGCGCGCTGGACGTCCCGCAAGATTCTCGGCGAGTTTCACCGCGAGCTACCCGTTCGTCCGAATCAGACTGCGGCACAGTCAGCTTTTTCTGGCTCGATGAGCGTATCTGTCAGCCATCGCCGACGGGTCGCTCGACCTCGCCTTCATGTCTGCGCCCGACCGCTTCCCGGCCGGAATCGACATGCGGCCGCTGTCGCGGGAGCCGATGCTGTTCGTCTGTCAGGCCCGACCATCATCTGGCGCAACGCGATCACGTCGGCATCACTGAACTCGCCGAAGAGGACCTGATCGGCTTCCCCTCCGAATTCGGCTTGCAACGCATCATCAATGACGCGTTCGCCGCGGCAGGCATCGCTCCGCACATGCCATATGAAGCGATCGTCAACTACTCGGTTCGCGGCCGATTTGGTGCGCACACGGACTGGGCACCATGTTCATGCCCGCCAGCGATGCGGATCGCTTTCCCGGACCTGCGTGCAGTGCCGTTGCTGCCTGCGATCGAATGGCGAATCTTCCTCGCCACCGCGGAGAGGCACAGCTCGCACCGGCCAGCGCCAAGCTGGCCGACCTGGTGATCGCTTCGGCAGGTGAAACAGCCACGGAGTAGTGCAGCACGGCGTTCGGATCACGGAGTGATCTGCGTACATACGAAGGCTGGTCCGCATGCGTGTGGCTCGCACGGCGAAGGTTCGTTCCGCCCGCAATCTGTGAACCACCGCGGTGATCGGCTTGGTGTCGGCGGGTGGCGGGGCGGTGTGGCGGAACCGCCGGAACCGGCGTGGACCATCTGAGCTCCTTGATCGGGTTTAGCGTGCGGCGGGATCGTGGCTGCCGGTCATCAACGCGGCAAGGTCTTCTGGTGCAAGAAACGACGGCGGCGGGGGCGGTCCCCAGGTGTATAAGGGATTTGGACGCCGTCCCACACTCCGGGCTGCCAAAGCGCGTCGTCGACGATGCAGTCCATATCCGAGTAGTACTCGCTGAAGTTGCCTGCGGGATCGCGTAGGTACCAGAAGAAGTTCGACCCGATGAAATGGCGGCCCAACCCCCAGGTGTGGCGATCGGGATCGACCTCCAGCATCGCGGTGGCGCCACGGCCGACCTCATCGACATCCTCGACTTGCCACGAGGTGTGATGCAGAAACGCTACCGGGGCCGGCTGCAGCAAGACGTTGTGGTGATCCGACGAACAGCGCATGAACGTGGCAATGCCGGGCACACTGTCGCTGACCTTGAAGCCCGACTCCGTCGACGAAGAAACTCTGCGATCCCTCGTGATCGGTGGAGCCGAGCACGACGTGGCCGAGCTTGCGAGGGCGCACCCGGTCCTCGCGGAGGATGCCATTCGCGCGTGCGCCCACTCGCGCCACAGTGCCGGGGCCGTTGTAATGCGGTGCGGCGGCAGGGAGCTGGGCCAACCGATCGGCGATCTCGACACGCACGAGCACATCGGTGCCCGGCTCGCGGGCGGACAAGCGTTGTGTCTGAGCGCTCGAACGGCGGCGCCGAGGCTCTCGAGACGCGACGCGATGCGGCCGAGATCGTCGCCGTCGTCGGCGCCGATTCCGAGTTGCACCAGGCGGCGTCGGCCGGTCTTCACCAGCGCAGCTGTTCGCCCCCGTCGACCGTGCCGAAGGTAGGCTCGCACCGTCCACCGCAGTCAGGCCGAAATCCTGGTAGTAGGTGGCGACTTCTGCGAGGTTGGGCACGCCCATGACGATGTGCGTGAGCCGTGCAGTCCCAAGGTAGTGATCCTTCCAATATCAGTGAGTTGCACGTCGGAATGGCGGTCTATCGCCCGACCATCGGGGTGCGCAGCGTCCCAACGCCTTCGACCCAGCTGAGGAGGACGTCGCCGGGCTTCAAGAACATCGGCGGGTTACGCGCGGCGCCTACCCCCGAGGGGGTGCCGGTGAAGATGAGGTCGCCCGGAAGCAGCGGGCACACCGACGACAGGTGTGCCACCAGCTGCGGGAACCGAGAAGATCAGGTCGGACGTGCGGCCCTGCTGAAGAATCGCGCCACCTTCAAGACGGCACCCCAACTCCACGTCGTCGGGATCGCGAAACTCGTCGACGGTGACCAGCTCGGGACCCAGCGGGGCGAAACCACGGTAGGACTTCCCCAGCGAGAATTGCGGTGCGGAGCCGGCCAGCTGGAGCTGGCGCTCCGAGAGGTCTTGTCCCACCGTGAGACCCGCGACGTGATCCCAGGCGTCATCGAGCCCGACGAAGTCGCACCGCCGTCAGATCACAGCGACGAGTTCAACCTCCCAGTCCACGGATCCGGCGGGGAGCGCCACGGGACATTCATGGCCGGTCAACGACGTCGGGAACTTGGTGAACACCGACAGGCGTCGACGGGGCTTCGAGTTGAGCCTCCGAGGCGTGCTCGCGGTAATTCAGACCGATGGCGAAAACCTGTCGTGGCCGCGGCACCGGTGGCCCCCACTCCGACCGCTCCGTCACCTCGAACAAGGTTTGCGCCGCACTGTCGACGGAACTCGCCCATTTCGTGAATTCCGGCCAAACGTCGTAGATGGCTTGCGGGTCCGGCCCGAACGTCCCGCCGCTGGCCCGCTCGACGTCGACATATCCACCACCGCCGGCAAGGGCCAGACGACCGTCGATGTTTGCGATCCGCATCTCGGTAGTCCTCTCACACCAGCTCGAGCGGCCAGCAGCCTGGGCCAGCGCGGCCTTCAGTTCAGACGCCGGGTCGTCCGCCATGTCGAACGATCGAAATGCGATATAGCGGTCGGGCCGAACCAGCACAGCGCCGGCCGGCCCGATCTCGCGGTGCCTAAGCCATGCCGCGCGCACGTCGACGTAGTCGCCGCCGAGCACTCCCACCGTGCCTGCCACAAGCGGAATGCCGTGATCGGCGGCGATCTGGTGTGGCGGCCTCCACCCACGCCGCCCCTTCTCGCCTGCGAGCAGGACGAAACGGCCTCCGTTGACCAAGTCGCACAGCGGTAGGCCGCGCCTTCGCGCTCAACCCATGCATGCGGCACCGGATGGCCGGGCCGCGTGCACGGCGAATACAGCCGTACCTCATCCGCCGGCACGGGTGCTGGTGCCGTCATCAACGATGGCATCCGGAACGATAGACATAGCCGAATTCGACGTTGTGATGCCGGAATTCGATTGTCTGGGAGGCGATGGCTTGATTGAGCGCATGTCGCTGTCGCTTTGGATTCCGGGCAGTTCTCCCACAGCGGCCGCAACTGCGCCCAGTTCTGCTCCGGGGTGTTATCTGCCGAAAGGTTGAGCGCCGCATCGATGGTGAAGTGGTTGGCGGCGTTGGCAAGAGCATTGTCGATGTTGGCCTGATCGACTGGGCGCCGTTCGGTTTCGTAGCTGTCAAGCAAGCCGTCGCCCGCGCGCCCGTCGAGGACGGCGGCCAGCTTCCAGCAGAGGTTGTGGACATCGTGCACTGCGGAGTTGAGGCCCAGTCCCCCGGTCGGCGGGTGGCGGTGGGCTGCGTCACCGGCCAGGAACACCGGCCCGACCCGGAACTTGTCGGCGATGACGCCCTCCATCGTCCATGTGCTGATCTTGTGGACCATCGGGGCGAAGTCAGGAATCCCGAGGGTCGCGCGCATTCGCTCCAGGATCTTGTCGCGCTGCATGCCTGCCAAATCATCAGTGGCGTACTGCATATGGAACACCCATTCCTCCGAACGAGGGCCCCAGCTGTCGGGTCCCATCGGCACCAACACACCGCTGAAGGACCCGCCGAAGTCCGGGTTGATCAGCCAGCGGATCAGTACGTCGTCATCGCGCGCCCAAGCGCTGAGGTCAGCGGTCATGTGCACCGACACCATCTTCATGACGTCGCGCGGCCCAGACATGCCGACTCCGAGCAGGCGGCCGACTGTACGGCCACCGTCAGCCGCGATGACATAGCGTGCCAGGAGGCTGTAGTGGAAGAAGGTCGCGGTCGAGGATCGTTGCGACAGCGCCACTTTCGGTGAGTTCGATGTCGACCAGCTCGTGGTTGAACCTCAAGGAGCCGGGCCTCAGCCGCTCGGCGTGGTCTTTGAGCACCGGCTCGAGTCTGATTTGGGGCAGGTTGCAGGTGTGACATGGGCTCGCCGCGACGTAATCGGGGTCGGTGTACCCGGCGCCCCACGCTTCCAGCCTGCC
>CAVYCT010000041.1:0-114177 GCA_963766945.1 uncultured Actinomycetota bacterium
TGATGCACGACGTCACGTCGCAGCAGCAGGGCGTCGAAGCGCTGCGCGAGAGCGAGGAACGGGATCGGCTGCTCGTCGAGAGCGTCAGCGACTATGCGATCTTCCTGCTCGACGCGGCCGGCACGTGACGAGCTGGACGCCCGCCGCGGAACGGATGAACGGGTATCGCGCCGACGAAATCATCGGCCAGCACTTCCGCGTGTTTTTCACGGCTGAGGATCGGAACCGGCGTAGCCGAGCAGGAACTGCAGCGGCGCAGTCGCGACGGGACGGGTCGAGAGTGAGGGATGGCGGATCCGCCAAGACGGCGTCACGCTTCTGGGGCGACGAGGTGGTCGCGCCGATCCGTGGTGAGTTCGGGCTGCGCGGGTTCGCCAAAGTCATTCGGGACTTGACGGATCGCCAGCGCGCGGCGCTCGAGCGGGAACAGCTCTACACGCAGGCGCAGGAGGCCAACCGTCTCAAGGACGAGTTCCTGGGCACGGTGTCCCACGAGCTGCGGACGCCGCTCAACGCCATCCTGGGGTGGGCACACTGTCGAGGTGGACGATTGAAGCTCGATGCAGCGACGCAGCGCCGGGCGCTGCCGCCATCGCGCGCAAGGCGCAGATCCAGGTCGAGCTCGTCAACGATATGCTCGACGTCTCGCGGATCATCTCCGGCAAGATGCGCATGCAGATCGGTCCGCCGACCTGCCGGCGATCATCAACGCCGCGATCGAGGCCGTTCGGCCCGCGGCAGCAAGCGCATGGTCGACGATCGGCGTGTCCGTCTGAGGCGACGGCTGCGATCAGGTGACCCGGAGCGGCTGCAGCAGGTCATCTGGAATCTGCTCTCCAACGCGATGAAGTTCACGCCTGCCGGCGGCCGCGTCGATGTGAAACGGCCTAGAGGATCAAGGGCGCAGCGATTATCGTCGACGACACCGGCAAGGGCATCGCGCCGCGAGATTTTGCCCTTCGTCTTCGATCGGTTTCGGCAGGCCGACGGCTCGACGACCCGCGCCACGGCGGGATGGGGCTAGGCTCGCGATCGTGCGGCACATCGTCGAATTGCACGGCGGCAGGTCGACGCGGCCAGCGAGGGCGTGGACCGGGGCGCGACCTTTACCGTCTGGCTTCCCGCCATCGTCCCACGCTCCCGCTCCCAGCGCGAGAGCTCACCCCAACCGGCCGGTCGGCGATCCGATGCCGACGCGGCGCCAATGTCCGCGTGGTCCTCGTCGATGATGAACGCGACGCGCGAGAGGTGCTGGCTGGGTGCTGCGGCGCGCAGGGGCCGAGGTGCGCGCGGCGGATGGGGCCGGGCGGGCGCCTGGCGATGATCGAGATGCGCCCTCCACGTGATCGTGGCGACGTCGGCATGCCTGAACAAGACGGCTACGCGTTCATGAAGAGGGTGCGCGGGCTCGCGCCCGCCAGGGCCACGCCGGCCATCGCCCTGACCGCGTATGCACGCAACGCAGATGGCGAACGGGCGCTCGCCGCCGGCTACCAATTGCACGTCGCCAAACCATTAGATCCACGGACGATCGTAGAGGCTGTTCATAGAGCGGTGCGCAGCGCTGCGGCAACACGGCCGACGTGCTCTTTTCCGTTGAGTCTGCAACGACAGCGCGGCGGTGGTTGAGCCGCTGCCCTGTGACGGGCGCAGTCTTTCCAAGCCCGGTTCATCCTCAATCTCGCAGGCCAGGGCCCCCCTTACTCTTCAGCTCAGCGCCCTCACATCGTCAGGCCGCTTACGGTCGCCAGTCTTTCGAACGCACATGATGCGGTCACCATCTTGCACACGTCGCCCTCGCGTTCCGGAGGGCCGTGCATTCCGCACGGTCGGAACAATTCAAGAAGTTCAGATACCAATGGCCAAATCCACACGTCGTCGTCCGGGCGCGCCCAAGCCTGGAGATAATCGTCGTAATAGTCGCGCGACGATGAGCGGTCCGGCTCAGTCCGATGCCTCGACCAGTTCGGCGGATGACCTGTCTGCCAAGTTCGCAGGGACCCAGGAGCTGCGTCGGAGTTTCCCTTCAACGCCAATAAGCCGCTGGAATACGATCCGGCGGCGGCCATGGCGCCGCAGCCGGGTCAGTCCGCGGTCCCAGAGGAACCGCGGTCACCGCCAGCACCTGACCGAGATGAACGGGTCGGAAAAGGTCGGTAGCGGATCACCCACGATAGGAAACAACAAGACCATCGCGCCGCTCGATCGGGTCCGTGTCGATTCGTCCAATCAGGCGCTGACGACCAACCAGGGGGTGCCGGTCGCAGACAACCAGAATTCCCTCAAGGCCGGCCTGCGCGGGCCGACGCTGCTCGAAGACTTCATCCTGCGCGAGAAAATCACCCATTTCGACCACGAGCGCATTCCCGAGCGCATCGTCCACGCCCGCGGCTCGGCGGCGCACGGCTATTTCGAGTGTTACCAGCCGCTCGAGCGAATACACGCGCGCCTCGCTCTTCTCGGAAGCCGGCAAACAGACGCCGGTGTTCGTCCGCTTTTCGACCGTTCTCGGCGAACGGGGCTCGACCGATACCGCGCGCGACGTGCGCGGCTTTGCGGTGAAGTTCTACACCGACGAAGGCAATTGGGATCTGGTCGGCAACAACATCCCGATCTTCTTCATCCAGGACGCGATGAAGTTCCCCGACCTGGTCCATGCGGCGAAGCCGGAGCCGGACTTCGCGATGCCCCAGGCAGGTACCGCGCACGACACCTTCTGGGACTTCGCGTCGCTGATGCCCGAGATCACCGCGATGCTGATGTGGGCCATGTCCGATCGCGCCATCCCGAGAAGCTATCGGACGATGCAGGGGTTCGGGGTGCACACGTTTCGACTGGTCAACGCCGCCGGCGAGTCGCATTTCGTGAAGTTCCACTGGAAGCCCAGCGCCGGCACCCATTTCCATCTACGAATCCCTCAAGTTCACGGCCGAATCGCAAACGCGTCGACAACCTACCTGCAATGGCGTGCAACGGCTTTCGGCGGCATACAGATCGACGGCATCACGATTCTCGAGCGTCATACGAGCGGCAAGATCGTCGCGGCCGCCATCCACCACCGGCCGATAGGCGCCGTGTTGCGATTCTCGGCCGAGATCCGCGATCGACTGGCCGACGTGATACCTGCCGATCATTCTCTGAAGGAATCAGCATGACCACATGGTAACAGGTAAAGAAGCGCGAGCGTCAACTGGGATCAGGACGATGAGGTGCGACAGGAGAGCACTTCGATGAACACCGACATCGACACCATCTACATCGGCGGGGAATGGGTTACCCCATTATCCACCAACACAATTGAAATCCACTCGCCGGCCACCGGCGAGCCGGTGGGCTCGGTCATTGCCGCCGACGAGCGCGACGTCGACCGTGCCGTCGCCGCGGCCCGCGCCGCATTCGACGACCCGGGTGGATGGTCGAACTGGGAACCGGCCGACCGCGCCGCGGCGCTCGCAGAATTTGCCCGGCAGTACCAACTGGTCGCGGAGGACATGGTGCGCACCGTGTGCCAGCAGAACGGAATGCCGATCAGTCAGGCCGCGCAACTGGAAGGCGCTGTGCCGGGCATGCTACTTACCTACTACGCCGATCTCATCGAGAAGCTTCCGATCAGTGAGACCAGACGGAGTCCGGCCGGCACCCGAACCCTTGTCTCCCACTCCCCTGTCGGTGTTGTCGCGGCGATTGTTCCGTGGAATCTTCCGCAGACACTGTCGGCGTTCAAGTACGTGCCGGCACTGGCCGCCGGCAACACCGTGGTACTCAAGCCGTCGCCGGAAACGCCGCTGGACGCGCTGCTGCTGGCCGAAGTCGCCGACAAAGCCGGGCTGCCGGCGGGCGTCTTCAACGTGCTACCGGGCGCCACCGACGTCGGTCGTGCACTGGTGACCAGCCCAGGTGTCGACCAAGTGTCGTTCACCGGCTCGACATCGGCCGGCAGGGAGGTGGCGAGCACCTGCGGGCGGCTGCTCAAACCGGTGATGCTGGAGTTGGGTGGGAAATCGGCCGCGGTCATCCTCGACGACCCCGGTCTAGACCTCACTGAGTTCGCCGAGCGATTGTTCGCCGCGACCCTGCTCAACACCGGCCAGATGTGTTTCGCCAGCACGCGGATCCTCGCCTCCCGCAAGCGCTATGACGAGGTCGTCGACTTCTTCACGGCCATGGCGCAATCGCTGAATATCGGCGACCCGCTCGACCCCAACACGCAGATCGGGCCGCTCGTCAGCGCGGCTCAACGGGAAAAGGTCGAACACTACATCAAGCAAGGTCTCGCCGACGGGGGCACGATAACCACCGGCGGCAGGCGGCCTCCGCATTTGCCCGGCGGCTACTTCATCGAGCCCACCATCTTCGCCGGGCTCGACAACCGCAGCGCGGTGGCCCGTGAAGAGATCTTCGGCCCGGTGCTGACCGTCATCGCGTACGACGACGAGGACGACGCCATCAGGATCGCCAACGATTCCGAATACGGTCTGGGTGGCACCGTGTGGTCACCCGACCACGATCATGCAGTAGCGGTGGCAACCCGCATCCACTCGGGCACCGTTGGGATCAACCACTATCTGCCCGACATCACCGCACCGTACGGCGGAATAAAGAACTCCGGCTTGGGCCGGGAACTGGGTCCCGAAGGGATTGCGGGGCTTCCAGAATATCAAGTCGATTTTCCTAGCCTAACAAGACTTTTCCAGCAGCTGGCCGAGCCTGATCGGTGCGTCTTAGACGCACTGACTGACAAGCCCCGGCGTCATTTGATGAGGAGAAACCAATGGCACGAACACATTCACGCTCGCTCGACGCGGGTGGGCTCAACTGGGACAGCCTCCCGATGAAGCTCTTCGCCGGTGGCAACGCGAAGTTCTGGAATCCCGCCGATATCGACTTCTCGCGCGACCGCGCCGACTGGGAGTCCCTGACGGACCTCGAGCGCGACTTTGCCGCGCGGCTGTGCGCGCAGTTCATCGCCGGTGAGGAAGCGGTCACCCAGGATATTCAGCCGTTCATGGCGGCGATGCGCGACGAGGGCCGCCTCGCCGACGAGATGTACCTGACGCAGTTCGCGTTCGAGGAAGCCAAGCACACGCAGGTGTTCCGTATGTGGCTTGACGCGGTCGGGATGACGGACGACCTGCACCACTACCTCGACGACCTTCCCGCCTACCGCCAGATGTTCTACGAAGAATTGCCGAAATCGCTCGACACGTTGTCCGCCGAAGCCTCACCCGCCGCCCAGATACGCGCCTCGGTGACGTACAACCACGTCATCGAAGGCATGATGGCCCTGACGGGATATTATGCGTGGCACCGGATTTGCGTCGGTCGCGGCATTCTTCCCGGTATGCAGGAATTGATACGCCGCATCGGTGACGACGAGCGGCGTCACATGGCCTGGGGCACCTTCACATGTCGGCGCCATGTCGCCGCAGACGACGAGAATTGGAACATATTCGAGTCACGGATGAACGAACTCATTCCGTTGGCGCTGCAGAACACCGACGACACCTTCGCCCCTTACGACGAGATGCCGTTCGGCCTGACGGCGGGTGAGGTACAGCAATACGCGGCCGATAAGGGGATGCGACGATTCGGCACGATCAGTAGCGCCAGGGGCCGGCCGCTCGAAGACATCGATGTCGACTACTCACCCCTGCAGCTGGAGGACACGTTCGCCGACGAGGACCAAAAGGCCCTCGCGGCTTCGGCGTAACCATCACGCATCGGCATGACCCCACCACATCCGTTCGACAATGCCATCCATCTTGACACCAGCGACGGAAACGTCAGGCACGGCCGTACCCATCCGGAGTGGGCCAACATGGTCGGCCCGTTCGGCGGGATCACCGCTGCCGTCATGCTGCGTGCCATTGAAACGCACCCCGAACGCGTCGGTGAGCCACTGGCGCTGACCGTCAACTTCACGGCACCCATCGCCGACGGCGACTTCGACATCTCGCTTCGGGCCGCGCGCACCAACCGCACCAATCAACACTGGATCGCCGAACTCACTCAGGACGGCGCGGTCACAACCACCGCGACCGCGGTGTTCGGTGTCCGCCGCGATACGTGGGCTAATACCGAAGCGCACCCGCCGACCGCGCCGCCGCCCGAACAGCTCATCCCCGGTGGCCCTGGGCGACTTCATCGTCTGGGGACGCCTATACGACATGCGGTTCGTTGAAGGCGCCTTTCCGGGCGAACACGCGCAACCCAACCGGTCGTCGACGAGTACCTTGTGGATGCGCGACAGCGCACAACGCCCTGTCGACTACCCGGCCCTGGTCGCCCTGTGCGACATCTTCTACCCGCGAGTGTTCTTGCGTCGCGGCGGAATCGTCCCGTCCGGAACCATCTCGTTGACCACCTATTTCCATGCCGATCAGCAGCAGCTTGACGCCCTGGGCAGTGACTACGTCTTAGGAACCGCCCACGCCAACCGATTCTCCGGCGGCTACTTCGACCAGAGCGCACAGCTGTGGACTCGCGGCCGAGCACTGCTGGCTACCTCGCACCAAATCGTCTACTTCAAGGGCGAACGGCGTCAAGCGTGAGGGTCACGAATGCGCTACTTCTTGAGGAGAAACCATGCCCGCTGAGAGCCACATGGTGAGCACCGCCGCCGATCTCGCATCGCAAGTCAGAGCGCGTCGAGTCGACCCGGTTGCGATTACTTCAGCCACGTTGGCACGTATCGCCGGCGACAGCCGGGCCGTGGCCGCCTTTCGTCGCGTACGACACAACGAGGCCCTTGCCGAGGCAGCTGCCCTGGCGGACCGCTCGGACTTAGGTGAGCTGGCGTTGGCTGGAGTCCCGATCGCGGTGAAGGAAGTCGCTGCTATCGCCGGCGAATATCCGGCGTGGGAATCACCCTCCACCGCACAGCCTTTTGCTGTCGACAGTGATGTCGTCGAGCGGCTACGCGCCGCAGGGGCTGTGGTCATCGGGACGACCCGCACCCCGCAATGTTGTCAATTTCCCATGACCGATGATGCGGACGCGATCGTGGCCAACCCCTGGGCCCCGAGGTACTCCGCCGGTGGTTCGTCGGGCGGCAGCGCAGCCGCGGTCGCCGCCGGGTTCGTGCCTGTGGCTCATGGCACGGACGCATTCGGGTCAATACGTATCCCTGCTGCGATGTGCGGTCTGGTGGGTATCTCACCGGGAACCGGCACCGTTGCCGCGGGGGACGCTTGGCAGTGGTCCGGTATGTTGCGCCATGGTCCCATTGCGACGACGGTTTCTGATGCGGCTCTTCTGCTTTCGGTGCTGGCCCAACGGCCGCAACTGGCCGCGATCGCTCCGGCGGGGGTGATGCGCGTTGCGACATCGGTGCGGCCGCCGGGCCTCGCGGGGCCGATCCCGATCCCCAAGCAGTTCGTAGAGGCGGTCGCACAGACAGCTGCACACCTGCGTGCTGCCGGGCACGACGTCAGGCAAGCAACACCACACTACGGAAACTTGACTCCAGCCCTTCTCACCCGCTGGCTGGGCGGGCTCGGAACCGCGGCGCCAACGCAACTGGAGAAGCGAACCCGGCGGCACCTGCGAGCCGCCCGCGTGGTGCGTCGAGCGAACTTGATCAAATCAGTCCCGCGACAGCAATGGATCGACCGAGCACACGCCTTCTTCGCTGACCATGACGTGCTGATCACCCCTATGTTCGCCACACTGCCACCGGCAGCGCGGCGTTGGAGTGCACGCGGTTGGACACCCAACACCCTGGCTTCGATCCGACTCACGCCGTTTCTGAACCCCTGGGATCTTGCCGGGTTTCCCACCATGTCGGTTCCCGCCGCGCGTTACCCCAGCGGGTTACCGATCGGTGTCCAACTCGTCGCGCCGCCAGGCGGCGAATCGCAGCTAGTGGCCCTGGCAGCACAACTGGAATCACTCAACCCATGGCCCCGCATCGCGCCGCAACCGCCAACCGGAGTTACATCATGACGGATCTACTGAAGAACAAGGTCGCTATTGTCACCGGAGCGGGAGCCGGTATCGGCGCCGCAATCGCGCGTGCCTTCGCCGACGAGGGCGCACGTGTCGTGGTCTCTGACATCGACGCCGCTGCGGCGGAGGAAGTCGCAGCATCAATCGACGGAGCGATCGCAATCACCGCAGACGTCGCCGATGAAACGCAGGTGGAGAATCTCGTCGCCCGAACGGTATCGACGTTCGGACAGCTGAACGTCGTCGTGCCCAACGCCGGAATAGCCACCACCACGCCTCTGACTGAGACTTCGTTCGCTGACTGGCGAAAAGTCATGTCCGTCAACCTCGATGGTGTGTTCCTGACCATCCGGCACGCACTCCCAGAACTACTCAAACCCGGAAGCGGATCGATCGTCACCATCTCCTCGATTTCGGGGACAACCGGTTCTCCGCTGATCGGCAGCTACGCCGCCGCCAAGGCTGCTGTACGCAGCCTCACGCAGACCCTGTCGGCCGAACTCCGCTTCCATGGCATTCGAGCCAACGCGCTGCTCCCGGGATTCATCGACACCAATCTCGTCACTTCCCATCAGCGCGACTTCGAAGAGGCGCTCGGCCTCGAGGTCGGGGGCTTTGATGACCTCGTGGTCGCTAAACAGACCCGCTACGGGCGTCCGGAGGAGATTGCGGCGGCGGCAGTCTTCTTCGCCAGCGATCAGTCGGCCTGGTGCAACGGAAGCACGTTGGTGCTCGACGGAGGTTTCACCAGTTCGCTGCTCTAAGTTGAGTTCCGGCTCGAGTGACAGACGGATGGGTTGTCGAATCTTCGCGCCGCTATGACGCCGCCGGAGGGTTCTCATCTTTGACTACCGTCAGTCGATTCATCAGCGCGGCCAGACGAGTTCGTTCTACGATGTGCACGGTTGATTGCGGCGCGCTCGGCGTCGGCCTCGGCGGCGGCGACGCGTCGGATGAATTCGTCCCAAGGTAAACCCGCGAGGGAATTACTTGGGCTGCATCGTCCCTCCGTGGCCGAGGAAGCCGCTGTGCGCCGCCGCATTGCCCTCCGTCAGACATCCGAGTCATCCGCTGCAGTACACGCGAGCAGCCGACGAGCACGAAACCCGGCGTGGATCACGACTCTGGGCAGCCACAAGATGCGCCGGGTGCCCTCGAGCCCCAAAGGTGCCCACGCGAATCGTTTGATATCCCAGACTGCTTCTGCGAAGTGTTCGTCGGGCGACCTCCTCCCTACCGCTAAGAGACCTGTGCGATATCTCTTCTTCGTCAGCTGCAGCGCTACGACGCTTCCGCCCAATCCGCTTCCGATGACCAGCATGTCGCAGTCCTCGTCGTGGGCGCCATTTCGATTTGTCATGTGAATACAAGTCTGCTCATGTTGGCGATGACGTACTAATCTCAGTGCCCAGGTTCGGCCACAGCGGTCGCACACAGCTCTGCGGCGTAAAGGCAATAACAGGAACGTATCTGGATTGGGCGGCCGCGGCCTGCTCGTATTTGGCGTATGGGCCAGGGCAGCTATTGACACGCTGAAACAGACGGTCGCGCTCGGCATCGTAAATCTCCTCGGCCATGAAACGGCCACGGATGCCACAGCCGTATAACGTCACGAGCGGGTTGGCTTTAATGTTGTGGTACCAAGCCGGATTTCGTGATCCACCGAAGTTCGTGGCGATGAGGATGACGCGCCCGTGATCGGTGAAGTACACCAGCGCACTGGTGCGGGTCCTGCCGGACTTGGCGCCAACGTGCGTCATGACGACAGCCGGGAAGGGCCAAACGGAGGAAACTCGCCCCCATGTAAGCCGGATCAGAGTCGGATCGACTCGAGAGGCGATGTCACGGCCGAATCGACGACCCAGTGGGGAGAGAACTACCCGACTGACGATCCGATGGGCTACTGAGCGGCCAGGAGACACCGCGGGAACGGACATGAACGTTTGGGCTCCTTTCGTCTCGATTGAATGGCAGAAGGTTTCGGTTGAAATCGGTATGAGCAGCAGTGCTGCTGAACTGTCGGCGGGTGGTTGTCGCGCCGAACCCCTCGTTCAGGCCGCCTCGTTCAGTCGAAGCTTCCTACGCAGCCACTTGCCCATTTCCGCGATGGCGTCGTCTACCTCGGGCACACGGCCGGCGCCCATGATGAAAGAGTGCTGACCGCCCTGAATGGAGCGGAGTTGCTGATCGTTGCCAGCCGCTTTCGCCCGTAGCGCGAGCTGGACCGCCTCGTCGGCGAGCAAATCGTCGCTGCCGTAGAAGACTGAAATCGGGGGAAGGCCGCGTAGGTCAGCTTCAAGCAGGTTCACCCGCGGATCGCGCCAGTCCACACCCGTTCCATCGAGCCACGCTGACCGGAAGAACTCCAGCAACCCACGTGACAGCGCCATGTCCACGTCGGCATTGGTGTCGATGGAAGCGGTTGCAAGCGTCAGGTCGCACCAGGGGGAGATTGACAGAATCGCGGCGGGTAATGCGGCGCCCCTGTCACGCAACCGTATGGCCAAGCTGACAGCGAGGTTGCCGCCGATCGAGTGCCCGACACTGGCGATGTTCTCGGGACGGTAGCCCCGGCCAAGCAGCCAATCGTAGGCTTTCTCAACATCTTCGATCTGCGCGGGGAACTTGTGCTCAGGCGAACGCCGGTAGTTGACCACCAGCGACAGTGCACCGGCGGCCTTTGCGATATGAGCGGCGGCCTTCCGGTCGGAATGCATCGAGTTGACGACGCTGCCGCCCATGTGGCTGTGCAGCAGGACGGTGCGGGGCCCGCTATCGGCAGGAACACACCATAGGGCCTCGACTCCGCCGGCGTCGACTTCCTCGTACGTGACGCCTTCGGGTTCTTTCGTTGCCGTGTGTGCCGTCTCGAGGATGTCCCGAACGGTCGCCAAATCGAGATCGGGATCCGACAACCGCGCGCGCATAGCGGCGCAGAACTGCGCGAACTCTCGAGATTCATTACTTGTCATGGGGTTTCCTTTCAGCTCTGCACCGGCCGCGAGGGCCGACTTCGAAAACAGCTGCGCCAAAGGGGCGAAGCCGCTACTCAACGCCACATCGTCCTCAGATACTCCAACACCTCCGACAACAGGCAGCAGAAGTTGCCTTTGCTTGATGAGATCGTGTCGCCCACAACGGTTTACAAAGACATTGCGCCGTTCAACAGTGATGGTCCTATCGACCCGCCAGTGCGTCGCATTCGCCGGACTCCGACAAGAGCTCAGTGGAGGCCAGCGCCGCCCCATGTTTATCGACAGCAGCTGTATCTGCATCCCGAGGATATGCAACTCGATCACTCGTATACCTGGCCGACTACTCGCCGCCGTAAGTCGGGCGCTTCCGCGATCGGAATCACCCATGTCGATACTCTGCGGAGCTAGTCGCTCTGTTCAGACGAATTACTATGTCTCGCAATGCTTCGCATCTTTGTCCGCTCGGTTGGCGCTCCGAAGCGCTCCAAGGGCCGAGTCAGCGGGCTCAATGGAGTAGGCCCAGCTGCTGTAGGTCGCTGGCGTACTTGGCGATCAGCTCGGCCGAGATGTGCGGGATGTCCTTGTCAGGACCGGCTCTGACCGCGCAGCACCTCGGCGTGGAACGCGTCGGTCGGTGCCGCCGCGCCGCGGATGGGCTTGTCCGGCTTGCGGAAGGCGTCCAACAGAGGCAGCACGGAGTGCTGGCGCTGCGGTTCGGGCAGACCCGTCAGCGCGATCTGCAATCGACTCAGCCATTCGTCGTAATCCGTGATGCGCCGGATGTTGTTGCCGGCCTGGATCAGCCAATCCACGAACACATCAAGTGAGGCACCGTCGTCGTGGGGATTCATCACGTCGAAGGAGCGGTAACCCGCGGTGACCCGGGTGCCGATCATGGTGATCGCCGCGGCGACGAAATCGACGGGCAGTCCGTCGAAATGTGCCCTCGCCCGGCAGCTGACGCCGTCGCTTTCGTAAAATGAGTGTGGTGCAATGCCGGTCACCAGGAGGCTGAAGATCAGCCGGGTGAACACGTCGGGCACATTGAGCTGCCCGCGGTATCGGGTGTGCGCCAGGATCATGTCGGACCGGAACACCGCCACCGGCACTCCACATAGGTCGTTGGCTTCTCTGAGGAGAACCTCGCCGGCCCACTTGCTGTTGGCGTAGCCGTTCAGGTAATCGTCGTTGATCGGGCGGATGGGGCTGACCCGGCGGATATCGCCGTCCTCTTCGAACTGGCCGGGGGGTACCGTCTGCGCCACCGCGATGGTCGACACGTAGGTGATCGGCTTGATTCGAGTAGAGATGGCTAGTCGGATGAGCTCAGCGGTCCCAACGACATTCGGGCCGAACAACTGGCCGTAAGGCAGCACGTGGTTGACCAGTGCGGCACCGTGCACGATCAGATCTACACTGTCGGCCAGCCTCTGCCAGGTCTCCACGTCCATGCCGAGATCCTGATCGCCGATATCACCGGGTATCACCTCGAGGTGATTGGCCGCCAGCAGCAGGAATCGGCTGAGCAACTCGGGATCACCGCTGTCGAACGCATCCTCGATTCGCGTTCTGGCCTCGTCGGCGTCGCGGCCGCGCACGATCGCGATCAGCTTGCCGCCTCGCCGGGATAGCCGCTCCAGCCACTCCAGGGTCAGGAAGCGACCCAGCCAGCCGTTCGCGCCTGTCAGCAGGACAGTGTGCGGCGCATGTACACCGGTGAAACGCGGCAATGACTTTGCGGTCGACAAAGTCTGGGCATCGATGAACTTGTCCAACGTCAACTCGCCGGCCACAACCACGGTCGGATTCGTGCCGTGAACGCAAGCCATGGTCGGACGCCGTGCACCCGTGCTGCGCTGTGCCTCGATGTAGGCCGCGAGTCCTCCGACGCTATTGGCCGGGCTGAGGATCACGCCGACCGGCACCTGGACCCCGAAGATCTCTGTGAGCAAGGTAGACAATGTCAACGCCGACAACGAATCTCCGCCAAGGTCAGTGAAATGGGCATCGGTGTCGGCACACGTATTGCCGAAAAGAGCGCGGATGGCGCGGGTAAGCGTCTCCGCTACAGGTCGATCGGCCGCCGTCTCACGCAGCGCCCGTACCTCGTCGACCTGGGCGACCGCGGTTTCGGTGTATATCTGCTCGAGCCGCTCGCCGTAACGCTCCGTGAGCCGGGGCCGCAGCAGCTTGCCCACACCGGACAACAATCCGTTCTCCTCGGTGAAGGGTTCCGTCGCGATCACGAAGTCGACTGGCACTTCGTAGGACTGCAACTGTGCCGCCGCGGCGCACTGTTTCAGCGACTTGTGCAGCGCCGTCTTCATTCCGTCCATGTCGTCGCCGAACTCGTCGAGTGCATCGAGGGTCGGCACGACGACCGCGAGCAGGTTTGACCGTTCGCTGTTGCCGTACACGAAGATCTGCCGAACTAGTGGTGCTGCCCTGTACACGCCCTCCAGGCTCGTCGTAGCGACGAACTCGCCGTTGGCGAGCTTGAGCACATTGTTGCGGCGATCGACGTAAACCAGGCGATCGGGCATGATTTCGGCCATCACGTCACCGGTTCGGTAATACCCGTCCGCGTCGAACATCGCGGCGGTGAGCTCTGGGCGCTTGTAGTAGCCCGGCGTCATCGTGTCGGCTTTGACCAGTAACTCCCCGCGCGGATAGGGCCGGTCGGTGCGGAAGTAACCGAGTTCGGGAACGTCGATCAGCTTGTAGTCCTGCACCCGCTTGCGGTTGATCACACCGTCCAAGCTGATCGTCCCGGTCTCGGTCAGCCCGTAGCCGTCGGCGATGTGGACGTCGAGCGCCGAGTCCACAAACGCCTTCATCTGCGCGGCAAGTGGGGCAGTGCCGATGGCGCCACCGAGCACCCGGCCACCCACCCGCTCCCTTAACTCGGCGGCGGCGTCCTTTTCGGCGTCTGTCGGGTCTGCGCCTTCGGCGATCCTTCGGTCGATCCCGATGCGATTGTGCTGGAACAGCATGTCCACCACACGCGGAACCAGAACCATCTGAGTGGGCCGCACCAGTGCCCAATCGTCAAACAGCGTCGACAAATCGGACTTGGGTACGAAGTAGCTGGTACCCCCGGCGATGAACGCCGAAGCCAACGGCACCCTTCCACCGAGGTGGTTCATTGGCATGAAATTCACGTTGAAAGCAGGGACGCCAGGCGACAAGTAGAGGCCCGTCCAGTGCTTGGCCACCATCCCCTCGGTGTACATGGCACCTTTGGGCGCCCCCGTACTGCCTGACGTGTACAAGATCATCGCCAAGCGCTCATCGCTACCGTCGGTGTACGCCGGCTCGACCGGCAGTCGGCTGCCGCGCTCGACGACCTCGTCCACCGTGGTCACAACCACTGGCCCCGCCGCCTCGTGCAGGCGGGCACGAGCCCGCTCAAAGTTCTCGCGCTGCTCATCGACTTCGGGCTGGTAGTCGAACACCATCACCTGGCCCACCGACGGACTGCTCAGCACGGACTCGACCGCTAGATCGAGATAGTCCGCGCTGACGGCCACGATCCTGGGTTCGCACTCCTCGATGATCGGCCGCAGTCGCGATGCCGGAGCGTTGTGCTGCAGCGGTACCGTCACCAGTCCGAGGTAGGCGCACACCATGTCGACGACCAAGTAGTCCGCGCTGGCGAATCCGACGGTCGCGACCACGTCCCCGACCGTCGCAGGATGAGCAAGGTCGTGACGCCAGGCGCTCGCAATAGCACGCACCCGGCCCCAGAATTCGCGGTAGCTAATGGTGTCGAACCGGGGCGAGAGGCGCACTGATGTCCGGCCGGTGCCGGCATCGGTCACCAACTCACGGGCACGTTGCCCAAGCGCGGGACGATCGGCATAACCCTCGACGATCGCCTCAAGCACTTGGGTCAAACGCAGACCGGGCGTGCAGGCCGCCTCGATGACCTCGGGAACGGGAGCGGCGGCGCGGAATTGCGCATCACTGTCAAACAATTCGGCCACCCGGCGGGCTACCCGCTCCTCTTGGCTGCCGCCGAGCTCGGGCAATTGCGTGTGATCCAGCGAGCCACTCGTCATAGTGTGTCCTGCAGTGCATGCCATCGAGTCAATGCCGCGTTGCATCGCACGTCCAAGGCCTGTTCCAGATGGCGCGATGCAGGTGACGCATGATGACTGCACAGCGGGCTATAAGGCCCGGGACCTAAATTGACTGCATGACTTCGGCATCGCAGGAGGTCGACCTCGACTTGCGGCTGGTCGGATACTTCGTTGCGGTGGCCGACCACCAGCACTTCGGCCGCGCCGCGACCCAGCTGCGCGTCGCGCAGCCGTCGTTGAGCCGGCAGATCCGCCGCCTGGAGCAGCAGTTGGGCGTGCGCCTGTTCGACCGCACGCCTCAACGCACCCAGCTCACCGAGGCCGGCGAGGTGTTCCTGCCTCGGGCCAAGGAGCTACTGCGCTCGGCCGTCCAGGCCACCGCACAGGCCCGGGGCGCCGCAAAGCCCAGCCGGATCGCCATCGGCTACACAACAAGCAAGATCATCACCCCGGCGGTGCGTGCGTTGCGTCGCGAGCATCCCGACGCCGACGTACGAAACCGTGCACCTGGATTGGAACCAGCCGCGCGATGCACTGCTCGACCACCGGGTGGACGCGGTGGTTTGCACAATGCCTTTTTCCACCGACCAGCTGCACGTCACGATCCTCTACGACGAGCCCCGGGTGGTGCTCGTACCCCTCGACCATCGCCTCGCGGGCAGGCAATCGGTCACCATCGACGACATCGCCGACGAACCCATACCGAAATTCCGACACTGCGACCCGGCCTGGAATGACTTCTGGCGCATCGATCCCCGGCCCGACGGGCGCAGGGCACCCGAGGGTCCACTCCTCGAAACCCTCGAGGACGGGTTAGAACTCGTCGCCGCCGGGCAGGCGGTTGCCGTCACGACCGTTTTCACAGCGCTTGCGACCCGACATCACCACCGTCCTTTTGGAAGGCGTCGAACCCAGTCATGTCGTCGTGGCGAGCCGCGCCGGGGACCGCAGCCGCCTGGTGGCGGCCTTTCGAAGACTCGCCGCCACACACCTCACCGGGCCAAAATGAAACGGCCCCCGGAGTGATCTCCGGGGGCCGTTTTACCTGGTAGCGGGGACAGGATTCGAACCTGCGACCTCTGGGTTATGAGCCCAGCGAGCTACCGAGCTGCTCCACCCCGCGTCGGGTAAACACAAGGTTACCGAAGGCGCTGGTCGACCTCCAAATCGAGTGCTCAGCGGCACGCGAGCGTGCGCATCCTCGGAGCAGATCGCGGCGTGTCGACGTGCAGACACGCACGCTCGCGGAAGCTGAGGAGCGGCGGTGGGGCCGACGTCGGAACAGCCGGGACTAGCCGGCCGACTGGTATTTCTTCATCGCGTCGTCGAGGCGCTGCAGCGCCTCGCCGTACTGACCGAAGTTGCCGCTCTCCTGAGCCTGCCGCAGATCGTCAAGCGCGGTGTTGACCTCTTGCAGCGCCGCGGCTTTGGCTCCCGACAACTGCACCGAGCCGACCGGGCGGCGCCGCCACCGGCGTGGGTACCTCCGGCACCGCCTGACTTGCCGGCGGCTGTCCCGCAGGCGGCTGCCCGCCCGCGGGCGGCTGCGCGCCGGGCGGCTGACCGCTGCGGCGCCGCGATCGGAGCGGGTCCGGTGGCGGTCGCATCGGCACCCGGCCCGAACAACTCGGTGAGCGCGTCGCGCACCGTCGGCCCGTAGCCGACCTTGTCGTTGTACATCATCGCCACCCGGATCAGTCGCGGGTACGACGACGCGGCGTCGCTGGCACCCGGCGAGGCGTACACCGGTGCGACGTAGAGCAATCCGCCCTGGGCCACCGGCAGCGTGAGCAGGTTGCCCCACCGTATTCGGTTCTGGTTGTCCCGGCCGATGACACCGAGGTCCTGACTGACCGCGGTGTCGGTGCTGATCGCGTTGAACGCCAGCTTCGGCCCGTTGACCTGGCCTGGGATGGTCAGCACCGTGAGCTTGCCGTAGGTGTCCGGGATCCGAACTCGCGCTGATGTAGGCGGCCAGGAAGTCCCGACGGAACCGGTTCATCGCGCTGGTCAGCTGGAATGACGCCGAATTATCTTCGGCGGCAAGGTCTTTGGCGACGATGTAGTACGGCGGCTGGTAGCTGCTGGCGGTCGGGTTGGGATCCAGCGGTACGTCCCAGAAGTCCGAGGTGGAGAAGAACGTCATCGGATCGTCCACGTGGTACTGCGCCAGCAGCTGACGCTGCACCTTGAACAGATCCTCGGGATAGCGCAGATGCTGCTGCAGTTCCGGCGAGATGTCGCTCTTGGGTTTCACCGTGCCCGGGAACACGCTTCATCCACGCCTGCAGCACGGGATCCTGACTCATCCTGGGCGTACAGCGTGACGGTGCCGTCGTAGGCGTCGACGGTGGCCTTGACCGAGTTGCGGATGTAGGACACCTGCTTGTCGGGCGCCAACCGATTGACGGCCACCTCGTTGGAGTCGGCGGTGGCGCTCGACAGCGTCGTCAGGTCCGAGTACGGGTAGTTGTCCAGCGTGGTGTAGCCGTCGACGATCCACACCATCCGCTTGTTCACGATCGCCGGGTACACGCTGGTGTCGGTGGTCAGCCACGGCGCCACCGCCTCGACCCGCTTGGCCGGGTCGCGATTGAACAGGATCCTGCTGTTCTCCCCGATCACGTTGGAGAACAGGAAGTTTCGCTCGGCGAACTTGGCGGCGAACACCGAACGGGTCAGCCAGTTGCCGATGGGCACACCGCCGGTGCCGGCGTAGGTGTAGTTCTTGGTCTCGGTGTTGGTCTCGTAGTCGTACTCGCGGTCGGCGCCGTTCTTGCCGACGATCGCGTAGTCGGCCGCCGCGCTGGCGATGACCGGACCGAAGTAGACGCGCGGCTGATCCAGCGGCGCCGGGCCCGGTGAGATGACACTGCCGTTGGCGCCGACCACGCTGGCGAGGAACTCCGGATAGCCGCCGTTCTGGTTGGGGTCGTTGGCGACGCCGCGCACCGTGTTGGCCGGCGAGGCGATGAAGCCGTTGCCGTGGGTGTAGACGGTGTGCCGGTTGATCCAGTCGCGCTGGTTGTCGATCAGCCGGTCGGGGTTGAGTTCGCGGGCGGCCACCACGTAGTCGCGCAGGTTGCCGTCGCGCGCCGTGTAGCGGTCGATGGACAGCTGGTCCGGGAAGTAGTAGAAGTTCTTGCCCTGCTGGAACTGGGTGAACGCCGGGCCGACGATGGTCGGGTCGAGCAGCCGGATGTTCGACGTCGTCGCCCGGTCGGACGGCCACCTGCTGTGCGGTGGTCTGCGCGTCGCCGCTGTAGTTGCGATAGGTGACGCCTCTCGGTCAGCCCGTAGGCCTGCCTGGTCGCCGCGATACTTCGGCTGATGTATTCGCTTTCCTTCTGCGCCGCGTTGGGTTTGACGCTGAACTGCTCGACGATCAACGGCCAGCCGGCACCGACGACCAGCGATGACAACAGCAGCAGCACCACGCCGATCGCGGGAATTCGCAAGTCGCGCAGCACGATCGCGGAGAACACCGCAGCCGCGCAGATCACCGCGATAGCCATCAGGATCAGCTTGGCGGGCAACACCGCGTTGATGTCGGTGTATCCGGCACCGGTGAACGGCTTGCCGCCGCGGGTATGACTCAGTAGCTCGTAGCGATCCAGCCAGTACGCGACCGCCTTCAGCAGCATCAGGATGCCGACCAGCGTGATCAGCTGGATGCGCGCCGCGCGGCTCAGCGCCCCGGTGCGCCCGGACAACCGGATGCCGCCGAACAGGTAGTGGCCCACCAGGTTCGCGATGAACGCCAGGAACGTCGCGACGAACAGATAGCTCAGCACCAGCCGGTAGAACGGCAGGTCGAACGCGTAGAAGCCGAGGTCCTTACCGAACTGCGGGTCGGTGATACCGAAGCTGCCGCCGTGCAGGAACAGCTGGACACGCGACCCAGTAGCTCTGCGCAACGATGCCTGCGAGGACGCCGATGACAGACCGGAACGCCGATGCCGATGAGCCGCAGCCGGGACATCACCGCGGTGCGGTAGCGGGCGACCGGATCGTTGGGACCGGTGGTCGGCACGAACACCGGCCGGCTGCGGTACGCCAGCGCCAGCCCGGCGAACACGATCGCGCCGATGAGCACCGCGACGACCAGGAACACGACCAGGCGGGTGACCAGCACGGTGGTGAACACCGAGCGGTAGCCGAGTTCGCCGAACCACAGCCAGTCCACGTAGGTGTCGATCAGGCGTGGCCCGACCAGCAACAGCAGCACGACCGCCAGCGGCGACCGCGATGAGAATCCGGCTGCGTCGTGTCAGCTTCGGCATTCTTGCCGCCGGCCGCATACCCACTCGTTAACTCCAGTCTTGCGATTCCATACGTCGTCACCGACGTGCCACAACTCTACGCATCCGTTGCCGGGCCGTCGGCTCAGCAACGGGGAGCGTTCGCCACCGGCGGAAAGCGTCTTCAGGGCGTCCACCGCCGTACGCAGGGTGTCCACCTTGACCAGCTCGAGGCCGTCCTCGTGGGCCGTCTTGGCCTCCGTCACAGTTGTCGGCGGGCACCAGGAAGATGGTGGCGCCGGCCTCCTGCGCGGCCAGCATCTTGTGGGTGATGCCGCCGATCGGGCCGACTTTGCCGTCGCCGGTGATGGTGCCCGTGCCCGCGACGAACTTGCCGTCGTTGAGGTCGCCGGTGGTGAGCTTGTCGACCACCGCGAGGCTGAACATCAGCCCGGCGGACGGCCCGCCGATGTTGGCGAGGTTGAAGTCGATGGAGAACGGCGCCCACGGCGCGTCGAGCACGCCGATCCCGAGGTAGCCGCTAGTCGCGGTCGGGGTTGCTTGCCCAGCGTGACGGTCGCGAGTCCCAGCGGCCCGTTCTTGCGCCGGTAATCGAGCGCCACGGTGTCGCCGGGTTTGGTGGCCTTGAGCAGGGCCTGGAACTCGTCGAGGTTGGCCACCGGCTTGCCGTTGACCCCGTCGATCGCGTCGCCGTCGCTGCAGCTTGCCCTGCCGAGGGCCCGTCGTCGTTGACGGTCTCCACGGTGACCGCCATCGGGTACTTCAGGTAGCTGCAGCGCCGCGTACTCGGCGCTGTCCTCGGACTGCCGGAAGTCGGTCGGTGTTGGCCTTGTCGATCTCGTCCTTCGACTTGTCGGGCGGATAGACCAGATCGCGGGGCACCAGCTGCTCGCGGCCCGACATCCACAGCATCAGCGCCTGGCCCAGGGTCAGGTCGTCGCGCTGAGACACCGTGGTCATGTTCAGGTGCCCGGAGGTCGGATGCACATCGGTGCCCTCGATGTCGACGACCTGCTTGCCGTCGACCTCGCCGAGCGTGTTGAACGTCGGCCCGGGGCCCAGCGACACGTACGGCACCGTCACCACCGACAGCCAGCACACCGAACGCCAGGATCGGCACGAGGGCGACGAGCAACGTCAAAATCCGCCTGTTCACGCCGCCCAATGTAGGGGTTCACTGTCGGCGTGACCTGCCCAGCCGCACGGCAGGGCAACCTGGTGAGTACCGTTGGGGGCATGGCTGACCTGCCTTTCGGCTTCTCCCCCGGGGACGACCCCGAGCGCGACAAGCGCAAGAAGGACCCCGATTCGGGATCTTCGAGCTCCGGTGGGACTGGCGGCCCCGCCGCCGGCGACCCGTTCGGCCAGGGCGGCGGCGAATTCGACATGTCCCAGCTGGGCCAGATCTTCAGCAAGCTCGGGGAGATGTTCAGCGGCGCCGGCAACGTGATGGCCGGCGGCCAGCAGTCCGGCCCGGTGAACTACGACCTGGCCCGCCAGCTGGCGTCGAGCTCGATCGGGTTCGTCGCTCCCGATGCCCGAGAAGACCAGCGCGGCGATCTCCGACGCCGTCCGCCTCGCCGAGACCTGGCTCGACGGCGCGACCGCGCTGCCCGCGGGCACCACCAAGGCCGTGGCGTGGACCCCCACCGACTGGATCGACAACACGCTGGACACCTGGAAGCGGCTGTGCGATCCGGTGGCCGAGCAGATCTCGACGGTCGTGGGCGTCGGCGCTGCCCGAAGAGGCCAGGAGCATGGCCGGGCCGCTGCTGTCGATGATGTCGCAGATGGGCGGCATGGCGTTCGGCTCACAGCTCGGTCAGGCGCTGGGCAAGCTGTCGCGAGAAGTGTTGACCTCCACCGATATTGGGCTGCCGCTGGGCCCCAAGGGGGTGGCCGCGCTGATGCCCGAGGCCGTCGAGTCGCTGTCCGAGGGCCTCGAGCAGCCGCGCAGCGAGATCCTGACCTTCCTCGCGGCGCGCGAGGCCGCCCACCACCGACTGTTCAGCCACGTGCCGTGGCTGGCCAGCCAGCTGCTCAACGCCGTCGAGGCGTTCGCCAAGGGCATGAAGATCGACATGAGCGGCATCGAGGAGTTCGCGCGCGGGCTTCAACCCCGCGTCGCTGACCGATCCGTCGCAGATGGAACAGCTGCTGAACCAGGGCATCTTCGAGCCGAAGGCGACGCCGGAGCAGACCGCGGCGCTGGAACGGCTGGAGACGCTGCTGGCGCTGATCGAGGGCTGGGTGCAGACCGTCGTCACCGACGCGCTTGGGCGACCGGATCCCCGGCTCGTCGGCACTGTCGGAGACGCTGCGCAGGCGGCGCGCCACCGGCGGTCCCGCCGAGCAGACCTTCGCCACCCTGGTCGGGCTGGAGCTGCGGCCGCGCAAGCTGCGGGAGGCCGCGGCGCTGTGGGAGCGGCTGACACAGGCCGTCGGCGCCGACGCCCGCGACGGGGTCTGGCAGCACCCCGATCTGCTGCCCAGCGCCGAGGACCTCGACGAGCCTGCCGGCTTCATCGACCGGATGATCGGCGGCGACACCAGCGGCATGGACAAGGCGATCGCCGACCTTCAAGAAGAGTCCCGAGCAACCGGGACGAAGATCCACAGGAATGACTCAACTGCGCGGCCGAACGGATTAGTTCGCGGCCGTCCGTTTCTCCCTTTAGGTGAAATCCATTCGGGTTCCGCTAATCGAGAGGAGAAGACGTGTCGCAAACTGAATCCGATTCGGGCCCTGGCGAAGACGCCCACCAGCGGATGATGGACATGTTGTTCGGATTTGCTGTCAGCCAGATCATCCGAGCGACCGTCGAGCTGTCAATTGCCGATCACCTTGCCGACGGACCACTTACCGCGGACGAGGTCGCCGGACGCGAAAACAGCGCTCCTGACACCACATTCAGGCTGATGCGGGGTTGCGTCACCATCGGACTGCTCACCGCCGATTCGCGAGGGCCGATTCCACGGCACGCCCCTGCTGGAAACGTTGCGCAGCAACGCGCCCCGCTCGCTGCGGGAGATCGTCCTGGCGGTGACCAACCGCGCATACTGGCTGCCCTGGACCGCTTTCGGCGCCTCGGTGCGCAGCGGTCACAGCCAGGCGCACAACGCGTTGGGCATGGACTTCTTCGACTATCTGGAGCGCAATCCCGCCCTGGCCCAGGAGTTCACTGACGGCATGACCGGAATCACGGCACTGTGGGCGCTTGATCTCGCCGACACCATCGACACCACCGACGTCCGGCTGGCCGTGGACATCGGAGGCGCGAACGGCGCACTCCTGGCGCGGCTGCAGGAAACCAACTCCACACTGCATGGGATCATCTTCGACCGGCCGAATATCACGCACGACGCGAAAAAGACTGTCGTACAAGGTGCTTACGCGGCACGCACCGAAGTGGTCGGCGGCGACTTCTTCGAGTCGGTGCCGGCAGGCGATCTCTATCTGCTCAAGTTCATCCTTCACGACTGGGACGACGAACACTGTGTGAAAATCCTGCGCCGATGCCGGGAGGCGATGGAACCCGATGGCCGCGTCGCCATCGTGGAGATGGTGGTGGGCGATGACCGCAATCCCGGAGTGGCGGCGCTGATGGACCTCAGCATGCTTGCGGTCTTCAAAGGCCGAGAACGTTCGCTACCGGAATTCGACAAGCTCCTGAATCGCGCCGGATTGCGACGGACCGCTGGTGCGCACGACGGGTTCGCCCCAAAGCGTGATCGAAGCCGTCGCCGCGTAGCGAGGCCTGTGGATAACCCATAGCTGCTGACGGTTCCCGTCGCGGGGCCGTGGCAGAGTCGTCGTATGAGGCGGTACGCCCTCAATCCGGCGACGCCGGTGTTGTTGCGCCCCGACGGCGACCGTGCAGGTGGGCTGGGATCCGCGGCGTGCCGTATTGGTCCGTCCGCCAACGGGTGTCAGCACCGTGGCGCTCGCCGAGCTGCTGCGGTCCATGCAATCCGGTGCCACGCTCTGCCGAGCTGCAGTCGACGTTCGGCTGTCGACGCCGACCGAGCTTGATCTCGTCGTTGGTCGACGCCGGTGTCGTGACCAGCAGTCGCGCGCAGGCGTGCCCGCGCCGCGTCCATCCGCATCCACGGCCGCGGGCCGCTGTCGGATCTGCTCGCCGGCGCGCTGCGCTGCTCGGGTGCGCGGATCACGCACAGCAGCCGCACGCATGCCGGCGCGCCGTCCGAGCCGACCGACCTGGTGGTGCTGTCGGACTACCTGGTGTCCGATCCGCGGGTGGTGCGCGACCTGCACGCCGCCCGGGTGGCCGCACCTGCCGGTGCGGGTGCGCGACGGCACCGGCCTGGTCGGGCCGCTGGTCATTCCCGGGCGTGACGAGCTGCCTGGAGTGCGCCGACCTGCACCGCAGCGACCGCGACGCGCGCGTGGCCGGCGGTCGCGGCGCAGCTGCGCGACACCGTCGGCAGCGCCGACCGGGCCACCGTGCTGGCGACCGCGGCGCTGGCGCTCAACCAGGTCGACCGCGTCATCCGCGCGGTCCGCGGCGGCGCACGATGTCGCCGTCTGCCGGAACCGCCGCCGACGCTGGACACCACGCTGGAGTTCGACGTCAACGCGGGTTCGATCGTGGCGCGCCGCTGGTCGCGCCACCCGCACTGCTCCTGCTGACAACGCTCGTTGCCAAGTCGTTGCGGGCCGGTTAGGCGGCGTCATGGATGATGGTCTGGTGAGTGACATCAAGCGGGGCCGGGCCGCCCGCAACGCGAAGCTGGCGGGCCTTGGGGCGGGCATGGCCGGCCGGGCCGCGTTGGGCGTCGGCAAACGGCTGACCGGCAAGTCCAAGGACGAGGTCAACGCCGAGCTGATGGACAAGGCCGCCCAGCAGTTGTTCACCGTGCTCGGTGAGCTCAAGGGCGGCGCGATGAAGGTCGGCCAGGCGCTGTCGGTCATGGAGGCCGCCATCCCCGAGCAGTACGGCAAGCCGTACCGCGAGGCGCTGACCAAGCTGCAGCGGGAGGCGCCGCCGCTGCCCGCCGCCAAGGTGCACCGGGTGCTCGACGGGCAGCTGGGCACCAAGTGGCGCGAACGGTTCACGTCCTTCGACGACACGCGCGGTGGCGTCGGCCAGCATCGGCCAGGTGCACAAGGCGGTGTGGTCGGACGGCCGCGAGGTCGCCGTCAAGATCCAGTACCCGGGCGCCGACGAGGCGCTGCGCGCCGACCTGAAGACCATGCAGCGGATGGTCAGCGTGCTCAAGCAGCTCTCCCCCGGCGCCGACGTGCAGGGCGTGGTCGACGAGCTGATCGAGCGCACCGAGATGGAACTCGACTACCGGCTGGAGGCCGACAACCAGCGCGCCTTCGCCAAAGCCTATGAGGGACATCCGCATTTCGTCGTGCCGCACATCGTCGCCAGCGCGCCCAAGGTGGTGATCCAGGAGTGGATCGAGGGCATCCCGATGTCGGTGATCATCCGCGAGGGCACGCACGAACAGCGCGACCTGATGGGCACCCGGCTGTTCGAGCTGACCTACGACGCGCCGCGCCGGCTCGAGATGATGCACGGCGACGCGCATCCCGGGAACTTCATGCTGCTGCCCGACGACAAGATGGGCGTCATCGACTTCGGCGCGGTGGCGCCGATGCCCGGCGGCATCCCCGTCGAGATCGGGATGGCGACACGCTTCGCGCTCCACGACGACTACGACAACCTGCTGACGGCCATGCAGGCGATCGGGTTCGTCCAGAAGGGCGAGCAGGTGTCCAAGCGCGAGATGGACGAGATGATGCGGCAGTACGTCGAACCGCTCGAGGTCGAGGTGTTCCACTACACGCGCAAGTGGCTGCAGCGGATCACCGCCATGAACATGAAGCCCGACCGTGCCGCAGGCCAGATCAAGGCCGCCCGCCAGATGGACATCCCCGCCAAGCTGGCGATCCCGATGCGGGTGATCGCCTCCAACGTCGCGATCTCCTGTCAGCTCGATGCGCACATTCCGGCCAAAAGGCTTGCCACAGAACTGATTCCGGGTTTCGCCGACGAAGCGGCCTGACGCGGGAAAACCCGGCAGCGCTTACGCGGCTGCCGGGCTCTCCTCGGTGTTCTTGCGTGGCCGTCCACGCGGACGCTTGCGCGCGATGATCGTGCCGCGCTCGAGAATCTCGCCGCCCCAAACGCCCCACGGCTCCTGGCGTTCCAGCGCGGCGGCCAGGCACTCGCGCCGGATCGGGCAATCCGCGCACAGCGCCTTGGCGCGTTCGAGGTCGACGGGGTTCTCGGCGAACCACAAGTCGGGGTCGCTGAGGTGACACGGCACCGCCAGCTTCGTCTTCTCTCGGCATGTCTCGCGGACGCTCTCGCACATGTCCAGTCCTCTGCTTCCTGGTCGTTGGTTGTCGCATCTGTCTTCTGATGGATCTGTGACCAGGTATTCGGTGTCCGAATGACTAAGGCCACGGATCCGGTGACTGCGGGTCCGTGGCCTTTGTGGCGAAATCGTGGGCTTTCCTAGATGGTGCCCCGATCCACGGACGGTCCAGTCGCGGTGGCGGTGCGGCGCTTGCGCTGCGGGGGAATGGCAGCTGCGGCACCCGCGGCGGCGTGCGCCATGAATGCGGGATGCGCCGCGGCGGCGGCAGCGGGCACGTGGAGGGTCCGCGAATCGCCGGCAACGCCTACGCCGCTAAACGCGTTGATGTTGACCATGATCCTGGCACCCTCCTTTCGCACAACAAGTCACACAAGTCGTGTGTGATCTTGAGGCTAAGCGTAACAGGCCGACACTGACAACTGATTTTCTGACCTGCGGTTTTGGCACGATCTTTACGACGATTGGCGGCCTTTGACCAACGCCAGCACGTCGGGGCCGTACTGCTCGAGCTTGCGCGCGCCGATGCCGGGGATCGCGACCAGCGCGGCGTCGTCGGTGGGCAGCGTCTCGGCGATCGCGATCAACGTGTTGTCGGTGAACACCACGTAGGCGGGCACGCTCATCTCCTTGGAGGTGCGCAGCCGCCAGTCCTTGAGCTCGGCGAGCAGTTCCTCGTCGATATCGGACGGGCACGCTTCGCAGCGGCGCAACATGATCGCGGCGGGCGTGGTCAGCGCGTCGTTGCAGACGCGGCAGCGCGGCGTGGCGCCGCGGGGCCGCCGCGGCCGTGCCGGGGCTGGTGTCGCTCGACGACTGCGGCGCGATGCCGTTGAGGAACCGCGACGGCTTTCGGCTCTGCCGCCCGCCCGGCGCCCGCGCCAGCGCCCAGCTGAGCGCCAAATGCACTCGCGCCCTGGTGATTCCGACGTAGAGCAGCCGACGTTCCTCTTCGACGGGCTCGCTGTCCGGGCCGTGCGCCAAGGCGTGTGAGATGGGCAGCGTGCCGTCGGCGAGCCCGACCAGGAACACCGCGTCCCATTCCAGACCCTTGGCGGCGTGCAGCGAGGCGAGCGTGACGCCCTGCACGACCGGTGGATGCCGCGCGTCGGCGCGCTGCCGCAGCTCGCGACCAGGGCGCGCAGGTCCAGCGACGGGCGCAGCGCGACTTCCTCGTCGACGAGTTCGGCCAGCGCGGTCAGCGCCTCCCACCGCTCGCGCGCCTGGGTACCCGCGGGCGGTTCGGCGGTGAGCCCGAGCGGCTCGAGCACGGCCGCGGACCACCTCGGGCAGTGGGCCCTCGATGTCGCGCTCGGCTGCACGCTGCAGCGCCACCAGCGCCTGGCGGATCTCCTGGCGGCTGAAGAAGCCCTCGCCGCCGCGCACCTGGAACGGGATGCCCGGCCTCGGTGAGCGCCTCCTCGTAGACCTCGGACTGCGCGTTGATGCGGTACAGCACCGCGATCTCCGCCGGCTCGGTGCCCGCCTCGATGAGCCGCTTGATGTTCTTGGCCACCGCGGCGGCCTCGGCGACCTCGTCGGGGTGCTCGGCGAAGGTCGGCGCCGGGCCCGCGTCGCGCTGGCCGACCAGATGCAGCTTGCTGCCCGCCATCCGGCCGCGCGCGGCGGCGATGACCCGGTTGGCCAGCGACACCACCTGCGGGGTGGACCGGTAGTCGCGTTCCAGCCGGACCACCGCGGCGTCGGGGAAGCGCCGCGAGAAGTCGAGCAGGTAGCGCGGTGTGGCGCCGGTGAACGAGTAGATGGTCTGGTTGGCGTCGCCGACGACGGTGAGGTCGTCGCGCTCGCCGAGCCAGGCGTCGAGCACCCGCTGCTGCAGCGGGGTGACGTCCTGGTATTCGTCGACGACGAAGCAGCGGTACCGGTCGCGGAACTCCTGCGCGACCGCCGCGTCGTTCTCGATCGCGGCGGCGGTGTGCAGCAGCAGGTCGTCGAAGTCGAGCAGCGCCATCCCGTCCCGGCGGGCCTTGAGCGTCTCGTAGCCGGCGTAGACCGTCGCGATCTTCCCCGCGTCGAACGGGATGTCACGACCGGCCTGCGCGACCGCGGCGGCGTAGTCCTCGGGAGTGATCAAAGACGCCTTGGCCCATTCGATTTCGCCGGCGAGGTCGCGCACGTCGTCGGTGCTGGTCGACATGCCCGCCCGGTTGGCGGCCTGGGCCACCACCGCGAACTTGGTGTCGAGCAGCTGCCATCCGGTGTCGCCGACCACCCGCGGCCAGAAGTAGGACAGCTGTCGGCGCGCCGCGGCGTGAAACGTCATCGCCTGCACCGATCCCGGTGCCGACGCCGTCATCGAGCGCACGCAGCCGGCCGCGCATCTCGCCGGCCGCCCGCTGGGTGAACGTCACCGCGAGCACCTGGCCCGGCGCGACGTGCCCGGACGCGACGAGGTGGGCGATGCGGCGGGTGATGGTGCGGGTCTTGCCGGTGCCGGCGCCGGCCAGCACGCACACCGGCCCGCGGGCGGCGAGCACGGCCTCGCGCTGCTCGTCGTCGAGGTCGTCAACGATGCGCGAGACGAGCGGCCTCTACCGACATGCGGTCCATCATGGCAGCGGCGGGCCGACAAAACCCGGGCACGCCGTCGGGCATGTTCGGCCCATCGACTACGTTGGACGCCTTATGACTGCTGCGACATCTGGCCTGACCATGTACACCACGTCGTGGTGTGGCTACTGCTTCCGGCTGAAGAAGGTCCTGAAGGCCGAGGGCATCGCGTTCGCCGAGGTCGACATCGAAGCCGATCCCGCCGCGGCCGAGTTCGTGGCGTCGGTCAACGGCGGCAATCAGACGGTGCCGACGCTGAAGTTCGCCGACGGTCAGCACGCTGACCAACCCGAGCGGCGCCGAGGTCAAGGCCAAGCTCGTCAGTTAGTCCAGCGCGGCCCAGGATTCGATGATCTCGCGGGCGATGGAGATCGAACCCGGCAGCAGCAGCCGCGACGGCGAGTCGCTGCTCCAGTCGCCGTCGGCGAGCGCCTCGCGGATCTCGGCTCGGGTGAACCACGCCGCCTCGGCGATCTCGCCGTCGTTGAACGAGAACTCCTGCTCCGGGTCGCCGATGCGCGTGGAAGCCGACCATCAGCGACCGCGGGAACGGCCACGGCTGGCTGCCCAGGTACTGAACGTCGGTCACGGTCAGCCCGACCTCCTCGGCGATCTCGCGCTCGACGCACGACTCGAACGACTCGCCCGCCTCGACGAATCCGGCCAGCATCGAGAACAGCCGCTCGGGCCACACCGTCTGCCGGGCCAGCACCGCGCGGTCGTGGCCGTCGTGCACGAGGCAGATCACCGCCGGGTCGATGCGGGGGAACTCCTCGTGGCCGTTGGCCGCGTTGACCCGCGCCCAGCCAGCCTTGATCGACTTGGTCGGCGCGCCGTCGACCGCGCTGAATCGCGCGTTGTCATGCCAGTTCAGCAGCGCGGTGGCCGTCGCCACCAACTGGGCGCTGACGTCGTCGAAGATCTGGCCGGCGCGGCGCAGGTCGAGCACCTCGGTCTCGGTGTGCGGATCATCGGGTCCCTCCAGCGCGGCAGCGGATGGCCCAGACGTGCCGCCGTCGGCGAGCCGGCCGAGGAAGACCGCGTTCTCCGGCGGCTTGTCGCCGAGCTTGGCGGCGTTGCCGAGCACCACCTGACCGCCCGAGATCAGCACCTGGTTGCGGCGGTCGACCCGCAGCACCAGCGCGTCCGGCCAGCCGGCCAGCGCGGCGTCGACGTCGGTGCGCAGAGCGTCGGCCCGGTCGGCACCGACCCGGGACAGCAGCGGGATGTTGCGCAGCCGGAAGTCGCCGGATCGTCATCGCTCGGCGTCCGCGCTGCGGATGTAGAGCAGCCGGTCGCCGGGCTCGACGGCGTCGACCTCGGCGTCGTCGACGCGCAGCAGCTTCCCGTCGCGTACGACGCCGAGCACGATGTCGCTGAGGTGCCGCGGCGAGCCGCCGATCTCTTTCGGGGTGACCTCGCGTTCGGCGATCGCGAATCCGGCGTCCGGGGTGAGAAGGTCTTCCATCATCTCGACAACGCTCGGCGTCTGCACGGCTATGCCCAGCAGCCGGCCGGCGGTCTCGGAGGTCACCACCGTCGAGTCCGCGCCGGACTGCTGGAGCAGGTGCTGATTCTCGGCTTCCCGGACCGCCGCGATGATCTTGGCCTTGGGCGCCAGTTCGCGGGCCGTGAGCGTGACCAGCACCGCGGTGTCGTCGCGGTTGGTCGCGACGATGATCGCCTTGGCATGCTGCGCGCTGGCCAGCCGCAGGACCTCTGAGTCGGTGGCGCTGCCGCGCACGGTGACCAGCCCGGCGCTCTTGGCGCGCTCGAGCGCGGCGGGGTTGTCATCGACGACGACGATGTCGGCGGGCGCCACGTCGTCGCCGACCATCGCGGCGGCCGCGGTCCTGCCCTTGGTGCCGTAGCCGACGATCACGATGTGGTTGCGCACTCTGTTCCTCCATCGCTGGATTTGGTAGACCTGCCGCGACTGCGTCGTGAGCGTTTCGACCGTCGTGCCGATCAGCACGATCAGGAACGCAATCCGCAGCGGCGTGATGACGAGGACGTTGACCAGGCGGGCCGACGGGGTGACCGGGGTGATGTCGCCGTAGCCGGTGGTCGACAGCGACACGGTCGCGTAGTAGAAGCAGTCCAGGAACGACAGCGGATCGTCGGCGTTCGGGGTGGCCTCGATGTCGCGGTAGCCGTGCCTGTCCATGTAGACGATCAGGACGGCGGCGAACAGCGCCCCGAACGCGTAGATGACCCGCCGGATGATGCGCTGCGTGGGGCTCACCTGGTCGGTGGGGATCTGCACCGTGTCGGTCAGCGCGTGGATCGGCTGATCGGCAAGGGATTGGTCGAACCTGCGGAGCCGACGCCGCAATGTTCCCTTAGCCACGGGGACCCGTCACCGCTCCTAGTGGGCGCACGCCATTATGTAACCATGACCTCTCCCTCGCCCGCGGTACAGCAGACCGCCAATCCGCGTCGCGCCCACATCATGGGTGCGGGGTTGCTCGGAATGGGCACCCTGCACTTTCTGGCTCCCAAGCCGTTCGACGGGATCATCCCCGAGGAGCTGCCCGGCAGCGCGCGGTTCTACACCTACGCCTCGGGCGTCGCCGAGCTGGGCGTTGGGGGCTTGCTGCTGGCGCCGAAGACACGCCGGCTCGGCGCCTTGGCCGCGGTGGCGTTGTTCGTCTCGGTGTTCCCGGGCAATGTCAACATGGTGCGGCTGTGGAAGGACAAGCCGTTGTTCATGCGGCTGGGCGCTATCGCCCGTCTGCCCCTGCAGATTCCGATGATCACCGAGGCGCTCAAGATCTATCGCACGTCCTAGGTCTCAGCGAGTGGTCAGCCCGATGTCGGACCGGGTCCGCTCCCAACTCGTCTGAGCTGCTCACGCGGGCTGACTCCGAGCTCAGATTGCACATGCGCGCGCGCCAGAGAACCAGCCGCGTCGATAGCCCTCACCCCGTTGTGGGCTAAAGATCACCCGTTGGGCGATGTTGCCTGCGGTGGCCCGGCAGCAAGCTAGTGGACATCGGAAGCTCGATCGGTACGCGTACCGCCGAGCGCCAACAGAGCCGCAGGGAGAAGCCATGCTGGTACTTGACGCATCGCCGGGCGACAGCGAGTCGGTCGCCAAATTCGAGCGGTATGTGACCCCGTTGACTCCCAAGATCTTTCGCTCGGCATGCCGCCTCACCAAAGACAGACAGGACGCCGAAGACCTGGTGCAGGAGGCGATGTTGCGGGCATTCGTCGGAATCGGCTCCCTGCGTGAGGGCAGCAACGAAAACGCCTGGCTGTTCAGAATTCTGCACAACACCTGGATCGATCAGCATCGCAAGAAGCAACGTCGACCGATTGAACACTGCGTCGGCGATTTCAGCGACAGCCTGCTGGCGTCGCGACGGGACTCGAAACGTCTGCGGTCCGCCGAGATCGACGCCCTGGAGTTCCTGCCGGACGACGCGGTGAAGGCCGCGCTCGGCGCGCTACCCGAACCGCTTCGGATGGTCGTCTATTACGCGGACGTCGCTGGAATCGCGTGCAAGGAGATTGCCGACATCATGGATACCCCGTGGGGACTGTGATGTCGCGACTGCATCGAGCGCGGGGGCGGCTACGGTCGACGCTCGCCTGTCGACAGCACCAACTCGGTCACCCGGAGGTCGATCACCATCAGGCGGCTGTCAGCAGCGCGGCGAGATCGTCGGCGCCAGGCAGGGTTTCGGGGGCGACCGTCTGACCGGTGCGCACATAGTGGAACGCCGCGCGCACCGATGTCACCGGACACCCCTGCAGGGCCGCCCACGCCAGCCGGTACACCGCGAGCTGAACGGCGGCATGCTGCTTGGCTTCCGGGGTGTCCGGCGGGTCACCGGTCTTCCAGTCCACCACCGTGGCGCCGCCGTCCTCGTCGGCGAAGACCGCATCGATGCGTCCCCGCACCACGCGGCCGCCGATGACCATGTCGAACGGCACTTCCACGTCGATCGGCGTGCGCGCCGCCCACGGGCATACCGCGAACGCCGCCTGCAACTCGGCCAATTCGTCGGCGGCGACGGTGTCCTGGTCGACCTGCACCGGGCAGGTCGTCGAGATCGAACAGCCGCTCGGCGTGGTAGAACCGCTGCACCCAGTCGTGGAACGCGGTGCCCAGCAAGGCATGCGGATCGGGTCGGCTCGGCAGTCGCCGCCGCAGCCGCTGCGCCACGGCCTCGCGGGTCGCGGCCCAGTTCCACCAGCGTGCTCACCGACAGATGCGCAGGAAGCGGATGGCGACGGACGATCCGCCGGCCGGTCCCGCTCCGCGATCAGCGCGTCGACGTCCGACGCCCATCCCTCGTCCGAGTCAGCCTGGACCCCGTCAAGCCCGCCCGACATCGCCTGCGCCACCAACGCGGCCCCCCGGTCGACATCTCCGCGATAGCGGCCTGCCGGGTCGACGGGCCAGATCGCCTCGACCACCTTGTCCCGCAACGGGTTCTGCTGACCATCCGCGGGGACTGTGGCCCACTGCTCGACGACGCCGCACGGGTCGCCCGCCGCGGCCGACTGCTCGATGATGTCCTTGAGCTCAACGAGGAAGTCCGACGGACCGCGCGGCTTGGTGTCGGTAGCGCCCCAATGGTGACCGGACAACAGCAGCGTGTCCTCGGCGCGGGTGATCGCGACATACAGCAGCCGGCGCTCCTCGTCGACGCGGCGCTGATCGAGACTCTTCTTGTGATCGGAGATCTTGTCCGACAACCGCTTTCGATCGTTGACGTCAGAGGTGTCCAGCACCGGCACGCCGTAATCGGACATCGTGGCCCGGTCGCCCCGCAGCAGCGGCGGCAGGTCGCCGGAGTCGGTGAGCCACGTCCGGGTGGACGCGGTCGACGGAAACACCCGACCGCTGAGGTGGGGCACCGCCACCACCGCCCATTCCAGCCCCTTGGCGGCGTGCACGGTGAGGATCTGCACTCGGTCCTGCGCGACGGTGACCTCTGCGGGCGCCAGACCGTTCTCCACCTGCTCGGCGGCGTCGAGATAGGCCAGCAGGGCGGCCACGCCGGCACCCCGGCGCCCGGCGAAGTCGGCGACCACGTCGGCGAATGCGTCGAGGTGCTCCGTGCCCGACCAAGCCGCGTGCACCGGCTGACTCGCGCGGACCTCGGTGTCCACCCCGAGCGTGCGGCGCACCTCGGCGACCAGATCCGGCAACGGGTGCGACAGATGGCCGCGCAGCGCGGTCAATTCGCGGCCCAACGCCACGATGCGGGAGTACGCCGTCGGCGAATAGGCCGCCTGCGGACCCGGATCGCAGATGGCGTCCGCAAGACAGGAGGTGTCGGCATCGGGCGCGGCCGCCGCCACGATCCGATCTGCCGCGCTTGCGCTCGGCGCGGGTCCGATGTCGTCGAGTTCGACCGCCCGCCGCCACAGCGCCGAGATGTCCCGTCCGCCCAGCCGCCACCGCGCCCCGGTGAGCACGCGCATAGCGGCGGTGCCCGCGGTCGGGTCGGCCACCAACCGAAGCATGGCCACCACGTCGGCGACCTCGGGCACACCGAGCAGGCCCGAAAGGCCGACGACCTCGACCGGGACGCCCCGCGCGGTGAGCGCCTCGGCCATCGGAGCGGCGTCGGCGTTGCGGCGTACCAGCACTGCGGCGCTCGGCGGGGCGGTCCCATCCTCACGCGCCGAGTGGTAGATGGTCGCCAAATGGTCTGCCACCCAATCACGTTCGGCCACCACATCCGGCAACAAGGCGCACCGAATGGTGCCCGGATCGGCGTCGGGTCTTGGCCGCAGCGCCCGCACCGCAACCGCGCGGCGACGCGCCTGGGCTGACACAGCGTTGGCCAGGTACAGCGCGCGAGGCGGGTTGCGCCAGCTGGTCCGCAGCTCGAGGGTCGGCGCGGGGGTCCCGTCGGAGCGCGGAAAGTCAGTGGTGAACCGCGGCAGGTTGGTGGCCGACGCGCCGCGCCATCCGTAGATCGACTGGATGGGATCTCCGACAGCGGTCAGGGCGAGCTCGTCGTCGACTCCGCCGCCGAACAGCGACGACAACGCCACTCGCTGCGCGTGCCCGGTGTCCTGGTACTCGTCGAGCAGCACCACCCGATACCGGCCGCGCAGTTGCTGCCCGACATGCGGGAAGGTCGACGCGAGGCGGGCCGCCGACGCCATCTGCATGCCGAAGTCCATGACCTTCTCGGCGCGCATCCGCCGATGCAGCGCATCGATCAACGGCACGAGCTCGGTGCGCTCGGTCTGGGTGGCCAGCATCCGCAGCAGCCACTGGCTCGGCCCGCGGTCCCGCTGATACGGGCCCGCAGGCAGCGTGTGCACGAGGCGCTCCAATTCGATGTGGGTGTCGCGCAGCTGCTCGGTGTCGACCAGATGCTCGGCGAGCTGGCCGGCCAGCCGAAGCACCATCGAGGTCACCGCTGCCGGTGTTCTCTCGGTGTCCAGCGTTGGGTACTCACACACCACGCGAAACGCCAACTGCCACAATTCTGTTTCGCTCAACAGACGGGTTTCGGGCTCGACGGGCAACAGCAGACCGTGCTCGCGCAGCAGGTTCCCGGCGAAAGCGTGGTAGGTACTGACGGTGGCGGATTCGTCGGCCATCCCCGTCTCGTCGGCCACGAGGCCGGCGCCGGCGAGCCGGGCCAGCCGCATGCGTACCCGGCGCAGCAGCTGTCCGGCGGCTTTGCGTGTGAACGTCAGCCCGAGCACCTCACCGGGTCGCGCATAGCCGTTCGCGACCAGCCACACCACCCGGGCCGCCATCGTCTCGGTCTTGCCCGCACCGGCCCCGGCGATCACCACAAGCGGTCCGGGTGGTGCGGCGATCACCGCGGCCTGCTCGTCGGTGGGCGCGAAAAGCCCTAGCGCGGAAGCGAGTTCGGTGGGGCTGTATCGCGGCGTCATGGCCGTCCGCCCGCGGCGGCCTGGGCCGGGCACATCGCCCGTACCGGGCAATGGGTGCAGCCGTCGTTGATCCGCGCAACGTAGGCGGGGCCCTGGGTGGCGGCGGCGGCACGGACCACGAGCTCGCGCCACTCGGCGCGAGTGTCCTCGGTCAGCGCATCCTGCTCACGCTCGGTCGCGCCGGCGGCGCCCGTCTTGCCCAGGTACACCAGCCGGCCACCGCCGGGTGAGTCGCCGTGAGGCAGAAGTCCTTCCGCGATCGCCAACTGGTACATCGCCAGCTGGGCGTGGCGTTGCGCGTCGTCCTTGGTGACCGGGCTCTTGCCGGTCTTGATGTCGACTGCCACCAACCGCCCTGCGGCGTCGCGTTCGAGCCGGTCCACCCGCCCGCGCACCCGAACCTCGGGTCGAGACCCGTCGCCGACGACGCCGTCGACCTCGATCTCGGTGCCGACCTCGGTGAGCTCGCCGCGAGTTTGTGCCCGCCACTGCGCGAAGGTCGCCAGCATCGCGCTGTGCCGGGCGAGTTCGTTGTCCGAATACCACGCCGATTCGAAGGGCAGCTTTTCCCAGACGTTTTCGAGTTCGTTGACCATCTGACTCTCGGTGCTGCCGGAGTCGGCCACCAGCGCGTGCATAAGCGACCCGATCGCGGACCGCACGTCGCGACCATCGCTGCCGCCATGGCGTTCGAGCAGCCAGCGCAGCGGGCAGTCGCTCAACGTCTGCAGGGTCGACGGTGACAATGTGACGGTGTGGTCGTCGCCGCGACCACAGCGGATCCCCACTGGACAGCGGCGTCATCGCGTGCCACTGCGACGGATCAGCGCCGGCCACCCCTGCCGCGCCCAGCCGCGCCAATTGGCTTGCTGCACAGGCACGTACCGTGTCATCGACCGCTCCGACGGGGGCGCAGGCCACCGCTCGCAGCCGGCCGACCAGCGCGGCAGGGGCCAACATCCGGGGCGCCGTGACCGGGGTGCTGATGGCCGGCTCGGAGTCGGTCGCCAGCGCGGACAGTTCGTCGCAGAACGAGGACGGCAGCATCGCGTCGTCAGCGTTGTCGGTGTCGACGGCCGTGACCAGCAGCCGGCTACCTGCCCGTCCCATGGCCGCCATCAGCAACCGTCGCTCCTCGGCGAGCAGCGGCGCCCTGGTCGACAAGGCGCGCTCGCCCGCAAGGGTGATGCCATCCAGCACGTCGACGAGCTGCTGGGTCCCAAGCACCCCACCGCGTGGAGTGGTATTGGGCCACAACCCTTCCTGTAGCCCGGCGATGATGACGAAATCCCACTCGCGGCCGAGTGCGGCATGCGCGCTGACGACTGCGACCGCCTCGGACCCGTCATGCTCGTCACGCGATGCGGTGGGCAACCCGAGTGCCCTGACGTGATCGACAAGCCCACCCAGCGACGCTCCCGCGGTGCGGCTCACGTACTGCTCCGCCACGTCGAACAGCGCGGTGACCGCATCGAGGTCACGGTCGGCCTGTGCGCCGATCGTGCCGCCGCGTTCGCTGGCGGTGAGCCAGCGGCGCTGCAGACCGGACCGGTGCCAGGCCTGCCACAGCGTGTAGCGCGGATCGTCCCCGTCGGCCGCGCTGCGCCGCGCGGCGGCCAGCACGGCGCGCACCCGCCGCAGCGGGCGGCCCAGTTCGGCGGACAATCCCGCCGGCTCTCGGTCCAGCGCCGCGACGAGCAGGGCGCCGAGCTCCCGCGGCGGCTGCGTTCCGTCGGCGCGGCGCAGCGCCCGCCGCAGCTGCCGCAACGACACCGGGTCGACCCGGCCGATGGGGCCGGTCAACAGAGAAAGCGCCTGCGCGCCGTCGAGTTCTTGCGCAGTGGCCTCCAGGACGGTCAGCAGCGCGCCCACGGCCGCCTGGTCGGCCAGCGGCGCCGTCGGCATCGGCAGGTCAACCGGGACACCCGCGAAGGCGAGTGTGCGCGCGAGCGCGACGCCCAGCCGCGGCACCGAGCGCACGATGACCGCCATCTGTGACCACGGCACCCCGTCCACCAGATGTGCGCGCCGCAGTGCGTCGGCGATCATCGCGGATTCGGCGTGCGGCGATGCGGCGATGCGAACCGCAAGCGAGCCGCGCGGCCCCTCCGCGCCTGCGAGCTCGCGGCCCGGGTCGGCGCCCGGAAGCCGACGGGCGATCCCGGTGATGGCGTCGGCGATCGCGGGCGCGCAGCGGTGCGACTGCGTGAGGGTGATCGCAGGCTCCTCGCCACGCAGCAGCGCGGGGTCGGCGCCCCGATAACTGAACACCGACTGGTTGGGATCACCGGCGATGACGGTGAGCTCGGCACCTTGCGCCAGTACCCGCACGAGCCGGGCGGCCTGCGGGTCGAGATGCTGTGCGTCGTCGACCAAAAGCAGCTTGATGCGGGCTGTTTCGCTCGCGAGCAGGTCGGGGTCCGTGGCGAAGGCCTCGAGTGCCGCACCCACGAGTTCGGCCGCGCCGAGGGCAGGCACGGTGGCCTGTGGAGCCGCCATCCCGACCGCCGCCCGCAGCAGCATGATCTGCTCGTAGGCCTGTGCGAACTGGCCCGCGGCCAGCCACTCGGCACGCCCTGCAAGGCGACCGATGCGTTGCAGCGCAAGGGGATCCACACCGCGCTCCGTGCAGCGTGCCATCAGATCGCGCAATTCCGTCGCGAACCCGACGGTGCTCAGCGCCGGCCGCAACTGGGTCGGCCACGCGACCGCGGAGTCGTCGCCGTCCTCGAGGTCGCCTGCCAGTAGCTCGCGGATGATGCCGTCCTGCTCGGAGCTCGTGATCAGCCGCGGCGGCGCGTCGCCGTTGCGCTGTGCCGCCAGCCGCAGGACCGCGAACGCGTACGAGTGCACAGTGCGCACCAGCGGTTCGCGGATCACCGGCCTGCTGCCCGCGTCGAGTAGGGCGGACGTGATCGCGGCGCGGGCGTCGGCACCGAGCCGTGCCGAGCCCGTCAGCAGCAGAACGGATTCGGGATCCAGACCACCGGCGATGTGGGCGGCGGCGGCACGAACCAGCATGCTGCTCTTGCCCGTGCCCGCGCCGCCGAGCACACGCACGACGCCGCGCATGCCCGGCTCGGTGAGCGAGGTGGGCGCCAGATCGGTTTGCGGTGCGGACATGTCGGAATGACACCACGGGGGTCCGACAAGTTCGGCCGGATCGCGGCCCGGGCCTACGGCAGGTTCTGCAGCCCCGCTGCGGTGAGCAGGTACCCGGGGGCGGTTGTCGCCGGGTCTGCCCGAATCAAGTCCACCAGCGCCGTGCCCGTCGTCTGCGGGCTCAGCGGTTCACCCAATTGCTTGAGATACTCCTCTTCGGTTTGGCCGCTGCGAACCGCATAAGCCCGGACCCCTCGCTTGCCCACGTCTCCCAGCGGAGTCATCCTCGGCATCACGGCCGTGACAGTGATGTCCAGCCCGGCTCGTTGTGACTCATCATGGGCGTATGCCGAGATGAACCGTTGAGTGGCCTTGGCTCCCGCGTAGCCTCCGCTGACCGGCGAGCCGTTGATGGCCGCTCCGCTGCTCATCACGACGATCCGGCTGCCCGGGGACAGGGGCTTGAGTAGCGCCTCGCGCAGCCAGTTGAACGCGATCTTCACGTCGGTATGCCAGTTGACGGAGAACGTCTCCCACGTCTGGTGATGGAGTGGACGCATCACCGGGTTGGCGCCGGCGACCAGGATGAGGACCTCCGGGTCGTATCGGTCCAGCAGGTTCCACGCCACGTCAGGCTCGGTGGCGTCGGCGACCTCTGTTCTGATGTTCGAGTCGGTGGCCAGTTCCGCAAGCGCGGAAGCCGTCCGTGCGACCGCGACGACCGGCGCGCCCGCCTCGGCGAACGCGCAGGCGATTCCCCGCCCCAAGCCGCGGCTGGCGCCGACGACGACAGTTGTCCTGCCCGACAGATCCTTGATCATGGGTTATTCCTTTGCATTTCAGTAGGTTTCGCTGGTCAGTTTGCGGCGGATTCCAGCAGAGTCGAGTACTGGCTTTCGAGTGCCTTGGCCGCACCCCTGCGCCAGCTCTCGGCCAGTGACTGCGACATGGCATCGGGGAAGATTTCGTCTTGTCCTTGCTCGACTCCGTCGAAGATGGCTCCCGCGACCTCCTCGGGAGCGGCCTTCGGGATGTCGAGGCCTCTCGTCATGTCGGTGTCCACGGGACCCGTCAGCACGGCATGCACTCGCACACCACGCGGGGCGAGAAGGACGCGCAGCGATTGCGTCAGGCTGAACGCTGCCGCCTTGGAGATCGAGTAGGCGGGAATGAGTGGCAACGGCGCCACGGCGTTCACCGACAGGTTGTTGACGATGGCTCCCCCAGAACGCGCCAGCAGCGGCAGGAAAGCCTGCGTGACGCTGTAGGTGCCGAAAAGGTTGACGGCGAGGTGCCGTTCGAGGACGGCGGCATCGCTCAAGTCGTCGTAGGACGCCAGGCCGGCGTTGTTGACCAGGATGTCGAGCGCCTCGATCTCACCGGCCGCTTGCCGAATCTGCGCGGCGTCGGTCACGTCGAGCGTCACGGGCGTGACGCGACGGTCGGCGTGGGTCAGAGGCCCTCGTGTTGCGGCGTACACCCGTCGCGCGCCTCTGGTCAGGGCTTCGTTGACGAGTGCCTGGCCGATACCGCGATTGGCGCCGGTCACCAGGACCGCCTTGTCTGCAATGGTCATACAATCCTCCGATCGAGTGGATTTCGAGCTGTCGAAGAGATAGGCGCGACGAGACTGAGAAATTGGGCGCGGAATCTGCGCTCAGTTCTCGGCTCGGCGGACGTCGATATCTGAAAGTCGGCAAGAAACGCCGGGACGTGACGCGAGGGTGGAGTGGCGATACGTGGTGACTACGGAACTGATGACCAGGGCGCGCGCCGGGGACGGCGAGGCGTTCCGAGAGCTGACCGAGCCATACCGTCCAGAGCTTCTGGTGCACTGCTACCGGATGCTCGGATCCCTCCACGACGCCGAGGACGCCCTCCAGGACACACTGCTGGCCGCCTGGCAGGCCCTCGACAGATTCGAAGGACGCGCCTCGATACGCACATGGCTCTACCGGATCGCCACCAACCGGTGCCTCGATGCGCTTCGCTCGGCCAAGCGACGCCAGGCCAGGGAGTGGGACATCGCGAAATTTGACGCGCCGGAGCCGACTCGGCTCGGCGAAATCACTTGGCTCGAGCCATATCCCGACGCGCTTCTCGAGGACGCAGTACAACGCACCGCTTGGCCCGGAGGCGCGCTACGAGCAGACCGAGGCGATCTCACTGGCCTTCGTCACCGCGCTTCAACTCCTGCCCGCCCGACAACGCGCTGTGCTGATCCTCCGCGAGGTACTCGGATACCACGCCGACGAGGTGGCCGGCATGCTGGACTCGACCGTCGCATCGGTCAACAGCGCCCTCAAGCGCGCCCGCGCCACACTGCAGCGGCGCCAGGCGCCGACGTGGCGAGGACGAACCACCGCCCGCTCCCGATTCACCCGCCGAGCAGGCGCTGGTCACAAAGTTCGTGCGCGCGTACGAGACCGGCAATGTCGACGAGTTGGTCGCCTTGCTCACTGCCGACGTCTCGGTGTCGATGCCGCCGGTTCCGCTCGAGTACCAGGGCCTGCGACGTCGTGACCCGCTTCTTCACCGCGGTCTTTCGCGGGCGCGGGATGTATCACCTCGTACCGACGCGGGCGAATGGACAGCTGGCGTTCGGCGCCTACCTCCGCACCTCCAACGGTGCCCGCCACGGGGCCGGCCTGCTTGTCCTCACCGTCGTCGGTGATCGGATCGCCGCCCTGACCCGGTTCGACAACGATGTGCTCCCGTCGTTCGGCTTGCCGCGATCGCTTCCCGGCTGACGCCCAGCGCGGCCTGTCTCTACGATCGACGCCGTGAGCGAACTCCTGCACGTGCACCGGTACGGACCCGGCGCGTCACCCGACGTCTTGGCCATCCACGGGTTGACCGGGCACGGCCAGCGATGGCAGACGCTTGGCGACCCAGCACCTGCCCGACGTCACGATCGCCGCACCGGACCTGCTCGGCCACGGCCGTTCGTCGTGGGCGGCGCCGTGGACCATCGACGCCAATGTCGAGGCACTGGCCGGCGCTGCGTCGACAGGCCCGTCGTCGTCGTCGGGCATTCGTTCGGCGGCGCGGTGGCGCTGAATCTCGCTGCGGCGCGACCGGATCTGGTGGCGGCGCTGATACTGCTCGACCCTGCGGTCGGACTGGACGGCGAATGGATGCGCGACATCGCCGACGACATGCTGGCCTCGCCGGATTACACCGACCGCGCCGAGGCCCGAGCGGAGAAGGCCGGCGGCGCCTGGAGAGACGTCGACGCCGACGAACTCGAACCGCGAACTCGACGAGCACCTCATCGACCTGCCCAACGGCCGCGCGGGATGGCGGATCAGCATCCCGGCGATGTTGTCGTACTGGAGTGAATTGGCTCGACCAATCGCGATACCTCCCAACGGCGATTCCCACGACCGTGGTGCGGGCGATGCGGACCACCCCGCCGTACATCACCGATGAGCTGCTGTCAGGGCTCGCCGCGCGCCCCGAATTCACGTTGATGGACTTCGATTGCGATCACATGGTCGCGCAGGCGCTGCCTGCGGACACCGCCGCGCTGATACGTAAACACCTCGGGCGGGAGTGACGTTGGCTTCGGTCACCGACGAACAGGTCGAAAGCGTGCGTGCCCTCGTCGCGGCCATCCCGTCAGGGCGGGTGTCGACCTATGGCGACATCGCCGACGCCGCAGGACTTTCCAGCCCCCGCATCGTCGGCTGGATCATGCGCACCGACTCCTCGGATCTGCCCTGGCATCGTGTCATCAGAGCCTCCGGTCGTCCGGCGCCACACCTGACGACGCGACAACTGGAGCTCTTGAGGGCAGAAGGAGTGCTCGCAAGCGATGGCCGGGTGCCGCTTGCGCGAGGTCCGCCACGAATTCTGAGCGCTGAAACAGAAGCCAGGGTCGTTGAGCGGACGGCTTAGCGACCGGGAATTCCATTTCGGCGAGGAGGCGCGGAGGCGAGGACGCGCGCACGCTAGAGGATCAGCCGCACCAACGCGGCGGTGCGGGCCAGGCCGGGGAACGCCTCGGCCGTCGACCGGGGATGCAGAGCGTGCACGGCAAGCCGGAACATCAAGGCGCGCAACAGCATCTGCGGCCACTCCGGTAGCGGGCTCCAGCGCTCGATGAGCCCGTCATCGGCCTCACCCCACGACAGCGCGTCGACGACCACCACACCGGCCGCCCATGACCCCGGCCGCCAATACGGGGTGATGTCGGTGATGCCCGGTGCCGCCGTGCCCGCGAAAAGCACTGTGCCGTAGAGGTCTCCGTGCACCAGCTGGCTGGGGCTCTTCGTCGGCCTGCGCAGCGCAGCGAGCTGGTTGATCAGCTCGATCGAGCGTTGTCCATCGGCCGAGCCGGGCGACACTCGCGCGCCCGGCGGCAGCGAATGCAGCGGACGCTCCTCCCATGCGGCGCGGTCGGCGGCGATGAACACGTCGACGTCGGCCCACGGCGCGACGGGCGGCTGGGTCAGGAAGCGGGGCCGCTCGAGTTTGGCCGTCGCCTCGTGCAGGCGCACCGCCGACGAGACCACCTCGTCGTGGCGCGGTTCGGGAGTGCCCGCGACGTAGGTGTCCGCGCGCCAGCCCGCCACCACATAGCGACCGTCGGTCGAACGCACCGGGCGGGCCAGCCGCACCCCGTCGACGAACAGCGTCTCGCGCACCTTGGCCGACCATGCCGCGCGCGCGTGGTCGGCGACCATCGACAGCACGACCTCGCCGCAGCGCCAGCCGCCCTCCCAGCTCGAGCCGAGCGGCACCGGGTCGACACCGATCAATCCGAACCCCGCCAGCACATGATCCGGCGGCCGTTCGACAGTCACCACCTCAGACTAAGCGGAGGTCCGGCAAACTAGGCGTTAGTACATCACCATGTCGGGCTCGAGTTGCTTGCCCCACGCGACGATTCCTCCCTGCACATGCATCGCATCGGAGAAGCCGGCGTTCTTCACGATGGCCAACACCTCGGCCGAGCGCACCCCGGTCTTGCAGTAGAACACCGGCGTGCGGTCGACCTGCAATTTGGCCAACGCCTCGCCCGATTCGAACGCGCGCCTTCGGAATCAGCTCGGCGCCCTCGATGCGGTTGATGTCCCACTCGACGGGCTCGCGCACGTCGATCAGCGCAAGCGGCTTGCCGGAATCCAGCAGCTCACGCAGCTCGCGCGGCGTGATCGTCGACTCAGCGGCTGCCTCGGCGGCCGCGTCGGACACCACGCCGCAGAATTCCTCGTAATCGATCAGCTCGGTGATCTTCGGCGTCGACGGATCCTTGCGGATCTTGATCGTGCGGTAGGTCATGTCGAGCGCGTCGTAGATCATCAGCCTGCCCAGCAGCGTCTCGCCGATGCCGGTGATCAGCTTGAGGGCCTCGGTGCCCATCACCGACGCGATCGACGCGCACAGGATGCCCAGCACGCCACCCTCGGCGCAGGACGGCACCATCCCCGGTGGCGGCGGCTCCGGATACAGGTCGCGGTAGTTCAGGCCGAGACCGTCGGGCGCGTCCTCCCAGAACACCGAGACCTGGCCCTCGAAGCGGTAGATCGACCCCCAGACATACGGCTTGCCCGCCAGCACCGCGGCGTCGTTGACCAGATAGCGGGTGGCGAAGTTGTCCGTGCCGTCCAGGATCAGGTCGTACTGCTCGAACATTTCGACCGCATTGTCGGGTTCCAGCCGCACCTCATGCAGCCGCACCTCGACCAGCGGGTTGATCTCGAGGATCGAGTCACGCGCACTCTCCGCCTTGGACCGGCCGATGTCGGATTGGCCGTGAATGATCTGGCGCTGCAGGTTGGACTCGTCGACCACGTCGAACTCGACGATGCCGATCGTGCCAACGCCTGCCGCGGCCAGGTACAGCAGCGCAGGCGACCCGAGGCCACCGGCCCCGATGACCAGCACCCGGGCGTTCTTCAGTCGCTTCTGGCCGTCCAGACCGACGTCCGGGATGATGAGGTGGCGGCTATAGCGCTGAACCTCTTCGCGCGTGAGCTCGGCCGCTGGTTCTACCAGCGGCGGCAACGGTGTCGACACCGTGTCTCCTTAGATTCGACGTCTACTGACCATCACAGCAGGCCATTGACACAACAGCAACGAGACCCTGCTGCTTCCCGCGATCGATGCGCGGGAAACGCGTCAGGCGATCGGGTACGGCCAGGGGTTGAACCGGCAGGTCTTGCCGTCGGGTTTGACCGACTCCGGATCGAATCTCGCGGCGTCGTTGTTGTTGGTCGAGAACGTCTGCTGCATCATCACCGGCGCCAGATCGCCGTTGACGCCGCATGGCTCGTGGCGCTGATAACCGATCGCGTGGCCGACCTCGTGGTTGATGAGGTACTGCCGGTAGGAGCCCACGTCACCCTGGAACGGCACCGCGCCACGCACCCAGCGCGCCTCGTTGATGAACACGCGCGGCTGACCGTCGGCGTAGGCCGGGTTGTAACACGACGCCTCGAGTTGGATGTCGTAGCCGCATCCCTCGCGAACCGTCATCGGCGAGCTCAACGAGATTCGGAAGTCCGGTTCGCCGCTGTCGACTCGGGTGAACGCGAACTGCGGATTGTGCGTCCAGCTTTTGGGATTGGCGAGGGTTTCACTGACCATCCGGGCGAACCCGTCGTCACCGCCGAAGGACGTGGTGTCGATGCCGTCCTCGACCTCGACGGTGTAGGTGAACACCTTGGCGGTGCCCTCGCCGACCTTCGGCAGCGCGCCGGGAACGATGTGCCACGTCTTGGTGCCCGCCTCGGTGAACGGACCGCCTTCGGGCAGGATCCCGGTCGGCAGGTTCGCATCGAACTGCGTCAGACCCTTGGGCGGCGCACCGATGATCGCGGTGCTGGCCACGCCGATGGTCGGCGGCCCCTGCACCGGGCCTTCGGGCGCGTCGGGCGCGGGCACGCTGGTCCCGGTGATCGTCTGGTACACGATGAGACCGGTCAGCGCGACCAGCACCGGCAGCGCGTAGGCCCGCCAGCCGTAGGTGGAGATGAACCGCCCCAGCCAGGTCTGCTTGCGTGCCCGGCGGTGCTCTTCGCGATTCGACCTCACCCGGCCGGAGTCCTCGGCTAGCGGGTCGCGCTGCGCGCGTAGCGGCTCTCGCCACTCGTTGTGCAACGCAGGCAGGCCACCTCCCCCGCGACGCCCCGGGTCGTAGGTCACCGCAACAGGATGACACAGGCCAGAGCACCCGCTGTTCCGGCGCGCCACCAACGGGAGAGTCGTCCTCGTGTGCTCGCTTTGCCAACGGTAGTAATCTCGTTGCGATACCCGGTAAGACAAGGACGTGATGAGCGATCTCGCCAACACCGCCGCGCGGCGGGGCGCGCAGCCGGCGAACGGAGACGGGATGAACCGGCGCGGCAATAGGTTGCCCCGCGACGAGCGCCGCGGGCAGTTACTGGCCGCTGCCAGCGAGGTTTTCGTGGACCGCGGCTATCACGCCGCAGGCATGGACGAGATCGCTGATCGCGCAGGGGTAAGCAAACCCGTTCTCTACCAACACTTCTCATCGAAGCTGGAGCTCTATCTCGCGGTGCTGCAGCAGCATGTCGAGAACTTGGTGTCCGGTGTGCGTCAGGCACTGCGCACGACCACCGACAACCGGCAGCGGCTGCGCGCCGCGGTGCAGGCGTTCTTCGACTTCATCGAGCACGACGGCCAGGGCTACCGGCTGATCTTCGAGAACGACTATGTGACCGAACCTCAGGTGGCCGTGCAGGTGAAGGTCGCCACCGAAGCGTGCACCGACGCGGTGTTCGACCTGATCAGCCGCGATTCCGGGCTCGAGGCGCACCGGGCCAGGATGATCGCCGTCGGCCTGGTCGCGATCAGCGTCGACTCCGCGCGGTACTGGCTGAACAACGAGCGGCCGATCTCCAAGGACGCAGCGGTGGAGGGCACGGTTCAGTTCGCCTGGGGCGGGCTGTCACACGTGCCGCTTACCCGTTCTTGACGGCCTCTGCCCCCACCACACCGAAGCCGACTCGGCGCACGTCAGCCGCGCCGATCTCGACATAAGCGATCTTCGACGTCTGCACCAGGAAACGCCGGCCCTTCTCGTCGGTCAGGGCCAAGACCGAGTCCTTGTCCAGCGCATCGGTGATCGCCTTCTCCACCTCGCTGGGTGTCTGCGCGCTGTTGAAGCTCAGTTCGCGCGGGCTGTCCGTGACACCGATTTTGACCTCCACGCCTGGGACCTTTCCGTTTCGTCTACGTCCTCGAAGAACCTGAGGCAAGGCTAGTGGACGCCATGGGTGCGGTGCCGTGCCGGTGAGTTCGCGGTGAGCGAAGCCGGTCAGCGAGGCGATGTGCAGAACGGCGACCGAACCGACGCCGGACCGTGACCCAGCGGCCAGCGCGTCAACCTCATCCGTAACTTCTGCCTCGATAGCATCAGGTCCGGCATTGGACGAGACGACCGGGGAACCCCATATGAACAGGTCTTATACCGCAGATTCACCGTATTCTCTGACCCCCACCGAACGTATCGACAGCTATACCGATGACATCGCCGGTGAGCTCGATTACGACGGGCTGGAGGAGGACGAGTACGCCGACTACGACTACCACTACGACGAGGCGCGCATCGACCGTCGCTGGATGTGGGTGGCCGGGCTGGCCGGGGTGATTCTGTTCATCGCCGTCATTACGACGGGGGTGATCCTCGGCGGCGGCGACAGCGGGTCGGTGTCGGCCACCGTGACGTCGGCGGCTCCGACCACCGTGGCCCCCTCGACGACATCCGCTCCGTCGCCTGCCGCCACCGCGCCGGTGGTCCCGTCGCTGACGCCCGAAACGGTCACGACCGTGAGCCCGACGGCCGAGGCGGCCCCACCAGCCGCGCCGGCCGAGGCGGCCCCGCCGCCGCCCGCCCCGTCACCGCGGACCGTCACCTACCGGGTGACCGGCAGTCGGCAGCTGATCGACCTGGTCACGGTGATCTATACCGATCAGCAGGGCGCGCTTCAGACCGACGTGAACGTCGCGTTGCCTTGGGCGAAGACCGTCGTGCTCGACCCCGGTGTCGAACTCAAGTCGGTGACCGCGACCAGCGTGTTGGGCCAGCTCAACTGCAGCATCACCGACGCTGCCGGCGCCCTGATCGCCGCGCAGAACAACAACTCGATGATCGCCACCTGCACGCAGTAGCGGCGCGGTCGGGCGGCCCGATCAGGCCAGGCCGAGCTCCTGCATGCGGGAGGCATGCGTGCGCTGCAGTCGATCGAAGAACTCGGTCATCTGGGTCAGCCCCTCGCCGCTCGACATCACCAGGTCGACGAGCTCGTCGCGATCGGCCAGCACGTACTGCGCCTGTGTGATCGCTTCGCCCAGCAGTCGCCGCGACCACAGGGCCAGCCGGTGGCGCTGCCTCTCGCTGGCCGTCACGGCGGCCTGCACCTCGGCGACGACGAACTGCGAATGGCCGGTTTCCGAGAGCACCGCGCGGACCACGTCGGCAGCCTCGTCCGGCATCGCATCGGCGATCTCGAGATAGAAGTCGGCGGCCAGTGCGTCGCCGACGTACGTCTTCACCAACGCTTCCAACCACGTGCTCGGGGTGGTCAGCCGGTGGTAGTTCTCCAGCGCCGGGGCGTACCTCGTCATCGCGGGCACCACGTCGACTCCCCTGCGCTCCAACGCATCCCGCAGTACCTCGTAGTGATTCATCTCCGCGGCGGCCATGCTGGCCATGTTGATGCGACCGCGCAGGTTCGGCGCCATGCGCGCCTCTTCGGTCAGCCGATAGAACGCCGCCACCTCGCCGTAGGCCAGCAGTGCGAACAGCTCATTGATGCCGGGATGAGCGGCCGACATGCCCGAGGTCACCGAGTCGGTCATCTGCTCGGACGGGAACGGCGGCGCCTCATTGTCGGCAGCAGTCATGGCCCAACTCTAGCCATCGGGCGGCGCGCTGACCTCGGAGCGAACCCGGCCGGTTATCATGGGAGCAGGCGGTGGCATCGAGATGGTCGAAATGACCAGGCCGCTACCGAAGAAATGTGCGTGCAACGAGTCGGCCCGCCTACCTCAGCGCAGGGCCCCGGCAAAGCTTCGTCAATCTCGTGCGCGCGTGGACGCCATGAGGATTGACAATTGAAAGGCTAAGCCTCCCGCGTATGACGCATCTAAACCCAACCTTTGCTGAACTCGGAGTTCGCGACGAAATAGTGCGCGCATTGTCCGAAGACGGCAAGGAACATCCCTTTGCTATCCAGGAACTGACAATGCCGCTCGCGCTGGCGGGCGACGACCTGATCGGCCAGGCCCGCACCGGAATGGGCAAGACCCTGGCCTTCGGTGTGCCGATGCTTCAGCGGATCACCACCGACCCCGAGCGTGAGCTCTCGGGCATCCCCAGGGCACTCGTCGTGGTCCCGACCCGCGAACTGTGCCTGCAGGTGTCCAGTGACCTGGCCATTGCGGCCAAGCACCTGACCGCCGGTGACCGCAAGCTGACCGTCACGTCGATCTACGGCGGACGACCCTACGAGCCACAGATCGAAGCGCTGCAGAAGGGCGTCGACGTCGTTGTCGGTACGCCTGGCCGCCTGCTCGACCTCGCACAGCAGGGCCACCTGCAGCTCGGCGGGCTGTCGATGCTGGTGCTCGACGAGGCCGACGAGATGCTCGACCTCGGCTTCCTTCCCGACATCGAGCGGATTCTGCGCCAGATCCCCGCCGAACGGCAGGCGATGCTGTTCTCGGCCACCATGCCGGATCCGATCATCACGCTGGCCCGCACGTTCATGAACCAGCCGACCCACATCAGGGCCGAAGCACCGCATTCGGCGGCCACCCATGACACCACCGAGCAGTTCGCCTACCGCGCCCACGCGTTGGACAAGGTCGAATTGGTGAGCCGGATACTTCAGGCCAACGGCCGCGGCGCGACGATGATCTTCACCCGCACCAAGCGCACCGCTCAGAAGGTCTCCGACGAGCTCGCCGAGCGGGGCTTCAAGGTCGGCGCCGTGCACGGTGATCTGGGCCAGGGCGCCCGCGAGAAGGCGCTCAAGTCCTTCCGCACCGGTGAGATCGATGTCCTGGTGGCCACCGACGTCGCCGCCCGCGGCATCGACATCGACGACATCACCCACGTCATCAACTACCAGATTCCCGAGGACGACCAGGCCTACGTGCACCGCATCGGTCGCACCGGGCGTGCGGGCAAGACCGGGATCGCGGTCACCCTGGTCGACTGGGACGAGCTGCCCCGCTGGACGATGATCGACAAGGCACTCGGGCTGAACACCCCCGATCCCGCCGAGACGTACTCCAGCTCGCCACACCTGTACGCCGAGCTCGACATCCCGGCCGACGCGAAGGGCACTGTCGGCGAGCCGCGTCGGCAGGCTGCCAAGCGCGCACCGGCGGAGAAGTCCGCCGAACGACCGCCCGCCCGTAACCGGAACCGGCGCAGGACGCGCGGCGGTCAGGCGGCCGCGGGGCACCCGGAGACGACGGCGCCCGAGCAGGCAGGCGGCGAGGAGACGGCTTCGGGTGAATCCGCAGGCCGTCGCAGGCGTCGCCGCCGCCCCCGCAAGGCCCCGGCCAGCACGGGCTGACGAGGCTCCAGCCGCCCGATGGTCAAACCTGAACGCCGCACCCGGACCGATCTGGTGGCGGCCATGGCGATTGTCGCGGTGCTGGCGGTTGCCGCCGCGCTGATCTGGTGGACCAGTGATGCGCGGGCGACGATCAGCAGGCCCGCGGCGACACCGGTGCCGAGCCTGGTCCCTGCCGCCGCGGTGCCGTCGTCGCTGCGGCAACTGTGGACCGCGCCCAGCCCGAAGACCACGATGCCGACCGTGGTGGGCGGCAGCGTCGTGACAGGAGACGGTCATGGTGTCGAGGGCCGCGACCCGTCGACCGGGCAGGCGCAGTGGAGTTACACCCGCGACCTGGATCTGTGCGGGGTCAGCTGGGTGTACCAGTACGCCGTCGCGGTGTATCCCGACGACCGCGGCTGCGGTCAGGTCAGCACGATCGACGCCAAGACCGGTCTGCGCGGGTCCAGCCGCAGTGGGTACGCCGACCCGGAGGTGACGCTGTCCTCCGACGGAACGACCGTGCTGTCGGCGGGCGACAGCCGCCTCGAATTGTGGCGCTCGGACATGGTCAAGATGATCAGCTACGGCTCCCTGGATGCCAGGATCAAGCCGGACGTCCCCGCTTCGCCGCTATGCCGGCTCGTGTCGGCCGCCGCCAGCACGACCGCCGTGTCGGTGCTCGAGTCCTGCCCGAAGCAGGCCGACATGCGCCTCACCCTGCTGCGGCCCGCCGACGAAGAGGACCAACCCGAACTGAAGTACGTGCCCCAGGAGGGCGTCCGCGCCGACTCAGACGCCCGGGTGATCGCCGTGTCGGACACCACGACCGCCGTCTACGTGCCAACGCCCAAGCCGACGGTCAACATCGTCGATGAAACCGGCGCGACGATTGCGAGCACACCGCTGACCAAGCCGCCGTCGGAGAACGCGGCGATGTCGCGGGCAGGCGACCTGATCACCTGGTGGACGGGCGACAGCGTAATGGTGTTCTCCGCCAACGGACTTCGCTACAAGTACACGGTTGCGCCGTCCGGTCCCAACATTCCGCTCGGGCCGGCGACGATCATGGCCGGGCGGCTGCTGGTCCCGGTCACCGGCGGCTATGACGTGTTCGATCCCGCCGACGGTCGCGGCGACCGCCACATCCTCCTAGATCGCCCGGCGAGCTCCAGCGCCGTGGTGCCCGCGGTCGCGGGCGCGACGCTGCTCGAACAGCGCGGCGACGTACTGGTCGCGTTGGGCTAGTCAGCATCGTCTCCGATCAGTCCCCGAATCCTCGTCTAGCTGTAAGCTTGGTCGCCCACTAACGGCATCAGACGTGAAGGGGGTCGACGGGCACTCCTAACAGCGCCGCCCCGGCGCCGCGCCATTTACTGCGCCCGAACAGGATGTGCTGACTCGCGACGTTGACGTCGCGCCAACACCGTTGGATAGGGTCTCCTGCCGCCGCCGCCGATGCACCAGCGATCTCGAACGCCAAATTGGCGGCGCCGACGGAACTGCTCACTGCCGATTGCGACGCCAGCGTGTACTCCGTTCGCAACTGCAGAGGCACCTCTTGTCCGCCCGCGGCTACCGCGAAAGTTCGATCGGTCACGTCGAGTAGGAAAGTTCGGCTAGCCCGCAGCGCAGCCTCCGCCTTGGCGAGTCTGATCTGCACGTCGCCGTCCAGCGCGACCAGGAGCGAATCACGAGTCTTATTCCTGCACAAGTGATTCAACTCATCAAGCGCGCGGCGTGCCAGGCCTAGTGGAATGCCGATGAGTGCCGAACGGACAAGCGTGATAAACGGTAGCCGGTAGAGTGCGCCATCAGCCACGGGCGCCTCGCGGTACGGCATGAAGGTGTTCTCACTGGGCACGAACGTATCGTCGACGACAACGGTGTGGCTGCCGGAAGCGCGCAATCCCGCGGCACCCGACCAGTTCGACTGCACCTTGACCTCGCTGGCCGCGAATACACCCCAGCGCTGGAGCGGTTGGTCGCCGGCAGTGCATGGCTGCCCGTCTTCGCCGACTACTGCGAAACCCATGACGAACAACGCTGCGTGCGGCGACCCGCTCGCCCAGTTCCAGCGACCCGAAACTCGATAACCGCCGTCCACCTCGACGCCTCGCGCCGTCGGCGCGAAAATCGAGGACACCGGCTGGCTGGGTCGGCCATCCAGCAAGTCCAGAGCTGCAGATTGGTCCAACCAAGCGAAGAAACTGGAACTGTTCCCGATCGCGACGGCCCAAGCAGTCGAACCATCTATGTGCGCGAGTGTCTCCATGGTGCGCACCTGCGTAGCGGGATCCACTTCGTATCCGCCGAGCCCACGGGGCAATCCCATGCGAAAGAAGTCGCTCGACTCCAGGGCTTCAACAACGTCGGGCGTGAGCGTGGCAGCGACAGCGGCCTCGTCTACTTGTGCTTCGATCTTCTCGGCTAGAGCCGAAGCGCGGGCAGGGAAGTCGGGGACCTCCGCCTCGCTATCAACGCTTATCGGGTATCTTCTTCAGCATCTGGTCGCCTTTCTCAGACGGCGTACGAGTACAACTGCTGTCACACCAGCGACGAGACAGCGGCTCCGTCGTGCGCCATTCACTTCTTCGGATCGGCGCTATCGACGGCAGTTTACCTTGAACCAAGCTTCGCCGCTCGCCAGCGGGTCCGCAATGACACATTCATGTCAAATGCGGACATCGCAGTTTCCCTGTCGAACACGCGCGACGCCGCGTCATGACGTCCAACGAATGTCTGTATCTAACGGGTTTTGGCCATTGCAGACGTCGAGGCGAGTGTCGAAGCTGGAGTCATGGAAACGACACTTGCCCACCTGGTGGTGATCACGGTCTTTCCGGGGATCAACGCCGTCGATGTCGCCGGTCCCGCGGAAGTCTTCGCGATGGCCAACATCGCCCTTCCTGACGGCGCGATGCGCTACGAAGTCCGCGTGGTGGCTGCCCACCGAGATGCCGTGCCAACGTCATCTGGCCTGCGGCTTGGAGTCGACCAATCCTTCGCCGAGTTGCAGGACCGTCCGGACACCATCCTGGTCACCGGGCGGGTTGATGCCGGCGGTGACGACGGCCCCGTTGCGGTCCTCGACGACGAGGTATGCGATTGGGTTTGCGAAAATGGCCCGCAGGCGGGTCGTGTGGCCGCGGTGTGCGCCGGTGCTTACATCGCGGCGGCAGCCGGACTGCTTGACGGGCACCGCGCAACCACCCATTGGGGCACTGCGCAACGACTAGCGGCCGACCATCCTCTGGTCGACGTCGATCCCGATCCCATCTTCGTACGCTCGGGCCGGATCTGGACCAGTGCAGGAATCACCGCGTCGATGGACTTGGCCCTTGCCCTGGTTGGCGACGATCACGGCGATGACATTGCGTTGCGCGTCGCCAGCTGATGGTGATGTTCGTGCAACGACCCGGCGGGCAGAGCCAGTTCAGCGCGGCATTGTCGCTACCTGCAGGCAACCGCACGGATATCTCCGAACTTCGTCGATGGATTGCTGCCCATCTCACAGACGATCTGTCCGTGGCCGCGCTGGCACGACATCTCGCAGTCACCCCACGGCATCTGGCTCGAGTCTTTCGCGCCGACGTCGGCATCACGCCTGGTGAGTTCGTCGAGCGGATGCGCGTCGAACATGCCCGGCGGCTTCTCGAGCGCACCGACCTGACGTCCGGGCGCGTTGCGGCCGAAAGCGGGTTTGGATCCGTGGAAACCCTCCATCGCGTGTTTAGAACTCGTCTGGGCACCACGCCACACGAGTACCGACAACGTTTCGCTGTATCCCCGCGGTGACCGCACCCAAGCGTCCAGGTATCAAACGCCACCAATGAAAGGCATTCCCGTGCAACAAATATTGTTCAGATGTACAGCTACAAGCAGTCGTGGATTGACCTCCACCCCGCAACGGCAGGCGTTCGTGGGTATCGTCGTCGGCGCACTGGGTGCCCCCGAAACCGAAGGCGAGGGGTTGGCCTCGTGGTTGCCGACGATAATCGCTAGATCTCGGGCGTGTAGGTCGCCAGCGCCTTGCCGGTCTTCCAGTGTTTGAGGAGCGCGCTGGCCAGCTCGCGATACGCGGTCGCGCCCTTGTTCTTGCGACCGGCGATCACCGACGCTCCCGATGCGGTGGCTTCGGCGAACCGCACGGTGCGCGGAATCGGCGGCGCCAGCACCGGCAGGCCGTAGCGGTCGGCGACATCGAGCAGCACGTCGCGACTGTGGGTGGTGCGTGAGTCGTACAACGTCGGCAGCGCCCCCAGCAGCTGCAGGTCGGCGTTGGTGATCTGTTGCACGTCGGTGATGGTGCGCAGGAACTGGCCGACGCCGCGATGCGCCAGCGTCTCGCACTGCAGCGGCACGATCACGTCATCGGCCGCGGTCAACCCGTTGAGGGTGAGCACGCCCAGCGACGGCGGACAATCGATGATCACCACGTCGAACTGGTCGCCGAGCTTGGCCAGCGCACGCTTGAGCGCATACTCGCGGCCCGCCCGCATCAGCAGCATCGCCTCGGCGCCGGCCAGGTCGATGTTGGCGGGCAGCAGCGACATCCCCTCCGACGTGTCGACCAGGGCCGCATCCGGTTCGATCTCGCCGAGCAGCACCTCATGGATCGACATCGGCAGCTTGTCGGGATCCTGGCCGAGCGAGAACGTCAAACACCCTTGCGGATCGAGGTCGACGACCAGTACCCGCCGACCCTTCTCCACCATCGCCGAACCCAACGACGCCACCGTCGTCGTTTTGGCTACCCCACCCTTTTGATTGGCGACCGCAAGTACTCGCGTCACCGGTTCATCCTGGCACGCGCACGTATATCGCGACGGCGACGTGGGGCAGAATCAGTGCGGTGAGTGTCGAGCAACATCGGCTGCTACTGCTTCGTCACGGTGAGACGGAGTGGTCACGAAGCGGACAGCACACCGGCCGCACCGAACTCGACCTCACCGATACCGGCCGCGAGCAGGCCAAGCTCGCCGCCGATGCGCTCGCCGACCTTGAGCCTGAGGGACCCGCTTGTGGTTTCGAGTCCGCGCAAACGAGCGCAGGTCACCGCCGAACTCGCAGGCTTGAGTGTCGACGAGGTGTCTCCCCTTCTGGCCGAATGGGATTACGGCGACTACGAGGGCCTGACCACCGCCGCAGATCCGGCAGAAAGGTGCCCGACTGGCTGGTGTGGACACATGGATGCCCGGGCGGGGAGAGCGTTGAGCAGGTCAGCGACCGCGCGGACCGCGCGATCGCATACGCGCTGGAGCAGATGGAGTCCCGCGATGTGCTGTTCGTCGGGCACGGTCACTTCTCCCGAGCAGTGGTGACCCGCTGGGCGGAGCTGCCGATTCAGGACGGGCATCAGGTTCGCGATGGTGGCCGCGTCGATCGCGGTGTGCGGTCACGAGCACGGCGTGCGTCAGATCATCGCGCTGGGACTGACGGGCCATACGCCACCCGTGCCTGCCGGCATGACGCGCGAACCGTCCTTCGTACTCGCCTCTGGCGGCAGCGCCGTCGTCGCCGACGGGGTGCACACCGCCTTTCCGCGACTGCCCGACGCACGGGCGGCACTGGCGTCGCACAGTACCCCAATCATTGTGGGCGCCTTGCCTTTTGACATGACCAAGCCGGCGGCGCTGATCCGGCCGCAGTCGATTCAGTTCCTCGACGCACTGCCGCTGTGGCCGTTGCGCCAGCTTCCCGCGGTGCACATCGCGGCAGACACTGCCTGACCCCGACGAACACCGTTCCCGTATCGCGGCGGCGCTGGCCCGGCTGCGGGACCCGGCCGGCGGCCTGCACAAGGTCGTACTGGCACGCGCGCTGAAGTTGGTCGCAGAGGGCCCGCTGGATGCGCGCACGATCGTCGACCAGCCTGGTCAGCCGACGGACCCGGGGGCCAATACCTTTCTCGCCGACCTGACCGCGGCGGGCGGGGGATATTCCGGCGCCGCGCTCATCGGTGCGAGCCCCGAGCTGCTGGTGGCTCGCCAGGGCGACCGCGTGGTGTGTGCGCCCTTCGCGGGCTCGGCGCCGCGACTGCCCGACCCCGAAGCCGACGCGGCGAGTGGCGCGGCACTGGCCGCATCCGCCAAGAACCGCCACGAGCACCAGCTTGTGGTCGACGCGGTGCGCGAGGTGCTGGACCCGCTGTGCGCCGAGCTGAAGATCGCGTCCGAGCCGAAGCTCAACAAGACCGCCGCCGTGTGGCATCTGTCCACGCCTGATCACGCGGCCGGCTGCGCGAAAAATCCACCACTGCACTGGATTTGGCGCTCGCCCTGCATCCCACGCCCGCGGTGGGCGGTGTACCGACCGATGCCGCGGCCGAGCTGATCAACGAACTCGAAGGCGACCGCGGGTTCTACGCGGGCGCGGTGGGCTGGTGCGACCAGCGGGGCGACGGCCGGTGGGTGGTCTCCATCCGCTGCGCCCAGTTGTCCGCCGATCGTCGTACCGCCTACGCGTATGCCGGGGGTGGCATCGTCGCCGAATCCGAACCGGACGATGAAGTCGACGAGACGACAACGAAATTCAACACGATCTTCGCGGCCCTGGGAGTGCGAACCGTGAGCGAGGTCATCCGCCGCGTCCGGCCCGGCGACGAGAACGAACTGGCGGCGATGATCCACGAGCTCGCGGAGTTCGAGCACGCCGCCGAGCGAGTGCACGGTCACCGAAAGCCAGTTGCGGACAGCACTTTTCGGGGAACCCGTCGACGGCGTACGGGCATATCGTCGAGGTCGACGGCAAGGCCGCGGCCGGTGCGCTGTGGTTTCGCAGCTTCTCCACGTGGGACGGCGTCGCCGGCATCTATCTGGAGGACCTCTACGTGCGTCCCGCCTTCCGCCGGCGCGGGCTGGCCCGCAAGATACTGGCCGCCCTCGCCCGCGAATGCGTCGAGGGTGGCTACACGCGGCTGTCGTGGGCGGTGCTGGACTGGAACGTCAACGCGATCGCGCTCTACGACGCGGTCGGCGGCAAGCCGCAGAACGAGTGGATCACCTACCGGGTGTCGGGCCCGGAGCTGTCGGCGCTGGCCGACGAATCCTGAGCGCCCACCCACTGCAGCGCCGACGGGCTGAACAGCAGCGCCAGCGTGCCCAGCGCGACGAGCCCGACAGGGATGCCGTAGAGCCATTGATTTGACCCGACGGCCATGTACCAGGCCACCGGCAACAGGAGCAGCTGCGCGAAGACCGCGATGCCGCGGCCCCACCGTCGGCCGGTCCACAATGCCCAGCCCGCGGCGAGCACCGCCGACCCCATGATGGCGAACCACGCCGCGGTGCCGTACCCGCTGAGCCACGGTTGGTCCTCGACGCCGCCCAGGTGGCGCACGACCAGCAGTGCCGCGACCAGAACCAGCGCCGCAGCCCTCGAGCGCGACCACGACGGCTGCCTGACGCACGGTGGCCGGTGAGGGAACGATCACGACATCGAGCGTAGAGGTATGACCGGTCGGGTACATCTTGCACGACTTTCAGCCCCGACCGAGTCAGGAAAAGAAATGAGCCTCCCGAAAGTCAGGGCCAGCTACGTCACCCTGGCAGGGGCCGGATTCACCGAGGTGACCGCCGTTCGAACCAACGATGCGTACTTCTAGCCCGCGGACCGCGTGACCGCTGCGCCGGCATCCTTTGGTAAACGCAGGGTTTCGACGATGGTGAGCAACATGAGCAGGCCAAGTGTGAGATATGTCCATGAGTACGCCTGTCCCACAGCGTGACTCACCGGATTGAACAATCCGAGAAGTAGTGCGGCCACGGCCACCCCGAGTCCCGCGGCGAGTTCCTGCACCGCCGCATTGAGCGTGCTGGCGTGTGTGAGTTGTGGAGAGTCAACATCGGAGAACGCCAGCGTGTTGTAGGCGGTGAATCCGACGGAACGCAATGCGCCACTGACGAACAGGACGCCCACGATCAATGCCACCGGCAACGAGCCGCTCAGGCAGGCCAACAGCCCGAAGCACACGACCGACAACAAACCGTTCACCAGGAGCACCCGGCGTATCCCCCACCGGCGTATCAACGGCGTCGTGACGGGCTTGATCGCGATGTTGCCGACGAACAACGCCGCCACCAGCAGCCCGCAACCAGCGGGGTCCAGCCGAACGCCAGCTGGAACTGAAGCGGAAGCAGGAATGGCACGGCCGTGATGACCAGCCTGTACAGCGATCCTGCAGATGCGGTCACCCGCAACGTAGGCACTCGCAGCACCCGCAATTCGATCAGCGGGTAGCGATCCCGCAGCAAATGCCACATCGCGGTGCCAAGCAGGACGACCGCGACTCCACCGCCGACGGCGACGTGCACCCACTCGGTGCCCTCCACCCTGATGCTCTCCAATGCGATGAGCGCGGCGGCGATGCCTGCTCCCAGCAGCGCCAGACCCTGCCAGTCGAGTGGCGTCCGGCCGGCTTCGCCTTCTCCGCGGATCAGCCTCAGGCGACAACAGGAATCCGATAATGCCGAGCGGGATGTTGACGATGAATATCCACCGCCAAGAGCCGACGGTGGCGATGGCACCCCCGAGAATCGGGGCGAGCACAGGAGCGGTGAGGGCGGGCCAGGTAAGCCACGCGATGGCTCGGACCAGGTCGGCTTTCGGGCTTGACCGCAACACGAGGAGGCGACCAACGGGCACCATCAAGGCGCCGCCGACTCCCTGCAGGACCCGCATCGCGACGAGCATCGGCAGCGACACACTTGCCGCTACATCCGACGGATGCGAATGTGAACACCGCGATTGCTGCGATGAAAACCCTGCGGGCCCCGAACCGGTCGGCCATCCACCCGCTCACCGGTATGAGGACCGCGACGGTCACCAGGTAGGCGGAGATCGCGATGTTGATGTCGACCGCGTCGACCCCGAACGACGAAGCGATGAGCGGGATGGCCGGGGTGATGATGGTGGCGTCCAGGATCTCCATGAACAGCGCGCCTGCGACCAGAAGCGCCATCCCGCGGGGAACGGACACGGTGGCACCTTACTGCCGATCGACGACGTAGCCGGTCGTCGCCGTAGGGGCCATGGCTTCCCATAGGCTTTCGGCTCGTGCGCGCCGTGCTGATCGTGAATCCCAATGCGACGTCGACAACACCGGCCAGCGCGCGATCTGCTGGCCCACGCGCTGGAGAGCCGGGTCAAGCTGACCGTCGTGCACACCGACCACCGTGGCCACGCCATCGAGATCGGCCGCGACGCCGCCCGCGACGGCATCGACGTGCTGATCGTCCACGGCGGCGACGGAACGGTGAACGAAGTGGTCAACGGGATCATGGAGGTCGGCGGGCCCGGCGCCGGCGCGCCCGCGGTCGGCGTGGTTCCTGGCGGGTCGGCCAACGTCTTCGCCCGCGCCCTCGGCATCAGCCCGGACCCGATCGAGGCGACCAACCAACTCGTCGACCTGCTGTCCGACTACCGGCGGCGGCAAGGCATGGCGGCGCATCGGGCTGATGGACTGTGGGGAACGCTGGGGGGTGTTCACCGCGGGGATGGGTGTGGACGGCGACGTGGTGGCGGCTGTCGAGGCACAGCGCAACAAGGGCCGCAAGGTCACCGCTTCGCGCTATATCCGGGTGGCGATCCGCGAAATGCTGTCCAACGCACGCAGGGAACCCTCGCTGACGGTGCATCTGCCCGACCGCGAGGCGGTGCCGGGGGTGCATTTCGCGTTCGTGTCGAACTCGAGCCCGTGGACGTACGCCAACACGCGGCCGGTGTGGACGAATCCCAGCAACGACGTTCGAGACCGGCCTGGGCGTTTTCGCCACGACCAGCATGAATATATGGGCGAATTTGCGGCTCGTCCGGCGGATGCTGTCTCGACGACCCCGCATCGAGGCCGACCATCTGATCCGTGACGACGATCTGCCGTGGCTGCGGGTGACGAGCGACACGCCGGTGGCGTGTCAGATCGACGGCGACTACCTGGGTCTGCGCGACACGATGACGTTTACTGCGGTTCCGGATGCGCTGGGCGTGGTTGCACCACCCGCAAAAACCCCGCCTGACCTGCATTAATCAGATTCGACTCGGTCAAATAAGGGCGCAGGTTGGTTTAGTGTAGTACAACCGAGTAGGTGATCCGCTAACACATCCCGCTAGTGAGATTGCGCACTTGTTAACTGAACGCTATTGACATCTGTTCAGCCTGTGAAAGCATCGGATGCAACAGTGCAGAAACATTTCATATGCACGCGTTAACAGCCGAAGAATAAAACTCGTGCGCTCTGCTGCGCACACGGTAAGGAGTTAGAACTCATGGATTGGCGCCACAGGGCGGTCTGTCGTGACGAGGATCCGGAGCTGTTCTTCCCGGTGGGAAACAGTGGGCCGGCGCTCGCGCAGATCGCTGACGCGAAGCTTGTCTGTAATCGTTGTCCGGTCACCACTGAGTGCCTGACCTGGGCATTGGAGTCCGGACAGGACGCCGGCGTGTGGGGCGGAATGAGTGAGGACGAGCGACGCGCGCTGAAGCGGCGCAACGCCCGGACCAAGGCCCGCAGCGGGGTCTAGCCCTCAAACCCGCGTCAAAATCGCTTACGGCCCCGACAAATGTCGGGGCCGTAACTTTGTGCGAATTCAATTAGTCCGTATTACGTCAATAACTGTCATTTTGCGTAATCGGACAGAACTGACCTACTGGGCGAGGCGCGCGCGCCGACCGATCGGCACCCGCAGCACCACGTCCGTGCCGCCGGTCGGGCACTTCGTGCATGGCCAGCGTGCCGTCCAGCTCCGCGGACACCAGCGTGCGCACGATCTGAAGGCCGAGCCGGTCGGACTGCTCCAGGCTGAACCCGTCGGGCAGCCCGCGGCCGTCGTCGTGGACGACCACATCGAGCCAGCGCGCTGAGCGCTCGGCGCGAATCGTCACGCGGCCGTGCGGCGTGTTGTCGTCGAAGGCGTGCTCGATCGCGTTCTGCACCAACTCGGTGATCACCATGATCAGCGCAGTGGCGCGGTCGGCATCGAGCACACCCAGGTCGCCGACACGGTTGATGCGGATCGGAGTGTCCACTGTCGCAACGTCATTCATGATCGGGAGGATCCGGTCGACCACCTCGTCGAGGTTGACCTCCTCGTCCACCGACATCGACAGCGCATCGTGCACCAAGGCAATCGACGACACCCGCCGCACCGATTCGATCAGCGCCTCGCGGCCCTCGGCATTGGTGGTGCGCCTGGCCTGCAGCCGCAGCAATGCCGCGACGGTCTGCAGGTTGTTCTTCACCCGATGGTGGATCTCGCGGATCGTCGCGTCCTTGGACAACAGCGCGCGGTCGCGCCGTTTGACCTCGGTGACATCGCGGATCAGCACGGCCGCACCGACTGCCTTGCCGTGCACCACCAGCGGCAGTGTGCGCAGCAGCACCGCCGCCCCGCCCGCGTCGACCTCCATGCGCATGCTCGATCCGCCGGCCAGCGAGTCACCCACGTGGTTGTCCAGCTCCTGAGCCTCGAACGGGTCGGAGATCAGCGGGCGGGTGACGCTGACGAGGTTGTGCCCCTCCAGCTCGGCGGCCAGGCCCATGCGGTGATACGCCGAGATCGCGTTGGGGCTGGCGAAAGTGACGACACCGGTCTCGTTGAGCCGGATGAAGCCGTCCCCGACGCGCGGACTCGACCGCGACATCGCCAAGTCACCCACATTGGGGAAGGTGCCTTCCGACAGCATCAGCAGCAGGTCGCCCGCACAGTCGAGGTAGGCGGTCTCCAGCGGGCTGGCATTGCGTTCGGCGAGTGCGGTCTGGTGTGTCAGCACCGCGACCACGTCGTTCTTGTAGCGCACGGGAACAGCCTCCACGTTGAGACCGAGTGAATCCTGTTGTCCCGCTGGGTTTTGCCTGCCGATGGTGCCGGAGTTGAAGGCGTCGGTCACCAACGGCATCTCGTCGGCCTCGTTGGATGTGCCGACCGCGTCGGCGAGCAGCACGGTGGGCGCCGTGTTGGGCCGCACCTGAGCGACGCACACCAAGGCGCCGTCGTCACGGCGCACCCACATCAGGAAGTCCCCGAAGGACAGGTCCGCCAGCAGCTGCCACTCGCCGACCACCGCATGCAGATGATCGACGGCGTTACCGGGCAGGATGGTGTGCTCGGCGAGCAGGTCACCGAGGGTGGACATCGGGTCTTACTCCGGCGGCGCGTCCGGCGCGCTCAGCTGATCACCGCGATGAGGTCGCCGGCCTGGATGACGTCGCCGACGGACACGCTCACCTTGCTGACGGTGCCCGCAACCTCGGCCAGCACCGGGATCTCCATCTTCATCGACTCCAGCAGCACCAGGGTGTCCCCCTCGCCGATCTGATCGCCCTCATGAACCACGACCTCGAGCACACTGGCCACGATTTCAGCGCGAACGTCCTCGGCCATCTTCACCCCATTTACTTCGGCTGCCGTATGCCTACCGGCTTATATCGAACCACACCCCCGCCCGGGCAGCCCTGTCACCGGGCCGTGAGACAATGAGACAACGCCGCCCGCCGGATGCGGGCGCGACCATCCCCAGAACCGTACGGAGGAACACCATGGCCAAGCGTGGCCGTAAGAAGCGCGACCGCAAGCACTCCAAGGCCAACCACGGCAAACGGCCCAATTGCGGTTCGAAGTCGGTGCGCTAGCCGCGGTCAGATGATCGCCGGCGCGCTAGCCGCGCCGAATGATGGTGGTGCGGCTGATCTCGATCCGCAGCCGCTCACGCAGGCTCTCCGGGCGCCCTCTCCCCACTGCATTTGGTGGCGATCGAGTTCTTGACCCGCTCTTCGACGCCGTAATGCCGCAGGCACGTCGGGCAGTCTTCGAGATGATGGCGCAGCTTGTCGCGGGTCTCGGGCGTGCACTCGCCGTCCAGCAGCGTCCATACCTCGGCGATCACCGCAGCACACTCCGGGTGCTCAGGGTCGACGGGACCTACCGGCGCAGCCCAGCGTTCGTCGTCGCTCATGACGACACCTCCTCAGGCTCGTCAACGTGCGGGCCTCGAATGAATCCGCGGTCGCGGGCCACATCGGCCAGCAGCTCACGAAGCTGACGCCTGCCCCGGTGCAATCGGGACATGACGGTGCCAATCGGCGTATCCATGATCTCGGCGATCTCCTTGTATGGGAAGCCTTCGACGTCGGCGTAGTACACCGCCATCCGGAATTCCTCCGGCAGTGCCTGCAGCGCTTCCTTGATCTCGTTGTCCGGAAGCGACTCCATCGCCTCGACCTCCGCCGAGCGCAGCCCCGTCGAGGTGTGCTCGGCGTTGGCCGCCAGCTGCCAGTCGGTGATCTCCTCGGTCGGATACTCCGAGGGCTGACGCTGCTTCTTGCGGTAGCTGTTGATGTAGGTGTTGGTCAGGATCCGGTACAGCCATGCCTTGAGGTTGGTGCCCTCGCGGAACGAGCGGAAACCGGCGTAGGCCTTGACCATCGTTTCCTGCAGCAGATCCTCGGCGTCGGCCGGGTTGCGCGTCATGCGCAGCGCGCCGCCGTAGAGCTGGTCGAGCAGCGGTATCGCGTCGCGCTCGAACCGAGCGGTCAGCTCGGCGTCGGTCTCTTCCGGTTCGTCGGGCGCCGGCGCATCAGGCGCCGAATCAGGCACCGGCGCGGGCGCCGAATTCAGCTTGGATCCGTCGATGTCGGTCATTGTGGGGAACACCGTCCCTTCTCTAGCGGTGCCACCTAACAGGCCCGGCAAATCCACCGGGCGCTCCATGGCCAGTGCTGGCACCTAGACCCCTTCCCTTCGATCCTAGAGGTTGAGACCGACTTCTTTTCTGGCCGCGGCTGCTTGCGGCCATAACTGACGTCAATAACAGCGCGAACGGTCGAGGTGTTCCCGGAACTACGCTGAGTCCGTGGCGCGCGCGGCAACACCGGCGATCGCGGCCCTACTGGCCGCGGAGATCCCGCACGAAGTGCTGCAATACCGTCACGACCCCCGCAACGAGTCGTTCGGTGCGGAGGCGGCCGAGGAACTTGCGCGCGAGCAGGGCGTCGACCCCGAGCAAGTCTTCAAGACGCTGGTGGTCGCCCTGCCGAAGGGGCTGGGCGTGGCGGTGCTCCCGGTTTCGTCGAAGCTCTCGCTGAAGGCCGCGGCAACGGCGCTCGGGGTGCCCAAGGCCACGATGGCCGACCGGGCGGCGGCCGAACGATCGACCGGTTACGTGATCGGCGGAATCTCGCCGCTCGGTCAGCGCAGGCCGCTAGCCCACTGTCGTCGACGCCTCCGCGCTGGGTTGGGACCGCGTGCTGTGCAGTGCGGGAAAACGCGGCTGGGACATCGCCGTGCCTCCGCAGGACCTGATCCGGCTGACGAACGCCGTCACCGCCGACATCCGGGCGTCATAGGCCCAGCTTTCGGTAGAGGAACTCGAACGTCAGCGCGGAACTGAAGGCCGCCTGAGCGTTGTCCGCGACCCCCCCGTGGCCGCCCTCGACGTTCTCGTAGAACAACACCTCATGCCCCGCCTTCTCCAGCGCAGCGGCCATCTTGCGGGCGTGCCCGGGGTGAACCCGGTCGTCGACGGTCGAGGTGGTGATCAGTACGGGCGGATACTTCCGGTCGGCGGAGATGTTCTGATACGGCGAGATCGGTTTGATGAACTCCCACTCCTCTGGATCATCCGGGTCGCCGTACTCCGAAACCCACGATGCTCCCGCCAGCAGCAGGTGGTAACGACGCATATCCAGCAACGGCATTCTGCAGACCAGCGCCCCGAACAACTCCGGATAGTTCGTGAGCATGATCCCCATCAGCAATCCGCCGCTGCTGGCGCCGAACGCGCCGAGCGTCTCGACCGTCGTGACACCGCGTGTCACCAGATCCCGCGCGACCGCGGCGAAGTCGTCGGAGACCTTATGCCGTCCCGCGCGCGTTGCCTGCAGGTGCCAGTCCGGTCCGTATTCCCCGCCGCCGCGGGTGTTGGCCACCGCGAAGTTGCCGCCGCGGGCGAGCCAGAACCGGCCCATGATGCCGTCGTAGCCCGGCGCGTTGGAGGAGCCGAACCCACCGTAACCACCCAGCAGTGTGGGACGTGGGCCGGTGGAATCACGATGGGAGACAAGGAAATACGGAACTCGTGTGCCGTCGGCGGACACGGTGAAGTGCTGCTCGACGACGATGTCTTCGGCATCGAAGAACGCGGGCGCCGATTTGATCTCGCGCAGCGGCTCGCCGACGGAGCCGTATAGCAGCCGGGCGGGTTTGTCGAATCCACTTGAGTTCAAGAAGATCTCGTCGCTGTACTCATCGGCTGCCGCGATGGTAGTGGTCGCGTTGTCGGGCGTCCCACGCGCAGGCTCGGACTCCCACGTGCCCGGGGTGATGATCTCGACCCGCGTCGCCACGTCCACCAGGGAGACCAGTACCAGCCGGTCGCGTGTCCAGGCCGCATGGTTGGCGGCGCTGGAGGCGTCGGGCCGAAAGAGCACGCGCAGCTCGGCGGTTCCTGCCAGGAACTGCTCGTAGTCGGCGACCACGACCGAGCCGGCCGGGTACGTGACATCGCCTCGGACCCAGTCGGTTTGGGGCAGGATCAACAGCCACTCCCGATGCACCGAGAGTCCGGTGTCGGTGGGGATGTCGATGCGCATCAGCTCACCGTCGCGCAGCTCATAGGCCTCTTGATGCTGGCCGTCGATGAGGCGCTGCACGAACGTGCGAACGTAACCCGGGGTGCGGTCGACGCCTGCCGTTACCAGCACATCGCTCATCTCGCCGGTGTAGACGGTCTCGGCTTCTGTGATCGGCGTGCCGCGCCGCCACCGCTTGATCACCCGCGGGTACCCGGACTCGGTCATCGACCCCTCGCCGAAATCGGTTCCGACGAGTACCGTGTCCGGATCCTCCCAGCCGATGTCGGTTTTCCCTTCGGGCAAGTTGAACCCGTCGGCGACGAATTCTCTTGTCGTCATGTCGAATTCACGTACAACTGCCGCATCTGAGCCGCCGCGTGACAGGCTCACCAGTGCACGGGTGTATTCGGGTTCGATGACGTCGGCGCCCTTCCAGACCCAGTTCTCCCCGTCGGCCTCTGCCAGCGCATCGACATCGATGATGACGTCCCAGTCGGGCGAGTCGGTGCTGTACGACTCCAGCGTGGTCCGCCGCCACAGCCCACGCGGGTTGGCCGCGTCGACCCAGATGTTGTAGAGGAACTCATCACGGCGCCGGATGTAGGGAATCCGGGTATCGGTGTTCAGGATGCCAAGTGTCTCGGCCCGCATCCGCTCGAACCGGTCGCCACACAGCTCGTCGAAGGTCAGTTGATTGTGCTCCGTACCCACTCCGACACCTCGCCATCGTTGATGGTCTCGAGCCAGAGGTAGGGGTCGGCCCCGACGTCGGTCACTACTCGTACCTCTTCCGCTGGTTGGTCAGCACAGCTTCGCCGATTTCCAGCGGATGTACATGCGTAAGTGGCTACTCACGTCGATTTCGCGGGGCATAGGGTGACCCCATGTCGCTCTCCGGGAAAACCATGTTCATCTCCGGTGCCAGCCGCGGCATCGGGCTCGCGATCGCCAAGCGTGCGGCCGCCGACGGCGCCAACATCGCGCTGATCGCCAAGACCGCCGAACCGCATCCCAAGCTCGACGGCACCGTGTACACCGCCGCCAAGGAGCTGGAGGAGGCGGGCGGACAGGCGCTGCCGATCGTCGGCGACATCCGCGACGGCGACTCGGTCACATCGGCGGTGGCCCAGGCTGTCGAACAGTTCGGCGGCATCGACATCTGCGTGAACAACGCCTCGGCAATCAACCTCGGCTCGATCACCGAGGTGCCGCTCAAGCGCTTCGACCTGATGAACGGCATCCAGGTCCGCGGTACCTACACGGTGTCGCAGGCCTGCATCCCGCACATGGTGGGACGGGAGAATCCCCACATCCTGACGCTGTCGCCGCCGATCCGACTGGAGCCCGAGTGGCTGAAACCGACAGCGTACATGATGGCCAAGTACGGAATGTCGTTGTGCGCCTTGGCAATGGCCGAGGAGTTACGCGACGAGGGCATTGCGTCGAACACGCTGTGGCCCCGCACGCTGGTCGCCACCGCGGCCGTGCAGAACCTACTCGGCGGCGACGAGGCGATGGGCCGTGCCCGCAAGCCCGACGTCTACGCCGATGCCGCCTACGCCGTCCTCAACAAGCCCTCCCGTGAATACACCGGCAACGCCCTGCTGTGCGAGGACGTCCTGCTGGAATCCGGTGTCACCGACCTGTCGGTCTACGACTGCGTCCCAGGCTCGGAGTTGGGCGTCGACCTGTGGGTGGACAGCCCCAACCCGCCGGGCTACACCGGTCCGTAGTCGCGCTCAGCCGGCTACTCCACCTTGGACGCACGTCCGAACTGCGCGTGCACGCCGGGTGAGAACAACGCGCGCAGCCGTTCGCCGCAAGGCGTCACACCACTGGCGGGCAGCAGATCGTCGTCCAGTTCGACGATCTCGGCCGCGCGTAATGGCCACTGCACGTGCGCGTTGGGCACCCACCACGTCCGCCCGGCCTTGCGGGTGTGTGCACCCCAGCGCGCGGTCAGCCAGACCTCCAGCGGTGTCGCCTGCACCTCGTCGCCGACCATCACCGTCAGCCTGCTGCGCAGGCCCCGACGGGGCCACCGGCGCACGCTGTTGTAGGAGACCCGGTCCCCGGTGACACTCACACGCATCTTGGCCCACGTGTACGGCACGCCCATGCCGACCCTGGTGACTCCGACCACCGCGAGCCGTTCGGTTTCCAGCGACCGGAACAGCACGCCGTGACGACCCGCGTCGTCGGTCGAGTAGAGCCGGACGTTGGTTTCGGCGAAGCTGCCGAAGTACGGCAGCCGCAGCGACGTGCCCAGCGCGGTGTGCCGCAACACGAACGGCACCAGCCCGACGTAGGTGAGGCCGTCATCGAATACGTCGGGACGGGTACCGCGCGGGAACAGGTGCGCGACGCTGTCCGGGTGCACCGGCCAGTGCACGAACGTGAGGTCGGCCCAGAACTGGTCGAACAGCACGGGCCGAGGCAGCGGCGGTGCGGTCACCGGGAAGCTCACCGAATCATCGTGGCACGCTGGAGCCGTGACATCCCACTCCAATCAGCGATCGGCGCCGGTAACCCGCCCGGGCCGGTCGTTCAGCATGCTGTCCACGCTGTCGGCGAAGGCCGCAGTGGTGAAGCACGTCGGTTCGGCGAACTCCTCCAGGGTGATCGCGGCGGTCCAGTCCGCGTCGGCCGCGGCGCGCAGCAGGGGTTTGGTCATCGCGACGGTGTGTGGCGGCATCTCGGCGACACGCGAACACCATTGGTCGGCCGCTTCCAGAAGTCGGTCGTGTTCGACCACCTCCTGGACGAGCCCCAGACGCAGCGCGGTGCGGGCGTCGATGTGGTCGCCGCGCAGATAGAACGCGAGCGCGCCCTGATAACCGAGCCGGCGCGTCAACGCCCAACTCGTGCCCACCTCGGGGATCAGGCCCAACCGCCCGAACGCGGGCACGATCATCGCGCGTTCGCTGGCGACGACGAGGTCGCAGGTCAGCGCCCAGGCCAACCCCACGCCGGCCGCGGCGCCGTTCAATGCGGCGACGAAAAGCGTGTCCGAGCCCGCGATGAGCCGGGCGATGCCGCCGAACTCGCGACGGATCCATCGCCACACGTCGGCGGTGCCCTCAGGTGCACCCAGCTGTTCGACGGCCGCGCGCATCATCTTCAGGTCACCGCCGGCGCTGAAGCCGGGGTCGGCGCCGGTCAGAACGACCGAACGGACGTCGGGGTCGGCGTCGAGGTCGGTGAGCGCGCGTCGCAACTGCCGAACCAGCGGAGCCGACAACACATTGAGTCGCCGGGGCTCGTCGAGCGTGACGACCGCGCGGTCGCCGTTGTGCTCGACGCGCAGCCGCTCGGGTGCGCTCGGGTCATCGCCGTCGTCAACCATCGTCCGGTACAGCGAGTCCGATCGTCTGTTCACTACGCCTTCTCCTCAATATTGTTGGTGCGCAACGCCGCCCAGGCGGCATCGGCGAATGTTTCGGCCGTCCCCCGCGGCATCTTGACCTCTGGGCCCGCCACCCAGTAGCGGGTGAATTCCTGCGCAGGACCGAGCCAGAGCGCCGCGGTGATACCGATGCGCATCGGCCGAAGCACCCCATAGGTGTGATGTGGTCGCCACCAGTCGCGGACCGCTGCGAAGAAGGCGCTGTTGGCCGCCCGCAACTGGTCGCTGTCCAGTCGGGAACCGAGCAGCAGGGTGGCCTCGCCGCGATGAGCGGTCACCCATCGCAGGTGATAGCCGACGCCGCCACGGATGCCGCCTTCTGCGGCGTCGTGTTCGCGCAACATCGCGAGAAATCCCGCCTGGTACTCGCCGACCAGCTGCGCATACACGGTGGTGGCCAGCGACAGTTTGTCCGGGAAATGGTGATACAGCGCGCCCACACTGACCGCGGCCTCGCGGCGCACGTCATCAAGGGTGGCCGACAGTGCGCCGTCGACCGCGAAGCGGCGCCGCGCCACTTCCAGCAATCGGCTCCGCGCATCGGTGCCCGCGCGAGTCGTTCGAGGCACGAGGATTACTCTAACAACACCGAGGAATCCTCTGTCAAGTAAGCGAGGCGTCAAAAGGTCGAAGACGTTGAGCGAACAACGTTTTAGAGCAGGGTGGCCTGCTCGGGTTCCCCCTCGGCGGGCTCGATCAGCTCGGGGCCGTTGTTGCGCACGCTGTTGACCAACCGGGACACCTCACGAATCTCGATACGGTCCAGATCACCGTGTCCGCGCAGCAGTCCTTCGTCGATCGGCGCGTCGGGATCCAGCCACCGATCCCAGTCGCCCTTGCTGATGGTCAGTGGCATCCGGTCGTGGATCTCGGCCAGCGGGCCCGCAGCGTCGGTGGTGATGATCGTGCAGCTCAGCAACGGCGGGGCGTCCTTGGGCGCCTCTTTCGGCCGCCACGTCGACCACAGTCCCGCCATGAAGAGCGGCTCGCCGTCGGCGCCGTACATGTAAAAGGGGGTCTTGGGCGCCTTCTTGCCGGATGCCGTCTCGCCGTTGGGGCGCCATTCGTACCAGCCGTCCATCGGCACGAGGCAGCGCTTGCCCTTCGCGGACGTGCGGAACACCGGTGAGCTGGTCACCTTGTCGGAACGGGCGTTGATCAGCAGCGGGCCCTTGGTGTCGGGTCCGCCGTCGTCGGTGGTCTTGGCCCACGGCGGAACCAGGCCCCAGCGCATCTGCCGTACCCGGCGGGTCGACTCGTCGTCGGGCTCGCTGTGGCGTTTCACCACGGCGCTGACCTTGGTGGTCGGCGCGACGTTGTAGTTGCCTTGCCAGGTGTCCTCTTGCTTCGCCGCTGCGCTTGCTGTGCTTTCGTCGATCGCCTGGATCTTCTCCGCCAGTAGCGCCGGATCGGTGGTCACCGCGAATCGTCCACACATATATCCCATGGTGGCACGCCGAACCGACAGGGCAGGATATAGCCGTGAGCAACTGGCAGGCACCGGTGACGCCGGGCCCTGTGCACGCCACGGTGACGGTGCCCGGCTCGAAATCCCAAACCAACCGCGCGCTGGTGCTGGCCGCGCTCGCCACCCCCCAGGGCGCGTCGACGATCAGCGGGGCGCTGCGCAGCCGCGACACCGATCTGATGATCGGGGCGTTGCAGGCATTGGGCGCCACGATCGAGGGCGGCGGCTCCGAGCTGACCGTCGGCGGCGCGATCGCCCCACGGCCGGGCGCGCGCATCGACTGCGGCCTGGCCGGGACGGTGCTGCGATTCCTGCCACCGCTGGCCGCGCTGAGCACCGAGGCGGTGGCCTTCGACGGCGACGAGCAGGCCCGCGGCCGCCCGATCGCCCCGCTGCTCGACGCCCTGCGTGGTCTCGGCGTCGATATCGACGGCGAGGCGTTGCCGTTCGCCGTGCGCGGCACAGGGTCGGTCTCCGGCGGCACCGTGGAGATCGACGCATCCGCGTCATCGCAGTTCGTCTCCGGGCTGCTGCTCTCCGGCGCATCGTTCACCGAAGGGCTGACGATCGTGCACACCGGCACCTCGGTGCCGTCGGCGCCGCACGTGGCGATGACGGTTTCGATGCTGCGTGACGCCGGCCGTCGACGTCGATGACAGCCAGCCCAACGCGTGGCGGGTGGCTCCCGGGCCGATCGCGCCGCGGCACTGGGCCATCGAGCCGGATCTGTCGAATTCCGTGCCGTTCCTGGCGGCGGCCGTCGTCACCGGCGGAATCGTGCGACTGGCGGCGTGGCCCCGGGTCAGCATCCAACCTGCCGATGCGATCATTGCGATCCTGGAAAAGCTGGGTTCGGTTGTGCGGCAACAGCGATACACATCTCGAGGTGCAGGGCGCCGCCGATGGATATGGCGGCTTCGACGTCGATCTCAACGACGTCGGCGAGCTGGCGCCCGCGATGGCGGCACTGGCCGCGGTGGCCACCGCAGGCTCGGTATCGCGACTGTCCGGCATCGCGCACCTTCGCGGTCACGAGACCGACCGGCTGGCGGCGCTGTCGGCCGAAATCAATGGTCTCGGTGGACATTGCGAAGAGACGCCCGACGGGCTGGTGATCACCGCGCAGCCCCTGCACGGTGGTTTGTGGCACTCCTATGCGGACCATCGCATGGCGACGGCGGGTGCCATCGTCGGGTTGCGCGTGCCCGGTGTCGAGGTGGAAGACATTGGCACGACGTCGAAGACGCTGCCCGACTTCCCGCAGATGTGGGCCGACCTCGTGCGCCGGCAATTGAGTCCTCGCGAGTACGACGAGTCCGATGTTCGGGTCCGGCCCGGCAGAGGCTCACGACCGCGAACGAAGACCCGCCCCGACCATGCCGACGCCCAGGAAGCCATGGTTGTCACCGTCGACCGCGGCAGGTGGGGTTGCGCGCTCGGTCGCGACCCCGACCGCATCGTCACCGCCATGCGGGCCCGAGAACTCGGTCGCACCCCGATCGTCGTCGGCGACGACGTCGGCATCGTCGGCGACGTGTCGGGCAAGACGGATACCTTGGCGCGCATCGTGCGACGCGGTGAGCGGCGAACGGTGTTGCGGCGCACCGCCGATGACACGGATCCCGCCGAGCGCGTCGTCGTCGCCAACGCCGACCAACTGTTGATGGTGGTCGCGCTCGCCGACCCGCCGCCGCGCACCGGCCTGGTCGAGCGGGCACTCATCGCCGCCTACGCAGGCGGGCTTGAACCCATTCTTTGCCTGACCAAGACCGACCTGGCGCCGCCCGAACCGTTCGCCGCACAGTTCGCGGACCTCGACCTCACCATCACCATCGCCGGGCGCGACGACCCGCTCGACGTCGTCGCACCGTTGCTGGCGGAAAAGGTGACGGTGCTGCTCGGGCACTCCGGTGTCGGCAAGTCGACATTGGTGAATCGCCTGGTGCCCGAGGCGGAGCGGGCGACCGGCGACGTGACCGACATCGGAAGGGGCAGGCACACGTCGAGCCAGTCGGTGGCACTGCCGCTGAGCTTCGGCGGCTGGGTGATCGATACGCCCGGCATCCGGTCGTTCGGTCTGGCGCACATCGAGCCCGATGACGTCATGCTCGCCTTCTCCGATCTGGCCGAGGCGATCAAGGACTGTCCCCGCGGCTGCGGCCACATGGGCCCGCCGGCCGATCCGGAGTGCGCGCTCGACACTCTTACCGGTCCGGCTGCCGCGCGAGTCGGCGCGGCGCGACGGCTGCTGGCCGCGCTGCAAGTCGGAGAGCTGAGAGTTCAGCTGCGCGTGCGTTGCTCATTAGCTTCGCTAAGAGTTAAATGGGCTAAGTGAGTACTGGACGCACTGAAAACGACACCTGGGACCTGGCGACCACCGTCGGTGCGACCGCCACGATGGTGGCTGCCGGACGCGCCCGCGCCACCAACGAGACGCTGATCGACGACCGCTTCGCCGAACCGCTGGTGCGGGCCGTCGGCATCGACTTCTTCACCCGGTGGGCCACCGGCGAGCTGGCCGCCGCCGACGTCGACGACCCTGAATCGCCATGGGGCATGCAGCGGATGACGGACCTGCTGACAGCGCGCACCCGCTATTTCGACGCATTCTTCGCCGACGCCGTTGCGACAGGCATCCGTCAGGCGGTGATCCTGGCGTCGGGGTTGGATGCCCGCGGCTATCGCATGCAGTGGCCGGCAGGCACGGTCGTGTTCGAGATCGACCAGCCCGAGGTACTCGCATTCAAGGCGGAGGCACTGGCCGAGCTGGGCGCCGCGCCGACCGCCGACGTCCGGCCCGTACCGATCGACCTGCGCCACGACTGGCCAACCGCACTGCGCGAGGCCGGATTCGACGCGGACAAGCCAACGGCGTGGATCGCCGAGGGACTGCTTCCGTTCCTGCCGTCAGAGGCGCAGGATCGCCTGCTCGACAACATCACCGCGCTCAGTGCGGCGGGTAGCCGGCTGGCATCCGAGGTCGCCCCTGATGGGTGCGAACGTCGACGGTGATGCGACGGACCGACCGCTGGATGCGACGACCCAGCGCTGGCGCGACCACGGGTTCGACGTCGACTTCGGCGATCTCGGCTTCGCAGGCGAGCGCAATGACGTCGTCGCCTACCTGGCCGACCGTGGCTGGCAGTCGACGCGGACGCCCGTGCAACAGCTGCTCACCGAGGCGGGGTTGCCACCGATCCCCAGCGTCGACGGCGCCATCGCGATCGGCGACAACTACTACTGCACGTCGGTCAGGGACACGGCTTAGCCCGCACGCAAGAGAGGCCCTCCCCGGTATGGGGAGGGCCTCGGTGGTGTTGGTGGTGATCAGCGGTGGTAGCCGTTGTTGACCAGGTTGTCGATGTGGTGCACGCCGTGGTGGCTGTGCCAGCCCGGTGTGGCCGTTGGGGGCGGGGTGGGCCTTGACGCTCGGGGCCGAGAAGCCGGGGTTGGCCGGCTCGGCTGTAGGTGGCCGCATCGGCCACGCCCGCCAGGCCGAGCGCCGCGCCACCGACGATGGCTCCGCCGACGAACAGGTAGGCCAGGTAGCGGCCAAAGACGGTGTTCTTCATGTTGAAATCTCCTCTGTGAGTTGGTTTTTGGTTGTCTTGCGCCGGTGTGTTCCGGCGATGACTCAAGAATGCCGTGGTCAGGGCGTGTTGTATGTCCGGTGATCGGCCGGTGCACCGGTGGAATCCCATGTCCCCCGATCGGGGGAACGGATCACATGGTGCTGCGCGTTTGACCACGAGTACGTACTGGGCAGGCAGAGGTCGAAGGAGGATGAAGGATGAGCAACGTACCGACGATCGAACTCAACGACGGCGCAAAGATCCCGCAGCTGGGTTTCGGCGTTTTCCAGATCGACCCCGACGAGACAGCGCAGGCGGTGAAGACCGCGCTGGACATCGGCTACCGCCACATCGATACCGCGCAGATGTACCAGAACGAGCGTGGCGTCGGGCAGGGCATCCGCGACGCCGGCATCGACCGCGGCGACGTCTACATCACCAGCAAGCTCAACAACGGGTTTCACAAGCCCGACGACGCCCGTCGTGCCTTCGATGCCACCCTCGAGGCGCTCGGCACCGACTACGTCGATCTGTTCCTCATCCACTGGCCCCTACCGACGCTGTATGACGGCGACTTCGTCTCGACGTGGCAGACGCTCGAGGAGTTCAAGCGGGACGGCCGTGCGCGCAGCATCGGGGTTTCCAACTTCCAGGTCGCCCACCTGGAGCGGCTGGCCAAGGAGACCGAAACCGTACCCGCGGTGAACCAGATCGAGGTGCATCCGTATTTCACCAATGACGAGGTACGTGCCTACGGGCAGAAGCACGGCATCGCCACCGAATCGTATTCACCGATCGCACAGGGCAAGGTGCTCGACGATCAGGTGGTGGCCGGTATCGCCGAGGCGACGGGTAAGTCCCCCGCACAGGTGGTGTTGCGTTGGCATATCGACCGCGGTGACATCGTGTTCCCGAAATCCGTCACGGCCGCGCGCGTCAAGGAGAACTTCGAGATCTTCGACTTCGAGCTCAGCCCTGACGATGTCGCTGCCCTGACCGAGCTGGACAAGGGCGAGGCCGGCCGCACCGGGCGCGAACCCCGACCAGTTCGACTACATCCCCGACTGACAAGGGGCCGTTAAACGCCGAGACTGTCCCGGCTTCGCGTGGACCCAGGGAGATCGTCGATTCATCGAGAATCGCGATCTCCCCGCAGTCTCGAGGAGTAGTTAGGCGGCGAGATCCCTGCGCTCGGAGCGCTTTTCGCGCCTGCGTGCGCGTACTGCAGCGATGGCCGACTTGAGCCCACGCCGCTGTTCCGGCTCCAGCTCGTCGAACATCCGCTCGCTGCGCGTCTCCGGTGCGTCGTCGGCGGTGTCGCGCAGGTACTTGTCCGGCAGCGACAGCTTGGCGATGGTCCGCCACGTCTTGCCGTACTGCACCAGGAACGAGCCCGTCGTGTACGGCAGGTCGTACTTGTCGCAGATCTCCCGCACGCGATGCGAGATCTCGTGCAGCCGGTTGCTCGGCAGGTCCGGGTACAGGTGGTGCTCGATCTGGTGGCACAGGTTGCCGCTCATGAAGCGCAGCGCCGGGCCGTTCTCGAAGTTGGCGCTGCCCAGCATCTGCCGCAGGTACCACTGGCCCTTGGTCTCGCCGACCATGTCGGTCTTGGTGAACTTCTCTGCGCCGTCGGGGAAATGGCCGCAGAAGATCACCGCGTTGGCCCACACGTTGCGGATGATGTTGGCCACCGCGTTGGCCTTCAGCGTCGACTTGAACGTCGCGCCCGGCGACAGCGACGTCAACGCCGGATAGGCGACATAGTCCTTGGCCACCTGTGCGCCGGCCTTGATGCCGAACTCGCGCACCCGCACCAGTGTTGCGGCACGGTCGTCGCGGCCCTTGAAGATCTTGCCGAGCTCCAAGTGCTGCAGGCCGACTCCCCACTCGAAGACCGAGGCGAGCATGGTGTTGAAGAACAGGTTGCAAGAGATTGAACGGCTTCCACTTCGCATCGCGGGTGACCCGCAGCAGCGCCGTAGCCCACATCGTCGTCCATGCCGAGGATGTTGGTGTACTTGTGGTGCATGAAGTTGTGGGTGAACCGCCAGTGCTTGGACGCCCCGCTCATGTCCCACTCCCACGTCGAGGAGTGAATCTCGGGATCGTTCATCCAATCCCACTGGCCGTGCATGACGTTGTGGCCGATCTCCATGTTCTCGACGATCTTGGCCACGCCCAGCGTCACGGTACCCGCCCACCAGGCTGATGCGCTTCGAACTCGCGGCCAGCATCAGCCGGCCGGCCACCTCGAGGGCGCGTTGAGCGGCGATGGTGCGGCGGATGTAGCGCGAGTCGCGCTCACCGCGGGAGTCTTCGATGTCCAGGCGGATCGCATCCAGTTCGACCGCCAGACTCTCGATGTCCGCGTCGGTCAGATGCGCGAATTCAGGTACGTCTGTGATTGCCATTGTCAGCCTCCTTTCGCTACCTACGCTACCGTAACCTACGCTACCGTAGGTTACCAGTCAGTAAACCCTAAACGTCCAGCACGCAATCGCCGGACGCTGCGGAAATGCATGTCTGTACTCGTGATCCCGGTTCGTGTTCCGCGCCCGTGCGCAGGTCGCGGACGTGCCCGTCGAGCAGTCCGACGACACACGACTGGCAGATGCCCATCCGGCAGCCGAACGGCATCCGCACGCCGACCTGCTCGCCGGCTTCCATCAGCGGTGTCGCGGCGTCCACGGTGAGCGTCTTCCCGCTGCGGGCGAACTCGACCGTGCCGCCCTGGCCGTGCGCTGCAGCCTTCGACACCGCGAAGCGCTCGAGGTGCAGGTTCTCGGCGATACCCGCGGCCGACCACACCCTTTCGGCGGCGCTGAGCATGCCCTCGGGCCCGCAGGCCCAGGTCTGGCGCTCGCGCCAGTCGGGCACCTCGTCGTCCAGCCGGCCCAGGTCCAGCCGGCCCTGCGTGCGGGTCGATCGCAGCCGCAGCTGGTAGCCGCGTGATGGCGTTGTCCGAGCTCGGCCAGCTCCGACGGCGAACATCACGTCGGATTCCGTTGGCGCCGAATGCAAGTGGACGACATCGGTGATCTGCTCGCGGCGCGCCAGGGTGCGCAGCATCGACATCACCGGCGTGATGCCGGAGCCGCCGGTGATGAACAGCACCTTGGCCGGCGCCGGGTCGGGCATCACGAAGTTGCCCTGCGGCGCGGCCAGTCGCACGATCGTGCCAGCTGCCACCCCGCCGACCAGGTGGGTCGACAGGAACCCCTCGGGCATGGCCTTGACCGTGATGGTGATCGTGCGCGGCACCGGTTACGGGGCCGACGTCAGCGAGTAGGACCGCCACCGCCAGCGTCCGTCGACCAGCACGCCGATGCCGATGTACTGGCCGGGCTGGTAGTCGAAGGAGAATCCCCACCCCGGCTTGATGACCAGCGTCGCCGAATCCTCGGTCTCCCGGCGCACCTCGACCACGCGGCCGCGCAGTTCGCGCGCCGACCACAACGGGTTCGCGAGCTTGAGATAGTCGTCCGGCAGAAGCGGCGTGGTGATGCGCCCGGCGACGCTGCGCAGTGCATGCCAGGCCGGGTGCTGCTTGGCGCCGGCGGCGACGGCCGCCCGCGCGGTGTCGGCGACATTGGCCGAGACCTTGATCGAGTTCTTGGCCACGAAACCTACGGTACCGTAACCTACGGTCCCGTATCCAGTCGAAACCTCCGCGAGCAGGACGCAGAGTGCGCGTGTCGCGCGGCGTGTCGGGGACTTTTCCGTCTTCCCCAGCTTGCGCGTGGGCCCACGCCCGAAGAACTAGAGCAGGTCGAGCAGGAACGGCAGCTCCTGCGGCGCATACCAGGCCAGATCGTGATCCTGGGCGTCGCCGACCACGAATTCCGCGTCCTCATCGCCCAGGTCGGCAGCGTCGACGGCCTCGATCGCGGGCAGCACCGCGGCCTCGGCGTCGGCGTTGTCGACGTATGCGGCGATCACGTCGTCGAACGCGACCGGTCCCGCCAGCCGCACCACCGCGTCATCGAGATCCGGACGCGCCGTCACGTCGTCGACCTCGGCCTCCATCACGGCGCGCCGCGGCGGCATGCCGGACTGCCCCTCGCCGGCCAGCAGCCGCAGCGACGCCAGCGCCGCCTCGCGCAGCGCCACCTCGGCCAGTTCGTCGTCGTCGCCCTCGGCGTAGGACTCCCGCAGCGTCGGCGTCACCGCGAACGCCGTCCCGCTGCGGGCGTGCAGCGTCCGGTCGGCGACGAGCTGCTGCAGCATGGCCAGGGTCGCCGGGATGTAGACGCGCACCAGGCGAGGTTAGCGGCCGGAGTTGGGATCCTTCTCAACCGAGATGATGAAGTCGTCGCCGTGTTGGGTGACGCCTGAGATCACCGCGGTATCCACCGCCTCCGCCGCGTACTGCTTGCGCACCATCATCGGGTCGTGGCGCAGGTCCTTCACCAGCGCCACCGCCATTCCGACCATCACGAGCACGAACGGCAGCGCGGCGATGATCGTGATGGTCTGCAGGCCGGTCAGCGCGTCCTCACCGCCGACCAACAGCATGACCACCGCGACGGCACCCATCGCGACACCCCAGAAGATGACGGTCCCCCGGCTCGGCTTGATGGTCCCGCGTTCGGACAGCGAACCCATCACGATCGAGGCGGCGTCCGCGCCGGACACGAAGAAGATCGCGACCAGCACCATGACGAGCACACTGGCGATCGTCGCGATCGGGTACTGGTCGAGCAGGCCGAACAGCTGCGCCTCGGTGCTGCTCTCGCCGGCGAGGTCGAGGCCGCCCTGCTGAACGTTGATCGCCGCTCCGCCGAAGACACAGAACCACACCAGCGACACCAGGCTCGGCACCAGAAGCACACCGGCGACGAACTGCCGGATGGTCCGGCCCCGCGAGATTCGGGCGATGAACATGCCGACGAACGGCGTCCAGGACACCCACCAGGCCCAGTAGAAGATCGTCCACGACTGGAGCCAGGTGTCGACGTCGGCACCCTTCGGCCCCGGTGCGCGCCGACATCATCGGAAGCTCCGCCAGGTAGCTGCCGACCGACGTCGGCAGCAGATTGAGGATGAAAATCGTTGGGCCGACGACGAATACGAAGAGCGCGAGGATGATCGCCAGCACCATGTTGATGTTCGACAGCCACTGGATACCGCGCGCGATCCCGGACACCGCCGACAACACGAAGGCGACGGTGAGGATCGTGATGATGACGATCAGCACCGTGTTGCCGGTTTCACCGATGCCGCTGACGATGTGCAGGCCGCTGCGAATCTGCAGCGCGCCGAGGCCCAGCGAGGCGGCCGAGCCGAACAGCGTGGCGAAGATCGCCAGCATGTCGATGACCTTGCCCCACGGCCCGTTGGCGCGGGACCCGAGCAGCGGCTCGAACGCCGAGCTGATCAGCTGCATGCGGCCCTTGCGGTAGACGCCGTAGCTGATCGCCAGGCCGACCACGGCATAGATGGCCCACGGGTGCAGGGTCCAGTGGAACAGCGTGGTGGCCATCGCGGTCTGGACGGCTTCCGGGTTGCCCGGCGGGCCCGTGCCCGGAGGCGGCGTGGCGAAGTGGGTGAGCGGTTCGGCGACGCCGAAGAACATCAGACCGATGCCCATGCCCGCGCTGAACATCATCGCCACCCACGAGATGCCGTTGAACTCCGGCTCCTCGTCGTCGCGGCCCAACGGGATGTTGCCGTAGCGGCCGAGCGCCAGCCACAGCACGAACACCACGAACGCCGACGCGGTCAGCACGAACAGCCATCCGGTGTTGTCCATCACCCAGGTCAGCGCGCTGCCGGAGGCGCTCGCCAGTGACTTGGTGCTGACGAAACCCCAGACGAGGAAGCCGAGCGCGATCACGGCGGTGACGCCGAAGACCACCTAGTCCAGACCCTCGCGACCGCTCGTAGGCATGTCTCGTCGATGGGCACGTCGACGCACGGGTGCGCGACGGCCCCAGTGGTTTCGACCGGGCTGTCGGCCTTTTCGTTCTCAGAGATTGTCATGGTGAATTCATTCGAACTCGGTTGACAGCGAACGTCAAGGTCAAGCAGCGCAACGTTTGTGTTACTGCGCGGACTCCAGCAGCTCATCGAGCGACTCCCGCAGCAGCGACGGCAACACGTCGACATCGCTCATCGCGTCGCGGTCGGCGTTGATGCCGAAATAGAGCATGCCGTTGTAGGAAGTGATCCCGATGGCGAGCACCTGGTTGTTCAGCAGCGGCGGCACCGAGTAGGTCTCGAGCAGCTTGGTGCCCGCGACATACATCTGCCTCTGCGCGCCGGGCACATTGGTGATCAGCAGGTTGAACTGCCGCGCCGAGAAACTGGTCGCGACACGAATTCCCATGGCGTGCAACGTCGGTGGCGCGAACCCCGACAGCGTGACGATGGTTCTGGCGTCCACCAGGCTCGCCGCGGTCGGATGCGACTCGGTGGTGTGCGCGATCTGTGACAGCCGCACCACCGCGTTGCCCTCGCCGACGGGAAGGTCGACCAGGAACGGCGACACCTCGCTGATGGCCTGGCCGGGTCCCGTCGTATCGAGGTCCGCATCGGGATACACCGACATCGGAGCCATGGCGCGCACCGTCGTCATCGCCGTCACCGGCTCCCCGCGCGACAGCAGCCAGTTGCGCAGCGCACCGGCCACCACGGCGAGCACGACGTCGTTGACGTCGCAGTCGTAGCGCGCCCGCACCAGGCGGTAGTCCTCCAGCCGGCCGGTGGCCACGGTGAAACGCCGGTTGCGCGACACGGTCGTGTTCAGCGGGCTGCTCGGCGCGGTGCCGCGCGCGACGGTGCGGGCGACGTCGACGAACCGGCGGCCGACGTCGACCAGCTGGCCGCCGTTGGTGGCGACGTCGGTGACCGCGGAGCGCACCGCGCCGAGCTGCTCGGCGGGCCGGGTGACCCATTCACCGACCGCGCCGAGCAGCAGCCGGCGATCGCTGGGCTCGCGGGCCGGGATCCAGATGTCCTCGCCGAACTCCGGTGGCTTCTGGGTGCGGTCGGCGACGACGTGGCCGATCTCCAGCGCCGTCATGCCGTTCACCAACGCCTGATGCGACTTGGTGTAGACCGCGATCCGGTTCTTGGCCAGACCCTCGATCAGGTACATCTCCCACAGCGGCCGCGACTTGTCCAGCGGTCGGGAGCCGAGCCGGGCGATCAGCTCGTGCAGCTGCGCATCGCTGCCCGGCGACGGCAATGCGGAGCGGCGGATGTGATAGGTGATGTCGAAGTCGCGGTCGTCGACCCACACCGGCCGGGCCAGACCCAGCGTCACCTCGCGCACCTTCTGGCGGTACCGCGGAATCTGCGGCAGCCGCTGTTCGACGGTGGCGAGCAGGGCTTCGTAACTCAGCCCGTTGCGCGGCCTGCGCAGGATCGACAACGAACCGACGTACATCGGTGTCGACGTGTTTTCCCGGTGGTAGAAGGCCGCGTCGGGCGCCGACAATCTGGTCACCATCGCGACGCCGGCCCTCCCCCTTCATGTCTTCGCGGCTCGGCCGCGCTGACGTCTACGTACACCCGGCCGCGGTGGTATCGAGCAATTCCGCCACGGTATCGGCCGATCCTGTGATCGCGCATCACGGGTGCGCCGACCCCCCTGCAAACCGTGCGATCATAAACAAGTCTGCGACTCTCCGGCAGATGCCGCCCGCCGCTTCGACCGCTGGAGAGTATCCGATGACAGCATCCCGTACCCCTGCCGAACGCGTCTCGTTGGTTTCGCCGGTCATCGAGTACGAACCGCGCACCGGTCGGCGTCACCGCCTGCCGGTCGACGGCTGACCCTCCGGCGACGCGCCCCGCGGCCCGCTCCGGCCGGTACCGCATCCGCCCGTTTCGCGAGGCGGCCCCGCCCCGGGCCGCGGTGGTGTTCGCCGATGCGGCGTTGCGCCGGGTGCTCGAGGTGATCGACAGACGCAGGCCCATTGCGCAGCTTCGGCCGCTGCTGGCGCCCGCACTGATCGACACGCGTCATCGCGTTGACCCGGTCGACGCAGACTGCGGCCGCGACGCTGCGCCGGATTCGGCTGCGCATGGTCGACGGTGAGGATCTTGGCGCTCCTCACATCCGCAGCAACGAGACTCTGGCCGTCGAGGTCTTCGGGACCTACTCCCGCGGCCCGCGCGTGCGCGCGATCGCGGCGCGCGTCGAGTACACCGGAGAGCGCTGGCGCATCGTCGCCCTGCAGCTCGGCTGAGGCGCGCCGGCCCCAGGATGGCCCGACGATATGGTGACGCGTGCAGGGAAACACCGTCAGCGTGGAACGCGTCATCAACGCACCGGCGGCATCGATCTTCGGCGTTGATCGCCGACGCCGGAAAGCATTCCAGGTTCGACGGCTCAGGGACGGTGGACCATTCGGCCCAAGAGTCGCAGCCGTTGTCGCTCGGGTCGAAGTTCGGCATGTCGATGCGGGGCCGGCCCGAAACGCTGTTCCTGCCATACCGCACGACCAACACCGTCATCGAATTCGAACCCGACCGCCGCATCGCGTGGAAGACCACGATCGGGCCGCTCGGCTTGTTCGGCGGACGGATCTGGCGCTACGAGCTCTCGCCCGCCGAAGGCCAGGGGCACGGCACGCTGGTGCGCGAGACGTGGGACGTCTCGAGGACCGGCAGCGCCCGATGCTCAAGATGGGCGCGATGCCCAAGCAGGCCGAGGACGGCATGCGCGCCACGCTGGGACGCATCGCCGCGCTGTTGGAGCCCTAACCGCGGCGCTTGGTGTCCTTGGCCTGTTGGCGGGCGGCCTCACGGCGCTCCTTGCGACTGCCGCTGACCGGCGCCGCGTGCCGTCCGCCGCCGGGCTCTGCACCTGCGCGGAGCCGTCCTCCGACGGTCCGGAGTAGGTCAGCGGCGGCGGGTCATTGTCAATCCCCTTGGCCTGCAACGGCGTTGGCGCCGGGCGCTCCTTGGTGGCGACGCTTCCCTCCTGCGTAGCCGACTGGGACGCCTTGGCCGCTGCCGCCCGCGCGAACTCGGCGAGGCCCTCGGGTGTCGCGACGGGAGCGACCGCAGGCGCGGGCGCCGGTTCCACGGCCACGTTGAACAGGAAGCCCACCGACTCTTCCTTCACGCCATCCAGCATGCCGATGAACATGTCGTAGCCCTCGCGCTGGTACTCCACCAGCGGGTCGCGTTGCGCCATCGCCCGCAGTCCGATGCCCTCCTTGAGGTAGTCCATCTCGTAGAGGTGCTCGCGCCACTTGCGGTCGACGACGTTGAGCAACACGTTGCGTTCCAGCTGTCGCATCGCGCCCTCGCCCGCGATCTCCTCGAGTTCCTTCTCGCGCTGCGCATACGCCCGCTCGGCGTCCTTGGTCAGTGCATCAAGCAGCTCGTCGCGGGTCAGCTCACCGGGTTCGCCGACCGCGTCGGAGTCGATGAGGTCGTGGTGGTCGATGCCGACCGGATAGAGCTGGCTGCAGCGCGGTCCACAGCTGTTCGAGGTCCCAGTCCTCGGAGTAGCCCTCGGCGGTGGCGCCGTCGACGTAGGCGGTGATGACGTCGACGAGCATGCTGTGGGCCTGATCGGCCAGGTTCTCGCCCTCGAGCACGCGACGGCGCTCTTCATAGATGACCTTGCGCTGCTGGTTCATCACCTCGTCGTACTTGAGGACGTTCTTGCGGACCTCGAAGTTCTGCTGCTCGACCTGGGTCTGCGCACTCTTGATCGCGCGGCTGACCATCTTGGCCTCGATCGGCACGTCGTCGGGCAGGTTCAGGCGATTGAGCAGAGACTCGAGCGTCTCGCCGTTGAACCGCCGCATCAACTCGTCGCCCAGTGACAGGTAGAACCGCGACTCACCGGGGTCGCCCTGACGACCGGATCGGCCGCGGAGCTGGTTGTCGATCCGCCGGGATTCGTGGCGCTCGGTGCCCAGCACATAGAGGCCGCCGACCGCGATGACGTCCTTGGACTTCCTCGGCCGCGTCGGCCTTCACCTGGGGGAAGGTCTCATGCCACGCGGATTCGTAGTCTTCGGGTGTCTCGACAGGGTCGAGGCCCCGGTCGCGCAGTCGCTTGTCGACCAGGAAGTCGATGTTGCCGCCGAGCACGATGTCGGTGCCGCGGCCGGCCATGTTGGTGGCCACGGTGATCGCCCCGAGGCGTCCGGCCTCGGCGATGATGTTGGCCTCCTGCTCGTGATACTTCGCGTTGAGCACGTTGTGCGGGATGCGCCGCTTCTGGAACTGGCGCGACAGGTACTCCGAGCGCTCCACGCTGGTGGTGCCGATCAGCACCGGCTGGCCCTTCTCGTAGCGCTCGCTGACGTCGTCGACGACGGCGATGTACTTGGCTTCCTCGGTCTTGTAGATGAGATCGGATTGATCTCCGCGGATCATCGGCATGTTGGTCGGGATGGAGACCACGCCCAGCCCGTAGATCTCGTGCAGCTCGGCCGCCTCGGTCTGGGCGGTGCCGGTCATGCCGGAGAGCTTGTCGTAGAGCCGGAAGTAGTTCTGCAGCGTGATGGTCGCGAGCGTCTGGTTCTCGGCCTTGATCTCGACATGCTCCTTGGCCTCGATCGCCTGGTGCATGCCCTCGTTGTACCGGCGCCCGAGAAGCACGCGGCCGGTGAACTCGTCGACGATGAGCACCTCGCCGTCGCGCACGATGTAGTCCTTGTCGCGCTGGAAGAGCTCCTTGGCCTTGATCGAGTTGTTGAGGTAGCTGACCAGCGGCGAGTTGGCGGCCTCATAGAGGTTGTCGATGCCGAGCTGGTCTTCGACGAATTCGACGCCCATCTCGTGCACACCGATGGTCCGCTTGCGCAGATCCACCTCGTAGTGCGATGTCCTTCTCCATCATCGGCGCGAGCCGGGCGAACTCGGTGTACCAGCTCGACGCCCCGTCGGCGGGACCGGAGATGATCAGCGGGGTGCGGGCCTCGTCGATGAGGATGGAGTCGACCTCGTCGACGATGCCGAAGTTGTGGCCGCGCTGCACCAGGTCGGCCAGCGAGTGCGCCATGTTGTCGCGCAGGTAGTCGAAGCCGAATTCGTTGTTGGTGCCGTAGGTGATGTCGGCGTTGTACGCCGCCCGCCGCTGGTCGGGCGTCATCTGGGACAGGATGACGCCGACGTCGAGGCCGAGGAAGCGGTGCACGCGGCCCATCTGCTCGGCGTCGCGTTTGGCCAGGTAGTCGTTCACGGTGATGACGTGCACGCCGTTACCCGAGAGCGCGTTGAGGTAGGCAGGGCAGCACCGCGGTCAGCGTCTTGCCCTCGCCGGTCTTCATCTCGGCGACGTTGCCGAAGTGCAAGCGCCGCGCCGCCCATCACCTGAACGTCGAAGTGGCGCTGATCGCGCACCCGGTCCGACGCCTCGCGGGCCACCGCGAACGCCTCGGGCAGCAGGTCGTCCAGGCTTTCGCCGTTGTCTACGCGCTTCCTGAACTCGTCGGTCTTGGCCCGCAGCTCGGCGTCGGAAAGCTTCCCGATGTCGTCGGCCCCAGGGTGGCGACATAGTCGGCCACTCCCTTGAGTCGCTTGACCATGCGGCCTTCACCGAGACGCAGCAACCTATCCAGCACGCTATATCCCCTATGGGTTGAAATCGAAGAGCTCAACCCATGGTAGGTGACGTGCGGCAGCCCACCGCCGAGGCGAGCGGCGTCACGCCCGGCGAATCAGGCCAGCCGGATCAAGCCGTAGTCGTAGGCATGGCGACGGTAGACGACGCAGGGCTTGTCGCTCTCCTTGTCGTGGAACAGGAAAAAGTCGTGGCCGACCAGCTCCATCTGCGACAGCGCGTCGTCGACGGTCATCGGCGTGGCCGGATGTTCCTTGGTCCGCACCACTCGTCCGGGCTCATGGTCATCGATCGCCACGCCATCGACCTGCGGCGATTCGTTGAGGCGACCCGTTGAGGACGCGATCAGGGCATCGGCTCCGATCGCGGTGGCCTCGGCCAGCGAGACCGGTGTCTTGTCGCCGTAGTGGATCTTGCGGCGGTCCTTGCTGCGGCGAAGCCGGTTCTCCAGTTTGCAGACGGCCGACTCGAGAGCGGCGTAGAAGCTGTCCGCGCAGGCTTCGCCGCGGACGACAGGGCCGCGGCCGCGCGCGGTGATCTCGACGTGTTGACAGTTCTTGCGTTGGCGCCGGTTGCGCTCATGGTCGAGTTCGACGTCGAAGAGGTAGATCGTGCGATCGAATCGTTCCAGGCGTGACAGTTTTTCTGAGACGTAGATGCGGAAATGGTCGGGAATCTCGACGTTGCGGCCCTTGACGACGATCTCGGCTCGCAGTTCGGGTTCTGGCGTCTCGTCCTCGACCACCATGGTGCGGTCAGAGTCCAGGGAATGGGTTGACATGCTTGGCAACTCGTTTCTCCTTGCGTCTGCACGCGTGCAGCGTGCTCGGCTTGGCTTCGGAAACGCGCCGACGGGGTGTTATGTCGCTTGCCTATGTCGCAGCCCGCCGGTGCAAGGTGTCGACTACTCACCTCCTACCGCTCGTGGGCGATGCTGGCGCTGTTGTGTTGAGCGCCGCCGTGAGGCATTCACGGGTCGTTGTTGCCGACGGTAGTCCGTGTTCACCCGGTAGTGCCAGTAAATTCGCGGACCTGTTTTCAGTTCTTCATATCGAGTTTGATGTCGCGGGTAATTGGCGCGCTGCGTCACCGCGGACGGTCAGGCGTTTGCCAGTGCGAGTACCGCCACCACCTGCGCCCCGACCGCGTGCAGTACGCGCACGGATTCGCGTGCGGTGGCGCCGGTGGTGACGATGTCGTCGACGAGCAGCACTTCCCCGACACGGGCCTGACGACCCTTACTCGGCCTGCGATGTTTCGCTGCCGGTCGGCGCTGGACAGGCCGACGGAGTCGGCAACGAAAGCGCGCGTCCGCAGGGCCGCCACGACGCTGACGCCGCGTGAGTCCGGCCACCGCGGCCTGGGCCATCCGCGTCACCGGGTCGCCGCCGCGGCGTCGGGCCGCCCACCGGCGGGTCGGCGCCGCCACGACCGTGACCGGCGGTGTCGACAAGGCCCCAGCTCAACAGCCGGGCAAGCCCGGCCCGCAGCGCGCTCGGCGAGCGGCACGATCAGGTCGGCGCGGCCGTGCTCCTTGACCGCGACGATGCGCTTCGCGCCGCGCGCCCGCATAGCGGCCCAGCGAGAAGACGGGCACGCCCGGGATCAGCGCGCGGGACGATCAGGTGCGGTTCGTCGGGCCGACGGCGAGCTCTCTGGCGCAGGCACCGCACCACCGCGTCGACGCAGCACCGCAGCCTCCGCATTCCAGCGGCAGCACCAGATCGAACATGCTCCGCAGTGTCGCGGTGCCCAGTGACAGGGTTCAGGCGCGCGTAGATTCGCCGACTTCGGGGAAACCCACGGTTATGCAGGACAAACGGGAGTCGTTCATCGTCGACTGCCTGGTCGCCGCATTCTCCGATCTGATGAAGGCCGATCCCGATGCGTTTCGGACCAAGTTCCGCAAGATGGCCGCCGACCCGTTCGCCTTCTACCGGGGCAGCGCGTGCGTCTTCTACGCCGACGTCGCCGAACGCCCCGACCGCTGGGCCGACGAGCGCACATCCCGGGTGTGGATCCAGGGTGATCTACACGCGGAGAACTTCGGCACCTATATGGATGGCTCCGGCGTGCTCATCTTCGACGTGAACGACTTCGACGAGGCGTTCGTCGGCCACTTCACCTGGGATCTGCAGCGTTTCGCGGCCAGCGTGGCGTTGATGTGTTGGCAGAAGGCGCTCTCCGACGAGGAGATCAAGATGCTGATCGCCACCTTCGTGCGCGCCTACGTCGATCAGGTGCGGTGGTTCACCGAGGTGGAGGACGACTCGTCGTTCTCACTGAACCTGGAGACCGCCCGCGGCGCCGTGCATACCGCATTTCAGTCGGCGCGGCTGTCCACCCGGCCGCAGATGCTGGACCGCATGACCAGGGTCGACGACGCCGACCGCCGTTTCCGGGACCTGGCCGGTGTGCGCCGGCTCGACGATTCCGAACGCGACAAGGTCATCGACGCGTTCGACCGCTACCTGGAGACGATTCCGGAGACGAAGCGGTTCCGCGGCATCGCCTACGACATCAAGGACGTGATCGGCAAGACGGGCATGGGAATCGGCAGCGCGGGACTGCCCGCCTATACCGTGCTGATCGAGGGCTTCAACCAGGCATTGGACAACGACGCGGTGCTGTCCATGAAGCAGGGCAACGTGGCGGCACCGAGCCGCGTCGTCGACGACGCCGAGGTGCACGATTATTTCAAGCATCACGGCCATCGCACAGCCGTGTCCGCAACGCGCGCTGCAGGCCCACGCCGACCCGCTGCTCGGCTACACCGACATCGACGGGGTCGGGTTCGTAGTAAGCGAAATCTCGCCCTACGACGCCGATTTGGACTGGAGCGAGCTGACCGAACCAGACGAACTCGCCGAGGTCATCGAGCAACTCGGTCAAGCGGTGGCCAAGGTGCACTGTGTCAGCGACACCGACAGCGACCAAACGCTGGTCGACTTCCAGACCGAGGAGGCGATCATCGATGTGGTCGGCGATCACATCGACGATTTCGTCGATGACATGGTGTCGTTCGGGTTGGAGTACGCGGCGACTCGTGCGCGACGACCATCGCCACTTCGTCGAGGCGTTCCGCGAGGGCCGTATCCCCGGAATCACCTCGTACCTGATGTTTCGATTTCAAAATTTCCAGGCACTACACAGGCGCTGAGACAATGCTGGACGTATGGCAGATGAGGCGCTCCCGGTGAGCACCGTGTCGGTGAACGGTCGGCAGTGCGAAGTGCATACCGAGCCCGACACCGCGCTGCTGTACGTGCTGCGCAACCACCTCGGCCTCAAGGGCACGCGATTCGGTTGCGGCCTCGGCGTGTGCGGCGCCTGCCTGGTGCTCGTCGACGGCCACCCCACCTACTCGTGCGATACGCCGCTGTGGTCGGTGAGGGCAAGGCGGTGACGACCGTCGAAGGACTCGGAGCCGACGGGCCGCATCCCGTCGCACGTGCCATCGTCGCGCAGCAGGCCGCACAGTGCGGGTACTGCATGTCCGGGATCGTGGTGAGCGCAGCGAAGTTGCTCGCCGAGAATCGCAGACCCGACCGAGACCGATGTGCGCGCGGCCCTTGACGACAACCTCTGCCGGTGCGGCTCCCACAACCGCGTCGTCCGTGCCGTTCTCGCGGCGGCCGCCGAGATGCGTAAGGGCGGCGATTGAGCACCGAGTCGCTGCCCCCGACGCTCGTGGCCAATCCGCGCCTCGGCGACTGGCTGCGCATCGAGCACGACGGGATCGTGGAGTTGCGGGTCGGCAAGGTCGAGCTCGGCCAGGGGATCCTCACCGCACTGGCACAGATGGCCGCCGAGGAACTCGACGTCGACGTGGTGCGCATCCGGATGACCGCGACCACAACCGATCTCAGCCCCGACGAAGGCATGACCGCGGGCAGCCTGTCCATCCAGCAGTCCGGGGCGTCGTTGCGCAGGTGTGCGCCGAGGCGCGGGACATCTATCTCGACGATCGCCGCGGAGAAACTCGCTGTGCCCAAGGAGGATTTGGTGATCGAGGACGGCCAGCATCACCGGCTCGCACGCACGGAGACCAGCTACTGGGAGTTGGCCGACGAAGCGGTGCTGGACCGCCCCGCCAGTGGCGCCGTGGCACCGAAACCGGAGTCGGACTATCGCGTCGTCGGCACCAACGTGGCGCGAATCGACCTGCCGGACAAACTCTTCGGGCGGCCACGCTACGTCCACGACCTACAGATGGACGGAATGGTGTACGGCCGGGTGGTGCGGCCACCGTCGCGGGGCGCGCACCTTGACCGCACTCGACACCGGCCCCACGCGGCGACTGCCCGGTGTCGTCAATGTCGTGCGCGACGGAGACTTCCTCGGCGTGATCGCCGAGCGCGAAGAGGTCGCGCTGACGCGCGGCGGAGCGGTTGCGGGCGGACGCCGAGTGGGACAGCACCCGTCACTGCCCGACGAGGACGACCTGCCGGCATTCCTGACGGCGGCGCCTGCGAACACGACGGAATCGCGGAGACGCGGCAGACCCGCGACCGCAGCGCCCCACGGTTCTTCGGTCGGCGACGTACCACCGGCCGTTCATCGCGCACGGTTCGATCGCCCCGTCATGCGCCATCGCGATGGCGATTGGGGCGACAGACTGCAGATCTGGTCGCACAGCCAGAGCGTGTACAGCTTGCGCCGCGAGATATCGCGCGGGAACTAGGAATGTCGCCCAGAACAATTGGTGGTCCGGCACGTCGAGGGCGCGGGGTGCTATGGCCACAACGGGGCCGACGACGCCGCGATGGACGCCGCGCTGCTCGCGCTCGCCACGCCGGGCAGGCCGGTTCAGGTGGTGTGGTCGCGGGCAGGACGAACTGGCATGGGCGCCACTGGGAACGGCCGGCGTCGTGCGATCGTCGGCCGACACCGCGGCCCGACGGCAGCCGTGCTGTCCTGGCGGCACGAGATCTGCAGCGGCACCTTCATCAGCCGCCCCGGCATGACTCCCCCGCCCGCGTTCCTCGGCACCAGCCTGAGCCGACGGCACCGCCATCCACTCGGCGGCCGAACCTCCGCTGGAGCGCGGCGGCGGTACCCGCCGCAATGCCGTACCCGGATACGACTTTCCGTCGATATGAGGTGGTGAACCATCTGATTCCCGCGATGCCGCTGCGGACTTCTGCGCTGCGGTCGCTCGGCGCGCATCTCAACGTCTTCGCCGCGGAATCGTTCATGGACGAACTCGCCGCGGACGTGGGCATCGACCCCGTCGAGTTCCGGCTGGCGCACCTGTCCGATCCGCGCGGCCGCGCGGTGCTGGAAGCCGTTGCACGACCGGTCGAATTGGTCCGCTCGGGTGCCGGCGGACTCCATCGGTCGCGGCATCGGCTACGCGCGCTACAAGAATTCCGGCGCCTACTGCGCGGTGGTCGCCGAGGTGGAGGCGATCGAGCAGGTGCGGGTGCGCCGGCTGACGATCGCCGTCGACGCGGGACTCGTCATCAGCCCCGACGGCGCGGCCAACCAGATCGAGGGCGGCGCGATCCAGTCGACCAGCTGGACGCTCAAGGAGCGAGTCCGGTTCGACCGGTACAACGTCACCAGCGACAACTGGGAGACCTACCCGATACTGCGGTTCTCCGAGGTGCCCGCCGTGGATGTCGAACTCATGCCGGGCGACGGCAACCCGCCGCTTGGCGTCGGTGAATGCGCCCAGGGACCGACGGCAGCCGCGATCGGCAACGCGGTGTTCGACGCGCTGGGCGTGCGGGTGCGATCGCTTCCCCTGACGCCCGAGCAGATCGTGGCCGCGATGCCGGCCTAGCCGACGAGCGCATGGTGCGTGTTATGGCCGCAGCCGTACGCCGCACGGCTAGTTCGTGTCCCGCCGCCGCCAATACCGTCGGCGACATGACAAATCCCTCGGCGCCCTCAGCCGACAGCGCATACGTCCTCGGCCATGCCGACACCGAGATTCGGCGGCTGCTGCTACAGGGATCCTTGTACAACGATCCCACCGAACATGGGTTGCGGATGGCCGGTCTGCGGCCCGGAATGAGGGTGCTCGACGCGGGCTGCGGACCCGGTGACGTGTCGTTGTTGGCCTCGCAGCTGGTGGGTCCCACCGGGACGGTGCTCGGAGTGGATGCGTCCGCCGATGTCATCGAGCTCGCTCGATCCCGCGCTGCGGAACTGGGTGTCTCGAACGTGCACTTCGAGCGGGCCTCGGTCACCGACATCGCGCTTGACGAGCCCGTCGATGCCGTCATCGGGCGGTTGATTCTCATGCATCTGCCCGACCCCGTCGCCGCGATCCGCCACCTCGCCACCCAGGTCCGGCCCGGCGGCCTCATCGCGTTCTGCGAGAACGACATCACCCCGGCAGGCACAATTCCCGACACCCCGCTATACCGGGCCATGAAAGACGTTATCGCCGAGACCTTCGCGCGCCAGGGCGTCGACGCCGCGTTCGGCCTCAAACTGCATTCCCTGTTTCAGCAAGCGGGCCTGAGTGCACCGCGGCTGACGCTCAGTGCGCCACTCGGCGGCACCGACGACATCGACATCTTCGCCCTGGTGGTGGAGAGCTGGCGTTCGGTGTTCGCCGCGGCCGAAAAATTCGGCTTGGTCACCGATGAGCTGGCCGATGTAGACACCCTGCTGCCGCGCTTGCGCGACGAAGCCGTCAGCACGGAGGCGATTGTCATGCTGCCGCCCCTGATCACCGCCTGGGCCACCGTCTAGGCGTGCGGGCCGCCCCTCAATCGCCTGCGATACGCGGCTGTCGTCCTGACACCGAACAGCTGCACCATCAATCGCTGCGGCAACGGCATATTCGCGATGAAGGCGCGCCCCTCGTCGCGGGACGCCGCGTCGAGCACCATGCCGCCCATGACGATTCCGAGTCGAAGGTTGCGGGCGGACAGGAACGACGCACCCTGTTTGATCGTCGCCTGCCACTCGTCGTCCCTGAGGTGCTTCTCGATGATCGGCAGCGCGACGCGTTCCTCGTCGTCGAGATGCTCATCGACAAGAGCCGACAGTTCGGCGACGCCTGCCACCAGTTGCTGACCGCAATTGCGCTGGCCCGATCTCATCCATGTCCGGAGCAGCTTCTCGACGCGGTGCACCGCGGCCGCGATGGCCGCATGCTGGGCCGACATCCGCTGAATATCGCTGTTGCTCGCCGGCATTCGGGCCTGCAGCTTCGGCCACACCAGCTCGTCCTCGGCCATGTGGTGATGGTGCAGCGCCGACAATATGAAGACCAGGTGATCACCGACCGCCTGTGCGCGCGCCACGTCACGGTCCGCAACACCGTCGATCAACGCGGTCACGTCATGGAGCTCGCGACGGAATACTCGGTGCACCAGCACCATGTCCAGGGTCTTGGCCGTCATCGCTTCGCTCTACACCGCAACGGCTTCGATGATTCTTTGCGGCGAGTTCGCGGTCTGCACCGCGACGCGCTGCAGCCCCGCCTTCGCCAGCAGAGCGTCGAATTCCGCAAGTGCGCGTTCCCTGCCCGTCGCCATCGTGAGCATGGTCAGGTCCATGAACACCACGACGCCGGGATTGTCGCCGTCCCCGATGACGAAGTCGATGATGGCGACCCGTCCGCCGGAGACCATCGCCTGCCCGGCAGCGGCTCAGGATCTTCACACAGCTCTCGTCGTCCCAGTCATGAAGGACGGACTTCAGCAGATAGAGGTCGCCCGCGGGCAGCGACTCGAAGAAGTCACCGCCGACCACTTCGGTGCGATCATCGGTGACCTCGGCCCGCACGGCAGCGGCGACCTCGGGCCGGTCGAAGACGATGCCCCGTAGCCCGGGATTGGCTTGCCGGAGCATACGAATGGCGAACTCGCCCCATGGCAGCCAATGCGAGGGGTTGGTCATCAACAACGCAAGGCCCCGAACCGATTTCGGTGCATCGCTGCGCAGAGTGTCCAACAGCGGGGTGCCGTGGAATCGGTCCTCGGCGCCCGAGGTCACCAATCCGATGGTCAGGCCGGCCCGCATGAGCCGGTAGGTCGCATCGGGGGCGCTGCCTTCTCGTCGCGCAATCTCATCGGCCGTCATGGGGCCGTCGGCCAGATGCTCGGCGATCGACAGTTCGATGAAGGCCCGAATCGCCTGGCCGGCGAAGGAGCCGAAGACGATGTCGGCCATCTGCTGATGAACGTCGTCGTGTGGTGCCTGCTTCTGTGTCGGCACGGTCATATCGACACGGTGTCCTCTCCTAGCCGGTATTCATCCTTCATTTCCTCGCCTGCTCGTTCGCCGATGATCACGCAGGGCGCCATCGTGTTTCCGGCGGTGACCCTCGGCATGATCGATCCATCGGCGACACGAAGACGTTCAATGCCATAGACCTTGAGGCTGCCGTCGACGACGGCCAGCGGATCACGGCCCATCTTGGCCGTGCCGACGTGATGCCAGTAGCTCATCGCAGCATCGCGCAGGTAACCGACGAAGATCATCGCCCTCGAGATCGCCCGGCATCACTTCGCGTTTCGTCAGCGATCGAAACCCCACGGCATTGCCGAGTTCGCGCATGGCCGCCACGCACGTGCAAGCCAGCGCCACGTCGTCGGGGTGCGACAGGCAGTTCTCCGCTATCCGGGCAGGCTTGTCGGGATCGGCACTCGTCAGCTCGATCACGCCGCGGCTCTTGGGATGTGTGAGAGCCGCGAGACTCGTCCAGGGCGAATCGGGCATCCCGAACCGTGCGATGATCTCGGGGGTCGCCAGCGGAAGCGCGGCCTGGCACGCGAAACAGTCGGGCGAGTCGAGGCAACTGCGGCTGGGCCAGTACACCACCCCCGACCCGACGGAGTCGGGAGGCCAGCAGTCGACGGTTTCCCACACGCAGCTGAATCCGACATGGTTCTGGAAGTTGCGGCCCACGCCGGGAAGGTGCTGGGTCACCGGGATCCCGAGGGATCGCAGGGTGTGGTCGTCACCGATTCCCGACAGCATCAGAACCTTGGGGGTGTTGATCGCACCCATGGCGAGCACCACCTCGGTGTCGGCGGCGAACCGTCGGACTTCGCCCCGGAACAGGACCTCGACTCCGGTGGCCCGGTTATCCGGTGACGATCACCCGGCGCACAAACGCATTTGGCAAGACCGTCAGGTTGGGACGGTCCATGATCGGGTAGGTGTAGGAGCGAAACATCGACTGACGCCTGCCGTCACGAACACAGATGTCGGCAATGGCCGCTCCGCCCGTTCCCTCCATCATTTCCCCGTTGGGATGCTCGAATCGCGGGACCCCCAGCATCGCGGCGGCATCAACGGCGGCACGACCGAGCGGGTGAGCACTGTCGCTGGGTGCGATGAAGACCGGTCCACCGCTACCGCGCTCTCGGGGATCGCCACCTCCGTGCCAATCTTCGATGCGGCGGTAGATGTCACGGACATGCGCGTAACCCCAAGCGTCGTGGCCCGACTCGGCGGCGAAGTAGTCCCAATCCGTCTTGTGACCGCGTGCCCACGTCATCAGGTTGATGCTCGACCCGCCACCGAGAACCTTGCCCATGGAGCACGCCAACGACCTGCCGTTGATGTTCGCGTTCGGTTCGGCCTGAAACGCCCAGTCCCTTTCGCTTCCCAGATTGGTGTGCCAGAGTGCGGGATCGGAGACATTCGGGATGTCATCACTGCCGCCTGCCTCCAACAACAAGACTCTGGCGCTACCGTCCTCGGCCAGCCGACGCGCTACGACCGATCCCGACGATCCGGCGCCGCAGACGATGAAGTCGTGGGGACCCCCCAGGTCCGCGGCCAATCGTTCCTGGTTCGCACGCACCCGCTGACCATGTTCCGGGTCGCGACGAGAATCAATCGACATAAGTCATTGCCTCAGTTGTTGTTTGCGGTCAGCGCCCGGCGCTCTGTCCACCATCGACGTGCAGAATTTCGCCCGTGACGAAGGCAGCATCCTCGAGATAGAGCACGCCATGGACGATGTCGGCGATAACGCCGATGCGGTTTTGCGGATGCATGCCCGCATAGGTGCGGGTGGCGTCGACGCCGGCGTGCATCGGGGTGTCGATCACGCCCGGGGATATCGCGTTGACCCGAATGCCTTGGGCGGCGAATTCGACGGCCAGCGATTTGGTAGCCGCGACGAGGCCGCCCTTGGTGAGTGCGGTCAGTGCCGACGGGACGGCAGACTGGCCCTGTTCGGCCAGGGCGGTGGTCACCATGACGATATGCCCGCCGCCTTGCGTGAGCATCTGGGCGATGACGCGCTGGGTGAGGTGAAAGAAGCCGAGCCCGTTCACCGACGCGACAAGTGCGTAGTCCTGGGGCGTGTACTGAGTGAACGGCTTGGCGAGGAATACGCCGGCATTGTTCACCAGGGTGTCGACACGGCCGAATCGTGACACCGCAGCGTCGACGAGGTGTTCCGCGGTCTCGGGATCAGCGATATCGCCTGCCACGGTGAGTATTTCGGGATGCTCCGAATCGGCGATCGACCGCGAATTGGCGAGCACCCAGATATCCGCGCTTGCGGTACGCGTCCACGAGACCCGCACCGATTCCTCGCGAGGCACCGGTGATGATCGCCACCTTGTCGGCGCTGTCGTCCATCGTGAACTGTCTTCCTGTCGTGGATCGTCAGGCCGCAAGGTCGCGGACGATATCGACCGCTGAGCCCGTTTTGGCGTGCCGGAACCTCGCACCCGCCCACAAGCTGGTGCCATGCGGATCGCCGATTCCCACCGCGGCAGCCTGCACCGGGGCCGTCATCCTTGCGACCTCCGGGAAGCCGAATATCGCGTCCTGTTCGTGGTCGTCGATGAACCGGTTTCGCAGGGCGCGTGCATACCGTCCGGTGAACGCACGCGTGACGACGGTCTGGGTGAATTGCGGGTCGCACAGCGCTGCGCGATGCACTGGATTGGTTCCGGCCTCGTCGGCGAGCAACAGCGCCGTGCCGATCTGTGCCGCCGTCGCACCGATGTTCCGCACACGACGCACATCGGCGACGGTCGCGAGACCGCCCGCCGCCACCACCGGACATTCATCACGGCCCACCAGAATCGCCACCAGGTCATCCAGCCGATCGTCGGCGGGCGGGGCGAGCGCGTCGAACGTCGCCCGATGCCCGCCGGCGTCCGGGCCCTGGGCCACGACGGTGTCCACGCCTCGGCACAGCGCGATCGACGCCTCATGGACCGTCGTCACCGTGGCCATGCTCAGGATGCCTGCCCGGCTCACCCGCCTGCACTGCCCCTCCGTCGGCGGGCCGAACGTGAAGGACACCGCCTCCGGCCGAAGATCGCACACCACATCGAGCTTCGTGGCGAAGTCATCGTCATCATGCCGTGGATCCCCGAGGCCGACGCCATAACCCTTGGCCTCATCCGACAGCGCCGCCGCGAACAGGATGAGCTGTGCTGCGGTACCGAGTCGTGGTTGAGGCACAAACAGATTCACACCGATCGCGCCCGACGTCAGCTTTCGCGCCGCGATGATCGCCTCGGCCAACTTGTCGGCGGGCAACATGCCGCCGGCCAGGAACCCCAGACCGCCGGCGTTGGCCACAGCGGCTGCCAGCGCCGGTGTCGACGGGCCACCCGTCATGGGCGCCCCGACGATTCGAACATTCAGGTCAGCCAACGCGAAGCGGTCAGCCATGAGTGCCGCCCTGCGGCTCCCGCGGCGGAAGAGCGGCCAACCGCTGCCCGTCGACGATCTCGATCGTGTCGCCCTTGAGGCGAATCCACCCGCGATCGCTGAAGTCACGCAGTGTCGCCTCGACGATCTTCGGCGCCACACCGGCAAAGCGCGAGATCTCCTCCAGGGTCAGATCATGCCGCACCCGCACCACGTCGCCATCTCGTCTGCCGAACCGCTTGCTCAACAACAACAATCGCCTGGCGACGCGATACGGGGGATCGGCGAACACGAAATCGACCATGCAGTTGGTCATCACATCCGCACGCCGTGCCAACAGACGCATGACCTGGTGGGTGATCTCCGGATACTCGGTCATCCACGCCAGAAGCTGGTCACGCTCGATCGCCACCGCGCACACCTCGGTCACGGTCGTTGCGGTGAATTCGCGTGTGCCGTAGTCGAATAAAGTGACTTCCCCGAATACCTCCGAGGCGCCTACGATATTGAGCACCACTTCCCTGCCGTCGCCGTACCGGTAGGCCACCTTGACCTTTCCCGACGCGACCATGAACAGAGCGCTGCCGGCGTCGCCTTGGGCGAACACGACATGCCCCGCGGGGAACAGAACTGGCTGCAGGTGTTCGATCAAGGCGGATACGACGTCCGCATCCGTGTTTCCGAAGAGCCCGGACGCGATGAATGCACGCTGCACACAACGATGGAAGGCCGCAGTCGACGTCGCCGCAGACGTCTCACCGCCAGTACCCGAACGCAAGGCTTTCGGAACGGGCCGCGCCTCCTCGGATGACACCCGGACGCGCTTGACCGCCGCCCACCGGGAAGGGCGTCGACGCGAGAGCGGTTTCAGCAGCACTCATTGCATCAACGGCTAAGGAGATGGCCCAGACGCCGACTAGCCTTCGTGCGCAGCGCACTGGACAGTTTGCGCGGATCGACTTCCGGTGTGGCGCGGCGAAGGCCGGCAACTGCGCGCGATCTGGCCGCAGCGTCGCGCACCACGGCTAGCCGGCCCACCATAGCCGCCATACCGTTGGAGCATGACGACGATGGCACGCGAGCCGCATGACGCACCGACACGGGATGCCTACGTGAGTCTGTTCGGTGAACTCGGAGCCGGGCTCTCTGATACCGAATGGATCACTCGAGCGAACTCTGCACTGCCGCCGAATCTTTCGGCGCTGAACACCCGTTTTGTGGGCGGATCCCGCGCCGATCAGACGTTGCAGGTCTGCTATGAACCGGGACCGGAGTCGTTCAGCTTCTTCAGCCTCAGCGGCGGATGTATCGCTGAAATGCTCGACCAGGCAGCGACGCACTGCGGCACGTTCGTGACGAGCCACGGATGCCCGACACTGTCGATGACTGTGAACTACCTGCGCCGCGGGGCGGGAAGCTTGTTCGTCGCCACGGCCCACTTGCTGAGTGTGTCGAGCGCTTCGGCGGTTGCCGATGCCGAACTGGTCGACTCGCGACAGCGGCGGATAGCGTCGGCGTCCGTCGTGGTTGCGCTGATGAGGGACATCACCAAGTACGCGTGAGGATCATCCCGCCGCCGCATTGCGCCATCGATGGCCGCCGCCCAGAAAAGCACTGCGGCGCAGGGTCGCTGCAGGCAGTTCGTGGTAACGGGCCGTATGCGCGGCAGCGAACCGGCCTAGGTTGGAGAAACCCCATTGGTAGGCGATCGAGGCAACGCTGTCTATCGACGGATCGGATTCGAGAAGACACTGGTGTGCGCGGCGCAGCCGGACTTCACGCAGATACGCCATGGGCGTCGTTTGCAGATGACGCCGGAAGCCTTGCTGTAGCGAGCGGGCACTGACGTGGCATCGCGCCGCGATCGACGACAACGTCAATGGCAGATGCGCCTCCGCTTCAATGATTTCGACTGCGGTACGAACCGCACGCGGTGCGACGGGTTGTGGTTCGTGTTCCGCAACGTCGTCGCGGAATGGATGCTCGGCGGCGACCAGAAAGCCGCGCACCAGGCTGTCGACGAAGGGCAAGCCGACAAGCGGCTGATTCAGCAGACCGTCCGGCCGGAAAAACTGATCCTTGAAGAACAACAGCATGTTGATCCAGCTGCGGGTCGGCGCCGCCGCCATCGGCAGGACGGGCGCGAAGTCGGGGTGGGCCGTGACCTGCCGACCGACCGCATCGCTGAGAGCGGCGTCGACAGCGCGTCGGTTGATCTTGAGGCAGACCAACTTGCTGCCCGCGTCCCATCGTCCCCACGCGAGACCTTCCGGCGCGTATACCGCCGCAGTGCCGGGACCACCGACGACATAACGGCCCCTGTGCATGGCCGACGTGCGACCGGACTGCACCACGAGCACGCGATAGCTGCCGCACACCTCGCCGGCATCCATGGCCAGGTCGGATCCGACGCGGATGTCGGAGATCGTGACCGGGCCCATGCGACCCACGCGTTGCGTCAGCGAGAAGTCATGTGGATCACCCAGCAAGGTGAGATGGGGCTGACCGCAGCATACGAGGGCGAAGTCGTCGAACTTCTCCGCGCGCGCCCAGTCGCGCATGTACAAGACGTCGGCAAAGCCATTGTCGCCGTTGTCCGCAGTCGATTCAGAGCCCGTCAACTCGATCCCTCCCATGGCGCTTTGTGCACGCCGCTTACTTCGAAAACACCGTCGGCAAGGCAGGCGATTCCGTTCTGCGCGAGTCGAGCGGAAATTCGCAGCACGTTCACAGGCTGTTGCGCATACCATGCGGGATCTGGCCGCAGCGTTGCGCGACGAGGCTAGTCGCCGCAGGCCGCGTATTCGTAGTTTCGGTGTCATGCCCGTCAGCGATCCCGAACAGAGTCCTGCTCAGCGCATTCCGGAACGCAGCATCTCCGCATTGAACGCGCGCCTGGCCGGCGACGTGGTCCACCCGCAGCACCCCGATTACGGGCATGCGCGCCGGGTGTGGAACTACTCGATCGACCGCCACCCAGCGATCGTGGTTCGCTGCGCGACGGATGCCGATGTGATCATGGCGATCGACTTTGCCCGCGAGCACGCCATCCCGTTGACCGTCAGGGGCGGCGGGCACAGCGTCGCGGGCCATTCCTCGATCGACGACGGCGTCGTCGTCGACCTGGGCCGGATGCGAGGCGTGACCGTCGACCCCCAGGCCGGACGTGTGCGCGTCGGCGGTGGTTGCCTGCTCTCGGACATCGATCGCGCGACCCAGGTCTACGGTCTCGCGACGCCGGCGGGCGTGATGTCGCAAACCGGTGTGGGCGGACTCGCCCTCGGGGGTGGGATGGGTTGGCTCACCCGCAAATACGGACTCACCTGTGACAACCTGGTCTCGGCGCGCGTCGTACTCGCCGACGGGAGTGTCGTGCATGCCGGTGCGAGCGAAAACCCCGACCTCTACTGGGGCCTACGCGGCGCCGGCGCCAACTTCGGCGTGGTCACCGAATTCGAGTTCGCCGCTCACCCCGTCGGACCGACCGTCCAGGTGGGCATCGCGCTCTACCGGCTGGACCAGGCTGCGGAGGTGCTCGCCCATCACGATCGGGTGATGAGCGACGCGCCCGACGATCTCAAGGTCGTGTCGTATCTGCGTCGAGCAATCGCCGAGCCGGGTGTGCCGGAGGATCTGATCGGCGAATCGGTGCTGATGATGGTGAGCGTGTGGACCGGCGATGCCGCCGACGCGCCGGGCATCAACGCCGAACTATGGGGCAGGGTGCAGAGCGTGTCCTCGGGCGTCCGCGCAATGTCATTCCTCGAATTGCAGTCGATCAACGACGAACTGCTCGGACCCGGCATGTGCAACTACACGAAGGGCGGCTACCTCGGCAGCCTGACCGCCGATTGCATCGAGGCGCTGATCGGAGCGGCATACCGGCTGCCCTCGGCGCTGTCGGTGATCGAGATCGGATATCAGCACGGCGCGCAGGATCGAGTGCGGGGCGCCGATTCCGCCTTCCCCGACAGGGACGCCGATCACTTCATCAATGTGCTCAGCCGCTGGTCCCGCGATGAGGATGCACGACCCCACGTCGCATGGGCACGGGAAACATTTGAGGCCACATCCGAGTGGCAGAGCGGCGGGGTGTATGTGAACTTCATGGCCTCCGACGACGACAACCGCGTGAAGGACGCCTATCGCGGCAAGTACGAACGGCTGGCGGCGATCAAGGACAAGTACGACCCGGACAACGTGTTCCGCAACAATCCAAACGTCCGGCCCGCACAAACCGCCTAGGCCAGCACGATCGAATCACCCTGAACCGTCACGGCCGCCGGTTCCAGCGGTTTCGTCGCGGGCCCGTTGGCTACCGAGCCGTCGAGATTGAACTTGCTGCCGTGGCAAGGGCAGTCGATGGTTCCCTCGGCCACCTTGTCGACCATGCACCCTTTGTGCGTGCAGATCGCCGAGAACCCCTTGAAATCGCCAGCCGAAGGTTGAGTGAGCACGACCTCGCCCACGATCACACCCGAGCCGACCGGCACATCCGCGGTCTTGGCGATCGCCTCCGCGGGTGCGGGCGCCGCTGTTCCACTGTTCGTCGGTGCCTCCCCCGTCATCGCGGGCGCGCTGGACGCCTCGGGCTTCTTGCCGTACGTCGAGCACGCGGCGAGCACCGCGGCGGCCAGTCCGAGTCCGGCGCCGATGAGGGCCTTCTGCCGCGGAATGCGGATGTCTGCAATGTTTCCCAGAAGAATGTGCACTGAAAACCTTTCGCTGGCTGTCATTTATCTACAGAGTGATTCCGTTCGTCTGGAAGAACCAAAGGGCTGAGGTCAACCAGACATACACCAATCCAAAGAAGACGAGTCCTCCCGCAATCGGAATCACCCATCCCCGAAGGCCTTTGCGCGTCAAGAGGATCATCTTACTGACGAACGCGCCGTAGAAGAAGCAGCCGAAGAGCGAATGGAAAAGCACTCTGTTGTCGCTCGACTGGAATCCCAGCGCGTACAGGCAGTGCACCGCGACGGGCACGCTCGCCAGCACGGCCAGGCGTCCGGCCCAGACATGCGCCGTGCCGATCCACCCGGGCGCCTTGCCGCCCGGAATCAGGCGGTACATCACGAACGCCGACACCAATTGGAACAAGGCGAGCGTCACGGCCACCGTCGCCAGAAATGACTTGACTGCCGTCCCGCTCGAGAACCCCGCGACACTGATCGAAAAGAACTGGGGTTCATGCATTTTGCCGAATACGCCGAGCGCGACGGCGGCCAGCGCGCCGCACCCGACGGCGACCAGCACCGCCGCGCCACCGCCGGATACGCCCATCCGTTCGGTTGCGACGGGCTCAGACATCGCTGCCGCCCTGGACCCTGGTCGCGGTGACGGTACGCCCGTCAACCACGGACGTCGCGTCGGTCTCCAACCCCGGTGCGGGCACCGTCGATCCATCGGACAGCCTCAACACACCGGTCACCGACCCAGTGGAGTCAACGATCCAACTGCCGCGCACGCCGCTTTCCTCGTACACGTACAACCCGGCGGGTGGCTGCGCCACGGGCGCGGTGAAGTCCCACTTCTTCTCGCCGATCCACAGGGTCCCCACGATCGCGGCGCCCTCGAGGTGGCCTTCGAGCCGGCTTGTCCTGTCCTTGTTCGCCAGGCTCACCGTGCCGTTGACCGCAGGTCCCCGCAGCCACGATTCGACGGTGTTGCCGTCACAGGCGTACGCGATGGCCTTGTCGCCTTCGACCGTGATGTCCAAGGTGATGGCGCCTGCGGCGGTGGGAACCTTGCCGACGTAGTCCGCCTTCGCCGGAAATGCCGGGGCCGGTGGCGGCGTCGGCGCGGGCGGCCGCGGAGCGGGGCCGGCGGGTGCGGAGGTGGTCGGATCGGCGACGGGCTTACCCGGCTCGGGCTCCTGGGAAATGTTCACAAACAAGATGCCTGCACCCAGTGCCGCGACAGCGGCCAAGGTGATCAGCGGACCGCGAACCTTCATCGACATCACTCCTGGCTGATAGCAAACGCCTCTGGCGTTGTTTTGTCAGCACAACGGGCCATGCCGGAAAGAGGTTCACCGGCCGGTCATCCCGTGTCAGGAACCGAGGTCCGCGGCCAGTGCGGCGAGCTCGTCCAGGTCACCAAGTGCGGCCGATTCCGGCAGCGACGGAAGAAGGAAGGCCACTTCGTCGACGCCTGCCGCCAGGTAGCCGGCCAGTTCTCGGTTGTCCCTCCCGGCGCCGCCGATGGTGATCGTGACATCGGAGCGCCCGTTGGCGGCCAACCACTTTCGCGCGCAAACGATATCGTCGGCCGTCACCTGCACGGCGTATGGGAGCCAGCCGTCACCCAGGGCGCAGACCCGCCGCAGCGCGGCTTTGCTGGCTCCGCCGATATGAATCGGCGGGTGCGGCCGCTGAACCGGCTTGGGCCACGAGAAGATCGGTGCAAAGTCAACGAAGTCACCGTGAAATTCCGCTTCGTCCTTGGTCCAGATCTCCTTGAGGGCCCGGATCTGTTCGTCGACCTTGGCGCCACGCGTCGCCGGGTCAAGGCCGTGATGCCGCATCTCGTTACGACTCCAGCCGATGCCTACCCCCACCACGACTCGACCGTTGGATACCAGGTCCAGGGTGGCCACCTCTTTCGCCGTGTAGATCACGTCGCGCTGAGGGAGCAAGATGACCGCCGTGGTCAGCGTCAGGGTTCGCGTGGCCGCCGCCGCGGAGGCGAGCGCCACGAAGGGATCCAGAGTTCGGAAGAACTCCCTGCCGGGTTCGGGGGCGCCGGGGTACGGCGGCTCGTGGACGACCGGCATGTGTGAGTGCTCGGCGACCATCAGCGCGTGAAAACCGCGCTCCTCCACCGCCGCGGCGAGAGGACCTGGGGCCATGGTCTCGTCGGTGACGAACGTCGTGATGCTGAATCTCATGGTGCCGCCGACGCTATGACGGCAAATGTGCGTGGACTAGCCGCAGTGCGCGCGGCCACGGCCGAATACCGCGTGTACCAGCGCTGGGCTGCGATTCCGCTGTGAATTCGGTGCGAGTTCGCCAACCATGCGACCTCAGCGACGGCGCCCGGCGTTGTCACATCCGAAAGCTGTGCAAAATCGAAAGGCAGAGGCATGCAGCCGTGGACAGCGGCGTCGACACTGAATGGGCTCGCGGCTCTGTGTTGCGATGAGCCGCACATCAGACTGCTCAGTGACCCGGACTCGCTAGCGCTTACCCAGCGAGGGGGCGGCATCGGCGCGCTCGCGATCGCCGAACTGGCGGTCGGCTCCGAGGTGTCGCTGGACGTCGGCGAGCAGTGCAGCGCGCTATCGCCTGAACATGCTGCGATCCGGTCGCGTCGCAGTCCTTCCACCGCAGATCGTCGATCACCGCATGTGCAGGCAGCATCGTCATCCACCCACCCCAGGGCCATGCGTCGGCACGATGGGCCGCCGATAGCCGAATGGTGGCTGTAAAGATCGACCGCGACGCGGTCGACAACGCGCTCAGCGAGCTGCTCGGACGGCAGGTGAGCGCCGAGATCGACTTCCAGCCCATCATGTCCGCAACGAGCTGCGGCCGCCAGCCTGGATCAACATGCTGGTCACCCTTGCCGAGCAGTCGTTTGAACCCGGCAGCATGCTGACCCGCCCGCTCGTCAGCTCTCCGTACGTCGACAGCCTCGTCCGCGGCCTCTTGCTCGTCACCGACCACCCACACCGCGACGCTGTCGCCGCCGAGCCGAAAACCGTTGCCCCACACACCGTCCGCGCCGCGCTCGACATCATCGAGGCCGAAGCACACCTGCCGTTGACGGCCACGACGCTGGCCACCCGCTGCCACGTCAGTGTCCGCAGCCTCCAGGACGGCTTCCGCCGACACCTCGACACCTCACCGATGACCTACCTGCGCGAGGTACGGCTGCGGCGAGCACACCTGACACTGCAGCAGTCCGACTCATCGACTCACCACGGTCGCATCCGTCGCCTACCAATGGGGCTTCAACAACCTCGGCAGATTCGCCGCCGCACACACCGCCCGATACGGCGAACCACCCGCCAGCCACCCTGCGGCGAACGGGATGACCTACCCACCAGCCTATGTGCTCTCAACCAGGCAATACCGGGATCGCACCGGCCGCCATCAGCGGACGCACCTCGGCCCACGCCGGGTCGTCTTCGGCTGCCGCGCCGGACAGCTGCAGCACGCCTCGACCGTCGGCGACGTAGACCGTCGACGGGTTCGCGGCCACGGTGGTGACCGGCATCAGCAGGTTGCGGTTCGGCCCGTCGGAGTTGACGCCGTCGAGGTTGACGTAGGAGACCGGGTGCTGCGGATCGGTCCGGCTGACGACGATGTCGTCGCCCGTGCGCCACGACAGGGAGACCACGGTGTTGCGGAGCCCGAAGCCCAGCCGTCGCGGATAGGTCAGTGCGTATCCGCCGCCGGGTGTCTGTTCCACGCCGGTCAGGATCACCTGGCCGTCGATGACCATCGCGGCGCGGGTCCCGTCGCGCGACAGCTGCAGCTCGGCGATCACGCCGGGGAATTTCGTCGACACCTGCGTGGAGTCCACGGGTATGCGAGCCGGCTGACCCGACGCGTCCTGGATGACGCGCACCACGTTGTTGCCGTCGACCACAACCCATATCGCGTCGTCGAGCGACCAGCTGGGCCGCGATAGATTGCGGCCGTCCAGAGCCTGGGACGCGTTGCTGCCGAGCGGTGCCGACCCACAACGACGACGCCATGTCCGGCGCGCCGGGCCGCAGCGTCACGATCGACGCCACCTCCTGTCCGGTGCGCGACAGCGCCGCGGCGGTCTGATTGGGCATCTGCCCGAACGAGCCCGGCACGCGCGGCGCGCGCTGACCGTCCAGCGACACCATCGATCCACCAACCAGCCCGTGCAGGCCCGCCGCGGCTCCGGAAGCCGCCCCCGGATCGGTGGCCGCCACGTCGGAGGTCTCCCAGCCGTCGGCGAACCGGTCGTCCAAGGCGGCGCCGTCGGCGTTGATCACATACGGCCCATTGACCCCAGCCCGGGACAGCGTCCAAATGAGCTGTGCGGCAAGCAGTTGTCTGCTGTGCGGGTCCGTCGTCGACAGGTTCTCCAGGTCGATGCGGGCGCCGCCGTAGCCACGGCCGATGCCCATCTTGCCGCCGTCGGCGCGGGTCACCGGCCCCCGCAGCCTCAGCGGCGGCCCGAGCAGGTTGCGCACGGAGTTGGCCATCTCCGGCCGAGGTCCGGCGATCAGCTTGCTGACCAGTTCGGTGGCCAACTGGTCGGGGTCGGACACCGCGACATAGCGCGGATCGGGCACCACGGTGTTGCCGGTCGGGTCGGCGAAGTACAGCGTGTTGCGCTTGTAGGTCGATTGAAACTGTTGCCAGTCAAGGAAAACCCCGTTGGGCAGCTTGTCGATGCGCCAGCCGCCGGACGTCTTCACCAATTCGATCGGGCCCGGGTCGGGCAGCGCGCCCTCCCCGGTCTCGAACACTCCCATGTCCGAAAGCGACCCCAGGATGTCGGCGCGCATGTTCACCGACACCCGGTCGGGCCCGCGGGTCTCGACGAACACCACGTTGTCGATCAGCAGCGCGCTACCCGCGTCGTCCCAGCGCGCTGGATGCCGATTCGGTGAGGAACTGCCGGGCGGCCAGATGCCGGTTCGCGGGATCGGCGGTGGCCTTGAGGAATTCGCGCAGCAATATGTCGGGATCCATGCCCGGCGTCGGCTTGGGCAGGCTCGGCGGCGCAGGCCGTTCCACGGTGCCGATCGCCTGCGGCGCCGACGAACTCGGGCACCCCGGCACATCCGGCGAGGGCAAACAGCAGCAGCCACGCCAGCTGCCAGCAGGCGCTTCACACGGTCTCCCCGGCCGGTTCGCGCTCGCGTGCGTTGCGCCGCGGACGGCGTTCTGGCCCATGCGGGTTTCATCGGCAGCGGGCTGGTCGTCACCTTGTGACCACGCACCAGCGGCAGGGTGAGCCGGAAGCACGCACCCTTGCCGGGTTCGCCCCAGGCCTCGAGCCTGCCCTGGTGCAGCCGGGCGTCCTCGATGCTGATCGCCAGCCCCAGTCCGGTGCCGCCGGAGCGCCGCACCCGTGACGGATCGGACCGCCAGAACCGGCTGAACACCAGCTTCTCCTCGCCGGGCCGCAGCCCGACGCCGTAGTCGCGGACGGTGACCGCGACGGTGTCCTCGTCGGCGGCCATCCGGATCCGCACCGGTTTGTGCTCGGCGTGGTCGATGGCGTTGGCGATCAGGTTGCGCAGGATGCGTTCCACCCGGCGCGGATCGACCTCGGCGATGACCGCTTCGGCGGGCATGTCGACGATCAGCTCGATGTCGGCGTCGGCCGCCAGGTGGCCGACGTTGTCCAGCGCGCTCTGCACCGTCGAGCGCAGATCCACCGACTCGACCGACAGTTCGGCGACACCGGCGTCGTGTCGCGAGATCTCGAGCAGGTCGTTGAGCAGCGACTCGAACCGGTCGAGCTCGCTGACCATCAACTCCGTCGACCGGCGAAGCGCGGGGTCGAGGTCGTCGCTGTGGTCGTAGATCAGGTCGGCGGCCATGCGCACCGTCGTCAGCGGGGTGCGCAGCTCATGGCTGACGTCGGAGGTGAACCGGCGCTGCAGGTTGCCGAACTCCTCGAGCTGGGTGATCTGCCGCGACAGGCTCTCGGCCATGTCGTTGAACGACACGGCGAGCCGGGCCATGTCGTCCTCGCCGCGCACCGGCATCCGCTCGGTCAGGTGGCCTTCGGCGAACCGCTCGGCGATCCGCGAGGCCGAGCGCACGGGCAGCACGATCTGGCGGGACACGACCAACGCGATCGCGGCCAGCAGCCCCAGCAGAACGACGGCGCCGGTGGCCATCGTGCCGCGCACCAGCGCGATGGTGGACTCCTCGTTGTTGAGCGGAAAGATCAGATACAGCTCGAGATTGGTCACCGTGACGTGAAGATGAGGTCGGGCTGCCGATGATCAGCGCCGGGCCCGAGAAGCCTTCGGTGCGCACCGTCGCGTACTGATAGCTGACCTGGCCGGCCTTGACGAACTCGCGCAGGGCGTTGGGCACCTGCTGAACCGGGCCCGCCGCCGTCGCCGCACGGGGTCCGTCGCCCGGCACCACCAGCACCGCGTCGAACGTGCCTGCCAGCCCGGGACCCGCGTCCGCGGTGCGGTCGATCAGGGTGTTGCGGGCCAGTTGCAGGCTGCTGTCCAGTGAGCGGGTCTCCTCGCCGCCGACGATGCCGCTGACGGTGCTGCGGGCCCGGTCGATCTCCTCGGTGGCCGCCCGCACCTTCACCTCGAGGATGCGGTCGGTGATCTGGCTGGTCAGCACGAACCCGAGCGCCAGGATGACGGCCAGCGACAGACCGAGCGTCAAGGTGACGACGCGCAGCTGCAGCGAGCGCCGCCAGGCAAGACCCATCGCTCGACCCAACGCACCCAATCCGCGTAACAGTGGTGCCGAACGCCGATGAATGCGTCTCCTCGAGCTCCAGATCACGGCGACCGCCGAACGGTCAAGGTCACGACGACCGCCGAGCGGTCACATCTCACGGAGGTCCGGCCTTGTATCCCACTCCTCGAACGGTCAAGACCACCTGCGGGTTCTCCGGATCCTTCTCAACCTTGGCCCGCAAACGTTGGACATGCACGTTCACCAAACGGGTGTCGGCGGGGTGCCGGTAGCCCCACACCTGTTCGAGCAGCACATCACGAGTAAACACCTGCCGCGGTTTGCGCGCCAACGCCACCAACAGGTCGAACTCCAGCGGTGTCAGGGAAATCTGCTCGCCAAGCCGGGTCACCTTGTGGGCCGGTACGTCGATCTCGACATCGGCGATCGACAGCATCTCCGCGGGCTCGTCCTCGTTGCGGCGCAGCCGGGCGCGCACGCGGGCGACGAGCTCCTTGGGCTTGAACGGCTTCATCACGTAGTCGTCGGCGCCCGACTCCAGCCCGAGCACCACGTCGACGGTGTCGGTCTTGGCCGTCAGCATCACGATCGGCACGCCCGAGTCCGCGCGCAGCACGCGGCACACATCGATGCCGTTCATGCCGGGCAGCATGAGATCGAGCAGCACCAGGTCGGGCCGCAGCTCGCGGACCGCGGTGAGCGCCTGCGTGCCGTCACCGATGACCGCGGTGTCGAAACCTTCTCCGCGCAGCACGATGGTGAGCATCTCGGCGAGCGAAGGGTCGTCATCGACAACCAGAATCCTTTGCCTCATGGAGTCCATGGTGTCACCAAATCGCGATAAAACGCTGATAGCGCGCCCGCGAGTCGGCTATTGACCCAGCTCGGCGGCCAGCGCGGCGGCGTCGACGTCGGGACCGGCGACCAGCCACCGCCCGCACCATTGGGCGGTCGGCCAACGCGGCGTACACCTCGCCGGTGCGGCGCTGCAGCCCGTCGTCACGTTCGTAGGCGTCCTTGGCGCGGTCGGCTTCCTGCGCGGCGCGGCGCTCGGCGCGCTCGGCGGCAAGCTCGGTGGGCACCGCGAGCAACACCTGGGCGTCCGGCTGCCGGAAGGCACAGCCGGTCGTACTCGAGGCTGCGCACCCAGTCGACCACCTCGCCGTCGGGCCCCTGGTGCAGCCGGGCGGCGCTGTAGGCGGCGTTGGAGGCGACGTAGCGGTCGAGAATGACGACGTCGTAGGTGGCGGTGAGATGGTCGATCTCGTCGCGGGCGGCCGCACGGTCGAGGGCGAACAACACGGCCATCGCGTAGACGGACTCGGCCAGGTCGCCATGCGCGCCGCGCAGCGCCTCGGCGGCGAGGTCGGCGGATACCGACTGTCCGTAGCGCGGAAAGGCCAGGGTCACAACGGATTTGCCGGCGGTCTCGAACGCGGCGCGCAGACCGGTCGTCAGTGTTCGCTTGCCCGCGCCGTCGACACCCTCGATCGCGATGAGCACCCGCGCAGCCTATCCGGTGTGAACCGCGCGATCGCGGGCCGCCTGTGAGGATCCTCCGGCTTTCCTGCCGGGTCCCTTGTGCGCGGGGCACGGTCGAGCTTCGAGCCCGCAAACTGTGGGCCATGACCGTTTTTGTTTCGCGACGTGTCGCGACCACCGTATTGACCGGCGCCGCGATCGGTGCGGCGCTTCTGGGCGCGAGTCCGCTCGCACAGGCCAACGAGGATCCGGCCGCAAACCCGCCGAACTGCAGCACCGCCGATCTTCAGGGAGTGCAGGCAGGCGTCGAGGCCTCGACGTCGGCCTACCTGTTCACCCATCCCGACCTGAACACCTTCATGAGCGGCCTGGGCGCCCTGTCACGAGAACAGGTCGCCGCACAGGTGAAGGGCTACATGGCGAACCACCCTCAGGAGAGCGCCGAGATGGCAGGCATCCGGCAGCCGCTGATGGACCTCAAGAACCGGTGCGGAGCGGTACCCGGCGTGTAGCTACCCGAAGCCTGTCCGGCGCACCCTGACTCCGCACTGGAAGCGTCGGTGACAACGGCGTATCGCTGTTGAGCCGCAACAAGGTAGTCGGGCTCGCAAAGGATCGCGAGCCGCGCCTCAGTAGCGGTAGTGCTCCGGCTTGTACGGACCGTCGACGTCGACGTTGATGTACTCGGCCTGCTCCTTGGTGAGCTTGGTCAGCGTGCCGCCGAGCGCCTCGACGTGGATCTCGGCGACCTTCTCGTCGAGGTGCTTGGCCAGCCGGTAGACCTCGTTGTCGTACTCGTCGTTCTTGGTCCACAGCTCGATCTGTGCGATCACCTGGTTGGAGAAGCTGTTGCTCATCACGAACGACGGGTGGCCGGTCGCATTGCCGAGGTTCAGCAGCCGGCCCTCGGACAGCACGATGATCGAGTGGCCGTCTTCGAAGACGAACTCGTCGACCTGGGGCTTGATGTTGATCCGGCGGATCTTCGGGTCACGCTCGAGTCGGGCCATCTCGATCTCGTCGTCGAAGTGGCCGATGTTGCCGAGGATCGCCTGGTGCTTCATCGACTTCATGTGCTCGAGGGTGATGATGCCCTGGTTGCCGGTGGCGGTGATGATGATGTCGGCCCAGCCGACGGCCTCCTCGACCGTCTTGACCTCGAAGCCGTCCATCAGCGCCTGCAGTGCGTTGATCGGGTCGATCTCGGTGACCGCGACGCGCGCGCCCTGGGCCTTGAGCGCCTCGGCGCAGCCCTTGCCGACGTCGCCGTAGCCGCAGACCAGGGCGGCCTTGCCGCCGATGAGCACGTCGGTGCCGCGGTTGATGCCGTCGATCAGGGAATGGCGGGTGCCGTACTTGTTGTCGAACTTGGACTTGGTGACCGAGTCGTTGACGTTGATCGCCGGGAACCGCAGCTCACCCGCGGCGGCGAACTGGTACAGGCGCAGCACGCCGGTGGTGGTCTCCTCTGTGACGCCCTGGACCGACTCGGCGATCTTGGTCCACTTGGTCTTGTCGGTCTCGAAGCGCTTCCGGACCAGCCCCAGGAACACCTTCCACTCGTCGGAGTCGTCGTCCTCGGTGGGGGGCACGACGCCTGCCTTCTCGTACTGCGCGCCGCGCAGCACCAGCATGGTGGCGTCACCGCCGTCGTCGAGGATCATGTTGGCGGGCTCGCCCTCCCAGGTGAGCATCTGCTCGGCACACCACCAGTACTCCTCCAGCGTCTCGCCCTTCCAGGCGAAGACGGAGACACCCTTGGGCTCCTCCGGGGTTCCGTGTGGGCCGACGACCGTCGCGGCAGCCGCGTGGTCCTGGGTGGAGAAGATGTTGCACGATGCCCACCGGACTTCGGCACCGAGCGAGACGAGGGTCTCGATCAGCACCGCGGTCTGCACCGTCATGTGCAACGAGCCGGAGATGCGGGCGCCCTTCAGCGGCAGCACGTCGGCGTACTCGCGGCGCAGCGTCATCAGGCCGGGCATCTCGTGCTCGGCAAGGCGGATCTCCTTGCGGCCGAACTCGGCCAGCGACAGGTCGGCGACCTTGAAATCGATGCCGTTGCGGACGTCGGCGGTCAGCCGCTGCTCAGTCGTCGTCATAGGCCCCACGCTAATCGACCGAGGCGTCTTGCCACCAATCCGGGAGGTGGTACTAGATTTGCGCGGCTTCGGGATGCCGCATCTGATCCGACGGTCGGCAGGTGCGTGCGGTGCGGCTCGTTGAGATACCGCGAGGGGCGACCGTCGATCTTGCAGATGCGCCACATCAACAGCGCCGATGGGGTTCATCAACCCCACGTCGTGGCACAGCATCCGGACGTCGCCGAACATGTCACGCAACGCCTGGCGAGAGTCGGGCGCACCAAAACACAATTCCTTGCGCACCGACCGCGGGATGTCGAACTCCTTGAAGAATTTGCGCGGCGGTACGACGATCGCCTGGCACAGCAACCGCATGACGATCGGCACATACAGCGACAGCCAGAACCGGCTGAACCGGCTCATACGCGGGACACGCTTGCGCAGGAATTCGTGACCAAACGAGATGTGTCGGGCCTCCTCGGCGACGTGGATCGCCATCACTTTCTCCATGATCGGATGCAGTGACTTGCCCTCGCGCAACACGTTCTTCTGCATGTGGTCGACCGGCACCTCACCCGCCAGGACCCCGAAGAAGAACACGATCGGCACAGGCCCGGCCCACAGCGGGACCCACGGTGACAACCAGCGCAGCGATCGCGGCAGGCCCGGAACGTCCACCCCGATCCGGTTCACCATCTCCTGAAACATCATGGTGTGGTTGGACTCTTCGACGGATTCGTGCAGGCAGTAGCGGTATTCGGGTGACCCATTGGGCACCCAGAACATGTACTGCATCAGACCGCGGATCAAAACATTCTCTAAGTGCAGTGAGACCTTCGCGATGTTGGCCTGACGCCACATGCCGACCGCAACCTGCTTATCCAGTGGTTGCGCCTGATACCACGGATGCCGTCCGAATGGATCGGTCGCCGACAGTACCCAGCGTGGGTCGTTCTGTGTGACGGAGAACTCCGGCGCATCCCAATCGATGTCCGTGTACGGGTTGAAGTGGCGGCGCACGGAAGCCTCGGAGAGGTTCGCCAGCATCTCGGCGTACTGAGTGTCATCGCTGACATCCATGTTGCGTTTCCACCGCTTGACCATGCGCACCATAGCCAGTGCCAGGAAAAGGAGCAGCAGCGCAGCGGCGAGCGCCCAGAAGGCGTCGCCCACTACGCCTCCCATCCGCATTCGCGTCCCCTAGCGTTTACCTCGATGGGTTTACCTCAATCCGCCCCAATGGCCACTAACCCTACCGTCGTCGATAGCAATTTTGCAGACGGGATGCCGGGACGTGATGCTGTCGCCGCCGAGACGAAGCTTTCTCGGCGTGCCGGCGAACATGAGCGAGCGTCACCATGCCGCCGGCCTGCGCTTTCCGCCCGAAAATACTATCTGAATGGTTTCACTGAACATTTTGTTTCACTGAACATTTCTGACTGCTGGAATTTGCCGACAAAGCTATTCACCACGGACGCTCGATACCAAGCATTACTTGCGACACTTCCCCTGCAGCACGCCCGTAGCAAATTTTCAAGTCACACGCTTTCCCAGCCTGCTCAGAATCGGTAACGCAGAATCCGCCACTTGCGCGCCAGCGCAGGGAGGTGTGCCGCCAGCCGCAGATGCCACGGAAAGAGCTCGACCTCGGGCGCATCGGTGAGGCTGGCCTCCTCCACCAGCGTCAACCGCGGATTCCACTTTTCCGGCTGGCGCGCGTCGGCGAACCCCGCGTTGGAGAAGGCCTTGCCGGTGCCTTGCGGGACAAACCTCATCGCCGTCCGGCTGGCCCAGCCAATGCTGCCGTAATCGTTGAACACGAGCTCACCGGTGCGGAAGTGGTTGGTCACCGTCAGAAACAGATCGACGAGTGCCGACTCGCTCAGGAAGGCCGTCAGGCCGTCAGCCATGAGAATGGTGGGCCGACCAGCCGGAATCCCGCCCGCCCAGCCCGGGTCGCCAATCCGTGCGGCCACCGATATTTCCTGCCGGCTGGGTGGCAAGACCTCGTCGCGCAGAGCGATGACGGCGGGCAGATCAACGTTGTACCAGTCCACCGTCGCGGGCGGGCGGCTGCGCGCGATGCCGTCGCTCAGGCCGGCGCCCAGGTCGACGACCACGGCGTCAGGGTGCTGCGAAGTGAACCGGCGCACCCGCTCGTCGAGCATCTTGGCGCGCAGCGCGACCGGGCATCGCACGCTGGCGCTTATTCGCAGGGCGTCGAAGTCGTAGTCGAGCTTTCCGACGACAACATCGGCAAGATCGTCAGACAAAATCGATCGTCGAAAACGACTGTCAAGCGCGCGTGCGTACACCGTGAGAAGTGCGGTCTTCTCGACCGGGGCGAGCCCGCCGACGTC
>CAVYCT010000042.1:0-96683 GCA_963766945.1 uncultured Actinomycetota bacterium
TCGCGTTGCCCGCAGCTTCGGAGTTCGATTAAGCGCCGAGCTGCGCCGCAGCGCGCAGACCGGTGCAGTACGCGCCATCCGCATAGCCATAGCGTGAACTCGTGTGCTCGCCCGCGAATATGAGTCGCGGGTGGACGGGCTCGGCGAGCACGGCCATCATCGACGGATCGGCGCCTCGCGGAATACACGAATACGAGCCGCCGGTGAACGGATCGTGTGCCCACGCGGTCACTACGGTCGCCACAGGATCGGGTACCGGACGTCCGCGACGCCTCCGCGATCACATCTTTGAACCACTCGACGGCCTCCGCGGGCGGCCGGTCGAGCGCGTATGGCGTGATCGTGTGGAACAGGTGCGCGCAAAGCACCGGCCCGGCTCCAAAGGCATCCATGTCGAACACCCACATCGCGGGTTCGTCTGGCGCGGAAGGGAACACGATGAAATGGGATAGGTCGACGTCACGCCAGAACGGTGACTCGAATGCCAACGCGATCTTCTCGTAGCGCCCGAACCCCAGCGCATCGACGGCCTGCTGCACCGGCGCGGGGAGTGGCGGATCGAACCGCACGCCACCGCGCTTGAGCACCCCGAGCGGCACGGTGACGATCGCATGGGTACCGGATTCGGTGGAACCGTCGGCACAGGTCACACGGACTCCGTCCGCCTCGATCTCCACCGAGGTCACCTCGGTGGTGAGCCGGATGTCGAGCCCGGGTGCCAGTGCTCGAACCACCGACCGGTAGCCATCCCGGGGCAAGTCGCCGAACAGGTCGCCGTCGTACTCCTCCGCGGCCAGCAGCCAGCGCAATGGCAGGTTGTCGGCCTGGTCTGGCGCGGCGGCTTCAACTTCCGTCAGTAACTCTTGGTGCAGTCGCCGCGCGACGCCGGCGGTGAACGCGTGCTCCGACATGTACGTCTCGATCGCGTCGAGCGCGGTCGCCTCGGGGCCGAGCCGTTCGTTGATTTGCTCGGCGGCGTCCCAGAAATCGCCCGTCTGCGCCTGCGAATAGATGTCGGTTTCGGCGTGGTCGAGGCGACGCCGCTCGGCGCGGTCGTAGGCAGTCAGCGACGGCAACGGATTGCCCGCGTCGCGCGCGACACCGTGTTCATCGCAGAACGCCGTCAACGGGTTGCCGATCGGGTGGTGGATCCACGAGCCGCCCAGATCGACGGGTGTGCCGACGAGGTCGATGGTGTGGAGCCGACCGCCTATGCGGTCGCGGGCTTCGAGCACAACGCACTCGATGCCGGCGGTACGCAGTCGCCACGCCGCGGCCAGTCCCGCGATACCGGCGCCGACGATGACGACCCGGCTGACCGGTCCAGCGATTTCGCTCACCGCGCCATGATTTCGCCTTTGGTCAGAGCGCGGACGTTTTCGGAGTCCTCGGAGTAAATGTCGAAGTCGACGACCACGCGGGACCAAAAAGCTTTCAGCAAATTCGCGACTAGGCCGTTGACCCCCGGGGACGGGATTTGCCGATCGTAGGGTTTCCCCTGATTCCTCGGCATACCCTCGGCGCTTACCGTACTTCTAGGCATTGGCAGGCAATCTGACAGTTTGAAGGGCAAACATCGTGGTGCGACTCACAGCAACTTCCCAGACTGGTCGACATCGCGCTGACCGTGGCGGCGTGCCCGGTCTATCCCTGATGTCGGTGTCGCTCGCCGCGCCCGGCTACGCCCGCTACGTCGGACGCGTAGGAGCGCTGGCGGTCGCTTTGGGTGTCGGGGTGGTCGTTGCCACCGGGCAGGGCATGGGCACCGGCGTCGCCTGGGCCCAAGACGGTTCGAGCTCCAATGACAGTTCCTCGACAGGTGGCGGGCAGTCGGATTCCTCTGGCTCAGATCCCTCGGGTACTGATTCCGATGGTGCGCCGGCTTCGGGTGGTTCGGCCAATAGTGGCTCAGACAAGGTCGGCTCGGACAATGCCGGCGGTGCTGACGCCGGGGGTGATGCTTCGGCTGACGCCGGTGGGATGAACGTGGGCAGTTCAGGCGGGGTCGACACGTCGACCAATGACGGTGGACAGTCCACCGACACAGGCTCAGACTCCGACGCAGACAGCGGTGACGAGCAGGACTCCGCCGCGGTCGATTTGACCTCGACACCGGACCCGACAAGCTCGGCGCCCACCCCGACAACCAATCCGGCACCGACCCAGACGCCGTCGAACCCGGTGCCGCAGAACAACCGAACCTCGGCGGCGCCGACGGGTACCTCGATGTCGACCATCACGGTGACGGTGGCCGATTCCGACACCAGTGGCGGAGCGGCGCGGTCGTCGTCCAACAAGCTGACGAGACCAATGGCGGTGGCGCCGTTGAGCGCCGCCACCGGCGGGGGCTCGGAGAGCCTGCGGACCTTCTCCACACCTGCCAACGCGTCTGAGGTCTCGACGTTGGCCGCGGCCACGACCTCGACGCAGACGGCTGCGATGAGCATCCCCGAGGCGATCGTGAATGTGGTGACCTCGATGGTGGCGGCGTTCCTGTCGCCGTTCCTCGGTTCGGGCCCGACCGCGCCGGCCGACCCGCCACTGCTGTGGGCGCTGCTGGCGTTGGTGCGCCGCGAGTTCTTCAACGAGACCCCCAACGCCGCCGCCGACAGAGTTACCGTCAGCGAAGACGTCACCAAGGACATCGACGTGCTGGCCAACGACACCGACGATGACCCGCTCACGGTCACCAGCGTCACCCAGCCCACCAACGGCACCGTGACCATCAACCCCGACGGCACGCCTGAAATACGTCCCCAAGCCCAACTGGTCGGGCACCGAGACGTTCACCTACACCGCGACCGATGAAAATGCCGGATTCCATCTGCACGGGTTCTTCGGACTCTTCGGAGGCGGCCACACCGGCACCGCCACCGTGACGGTGAGCGTCACCCCGATCAATGACGCCCCGAGCGCGGACAACGAGTCCTACACCGTCGCCGAGGACGGCACGCTGACAGTGCCCAAAGCCGCCGGCGTCCTTGTCGGCGACACCGACATCGACAACACCGCCGCCCAACTCAAAGCTGTACTTGCCAGCGGACCATCGCGCGGCACGCTGAACCTGGCCGACGACGGCTCCTTCGTCTACAAACCCGATCGCCGACTTCGAACGGCACCGACACCTTCACCTACAAGGCCTCCGACGGCACTGCACAAAGCAGCTCCGGCCACCGTCACCATCACCGTCACCCCCGTCAACGACGCCCCCGTCGCGACCAACGACACCGCCAGCACCGGTGAGGCCGCCCCGGTCAACATCGACGTTCTGCACAACGACACCGACGTCGAAAACAGCGCGCTCACACCCACTCTCGTCGCCGACGCGGAAAACGGCACCGTGACCGTCAACGCGGACAAGACACCTGAAGTACACGCCCGACGCGGGCTTCTCGGGCACCGACACCTTCACCTACAAAGTCAGCGACGGCGCCGCCGACAGCAACCTTGCCACCGTCACCGTGACGGTCAACGCCACCGGAGCAGGACCGGCGCCCACGGTCGACACGACGAACCCGACAAGCGCTGACGAGCTGAAGCCCGACGATCCGGCAGGAACTGTGCGCGGACACATCAACGCCTCCGATCCCGGCGGCGGCGCCCTCGGTTACGCGGGCAGCGCCACAGATGCCAAGGGCACCTTCACCATCAACGACGACGGCACGTACGTCTTCACGCCGACCGACGCGGCACGCCACGACGCGGCCGCCGACGGCGCCGGTGACAACGCCACCAAGGCCAGCTACGTGGTCTCCGTGACAACACCGCGTGGCGCGACAACGACGGTGACCGTCAAGGTCGACATCACGCCACTGAACGCCGACCCGCAGCGCACCACCCTGCCGTCGGTCACAAGCCCGTCCAACGGCGTGGTCACCGGCGCCTTCGGCGTGACCGACGACGACAACGATCAGCTGTCCTACGCCATCAACGACGGCGACGGACCTGCCAAGGGCACGGTGACATTCAACCCCGCCGACGGCACCTTCACCTACACCCCGACCACCGCCGCGCGATCCGCCGCTGCGACCACAACCGGTCCAGACACTGACACATTCACCGTCACCATCACCGACGGCCACGGCGGCCAGACGACTTCGACGGTCACCGTCGCAGTGACGCCCACCGGAGTCATCGGCCAAGTCGACTTCGCCGACGACGGCAACCCATCGACGCTGCAGCTCGTCTCCGATGGGAAGCTCGCAGCCGTCATCAGCGACGACGCGGCGCGCACACACCACCACCATCACGCTCATCGACTCCGCGACCGGCCAGCAGATCGGTCAACCGGTCACCATGGCGGGCGAGAACGTGAGCAGGTTCGGCGGAATTGGCGGCCCCGCGTACAGCTCCACCGGTGACCGCGCCATTCAGCTCACCTACGACACCACCGGCGCCCGGGCAACCCTGATCGACACGTCCACCGGCACACAGATCGGCGACGCGATCCTGCTGAAGGGCAAGAGCTCGGTCACGTTCAACTCCACCGGTACTGAGGCGGCCATCACATCGGTCGTCTACGACGCCGACTCGGATACACCGCGCACCGAAGTGGCCATCCTCGACACCAGCACCGGCGCATTCATCGCCGATCCCGTCTCTTTACCCGGCGCCAGCTTCCCGCGCGGCCCGGGCGGCAGCTTGTTCGGCCCGATCGGCACCACCTTCAGTGCCGATGACGAGCATGTGTTCCAGTCCACGAACTCCAGCGCGGGCGTTCAGATCGCGATCATCAGCGCAGAAACCGGTGCGCAACTGGGGAATACGCTGGTGCTGACTGGAGCCGTCCAGGACAACTTCAGCTCCTATGTCCGTCAAGCACCGAACGGCGCCTACACCTACACCGTCTCTTCGGGCGCGACGCTGCCACCGGCGACCCCGACTCCCGGATCACGATCATCGACCCCTCCGACGGCAGCCTCTCCACCGTCGACATACCCGGAACCATCCGGGACTGGTACGACGTACCAAGCTTCGCCGGCGACGGACACCGCGCAGCGTTCGGGACGGGCACATACGATCCCGACACCGGGGAGTTCATTCATTCCAACCTCGCGGTGGTGGACTTCAGCACCGCCTCCACCGTCGGCCAGCCCCTTGCCCTGGAGGGCGGCCTGTACACGCCGCAGTGGGCACTGGGAGACACCCGGATCATCTGGCACACCGACGAAGAGTCACAGCAATCCAGGCAGTACACAGCCCGGGTCGGCATCCTCGACGCCTCCACTGGTCTGCCAGTCGGCCGACACCTACACCGTCGACCACTTCGCGAACTTCAGCGATGTGATCGTCAGCCCCGACGGCAAGAAGGCCAGCATCACCACGTACCTCTATGACGACACGACCGATGAGCCCACCTCCCGTGGTCGCCCTAGTTCGACCTCGCCAGCGGCGTCAGGGTCGATCTACACGATCCAAGACGTAGCCCGCCAGCGACCCCCATTCACATCGGATAGCTCGCGTCTTATCGCGGTCACCACAAGCGGCAAATTACTTAGAGGGCACGTCGACCACCAGAGTAACCATCATCCATACCGACTCCGGTGCAACAGATCACGTCGACATACCGGGAAGCGGATCGGGGCCCACTCTGGCCGACGGCGACGACCGGGCGCTGTTCGATCGTCGACCGCTACGACCCAGCCTCGGGAAATCAGACCCTGTCTCTGGTCACCGTCGATCTCCAAAGCCTCACCCCAATCGGAGATTCCATCGCGCTCGGATCCTGATGCCAGCCTGGGGGCTGAACGCCGACGGCACCCGCGACCTCGTCGGCGACATCGTCTATGACGCAGTCACCGGCAGCCCGGCGGTGCACTACGTGCTCGTCGACACCGAGACCGGTAAGCAACTGGGCGAGGATGAGACGTGACCGGGGAACTGTACTCGTCCGAGCCGGTGTTCAATGACGCCGGTACCCGCGGGCTGATTCAGACGGGCGTGATCACTCGACCACACACACCGAAAACGACCCGGCTCGCAACTCATCGACACCGCCACTGGAGCCAGCACACTCCTCACCTTTACCGGTGACAGCGCGTATCTCTATCGGAACGCAGACGGGACCCGGGTCCTAGCCCAGACGACGCACCAGGATGTGACCACCGGGCTGACCACCATGGACATCCAAGTCTTCGACACCACCTCGGGACAACAAGTCGGCCAGACACTCACCTACGCCGACGACATCGGATATGTCCAAGACTTCGACGGTGACACCGCACTGCTCACCGCCTACAACTACGACCCGACCACCGGTGTTTCCAACGTCCAGCGAAGAACGCGGATGCAGCCTCGCGCAGCTCGATAAAGGGCGGGCGCTAGCTGTACTCGGTCGTCACGTTGGTGACAGTCGGCTGATGGGTGGTAGGCCATCGAGTGCGCTGTGGCGGCGTTGAGTGTTGTAGAACTCGAGCCAGGGGGCAAGTGCTTGGCTGCGCTCGGCGTTGGAGGCAAAGACTCGGTGGTAGCACCATTCGGTCTGCAAGGTGCGGTTGTAGCGTTCGAACTTGCCGTTCTGCCAGGGACAGTGCGGCTGCAAGCAGACTGCGCAGGCGTATTCGGTGAGCACCGAGAACGGCACACTGACTCGACCTGCAGCTCGCAGACCGCTGGCTGTACTCGGACGCTTCTGCATGCTCAGGTGATCGAGTCGGAGGTCGGCAATGACCTCGGTTTTGATGAGCGATACCAGGCTGCGGCGAGTGTTTACGCTCGGCTCGGTGCGGCAGTGAACGGGACCTACAACCTGCTGGCACACCTTGTCCGCGATGAACACATCACTCTCAACAAGGAGGCTTTCAGGGAACCGGTGATGACAAAGACGACCATCGATGTTCGGATGGAGGCCGCGTACACCGCCCCGGCGGGTTCGACACCAATGCCTACTCGATCTCGGCGACGCATCGGCACCGGCTCAGGGTGGACCCCCGTTTACCAAGAGTTCGAGCAGATCATCCAGGCCAGGCAAGATCGCGAGGCATTGCAGGCGAGAGCCAAGAAATGCCCGCGGTGCCGGGGTACGGCTACCGGGCCTTGCTACCTGGTCCACCGGCTAAAAGGCGTGCAGCCACGTAGGACGTTGGAGCGGGCGACGGGAATCGAACCCGCGTAGCTAGTTTGGAAGACTAGGGCTCTACCATTGAGCTACGCCCGCAAGTGCAGCAACAGCAGACTGTACCGGCGCCGCCCGAATCAAATCCAATTGAAAGCATCGCGTCGTCTAGCCCGTAGTATCTCGCGTGGTCGTCCTGCGTTTTTCGAGGCGGCCGAAGGGTCGCGGGGTGTAGCGCAGCTTGGTAGCGCATCCGCTTTGGGAGCGGAAGGCCGCAGGTTCAAATCCTGTCACCCCGACTGCAACCGCGAACACACCAGAACAACAAGGAGCAAGAGCGTGAAGAGCACCGTCGAGAAGTTGAGCCCCACCCGGGTGCGCATCAACGTGGAGGTGCCGTTCACCGAACTGCAGCCCGACTTCGACACGGCCTTCAAGCAGATGGCCAAGCAGATCCGGATGCCGGGCTTCCGGCCGGGCAAGGTGCCGGTGAAGCTGCTGGAGTCCCGAGTCGACAAGCAGGCGATGTTCGACCAGGTCGTCGGCGACGCGGTGCCCAGCCGCTACAGCGAGGCGGTGACGACCTCGGAGGTGCAGCCACTCGGCCAGCCCGAGATCGAGATCACCAAGAAGGAGTACGGCGAGGACCTCGAGTTCACCGCCGAGGTCGACATCCGCCCCGAGATCGAGCTGCCCGAGCTCGACGGGCTGAAGCTCACGGTCGACCCGATCGAGGTGTCCGACGAGGAGGTCGACGCCGAACTGCAGTCGCTGCGCGCCCGCTTCGGCACGCTGACCGGCGTGGACCGCGCCGCCGAGACCGGCGACTTCGTCTCCATCGACCTGTCGGCCACCGTCGACGGCGAGGACCTGCCCGAAGCCGCGACCGAGGGACTGTCGCACGAGATCGGCTCGGGCCAGCTGATCGAGGGCCTCGACGAGGCGATCGTCGGGCTGAAGGAGGGGGAGACCCGCGTCTTCACCACCAAGCTGGCCGCGGGTGACCATGCCGGCGAGGAGGCCCAGGTCACCGTCACCGTCAAGTCGGTCAAGGATCGCGAACTGCCGGAGCCCGACGACGAATTCGCCCAGCTGGCAAGCGAATTCGACACCATCGACGAGCTGAAGAACAGCCTCACCGAGCAGGTGAGCCGGGTCAAGCGCGTGCAGCAGGCCGAGCAGATCCGGGACAAGGCGCTGGAGACGCTGCTCGAGCAGGTCGACGTGCCGGTGCCCGAGAAGGTCGTGCAGGCGCAGGTGGACGAGACCCTGCACAACGCGATCCACAGCCTCGACCACGACGAGGCGCGGTTCGCCGAGGCGCTTGGAAGCCCAGGGCAGCAGCCGCGAGGAGTTCGACGCCGACAACCGTCAGCAACGCCGAGAAGGCGGTCAAGACCCAGCTGCTGGTCGACGCGATCGCCGACAAGCTCGACGTCCAGGTCGGCCAGAACGACCTCACCGAGCGGCTGGTGCTGATGTCGCAGCACTACGGCATGGAGCCGCAGCAGCTGCTGGCCTCGCTGCAGCAGAACAACCAGCTGCCTGCGATGTTCGCCGACGTGCGCCGGGGCCTGACCGTGGCGGCCGTCGTGGAGGGCGCGACCGTGACCGACACCGACGGCAATGTCATCGAAACCACCGAATTCTTCGGCCGCCCGGGCTCCGAGGCCGAGGAGACATCGGACGATGCCGCGGCCGACGCTTCAGCAGATGACGCGGCCGACGCTTCAGCAGACGAGGAATCCGCCGACGCCAAGTGACGCTGTGAGCGAACGCGGCCCGTCTCGGGAGTGCGCGACGTCGCAGGTTGGTTAGTGTCGAGTGAGTAGTAGGACGTGAAGAAAGCAGGTATCCAGTCGTGACTGACATGCGTTCCAACGGGGCGGGGCTCAACCTCGTCGACTCGGTCTATGAGCGCTTGCTCGCCGAGCGCATCATCTTCCTTGGGTCGCAGGTCGACGACGACATCGCCAACCGGCTTTGCGCGCAGATTCTGCTGCTGTCGGCCGAGGACCCGACGAAGGACATCCACCTCTACATCAACTCGCCCGGCGGCTCGATCAGCGCCGGCATGGCGATCTACGACACGATGGTGCTCGCGCCGTGCGACGTCGCGACCTACGCCATGGGCATGGCCGCGTCGATGGGCGAGTTCCTGCTCGCCGCGGGCACCAAGGGCAAGCGCTACGCGCTGCCGCACGCCCGGATCCTGATGCACCAGCCGCTCGGCGGCATCACCGGTGGCGCGACGGACATCGCGATTCAGGCCGAGCAGTTCGCGGTCATCAAGAAGGAGATGTTCCGCCTCAACGCGGAGTTCACCGGCCAGACCATCGAGCGCATCGAGGCCGACTCCGACCGCGACCGCTGGTTCACCGCGCCGGAAGCCCTCGAGTACGGCTTCGTCGACCACATCATCACCAGCGCCAACCTCAACGGCTCCGGACCGACGGCAGGACTAGACAAATGACCGACCACACCGACCCCCGCCTGCAGCCGCAGGCCCGCTACATCCTGCCGTCGTTCATCGAGCACTCGAGCTTCGGCGTCAAGGAGTCCAACCCGTACAACAAGCTCTTCGAGGAACGCATCATCTTCCTCGGCGTGCAGGTGGACGACGCGTCGGCCAACGACATCATGGCGCAGCTGCTGGTGCTGGAGTCGCTGGATCCCGACCGCGACATCACCATGTACATCAACTCGCCCGGTGGCTCGTTCACCTCGCTGATGGCGATCTACGACACCATGCAGTACGTGCGCGCCGACATCCAGACCGTGTGCCTCGGCCAGGCCGCCTCGGCCGCCGCGGTGCTGCTGGCGGCGGGCACCCCGGGTAAGCGGCTGGCGCTGCCCAACGCCCGAATCCTGATCCACCAGCCCGCGCTGTCCGGTGTCATCCAGGGCCAGTTCTCCGACCTGGAGATCCAGGCCAAGGAGATCGAGCGGATGCGCACGCTGATGGAGACGACGCTGGCGTATCCACACCGGCAAGGACCCGGCAGCAGATCCGCAAGGACACCGACCGCGACAAGATCCTGACCGCCGCGGAGGCCAAGGAGTACGGCGTCATCGACACCGTGCTCGAGTACCGCAAGCTGTCGGCGCAGACGGCCTAGTTCGCGCGATTTTCCGGCGGTGGCCCTGTCCGGCCGATCGCGGCGCTCGGTACTCTCGGTCCGGTAACAACGGCGACACGCCAGGAACACGGCGGCGCGTTCCGGGGGGCCATCGGGCTCGTCAGGCGATATGTTCTGCGAACACATCTAAATACCACCGACGCGATTCGGCTTTATCGGTCGCATCGCGCCGGAACAAGCGGGTAGCGTCGGGGCCAGCACCCGAGGTGAACTCGTCGAGAAGATTCAATACCGACTGTGAACAGGAAGTAGGACCTCAGCACCATGGCTCGCATTGGAGACGGCGGTGACCTGCTGAAGTGCTCGTTCTGCGGCAAGAGTCAAAAGCAGGTCAAGAAACTCATTGCGGGCCCCGGCGTATATATCTGCGACGAATGCATTGACCTGTGCAACGAGATCATCGAAGAGGAACTCGCCGACGCCGACGACGTAAAGCTTGACGAGCTGCCCAAGCCGGCCGAGATCCGCGAATTCCTCGAGGGCTATGTCATCGGGCAGGACACCGCCAAGCGCACGCTGGCCGTGGCCGTCTACAACCATTACAAGCGCATCCAGGCTCAGGAGAAGACGCGCGACTCCCGCGCCGAGCCTGTCGAGCTGTCGAAGTCCAACATCCTGATGCTCGGGCCGACCGGCTGCGGCAAGACCTACCTCGCGCAGACGCTGGCCAAGATGCTGAACGTGCCGTTCGCAATCGCCGACGCGACCGCGCTGACGGAGGCCGGCTACGTCGGTGAGGACGTCGAGAACATTCTGCTCAAGCTGATCCAGGCCGCCGACTACGACGTCAAGCGCGCCGAGACCGGCATCATCTACATCGACGAGGTCGACAAGATCGCCCGCAAGAGCGAGAACCCGTCGATCACCCGCGACGTCTCCGGTGAGGGCGTGCAGCAGGCGCTGCTGAAGATCCTCGAGGGCACCCAGGCGTCGGTGCCCCCGCAGGGCGGCCGCAAGCACCCGCACCAGGAGTTCATCCAGATCGACACCACCAACGTGCTGTTCATCGTCGCCGGTGCGTTCGCCGGGCTGGAGAAGATCGTCTCCGACCGCGTCGGCAAGCGCGGCCTGGGCTTCGGCGCCGAGGTGCACTCCAAGGCCGAGATCGACACCCAGGACCACTTCGCCGAGGTCATGCCCGAGGACCTGATCAAGTTCGGGCTGATCCCCGAGTTCATCGGCCGGCTGCCCGTCGTGGCGTCGGTGACGAACCTGGACAAGGAATCGCTGGTTCAGATCCTGTCCGCGCCGAAGAACGCGTTGGTCAAGCAGTACACGCGCCTGTTCGAGATGGACGGCGTCGAGCTGGAGTTCACCGAGGAGGCGCTGGAGGCCATCGCCGACCAGGCGATCCACCGCGGCACGGGCGCCCGCGGGCTGCGCGCCATCATGGAGGAAGTGCTGCTGCCGGTGATGTACGACATCCCCAGCCGCGACGACGTCGCCAAGGTCGTCGTCACCAAGGAGACCGTGCAGGACAACGTCCTGCCGACCATCGTCCCGCGCAAGCCGGCACGCAGCGAGCGCCGCGAAAAGAGCGCCTAGCCGTCTGAGGCGCGGCCCGACTGGCCGGCGGCCTTCGACGCTTCCGGTTTCGCATCGCGTTTACGCCAGATCAGGCGCGCCGCGTCGGGGTCGTTGGCGAAGACGCCGCACAGTGAGGCGGCGAGCCCCCACACCAGGAACGCCGCTATCGCGATGTACTGCAGGTCGGTAACCATGGCTCAACCCTTCTGTGCAGGATCGAAAGTGGCGTGAGTAATCCGCTACGCGTCTTTTCCCGGCGGCTACGCGGATGGTCTACCGGAGGGACCGACCGGCGGCCGTCCGAACGGATCCGCACACCCGCTCATCGCTGCACCGCCTGGCGTTCGCTGATGACTTCGTCGACCAGTGCGGCGATCTCGGCGACCCCGTCGCGCCGCGCGAAGGCCGTTTCGAGCGCGCGGGCGCTGCGCAGATAGCGGCCGTCGTTCAAGCACCTCGCGGACCGCGGCGCGCACCGCGGCCGACGTCGGCGTGCCCGTCCTGCAGGTTGACGCCCGCGCCGGTCCACGCCACCCGCGCGGCGACCTCGGGCTTGTCCTCGGTGTTGCCGGCGACCACCAGCGGCACACCCATCGACAACGCGCGCTGCACCGCGCCGTAGCCGCCGTTGGTCACCATGACGTCGACCTTGGGCAGCAGCACATCATGCGGAATGTATTCGGCGACATAGGTATTCATCGGCAGCGGCACGTCGAGCTGCGAGACGGCGCGCCCGCCGGTGGTGGCCACCACGATGACGTCCTCACCGCCGAGCGCGTCGATGGTCGGCTCGAGCAGGCGGCCCAGGTCGGCGTTGTCGATGGTGCCCTGCGTGACGTGCACGACCGGGCGGTCGCCGTCGAGTTGGGACCACCAGGGCGGCAGCCGGAAGCCCTCCGACGGACCCGGGTGAACGGCACCGACGTAGCGCACGTTGGCGGGCAGGTCGCTGCGCGGGTAGTCGAATTCGGGAACGGTCGGCGAGATGTAGCGGTCGGCCAGCAGCCCGGAATCGAGAATGAACATCGGCAGCGGGCGGCTGTTCATGCTGTTCGAGCAGGTGGTTGGCGGCTTTCTGCGACTCGCGCAGCAACACCTTCTGCGACAGCACGTTCAGCGCGCGGTTGCGCAGCCGGCCGGTCCACGTCGACGACGGCGGCAGGCCCATGCCGCTCGGTGCGGTGTCACGGCTGCTCACCATCAACGGCGTGGTGGTGTAGGCCAGCACGGGCGGCCGGGCGTCGCGGTCGCCGAGCAGGAACGGCAGGATCCCGAAGAAGCCGGCGTCGGCGATGATGGCGTCGAACCGTGTCTGCGCCATCAACTGCGACAGCGCACGCGCCTGATGCGGCATCGGCTGCACGAACAGCCGGACGATGTCGAAGTTGACCCGCTTGATGCCCGAGGTGTCGGCGCGGCCGGGCAGGTCGATGTCGAGGCGGGTCATGTCGAAGTCCGCCTCGGCCGGTATCGCCTGCGGGGTGGCGCCGATCGGCGCGGATTTTGGCGGCGTGGTCGGCCGAGGTCAGAACGGTGACGCGGTCGCCGCGGTCGACCAGGCCCTGCGCGACGTTCAGCAGCGGACCGATGTGCCCGAGCGGTGACAGCGAGGCGATGAGGATTTCTGGCATGCGATCGATGCTCGATCACTGCCGTCGCCCAAGCTTGGAGGTTGCGTGGAGATCCGGTGGAGATCGCAGGTAGAGGGCGCGATCACGCCGAGTTGCTTACCTGGCGGATAGGAAACCATCGCCATTCCGACGGGGAATCTGGCTTCCCGACGATTACGGAGCCCACTGCCTGATCACCGAGTATTTCGGTCATGACCACAGGCAAGCACGGCCCGCACCGAACGGACGGTGACCGTCCGCGACGGCGTGCGGCTGGCGGTGCGGGACCAAGGACCCATCGACGCCGAGGCCACCGTCGTGCTCCTGCACGGCCTCTGCCTCGAGCAGGGATCGTGGGCCGGCCAGATCCGTCAACTGACCCGGCAGTGGGGAAATCGAGATCCGGATCATCAGCTATGACCACCGCGGCCACGGCAGGTCGGACGACGGCCCCGACAAGCACCTACGTCGTCGAGCAGCTCGCCGCCGACCTCGCCGACGTCCTGGCATCGCTCGACGTGACGGGTCCGCTGACCCTCGTCGGCCACTCGATGGGCGGGATGGTCGCCCTCGCCTACCTCGGCCGGCCTCCGGCTGATCGGCCCGTCGAGCCGCAGGGCGTCGTCCTCGTCGCCACTGCGGCCGGTCGGCTCGCTGAACGCGGCGTGGCCCGCCTCCTGGCCAGTCCCGCGACGGACGTACTGTGCAAGCTCGCGACCCGCGCACCTGCACGTGCCGTTCGCCTGCTTACCAAGCCCGTGCGCGCGGCCTTGGCCCTGCCAGGTCGGCGACCACGCGCGCGCGACACTGACGACGCTGTTCGATACCGCGCTGGCCGCGGCATCCGTCACCACCGCCGTCGGGTTCCTGCCCGGCCTGCGGTCCTACGACCAGTACTCCACGCTCGCCTCGATTCGCGCCCAGACGATCGTGCTCAGCGGCGGAGCAGACCTACTGACCCCGCCGTCGCATGCCCGCGATCTTGCCGCTGCCATTCCCGGCGCTACACATGTGCATCTCCCGATGGCCGGGCACATGCTGCCTCACGAGGCTTCCCATGCCGTCACCGACGCGATCAACCACACGGTCGACACCAGCATCAGTACCGACACTCAGAAATGGGCCGATCTTGTGATCACCGCTTGATGCGGTCTGGTCTGGTGTAGACGTTCATCGAGTCGCCGCGCAGGAACGCCACCAGCGTCAGCCCGGACTGGCTGGCCAGGTCGACCGCCAGCGACGACGGCGCGGACACCGCCGCGAGCACCGGGATGCCGGCCATCACCGCTTTCTGGGTGAGCTCGAACGACGCCCGCCCGCTGACCAGTAGCACCGTCGCGGCCAGAGGTATCCGGTCTTGCTCCACCGCCCAGCCGATGACCTTGTCGACGGCGTTGTGGCGGCCGATGTCCTCGCGCACCACCAGCATGGTGCCGTCGGCGTCGAACAGCGCCGCGCCGTGCAGGCCGCCGGTGCTGGCGAACACCTTCTGTTCGCGTCGCGCAGCCGGTCCGGCAGGGCCGACAGTGTCTCGGCGGCCACCATCGACGGGTCGTCACCGGGGCAGTGGCGGCTGATCAGCTGCACGGCGTCCAGGGACGCCTTGCCGCACACCCCGCACGATGAGGTGGTGTAGAAGTTTCGCGTGACGTCGACGTCCGGCATCTCCACGCCGGGTGCCAGCGTCACGTCGAGCACGTTGTAGGTGTTCATGTCGTCCGGGCCCGCGCCCTTGCAGTACCGCACGGTGAGCACGTCCTCGCGATTGCGCGATGACGCCCTCGGTGAGCAGAAACCCTTGGGCCAGTTCGACATCGGACCCCGGCGTGCGCATGGTGACGGTGACGGGAGTGCCGTTGATGCGGATCTCCAGCGGCTCCTCGACCACCAGGGTTTCGGGTCGGGCGACCGCATCGTCTGCGGTCACGTGCTGCGCGCGGCGCCGGGCCGTGACCCGCCCCACTAAGTGACCACCCGGTCTTCGGCCCGCACACCGGCGGAGCGCTCCAACCGGATCACGACCGCCTTGGACACCGGCGTATTCGATCTCTCCGCAACGTGATCGAGGGGCACCAGGGGGTTGGTCTCCGGGTAGTAGGCCGCGGCATTGCCGACCGGCGTCTAGTAGGGCACCACCATGAAGTCCTTGGCCCGGCGCTCCTGCAGTTCGCCGTCGCCGCCGGGAAACTCCGAGATCAGATCGACCCGGTCGCCGTCGTGCAGGCCGAAGCGTTCGATGTCGGCCGGGTTGACGAACACCACCCGGCGGCCGCCCTTCACGCCGCGGTAGCGGTCGTCGAGTCCGTAGATGGTGGTGTTGTACTGGTCGTGGCTGCGCAGCGTCTGCAGCACCAGCCGGCCTTCGGGAATCGGCACCCACTGCAGCGGGTTCACCGCGAAGTTGGCCTTGCCTGTGCTGGTGGGGAATTCGCGCGAGTCGCGTGGCCCATGCGGCAGCTGGAACCCGTCGGGCTGCCGGACTTTGCGGTTGTAGTCCTCGCAGCCGGGCACCACCGCCGCGATGGCGTCTCGGATGGTGTCGTAGTCGCCGATGAACTGCTCCCACGGCACCGGGTGGTCGGGGCCGAGCAGCGTGCGGGCCAGTTGGCAGACGATCGCGACCTCGCTGCGCACCTGATCGCTGGGCGGGTGCAGGCTGCCGCGCGACAGGTGCACCATCGACATCGAATCCTCAACGGAGACTTGCTGTTTGGTGCCGTTCTGGATAGTCGCGGTCGGTGCGGCCGAGCGACGGCAGGATCAGCGCGGTGCGCGCCGTGCACCACATGGCTGCGGTTCAGCTTCGTCGACACCTGCACGGTCAGCGAACAGCTGCGCAGCGCGGCCTCGGTGACCGCGGTGTCCGGCGTTGCGGTCGCGAAGTTGCCGCCCATGCCCATGAACACCTTGGCCCGGCCGTCGCGCATCGCGCGGATCGCATCGACCGTGTCGACACCGTGCTCGCGCGGGCTGACGATGCCGAAGCGCGCGTCCAGTGCCGCCAGGAACTCCTCGGGCATCTTCTCCCAGATGCCCATCGTGCGGTCGCCCTGCACGTTGGAATGTCCACGCACCGGGCACAATCCGGCGCCGGGCTTGCCGATCATGCCGCGCATCAGCAGCACGTTGGTGATCTCGGAGATCATCGGCACCGCGTGCTTGTGCTGGGTCAGATCCCATCGCCCAGCACGCGACCGTGCGTTCGGAGTCGATCATCATCTTGGCGACCTTCTCGAGCTGGGCGCGATCGATGCCGGTGGCCTCCAGCACGGTGTCGATGTCGACGGCGCGCGTCTGCGCCTCGTACTCGGCGAAGTTGGCGCAGTGCGTCGTCGATGAAGTCGCGGTCGACCACCGATGCCGGGTGCGCGGTCGTCGGCCTCCAGCAGCAGCCGGCCCAGCCCGGCGAACAACGCCATGTCGCCGCCGAGCCGGATCTGCACGAACTCGTCGGCGATCGGGACGCCGTGGCCGATCACGCCGTGCACCTTCTGCGGATCCTTGAACCGGATCAGCCCGGCTTCCGGCAGCGGGTTGACCGCAATGATCTTGGCGCCGTTGGCCTTCGCCTTCTCCAGCACCGACAGCATGCGCGGATGGTTGGTGCCGGGATTCTGGCCGGCGATGACGATCAGGTCGGCCATCGTGACGTCCTCGACGGTGACCGAACCCTTGCCGATTCCGATCGCCTCGATCAGGGCCGTGCCCGACGACTCGTGGCACATGTTCGAGCAGTCCGGCAGGTTGTTGGTGCCGAAGCTGCGGACCAACAGCTGGTAGAGGAACGCGGCCTCGTTGCTGGTGCGGCCCGACGTGTAGAACACCGCCTCGTCGGGGTCGTCGAGCGCCCGCAACTCCTCGGCGATCAGGCGGTAGGCGTCGTCCCAGTCGATCGGGCGGTAGTGGTCGTCGCCGGGGCGCAGCACCATCGGATGGGTGAGCCGGCCCTGCTGCGACAGCCAGTACTCGGGCCGGCCGTCGAGGTCGGCGATGGAGTGCCGGGCGAAGAACTCCGGGGTGACGACGCGCTTGGTCGCCTCCTCGGCGACGGCCTTGGCGCCGTTCTCGCAGAACTCGGCGAACTTGCGGCCGCCGTGCTCTTCGGGCCACGCGCAGCCGGGGCAGTCGAATCCGTGGCGCTGGTTGAGCCGCACCAGCGACGCGCGCCGTGCGCCACGGCTCCCATGGACTTGAGCCCGCGCTGCAGCGACACCATCACGGCTTTGACGCCGGCCGCCTCGTCTTCCGGGCCGGTGGCGACCGCGGCATGCTCGTCGTAGTTCGCGTCGAAGTCGCGGGTGACGTTGCGTCGTCTGCCCAACCGCATATGTCCAGCCTAGGCCGTCGGTTTCGCTAATTCCTGCTCTGGGGCTACCCACGTCGGACCGTGATCATGCGGCAAACGGGGATCCCGGCTCGAGCAAACGCGGTCTGTCGTTGACGACGGCGGCGTCTGCCAACGAGTTCCACGAGGATCGACCACAATGTGCGGGCCACGACCCACATTCAAGTACTCGCCCGGATCGCGATCTCTAGGGTCCGCGCTCGCTAGTTGCCGGTCGGCTCGTCTGGTGGGCGTAAGAGGAGTTCGGGGCGGTGGTAGTAGTTGACGCGGGCTTGGCCGGTGTCGAGTGCGGTGGCGGTATCCATTCGACTCGCCGCGGGCGTTGATGGTGGTGGTCCAGCCGCCATCCTTGTCGACGAGGCGGTTGTCCGGCTCCGCAGGCCAGGGCGAGTTCGTCGACGTTGGTGTTGCCGTCGTCAAGCCCAGTCGCGCAGACGGCATGATGGACCTGGCTGCCGTAGGCGCCGACGGTGCAGCAGGGTTTGGTGCAGCCGCCGTCGCGGGCGATGAGCATGATCCGCTGCGCGGGGGAGGCGATGCGTCTGGTGCGGAAGAGGTCCAGCGCCGATCCGGTGGCTTTGTCGAACACCGCCAGATAATGGTTGGCGTGCCCGGCCAGGCGGATGACGTCGTTGATCGGCATCATCGGAGCCGCCGCCGGTCGTGCCGATCCCGGCGCGGGATTCGAGGTCCTGCAGTGTGGTGCGGATGATGATCGAGACCGGCAGTCCGTTGAGCTGACCGAGTTCGCCGCTCATCAATGCGCATCCGCCCCACCGCGACGAGCGCGTCGTGCCGACGTTGGCCAGGCTGCGGCGGTCGTTGTCGATCTGTTCCTGGCTGGGCGTGCCTGCGATGCAGGGTTCGGTCGTCGTCGGGATTGCACATGCCCGGTGCGCGCGTACTTGGCGAAGATTGCTTCCCACGTCGCCCACGCTTCCGGGGTCATGTTGCCCGTCACCGGCCGCGTGCCGTCGCGGCCCTGGGCGCCGACGTGCAGGCCGCGCTTTCTGGCGCGTTCGGCGTCGTCGGGCACAGGGCCGTCCTGATCGAGCAGGAACAGCATCTTGTCGGCTGAGGCCTTCAGTTCCTTGGGGCCGACGCCGACGGCTTGGCGGACGAGGTCGACTTCGATCTGCTCGCGGGTGATCGTGTCGACGAACCCCGGCAGGCTGTTCATCGCGTCGCGCAGTACCTTCACGTGCTCGGCATTGATCACCCCGGCGGCCTGCGCGACCGCGGTCGCGGGAAGGAGCGGCGCCAGCGGTTCGCCGATCAACGTTCGGCGCGGCGCAAGCTCGGCGGCATCGGCAAGCCGGTGATGGGCTTCGCCCGTTGAGATCCGCCATCGGATCGCCAACACGTCTTTCCACGACTTGGCGCCCATCGCTTGCGGCGTGGTCTCGGCCTGCAATCGCGCCAGCATCCGATGCCGCTGCGCGGGCAGCTGGGACGACAGAATCTCGAGGTCGTCCATGGCCGAGAGCAGTTCGGGACAAGTCAGGGTCTCGATGTCGCAGGCGGCCAGCGCGTCGTGCGCGGCACGCAGCGTCGCCATCGCTTCTTGTACGGCCGTCCCGAACATGCTTCGAACATACATTCGATCACTGACAAATTCAGTGAGCCTGACATGCCGCGCAAATTCTGTCGGTGACGCGCGCGTAACAAGTTTGCCATGAACGCTTCCTATGGTTGGCCGGTCATTGTCCGCAAAAGGGTGCGGACGTCACAGCGTTAGGAAACCCAAGTGAGTGGAAATGCGGTACGTCTGCAGGCGATCAACAACGTCGAGGCGTATGTGCCACCTGCCATCAGCTTCGACCCTGCCGAGGCGCCGGGCGAGATCTTCGGGGCGAACGTATTCACCAAGGCCGAGATGCAGCTGCGGCTGCCGAAGTCGGTGTTCAAGTCCGTGGTGGCGACGATCGACAAGGGCGCCAAGCTGGATCCGGCTGTCGCCGACTCGGTGGCATCCGCGATGAAGGACTGGGCACTGTCCAAGGGCGCCACGCACTACGCCCACGTCTTCTACCCGATGACCGGGCTGACCGCGGAGAAGCACGACAGCTTCCTGGAACCGGTCGGCGACGGACAGACGCTGGCCGAGTTCGCGGGAAAGACCCTGATCCAGGGCGAACCCGATGCCTCCAGCTTCCCGTCCGGTGGCCTGCGCAGCACCTTCGAGGCCCGCGGTTACACCGGCTGGGACGTCACCAGCCCCGCGTACGTCCTGGAGAACCCGAACGGCAACACCTTGTGCATCCCGACGGTGTTCGTGTCGATGACGGGCGAGGCGCTGGACTACAAGACGCCGCTGCTGCGCAGCCAGCAGGCGATGGGCGCGCACGCCGAGCGGATTCTGAAGCTGTTCGGGCACAAGGACTTCGACCACATCGTGTCGTTCTGCGGCCCCGAGCAGGAGTACTTCCTCGTCGACCGTCACTTCTTCCTGGCGCGTCCCGATCTGATCAACGCCGGCCGCACCCTGTTCGGCTCCAAGCCGCCCAAGGGCCAGGAGTTCGACGACCACTACTTCGGCGCCATCCCCGATCGAGTGCTCGGCTTCATGATGGATACCGAGCGCGAGCTGTTCAAGCTCGGCATCCCGGCCAAGACCCGGCACAACGAGGTCGCGCCGGGCCAGTTCGAGATCGCGCCGATGTTCGAGCGGGCCAACATCGCCGCCGACCATCAGCAGCTCCTGATGACCACGTTCAAGACCATTGCCAAGAAACACGGCATGGAGTGCCTGTTCCACGAGAAGCCGTTCGCCGGCGTCAACGGGTCGGGCAAGCACGTCAACTTCTCATTGGGCAACGCGCAGTTCGGCAGCCTGCTGGTGCCGGGTGACACCCCGCACGAGAACGCCCAGTTCCTGGTGTTCTGTGCCGCGGTGATCCGCGCGGTGCACAAGTTCTCGGGTCTGCTGCGGGTGTCGGTGGCCTCGGCCACCAACGACCACCGCCTCGGCGCCAACGAGGCACCGCCCGCGATCATCTCGATCTTCCTCGGCGATCAGCTGGCCGACGTGTTCGAGCAGATCGCCAAGGGCGCGGCCACGTCGTCGAAGGGCAAGGGCACCATGATCATCGGTGTCGACACCCTTCCCGAACTGCCGACCGATCCGGGCGACCGCAACCGCACCAGCCCGTTCGCGTTCACCGGTAACCGCTTCGAGTTCCGCGCGCCGGGGTCGGGGCAGACGATCAACGTGCCGATGATCATTCTGAACACGATCATGGCCGACTCGCTCGACTACATGGCGACGGTGCTGGAGAAGGCCGTCGGCGAGGGCGAGGACTTCGACGTGGCCGTCCAGCAGCTGCTCACCGAGATCATCACCGAGCACGGCGCCGTGGTGTTCAACGGCGACGGCTACTCGGAGAACTGGCAGATCGAGGCGGCCGAGCGCGGTCTGCCGAACCTCAAGACCACGTTGGACGCGATCCCGGAGCTGATGAAGCCGGAGGCGGTCGAGGTGTTCGAGAAGTACGGGGTGTTCAGCGAGCGGGAGCTGCACAGCCGCTAGGAGGTCAGGTACGAGATGTACGCGCTGACCGTCGCTGTCGAGGCAAAGCTGGCGCTGGAGCTGGGGTCGACGGTCATCCTGCCTGCGGCCATCCGCTACCAGACCGAGCTGGCGCAGAACGTCGCCACGCTGAAGGCGGCGGGATCTGAGCCGGACACGACGCTGCTCGAGGCTGTCAGCGTTCCGATCGCGGAGCTGACCGCCGGCCTGGCGGACCTGAAGGCGGCGCTGGCCGAACACGGCGGCGAGTCCGCCGCCGAGGAAGCCGCCCACGCGCAGAGCCTGCTGCCGACGATGGATGCGGTCCGTGCCGCGGCCGACACGCTGGAAGGCGTTGTGGCAGACGATCTCTGGCCGCTGCCCACCTATCAGGAGATGCTGTACATCCTCTGAGGAGCTCCTCTGACGACGTCGTCGAGTGTGGGGGTCGTGCCCGCCACATGCGGGCATTGTTAACCCGCGCCCCCGCACTCGGCGGCTACGCCGGATCGACGATCTGCAGCACTCCGCCGGTCACCCCCGCGATGAACAACCTGCCTGTCGTCGCGTCGACGCCGAGGCTGTAGGGATTCTGCACGGTCGCCAGCCGCGCCACTTCTCGTGGCGTCGCGTCCGTCATGTCGTAGCCGACCACCTCGTTGGTGCCCGACGATGCCACCCACAGTCGGTCGCGCGTCGGGTCGTAGGCGATCCCGTATGGCCCGCCGGGCTGCGTCGCGACACCGACCTGGTGCGGGGTGGGAAGGGGTTCGAAGACGCGGATCGCGTCACCGCGGGTGTCGGCGGCGATCATGCGGCCGTGCCGGTCGGCCACCAGGTGCGTTGGCCCCTTGCCTGCCGGTGTCGACCCGATGATCGTCAGGTTGTCCGCGTCGTAGACGGTCAGATCGTTCTTGCGGACGTCGACCAGGCCCATGGCGTTGCCGACCGGGGCGAGGCCCGCCGGCTGGACGCTGTCGGTGAACACCTTGACGACGTCGGTGCCTCGGATCACCGCGACCGTGCCTCCGTGTTCGTTGGCGACGAAGACGGTCCCGTTCGCGGCCTCCGCCGCGTCATGCGGCACGGTGCCGGTGAGGATCAGCGGTTCGGCGCTGCCGTTGGTGAGGTCGATGCGGATCAGCGCATTGATGCTTTCGACGGGGACGAGCACCGGCCCACCGGGTTTGGCGAGTTGGAGGTGGCGGGAGAACCCGGGCACGCCGGTCCGGCCCACCATGTTTCCGGTGTCGGCGTTGAGCAGCAGCACTTCGGTGGGATCGCGTTTGGCCACGGCGACGATGCGGGTGACGGCGTCGACGACGACGCCCTCTGGTGCCTTGCCGACGGGCACGATGCGCCCCGGAATCGGTCCGGTCTGCGCGGGCGCCGATTGGGGTTCGGCCGCGGGAGGCAGCCCGTCGGCAGGTGGTCGACTTCCCTCGGTGGGCACACCGGGCGGGAGGATGCCGGTGGAGGTCGGGGTAGTCGGCCCGGACGTCGGCGGCTGCTGCACCGGCGCGGATCCGCATGCGGCCAGCCCGACGACGGCGGCGACGATCAGGGCTCCGGCACGCATCACTCCATGGTGACCCACGCGGCGTCGTTGGTGTGCGAGGCCACCGTGGCCTCCACGAAGCGGACGCCGAGGAGCCCGTCGACGCCCGTGGGGATGGACAGGTCGTGGACGGGTTGCGGGGTACCGTCGCGTCGCGCCCGCAGCATCTCGGCCAGGTCGGAATAGAAGTTGGCGAACGCCTCCAGGAATCCCTCGGGGTGGCCCAGCCCGATCCGGGTAAGCCGCGCCGCGTCGTCGGAGAGCGAAGACATGCCCTGCGCGAGAATCGTTGCGCCGCCGTCGAGGTCGCGAACGATCAGGTGTTGCGGGTCTTCGTGGCGCCATTCCAGGCTTGCCTTGTCGCCGAACACCCGGATGTTCAGCCCGTGCTCGTGGCCGGTGGCCGCCATCGTCGCCCACACCGTGGCGGGTGCGCCGTTGGACAGGGTGAGCCGCACGGTGGCGTTGTCGAACACCCGTCGGCCCGGCACGACAGTGCTCAGCTCCGCCGAGACGCGGGTTGCCTCCAGGCCGGTGATGTAGCGCAACAGGTGGAAGGCGTGGGTGCCGACATCGGCGACGGCGGTGGCGACGCCGCCCCGATCGGGATCCATGCGCCACTGGTCGACATCGGCGGCCGCCCATCCCGACGCGTGCTCGGCGGCGACGAACCGGACCCGGCCGAGGTCGCCGTCGCGCACCATGCGGGCGGCGTGGCGCACCATCGCGTAGGCCGAATAGATATGGGGGACGGCCAGGATCGCGCCCGTCGACTCCGCGACCGCGACCAGCTCGGCCGCCGTGGTCGACTCGTTCGTCAGCGGCTTCTCGCAGACAACCGAAACGCCCTTCTCGAGGAAGGCCTTCGCTATCTCGAAGTGGCTGTCGTTCGGGGTGACCACCGCGACGACGTCGAGAGCGTCCTCACGGTCGGCCAGCTCCCGGTAGTCGCCGTAAACACGGTCGACGCCGATGCCGTCGGCGAATACCCGGGACTTCTCCGGGTCGCGGCCGAAAACCCCTGCGGCAAGGACGTATCGATTGTCCAGCCACATCGCGTGGCGGTGCGCGGCGCCGATCATCGCGCCGGGTCCGCCGCCGACCATCGCGGCCGTCAGCCGCCGATCATTCACCCCTCGTTCTGTACCGCGAGCGTGCTCACTACGCTGGCAGCATGGCGACACCGGTCGGATTTCTCGGGTCCATTTCGATCGACTGCCCGGACCCGGATGCGCTCGCGCCGTTCTACCGAGGACTGCTGGGCCTCGATGAGGCCTTCGCGACACCCGACCGCGGGGTCGTGTCGCTGTCCGGCGCGGGGCCGATGCTGACGCTGATGCGCGTCGACACGTACGTCGCGCCATCGTGGCCGGATGGACCGCAACATCAGCAGATGCACCTCGACGTCGGTGTCGACGACGTGGAGGCGGCGGTGTCGTCGGCGATCGCGCTGGGCGCCACCGAAGCGGCGCACCAGCCCGCGCCGGATCAGTGGCGGGTGATGATCGATCCCATCGGCCACCCGTTCTGCCTCAGCGCGGTACGGCCCGACTGATCAGAGCACCTTGCGGGCCGTGCCTGCGGCCTGTGCGAGAGCCTCGCGAACAGGCAGCTTTCGGAAGGACGTGGACAGGATCTCCACACCCCACGGGCCGTCGAAGCCCTTGTCCCGCAACAGGTTGACCAAGTCCGGGTAGGTCGAAACTTCCCTCGCCGCACAGCAGTCGACGGTCTACGGTGTCCTCGAACAGCGTGCCGACGAGTCTCGGCCGCGGCGTCATCGAGCTCGACGCCGAAGATCATCTCGGGCGTCAGCGATGCGCGTAGCTCATCGAGCGACGTGTCGGCCCGAAACACGTGCCAGGCATCCACGAGCAGCCCGGCCGCCGGATGATCGGCAGCCGTGACGATGTCGGCTCCCATCGGGACGGTGGCGATGATGGAGAACGGCATCGTCTCGATCGCGACTTTGGTGCCGAGGTCGGCCGCCTGCTCGGCGAGCTCACGCAGTGGGGCGATCAGCGACTCCGGATGCGTTGTCCGAGGCCCCAGTTCGGACCCGATCTTGATGAAGGAGGGCGACAGGACTTCGGCCGCCTCGAACAACAGATCGCGAACATCGTAGGTGTGGCCCTTCTCGCCGCGCGGAATCCACCACCGCTCGATCAGTTCGATCTCGACGTGGGCGAGCCCGGCAGTCGGCGATCATGTCGCGCAGTGCGGCGAATCCGATCGAGTGCACGAATCACGCGTAGGTCGTCGGCGATCAGGCCCAAGCCGACGAATCCGGCATCGGCCACGGCGGCAACGCGTTCCGCGATCGGGCACGGGACTGGTCGCGCGGACGCGCATCGGTGACGTGTCACCGGCACTGGTCCACGCCGTCGCGACGAGCCGGGCGTCCGTCACTTGGCTCCTCGTCTGGCGCGACTCCTGCGCGTTGACCGCGGAACACGCACGCTCGCGGAGTCGTGGCTACTGGTTCTGGGGGAAGCCGAGTTCGATGCCGCCGTGGCTGGGATCGAGCCAGCGGCTGGTGATCGCCTTGCCGCGGGTGAAGAACTGCACGCCGTCCATGCCGTGGGCGTGGGTGTCGCCGAACAGCGAGGCCTTCCAGCCGCCGAAGCTGTAGTAGGCCATCGGTACCGGGATCGGCACGTTGATGCCGATCATGCCGACCTCCACCTCGTTCTGGAACCGCCGGGCGGCGCCGCCGTCGTTGGTGAAGATGGCCGTGCCGTTGCCGTACGGGTTGTCGTTGATCAGTTGCAGCGCTTCGTCATAGGTCTCGACGCGCACGACCGACAGCACGGGCCCGAAGATCTCGTCGGTGTAGATGCTCATCTCGGGGGTGACGTGATCGATCAGTGTCGGGCCCAGCCAGAAGCCGGCTGGATCCCGCTCGGCGCCTGCCTCGCCACCAACGTTGCGTCCGTCGACGACGATCTTGGCGCCGTCGGCCTCGCCCGCATCGATGTAGGACGCCACCTTGTCGCGGTGGGCCTTGGTGACCAGCGGGCCCATATCCGAATCCTTGGTGCCGTCACCGATCTTCAACGGGGTGGTGCGCTCGGCGATCTTGGCGACCAGGTCGTCGGCGATCGGGCCGACGCGCGACGCACGCCGAGATCGCCATGCAGCGCTCGCCCGCCGAGCCGAAGCCGGCGTTGACCATCGCGTCGGCGGCCAGATCGAGGTCGGCATCGGGCAGGATCACCGCGTGGTTCTTCGCGCCACCGAGCGCCTGCACTCGCTTACCGTGCGCGGTGCCGGTCTGGTAGACGTACTGCGCGATCGGCGTGGAGCCGACGAAGGACTGACCGACTTGATCGCCTTGTTGGTGAGCAGCTCGTCGACGACGGTCTTGTCGCCCTGCAGCACGTTGAAAACCCCTGGCGGCAGGCCGGCTTCGGCCCACAGTTCGGCGACCCACAGTGACGCCGACGGGTCCTTCTCCGACGGCTTGAGCACGACGGTGTTGCCCGCGGCGATCGCGATGGGGAAGAACCACATCGGCACCATGGCGGGGAAGTTGAACGGGCTGATGATGCCGACCGGTCCGAGCGGCTGGCGGATCGAGTACACGTCGACCTTCGTCGAGGCGTTCTCGGTGAACCCGCCCTTGAGCAGATGCGGGATGCCGCAGGCGAATTCGACGACCTCCTGGCCGCGGCTGACCTCGCCGAGCGCGTCGGAGACGACCTTGCCGTGCTCGCTGGTGATGATCTCGGCCAGCTCGCCCTTGCGCTCGTTGAGCAGCTCCCTGAATTTGAACAGCATCTGCGGTGCGCTTGGCCAGCGAGGTGTCCCGCCACGCCGGGAACGCCGCGGCCGCGGCGTCGATCACGGCGCGGGCGTCCTCGACGCTGCCGAGCGCGACCTGGCCGGTGACCTCACCGGTCGCCGGGTTGGTCACGGGCGCGGTGGCTGCCGCTGCTGCCTGCGAATGCCTTGTTGTTGATCCAATGCGGTAATTGTGCTTGCTCATGGCTATTCCTTTCCGTACTTCGAGACGTATTCGGTCATGGTGTTCAGTTGGTAGCGGGAGACCTCGTGGGCGTTCTCGTCCTCGGCGAAGACCGACGACACCATGACGGTGTCGGGCCGCTGATAGAAATCGATTTCGGCCAGGCCGCCGAAGAACTCGTCCCAGTCGACGTCGCCGTCACCGATCTTGAGGTGCTGGTGCACCCGGACCGGGTTGCCCGGCGGGTTGGTGATGTAGCGCAGGCCGTGGCTGCGGTGGTGGTCCATGGTGTCGGCGACGTGCACCAGCCGCAGCTTGTCGCCTGCGGCGCGGATGATCTCGCCCATGTCGCCGCCCATGTGGAACGTGTGGCACGCGACGTACACCATGCCGATGTTGGGGGAGTTGACGCCGCGGATGATCCGCAACGCCTCCAGCCCGTCCTCGACGAAATCGTCTGGGTGCGGGTCGATCCGGACGTCGATGCCTTCGCGTTCGAAGATCGGCACCAGCTCCTCCATCGATCGGAAGAACGCCCGCTCGGACTCCTCGGCGCGTCTCGGGACGGCCGGAGAACTCGGTGTTGATGACGTTGACGCCGAGGTCGACGGTGATCTGGATGACCCGCTTCCAGTTGCGCACCGCGGCCTCACGCGCGTCCTCGTCGGGACCCGACCACCGCAGCACCGGCAGCACCGACGCGATGCCGACGCCGGCGTCCGCGCACGCCTTGCGGAACTTCGCGACGAGGTCGTCGTCGGCGCGCGGATGGTTGAAGAACGGGATGAAGTCGCGGTGCGGAGTCAGCTGCAGGTGCTCGTAGCCGAGATCCGCGACCAGCCGCGGGAAGTCGAGCAGCTCGTAGTCGTGGTGGAACGGCGTCGGGTCAAGCGCGATCTTCATGTCAGGCTCCCGCGATCGACGCGCGGTCGACCATCTTGACCTCGACGGGCAGACCGCTGTTCAGCGACTCGACGCCGGCCTCGCACACGGCGGCGGCGGCATAGCCGTCCCAGGCGCCCGGGCCGTCGTGAATTCAGTGGTGACACCGGCCGCGACGGCATCGACCCAGCGCTGGAACTCGGTGTCGTAGGCCTGTCCGAAGCGTTCGCGGAAGCCGGGGGTGATCTGGCCGCCCCAGTGGCCCGGCGCGCTCTTGCGCACCAGCCCGACGTCGAGTCCGATCATGGCGCTGCCCTTTTCGGCGACCACCTCGGTGCGCACCTCGTAGGCCACGCCGGTCGTGACGAACAGCTCGACGTCGACGTGCTTGCCCGACAGCGGTTCGCATGATCGCGATCTGTGGGTCGGCGAGACCCTGCGGGCGCACCGGGGTTCGCCGCCGGCTTGATGATCTGGATCGACGCGATCTCCTCGTCGAACAGGAAACGCGTGACGTCGACCTCGTGCACCAGCGAGTCGCGCACCACCATCGCGCTGTCGAACGTCGGCGGTACTGCCGGGTTGCGATGCGCGCAGTGCAGCACCAGCGGCACGTCCGAGTTCACCACCGTCGAGCAGCGCCTTCAGCCGGGCGTACTCGTGGTCGAACCGGCGCATGAACCCGACCTGGATCAGCCGCTTGCCGAGTTCGGCCTCGCGCTTGACCACGCCGAGCGAGGTCTCGACATCGGTGGTCAGCGGCTTCTCGCACAGCACCGGCTTGCCGTGCTCCAGGCAGGCCAGCAGTTGCTTCTCGTGAGTCGGGCCGGGGGTGGCGAGCACGACGGCGTCGACGTCCGGATCGGCGATCGCGTCGAGCGGGTCGACGACGGCGCGGCAGCCCGGGATGCCCGCGGCGATCTGCTCGGCCTTCTCGGTGACGTAGTCGTTGACGACGGCGACTCGGGCGCCCGTGATCTTGGTGCTCAGCCGGGCGACGTGGTCGGCGCCCATCACGCCGACGCCGAGGACGGCTACACGCAAGTCGGACATCGTCTTGATCAGACACAGCTTTCTCCTGAATCAGTTGAAGCGGACGGACGGCACACCGCAGGACCCGAGGTAGCGCTGGGTGCGCTTGGCGATCGGCAGCGGAGCGTCGACCTCGCACGGGTACATGTCCTGCTCGACGATCGCGAACACGTCGATGCCGAGCTTCTCGATCTCGGCGAGCAGCGGCGGCATCTCCGGGATCCCGAGCGGCGGCTCGGTCATCGCGCCGAGCTTGACCGCCTCGCCGAACGGCAGGTCCTCGGCCTCGACCTTCGCGCGTACCTCGGGATCGACCTGCTTGAGGTGCAGGTAGCCGATGCGCTCGGGCGCACGCCGGATGATCGCGATGTTGTCGCCGCCGCAGTAGCTGATGTGGCCGGTGTCCAGGCACAGGTTGACGAACTCACCGTCGGTGCCGTCGAGGAAGCGGTAGACGTTCTCCTCGGTGTCGACGTGGCTGTCGGCGTGCGGGTGGTATTGCGCACGCACGCCGTACTTCTCGAACATCGCCTTGCCGAGTTCGTTCATGCCCTCGGTCTTCTTGCGCCACTGCTCGGCGGTCAGATTGCGGTCCTCCAGCACGGCGCCGCTCGACGGGTCACGCCACATCTCGGGGATGACGACGACGTGCTTGCCGCCGACGGCCGCCGTCAGCTTCGCGACGTCCTCGATCTGCTTCCACACCGCGTCCCACGAATCGTCCTGGTGCAGATGCTCGAAGACCGTGCCCGCCGAGAGCTTCAGGTCGCGCGCGGCCAGTTCGTCGGACAGCTGCTTGGGGTCGGTGGGCAGGTAGCCGAACGGGCCCAGCTCGATCCACTTGTAGCCGGACGCCGCGACCTCATCGAGGAATCGGGTGTAGGGCGTCTGGACCGGGTCGTCGGGAAACCAGACGCCCCAGGAATCCGGTGCGGAGCCGACGAGAATCGTGCTCACTGTCCGTCCTTCGAGTCGTAGGGCCTTGACGTAGCGGGCGCTGGACCTTCTTCCACGCCGCGTAGGTCTCGTACGCCTCTTGCGTGGATTCCAGCGTCGAGGTCTGGCTGACCGGAACGTCCCACCAGGACTGGCTGTCGGGCGCGTAGATCAGCGGGATCGGTCTCGACGTGGATGACGGTGGTGTGCTCGTTGGCCTTGGCCACCTTGACCGCATCGGTGAACTCCGCGGCGGTCGCCACCTTGATGACGTCGGCGCCGAGGCTGGCGGCGTTGGCTGCGAGGTCGACCGGCAGCTTGTCGCCTGCGAGGCGGCCGGAGTCGTCGCGGTAGCGGTAAGACGTGCCGAACCGCTGCGATCCCAACGACTCCGACAGCGACCCGATCGACGCGAAGCCGTGGTTCTGCACCAGCACCAGGATGACCTTGACACCCTCCTGGACCGCCGTCACCAACTCGGTGGCCATCATCAGATAGGAGCCGTCGCCGACCATGACGAACACGTCGCGGTCGGGGCTGGCCATTCTGACGCCGATGCCACCCGCAACCTCGTAACCCATGCAGGAGTAGCCGTACTCGACGTGGTAGCCCTTGCGGTCGCGGGTCCGCCACAGCTTGTGCAGGTCGCCGGGCATGGAGCCGGCAGCGCAGACCACGACGTCGCGCGGGTCCGACAGCGTGTTCGCCAGCCCGATGACCTGGCTCTGGTTCAGGGCGCCGCCGTCATCCTCCACGCGGTAGGCCGTGGCCACCGTGTCGTCCCACTCCTTGGCGAGTTCGCCTGTGCGCGTGCGGTAGTCGTCGTCCACCGAATAGCCGCGCAGCGCGTCGGACAGCGCGTCGATGGCTTCGCGGGCATCGGACGACGACCGAGAGGCCGCCCTGCTTGACGGCGTCGAACGAGGCGACGTTGACGTTGACGAAACGCACGTCGGGATTGTTGAAGGCGGTTCGCGAGGCACTGGTGAAATCGCCGTAACGGGTGCCGATTCCGATGACGACGTCGGCGTCGGCGGCCAGCGCGTTGGCGGCGGTCGTTCCGGTCGAGCCGACCGAGCCGACCGACTGCGGATGGTCGTAGGGGAGTGAGCCCTTGCCGGCCTGCGTCTCCGAAACCGGGATCCCGGTCTGCTCGGCGAAGGCGGCGAGCGTGTCGTTGGCGCCGGAGTAGATCACGCCGCCACCGGCCACGATCAGCGGGCGCCGAGCCGAGCGGATGATCTCCGCGGCCTTGGCGACCATCGACCGCTCGGGCAGTGGGCGTGCCACATGCCAAGTGCGTTCGGCGAACAGCGATTCCGGCCAGTCGAACGCCTCGGCCTGCACGTCCTGGGGCAGTGCGATCGTGGCCGCACCGGTCTCGACCGGGTCGGTGAGCACGCGCATCGCGCCGATCAGCGCGGAAGGCAGTTGTTCAGGCCGCCACACCCGGTCGAAGAACCGCGACAGCGGTTTGAACGCGTCGTTGACGGTCATCTCGTTGTCGTGCGGCTGTTCGAGGTCCTGCAACACCGGTGCGCTCACCCGGGTGGCGAAGGTGTCGGACGGCAGCAGCAGCACCGGAAGCCGGTTGATGGTGGCCAGCGCGGCACCGGTCAGCATGTTGGTCGAGCCCGGCCCGATGCTCGCGGTCACGGCCCACGCCTGCAGCCGGTCCTTTTGCCGGGCGTACGCCGCGGCCGTGTGCACCATCGCCTGTTCGTTGCGGCCCAACACATATCGCAATGGCGACTCGACGCCGGCCCGCTCTGCGTCGACCTCAGCCTGCAGCAGCGCCTGGCCGATGCCTGCCACGTTGCCGTGGCCGAAGATGCCGAAGCAGCCGGCGAAGAACTTGCTGCGCTCGCCGTCGCGTTCGACGTACTGGTTGGCCAGGAATCGGACCGTGGCCTGGGCGACGGTGAGCCGCACTGTCGGCTCGCTGTGCGGCGACTTGAACACGGATGCTTTGGAGACCATGTCAGGCTCCTGTCGTCGGATGTCAGGGGCAGACGGGGATCGACGGCCTGGTCCTCCCAGGTGCCGCGCAACCAGGCGTGCTCCGGGTCGTCGACGATCTTCCAGGCACGTTCCTGGCCGGGTCCGGCCATGACGTTGAGGTAGTACATGTGGTAGCCCGGCGCCGCGACCGACGGTCCGTGAAAGCCGTGCGGCACCAACACGACGTCGCCGGTGCGTACTTCTTCGAGCACCTCGATGGGGCGGTCCGGCGTTCCGTACACGCGGTGGTATCCGAAACCGCGTGAGCCGTCGGGTCCGCCCGCGATCTCGAAGTAGTAGATCTCCTCGAGTTCGGTTTCGGTGGGCGTGTTCTCGTCGTGTTTGTGTGCCGGATAGCTCGACCAGTTGCCGCCGGGGGTGATGACCTCGCACGCGATCAGCGAGTCAGCCTCGAAAACGCCTGCGGTGCCGAAGTTGTGCACCTGGCGGCTGCAGTTGCCGGTACCTCGCAGCTCCACCGCGACGTCGGCCGCCGCGACGCGCCGGTTCGGGAACGAGCGCTTGGCGCGCGCCCCGCAGATCGCGAACCGGCCGTCGCCGGAGAGCACGTAGTTCTGGCCGATACCGAGATACACCATGTCGGACGGCCCGTCGAAAACCGAGGCCCGAGGCGTCAGATCGAACGACTCGTCTCCGGCACTCGACGGTTCCGCCGCCGGCCAGCGGCAGGATCATCACCTCGGTGTCGCCGGTGCTGAGTTCCGCGCGCTCGGCCGCCTTCGAGTTCGATTACCTGCAACGAGGATTCGCTCCAGCCGGCGGACTCCGGCGTGACGTCCACAGTGAAGGGGAGCGTGGCGCTCCGCGCGGGGATGTAGAGCTTGCTGTGCATCGTCACCTCACCATCGATACGGCGGTCGCCACCGCGGAACTGACGTCGTCGTCGTTTGGATACAGCAGAGTCCGACCGACGATGAGCCCCCGCACGGCGGGCAGGCTCAGCGCCTTCTCCCAACTGGCGAACGCCTCGTCCGGGTCTGCCGGATCGCCGCCGAGCAGCAGTGTCGGCAACGTGGTCGCCTCCATGACGCGGTCCATCTCGTCGACGACAGGCAGCTTCATCCAGGTGTACGCGGACGTCGACCCGAGGCCTTGGGAGATGTGGATCGACTTGATCACGGCGTCGGGGGACAGGTCGTTGCGCACCTTGCCGCCGACGCGAGCCGACATGAACGGCTCGACCATGGCGATCAGGCCGTGGGCGGCCAGCTCATCGATGGCTCGTGCGCAGGTCTCCAGCGTGGTCACCGTGCCCGCGTCGTCGAGGTCGATGCGGCACAACATCTTTCCGCCGTTCATTTTCGCCTCAGCGGTGGCCTGGGCGGTGGTGGCCGTCATCCTGTCGTCGAGCTCGAACTGCGCGCCGGCCAGGCCGCCGCGGTTCATCGACGAGAACACGACCTTGTCCTCCAGCGCTCCGAGCAGCAGCAGGTCGTCGAGGATGTCGGCGGTGGCGAGCACACCGTCGACTCCCGGGTCGGCGAGCGCGGACCGCAGCCGGTCGAGCAGGTCGGTGCGGCTGTTCATCGCATTCGGTCGCGCGCCGACGCCGAGGGCGCCGCGTGCGGGATGGTCGGCCGCGACGATCATCAGCCTGCCGTTGCCCCGGATCGTGGGCCGCGTGGTGCGGGCCTGCCAAGCGCGGGCAATCGCACCGGGGTCAGCGGCGCGCAGTTCGGTGATCGCGGCGTAGTCGCCGCAAATAGGGGCGTGACTGCCGCGTTCAGACATTGACGGCCTCCACCGCGGTCAGCTCGGCAAGTGCGGCAACCTCTTCGGCCGTCGGCATCGCTGTTGAGCACTCGAGCCGCGACGCGACGATCGCGCCTGCGGCGTTGGCATAGCGCAGCGTCTTCTCCAACGGCCATCCGCGCAGTAGGCCGTGGCACAGGCTGCCGCCGAATGCATCGCCCGCCCCGAGGCCGTTGATCACGTCGACGTCGTTGGGCGCCACCGTGACCGATGAATGACGCGACTTGCCGAGCACACCCTTGGGCCCCTGTTTGACGATGGCGAGTTCGACTCCGAGATCGAGGAGCGCCTCGGCGGCCTTGTGCGGGTTGGTTTCCCCGACCGCGATTTCGCACTCCTCGCGGTTACCGACCGCGACGGTGACGTGTTGCAGCGCGCGCTGGACCTGCTCGGTGGCATCGGCAGGCGATTGCCCAGAACATCGGCCGGTAGTCCAGGTCGAGCACGGTCAGCGGCGCCCGGTTGCGGGCTTCCCACGCGGCGAAATGTGCGCTGCGGCTTGGCTCCTCGCACAGTCCCGTCACCGTCGACCAGTACAGCCGGGCGCTGCGCACTGCGTCGACGTCTATCTCGTCGGCGCTGACCTGAAGATCCGGCGCGCTGGGCTTGCGGTAGAAGTAGAGCGGAAAGTTGTCCGGCGGGAAGATCTCGCAGAACGTGACCGGAGTCGGGTACTCGCCGTGGGTGGCGACAAATCGATTGTCGACGCCGAGCCTTTCGAGTTCGGCACGAACAAAGCTGCCGAACGGGTCGTCGCCGACGCCGGAGATCAGTGCGGCGTTGTTTCCCAGCCGCGCGGCGGCCACCGTGACATTGGCCGCGCTGCCGCCGAGGAACTTGCCGAATGTCTCGACGTGCTCCAGGCCGACACCGACCTGCAAGGGGTAGACGTCGACGCCACATCGCCCGATGGCGAGGACGTCAAACGGCTGTGTAGTACTCAAGATCGGCCTCCGGCGGATGATTGTTCGGCTCGGTTACGACTGTGCCCCGCGACCCAGACCCATGTCAAGACTTTGTCCTGACATTCTATCTTTCGATCATGCGGTGTTACGATGCAGCTACCGCCAGGAGATCGGAGACAACGTGCCAATGACGGTGGAGCTCGACAGGTCCAGTCCTGTCCCTCTCTACTATCAACTTGCCCAGGCGATCGAGGCGGCAATCCGCGACGGCGAACTTGCGCCGGGCGATCGGTTCGAGAACGAACTGGCCCTGGCAAAGCGACTGACGCTGTCGCGACCGACCACGCGGCGTGCGATACAGGAACTCGTCGACAAGGGACTGCTGGTTCGCAAGCGTGGAGTGGGCACCCAGGTCGTGCAGAGTCCGGTGCACCGCCGCGTCGAGTTGACCAGTCTGTTCGACGATCTCACCCGCGCCGGCCAGGAGCCGACGACACAGCTTCTCGACTATCGCGTCGGGCTGCCCGACGAAGAGGTCGCCCGGGAGCTCAACATCGCCGCCGACCGCGAAGATCGTGTCGATCGAGCGGCTGCGATGCGCCAGTGGTGAGCCCCTCGCGGTGATGACAAATCACCTTCCCGTCGAGATCGCACCAGAGGCCGACGAGCTGGAGAGCAACGGGCTGTACCAGTCGCTGCGGGCGCGTGGAGTGCACATCCGACTGGCGCGCCAGCGAATCGGTGCGCGAGGCGCCACCCGGACGGAAGCCCGATTGTTGGACGAGAAGTTCGGCGCGCCGCTGCTGACGATGGCGCGCACGGCGTTCGACGATTCCGGCACCGCGGTCGAGTTCGGCACGCACTGCTATCGCGCGGCGCGCTACTACTTCGACACCACGTTGGTGGACCGCTAGGTGCATGCCAAAAGGCCCTCCCGGGGGTAGGGCTGACTGGGACTTAGCGCTGCGGCGGCAGGATGATGCCAGCCGCTACCAGCCGATCGGCGATGCGGGCGATGACGGTGTTGTTCGTCATGTCGAGTTCTCCTGTGTCAGTTGGTTTTTGCTTGTCTTGCGCCGGTGTGTTCCGGCGATGACTCAAGAATGCCGTGGTCAGAGGCAGGTGTATGTCCGGTGATCGGCCGGTGTGCCGGTGGAATCGCGTGTCCCCCGATCGGGGAGGGGAAAGGAGGTAGGTCAGGCGAAGGCTGCGCGGAACGCTTGCAGCGCTGCCGTGCTGTCGCCGGATGCCCAGGCCTCCATGCCGACGGTCCCGGAGTAGCCGATGTCGCGCAGCGTCCTTGCGATCGCGGGATATCTGATCTCGCCGGTTCCCGGCTCGCGGCGGCCCGGCACATCGGCGACCTGGATTTCGCCGATCGCGTCGCCGCATCGCCGAATCAGCTCGATGAGGTTCCCCTCGCCGATCTGGGCGTGATACAGGTCCAGCATCATCCGGACATTCGGGTGCCCGACGGCCTCCACCAGCGCCAGGGTGTCCTTTGCCCTGGCCAGGGGCACGCCGGGATGGTCGACGATGGTGTTGAGGTTTTCTACGCAGAACGTCACGCCGGCCGCCGCACCCAGCTCGCCGATTCGCTCCAGCGTGCGCAGCGCCGTCAGCCACATCTGGCCCGTGGCGCGGTGCCGTGGCCGGGCGGCTTGGCCGTCGACCAGTTCGGCTGTGTGCAGATTGAGCCGGGGAACGCCAAGCGTCTCAGCGGCTTTGATCGAGAGTTCGGCTGTCGTGACCACCTCGTCGGCGGTGTCGGGATCGACCAGGTCGCCGTGCAGGTAGCCGGTCATCGACGAGAACCGCGCACCCGTCGCCGCCAGGGCATCCAGGTCTTTGTCCTGCCAGCTCCAGATCTCCACGGCGAACCCGAGCTCGTCGATCCGTCGCACCCGGTCAATGATCGGTAGCTCGGTGAACACCATCTCCGAACAGACCGCCAGCTCATAGTCGCTCACGCCTGCACCGCCTTCTTCGCTGTGGCGCCATGACAAGTACCCTAACATTTGATATGCAGTCCTAATGTCAGGACAAACTATTGACTTTCTGGTGTGAGCCGTATTACATCGATCCTTGAGGAGTGCTGTGTCGCACTCGACGGCAAGGGAGAAACAATGAGGTTTAGTCGGCTCGCGGCGGTTGCCGGGGCAAGTGTGGTCGTACTCGGGCTTGCGTCATGTTCCTCCACCGGAGGCAAGCCCCAGGAGTCGGGCAACGGGATGGGCGCCGGACAGGCGAACACCCCGCGCGCCACGGTCGCGATGATCACCCACGAGGTGCCCGGGAGACTCGTTCTGGGATCTGATCCGCAAGGGTGCGCAGGCCGCAGCCGACAAGGACAACATCGAGCTGCGCTACTCCAACGATCCTGAAGCGCCGAATCAGGCGAACCTCGTCCAGACCGCCATCGACAGCGGCGTTCAAGGGCATCGCCCTGACACTGGCCAAGCCTGACGCGATGACGCCTGCGGTCAAGGCCGCGATCGACAAGAACATTCCGGTCGTCGCCTTCAACTCCGGTTTCGACAACTGGAAGGCCATGGGCGTGCAGGAGTACTTCGGCCAGGACGAGAAGCTCGCCGGAGTCGCGGCGGGCGAGCGCCTGAACAAGGACGGCGCGAAGAAGATCATCTGCGTGATCCAGGAGCAGGGCCAGGTTGCCCTCGAATCACGCTGTGCCGGTGTGAAAGAGGGCTTCAAGGGGCGAGTCTGAGATCCTGAACGTCAACAGCAAGGACATGCCGTCGGTGGAGTCGACGATCACCGCCAAGCTGCAGCAGGACCCGTCCGTCGACCACGTCGTCGCGCTGGGCGCGCCGATCGCGTTGGCCGCGGTCCAGTCGGTCGGCAATGCCGGTAGCTCGGCGAAGATCGTCACCTTCGACACCAACGCCGCGCTCGTCGACGCGATCAAGGCAGGCGATGTGCAGTGGGCGGTCGACCAGCAGCCGTTCCTGCAGGGCTACCTGGCCATCGACTCACTGTGGCTGTTCCTCAACAACAAGAACCTGATCGGTGGCGGGCAAGCCACCCTGACGGGCCCGTCGTTCATCGACCAGACCAACATCGACGCGGTCGCCGAACTGGCCAAGTCCGGAACCCGCTGAGCGACCGCAGAAGAGAGCAGAACAATGAGTACACAAACCGATCTGGACGTCGCCGGTCACAAGGTCGTTCGCGACGAGCGAGTCAAGGAACGAAACCGCTTACAGCGCCTGCTGATTCGCCCCGAGATGGGCGCGGCGATCGGCGCGGTGGTCATCTTCGTCGTCTTCCTCGTCGTCGCGCCGCCGTTCCGGACTCCCGAAGCGCTGGCGACCGTGCTGTACGCCAGCTCGACTATCGGCATCATGGCGTGCGCCGTAGCGCTGCTGATGATCGGCGGTGAATTCGACCTGTCGTCGGGCGTCGCGGTCACGACGAGTTCGCTCGCGGCGTCGATGCTGGCCTACAACCTGCATCTGAATCTGTGGGCGGGCGCGGCGCTGGCGCTGATCGTCGCCCTGGCCGTCGGCTTCTTCAACGGCTATCTGGTGATGAAGACGAAGATCCCGAGCTTCCTGATCACGCTGGGCACGCTGCTTGATGCTGACCGGCATCAATCTCGCGGTGACGAAACTGGTTTCGGGCCAGGTCGCGACGCCGAGCGTCAACGACATGCAGGGCTGGGGATCCGGCCGAATGGCTGTTCAACTCACACCTTCACCATTGGCGGCGTCGGCGTCCGCATCACCGTGTTGTGGTGGCTGCTGTTCACCGCGGTCGCGACCTACGTGCTGTTCAAGACCAAGATCGGCAACTGGATCTTCGCCGTCGGCGGCGACGAGGAAAGCGCCCGCGCGGTCGGTGTTCCGGTGACCGCGGTGAAGATCGGCCTGTTCATGTTCGTCGGATTCTGCGCCTGGTTCGCAGGTATGCATCTGCTGTTCGCGTTCAACACCGTGCAGTCCGGTCAGGGCATCGGCCAGGAGTTCATCTACATCATCGCCGCGGTGATCGGCGGCTGCCTGCTCACCGGCGGCTACGGCACCGCGATCGGTGCCGCGATCGGCGCGTTCATCTTCGGCATGGTGCAGCAGGGCATCGTCTACGCCGGCTGGAACCCCGACTGGTTCAAGTTCTTCATGGGCGTGATGCTGCTGTTCGCAGTGATCGCCAACAACGCATTCCGCAACTACGCCGCGAAGAGGTGACCCATGACCGCAACTGTTGATCAGGCCGTGGAAGAGGCCCCGTCCGGCGGCAAGGTGCCGCTGGTCGAGATGAAGAACGTCGGCAAGTCCTACGGCAACATCACTGCGCTGAAGGACATCTCGCTGCGGGTGCATGCCGGTGAGGTGACCGGCATCCTCGGTGACAACGGCGCGGGCAAGTCGACGCTTGATCAAGATCATCGCCGGCTACCACCCGCCGACCGAGGGTGAACTGCTCGTCGACGGCGAGTCGATCACGCTTCACCTCACCCAAGGATGCGCTGGCCAAGGGCATCGCGACGGTGTACCAGAACCTGGCCGTCGTGCCGTTGATGCCGGTGTGGCGCAACTTCTTCCTCGGCCAGGAGCTCCGGAAGAAGTCCTTCCCGTTCTCGTTGGACGCCAACGCGATGCGGGCCACCACCTTGTCGGAGCTGGCGAAGATGGGCATCGAACTGCCCGACGTCGACGTCGCCGATCGGCTCGCTGTCCGGCGGTCAGCGCCAGTGCGTGGCCATCGCGCGTGCGGTGTTCTTCGGCGCGCGCGTGCTGATTCTCGACGAGCCGACGGCCGCCCTGGGCGTCAAGCAGTCCGGTGTGGTGCTGAAGTACATCACCGCGGCCAAGGAAGCCGGTTTCGGTGTGGTGTTCATCACGCACAACCCGCACCACGCGCACATGGTGGGCGACCACTTCGTGCTGCTGAACCGCGGTCGGCAGAAGCTGGACTGCACGTATGACGACATCACTCTGGAGCACCTGACGCAGGAGATGGCAGGCGGCGACGAACTCGAGGCGCTGTCGCACGAATTGCGCGGCAAGGGCGCATAACTCACGACGGAAGGGCTCGCCGACCTAGGTGGTCGGCGGGCCCTTTCCGTACGTTCGACTGCTGTTTACCTGGACGGCAGCGCGCCGGTTGGCCCGATCTCCGAATCGCCGGGCACAATGTAGGCGTGTACTCCGAACCCGAACCGAAGCGCCACCCGCCTGTCTGGCGTGACCCGCTGTCGGCTGGATGGCGCGCGCACCGGGGCCTGCTGATGCTTCGACTGCGCTGGCACGAGCGGCGCTCAGCACCCCTCACTGACGAGCTTTACTAACGCAACGGCTCAGCGCGGCGCCATGCCCGCCGCGCGGTAGGCGGCGTCGACGTAGGCCATGTTCTCCACGGCGTCGGCGGTGTCCAGCGGTAGCGGCGCGCCGTGCAGTACGTGGTCGGCGAACGCCTCCAGTTGGTAGGTGTACGACGGGCGCGTGCCGAGATGTTCGACAGTGGCACCAGCTGCCGTAGTGGACGGTGATCCTGTCGTCGTCCTGGGGCTTGATGAAGTTGTGCACCAGGACATCGCCCTTGGTGCCGACGATGCGAAGTGTGAACGAGTACTCGTCGGCGACCATCGAGTTGGCGCTCAAACCCGTTGCACCGCTGGGGAAGCCAAGCTCGACGTCGCACCATGCGTCGACACCGGGGCTGCGCTCCTTGGCATGTGCGCGAACGACCGACGGATGACCGAATTGCCGCATCACGTGTAGGCCGTAGCAGCCCAGGTCCATCAGCGCGCCGCCGGCCAGGTCGAGCGACCATCTTGGATCATCCGCGTCCGGCTCGGGCATCGCCATCCGCGCCTCGACGTGCACGAGGTCGCCCAATGTGCCGTCGGCTGCCAACTCCAACGCCCGACGGGTCACCGGGTGGAAGAGATAGTGAAATCCCTCCATCACTGTGATTCCCGCGGCCTCGGCGGCCTCGGCGACCTGCTGTGCCTCGGCGCGATTGCGTGCGAACGGCTTCTCGGTCAGTACCGGCTTGCCCGCCGCGATCGCCGCGAGATTCCACGGCGCGTGCAGCGAATTCGCCAGCGGGTTGTACACGGCGTCGACCTCGGGGTCGTTGACCACATCGTCGTACGACGCCAACACCCGTTCCACACCGTGCTTCTCGGCGAAAGCTTCGGCGCGCAGCGGATCGCGCGCCGCGACGGCGACCAGCCGATGCCCCAGTTCGTGCGCGGGTCCGACGATCGCGATCTCGGCGATGCGCGATGCGCCGAGCACCCCGATCCGCAGGCTCACGCCGGGACGCGGTGGCAGAACGTCCTGCATGAAGGCGACGCTGGCCCGCACGTCGCGCACGGGTCCCTCGTCGGCGGGTTCGCCGTCGAGGATGGTGTCCTGCTCCATCACGAACCAGCCGTCGAACCCATTGGTGCGCAACGCCGTCACGATTCCGGCGATGTCGATGTCCCCGGCGCCGAGCGCCGTGTACATGCCCTCGCTCACGGCTTCGGTGTAGGTCAGTTCGCCGGCCTGCACGCGTCCGGCGAGTGCGGCGTCGACATCCTTGAGATGGGCGTGGGCGATTCGTTCGGGCACTTGCCGGGCCAGCTGCAGCGGATCCGTTCCGCCGATCAGCAGGTGGCCGGTGTCGAGGCAAAGTGGGATCGCTCGAACCCTCGCAGCACCCGGTCGACGTCGTCGCGTGTCTCCACCATCGTTCCCACATGCGGATGCAGGACCGCCAGCACGCCGCGCTCGGCGGCCGCTGCGGCCAGGCGGTCCAGGTTGGTCAGCAGCGTGGTCCACTGGGCGTCGTCGAGTGTCGGCCGGGAGTCGTATCCGTCGGCGCCGGTCGCCGCGGCCAGCACGAGAACACCTGCTCCCGATGCCACCAACGCGTCCAGCGGTCCGGCGACGTCGGCTATCGGATCGTGATCGCCGTCGTGCAACAGCACCGGGACGAACGCACCGACACAGCTCAGGCCGTACGAGTCCAGCTGTGCCGTCAGCTCGTCCGCATCGGACGGCAGGAAACCCTCGGGCCCCAGTTCCGTCGCGGACACCCCGACGTCGCGCATCTCGGCCAGCACGCGATCGGGAGTGAGCTGGTAGCCCCAGCCCGGCACCTCGCACACGCCCCAGGAGATTGGCGCTGCAGCGATTTTCATCGTGACCTCACATCTGCGATTCGCACGGGGACTCCGCGCTGCAACGATTCGGTGGCCGCATCGGCCAGCCAGGCGACCTCGACCGCGTCGGCCACCGTGCATGCCGGAGCCGCCGAGCCCTTGACCACGTCGACGAACGCGCTCGAGTTCGGCGCGGAACGCGTCGGTGAAGCGGTCCATGAAGAAGTGGTGCGACGGACCACCCGGGAAATCGTTGCCCGGGTCCACATTTCGCACGGGCGCACCCTGATCCCAGCCGGCGACCACGGTGTCGTGGAAGCCGTGCACCTCGAGCCGGCAGTCGTAGCCGTGGCCGTTGTAGCGGGCGGCGGACACCACTCCCAGCGCGCCTTGGTCGAACGTCACCACCACGGCCGCGGTGTCGACGTCGCCGTACTCGGCGAATAGCGGGTCGCCCTGGACGCTGCCGGTGGCGTACACCTCGACCGCCTCCTGGCCGGTGATCCACCGGATGACGTCGAAATCGTGCACGGCGCAGTCGCGGAAGATGCCGCCCGAGCCCGCGATGTAATCCATCGGCGGAGGCGCCGGGTCCATCGTCGTGCTGCGCACGGTGTGCAGCGGACCCAGCGACCCGTCTTCGACCGCGCGCTTGGCGGCGGCGAACGCGGCGTCGAACCGGCGCTGATATCCGACCTGCACCGGCACTCCCGAGCGCGCGATCGCCTCGGCAACGCGGGCGCTTTCGGCCGCGGTCGATGCGATCGGCTTCTCGCAGAACGTCGGCAGTCCACGTTCGACCGCGGCCAGTGTCAGTTCGGCATGCGCGGGGGTGGCGGCCGAGACGACGACACCGTCGACGCCGGACGCCAACAGCGCCTCGACCGAATCAACCGGTTTGGCACCGTGTTTGGCGGCGACGGCCGCGACGACCTCGGGCCGTTCGTCGGTGATCACCAACCCGTCGATGCTGTCCAGGCCCGACAGGGTGTCGGTGTGGAAGGCGCCGATGCGGCCCAACCCGATTACGCCGAGGGTGGTCATGGCATTCTCCGTTCTTCTTGGGCGCGCAGTGCGCTCTCGAGGTCGTTGGGGCTGAGGTCGTCGGCGAGCGCGGCCAGCACCGTGTCGACCTGACTCGGTGGGGCGAGGCTGCCGATGGGCTGATCGCTGTCGAGGTTGGTGGGGAAGGCGTAACCCTCGGCGGTCGCGACGACCGCGTTGACCAATTCGCGGTTCGGGACTCCGGCCGCCTTCATCGCGAGCAAGGACGGATAGATCGCACGGACCATCGCCGTGCGGTCCAGCGCCTCCATCGCCCGGCCGAACGGCGAGGAGATCTGCAGCAGATTGGCGATCCGGCGGATTGCGGTCCGTCGAAATGTTCGATCCCGCACCGTGATACAGCGCCGGGTTGAAGAACATGGCGTCGCCCTTGCGCAGCGGCAGCTGCACATGATGCTCGGCGAAGAACTCGATGAACTCGGGCCGGTTGAACGCGATGTAGCCGCCGGCGAACCGCTGCGAGTGGGGCAGCAGCATGGTCGGGCCGCTCTCCACCGGCATATCGCAGTGGGCCACCGCGCCTTGCAGTGTCAGCACCGGCGAGGTGCGGTGCAGATGCGCCGGATACTGCGCAAGGTGCTCCTCGGGCACGAAGCCCAGGTGGTAGTCGCGGTGCGGAACCTGTGCGTTGCCACCGGGATTGACGACGTTCACCTGTGACGTGACCTGGTAGCGCGGTCCCAGCCATGCCTGCCAGACGACCGCAAGCATGTCGTTGGCGTAGTACTCGGCGAACACCTCGGGCGCATGCAGCGCCAGCTTCTGCGCGGCGTTCCAGATGCGGTCGTTGGCGCCCGGCTTGCCGAAATGGTCGCCGGCCGCCGTGCCCGCGGCGCGCTGCGCGTCGATGATGTCGAAGAACGCCTCGTTGGCGCGCTCGACGACGTCGGGCGAAAAGGCGCCTTCGAACACCACCACGCCGGGACCGTCGGCCAGCGCCCGGATCAGCTCGGACTGCAGGGCGCGCCGGTCGGCACCGGCGATCGCGCGCCGCCGAGTACACCAGCACGTTGTTTCGCACCTCGGCGGCGAGCGGGTAGTCGGCGGGATCGGTGTCGCGCAGGACCTGCGCGCGGAAGTCGTCGAGCTGCAGTCGGACTTCCTCGATCCACGGTGCGGGTATGTCGTGTTCACGGGCGCGGCCATGCCCGTTAGTCTTGCTGTGATAGCTGCCGCAATCAACACCAGAAAAGCCATCAAAAAAACCTCAGGACGGAGCCCGTGCCGCACCGCTACAAGGTCCGCGAGATCGCCCAGCAGTCCGGGCTGAGCGAGGCCACCGTCGACCGCGTGCTGAACGAGCGGCCCGGGGTGCGCGGAGAACACCAGGGCCGAAGTCATGCAGGCGATCGCCGACCTGGACAAACAGCGGGCCCAACTGCGTCTCAACGGCCGTCGCTACCTCATCGACGTCGTCATGCAGACCCCGCAGCGGTTCTCCGACGCCTTCCGTGCCGCGGTCGAGGCCGAACTGCCGGCGTTCGCGCCTGCGATGCTGCGGGCACGATTCCATCTATGGGAGTCGGGCTCGACGGCCCAGATGGTCGACGCGCTGGGCCGCATTCGCGGCAGCCATGGCGTGGTGCTCAAGGCGCAGGACGAGCCGGAGGTGGCCGAGGCGATCGAACGTCTCGTCGGCGCTGGAGTTCCGGTCGTCACCTATGCGACCGATGTGCCGGCGCAGTTCGCGATGCGGCTACGTCGGCATCGACAACCACGGCGCGGGCGTGACCGCCGCCTATCTGATGCGCCAATGGCTGGGGCCGGCGCCGTCGGACGTGCTGATCACGCTCAGCCGCACGGTGTTCCGCGGCGAGGGGGAGCGCGAGGTCGGATTCCGCTCAGCGCTGCGCGGTTCGGGGCTGGCAATCGTCGAGGTCAGCGACAGCGACGGCATCGACGCGACCAACGAGCGGCTGGTGCTCGAGGCGCTCGAGCAGCACCCGGGCAGTCGAGGCCGTCTACTCCGTCGGCGGCGGCAACACCGCGACGGTCGCCGCGTTCGACCAACTGGGACGTGACTGCAGGGTCTTCATCGCGCACGATCTCGACGCCGACAACCGGCGGCTGCTGCGCGAGGGCCGCATCTCGGTGGTGCTGCACAACGACCTGCGCGCCGACGCGCGGCTGGCGATGCGGCTGATTCTGCAGGAGCGCGGCGCTTTGCCGGTCGAGCCGGCGCGGCCGGTTCCGATCCAGGTCATCACGCCGTACAACCTGCCGTCCTAGTGCTAGCCGGTGGCTACTGATCGGTAACTATTTCCTTAGAAATCACCATCTCGTGCAACGTGACGGAAAACACAATTCTGTCTCATCACGTCGCCTCACACAGCGCTTGAGCAGTGTGTTCGCGGGGCCATCGTAGACGAGTCGCCCGCGCGTCAGGTAAAGGGCTGCCTAAGAGAAGTGCAATAATCGGTACTGGCAGTGACATCAAATTTCATGCGGACGTCCATCCGACGGCGCGTCGCCTCGACTGCGACTCGGAAGACATTCGCCGGCAGACCGCGGAACGCAACGGAAGGCAGGCGAGTGGGGGCGAACGGCAACGGCGCCAATCCAGGCACCCGGCAGAAGCTCGAAAAGGTCGTCATCCGCTTCGCCGGCGACTCCGGCGACGGTATGCAGCTCACCGGTGACCGGTTCACCACCGAGGCCGCTCTGTTCGGCAATGACCTTGCCACGCAACCGAATTACCCCGCCGAGATCCGCGCGCCGCAGGGCACGCTGCCCGGTGTGTCGTCGTTCCAGATCCAGATCGCCGACTACGACATCCTGACCGCGGGTGACCGTCCCGACGTGCTCGTCGCGATGAACCCCGCCGCGCTCAAGGCCAACGTGTCCGATCTGCCCCGCGGCGGCCTGATCATCGCCAACTCCGACGAGTTCACCAAGCGCAACCTCGCCAAGGTCGGCTACGAGGCCAACCCACTGGAGGACGACGAGCTGTCCGACTACGTCGTGCAGGCCGTCCCGATGACCACGCTCACGCTCGGAGCCGTCGAGTCGATCGGCGCGACGAAGAAGGACGGCCAGCGCGCCAAGAACATGTTCGCGCTCGGGCTGCTGTCGTGGATGTACGGCCGCGAGCTGGAGCACAGCGAGGTGTTCATCCGCGAGAAGTTCGCCCGCAAGCCCGACGTCGCCGACGCCAACGTGCTGGCGCTGAAGGCCGGCTGGAACTACGGCGAGACCACCGAGGCGTTCGCCAGCACCTACGAGGTCGCGCCGGCCAAGCTGAAGTCGGGGGACTACCGGCAGATCTCGGGCAACACCGCGCTGGCCTACGGCCTCGTGACCGCCGGTCATCTCGGCGACCTGCAGATCGTGCTCGGCACGCTATCCGATCACCCCGGCGTCGGACATCCTGCACGAGCTGTCCAAGCACAAGAACTTCAACATCCTGACCTTCCAGGCCGAGGACGAGATCGCCGGCATCGGCGCGGCCATCGGCGCGTCCTACGGCGGTGCGCTGGGCATCACCAGCACGTCCGGTCCCGGCATCTCGCTGAAGTCCGAGGCCATCGGCCTGGCCGTGATGACCGAGCTTCCGCTGATCGTCATCGACGTGCAGCGCGGCGGCCCGTCGACCGGCCTGCCGACCAAGACCGAGCAGGCCGACCTGCTGCAGGTGCTGTACGGGCGCAACGGCGAGTCGCCGGTGGCGGTGATCGCGCCGCGGACACCGTCGGACTGCTTCGACGTCGCGGTCGAGGCCGCGCGCATCGCGGTCACCTACCACACGCCGGTGATCATCCTGTCCGACGGCGCGATCGCCAACGGCTCTGAGCCGTGGCGCGATTCCGGACGTCAGCACCTACCCGCCGATCGAGCACACGTTCGCCAAGTCCGGTGAGCCGTTCCAGCCGTACGCCCGCGACCCGGAGACCCTGGCGCGCCAGTTCGCGGTTCCGGGCACGCCCGGCCTGGAGCACCGCATCGGCGGGCTGGAGGCGGCCAACGGTTCGGGCAACATCTCCTACGAGCCGAAGAACCACGATCTGATGGTGCGGCTGCGGCAGGCCAAGATCGACGGCATCGCGGTGCCGGATCTCGAGGTCGACGACCCGACCGGCGACGCCGAACTGCTGATGCTCGGCTGGGGCAGCAGCTACGGTCCCATCGGCGAGGCCTGCCGCCGGGCGCGGCGCAAGGGCATCAAGGTCGCCCAGGCGCACCTGCGCAACCTCAATCCGTTCCCCGCCAACCTGGGCGAGGTGCTGCGGCGCTATCCCAAGGTTGTGCTGCCGGAGATGAACCTCGGCCAGCTCGCGCTGCTGCTGCGCGGCAAGTATCTGGTCGACATCCAATCGGTGACCAAGGTGGAGGGCATGGCGTTCCTGGCCGAGGAGGTCGAAGGCATCATCGACTCCGCCCTCGAGGGAACGTTGGCCGAAAAGGAAATCGACAAGGCCAAGTTCGCGCGGTTGGCGGCAGCCACCGTGGAAACTGGTATGGGAGTTGACGCATGACGGACGAGCGAGAAGCGGAGGCGCATCGCGCATGACGGACAAGCGAGAAGCGGAGGCGGATCGCGCATGACGGACGTGATCGGAGTCGATCTCGGGCTGACGGCGGGGACCAGTGGGGTGCCCACGACCGACGAGCCGCAGAAGTCGAAGGACTTCACCAGCGACCAAGAGGTCCGCTGGTGCCCCGGTTGCGGTGACTACGTCATCCTCAACACCATCCGCAACTTCCTGCCGGAGCTCGGGCTGCGCCGCGAGAACATCGCGTTCGTCAGCGGCATCGGCTGCTCGAGCCGCTTCCCGTACTACCTCGAAACCTATGGTTTCCACTCCATCCACGGTCGCGCGCCGACCATCGCCACGGGTCTGGCCCTGGCTCGCGAAGACCTGTCGGTGTGGGTCGTCACCGGTGACGGCGACGCGCTTGTCGATCGGCGGCAACCATCTGATCCACGCGCTGCGCCGCAACGTGAACCTGACGATCCTGCTGTTCAACAACCGGATCTACGGCCTGACCAAGGGCCAGTACTCGCCGACGTCCGAGATCGGCAAGATCACCAAGTCCACGCCGATGGGCTCGCTGGACTACCCGTTCAACCCGGTGTCGCTGGCGCTGGGCGCCGAGGCGACGTTCGTCGGTCGTGCGCTGGACTCCGACCGGAAGGGCCTCTCGGAGGTCCTTCGCGGCGCTGCCGCGCACCGCGGCGCCGCGCTCGTCGAGATCATGCAGGACTGCCCGATCTTCAACGACGGCTCATTCGACGCGCTGCGCAAGGAGGGCGCCGAGGAGCGGCTGATCAATCTCAGCCACGGTGAGCCGATCACGTTCGGGGCCGACGGCGAGTACTGCGTGGTGAAGTCCGGCTACGGGCTGGAGGTGGCCAAGACCGCCGACGTCTCCGCCGACGAGATCGTCGTGCACGATGCGCTATCTGCAGGATCCCGCGTACGCGTTCGCGCTGTCCCGGCTGTCCGAGCAGAACCTCGAGCACATGGTGATGGGCATCTTCCGACAGGTCAGCAAGCCGACCTATGACGACGCCGCGCGCCAGCAGGTCGCATCGGCGCGCGACGCCAAGCCGCACGACACGGCCGCGCTGCAGTCGCTGCTGCGCGGTAAAGACACCTGGACCGTCGACTAATCTCACTGACGTGACGTCCCCGGTGCCGCTTGCTGCAGTTGTCCTGGCCGGTGGGGCTTCCCGCCGGATGGGCCGTGATAAGGCCACGTCGATGTTCGACGGCAAAACCCTCGTTGAGCAGGTGGTGGCCGCAGTGAGTCCGCGCTGCGGACCCGTCTTCGTCATCGCCGCGCCGGGTCAGTCGCTGCCCGCCCTGCAGGCCGAGATCCTGCGGGACGACGCGCGCGGTGTCGGTCCACTGTTGGCGACGGGGCTCGGACTGCGCGCGGCCGCAGAGGCCGGCCGCGAGCTCGCGTTCGTATGCGCCGTGGACATGCCGCTGCTTTCCACCGAGCTGATCGATGAACTCGCTGGGCCGGCGGTTCGCCTCGGCGCCGAAGTCGTGCTGCCGTGGGACGGCCGTTCCCACTACCTCGCCGGGATCTACCGAACCAGCCTGCACGAACGGGTGGCTCAGCTCGTGGAAGCGGGCGAGCGCAGCATGCGTGCGCTGGTGGAGTCCGTCGACACTCAACGGATCGTCATGCCCGAGCAGTCGTCGTTGACGAACGTCAACACACAGGCCGAGCTGACCGCCGCGGCTCCGCGAATCGCCTAGCAAACTCCGAAATTAATTGCATTTCAATTCGCATATTCGGCGCACTGAATTCGGTGCATTGAATTTCATCGATATTCGGCCGTGATAAGTGACGCGGAGTCTGTCAATGCCCGGGCTTGACGCGGGAAGCCCTGCCGGCCGGTGGCCTCTCGAATCATGTTGGCCGTCAACGGTTATGGAGAATTCGGCAAGATAACTGCATCGGATTCGACGTCGATCGTTGTGCGACTTTCGTTCTCTGGCACCGTCTCGATTGGCGTCCGACGGGCCATCATCGGTGATCGCGGGCCGCACCAGTCGTAAGACACGGACGATACGGCGACGGGTGAAGTCGCGAAGGATGCAGCGTCGCCATGAAATATGCTGTAGCAGAGTCAATTCCGTGATGACGCAGCAATGCGGCGACGGATGTTCTCAGTCGCTACGGCCGCGTCGATAAAAACACTGAAAGACCAATGACTGCAGGATATTTCGCGGATTCAGGTGTTTGCCGCCGATGTCGTCTGTGCCAGCGAACCGGTTTACCAAACCATCGCCCAATGGCGTTCTAACAGCGACTTCTCAACCCGCACTGCATATTTCGACGCATGCCGCTCGGTACGGGCAGCCGGGGAGAAGGGTGTCCCAGGTAACAAAATCATGGTGATATGGCTCACAGCGACAGCGCCGGCGCTACGGATTCCGCATTCGCGTCAAAGGCGTGACTGACCTGCATCGATGAAACGTGGCACTGATCGTGATCTGACCGTGATCTGAACGCGACACGCTCTTCACCAACATGACTTTCGGAGGATCGGTTTGTACGGTCCAAATCAGCTTCTAACGGAGCAAATAATTTCAAAACCCACGAACCTGCGTGTGAGTGGGGCTGCGGGAGGTGGCTTCACCTTCGGCGGCCGCCGGGCGCTGATGCCCGGCGAGGCCCTTTCGGTCTCCCGCTGCCGCACCTGACCGAGAAGGTGCGGCTCTACCTCCATCGCCTGTGTACAGGCAGTTTCGACCCGCGCTCTGCGTGCGGGTGTTTGGTGGCGCGCGCTTGTCGAAAGGAACGAAGTTGAAGAACATCCGCAAGACGATTGGTCTGGCGACCTTCGCCGGCGCACTCGCCGTGGCGCCGATGGCGTTGGGGACGGGCACCGCCAATGCGGACGGCGTGAACTGGGATGCCGTCGCGGCCTGCGAGTCGGGCGGCAACTGGTCCACCGCAACGGGTAACGGCTACTACGGCGGCCTGCAGTTCACCATGGGCACCTGGCGTGCCAACGGTGGCTCGGGCTCGCCCCACAATGCCAGCCGTGAGGAGCAGATCCGGGTCGCCAATAACGTCCTGAAGAGTCAGGGCATTGGCGCGTGGCCGGTTTGCGGCAGGCGCGGCTAGATAACTGCATAAAAAGAGGCGGTGCTGGGCTTTTGCCCGGCACCGCCTCTTTTTCCTCATAGGCCTCTTACGCCAGATAAGTAACGACTAAAACTTTTGACCCCTGCGTAACACGTGATGTTCCTCACCCGAAGAACCAGATAGCCGCAGCGGAGAACGCACCACCTCTTCACCGCGGGCCTTGTGTTCAAACGGTCGGGGAAGGACCGCAGTGATGAACGTTCGTAAAGCAATTTCCAAGGGCCTGATGGCCGCCGCAATCTCTGGGGCACTTGCCGTCGTGCCCATGGCGCTCTCGACGGGCACGGCGCAGGCCGACACCGTGAACTGGGACGCCGTCGCGCAGTGCGAGTCCGGCGGCAACTGGTCGACCAACACCGGCAACGGCCACTACGGCGGCCTTCAGTTCAAGCAGGCGACCTGGAGCTCCAACGGCGGCGTCGGCAGCCCGGCGACCGCGTCGCGCGCCGAGCAGATCCGCGTGGCCGAGAACGTTCTGCGCACCCAGGGCATCAAGGCCTGGCCGAAGTGCGGCGCCCAGGCCGCAAGCCCGGCCGTGTGGGCCACCCCCTCCGCGCCGACCGCACCTGCCATGACGACCGGCTGCGCCGCAATGCCCACCAGCGGGTTGCTCGGGCTCATCAACCCGCGCCAGATGTGCAGCGCACTGCTCAGCCCGCTGGGCGTGTAGTCGACACCACGCTGAACTCGTTGCCCTGCGGGTCTACCAGCGCCCCGGGGTCCGCGAGCACCGTCCATTGCCAGCGGTTGGGCACCACGCGTTCATCGGACACCCTGACGAACTTCCAGATGAGGTCCTCCCAGCCGGCCGACCCGTACAGCCAGCGTGGCGTGCCGTCCGGCCCGTCACGGACGTCGGCGCCGACCAACGCCGCCCACCACGCCGCGAGTTCCTCCGGCCGGTCGCTGTCGGTGCACACGGCGAAGACCCGGGCCGGCGAGTCCGTCCTCGTCGAGTGTCGGGTCGACGAACGCGCAGAACTCGTTGCCCTCGACATCGGCCAGCGTCAGCCGCTCGGGGGAGAAGTCGGCCAGCACCTGCGCCCCCAGCTCCAACAAGGGCGCGACGTCGCGCACGGAGACGTCCAGATGCACGCGGTTCTTCACGGTTTTCGGTTGCCGCTGCCGGCGAAACGACAGCAGGGCCCGTTGCGCCTGTCGGCCGAGGGCCTCGCGCCAGAATGCTTCCACTTCGCGCGGGTCGACGGCGTCGACGAGCAGCGGCCCGAGTGTGACGCTCACGCCCTTGCGAGGTCGCGCTCGGTGGGAAGCGCGAACGCCGCCCGTGACGCCACATCGGCCATGTGCCGAGTCAGCACCGCCTCTGGCACAAGGACCGAGGCTCGGCTTGCAAGCGTGCTCAGCAAGGACGGACGCATGTTGACGATCCGACCGAGCATGGCCGACTCGCGCACCAGTGACGTGCACCCGCGGGCGGCGAAACGCGGCGAAGCGCGCGAACGCCGCCGCGAGATCGTCGGCTCCCTCGGTGAACCGGGCCAGGATCGCCGCATCCTCGATGCCCTGGCAGCCGCCCTGCCCCATGTGCGGGCGCATCGGATGCGCGGCGTCGCCGACGACCACCACCGGCCCCCGCGACCACTGGCGCGCCTGGTCGCGGTCGTAGAGGTCGTTGCGCAACACGTCGTCGGCCTCGGTCGCGGCCAGCACGGCGGGGACTGGGTCGGCCCAGTCCGCGAACCTGGCCTTCAGGTAGGCCAACTCACCCTGCGGCGCGGACTGCCCCTCCGGCGCGCGTTCGGTGGCGAACCAGTAGGTGCAGTCGGAGCCGAGCGGAACATGGCCGAACTCGATGCACGGCCCGACCGTCTCGCCGGCGAGGTCGGGGTCGATCGTGCAGTTGGCCACCCCGCGCCACGCCGTGTAGCCGACATAGCGGTCATTGAGGGCGCCGTTGAGGTGCCGGGCCACCACGGAGCGGGTGCCGTCGGCGCCGACCACCGCGGCCGCCTCTCGCGTCGTCGCGTCCGACAAGGTGACCCGCACGCCGTCGGAGGTCGTGATGAGTTCTCGGGCGGACAGGCCGTTGTGAACGGTGCCGTCGGCAAGCGCGTCGCTGAGCACCTTCGTCAACGCCGACCGGCGGATCACCACAAGCGGTTCGCCCAGCGCCTTGACCATCCGCTGTGGTGATGGATGGCGCAGCCAGGCGCCGTCCCGCCAGCGCATCGCTCCCGCGGTCACCCGGCCGCCGGCCGCGCGGACGGCGTCGCCGAGCCCGATCTCGTCGAGGGCGGCCAACGCATTGGGCCAGATGCTGATGCCTGCGCCCGACGAGGTGTCGGTGCGTTCCTCGATGACGGTGACGTCGTGGCCGCGCCGCTGCAGCGCCACCGCGGTCGCAAGGCCGGCGATACCGCGCCCCGATCACCAGGATCTGCTTCGCCATCCGTCGAACCTAGCGTAGGCGGTGCTCCTCAGACGGCGGCGGTGGGCTACAGGTCGAAGATCAACAGCGTGCTGGTGGCCGTCGCGACGACCGCACCGCTCGCGTCCGTCACGACGCCTTCGGCGAAACCGACGCGGGATCCGGATTTCACCACGGTGCCGGTCGCGGTGAGCAGCCCGCTGCTCAAGCGAACCGCCTTGAGGTAGTTGACCTTGATCTCGACCGACGTGTAGCCCTTGCCCTGCGGCAGGGTGCTGTGCACCGCGCATCCCGTCACCGAGTCCAGCAGCGTGCAGACCAGTCCACCGTGCACCGCGCCGATCGGGTTGTACGCGGATTCATCTGGCCGGCAAGTGAATACGGCGCGACCCACCTCGGCTTCGACGATCGCGAAGTCCAGTAGCCCGCCGATCGGGGGCTGAGGCAACTCGCCGCTGACCATCGCCCGCAGATAGTCGACGCCCGGCATCGCCAAGCCCTTGGCGGTGCTTGGGCCGGGCTCGTGCCAGGTGACGGTCTTGCGAGCGCTGCGGCCCCCAGTCGGCGCGGTCGCCGGTTTCGATCAGTTCTGCGGTCATGATGTCCTCTCAACGGCTTCACGCCACGGCACGCGGCGAAAGGTGGGGCGGTCGGGGTCGTTCGGGCTGACGGCGTGGTCGAGTCCCCAGGCCGTCAGTGCATCCAGCACGGGAATCAGGCCACGGCCCGATTCGGTCAGGCGGTACTCGAACCGGGGCGGCGACGCCTGATAGGCGGTCCGGGTGAGCACGCCGACCTCTTCGAGGGCCTTGAGTCGAGCGGCTACGCGGTCTCGCGGCGCTCCGGTCTTGGCGACGATGCCGGAGAACCGGCAATTGCCCAACGCCAGCTCGCGAACGATCAGCAACGACCATCGCTCGCCGACCAATTCGAGCGATGCGGCGATCGGGCAGGCCCGCCCGGGGAGTTCGGCCAGCACCACGGTGCTCATACGGCCAGGCTGGCATCAGTGAGTTTGAAAGTCAAACTTACATCTCTGTGCTACTAACAGGACATGGCCGCGACGACGCCCTTCGATGACCTCGACGACTACATCGAGCTGCCGCGAGTTTCCGGCCTGGCGGTGTCTGCCGGACGGGTCGCGGGTCGTGACGACGGTCACCGAGCTCAACGACAAGCGCACCGAATACGTCAGCTCGATCTGGGAAGTCGACCCTGCGGGCCGGCGTCCGGCGCGGCGGCTGACGCGCGGCGCCAAGGGGGAGTCGTCGCCGGTGTTCACCGCCGGCGGTGACGTCCTGTTTCTGGCGGTGCGACCGAGCGCCGACGACGACAAACCGCCCGCGGCGCTGTGGCGCTTGCCCGCGACGGGCGGCGAGGCGTTCGAGGCGCTGGCGCTGCCCGGCGGTGTCGAGGCGGTGCGCACCGCGCGGGACGCCGATATGGCGGTGGTGCGCGGGCCGCAGCTGCCGTCGGCCCGCGACGTCGACGACGACCGTCGGCTGCGCGAACTGCGCAAGGACAACAAGATCACGGCGATCGTGCACACCGGCTATCCGATTCGGCACTGGGACTCCGACCTCGGGCCCGCAGAGCCCCACGTGTTCGGTGTCGATCTGACCGGTAACGAGCCCACTGACCTCACCCCGGCACCGGGAAGTGCGCTGCGCGACGCCGATTTCGACGTCAGTCCCGACGGCCGGTTCGTCGTCACGAGCTGGCAGCAGCCCGCGCCGGGCGCATCGCTGCGCTCGGTGCTGGTGCGAATCGACACCGACACCGGCGAGCGGACGGTGATTGCCGACGAACCCGACGCCGACCTGTGGAGCCCGGCCATCGCGCCGGACGGATCGGCGGTCGTCTACGCCCGGGAGTCGTACTCGACACCAGACAAGGCGCCACGAATTTCGTTGTGCTGCCTGCATTTCGGTGGCGAGAGTGTGCCGGTGGCATCGGACTGGGATCGCTGGCCGGCGTCGGTCACATGGCTACACGACGGGTCCGCGCTGATCGTCACCGCCGACCAGAATGGTCGCGTGCCGGTCTTCCGGATCGACGTGGCCGACGGCACGGTCACGCAACTGACGTTCGATGACTACGCCTACGGCGACGTAACCGCCGCGCCCGGGAACGTGCTCTACGCCATTCGCAGCTCCTACGCCGCGGCACCGCATCCCGTGCGCATCGACGCCGACGGCGCCGTGACGGAGTTGCCGTGCGTCGAGACGCCGCGGCTGCCCGGCACGGTGACCGAGGTCGACCGCGACCACGCCGGATGGCATAGCGGTGCGCTCGTGGCTGGTGCTTCCCGACGGCGATGCACAGGCACCGCTGGTGCTGTGGATCCACGGCGGGCCGCTCGGCAGCTGGAATTCCTGGCACTGGCGGTGGAATCCATGGCTGCTGGCCGCGCGCGGGTACGCGGTGCTGCTGCCGGATCCCGCGCTGTCCACCGGATACGGGCAGGACTTCATCCAACGAGGCTGGGGCGCGTGGGGCGGTGCGCCGTTCGACGACCTGATGGCCGCGACCGATGCCGCGTGCGCGCATCCGCGCGTCGACGGGGATCGCACTGCGGCGATGGGTGGATCGTTCGGCGGCTACATGGCCAACTGGATTGCCGGCCACACCGATCGGTTCGATGCGATCGTCACCCACGCCAGCCTGTGGGCGCTCGACCAGTTCGGCGGCACCACGGACGCGTCGTACTACTGGCGGCGGGAGATGACACGGCAGATGGCAGAGGCGAACTCACCGCACCGCCACGTCGACCAGATCCGCACACCGACGCTGGTCATCCACGGCGACAAGGATTATCGCGTCCCGATCGGTGAGGCGCTGCGGCTGTGGTACGAGCTGCTGACGGATTCCGGTCTGCCTGCCGACGACGACGGCAGCAGCCCCCATCAATTCCTCTACTTCCCGTCGGAGAACCACTGGGTGCTCGCTCCGCAGCACGCCAAGATCTGGTACCAGGTGGTCATCGCGTTCCTCAGCCGCCACGTGCTGGGAGAGGACGCCGAGCTGCCGGAGACGCTCGGGTAGCGTCGCCGCCATGACCGCAGCTCAGCGCGAATTCGACATCGTCCTGTACGGGTCCACCGGGTTCGCCGGCAAGCTCACCGCGGATTACCTGGCCAAAGCGGGTGGGGACGCCCGTATCGCGCTGGCCGGCCGTTCTCCGGACAAGCTGCTCGCGGTGCGGGAGACGTTGGGGGACAAGGCGCAGTCCTGGCCGCTGATCACGGCGGACGCATCGCAGCCGTCCACGCTCAATGCGATGGCGGCCCGGGCCCAGGTAGTGGTGACGACCGTCGGGCCCTACGCGCAATACGGCATGCCGCTGGTCGCCGCATGTGCCGCGGCAGGTACGGATTACGCCGATCTGACGGGCGAGACGCTCTTCATTCGCGACAGCATCGACCGGTACCACAAGCAGGCCGTCGACACCGGTGCCCGCATCGTGCATTCGTGCGGATTCGACTCCATCCCTTCGGATCTCACCGTCTTCGCGCTCTACCGTCGCGCGCAGCAGGATAACGCGGGCGAGCTGACGGACACCGATCATGGTCGTGCGGGCGCTGTCCGGCGGGCTGTCCGGGCGGGACCGTCGCGACGATGATCGATGTCCTGACCACCGTTTCGGCCGACGCCGAGGCCAGAAGGGCGATGAACGATCCCTACACGCTGACCCCTGATCGCGGGGCCGAGCCCGAACTCGGCGCGCAACCCGACATCCGGTGGCGCCGCGGCCGTGAGGTCGCAGAAGAATTGGACGGCTATTGGCTCGGGGCGTTCGTAATGGCTGGAGTCAACTCGCGAATTGTGCGGCGTAGCAACGCATTACTCGGATACGCGTATGGCAGGCGACTGGAATACGCCGAGCAGATGAGCCTGGGCCGTTCATTTGTCGCACCGGTGGTTGCCGCCGTGGCCACCGGTGGCAATGCCGCGACCATGGCACTGGGCAGTCGCTTCTTCCATCGCCTGCCCCGAAAGCTCGTCGAACGAATTGCGCCCAAGCCGGGCACCGGGCCGAGTGAACGGGCCCGCGAGAATGGTCATTACACCGTCGAGACCTTCACCACCACGACGACCGGCGCTCGCTACCGGGCCCGGCTGTCCCAGCGGGGCGACTACGGATACAAGGCCACGTCGGTGTTGCTTGGCGAGAGCGGCCTGGCCCTCGCGCTGGACCGCGACCGGCTTTCGGACCTGCGCGGGGTTCTGACGCCTGCCGCGGCGATGGGTGATGCATTGCTGGCCCGATTTCCCGCTGCCGGAGTGTCATTGGAGACGACCCGGTTGAATTGATCGGGGCGCGCAGAACGCCTGTGCACCAAGATCATGTGGACTAGTGTCGGCACCGCGGTTGTGTGCAACATCCCAGCAACGAAGGTGGACAGGTAATGGCTGGTCTCGACGATCTCCTCGCGCAGATTCCCGTACAGGACATTGCGAGCAAGATCGGCGCCGATGAAGGCGAAGTGAACAACGCGATTCGCACTCTGGTGCCTGCTCTGGTCGGTGGGGTCGCGGAGAACGTCCAGGCCGATTCGATCGACTCGAGAAAGCTCGAATCCGACGTTGCGAAGCAGGGTGCCAGCGACCTGCTCGACGGCGGGGTCAGCGTCGACCAGGTCGACGCCGGTCAGGGCGACCAGTACGTCGCGCGCATCTTCGGCGGCAATGACAGCAATGCCGTCGCATCCGCTCTGGCCGGTGGCGGAGCGGGAAACAGCGACCTGATCAAGAAACTGCTCCCGATTCTGGCGCCGATCGTGCTGGCGTACATCGGCAAGCAACTGACGAAGGACAAGGCGCCCGCCGAAGCCCAGGCGCAATCTGGCGGCGGCGGTGGACTCGGTGACGTGCTCGGCAGCATTCTGGGCGGTGCCGGTGGCGGCGGCGGAAACAATCCGCTGGGCAGCATCCTGGGCAGCGTCCTCGGCGGTGGCGGCGGCCAGAGCAATCCGATCGGCGAGATCCTGGGCGGGCTGCTCGGCGGCAAGAAGTAGCCCTTCCTAGAATTGCGGGGTGACCCCGAGCCCGGAATCCGCCGCCGACGCCCTGCCCAAGTCGTGGGACCCGGGCGCGGTCGAGAGCGACCTCTACGAGGGCTGGGTCAACGCCGGCTACTTCAAGGCCGATGCGGCCAGCGACAAGCCTCCCTATTCGATTGTGCTGCCACCGCCGAATGTGACCGGCAGCCTGCATATGGGCCACGCGCTGGACCACACGCTGATGGACGCACTGACGCGGCGCAGGCGCATGCAGGGCTTCGAGGTCCTCTGGCTGCCGGGGATGGACCATGCCGGCATCGCCACCCAGAGCGTCGTGGAGAAACAGCTCGCCGTCGACGGCAAAACGAAAGAGGACTTCGGCCGCGAGCTGTTCATCGACAAGGTGTGGGACTGGAAGCACGACTCAGGCGGCACCATCGCCGCGCAGATGCGCAGGCTCGGCGACGGCGTGGACTGGAGCCGCGACCGGTTCACCATGGACGACGGGTTGTCGCGTGCGGTGCGGACGATCTTCAAGCGGCTTTTCGATGCGGGGTTGATCTATCGCGCCGAGCGGCTGGTGAACTGGTCCCCGGTGCTCGAAACCGCGGTGTCCGACCTCGAGGTCAAATACGAGGACGTCGAGGGTGAGCTGGTGTCGTTCCGCTATGGCTCGCTGCGCGACGACGAGCCGCACATCGTCGTGGCTACCACCCGGGTCGAGACGATGCTGGGTGACACGGCCATCGCGGTGCACCCCGACGACAAGCGCTACCGCGATCTGGTCGGCAAGACTCTGCCGCACCCGTTCGTCGACCGCGAGCTGATCATCGTCGCCGACGAACACGTCGACCCCGAGTTCGGTACCGGCGCAGTCAAAGTCACCCCCGCTCACGATCCCAACGACTTCGAGATCGGAATGCGGCACGCCCTCGCGATGCCGACCATCCTGGACACCAAGGGCCGAATCGCCGACACCGGCACCGAATTCGACGGGCTCGACCGCTTCGATGCGCGAGTCAAGGTTCGTGAGGCGCTGGCCGAACAGGGTCGCATCGTCGCCGAGAAACGGCCATACCTACACAGCGTCGGGCACTCCGAGCGCAGCGGCGAACCCATCGAACCGCGGCTCTCGCTGCAGTGGTGGGTGAAGGTCGAATCGCTGGCCGAGGCGGCAGGCGACGCGGTCCGCGAGCACCGCACCGCGATCCACCCGCCGAGCCTGGAACCGCGCTGGTTCGGATGGGTCGACAACATGCACGACTGGTGCATCTCGCGCCAGCTGTGGTGGGGCCACCGCATCCCGATCTGGCACGGACCCGACGGCGACATGGTGTGCGTCGGCCCTGACGAAACCCCGCCCGAGGGTTGGGAACAGGACCCCGACGTATTGGATACCTGGTTCAGCTCGGCGCTGTGGCCGTTCTCCACCATGGGTTGGCCCGATCACACGCTGGAACTGGAAAAGTTCTATCCGACAACCGTCTTGGTGACCGGATACGACATCCTGTTCTTCTGGGTGGCGCGGATGATGATGTTCGGCACCTTCGTGGCCGACGATCCGGCGATCACGCTCGGCGGCGGGCGCGGGCCGCAGGTGCCGTTCGAAAACGTCTTCCTGCACGGGCTGATCCGCGACGAGTTCGGCCGCAAGATGAGCAAGTCGCGCGGCAACGGCATCGACCCGCTGGATTGGGTCGAGATGTTCGGTGCCGATGCATTGCGATTCACTCTGGCCCGCGGCGCCAGTCCCGGCGGTGACCTGTCGATCGGCGAGGATCACGCCCGTGCGTCGCGCAACTTCGCCACCAAGCTGTTCAACGCCACGCGGTTCGCGTTGATGAACGGGGCCAGCCCGGCTCCGCTTCCCGATGTCACCGATCTGACTGACGCAGACCGGTGGATTCTCGGCCGACTGGAAGAGGTTCGCGCCGAAGTGGATTCGGCGTTCGACAGCTACGAGTTCAACCGGGCCTGCGAGTCGTTGTATCACTTCGCCTGGGACGAGTTCTGCGACTGGTACGTCGAGCTGGCCAAGGTCCAACTCGGTGACGGGATCGGCCACACCACCGCGGTGCTGGCCGCGGTGCTCGACACACTGCTCAAGCTGTTGCACCCGGTGATGCCGTTCGTCACCGAAGTGTTGTGGAAGACGCTGACCGGCGGGGAGTCCGTCGTCATCGCCGACTGGCCCGAGAAGTCCGGTATCACGGTGGATCCCGTTGCGACACAGCGCGTCACCGATATGCAGAAGCTGATCACCGAGGTCCGGCGGTTCCGCAGCGACCAGGGGCTGAACGACCGCCAGAGGGTGCCGGCGAGGCTGTCCGACGTGTCAGCGGCCGATCTCGATGGGCAACTCCCGGCCGTCAGCTCGCTGGCCTGGTTGACCGCCGCGCGAGGACGGGTTCAGCCCGTCGGCCGCGATCGAGGTGCGACTGTCGCGGAGCACCGTGACAGTCGAACTGGACACATCGGGCACCGTCGATCTGGCCGCGGAACGGCGCAGGCTGGAGAAGGATCTGGCGGCGGCGCAAAAGGAGCTCGCGGGCACCAAGGGCAAGCTCGGCAACGAGGCCTTCCTGGCCAAGGCGCCCGCGGAGGTGGTCGACAAGATCCGCGAACGCCAGCAGGTGGCCAGCGAGGAAGTCGACCGAATCACGGCGCGCCTGGCAAGCCTGAGATGACCGACCCGGAGCCGTTCGACCTGCCACTTCCGGAAGAGATCCCCACTCCGGCTGAGATCGCGTCGTTGCTTCAGGTCGAGCATCTGCTTGATCAGCGTTGGCCCGAAACGAAACTGGAACCCAGTACGGACCGCATCGCCGCGCTGATGGAGATGCTGGGTTCACCGCAGCACGGCTATCCGTCGATCCACATCGCAGGCACGAACGGCAAAACGTCTGTCGCACGCATGATCGATGCGCTTCTGACGGCCCTGCATCGCCGCACCGGCCGCACCACCAGCCCGCATCTGCAGTCCGCCGTGGAGCGCATCTCGATCGACAACAAGCCGATCACCCCCGCGCAGTACGTTGCGACCTATCTCGAGATCGAACCGTTTGTGCAACTCGTCGACCAGCAGTCCGAAGCGGCGGGCGGCCCCGCGATGAGCAAGTTCGAAGTGGTCACCGGGATGGCATTCGCCGCATTCGCCGACGCCCCCATCGACGTCGCCGTCGTCGAGGTCGGGCTCGGCGGCCGCTGGGACGCCACCAACGTTGTGAACGCACCGGTCGCCGTGATCACGCCGATCGGTGTGGACCACACCGACTACCTCGGCGACACGATCGCCGAGATCGCAGGCGAGAAGGCGGGCATCATCACCAAACAGGACGACGAGTTGGTGCCGTCAGGCGCAGATCTGAGCACCGTCGCGGTGATCGCGCGCCAGGCGCCCGAGGCGATGGAGGTGCTGCTGGCCCAGACCGTGCGCGCCGATGCCGCTGTGGCGCGGGAGGATTCGGAGTTCGCGGTGCTTGGCAGGCAGATCGCGGTCGGCGGTCAGCTTCTGGAGTTGCAGGGCCTCGGCGGCGTGTACACCGATGTGTTCCTGCCGTTGCACGGCGAACATCAGGCGCACAACGCGGTCGTCGCCCTGGCGGCCGTCGAGGCGTTCTTCGGGGCAGGCGCACAGCGTCAACTGGACATCGACGCCGTACGGGCGGGGTTCGCCTCGGTCGCCAGCCCCGGGCGCCTCGAGCGGATGCGCAGTGCGCCAACCGTTTTCATCGACGCCGCCCATAACCCTGCGGGTGCGGCGGCGTTGGCGCAGGCACTGCAGACCGAGTTCGACTTCCGCTTCCTCGTCGGAGTCGTCGCGGTCATGTCCGACAAGGACGTCGACGGCATCCTGGCCGCGCTCGAGCCGGCGCTGGACCAGATTGTGGTCACCCACAACGGTTCGCCGCGCGCGCTCGACGTGGCAGACACTGGCGCAGCTCGCAGAGGAGAGGTTCGGCCCGGACCGCGTAATCGCCGCCGCCACACTGGCTGACGCGATCGAGACCGCGACCGCTCTGGTCGAGGAGGCCGGCAACGAGGACGAAGGTGCGGCGGGCTTCGGCGGGGTGGGCGTGGTGATCACGGGCTCGGTGGTCACCGCGGGGGCGGCGCGCACGCTGTTCGGAAGGGACCCCGAATGACCGAGCAGCCGACCGCAACAACCGGATCCATGGAAGAGCTTCCGTGGCGTCATGGCCGCCACGCTGATCCTCGAGGCCATCGCTCCTGCTGCTCGCGCTGCCGGTCGTCGCGCGCGTCGGTGACGGGCTGACCGTGGCCAGCGGTGGTTACCTGATCGGACTGGGCGTCGTCCTGATTCTGCTGGCGGGCGTCCAGGGCCGGCCCTGGGCGCTGTGGGTCAATCTGGCGATGCAGTTGGCGGTGATCGCCGGCGTCGTCGTGCACGGCGCCGTCGGCTTCATCGGCGCGATCTTCTTCGCCGTGTGGCTGCTGATCGCCTACCTGCGCGCCGAGGTGATGCGCCGCCAGAAGCGCGGACTGCTGCCGGGCCAGCAGGGGCCGCCCGACTGCTCTGATCCGTGGCTCCCCTCAACGCGGCTCCTTCGTCGCCGCTTGATCGTCGCCCGCTAGGCTGTCGGCCGTGACTGAGCGCGACCCTCGTGTTGATCAAGCCCGACGGCGTCAAGCGGCGCCTCGTCGGCGAGATTCTCAGCCGAATCGAACGAAAGGGCCTGACCATCGCGGCCCTGCAACTCACAGAACGTCAGCGACGACCTCGCCCGCAGGCACTACGCCGAGCACGAGGGCAAGCCGTTCTTCGGGTCGCTGCTGGAGTTCATCACCTCGGGGCCGGTGGTGGCGGCCATCGTGGAGGGCCCGCGGGCCATCGCGGCGTTCCGTCAGATCGCCGGCGGGACCGACCCGGTCGAGAAGGCTGCACCCGGCACGATCCGCGGTGATTTGGCCCTGATCACCCAGGACAACCTCGTGCACGGGTCGGATTCGCCGGAGTCGGCCGCCCGTGAAATCGAGCTCGTGGTTTCCCGGCAGCTAGGACCGCGATTGGCCAGGTTGCGCAGCTTGGTCCGGCTGGGCGGCGTGATGTGGGATACTAGGGACGGGTAGTCGGTTCTTAACCAGGGCCGGATGCCCGAATGAAGACTTAGACGTGCGCGACCATCGCCACGCGCGATGCGGCGCCGACCGTCCAGCCATCATTCAGACCGGCACCGTGACGGTTCAGACCATGGACCGCTCGGGGCGAGACCATAACAAGCTCGGGAGCAGTTCCCCGGGCCAATAGCGGAAGCCCTCGCGTGGCCGCGTCAAACCATGACGCGCCCGGGGGCTTAGAGGAGACTAAGTGGCCGACGATGCCCCTACCGAAGACCTATCAGCAGAGACACAAGTCGCAGAGGAGCCCCAGCCCGAGAAGCTGAGGGTCCACTCGCTGGCGCGCGTGCTGGGTACCACCAGCAAGCGCGTGCTCGATGCGCTGACCGAACTCGACGGCCGGCCCCGCAGCGCGCAATCCGCGGTCGAGGAGGACGAAGTCGAGCGGGTGCGTGCGGCTCTTGCCGACCGTCCTGCGGAGTCAGACGCCGCCGCCGAGATTGCGGTCTGCCGCCGATGGCGAGTCGACGCCCGCTCCGAGCGCCGGCCGTCGCGAGGCGAATCGCCGACGCCGACGCGCCGATGCCGCCGAGTGGACGAGCCGGAGTCCCGGCTGATGCTCGAGACGGCAGCGCCGGACGTACCCGAGCGTGCCGAGTACATGCCGCTGTTCGTGGCGCCCCAGCCGGTCCGATTCGAATACCACGACCCCGACGATGACGACGACGACGAGGACGACGACGACGATCGACGACGGCCAGGACGACGACCAGTCCGACCGGCCTTCTGGACGCAGGCGGCGCCGTGGGCGACGCGGACGCGGACGAGGTCGCGGTGAGCAGGGCGGCGACGACTCCGACGGCGACGGTCAGGCCGACGGCCAAGGACGGCGGTCGGGATTCCGGCGACGACTCCGACGATTCCGATGACTCCGATTCCGACGACGACAACGGCGACGAAGACGGCGCAGGCGGTGAGGGCGTAACGCGCCGTCGTCGGCGCCGCCGCCGCCGCAAGTCGGGTTCGGGGGACGACAAGAACGGCGCTGCGTCACCGGACGATCCGCCAAACACCGTCGTGCACGAACGCGAGCCGCGTCCTGCGAAGGCCGTCAAGGACAAGGACGAGATCCAGGGCATCAGCGGCTCGACCCGGCTGGAGGCCAAGCGGCAGCGTCGTCGTGACGGCCGCGACGCCGGCAGGCGCCGTCCGCCGATTCTGAGCGAGGCCGAATTCCTGGCCAGGCGCGAGGCCGTCGAGCGGATGATGGTGGTGCGCGACAAGGTCCGCACCGAACCGCCGCACGAAGGCGCGCGCTACACCCAGATCGCCGTGCTCGAAGACGGTGTCGTCGTCGAGCATTTCGTGACGTCGGCCGCGTCGGCGTCCCTGGTCGGCAACATCTATCTCGGGATCGTCCAGAACGTGCTGCCGTCAATGGAGGCGGCGTTCGTCGACATCGGCCGTGGCCGCAACGGCGTTCTCTATGCGGGCGAAGTGAACTGGGAGGCAGCGGGCCTCGGCGGTGCGCAGCGCAAGATCGAACAGGCCCTCAAGCCCGGTGACTACGTCGTCGTCCAGGTCAGCAAGGACCCGGTCGGCCACAAGGGTGCGCGGCTGACGACGCAGGTCTCGCTGGCCGGCCGCTATCTGGTGTACGTACCGGGAGCGTCGTCGACCGGTATCAGCCGCAAGCTGCCCGACACCGAACGGCAGCGGCTCAAGGAAATCCTGCGCGAGGTCGTGCCCGCGGATGCCGGAGTGATCATCCGTACCGCCTCCGAAGGCGTCAAGGAAGACGACATCCGCACCGACGTCAACCGGTTGCAGGAGCGGTGGACACGAGATCGAGGCCAAGGCCGTCGAGACCAAGAAAAAGGCCGCAGGCGCGGCGATGGCTCTCTACGAAGAGCCCGATGTGTTGGTAAAGGTCATTCGCGACCTGTTCAACGAGGACTTCACCGGCCTCATCGTGTCTGGTGACGACGCGTGGAGCACAATCAACGAATACGTGAATTCCGTTGCGCCGGAGCTGGTCCCGCGATTGAACAAGTACGAGCCTGCCAACCCGGATGGACCTGACGTGTTCGCCGTGCATCGCATCGACGAGCAGCTGACCAAGGCGATGGACCGCAAGGTGTGGCTGCCGTCCGGCGGCACGCTGGTCATCGACCGCACCGAGGCGATGACCGTGGTCGACGTCAACACCGGCAAGTTCACCGGCTCGGGCGGCAACCTGGAGCAGACCGTCACGCGCAACAACCTGGAGGCGGCCGAAGAGATCGTGCGCCAACTGAGGCTGCGCGACATCGGCGGCATCGTGGTCATCGACTTCATCGACATGGTGCTCGAGTCGAACAGGGATCTGGTTTTGCGTCGGCTGACCGAGGCGCTGGCCCGCGACCGCACCCGTCATCAGGTGTCGGAGGTGACATCGCTGGGACTGGTGCAGCTGACACGAAAGAAGTTGGGCACCGGGCTGATCGAGGCGTTCTCTACCCAGTGCTCGCACTGCGCAGGACGCGGCATTCTTTTGCACGGCGATCCCGTCGACACCACATCGGGGTCGGGCCGCAAGTCCGAGTCCGGTGGTCGTCGCGGCAAGCGCGGCAAGAAGGGCGCCAAGGCCGAAGAGGTCGCCGTCGTCACGGTGCCCGCTCATCCCGCGGGCGAGCATCCGATGTTCAAGGCGATGGCTGCGGCCAACGGCAAGCACGAAGACGGTGACGAGGACGAGGACGAGGGCGACGAGAATGCCGCCGAACAAGTCGCCGAAGTCGATTCGGACACCATTCGTGAAGCCGTCACCGAAACGGCCGACGAAGATCTCGAAGACGACTTCGACGACTCCGATGACGACGATCGACGACGACGAGTCGGACGATGACGAGTCCGACGAAGAAGATGTCGACCTGGATGCCGACGACGAAGACGACGACATCGATGATGACGACATCGAGGTCATCGATTCGACGACCGACGACGACGATGACGACGATGACGACGATGACGACGATGACGACGACGATGACGACGATGACGACGACGATGACGACGACGACGACGATGACGACGACGACGACGACGATGACGACGACGACGACTCCGACGACGACGAGGACGAGTCGCGACCACTGGGCGCGTCTGCCGGTCGGTACCGCCGCCGCGCTGCCGCGCGCCCAGCAGGCCCCCCGATCCAAGAGATCTGATCGTTGAGCTTCAGCGACCAGGAACTCGCCTACCTCGGGTCGCAGCCGCTGGCGCGGCTGGGGACCGTCAACGCAGACGGCCAGCCTGACGTGGTGCCCGTCGCCTTCGAGTTGGACGGCCCGTACATCTGGGTCGGTGGTGTCGGTCCCGACGTTGCCCACACCCGCAAGCTCCGCAATATCCGCGCCGGCCGGACGAAGGTCTCGCTGGTGGTCGACGACCTGGTGTCGATGGAGCCGTTCATCGCCAGGGCCTTGCGGGTGTACGGGGACGCCGAAGCGCCGATCGAACGGGTCGGCATGATGGGTCCCGGCCTCTACAGCCGGATCACTCCGCGGGTGTCGTGGAGCTGGAATCTCGCCGGCGAGCCCGCCGGCGAGCAGTGGTATCCGGCGAACCGCACCGTGCATGAGCCGTGACCTGCGGTGATTTGACCCTCACGGCGCGCCTCAAGTACCCTTGAGCGGTTGTCGCCAGGCCGCGGCCGGCGACAGTTGAAGACCCAGACACCCAGACATGCGCAGCCGCGAGTAGCGCGCGCCCAGAGACGAGAAGAAGAAGGACACGATGGCAGTCGAGAAAGCCACGTACGCAATCGTCAAGACCGGCGGCAAGCAGTACAAAGTCGCCGTCGGAGACGTGGTCAAGGTCGAGAAGCTCGAATCTGAGCCCGGCTCCAAGGTCTCGCTGCCCGTCGCCCTCGTCGTCGACGGCGCCAAGGTCACCAGCGACGCCAAGGACCTGGAGAAGGTCGCGGTCACCGGCGAGGTGCTCGAACACACCAAGGGCCCCAAGATCCGCATCCACAAGTTCAAGAACAAGACCGGCTACCACAAGCGGCAGGGTCACCGTCAGCCGCTGACGGTCCTCAAGGTCACCGGAATCAAGTAGGCAGGGGAGCGAACTAATGGCACACAAGAAGGGCGCTTCCAGCTCACGCAACGGTCGCGACTCCAACGCACAGCGCCTCGGCGTCAAGCGGTTCGGCGGTCAGATCGTCAAGGCGGGCACGATCATCGTCCGCCAGCGCGGCACCCACTTCCATCCCGGCGTCAACGTCGGGCGCGGCGGCGACGACACGCTGTTCGCCACGGCTCCCGGTGCTGTCGAGTTCGGCACCAAGCGCGGACGCAAGACCGTCAACGTGGTTCGACCGTCTGCTCCGTCGGAGGCCTAGCTCCACGTCGAAATCGACTTTTTGCAGCTCGGCTCTCGCACTTTCTCTGCAAAACGTAGATTTCGTGATGGACAAAGGATGGAGTAGGCCTCATGCCCCGGTTCGTCGACCGCGTCGTGATTCACGCGAAGGCGGGCAACGGCGGTCACGGCTGCGCCTCGGTCCATCGCGAGAAATTCAAACCGCTCGGCGGCCCCGACGGCGGTAACGGCGGGCGTGGCGGCAGCGTCGTGCTGGTCGTCGACCCTCAGGTGCACACCCTGCTCGATTTCCACTTCCATCCTCACGTCGACGCGCCATCTGGCAAGCAGGGCATGGGAGGCAACCGGGACGGGGCCGCGGGCGCTGACCTGGAGGTAAAGGTCCCAGACGGCACTGTCGTGCTCGACGAGAAGGGTCGGCTGCTCGCCGACCTGGTCGGTGCGGGCACCCGCTTCGACGCCGCCGCAGGCGGTCGCGGCGGGCTCGGCAACGCCGCACTGGCATCACGCGCTCGCAGGGCGCCCGGATTCGCGCTGCTCGGCGAGAAGGGCCAGGTTCGCGACCTCACCCTGGAACTCAAGACGGTGGCCGATGTCGGCCTGGTCGGGTTTCCGTCCGCGGGCAAGTCGTCGCTGGTGTCGGCCATCTCGGCGGCCAAGCCCAAGATCGCCGACTACCCGTTCACCACTCTGACGCCGAACCTGGGTGTGGTGTCGGCGGGCGAGCACACGTTCACCGTCGCCGATGTGCCCGGCCTGATTCCCGGCGCGTCCGAAGGCCGTGGCCTCGGCCTGGAATTCCTGCGGCACATCGAGCGGTGCGCGGTGTTGGTGCACATCGTCGATTGCGCGACGCTTGAGCCCGGCCGCGACCCGATCTCCGACATCGAGGCGTTGGAGGCCGAGCTGGCCGCCTACACCCCGACGCTGCAAGGCGATACGACGCTGGGCGATCTGGCCTCGCGGCCACGCGCGGTGGTGCTCAACAAGATCGACGTGCCAGAGGCGCGTGAATTGGCGGACTTCGTTCGCGACGAAGTTGCGCGGCTGTTCGGATGGCCGGTATTCGAGGTGTCGACGGTGTCGCGGGAGGGATTGCGGCCGTTGACGTTTGCCCTGTGGGAGCTGGTGTCGGCCTATCGCGCGTCGCAACCGGCCCTGGTGCCCCGCAGGCCCGTCATTCGACCCATCGCGGTCGACGAGAGCGGCTTCACCGTCGAGTCCGACGGTGACGGGGGCTTCGTGGTGCGCGGTGTGCGACCCGAACGCTGGATATCTCAAACGGATTTCAACAACGACGAGGCAGTCGGTTATCTCGGCGACCGGCTTGCACGCCTCGGCGTCGAGGACGAGCTGCTGCGGCTCGGCGCGAAACCCGGCTGTGCCGTCACCATCGGCGACATGACTTTCGACTGGGAGCCCCAGACGCCGGCGGGTGTGGACATGCCGTTGTCCGGCCGCGGCACCGACATCCGGCTCGAGCAGACGGATCGCATCGGGGCCGCCGAGCGCAAGGCCGCCCGCCGTGAGAGGCGCCGCAAGGGCGACGAGTCATGACCAGCGTCCACGGAGCTGGATCGGCGCCCTCCGTGCACCGCGACGCCGTCCGCACCGCACGCAGCGTCGTCGTCAAGGTCGGCACCACCGCGCTGACCACGCCTTCGGGAGTGTTCGACGCCGGCAGGCTGGCCACCCTTGCCGACGCGATCGAGGGCAGGATGAAGGCCGGATCGGATGTGGTGATCGTGTCGTCCGGCGCGATCGCGGCGGGCATCGAACCCCTGCGGCTGTCAAAGCGGCCCACCGATCTGGCCACCAAACAGGCCGCAGCAAGCGTCGGGCAGGTCGCGCTGGTCAACTCGTGGAGCGCGGCCTTCGCCCGCTACCAGCGCACCGTCGGCCAGGTGCTGCTGACCGCGCACGACATCTCGATGCGGGTGCAGCACACCAACGCCCAGCGCACGCTGGACCGGCTGCGGGCCTTGCACGCCGTCGCGATCGTCAACGAGAACGACACGGTCGCCACCAACGAGATCCGGTTCGGCGACAACGACCGGCTCTCCGCGCTGGTGGCCCATCTGGTGGGCGCGGACGCGCTGGTGTTGCTGTCCGATGTCGACGGCCTCTACGACTCCGATCCGCGAAAAGGCAATGCGCAGTTGATTCCCGAGGTGTCCGGGCCTGCGGATCTCGACGGCGTGGTCGCCGGTCGGGGCAGCCATCTGGGCACGGGCGGGATGGCGTCCAAACTGTCCGCGGCGATGCTTGCCGCCGACGCCGGCGTGCCGGTGCTGTTGGCCGCGGCGGCGGATGCCACTACCGCGCTCGTGGATGCGTCGGTCGGGACGGTGTTCGCGCCGCGGCCGGATCGCATGTCGGCGCGGCGGTTCTGGGTCCGCTACGCCGCCGAGGCGTCCGGCGCGCTCACGCTTGACGACGGCGCGGTGCGGGCCGTCGTGCGGCAACGGCGGTCGCTGCTGCCGGCAGGCATCACCGCCCTGTCGGGCCGCTTCTACGGCGGCGATGTCGTCGAGTTGCGTTCACAGGACGCGACGATGGTGGCCCGCGGCGTGGTCGCCTACGACCATTCGGAACTGGCGACGATGCTGGGCCGCTCGACATCGGATCTGCCCGCCGAAATGCGCCGCCCCGCGGTGCACGCCGACGACCTGGTCGCCGTCTAGGACAGTCCGCGCACGAGCAGTGTCGACCATGTTCTCGATGAAGCTGTCGTCGATGGGCTGCCGGGTGAGCAGCTTGCGGAAATGTATTGGTGCGACCAGCATTTCCATCGCCAGCTGAGGGTCGGTTCCGGCGCCACCTCATTGCGGTCGATCGCACGGTCGATGATGACCCGCGCCGAGTCATACCGTGCCTGCCAGAATTGGGTGCGGTTGGACGCCAGGAAGGGGTCGTCGGCGGTCGCCGCCATCGTCTGAAGCAGCGCCTCGCCGAGCGGGGTCGCGTCGTATGCGGTCATCAGCTGGAGCGAACCCGATCAGGTCGTCGCGCAGGTTGCCGGTATCGGGTATCGGGAGCTGTTCCTGGCTGAGGACCAGCATGGCGTCGAGCATCACTTTCTCGCGTGAACCCCATCGCCGTTGGATCGACGAGGCGTGCACGCCGGCTCGCCGGGCGATCTCGCTGATGGTCACCTCGCTGGGGCCGACCTCGGCCAGCGCCTCGAGGGCGGCGTCCAGCACCGCGCTACGGACCCGCGCGGACCGCCCGCCGGTGCGGCGCCGCACCGGCTCATCGACCCTGTTCGAGCTCACGCAGAGATCTTAACGCATGGATCTTGCATTAACATGCGACGCGCCGTATCGTGACCTTAACGCAAGACCATTGCGTTAAGCATCGAAAGTCGAGGAGTCGTCATGTCCTTTCAATGGCCAGTGGATCCGCAGGAGCTGTTCGGCGAGCGGTATCCGCAGATGATCAACACCGGATTGCCCGCGCGCGCCGTCGATGCCGTCCGTGCCGCGATCACCGACATGTGGGCCGACTCCCAGGGCGGCTGGGTGTACGAGTGGTCGAAGCTCGCCGCGTCCTATGCGGAAGCGGGCTCGCATCAACAGGCCGCGCTGGCGTACGGATGGGCGAAGTTTCCCACCCTGGCCGACGAATCCAAGCGCGCCGCACAGGCGAGCCAGCTCGAGCAGTACCTCCTCGCCGCGCCCGGCTTCGGGGTGGACTTCCGGCGCGAGGTGCTCGAGCTGCCGTATCAGGGCGGCACCACGACGGTGCCCGTGCACATCTTCGCCCCGTTCGATGTCCCCGCCGATGGTCCGGTCGTGATCGCAAGCGGCGGAGTGGACAGCTGGAAGATGGATCTGCACGGCATGATGGTGATGCTTGCGCTGGGGCTTCGTGCCCGGGTGCTGGCCTTCGACATCGCGGGCACCGGCGAATCGGCGGTGCCGATGAGCGGGCGCCGGAGGCGCGGAGATCGTCAGCGGTCTCGTCGAACACGCGCGGGGGCTCGGCAACGGCGTGGTGGCCCACGTGGGTATCTCGATGGGTGGGTACTACTCGGCCCGATCCGGTCTGGCCGGCGAGGTCGACGCCGCCGTGGTGGTCGGCGGCCCGGTCGAGGCCGCATTCAGCGGCGAGGGACCGACGCGGTTCGGCATGGCCGGAATCATCGGCAACGCACTGGGATTCGACGCACCGCCGACTCAGGAGCAGTTGTCGGCGATGTTCCCGGAGTTGTCACTGCGCCCACTGCTCGATCAGGATGTCAATGCGCCGATGCTGGTCATCAACGGCGCCGACGACGTCCACGTCCCGCAGCACGACACCCTGGTGTTCGAGGGCCGTCGCGATACCGTCGTCGAGCTCATCGCCGATGCCCCGCACTGCGCGACAACCAAACTGCCCGAGGTGTTTACGACGATCATCGGCTGGCTCAGCCGCACCCTCAGCCTGACGACCGTCTAGGCCGAATTCGCGACGGCCGGCAGTTCATCGGCGAGCAGCGCGAGCATCGGTGAACAGCCGTTGTCGATCTTGACCGTCGCCAGATCGTCGCCGCGAGTGTGCCCACGGTTGATGATCGCGATGGGCATGGCAAGGGCGGCGGCGTGCCGCACGAACCGATACCCCGAGTAGACCGTCAACGACGAGCCGGCAACAAGCAGCGCATCGGCCTCGTCGACGAGCGAATACGCCTGTTCCACACGTTCTTTCGGCACATTCTCACCGAAGTAGACGATGTCGGGTTTGAGCATGCCGCCGCAGTTCGGGCAAGCGATGATGGTGAATGCCGTGGTGTCGCCGATGACCGCGTCGGCATCCGGCGCCACCGCGATGCCGCCGACCGCCTCCGCGCGTTCGATGAATCCCGGATTGGCGTTTTCGAGCAGCTCGGCAAGCGCGGCACGAGGCAACGTGTGCCCGCAGTCCAGGCAGACCACCTGGGCATAGGTGCCGTGCAGATTGACGACCGTGCGGCTGCCCGCCTTGGTGTGGAGCAGGTCGACGTTCTGTGTGATCAGGCCCGACACCACGCCGGCCCGCTCGAGCGACGCCAGTGCGCGGTGACCGGCGTTGGGCATCGTGGCGTGCATGTGCCGCCAGCCCACGTGATTGCGAGCCCAGTAACGCTGCCGAAAAACCGGGTCGGAGGTGAACTGCCGGATGGTCATCGGATTGCTCGGCGGCGAATCGGGCCCGCGGTAGTCGGGGATGCCGGAATCCGTCGACATCCCGGCGCCGGTGAGCACCGCAACCCGGCGCCCCCGCAGCAGGGCGACGAGTTCCGGTGCTTCCACACCTTCGAGGGTAGTTCAGCCGGCGGACTGTTCCTGCTGGTCGTCCTGCGGGCTCCGCGTCCTCGTCGTCGTCGTCGTCGTCGTCCTCGTCCTCGTCTCGTCTCGTCGTCGTCCACGACGATGGTTTCGATGACCTCGACGTGCTTCTCGGAGGAGGCCTCCTCAGACAGTGGCACCGAGACGGTGAGGATGCCGCGGTCGTAGGTGGCGTTGATGTCGTCCTCGTCGGCACCCACAGGCAGCGACACCGTGCGCTGGAACGATCCGTACGAGAACTCCGAGCGGCCGTCCGAGCTCGCTGGTCTGGGACCGCTCGGCCTTGATCGTCAACTGCCCGTCGCGGACCGTGACCTCGATGTCCTCGATGGGATCGACTCCGGGAAGCTCGGCGCGGACCTGGTAGAGCCCTTCGCGGGTCTCGTCTTCCAGGCGCAGCAGGTGGTTGTCGAAGAACGGGCGCAGGCCGGCGATCGCAGGGAAGCCGGCGAACGTCGGAAAGCCGTTGAAGAGCTCGGACAGCTCGGGGAGCAAGGGACGTGACTGACGTTGCACGGCAAGCTTATTCACGAAACCTCCAGGTTTGCGGCGGTGATGGGTGCGGGCGAACGGTCGCCGATTCACGATGCGCGACGCAGGGAAAATCGCCGGATCGTGTGCGGTTCATGCGGGCGAACTGCAGACCAACACGAGGCCAAGGTTCGCGCTTGCCCGTGCAGTCGCGCGCCGCTGCACCAGGTTCCGTGACCTTCCAGTGGGTACCCCGTGACCTGCTCTTTACCGTCTGCGGGCGAGAATAGGGGTGATGGACTTCTATTCGGCCTACCGTCACGGCTTCGTGCGCGTGGCCGCATGCACGCATCACACGACCCTCGCGGACCCCGTGGCCAACGCGGAGGCGGTGCTTCGAGTCGCGCGGACGTGCCACGACGACAGCGTCGCGTTGGCGGTTTTCCCCGAGCTGACGCTGTCCGGCTATTCGATCGAGGACATCCTGCTGCAGGACGCCCTGCTGGAAGCCGTCGAAGACGCCCTGCTCGACGTCGTCGTGGCGTCCGCCCAACTGATGCCCGTTCTGGTGATCGGCGCGCCGCTGCGGTATGCGCACCGGATCTACAACACGGCGGTGGTCATCCACCGCGGCCGGGTGCTCGGTGTCGTGCCGAAGTCCTACCTGCCGACATATCGCGAGTTCTACGAGCGGCGCCAGATGGCGGCAGGCGATCTCGTGCGCGGCGCGATCCGGATGGGCGAGTGCGGAGGTGCCGTTCGGCCCCGACCTGTTGTTCACCGCGACCGATATGCCGGGCTTCGTACTGCACGTCGAAATCTGTGAAGACATGTGGATCCCGATACCGCCGAGCGCGCAGGCCGCGCTGGCGGGTGCGACCGTGCTGGCGAACCTGTCCGGCAGCCCGATCACGATCGGGCGGGCCGAGGATCGCGCTCTGTTGGCCCGCTCGGCGTCGTCGCGCTGCCTGGCCGCCTATGTGTACGCCGCTGCGGGGGAGGGCGAATCGACCACAGATTTGGCCTGGGACGGTCAGACGATGATCTGGGAGAACGGGGTGTGCCTCGCCCAATCCGAGCGATTCCCGAAGGGCGAGCGCTGCGCGATCGCCGACGTGGATCTCGAGCTGCTGCGTTCGGAGCGACTGCGGATGGGCACGTTCGACGACAACCGCATCCACCACGGCATCACCGCGGAGTCGTTCCGGCGGGTGGAATTCCAGCTCGATCCGCCGACGGGTGATATCGGTCTGCGGCGCGAGGTGGAGCGGTTCCCGTTTGTGCCCGCCGATCCCTCACGGCTGCAACAGGATTGCTATGAGGCATACAGCATCCAGGTCGCCGGTCTGGAGCAGCGGCTGCGTGCATTGAACTACCCGAAGGTCGTGCTCGGCATTTCCGGCGGTTTGGACTCCACGCACGCGCTGATCGTCGCCGCTCGGGCGATGGATCGAGAAGGCAGGCCACGCAGCGATATTCTCGCGTTCACGCTGCCCGGCTTCGCGACCGGTGAACGCACAAAGGGCAACGCCATTCGCCTGGCGGAGGCTCTGGGTGTCTCGTTCGAAGAGATCGACATCACCGCGACCGCGGAACTGATGCTCTCCGAGATCGGGCATCCGTTCGCGCGCGGCGAGAAGGTGTACGACGTCACGTTCGAGAATGTGCAGGCGGGTCTGCGCACCGACTACCTGTTCCGGCTGGCCAACCAGCGCGGCGGAATCGTGCTCGGCACCGGTGACCTCTCCGAACTCGCGCTTGGCTGGTCCACATACGGTGTCGGCGACCAGATGTCGCATTACAACGTCAACGGGGGCGTGCCCAAGACCCTGATTCAGCATCTGATCCGCTGGGTTATCTCATCGCACCAGTTCGACGACGCGGTCAACGAGGTGCTGCGGTCGGTGCTGGACACCGAGATCACGCCCGAGCTGGTTCCCACGGGCGAAGACGAAGAGATCCAGAGCAGCGAGGCCAAGGTCGGGCCGTATGTGCTGCAAGACTTTTCACTGTTCCAGGTGCTGCGCTACGGTTTCAGGCCGTCGAAGGTGGCATTCCTGGCCTGGCATGCATGGAGCGACTCTGCGCGCGGTGATTGGCCCACCGGATACCCGGAGGACAAGCGGCCGGTCTATTCGCTCAAGGAGATTCGCCACTGGTTACAGGTCTTCACGCAGCGGTTCTACTCGTTCGCGCAGTTCAAGCGCTCGGCGATGCCCAACGGCCCCAAGGTGTCGCATGGCGGATCGTTGTCACCGCGGGGAGACTGGCGTGCACCCTCGGATATGTCGGCGCGCACCTGGCTCGACGAGATCGAACGCGAAGTCCCTGAGGACTAGCCGACGGCCGTTACGCGCCACTTCCCGCGCTGCGCATCGCGACTGCGCTGGATCGCAATGCGTCGCCGAGTTCGGGACGGCAGGTAACCCTGCGCGGCCAGTCGTGGCAACACACCACCGCTGGCGATGATGTCCAGAATCAGCTCCGGAAGCTTCGGCACGGTGCCGCCGTCGCCGGTCGTGTCGTTGTGCCAACTGCCGTCTGCGAGGTCGAAGGTGCCCTTGTCGCCGTCGCCGAAGATGTGCGTCGCGTCCGGCACCGTCATGGCGGGTAGGCCCGCATTGACGGCGTTGCGGAAGAACAGCGAGTTGAACTCCTCGGCGACCAGACCGGCCACGCCGAGCTCGATGAACAATGAGGCGACCGGGCGCGAGGAACCGACGCCGAAATTCCTGCCCGCCACCACGATGTCGCCTGCGGCCACTTCGTCGGTCCAGCCAGGGCGGACTTCGTAGAAGATGTGCTTGGCCGCCTCGGCCGGCTCCATCTTCATGGCGTAGCCGGGATACATCGCGTCGGTGTTCAGGTTGTCGCCGAACACCCAGACCTTTCCGCTGAATTTCACGCCGTCACGCTCCTGGGATCGGTGATGTATCCGGTGATGGCCGAGGCCGCAACAGTTGCCGGCGACGCCATGAAGATCTCGGCTTCGGCGCTGCCCATTCGCCCGGTGAAGTTGCGGGTGCTCGACGTGATGCACACTTCGCCGGGCCCCACCACGCCCATGTGATAACCGAAGCATGCGCCGCACGTCGAATTGGTGACGACGCCTCCCGCGTCCGCGATGGCCTGGAGATAGCCGCGACGCATCGCCTCGCGATAAACCGCCTGAGAGGCCGGTGTGACGAGGAGTCGCACACCCGGCGCGATGGTGTGGCCGCGCAGTATGTCCGCGGTGATCTCCAGATCCTCGAGCTGGCCGTTTGCGCACGACCCGATGAACGCTTGATCGACTTTTTGGCCGGTGAGCTGCGACACCGGCAGGCCGTTGCGGCTGACCGTGCCCGGCCTCGCGACGTATGGTTGCAACGCGCCGAGATCGATCCGGCGCACCTCGTGATATTCGGCGTCGGGATCAGGTTGGGCGACAACGTAGTCGGTGATCGCGAGCGCGTCGAAGAACTCTGTGAGCACCGTGTCCGCCTCGAACGTGCTGAAGTCCGCCGACACCTCTGCGCCCTGGGTGGCGATTGTTCTGCGGTCGTGCATCGGGATACCGGCCAGGCCCGGCCCGCCGAACTCGAGGTTGAGGTTGGCGGCGTCACCGTATTCGTTGGCGATGTGCAGGAAGATGTCCTTGCCGGAGACCACCGACGGCTTCACGCCCTCCAGTTCGTACCGGATCGTTGGCGCGATCTGGTACCACGTCGTGCCGGTACACATGATCGAGTAGATCTCGGCGGGGCCGAGCCCACGGGCGACTGTGTTGTAGGCGCCGCCCGAACACGTGTGGGAGTCGGTGCACGCCAGTACTTCTCCGGGGCGGGCAAGCCCGTTCTCGGCGATGACCTGATGGCAGATGCCATGGCGCCCGACGTCGAAGAAACGCTTGACTGCGAAGTCCGAAGCGAATTTGCGTGCGTGCGTGCCTCCTGCCGCATCCTTGATCGTCGGAGCAGGCACCGCATGGTCCATCACGATGGCCAACTTGTCCGGATCATGGATGCGCAGCGGCGGTATCCACGTGGTGGCGAATTGGAGATCGATGAGGACGGTCATGTCCACCTCGACGACGACAGTGTCGCCGACCGACACGTCGTCCAGTCCGGCCTTTCGAGACAGGATCTTTTCGATGATCGTCATGCTCATGCGACGGACTCCTTCGCGGCGAGGCGTTCGTCGAGCCCGCGCCATTCGGCCATGCCGACGAGATTGAAGAAGTCAGCGGGGGTCGTGGGCGCAAAGTCGACGGGATTGGCGCCGGTGAGTTCGCACAGTCCCTCGAGCATTGCGAAGGTGGCGCGTGCCAGCGGATTCGACGGATGGATTGCGATCGCATATCCGAGTTCGGCCAACCGCGTCGATGACTGTATCGGCGTCATGCCGCCGAACACGAGGTTGATCAGTAGCGGCGCGTCGACGTCGCGGGCGATCCGTTCTATCTCGTCGGTTCCCTGCGGCGCCTCGACGAAGATGACGTCCGCGCCCGCCTGCGCATACAGGTTTGCCCGCTCGATGGCGGCGTCGAGACCCAACGGCGCCCGGGCATCCGTGCGTGCCACCACGAGCAGGTCGTCGTCGGTTCGGGCGTCGAGCGCGGCCTTGAGCGTTTGCACGAAAGACGCAGCGTCGATGACCTGTTTGTCGGGCAGGTGACCGCAGCGTTTCGGAAACACCTGGTCTTCCAACTGGATCGCGGCGACGCCGGCATCGTCGTACTGGCGCACGGTGCGAACAACGTTGAGCCCGGCGCCATAGCCGGTGTCGGCGTCGGCGATCAGGGGAACGTCACCGAGCGCGGCGACGATCATCCGGGCGCGCTCTGTCATCTCGGTTTGAGTCACCAGTCCGATATCGGGCAACCCGTAACCGGAAGCGGCGACGCCCGCTCCGGTCATGTAGGCGGCGACGTGGCCGGTCCGCCGGGTCAACTGAGCGGAGATTCCATCGAATACGCCTGGGGCGACGATGAGTTCGTGCTTGTTCAACAGGTCACGAAGTGCCTGCCGGGCAGGTGTTGTTGACATGGTGATTCCTTTTCAGTCCAGTGCGCCCGCAACCGGCGGGGCGAGAAGGTCGATGAGTTCGTTGATGTCAGCGAGGGCGTCGATGCCCGTTACGGCCGCCTCGATGGAGGTGGCGCGATCACGGGTGGTGACCCGATCGGCGAGCGCGTGAAACTTGGCGACGAGTTCGGCATTGGTGACCGGGTCGGCGGGCCCGCCGTGCGGTTGGTCGATGCGAACGTGCTGCACGTTTCCGTCGTCGGTGGTGACGGCGAGGTCGGTGGCGAAGCGCTCGGTAACGGGGGCGCGGTCACGCGCCTCGTCGAGGTGGACCTCGGTGCGTCTGACGAGACGCCAGATGTCGTCCGCATCCAGGCGCGGCGTCGTGAACTGCTCCGGCAGCACGTTGCCGTCCAAGAGGGCGGCGGCCGTCGTGTATCCGAGGTGCATCTGCGCCCCGATAGCAGACAACGGGCGCTCCGCGGTCCACCATCCGTGTTTGTAGATCGTGGTGCCGACGGTGATGTCGATACGTGAAATGCGGTCCGGATCAACGGATGGTCGCAAGCGGCGGGCGGCATCGATCGCACCGTGAAGTCCGCCCATCGCGGCATACGACTTCACCATGATCGCGCGGGTCTCCCACCGCTCGCCGAGCTCACTGGTCAGCGCGTCGGCATCGGGACAGTGGCCCTCGCCGAATACGGCGAGGAATCCGCCGTAGTCGCGCTCGAAGACCCGCTTGATCCCGGTATAGCCGTGTGCCGCGAGGCCCGCGGCGTACAAACCGTTGCGAGCCGCAAAACCGTGATGCATCCGCTTGCTCATGGCCTCGAATTGGGCCGCCATCAGGCCGGACGACTGCGTGCCCGCCAGCCCGAGCGCATCCTCCAACTGGGCGGGGGACAACCCGCGCAGCTTGCCGGATGCCATTGCGGCCGAATGTGTTCCGAAGACCGATCCGGAATGCCAACCGCGGTCGAGCATTTGGGCTCCGTGCAGCGTGTAGCCGACGCGCGGCCCCACCTCGAACCCGACGATCGCGGCGAGCAATAGGTCGGCGCCCCGCGTCTGCCGCCGCGATGACGCGGTGGACAGCAGCGCCGGGATCACCAGCGAACAGCTGTGCAGAGGGGCGATCGGATGGAAATCGTCGAGCTCGAACCCCTGCACGAAGGTGCCGTTCAGCACTGCGGCGGCCGGTGCGCTGGCGGTGCGGCCCGTTCCGATCACGATGGTGTCGCCCTGGCCGTCGATGTCCAGCACCGCTTGTGTGGCGGTGCGCGACCACGGCAGCTGCGCGCCGATGAGTGCGCACCCGATCCCGTCGAGCAGCAGGTGTTTGGCGCGTTCCTGGACAGCCGCGGGTATGTCGGAAAGCGTCAGCTCAGCGACCCACGTCGCCAGCCTTCCGGTCGGCCCCGCGGGTGCACTTGCGGCATGTTGCGTCGGTGCGGTCAAGATGGCCATCCTCCAAATTGTCTGGTTGTTATACTTATATAACAACTCCACTTCAACCGCAAGAATAGCGCTGAACCGGCCCTATGCTGGGAGCCCTGATGAGCGGCCACGACGATCGATCCGGGCGAGCCGAGGTGATGGCGGGGGCAGGGGTGCCCCTGCACCGGCAGCTGTATCTGGTCCTGCACGACGAGATCGCCAGAGGCGCGCTGGCCCCTGGCGACGCATTGCCCACTGAACAGACACTGTGCGACCAATTCGGCGTCTCGCGGATCACCGTCCGCCGGGCACTGGCCGACCTGGCCGACTCCGGTCTCATCGAGCGCAGGCAGGGCGTGGGTTCCTTCGTCCGCCACCGGCCGCCGTCGAGCCGGAACGCGGGCGGCGGATCATTCATGGACGAGCTGCGTCAAACAGAGTTCGAAACCGAAGTCGACGTCATCGAGTGCGACGTGCGCAGGGCGCCCGAAGCCGTCGCAGACCAGCTAGGCCGCGATCGTGCACTGCATGTTCTCCGACTGCGCCGCGAACGTCTAACCGCCGAACCATTGATGATTACCGAGGCTTGGCTGCCCGAGGACTTGTCGGACACCGTCACACCGGACGCGCTGTTGCGGGCTCCGCTGTACCGACTGCTCGACGAGGCCGGCGTCGTGCTGGACGGTATGCAGCATGCGATCACCGCCGAGATCGCCGGGCCGCGCAATGCGCAACTACTCGCCACCGCGATCGGCTCGGCACTTCTTCGAGTGAACCGGCTTGCCTTCGCGGCAGGCAAGCCGCATCACTTCCTGTCGATTGTGTTGTCGCCCAACCGAAGCCGCGTGCTATTGAATCAGTCCGCGGTAGACCTCGAGGCGGGCGACGGCATGTCGATCGCTCACGACGTTCACCTGCCTACCGCCTAGCGATTGGACGAAGGCCCTCGCGAATCGGACGGACGCGGCCTGCCGGCGCTGACCCAGCCGATAGCCGCACCCACCAGCACCCCGACGGTCGACCACCACCAAAGGTCGGTCATCGCAGCGACGGTGACCCCGATGATCAGACCGATGATCAACGGCATCCAGAGCCAGCTTGCCTCCTGCTTGCTGTTCTTCTGCTTGCGTCCCATCTGCCCCACGTTAGCGTGCGACACCCCGCAAACCCGCTCCGGGGATGAACCGTCCGACGGTGGCAAGGTAGTCGCGGTACGCATCGCCGTGCACCGACAGTAGGTAGGGCTCTTCGACGACCCGGACCTGAAGCTCGATCGTCGCAACCAATGAGACGAATCCGGCGATCGCCACGAAATTTGGTGTCACCAAGGCGATTCCGAACCCGAAGACCATCATCGCGGTGAAGATCGGGTTACGCACAGCGGCGAACACGCCCTTGCGTACCAGCGTGGTGGTCTCGCTGGGGTCCACTCCGATACGCCACGAATCACCCATGTCCAACTGGGCGTAGACGGTTGCGGCGATTCCTGCGATCGCGATCACGATTCCCGTGATCTGCAGCCAGGCCGCGTGCAATACGGATACCGGCGATATGACACCGATCAGTTGGAGCGCCGGTGCGACGAACGCGGCCGCCATAGCGGCGACGAAGCCCGCTCCGGCGAACCACTCGGTCGAACCAACGCGACCGCTGATGCCCTTGAATCCGGTCGATCCCGTGCGACGACGCTGCTCCCAACTTCGCCATCCGAATCCCAGTGCGGCGAAGACAGCGAAGAGCGCGAGTGCGGTGATGCCCGCGGCCATGTTCGTCACTAGCAGCACTCCTGTGTCTCGACAGCGCGTCGCGTTTGGTGGCCGTGTGCTTGAGCAGACAGTACATTAGAATCTGTATTCAGGAAAGGCTGAACTGGAGCCCAGGGGGCACGCATTGGACTGCGCGTTTCCGGCATGCGGATGACGCCTAGTCATTAGGCTCCTCGCTATCAGGCCTAAGACGCTGATCAGGGGAGTCCAAATGAACAACCGACGAGAGACCACCGAGGCGAGACAAGCCCGCGAGAAGGAGTACGAAGCCGACGCTCGTCGATTGAAGGAGTTCGGCCCCTTCGCGAAATTCTCGGAAGAGGACCTCAAGCGGGTAGTCCGAGCAGCGCATCGGACCTCGACGTCCGGGCCGTGGCCGTTGATCCGCGAGCAGACTCCGTCGGACGCCTGCTACATCCTGCTCAGCGGAGAGGTCGGGGTGTATGTCGGTTCGGACCGCATAGCCGTAGTGGGACCGGGAGAGGTGATCGGCGAGTCTTCGCTTCGCCGCGGAAGGTTGCGCAATGCGACCGTGACGACGACCGGGCGCGCGGAGGTACTGCACATCGCGCGCGACGATCTCGAACGCTTGCTCGGTGACGTGCCGGCGCTACGCGAAATGATGGACGAGACGGTGGCGCGCCACGTTCCGGGAGCGGCGACCGCCGAATCGAGTTAACGCAAGGATGTCGCGCAAGTTCCTCAGAGGCGGCCATCGATCCGTAGATCCTGGTGCACCCACTCGGGGGAGCGCCGCTCCTTGAAAGCGCGGAAGCCCTCCAGCGCCTCGGGTGAGCTGTAACTGGCCTGCATCCCGATGCGGTCGAACAGACCCAGATAGTTGTCGAGGCTGGATTTGACGGTGCTCCTCGCGGCCGGCGCCGACCGGCAGCACTGACCAAGCACCTCACGCGCGGCGTCGAGCAATTCATCGTGCGGGACGACGCGGGCGACCATGCCCCAGTCGTGGGCTTCGGCAGCGGTCAGCGTGCGGCCGGTGAACATCAAGTCGCGGGTGCGGACGGGGCCGATCAGCCGCGCCAGCATCTGGCTGTAGTAAGTGTCGGCGATCCCGCGCAGTAGTTCTGGCACGCGGAACGTCGCCCGGTCGCTCACCACGGTCATGTCGCTGCACAGTGCGATCTGCAATCCGCCGCCCTGACAGAGGCCGTTGACCGCCGACACCACCGGCTTGACGGACTGGCGCAGCGTCTCGAACGGGGTCACGTCCATTCCCAGCGCCGACCCGAACGTCAGCCAGTTGTCCGAGCCGTCACCGCCACCGAGATCGCCCCCGGGTGCGAACACGTCGCCCGTGCCGGTGATGAGCAGACCCGCGAGGTCGGGGTCGGCGTCGACATGGCGTACCGCGTAGCGGATGCCGAAATACATCGCGGGCGTCATCGCGTTGCGGGCCTCGGGCCGGTCGAGCCTGCAGACACCGAACGCGCTTTCGCGAGTGAAATGCAGGTACGGCGTGCCGAGCCAGTCTCCGTCGGGCGGGCGCGGGGCGGTGGTAGTCGGCTTTGCAGTCGTCATAGATGTCCCTCTGTTGCCTGTCGATTGAACAGCCGCTTTTCGATTCAGCACAGCGTCATCGATCGCTTCGGCGTACGGCGCGCAATCACCGGCCCCCGGCACGAGCGTGGACAGGGCACCTGCGGCGCAGGCGCGTCGCAGCGCATCCTCATGACCGCGATGCCACTCGGCGGCGAGCACCCCGGCGAACACATCGCCCGCACCCGTCGTGTCCACCGCCTCCACCGAGGGCGCGGGCACGTCGAACCGCTCGTCTTCGCCGAGGTAACTGGCGCCGCGGGACCCGCGCGTGATCACGAGATGCGGTACGGGCCAGTGCCATTCGCGCGCCTCGGCCTCGTTGACGACGACGACGTCTGCCAGCTCCGAAAGGGCAAGCAGATCGTGTGGTGGTGCGCCCGCCGGCGAGGCATTGACGATCGTGACCGCGCCCGCGGACCGAGCCACTCGCGCCGCGGCAATCGCGGTCGCGATCGGGATCTCCAACTGCAGCAGCACCACGTCACTGTCGGTGATGACGGCGCGGACGTCGGCGGAGGTCACGCTCAGATGCGCGTTGGCGCCCGGCGCGACGACGATGGTGTTCTCCGCCGCGGAGTCGACCACGATCGCCGCCGTGCCGCTGGGCCCAGGCAGGGTGACGACGCCGTCCAGTCCGACGTCGTTGCCGTGTAGGTGTGCACGAAGCTGCTCGGCCGCGGAGTCGCTGCCGAGCGCCGCGACGAGTTGCACGGAGGCACCCGCGCGGGCCGCGGCCACCGCCTGATTGCCGCCCTTGCCGCCTGGCGAAGACGTGATCGACGACGCGAGAATCGTCTGGCCCGGGCGGGGCAACGCGTCGACATTGAACGTGAGGTCGGCGTTCACACTGCCCACTACGCAGACGCGCGCCACCATAAATGTCAACGCTAGCCCAGCCCAGCTACCTGACACGTGTCGAACGGTTCCGACACGTTCGATACGCTGGATGAATGAGTGTCGAAGCACCGTCGAGGGGCGGGGCGACGCAGGGGCCCGAGCCGGACTTGCGCTCGCAGGTCCACGACGCCGCCCGGCGAGCCCGCGTCGCGGCCCGCACACTGGGCACGCTGAGCACCGAAACCAAGGACCGTGCGTTGCATGCGGCCGCCGATGCCGTGCTGTCCCGCGTGCACGAGATCCTGGCCGCCAACGCGGGCGACCTCGATGCGGCCCGTGAGGCGGGCACCCCGGAGGCCATGCTCGACCGGCTGGCCCTGAACGCCCAGCGTGTCGACGGCATCGCCTCGGGCCTGCGGCAGGTTGCCGGACTGCCGGATCCGATCGGTGAGGTGCTGCGCGGACGCACGCTGCCCAACGGCTTGCAGCTGCGTCAGCAGCGGGTGCCCCTCGGTGTGGTCGGCATCGTCTACGAGGGCAGGCCCAACGTCACGGTCGACGCGTTCGGGCTCACGCTCAAGTCGGGCAATGCGGTGCTGCTGCGTGGAAGCTCGTCGGCGGCGCGGTCGAACGACGCGCTCGTCACGACGCTGCGCGGCGCGCTCGACGGCGAGGGACTCCCCGCTGACGCGGTGCAGTTGCTGCCCAGCAACGACCGCGCCAGCGTGACCCACTTGATTCAGGCCCGCGGGCTGGTCGATGTCGTGATCCCACGCGGCGGAGCGGGATTGATCGACGCGGTGGTGCGCGACGCGATGGTGCCGACGATCGAAACCGGAGTCGGCAACTGTCACGTGTATGTGCACGACGCCGCCGACCTGGATGTGGCCGAACGCATCCTGCTGAATGCGAAGACACGTAGGCCCAGCGTCTGCAACGCGGCCGAGTCGCTGCTGATCGACGCGACGATCGCCGAGGTCGCCGTGCCGCGGCTGACCAAGGCGCTGCAGGACGCGGGTGTCAGCGTGCACGACAACCCCTCCGAGGACGATCTGCGCACCGAGTTTTTATCCATGGACATCGCGGTGGCCGTGGTCGACGGGCTCGACGCCGCGATCGATCACATCAACGAGTATGGCACCGGACACACCGAAGCCATCGTGACGACGAATCTTGCCGCTGCACAACGATTCACCGAGCGGGTGGATGCCGCGGCGGTAATGGTCAACGCGTCGACCGCGTTCACCGACGGCGAGCAGTTCGGTTTCGGTGCGGAGATCGGCATCTCGACCCAGAAGCTGCACGCCCGCGGGCCGATGGGTCTGCCAGAGTTGACGTCAACCAAGTGGATTGTGTGGGGAGACGGCCACACCCGCCCGGCTTGAAACTGCAAGATTTAGGAGAAAGCCCAGTGAGCGTCCCCGCACGCCCCGCCCCGATGTTCGCCGACATCGATGATGTCGCTCGGCGGTTGGCCGAAACCGGCTATCTACCCGACACCGCAACGGCCACGGCGGTATTCCTCGCCGACAGGCTGGGCAAGCCGTTGTTGGTCGAGGGACCCGCAGGCGTCGGCAAGACCGAACTGGCCCGCGCGGTCGCGCAGGCGACAGGTTCCGGTCTGGTGCGGCTGCAGTGCTACGAGGGCGTCGACGAGGCCCGTGCTCTGTACGAGTGGAACCACGCCAAGCAGATCCTGCGCATCCAGGCCGGCTCCGGCGACTGGGACCAGACCAAGACCGATGTCTTCAGCGAGGAATTCCTGCTGACGCGCCCACTGCTCACCGCGATCCGGCGCACCGAACCCACCGTGCTGCTGATCGACGAGACCGACAAGGCCGACATCGAGATCGAAGGCCTACTGCTGGAGGTGCTCTCGGACTTCGCCGTCACCGTGCCGGAACTCGGCACGATCACCGCCGAACGGACGCCCTTCGTACTGCTCACGTCCAACGCCACCCGCGAGCTGTCCGAGGCGCTCAAGCGCCGGTGTCTGTTCCTGCACATCGACTTTCCCGACCCCGAACTGGAGCGGCGCATCCTGCTGTCCCGTGTGCCCGAACTGCCCGAGCATCTCGCCGAGGAGCTGGTGCGCGTCATCGGCGTGCTGCGCGGCATGGCGCTCAAGAAACTGCCGTCGGTGGCCGAAACCATCGACTGGGGACGCACACTGCTGGCACTGGGATTGGACACCATCAGCGACGCCACGATCGCGGCCACCCTCGGCGTGGTGCTCAAGCACCAATCCGATCAAATCAAAGCGTCCGGCGAACTCCGGCTCAATTGATGGGGCAGAACTGATGGCCGTCCGCCGAACCCGCCCACCGCAGCCGCTGGCACCCCACGGACTCCCGGGCCATCTGGTCGAGTTCGTCGAAGCGCTGCGCGGGCAGGGGATTTCGGTGGGCCCGTCCGAGACCGTCGACGCCGGACGGGTGATGTCGGTGCTCGGACTCGGCGACCGAGAGGTGCTGCGGGAAGGTATCGCGTGTGCGGTGCTGCGGCGGCCCGACCACCGCGACACCTACGACGCGATGTTCGACCTGTGGTTCCCTGCAGCGCTCGGCGCGAAAACGGTCCTGCTGGACGACGACGACCAATCCGAGGGTGAACCCGAAGGCCTGCCACCCGAGGACGTCGACGCGATGCGCCAGGCGCTTCTGGATCTGCTGGCCGACAACCCCGACCTTGCCAATCTCGATGAGCGCATGGCCGCGATGATCGCCCAGATCGTCGAGGCCTACGGCCGGTACACCTCCAGCCGCGGACCGTCGTATTCGTCGTATCAGGCGCTCAAGGCGATGAACCTGGACGACTTGGAGGGCAGGCTACTGGCCGGCCTGCTCGCCCCTTACGGTGACGATCCGACACCGACGCAGGAGCAGATCGCCAAAGCGCTTGCCGCCCAGCGCATCACTCAGTTGCGCAGGATGGTCGAGGCGGAGACCAAACGCCGCACGGCCGAGCAGCTCGGGCGCGACCACGTACAGATGTACGGCGTCCCGCAGCTGGCCGAGAACGTCGAGTTCCTGCGCGCCTCGGGCGAACAGCTGCGCCAGATGCGGCGCGTGGTCGTGCCGCTGGCCCGCACGTTGGCGACCCGGCTTGCCGCGCGGCGACGACGGTCGCGGTCTGGCGAGATCGACCTGCGCAAGACGCTGCGTAAGTCGATGTCCACCGGTGGCGTGCCGATCGACGTGGTGCTCAAGAAGCCGCATCCGGCCAGACCCGAGCTGGTGGTGCTCTGCGACGTGTCGGGCTCGGTGGCCGGTTTCAGCCACTTCACGCTGCTGCTGGTGCATGCGCTGCGGCAACAGTTCTCGCGTGTCCGGGTGTTCGCCTTCATCGACACCACCGACGAGGTGACCGAACTGTTCGGGCCTGACGCCGATCTCGCCGTCGCCGTGCAGCGCATCACCCGGGAGGCGGGCGTGTACACCCGCGACGGGCATTCCGATTACGGCCACGCGTTCGTATCGTTCATGAATGGGTGGCCGAACGTTCTGTCGCCGCGAAGCTCGTTGCTCGTGCTCGGCGACGCCCGCAACAACTACCGCAATCCCGAGACGGACCTGCTGGCCCATATGGTCAATTCCAGCAGACACGCGCACTGGCTCAACCCCGAGCCCAGGCACCTGTGGGGCAGCGGTGACTCGGCGGTGCCGCGGTATGAGGACGTCATCACCATGCATGAATGTCGGTCGGCCAAGCAGCTGGCCTCGGTGATCGACCAGCTGCTGCCCGTCTAGTTCTCGCGCAGGAAGGCTAAGCGAACGACACGGTGACGTCGCCGCCCGCGGGGTCGGCGCCGGACACCAGCGACCACGGCGCCCGATACACCCGGCCGGGTGCGGCGGGCCACGGTGTGCGTTTCGTCGCGAGAGTCCGACCGTCCTGAATCGCCCTCAGCTTCGGGAGCCTGCGGTACTCGTCGACCCACAACAACAGGTCGCCGCGTGGCGCCGCGCCCGCCCCGGGGGAGATGAGTTGCGGGGCAACCCACCTAAGGGGTCCCTCGGGACGGACGCGGACGGATTTTGCGGGCCCGCCACGAGTCCGCAGCCAGCGGCTCACCGCCGCGGCGACATGGCGCCCGTCCAATGCGGCGCCGTCGGCGGTGTCGACAGGGTGCAGCAGATTGCCCACGGCGAACACGCCCGGTGCACTGGTCCGCAGGGCCGCGTCCACCAGTGGCCCGCGAGTCGCGGGATCCATCGCCAGGCCGCCCGTGCGCGCCAGTTCGTGGTCGGGAATCCAGTCGCCGGTGAAGACCACGGTGTCGCAGTCGACGGTGGTGCGGGCGCCGCCGTCCATGTTCTCGACCACTGCGCTGCGCACGCGTTCCTTGCCGTTGATGCCGACCAGCCTGCTGCGGGTCAGCACCGGCCAGTCCATCAGAAACCTGCCGGGTAATCGAAATGCCGCGTATGCCTCTGGGCGCGGGTACGCGCTGACCATTCCGACAGTGGCGCAGCCGGATTCGCGCAGCGTCAACACCGCTGACCAGCTGACGAGTTCGGCGCCGACGATCAGCGCGCGGGCGCCGACCCGCGCATCGTGCAGATGCACGAGGTTCTGTAGCTGCCCGGTGGTGTACACGCCGTCGGGGCGGTCGCCGGGAACGAGTCGGGCGGGACGTGGCCGCTCCCGCGCACCGGTGGCCAAAACCACCGCGTCCGCGGTGACAGTCCGGACGCCGCGCGGTGAGGTGACGTGCAGGCTCCGCTCACCGGCCCAACCCGTAACCATCGCCTCGGTCTCCAGCACCGCACCGGAATCCCGCGCCATCGCGGTCAGCCGCCTGGCGTACGCCGGGCCCGGATATGAAGCGCTTGAGGTCGCGCATGCCGTAGCCGGGATGGTCACTGTGGCGGGGGATTCCGCCCATCTGCCGCTTCGCGTTCGATGACCAGGATCTCGCCATCGACCTGGGGTGCCAGCGCCGCCGCAGCGGTCAGCCCGGACGGACCGCCTCCGACGACCACCACCGCAACCTGCTGTTCGGTCATCGAACGTCACCGCGTGCATCCAGCAGGGACCGGGTGTGCGCGCCGCAGTAGAACCCCTGGCATCGGCCGTTCATCACCCGAGTGCGACGGCGCAGCCCGTCGAGATCGGCCGGCGGAATGGTGGATTGGAACGCATCACGGATCTCGCCCGCGGTTACCCGTTCACAGAAGCAGACGATGCGGCCGTATTCGGAGTCCGCGGCGATTCGGTCGGCATCCTGATACGGGCGCATACCGACCTCGCCCAGGTTCGGCATCTCCGGCGGCGCAGGAAGATCCGCTCGTTCGGCGACATTCAGGCCCGCTTCGCCGAGCAGGCCCACCACGTACTCGGCGATCGCCATCCCGGCCGTGAGCCCGGTGGAACGGATTCCGCCCACCAGCACATAGCGTGCCTGCGAATCGACGTCGATCAGGTAGTCATCGCGGTCGATCGCCGCACGCAACCCGGCGTATGTGGCGGTCACCTCTTCGTCGAACAGCGACGGCATCAGCGCCCGGCCCTTGGAGACGAGAAATTCGAACCCCTCCTCGGAAGTTCCTGTGGCGGTGCGGTCTTCGAGGTTCTCGGATGTCGGCCCGACCATCACGTTGCCGTATATGGTCGGGCTGACCAGCACGCCCTTTCCGCGCGACGATGGCACGGCCAACACGATCAACGGCACCATCGGGCGGGTCAGCTTGTCGAACACCAGGAGCTCACCACGCCGCGGCGTGACAGTGAAGCGGTGATGGCCGAATTCGGCGTCAAGATGGTCGGCGCCGAGGCCCGCAGCGTTGATGATCCAGCGGCCGCGGATCTCGCCCGCGGTTGTTTGTAGCGTCGTGTACTCGCGTTCCACCAGGGCGCCGGTCACCCGTGCGCCGCGCAGCAGGCGAGCACCGCGCGTGACGGCGTCGGTGGCGAGGGCGAGGTTCGTGGTCCAGGTGCAGATGATCGACTCGCCGGGCACCGTCAGCCCGGCCAGTACTCCCTGACCGAGATCGGGAACCCGCCGATAGACCTCGTCCGCCGTCACGATCTCGCAGCGATGGTAGAAGTTTCTGTTCGGCCTTCTCTTTCAAGGCCGGCAGGGCCTCGCGTTCCTCGTCGGTCCAAGCGACCAGAATTGCGCCGGTGCGCTCCACCGGGATACCCGTCCACTCCGCGTAGTTGCCGAGCAACTCGTAGCCCCGCGCCACCAGGCGTGACTCGAGCGTGCCCGGGCGTGCGTCATAACCGGTGTGCAGCAACGCGGTATTGGCCTTGCTGGTGCCGTCGCCGACATCGTCGCGAGCCTCGACGATCGTGACCGACAGGCTGGTTCCCGCGAGTGCGCGCGCGATCGCGCACCCTACGATTCCGCCGCCGACGACGATGACGTCGGAGGCGTCCGGGATGCGGCTCATGCGATCGTCGTCTCCTTTTGCGCCAGAACCGATTCCGCCACCTGCCGCCATCGGGAGAGAAAGTCGTGAGCCCTGTCCGACGACCATGCAGGCTCATATGTGTGCTGCGGACTCCAGGCGCCCACCGCGTCGGGTACGTCGATGCTCGGGTCGAGGGCCAACCGCGCGCATGCGGCCGCGCCGAGCGCGGTGGCATGCAGCGACGGGTACACGTCAACCGGGATGCGCGCCAGGTCCGCCTGCGCCTGCATGAGTACGGCCGATTGCGTGAGCCCGCCGTCCACTCGCAGCCGAGTCAACCTTTGATTCAGATCGGTGGCGACAAGGTCGGCCAATGCGGCGACCTGAGCGGCGATGCCCTCCAAAAGTGCGCGGACCAGCTGCCCGCGGCCGCTACTCAGCGTCATCCCGGTGAACGTCGCGGTGGCCGACGAGTCCCACCACGGCGCCGCCAGCCCGGCCAGCGCAGGAACACAGAGCACGCCGTCACTGGAATCGGCCGCGACGGAATCGATCTGGTCTGCGGCGGGTACCAGTCCGAGGTCGACCGCCCACCGCACCGCGGAGGCCGCCGTGTAGACCTGGCCGTCGACGCAGTACGACGTCCGCTCGCGCAGCCGCCACGCCACCGACGTCGTCAGGCCCGACGTCGATCGCGCCGGATTGGCGCCCAGCTGAGCCAGCAGGAATGCACCCGTGCCAAAGGTGCACTTGGCATCGCCGGGAGTCAGGCAACTTTCCGCCAGCAGCGCGGCCTGCTGGTCGACGATCAGCCCGGCCACGGGAATCGTGGGCCCGAAAGCGTCGGTGCTGCCGACGATCTGATCACAGCCGACGATCTCGGGAAGCGCCTCGCCGGTCAGGCCGAACAGGCCGAGCAGCTCGTCGTCCCATGCGATGGCGTCCAACGAGGTCAACAGCGACCGGCTGGCCGTCGAGGCGTCGGTCACGAACGCGCCACATAGCCGATGCACCAGCCAGGTATCGGTGGTCGTGACCACGCCGTCGCGCGTGAGATTGGCTCGGATCCACGCCATCTTCGGCGCGGAGAAGTAGGGGTCGAGCACGAGGCCGGTGCGCTGGGCGACGGTATCGGCCGACGCCGAAACCGACGCACAGATCGACTCGGCCCGACGGTCCTGCCAGACGATCGCCGGGGTCAGCGGCCGGCCGGTGCCGCGATCCCACGCCAGGACGGTTTCACCTTGATTGGCCAGCGCCACTGCCGCAACCGGGACACCCGCCTCGGACAAGGCTCGGCGGCCGGCGGAGACGACGGATTCGAACAGCGCCTCCGGATCCTGTTCCACCGCTCCGCCCGCCGAATACTGCGGCCGCAGAGCCACTTCGGCGATCGACACGATCCGCCCGGTCCCGTCGACGACGATGGCCTTCGTTCCCGATGTGCCCTGGTCGATCGCCAGGACGTGTTGCATCGTCAATCCCTGTCAGTCCTTAGTCGCTTCGCGCTCCAGTTCGACATCGATCGAATGCATATCCGGCATCGACAGGCCGTGCCTGCCGCGGGTGGCCAGCAGATAGCCGAGATAGCACGCACCGATGATCACCATCACGATGACGTACGCCCACGCCTGCTTGAAACTCGAGTCCCGGAACAGTGCCAGTTCGAAGACCAGCCACACCACGGCGACCACCAGGATCGGGATCTCCCACGCGCCGAGGTTGAACTTGTCGCTGACCGGTAGGGACTTTCGCTTGATCACATACAGCACGACCGTCGAGGCGTACATCACGGCGGGGAGCAGCGTCGCGGCGCCGAACAAGGTGAACAACGCGGTCTCCGAGTGGGAGAAGATCGCCAGGATCAGTTCAGCGAGAACGACATACAGCACCGTGGCCTTCAGCGGCGTGTGGAAGGTCGGCGAGATCTGGTTCCACTGCTGCCAACCGGGGAAGCGTTCGTCACGAGACATCGCCCAGGTCAGCCGTACGCCGGTGATCATGATCACCAGGCCGCAGGCGAAGATCGCCAGCACCACCATCAGCAGCAGCAGGGTGGCGACGGCTGAACCGAGGGTGTTGTCGATGACGTCGGCGATCGGGGTTCCGGACTCGGCCAGCGCGACCGGGATCGCCTGCGGCGAGCGTCACGGCGACGATGAAGATGAAGCCGAGTACACCGGACGCGAGGACGGCCTGCCACATCGCCCGGGGCACAACCCGTTCGGGGTCGTTGGTTTCCTCGGCCAGGTTGGCCGCCGACTCGAAACCGACGATGGTGAAGGCGCCGAGCAGGAAGCCGAGCATCCACGGGCCCGCCGTGGTCCAGCTCACCGAAACTCCAGAAGCCTTCTGCGGGCACGGCGCCCTTGCTGACCAGGTTCGAGAAGTCCATGTCCCCGCGCACCGCGGCCACGATCGAGCAACAGCACGGTCAGCGTCACCATGCCGATGAGTTCGAGCGAGACGAAGGCGTTGTTCACCCGCTCCGCCCACGGCGTCGAGAGCGCCACCAGCGCCGCCTGAAGAAGCAGCACGAGCGCGGTCACCATCCAGGCGATCGTCGCGGTGCCCTCGTAGTTCAGCAGCACCGGGAAGATCGTCGACGCGATGGTGTAATCGACCGCGACGACGACGATCGCCAGGAACGTGAACGAGATCCAGCCGAGGATCCAGCCCAGCACCGGGTTGGCCAGCCGCGACATCCATTGATAGTGGTAGCCCGTCACCGGGATGCGTGCGGCCAACGCGCCGAGAACGAACGCCACCGCCAGCTGTCCGATGGTGGCGATCGGCCACGTCCAGATGCCGATCGGTCCCGACGAGTTCAGCACCGCCCCGTAGGTGGTGAAGATGCCGGTGGCGATGGAGACGAACGCGAACGCCACGGCGAAGGATGCGAACCGGCCGGTGCGCCGTTCGAGGGACTGCTTGTAGCCGAATTTCGCGAGGTCCGCGGCGTCGCTGCTGACTGCGGGATCCGAACCGGACATAGCTCCTCCAGTGGTATAGACCATGTGGTTCAACCGTAGTATGGGTGTGACCCAGGATCATCGTCAAGCGTGATCACGAAGTGTTTACAAACCGATGGCATATACCAGCTGGTTCACACACGCGGCTACGCTGCAGAGCATGCCCGCCGCCGCGCGCAAGCAGCCACCCGCGACCCCGCGCTACATCGCGATCGCGGCCCTCGTGCGCGATCGAATCGCCACTGAGCAGCTAGGACCGCACACGCTGCTGCCGTCCGAACGGGAGCTGGCCGAGCGACATGGCGTCAGCCGCATGACCGCGCGACAGGCACTGTCTCTGCTCGAAAGCGAAGGCGTGGTCTACCGCAAGCCGCCACGAGGCACCTTCGTCGCCGAGGCCCGGGTGCGCTTCCACATCGGCAGCTTCTCCGAGGAGGTGTCGCGGCTGGGGCGTCGCCCCGCGGCCCGGCTGCTGTGGGCCGAGCACCAGCACCCGACGCCCGCTGTGCGGCAAGCGCTCGGGCTCGACGACAGGGCAATGGTCAACGTCTTTCACCGGCTGCGCACCGTCGACGACGTCCCGTTCGCACTGGAGACGACATTTCTGCCTGCGGACCTGACGCCCGGCATCCTCGACCAGCCCGACGACGGTTCGCTGTGGGCGGTTCTGCGCAGCCGCTACGGCGTCGACCTGGCGCGGTCCACCGCGGTGCTCGAGTCGATCGTCCTCGACGATGCGTCCAGTGCCCAACTCGGTGTGCGCGCGGGATCGGCGGGCACATTGCTCACCCGCCGGACCGAAGACAGCGCAGGCCGGTGTGTGGAATACGCCCGCGATGTGTACCGCGCCGATCGCGCGTCCTTCGAAGTGTCCGAACTCCTCGGGACGCATCGGCTCTCGCCCGTCTAGCGGGCCGGCGCCGCTCCCGTAAGCTGGCTAATCGTGGTTTCACGACGCAGGCTGGGCGTGATGGGCGGGACGTTCGATCCCATCCACAACGGTCACCTGGTCGCGGCCAGCGAGGTTGCCGGCCTGTTCGAACTCGACGAGGTGGTGTTCGTCCCGACCGGGCAACCGTGGCAGAAGCGGCATCGCTTGGTCACCGCCGCCGAGGACCGCTACCTGATGACGGTCATCGCCACCGCGTCCAACCCGAGGTTCTCCGTCAGCCGGGTCGACATCGACCGCGGCGGCCCGACCTACACCAAGGACACACTGCGCGATCTGCGTGCCATCAACCCCGACAGCGATCTCTACTTCATCACCGGCGCCGACGCGCTGGCGTCGATCCTGTCGTGGCAGAACTGGGAGGAGATGTTCTCCATCGCCAAATTCGTCGGCGTCAGCCGGCCCGGCTACGAACTGGACGGTGAACACATCGAAGCGGCCATGAAGGAACTGCCCGCCGATGCGCTGAACCTCGTCGAGGTGCCTGCGCTGGCGATCTCGTCGACCGACTGCCGCAAGCGTGCCGAGCAGGACCGGCCGATCTGGTATCTGGTGCCGGACGGCGTCGTGCAATACGTGACCAAGCGCAAGCTGTACGCCGCCGAGCCGGTCGCCATCACCAAGGGGAAGCACGAATGAGCGCCTCCGACGAGGCCCTAGCGATGGCCACCGTTGCCGCGCGGGCGGCGGCAGCCAAGCTCGCCGACAACGTCGTGGTCATCGACGTGTCGGGGCAACTGGTGATCACCGACTATTTCGTCATCGCATCGGCGTCCAACGAGCGTCAGGTCAACGCGATCGTCGACGAGGTCGAGGAGAAAATGCGCGTCGCGGGTTTCAAGCCGGCCCGTCGCGAAGGTGCCCGCGAGGGTCGATGGACGCTGCTCGACTTCGTCGACATCGTGGTGCACATCCAGCATCAGGACGAGCGCAATTTCTATGCCCTCGATCGGCTTTGGCGTGACTGCCCGGCGTGCCGGTCGACTTGGACGCGCAGGAGCCGATCGAATGAGGATCCGCCGGCTGGTGATGCTGCGTCACGGGCAGACGGAGTACAACGCGGGCAGCCGCATGCAGGGCCAGCTGGACACCGAGCTCTCCGACCTCGGCCGCGATCAGGCCGTCGCGGCCGCCGAGGTGCTGGCCAAGCGGCAACCGTTGATCATCGTGTCCTCGGATCTGCGGCGCTCGCTGGACACCGCGATTTCGTTGGGCGAGCGCGCCGGGATGCCCGTCCTCGTCGACACTCGCCTGCGGGAGACACATCTCGGCGACTGGCAGGGGATGACGCACGTCGAGGTTGACGCCGCGGCGCCGGGCGCGCGCCTGGCGTGGCGGGATAACGCCCGATGGGCGCCGCACGGCGGAGAGAGTCGGGTCGACGTCGCCGCACGTAGCTTGCCGCTCGTCGCCGAACTCGTCGCCGAGCAGGCCGAGTGGGGTGTCGACGAACCGGAGCGTCCGGTGGTGCTGGTCGCCCACGGTGGCCTGATCGCGGCACTGACCGCCGCGATGCTGGGCCTGCCGGTCGACAACTGGCCGATCCTCGGCGGGATGGGCAATTGCAGTTGGGTGCAGCTGTCCGGACATTCGGAACACGACGCAACGGCCGAAGACATCCGCTGGCGCCTCGACGTGTGGAACGCCTCGGCACAGGTCGCCAACGATGTCCTCTGACCAAACCCACACTGCTGATCTTCTGTGACTCGCTGTCCTACTACGGGCCCACCGGCGGGCTGCCGGCCGATGACCCCCGAATCTGGCCCAATATCGTTGCCACTCAGTTGGGTTGGGACGTCGAAGTGATCGGCCGGATCGGCTGGACCTGCCGCGACGTGTGGTGGGCGGCCACCCAGGATCCGCGGGCATGGGCTGCGCTTCCACGAGCGGGGGCGGTGATATTCGCGACGGGCGGCATGGACTCGTTGCCGTCGCCGCTGCCAACGGCGCTGCGTGAGCTGATCCGCTACGTGCGACCGCCATGGCTCCGGCGGTGGGCGCGCGACGGCTACGGCTGGCTGCAGCCGCGGCTATCGCCGGTCTCCCGCGCGGCGCTGCCGCCACACGTGTCCGTCGAATACCTCGAAATGACGCGCGGTGCAATCGATTTCAATCGGCCAGGCATCCCGATCGTGGCGTCGCTGCCGTCTGTACACATCGCGGAGACCTACGGCAAGGCGCACCACGGCCGGGCGGGCACAGTCAAGGCCATCACCGACTGGGCGCAGCAGCACGACATCCCGCTTGTCGATCTCAAGGCGGCGGTCGGCGAGTATGTGATGAGCGGTCAGGGCAATCCAGACGGAATCCACTGGAACTTCGAAGCGCATCAAGCCGTCGCGGATCTGATGGTCAAGGCGCTCGCCGAGGCTGGTGTGTCATGCCCGTGATCGTGGTGACGGACTCGTCGTGTCGCCTGCAGCCGAAGAGCTCAAGCAGTGGGATATCCGCGCGGTGCCGCTGCATGTCCTGGTCGACGGCGTCGACCTGCGCGACGGTACGGACGAATGTCCCGTACGACATCCACAATCGCCCGCGCGCAACCACGTCGGGGGCGGCGCCGGCGGCGCTGACCGAGGCCTACCGGCAGGCGCTGGCGGACAGTGGCGGTGACGGCGTGGTCGCAGTGCACATCTCGGCGGCGTTGTCGAGCACGTTCAGCTCGGCGGTGCAGGCCGCCCGGAGTTCGGCCCGTCTGTGCGGGTGGTCAACTCGCGGTCGGCGGCGATGGGTGTCGGATACATCGCACTCGCAGCGGCACAGGTCGGCGGCGTCGGGTGCGGACCTGGATTCCGTTGAAGCCGCGGCACGTTCGGCGGTACCGCGTACGCACGCGTTCATCGTCGTTCATCGCCTGGACAACCTGCGGCGCAGCGGGCGGATCGGTACTGCCGCGTCATGGCTGGGCACCGCGTTGTCGCTCAAGCCGCTGTTGTGTCTGGATGAGGACGGCCGGTTGTGCTCGACCAACGCATCCGCACGATCACCAAGGCGCATGCGGCGATGGTGGATCGGGTCGCCGAAGTCGGTCGGCTGATCGGGGCGCAACATCGCCGTGCATCACGTCGACAACCACGACGGCGCGGACGAAGTCGGCGCCGCATTGACCACGCGGCTGCCGCAGATCGAGTCGCTCACCGTCACCGACAT
>CAVYCT010000043.1:0-122080 GCA_963766945.1 uncultured Actinomycetota bacterium
CGCACGGCAGGATTGCAACCGATTGCAGTCGAGCTGGGGAGAGCAATGGAAAACAACGAAAAGGCCATGAGCGTCGGGTGGATCGGCGCCGGACGGATGGGCTACGTGCTCATCGAACGCCTCCTTGGATGCCGGGCACGACGTGTCGGTCTACAACCGCACCCGGTCCAAGGCGGAGCCAGTGGCGGCGCGTGGCGCCAAGCTGGTCGATACCCCCGCACAGCTCGCCGATCGCGACGTCGTCTTCATCATGGTCGCCGCCTCCGACGATCTCGAGCAGGTGACAGTGGGCGAGGACGGGCTTCTCACCGCAGACGCCTCGCCGCAGATCATCATCGACAGCTCGACCGTCTCGGCGGCCATCTCGGAGAAGATCCGCGGCCTTGCCGCCAACCGCGGCACCGCACTCCTGGCCGCACCGGTCAGCGGCAACCCCAAGGTCGTCAGGTCGGGCAAGCTCACCCTCGCGGTGTCGGGTCCACGTGAGGCCTACGAGAGCGCCGAACACCTCCTGCGCCCGCTCGGGCGGGGCGTCACCTATGTCGGTGACGGCGAAGTCGCCCGCCTCGTAAAGATCTGCCACAACGTCTTTCTCGGCGTGGTCGCACAATCCCTCGCCGAGATCACCGTGCTCGCCGAACAGGGCGGCACCAGCAGAGAAGCGTTCCTCGAGTTTCTCAACAACTCGGTCATGGGATCGGTCTTCACCCGGTATAAGTCGCCTGCATTGGTGAACCTCGACTTCACGCCCACGTTCACGAACATCTTGCTGCGCAAGGACTTCGACCTCGGCCTTGAAGCCGCCCGCCAGTACGGTGTGCCGATGCCGGTCGCCGCCCTGTCCGCCGAAATCGTGTCATCGGCGATTGGTGCAGGCCACACCACCGAGGACTTCGCGACCTTGCTGCTCGAGCAGGCCCGGCGCTCGGGAGTCGAGCTGGTCTCCGAAGAGGCCGACGTCGACGACGGTCTGGGGATCCCCGCCGATGAGTGAGTCGCGCCCGCTTCCGGCCCCTGGCCACATGGGTGTCGACTACGAAGAGCGCGTCGACTTCGCCAGGCTTCGTGACTACCGGCTCCGTCGGGCGAAGGCGGCTCTGGAGTCCAGCGAGTGCGGTGCGTTCCTGCTGTTCGACTTCTACAACATCCGCTACACGACGCAGACGTGGATCGGTGGCGCGCTCGGCGACAAGATGACGCGATACGCGTTGCTCACCCGCACGGCCGACGATCCCTGGTTGTGGGACTTCGGTTCTGCTGTGCGCCACCACAAGATCTACTCGAACTGGCTGCCCGACGAGAACTGCCGCCCCGGCATGCTCGGCATGCGCGGTGCCGTCGCGCCGTCGGCCGGCCTCATGGTGTCGGCCGTCCGCGAAATCAAGGGAATGCTCGACGACGCAGGGCTTTCCGACGCTCCGGTGGGCGTCGACATCGTCGAGCCCGCGTTCCTCTTCGAGATGCAGCGGCAAGGGTTGACCGTCGTCGACTGTCAGCAGCGCATGCTCGATGCGCGGGAGATCAAGTCCGTCGACGAGATCATGCTGCTCACGCAGGCCGCCGCGATGGTCGACGGGGTCTACCAGGACGTCTTCGAGGCGCTCAAGCCCGGCATCCGGGAGAACGAGATCGTCGCGCTGGTGAACCAGCGGCTCTACGCCATGGGATCCGATCAGGTGGAGGCCGTCAACGCCATCAGCGGGGAACGGTGCAACCCCCATCCACACAACTTCACCGACCGGCTGATTCGGCCGGGGGATCAGGCCTTCTTCGACATCATCCACAGCTTCAACGGGTATCGCACGTGCTACTACCGGACGTTCAACGTCGGGAGTGCCACGCCGAGCCAGCACGACTCCTATACCAAGGCCCGCGAGTGGATGGACGCCTCGATCCAGATGGTCCGCCCGGGGGTCGGTACCGACGAAGTGGCTGCGGTCTGGCCGAAGGCGACCGAGTTCGGCTTCGACAACGAACTCGCCGCCTTCGGGCTGCAGTTCGGACATGGCCTCGGCCTCGGCCTGCACGAGCGCCCGATCATCTCGCGCCTGAACTCGATGACCGAGCCGATCGAGCTGAAGGAGGGCATGGTCTTCGCCCTCGAGACGTATTGCCCTGCCTCGGATGGCTTCTCGGCTGCCCGGATCGAGGAAGAGGTGGTCGTCACCGCTGATGGGCCGCGGATCCTGACGCTGTTCCCGGCTCAGAAGCTCATGATCGCCAACGAGTACTGAACCGCCGCTGTCAGTTCCTCTTCAGCTCCTCGGCGAGCATCACGAGGATGCCGCTGGGACCGCGGACGTAGGTGAGCTTGTAAACGTCCTCATAGGTCGCCACGCCGCGAAGCGGATGGCAGCCATGCCTCGCGGCTATCTCGAGGGCTTCGTCGATGTCATCGACGGAGAACGCGACGCGGTGCATGCCAATCTCGTTGGGAAGCGTGGGCTTCGACTCGATCGCCTCGGGATGGATGTACTCGAAGAGTTCAAGGCGACCGTGACCGTCCGGCGTCTGGAGCATCGCAATCTTGGCGTGGTTGCCGTCGAGGCCGACGGCAGTGTCGGTCCATTCGCCACTGACCGTGTCACGGCCGACGACGCATGAGACCGAGATCGGTGAAGAAGGCGATCGTTGCTTCGAGGTCGCGAACGGCGATGCCGACGTTCTCGAGTTTGATGGCCATGCATTGCATGCTACCGAGCCCCTCGGCCCGTCGTGGGTCTGGTCAGGGGCTGGGCGGGGCGGCGGAGGCGGCCTGCACGGCGCCACCGAAGTACAGATCGGCGATCTCGGGATTGGCCAGCACCGAGGCGGCCGCGCCGGTCAGCAGCACCCGCCCGCTTTCCATCACGATGCCGCTGGTGGCCATCCGCAGCCCGAACCGGACGTTCTGCTCCACCATGAGCACGGCTTTGCCGCTACCGCGCATGATGGCGACCGCTTCGTCAATCACGGTGAGCGACTTCGGGTCCAGGCCCAGGGACGGCTCGTCGAGCAGCACCAGCTTGGGGTCGAGCATCAACGAACGGGCGAACTCGACCATGCGGCGCTGGCCACCGGACAGGTTACCGCAGCGAATCCCGGTCTTGTCCCGCACCAGCGGGAACATGTCGAGGACCTGGTCGTAGCGCTCGCGTACCAAGGCGCGCTGCCTGCGAATGACGTAGGCGCCCATCAGGATGTTCTCGCGGACGGTCAGCGTCGGAAACAGCCCGTTGCTCTGCGGCACCTGGGTGACGCCGCAGACGCAGCACCGCTTCAGGCGACCGGCCAGTGATGTCCTCACCGTCGAGCAGGATGCGGCCCGCGCTCGGTTTGAGCAGACCGCTGACCGCGCGTAGCACGGTCGACTTGCCTGCGCCGTTGGGGCCGACGATGCAGCCGAGCTCGCCTGCCCCGACCTCGAGATCGACCCCTTGCAGTACGTTGCCGCCGCCGTAGCCGGCGACCACTCCCTCGAGCCGAATCATGCCGGATTCCTTTCCACTGCAGGGGAATCGACCGGACGGCTGTGATCTCGACGGCGCCTCGAGCAGGTAGTCGTCGCCGAGGTAGGCATCGAGCACGAGCGGGTCCTTCTGGATCTGCTCGGGCGTGCCGTTGGCGATCACCGCGCCGCGCGCCAGCACCCGGATGGGGTCGCATAGGCCCACCACGAACGGCATGTTGTGTTCGACGAGCAGGAAGGTCGTGCCCTTGGCGTTGAGTTCGCGGATCAGATCGCCCATCCGCTCGATCAGCGTCGGGTTGATTCCGCCCGCGGGCTCGTCGAGCAGGATGAGCTTGGGATCGAGCATGAGCACCTGCGCCAGCTCCACCAGTTTCTGCTGTCCGTAGGACAGCGAGCCGGCGCGGGCATCGCGGTACGCCGACATCCCGACGAACTCGAGCAGTTCGGTCCCGCGCGCGGCCTCCGAGCCGCTCACCGCGCCAAGTCCGAGTTGGCGCACCGAGAAGTCGCGCAACGGGGCGACGACGTTCTCCAGCACCGTCATCTCGCGGAACAGCCGGGTGATCTGAAAGGTTCGGCCAACGCCGCGGTGCGCCCTCGACCACGGCGAAAGACGTTCGATGCGTTCGCCGTTGAGCAGGATCTCGCCTCGGTCGGGCGTCATGGTGCCCGAGATCAGGTTGAACACCGTCGTCTTGCCCGACCCGTTGGGTCCGATCAGCGCGGTGATCGAGCCCTCGGGCACCGTGAAGCTGCAGTCGTTGACCGCGTGGTTGCCGCCGAAGCTCTTGTGCAGACCGCGGACTTCCAGCAGGGTGCGTCCGGTCGGCGCGGGCCGCTTGACCTCGGCGGGCGCGAGCGGGCGGTCCAGCGGATTCAGTCGGGCGCCGGAAAGACCAACGGTGCCTTTGGTTCTCGCCTTCTCCAGCAACGCCGCCATGGTGGGCAGGATGCCCTTGGGCAGCAGGATCACCAGCAGCACCAGCAGACCGCCGAACAGCACCAGGCGGGCGTTGCCGCCGCCGAAGGTATCGTTGGCGAAGGTGTTGACGGGCTGGATGATGAACGCGCCGAGCACCGGTCCGAACAGCGTGCCGCGTCCGCCGAGGATGACCGAGAGCACGATCAGCGCGCTGGTGACGATCGAGAACATGCCGATCGGGTCGACGAAGGACAGGTAGTAGCCGTACGCCGATCCGGCCATGCCGACGAACAGCGCGCTGGCGCCGAAGGCCAGCAGCTTGTACACCGGAGCGTTGACCCCGATGGTGCCTGCCTTGCCCTCGTCCTCGCGAATCGCGATGAGCCCCATACCGAACTTGCTGCGCCGGATGCCCCATGTCATGAGCAGCGACAGCGCGAGCAGTGCCACCAGGGCGAGGTGGAACGGCCAGTTGCCCCACGCGTCCGGCCAGTCCGGCAGCGGAAGGGTCAGCCCGGCGGTGCCGTTGGTCACCGGCACCCATTCGATGGCGACGAACTGTGCAAGGAACAGGAAGGCCACCGTGATGATCACGAAGGCGGGTCCACGGGAGCGGTAGGTCACCAGACCCAGCAGCATGGCGATCGCCGCGGCGAACACGCCGGCGACCGGCACCCACAGCAGCGGCGGAACAGCGGGGATCCGGATGGCCAGGATTGCACCGACGTAGGCACCGATACCGATGAAGGCGCCCTGGCTCAGCGACAGGTAGCCGGTGTAGCCGGTGATCACGTTGAGACCGCTGGCGCCGATGGCCAGCACCAGCGCCATGATCACCGTGTTCTGCGCGGACATGCTGGGCGACAACGGGAACAGCACGATCACGGCGGCGGCGACCACGACGACGGCCCGGGTCACCAGCGTCTGCAGCCGGGGATCCAGCAGTGGGTGGCCAGGGTGGCGCTCACGCGACCGCGTCCTCTCGAAGCCGGGTGCCGAGGATGCCCTGCGGGCGGGTGATCAGCACGACGATGATGACGAGGAACGGCACCGCGACGGGCCAGGCCGCGCCGAGGTAGCTGGTGGCCGCGATCTCACCAACGCCGATGACGAGCGCCCCGAGGATGGCGCCGGGAAGGCTGCCCAGTCCGCCGAGCACGACGATGGCCAGCAGCCGGGCGATCCACTGGTAGTGCGAGCCGGGCAGGAACGGGTAAATGGTGCTCAGCATCGCCCCGCCTGCGCCAAGCGTCGAGACGCCGATGGCGAAGGTGAGCGCGGCGATCGTGGCCACGCTCACCCCGACCAGCAGCGCCCCGGCCTCGTTGGCAGAAGCGGCGCGGATGGCGCGACCCGCCCAGGTGTGATTGAGCAACAGGTAGAGACCGCCGAGGATCAGCACCGCGATGCCTGCGGCGATGAGCATCACCTGAGGTATGTACAACGGCCCCAACGCAATCGAGGCGTCGGTATAGGACACCCGCACCGACGTGGACGTGTTGCCCCAAATGAAGCCCATGATCCCCTCCAGCATCAGGGCGATGCCGAAGGTGGCCAACACCGTCATGCTGACGTGGGATCCGCGGACGTGCCGGATCACCGTTACGTAGACCAGCCAGCCGACGGCGAACATCATCGCCATCACGATGGGAATCGACAGGATCGGGTCAAGGCCGAGGTGCTGCCACAGCGTGAAGGTCAGGAACGCCGCCAGCACCGCGAAGGCCCCGTGGGCGAGGTTGATCACCCGCATGACCCCGAAGATCAGCGTCAGCCCCGAAGCCATCAGCGCGTAGAGCGCGCCGACGAGCAGACCAAGGATGAGGGTTTGGATGAACGAGGTCATGAGTTGCGGCTCCTAACGCTGCGTCGGCCCTGCGGCGTCAGATCGGGCCACCCTGCCAACGCAGGATCTTGTCGGTGGTGGCGACATCGGTGGGCAGCACGACCTGCGAGACGCCGCCCTGCCACTGACCCACCAGGAACTCGCCCTTGGGGCTGCCGTCGGCGTTCCAGCTCAGCGGGCCGAGGATGGTTTCGACGGTGTTGTTGCGCAGCCAGTCGGCGAGCTTGGCCTGATCGTCGATGGAGCCGACGCCCGTGACGGCGGCGGCGAGCACCTGCCCGGCGGCGAATCCGTCGGCGGCATCCTCTGGCGGGAGCCCGCCGAACTTCTCCTCGAACTTCTTGACGAACTCGGCGTTCTGGTTGGTCTTGGCGAGTGAGCTGTAGCTCGACGAGAAGAACACGCCCTCGGCGTTCTGCTCTCCGACACCTTCGAGGTACTGCTGACCGTAGGTGGGTGAGCTGCTCTGGTACATGATGGACGGCTTGTAGCCGGCACGGTTCATCGACCTGATCATGTTGACGCCATCCTCGAATTGTGCGCCCTGAACCACGATTTCGGCACCGGCATCGCGCATGGCATTGACGACGGAGTCGAAGTTTTTGGTCGTCGCCGGGTATTCGTCCTTGTAGACGGTCCTGATGCCCGCTGCGGACAGGATCTTCTCGGCTCCTTCGACCACCGGGCCCGCGAACGGATCATCCAGCGACGGGTACGCGGCGGTTTTCGGCCGCTGCTCGGGGGGCAGGCTGGCGATCCATTCGGCGAACACCTTGGCCTGGTCGGTGGCGACGGCCTGTTGCGAGAAGAAGATGTACTTGAAGCCCCGGTTGTACATGTCGGGTGAGCCGCAGGATGGGCAGACGAAGAGCATCTTATTCTTCTCGGCGACCGCCGAGGAGGGGATGTTCAGCAGCGACGACTGGCTGCCGAGCACCAGGTTGACTTTGTCCTTGGAGATCAGGTTGTTGTAGTTGCTGACGGCCGTGTCCTGGGTCGTTGCGTCGTCGCGGACGATGACCTCGACCGGCTTGCCGAGCAGCCCGCCCGCCTCGTTGGTCATGTCGACCCAGGTCTCATAGCCGTGCTGGGTGTCCAGGCCGCCCTGGCTGAACTCACCGGTGAGGGGAAGCGAGGCGCCGATAGTGATGGTGTCACCGTTGTTCGGGGTGTCCGCCGTACACCCCGATAGGGCGAGGGCAATTGCGGCGGCACCCACGATCGCGCGAAGTGCAGTTGTTCTGCGCATGTCCAAACCTTTCCGTCAGATCGATTGCCAATTGTTGATTGCCAATTGATCTGCAACGCCATGTACCGAGCCAATGTTATGCAATCGATTGCTATGAACCATGACACAGTCCACCGCCGGGTGTCAACGAATCTTGAGGCGGTCATCCGGCCGTACTGCGAGCTGAACACCGGCGGGGCAGCATCTCCTGGCAAGGGGGATTGTTGGGGGACTTCCACAGCTCTGCGGTGAGGTACATGCGTAGTCACAATCGATTGCAGCACTTGTGCCGTGGGTGCGAGTAAGGCGTGGCGCGGTCAGACCAGCATGGCCAGCGGGTTCTCGATGCGACGGACGAAGGCGGCCATCCATGCGGCGGCCAGCGCACCGTCGATGACCCGATGATCGGCCGACAGGGTAACCGTCATGACGGCGCCCACCTGCAGTTCACCGTCGACGACGACAGGTCGCGCAATGGCGCTGCCGACGGCGAGGATGGCGGACTGTGGCGGGTTGATGATGGCGGAGAACTCTGTGACGCCGAGCATCCCGAGGTTGGACACCGAGAAGCTGCCCCCCTCGAGCTCATGCTGCTGGATCCGCCCGTCGCGGGCCCGCTGCGCGAGCTCGGCGGCCCGGACGGCTATCACCGAGAGCGGTGTGGTGTCCACACCTCGCAGCACCGGTGTCAGCAGACCACCGTCCACCGCCACGGCCAGTCCGATATCGGCGCCGTCGTACCGGCGGATCGAGTCGCCGTTCCAGATCGCGTTGGTGTCGGGTACCTCCATCAGCGCACCGGCCACCGCTTTCAGGACGAAGTCGTTCAGCGACACCTTGATGTCGGCGGCGGCGTTGACACTGCGCCGCAACTCGAGCAAATCGTCGACCCGGCAATCCGCGGCGAGATAGAAGTGCGGCACCGTTGTCTTGCTCTCGGTGAGCCTGCGCGCAATGGCCTTACGCATCCGCGTGAGCGGGACGTCCGTGAAACCTGTTGCTGGTTGATCTGATTCGGCGACCGCTGCCGGTGCGCGCTCGGGCTGCGGTGCGCTGACGCGTTCGGCTGCAGGCAGCCGCTCCAGGTCACGGCGCACGATACGCCCGCCGGGACCGGTGCCACTCACGCTCGCCAGCTCGATTCCCCGTTCACGGGCAATCTTTCGCACCAACGGTGTGGCGAACAGGCGCCGTCCGTTGGCTACGGCGGCAGGTTCGGCGACACCCACGGCGGCGGGTTCCGACCTCGGTGCGACCGAGACAGCGACACCGTCCAGCACGGCGGGATCGATGTCGGCGTCGGTCTCCCCAGGCGCCAGCATGACTGCGATCGGCTCGCCGACCGCAATCGTCGAACCCGGCTCGGCGATCAGCCGGCCCAGGATCCCCGCCACCTCGGCGGCGTATTCGACGACCGCCTTGTCGGTTTCGATCTCGGCGAGCGGGTCACCGATGGCGACCTCCTGCCCTTCCGAAACGAGCCAAGTCTGAATGACCCCCTCGCCGGCATTGGCGAGGACCTCGGGCATCCGAACCACGGTGGGCATCAGCGTTGTCCCATTCCCACACGGATCTTCTCCAGACCCTTGACGACGTCCTCGGTCCTGGCGATCGCCGCGCGTTCGAGCACCTTGGAGATGCTCGGCGACGCCTCGCCGCCGGACACCCGTTCGACCGGTTGGTCCAACCAATCGAAGAGCCTGCGCTGAATTTCGTCGGCGAGCCAGCCACCGTAGGAGACGCCGCGGGCACCCTGCTCGACTATCAAGACTGCGTTGGTCTTTCGGACGCTGGCGGTGATGGTGTCCCAGTCGATCGATGCGCGATCCAGCCACCGCAGGTCGATCAGCTCGGCGTCGACATCGGTCTGTTCGATCGCCTCAAGACAATGAGCCACCATCGACAGATAGCTGATGACGGTGACCTCGGAGCCCGCGCGCCGGATCGCGGCGCTGCCCGGCGGGATGACGTAGTCGAGATCGCCCTCGGGGACCTTGTCGGCCACACCGTAGAGGTCGACGTGCTCGATCACGAGGACTGGATCCTGAAGGGCCAGAGCGGCATTCATCACCCCGACGTAGTCGGCGGCGGTGGAGGGCGCCGCGATCCGCCAGCCTGGGCTTGTCGCGAAGATGCCTGCGGGGTCCATCAGGTGCTGTGAACCGTATCCGGAGCCCATCGCCACCTTCGTCCGCAGCACGAACGGCACCGGGTTGTCACCACCGAACATGTGCCGTGCCTTGCCGATCTGGTTGAAAACCTGATCGGCGGCCACCCACATGAAGTCGGGGTACATGAACTCGACCACCGGACGGAACCGGCCGTCGAGTGCGAGTCCGCCGCCGATGCCGGTGAAGGCGTTCTCGCTGATCGGGGTCCCCACCAGGCGGTTCTCCCCGTACTTCGCCAGCCCCTTGGTGGCGCCGTTGGTGCCCCCACCGAGGCGGTGAACATCCTCGCCGAACACCACGATGCGCTCGTCGCAGGCCATCCGGCGGTCCATGACGGCGGCCACAGCTTCGACGAATTTCACTGAGCGCCAGGGACCTTGATGCTTCGTGGGTTCGAAGGCACTCAGCGATCCGAGCTCGCTGGCGTCCCCACGCACCCCGATGTCGACGAAACCCGGATCGGGCCACAACTGGGGCCGGATGCGGCGCTTGCCTGTCCGCTCCGGGTCGGCCTCGACCAATTCGCCCAGGACGGCCGCCATCGCGTCCTGCGCCTGCCTGCGCACCGACGCCACCCCCGTCTCGTCGATCAGGCCGAGCGCGATCATCTCCTTCGCGACCCGGTCCAGTGGGTCACGGGCGCGCCACTGCGCTTCCTCGTCCTTGTCGCGGTATCCGAACGCGCTGCCGGGGAACGGACCGTTCTGGTGGAAGTACCGGTACACCTCGACTTCGATGACCGCAGGCCCTTCCCCGCTGCGCATCCGTTCGGCGGCCTGCTCGGTGGCGAGGTGGACCGCCAGCGGGTCCATGCCGTCGACGCGCCAACCGGGAATGCCGAATCCCTGGCCGCGCACCGACAACCGGGGATCGGCGGTGATCTCTTCAACCCGGGTGGACACGGCGTACAGGTTGTTCTCGATGAAGAAGCAGAACGGCAGTTTCCATGCGGCGGCGAGGTTCATCGTCTCCAGCACCGAGCCGATCTGGCTGGCCCCGTCGCCGAAGTAGCTGATGGTGAGATCGGTCGTACCACTGTGCTTTTGGGCCCAGGCGTTGCCCGCTCCCATCGGAACGCCGCCGCCGACGATCGCGTTGGTGCCGAGGGCGCCGGCCTCGAACCATTGCAGGTGCATGGATCCGCCGCGGCCACGGCAGTAGCCCTGCGCCAGACCGAGGATCTCGGCAAGCGTCTGTTGCAGCACCCGTTGAATCTTGGGAGTCACCGCCGCGGCGGGGTCGATAACGCCGCCCGAGACGTGCGTCAGCGCCTTGGCGAGGAACTGGTGATGGCCGCGGTGTGATCCGTTGACCGCATCAGTGGAGCGAAGGCCGACGATGGATCCGACCGCGCCGCCTTCCTGCCCGATGCTCGAGTGCGCGGGCCCGTGCACCAGACCTTCGCCTGCCAACTCGAGCACGGTTTCCTCGAAGGCGCGAATGAGGTGCAGTTCGGCGAGCATCGTGCCGAGAAGTTGCGGGGAGGCGGCTTTCCAGTCGTCGTCGGTGGTCGACAGTTCGATCCAGGCGGAGCCGGTCTCGAGGCGTTGTTCGCGTGGCATGTCCCTTATCTCCGTTGACCGCGAGCGACCGGTGGCCGATCAGGAGCCAACTTACGCCGATTGGATCCACTTTGGCTAGATTCGATCCTCAAGTGCCGCGATATAGCCACTATAGTGGCCACTATTGGATCCACTATGCAGGAGGTCGTATGGCATTACCGGGACTGGTCGGCACGGATCACATCGGCTTCACCGTGCCCGACCTGGAGGAAGCCCACGACTTCTTCGTGCGGGTTCTCGGTTGCACACACGTCTACACGCTCGGGCCCTTCCAACACGACGATGACTGGATGCAGTGAGCACCTCAACGTCCATCCGCGCACCGTGATGCGGGAACTGCGCTTCTACCGGTGCGGCACCGGAGCGAACTTCGAGGTGTTCTCCTACGAGCCCGCCGACGGCCAGGCGCCCATCCCTCGCAACAGCGATATCGGCGGCCACCACCTGGCGTTCTACGTCCATGACATGGACGCGGCCGTGGATTACCTTCGCGCCGAGGGCATTCGGGTGCTCGGTGACCCGACGGCCAGTCGCAACGCCAGCGAGGGTCAGCGTTGGGTGTACTTTCTCAGCCCGTGGGGCATGCAGTTCGAGCTGGTGAGCTTCCCGAACGGCAAGGCCTACGAAAAGGACGCCGAGGTGCTGTTGTGGAACCCGAACCACCCGGCGCAGTGAAGCCGTAACGGGGATCGGAGGCAGCATGGCGCAACCCCAGGTGCGCGACGGCGTCACCGGATCCGCGGATTGCGGACGAACTGCGCGCGGTGATCCTGCACGGTGCCTATCCGCCCGGCACCCGGCTGCGCCAGGAGGAACTCGCCACACAGTACGGCGCCAGCCGCGTGCCGATCCGCGAGGCGTTGCGGATCCTGGAAGCCGAGGGGCTCATCACCACGGTCGCCAACGCCGGCGCGTGGATCGCCAGCCTGAGCCTCGAAGAGTGCGCCGAGCTGTACCAGGTGCGCGAGCGGATCGAGCCACTTCTGTTGCGCTACAGCCTGCCCCATCTGACACCGGCCGAAGTCGACCGCCTCGGCGAGCTGGCCGAGGAGATGAGCAACACCCGCGACATCGAGCGGTTCCTCGCGCTGGACCGGGAGTTCCATCTCGGCAGCTACCGCGGCGCCGAGACGACGTTTCTGGGCCCGACCGTCGCAAGGCTGTGGAACACCACCCAGCACTACCGCCGCGCCTTCACCCGGCTGCTGGACGTCGACAGCAACCGGATCGTGCACGACGAACACCACATGCTCGTGGCGGCGATCCGCGAGGACGATCCCGACGAGGCGGAGCGCGTGCTGTTCGGCCACATCCGCCGTACCCGCTTGCAGCTCGCACGTCATCCCGAGGTCTTCGCCAGCCAGTCAAACCGTTGATCGAATCGAAACCGTCGAAGAAGGAACATCACACATGGCAATCGCAACCATCAACCCGGCCACCGGCGAGACCGTCGAAACCTTCGAACCCCACGACGACGCCGAGGTGCAGCGCCGCATCGCGGAGGCCGCCGATGCCGCTGTCGCGTTGCGTGACACGACATTTGCGCAACGCGCCGAGTGGATGAACGCCACCGCCGACATCCTCGAGGCCGACGTCGAGCAGGCCGCCCGGATGCTCACCCTCGAGATGGGCAAGCCGATCGCCCAGGCCCGCGCCGAGGTGCTCAAGTGCGCGAAGAACATGCGGTTCTACGCCGAGCACGCGGAGTCCTTCCTCGCCGACGAACCGCTGGCCGACCCGTCCGCGGTGTCGGCGTCCCAGGCCTGGACGGTGTGGCAGCCACTCGGCGTCGTGCTGGCGGTGATGCCGTGGAATTACCCACTGTGGCAGGTCATCCGGTTCGCCGCGCCGGCGCTGATGGCAGGCAACACCGGTCTGCTCAAGCACGCGTCGAACGTGCCGCAGTCCGCGCTGTACCTCGACGGCCTGTTCGAGAAGGGCGGCTTCCCGCCCGGGTCGTTCCGCACGCTGCTGATCGGTTCGGCCGAGGTCGCCGCGGTGCATCGAGGACAGCGCGTCAAGGCCGTCACCTTGACCGGTTCGGAACCGGCGGGCCGCTCCGTCGCGTCGACCGCGGGCGGCCAGATCAAGAAGGCGGTGCTCGAACTCGGCGGCTCCGACCCGTTCATCGTGATGCCCAGCGCCGACCTCGATGCCGCCGCCACGACGGCGGTCAAGGCCAGGATCTCGAACAACGGCCAATCCTGCATCGCCGGAAAGCGTTTCATCGTGCACACCGATGTCTACGACGAGTTCGCCCGATTGTTCGTCGCGAAGATGAACGCGCTGGTGGTCGGCGACCCGATGGACGAAGCCACCGACGTCGGGCCGCTGGCCACCGCGTCCGGACGCGACGACCTCGCCGAACTGGTCGACGACGCGGTCGCGAAGGGCGCCCAGGTGCTCACCGGCGGCGGCGCCCCCGACGGCCCCGGCTGGTTCTACTCCCCCACCGTGCTGGCCGGACTCACCGACGACATGCGCGTGGTGATGGAGGAGGCGTTCGGACCGGTCGCCTCGCTGTACCGGGTCGCCGATCGCGACGAGGCGGCACGGGTCGCCAACCAGACCACCTTCGGTCTGAGCTCGGCGGTGTGGAGCAACGAAGCGGCAGAACAGGACTGGTTCGTCCGTCATCTCGACGCCGGCGCGGTGTTCCTGAACGGCATGACGGTGTCCTATCCGGAGCTGCCGTTCGGCGGGGTCAAGGACTCCGGTTACGGCCGCGAGCTGGCCGCCGCGGGCATCCGCGAGTTCTGCAACCTCAAGACGGTCTGGAAGGCCTGAACCACCGCACTCACGAATCGCTGGTGCAGGCCTTCGGCGAGCAGTTCCGCGAGGTGCACGGCCCGCCGCTGCGTGCCGTGCGCGATCTGGGTTCGGCAGCTGAAGCCGTCCGCAACGACGGCGGTGGTCGCCGCGGCCGCCCGGACCGCGGGTAACAGCACCCGCTCGCCGACGGCTCTCGACACCTCGTAATGGCCACGTTCGAAACCGAAATTGCCTGCCAGCCCGCAACATCCGGAGTCCGGAATCTCGGCCCGAATGCCCGCCTTGGCCATCAGGGCGCGATCGGCGTCGAAGCCGAGCACGGCGTGCTGGTGGCAGTGCGTCTGCACCAGCGCCTCCGTCGCGACGTCGGGCGGTTGCCACTCCGAGCGGTCGAGAAATTCCGCGAAGGTGACGGTCGAGGCTGCCAGCGTGGCGGCTCGGGCGTCATCGTGCAGAAGCTCGGCCGCGTCCCGCCGCAGCACCGCCGTGCAACTCGGCTCGAGCCCGACGATCGGGATGCCGGACTCCAGGTGCGGTGCCAGGACGTTCAACGAACGCCTGATGCGCCGCTTGGCCGCCCGCAACTGGCCGGTGGAGATCCACGTCAGCCCGCAACATACGTGGCCATCCGGCAACACGACCTCGATATCCGGCGGCTTCCAGCACCGCGACGGCGGCGCGGCCAACTTGCGGCGCAAGGTAATTGGTGAAGCTGTCCGGCCACAGCATGACAGCACCGCGCGTCTGCGCGCTGCCCGGTGCGGCGCGGTGCTTGAACCACGACGTGAACGTCTGCTCGGCGAACGCCGGAATGTCCCGCTCGGGTGCGATTCCGCCGAGACGTTTCGCCAGCGGACGTGCTTGCCGTCCGGTTGACCAGTCGCGGCGCCACGGACGCGATGCGCGACAACTGCGGCAGCCAGCCCATCGACCAGTGCGACAACGGCCGCGCCCATGGCCTTCCTGCGTAGTGGTGGTGGGTGAACTCGGCCTTGTATGTCGCCATGTCCACGTTGACCGGACAGTCCGAAAGGCAGCCCTTGCACGATAGGCACAGGTCGAGAGCGTCGCGCACCTCGGTCGAGCGCCAGCCGTCGGTCACCAGATCGCCCTGCAGCATCTCCCACAGCAGATGGGCGCGCCCGCGCGTCGAAGCCATCTCGTCGTGCGTCGCCTGGTAGCTCGGGCACATCACGCCGCCGCTGGACTGCCTGCACTTGCCGATGCCGACGCAGCGCCGCTGGGCCTGGGCGAAGTCGTCGTTGTCGTCGGGATAGCTGAACAGCGTCAACAGTTTTCGGTCCTTGGCCGTGCCGAGCCATGCCGGATCCCCTCGTCGAGCGGGGGCGGATCGACGACGACACCGGGGTTCATCAACGCGCTCGGGTCCCAGATGCGTTTCATCTCGGCGAGCAGGGCCAGCCCGTCGGTTCCGTACATACGGCCGAGCAGTTCCGAGCGCGCCCGGCCGTCGCCGTGTTCCCCTGACACCGAGCCGCCGAGGGAGACGACGAGATCGGTGGCCTCCTCGACGAACGACCGGTACGCCGCAACGCCTTCGGCGCTGAACAGATCGAAGTCGATCCGCATGTGCATGCAGCCCTCGCCGAAGTGCCCGTAGGAGGCGCCGGACAGCCCGTATCTGGCCATCAGCACGTCGAGGCCGCGCAGGTAGTCGGCGAGGCGTTCGGGCGGTACCGCGGCGTCCTCCCAGCCGCCCCACGCCTCCGCACCATCGGCTCGACGCGTCGCGAGCCCGGCAGCATCCCTACGGCACCGCCACAGCACCGCCTGGGCGCCGGCGTCGGTGACCAGCGAAGCCGACGCCGCTGATCCCGAATCCCGCAGAGCGGCAAGCATTTTCTCCGCTGACATCTCGGCGGCAGCGCGGTCCTCGCCGCCCATTTCCACGAGCAGCCAGGCGCGTCCCGCGGGCAGACCGGCCTCGGTCGCCGCGCGGCGCACCTCCCCAGGCAGCCGGTCGACCAGGTCAACGTTGATCGACTCCATCGTCAGCGGGCTGTGGGCCAGCACCACCGACACGCATTCGGCCGACGACACCGAATCGGCGAAACCCAGTACGCACAGCACCCGCGCGGTCGGCAGCGGGGTGAGCGCCAAGGTCGCCCGCAGGGTCGCCGCGAAGCCGCCTTCACTGCCGCACAGCAGTCCTGCGACGTCGTAGCCGTGTTCGGGCAACAGCCGGTGCAGCGCATAGCCGGAGATCTGCCGGGTGAATTGGCCGAACCGGCGCCGGATCACCAGCTCGTGCTCGTCGACAAAGGCCTGCAGAGACCGGTGCAGCTCGCCTTCGCGTCCGGTTCGGCTCGCCAGTTCCTCTCGCGCGCCGCGTGATTCAAAGGTGCAGCGGGTGCCGTCGGCGAGTATCACGTCGAGCGACCGGACGTTGTCGGCGGTGGTGCCCCAAGCGACCGAGTGCGCGCCGCAGGCGTTGTTGGCGATCATCCCGCCGAGCGTCGCCCGGCTGCCGGAAGACGGGTCGGCGCCGAACGTGAGCCCGAACGGCCGCGCGGCGGCCAGCAGGTCGGTGAGCACGACACCGGGCTCTACGACCGCGGTCCTGGTTCCGACGTCGATGTCCAGGATCCGGTTGACGTGCCGGGAAGCGTCGATGACGACGCCTCCGATCGCATTGCCTGCCATCGAGGTGCCACCGCCGCGCATCGTCACCGGCGCGCCCGCCTCGGCGGTGAGCGCCACCGCGGCGGCCATGTCTTCGGCGTCGGCAGGCACCACCACGAGGTCGGGAACCACGCGGTAGTTCGACCCGTCGACCGCGTACAGGCCCCGGCTGGCCGCGTCGTCGCGCACGGTCCCCCGGATCGCCGAACGGAGCGCTCCGACGAGCCTGCTCGCGTCGTACGTCGCGCGGGTTAGCATTGTCGACAATCTACCTATCTCGGTCAGCGTGATCCAAGGGAGATGACATGCCAACGGTGGGCCTGCTCTACCCCGGCCACAGCGCCGAGGACGACTTTCCCGCGCTCGAGGCGCGCGTCGCCGGCGCGGTGCGCCTGCCGGTGGCGATCACGTCCGTCGGCGAGGACGCCCACCGCGTCGACGCCCTGCTCGACCTCGGCAGCGACGAACGGCTCGCCGACGGGAGCGGCGTTGCTGGCAGGCGAGAAGCCGGACGCGGTGATGTGGGCGTGCACCTCGGGCAGCTTCGTGTTCGGCCCGCAGGGCGCACGGAACCAGGTGTCCGCGGTCGCGGCTGCGGCCGGTGTTCCCGCATCGTCCACGTCGATCGCCTTCGTCGACGCGTTGCGGCACCTCGGCATCCGCCGGGTCGCGGTCGCGGCGTCCTACCCCGAGGACGTCGCAGCAGCATTTCGTCGCATTCCTGACCGCGGGCGGCGCCGACGTCGTCTCGATGGGCAGTCATGGGATCTACACCGCGGCCGAGGTCGGCACGCTCAGTCCCGAACAGGTGGTCGCGATGGTGGCCGCCGCTGACCATCCCGACGCCGAAGCGGTGCTCGTCCCGGATACGGCGATGCACACGCTGGCGATCATCGACAAGCTGGAGGCGGCGGTCGGCAAGCCGGTGTTGACGGCGAACCAGGTGACCGTGTGGAAGGGATTGGAGCTGCTCGGACGCGTGCCGCCGCTGCCCGGGCTCGGCACACTCTTCGAGGACCGCGGGTGAGCAACTTCATCGGTCCACTCGTGCGGGAGTCGACGCCGAGCATCATCGCGGACAAGTTGCGCCAGGCCATCGCCCACGGCGAGCTCAAGCCCGGCGCGCAACTGGGCGAGGCCGAGCTGGCCCGCAAGCTCGGGGTCAGCCGCGGCCCGTTGCGGGAGGGCATGCAGCGGCTCACACAGGAAGGGCTCCTCGTCGCGATCCGCAATCGCGGACTGTTCGTGATCGACATGACCCCCGACGACGTCCGCGACATGTACGTCGCACGGGAAGCGATCGAGCGGGCGGCGGCACGCAAGATTCTCGACGGCGACCACCGCGCGGCCGGTGACGAGCTGCTGCGGATCGTCGAGCAGATGGCCGAGGCCCAGACGCCGGCCGACGTCAGCGAGCTCGACATCGCGTTTCACGAGCGCATGTTGCAGCTGGCGAAGAGCCCGCGGCTGTCCCGGATGCACCAGACCTTCATCACCGAGACCCGGATGTGCATCCACGCACTCGACGAGACCTACGCCAAATCCGAGGTGCGCGACAAGGAGCACCGCGCGCTGGCCAACGCGATCCGCAAGGGCGACCGCGAACGCACCGACCGGCTGCTGACCGCCCACATGGACGACGCCGTACACCGGCTCATCCACAACACCGCCGTCGACGGAGCCGAGCCCGTCGGCAACTAGCCCTCAGCGCATCGCGATGCCGATGTACTTGGTCTCGAGAAACTCGTCGATGCCCACCGATCCGCCTTCGCGGCCGAGGCCGGATTGCTTGACCCCGCCGAACGGCGCCGCCGGGTTGGAGACAACCCCCTGGTTGAGTCCGACCATTCCGGTTTCCAACGCCTCCGCGACCCGCAGCGCGCGGCGCAGGTCGTTGGTGAAAACGTATGAGACAAGCCCATATTCGGTGTCGTTGGCCGCCGCGATGGCGTCGGCCTCCGTCTCGAACGCCGTCAGCGGCGCGACCGGACCGAAGATCTCCTGATCGCACATCGCCGCCTCGCGCGGCACACCCGTGAGCACGGTCGGCGGATAGAAGTAACCGTCACCCGCCGGTGCCGAGCCTCCGGTGAGCACGGTGGCGCCGCGCTCGACCGCGTCGGCGACCAGTGACTCGACCTTGCGCAGCGAAGCCGCGTCGATCAGGGGGCCGACTGTGACGCCCTGCTCGGTGCCGCGGCCCACCGGCAGCGACGCCATGCGTTCTGCCAGCCGGCGACCGAACTCGTCGATGACCGAGGACTGCACGTAGATCCGGTTGGCCGCGGTGCACGCCTCGCCCATGTTGCGCATCTTGGCCGCGATCGCCCCCTCCACGGCCTCATCGAGGTCGGCGTCGGAGAACACGATGAACGGCGCGTTCCCCCCCAGCTCCATCGAGGTCCGCAGCACCTTCTCCGCGCACTGCTCGAGCAGCAACCGGCCGACCTGAGTGGAGCCGGTGAAGGACAGCTTGCGGGCCAGCCCGGACCGGATCAGCGGTTCCATCACCGGACCGGCGTCGGTGACCGTGATGCAGTTGACGGCACCGGCGGGCAGCCCGGCCTCGGTCAGAATGTCCATCAGCGCCAGCATCGACAGCGGCGTCTGCGGGGCCGGCTTGATCACGCTGGTGCATCCGGCGGCGATGGCCGGTCCGAGCTTGCGGGTGCCCATCGCCATGGGGAAGTTCCACGGCGTGATCAGCAGGCACGGGCCGACGGGCTGGCGCGCCACCAGGAAGCGCGCCCCTCCGGCAGGCGCCGTCTGATAACCACCGTCGATCCGCACGGCCTCCTCGGCGAAGTGACGGAAAAACTCGGCCGCATAGGCGATCTCACCCCGGGCCTCGGCCAGCGGCTTACCCATCTCCATCGTCATCAACAGGGCGAGGTCGTCGATCCGCGCATGCAACAGCTCGAACGAGCGGGTGAGGATATCCGCCCGTTCGCGCGGCGGGGTGGCCGCGAAATCCGGCTGGGCGGCGACGGCCGCATCGAGCGCAGCCCTGCCATCTTCTTCAGACGCGTCGGCCACCGAGCAGAGCGTCTTGCCCGTGGCGGGGTCGGTCACGTCGAACGTGCGCCCGTCCGATGCGTCCTGCCATTTGCCGTCGATGAACAACTGCTTCTGGACGGCTTGGACGACCCTCGCCTCATCTTGTTCGCTCACCACTACCCCTTCATCGACGACCGGTCAATTCGATACGCTGATTGTTGACAATCTATCCGTCTACAGGCAAGGGGAAGGAACCGTGCCGGCGTCCGCGCAGCTCTCACAGATCCTCAAACAAGCGACCGGCGTAGCTGGCCGCCCGCGGCGAGGGCGTGCTTCTCTACGACGAAGACGACCGCAGATACCTCGACTTCACCGCGGGAATCGGCGTGACCAGCACCGGGCATTGCCACCCGCGGGTGGTCGAAGCGGCGCAGCGCCAGGTCGGCACGCTGATCCACGCGCAGTACACGACCGTCATGCATCGCCCGCTGCTCACGCTGGTGGAACGGATGGGCGAAGTGCTCCCCGCAGGGCCTTGACCGGATGTTCTTCGCCAACTCGGGCAGCGAGGCGATCGAAGCCGCGCTGCGGCTTTCCCGCCAGGCCACCGGCAGACCCAACGTCGTCGTGTTCCACGGCGGCTTCCACGGCCGCACCCTCGCGGCGGCGTCGCTGACGACGTCGGGCACGAAGTTCCGCTCCGGCTTCTCCCCGCTGATGGCCGGCGTGCACGTGGCACCGTTCCCGGACCCCACCCACTTCGGCTGGCCGGTCGAGCAGGCCACCGATTTCGCGCTCGCCCAGCTCGACTACATCCTGCAGACCCTGTCCGCGCCGGCAGACACCGCAGCGTTCTTCGTTGAGCCGGTGCTCGGCGAAGGCGGCTATGTGCCCGCCAATGAGCGGTTCTTCGCCGGATTGCGGGAACGCGCCGACCAACACGGCATCCTGCTGGTGGTCGACGAAGTGCAGACCGGCTTCGGACGGACCGGGAAGTTCTGGGGCGGCGAACATTTCGACGCCAAGCCGGACATCCTGGTCACCGCGAAGGGCCTGGCGTCAGGGTTCCCGCTGTCCGCGATGGCGGCGTCCTCGGATCTGATGGCCAAGGCCTGGCCGGGTTCGCAGGGCGGCACCTACGGCGCCAACGCGGTGGCGTGCGCGGCCGCGGTGGCCACCTTCGACGTGATCCGCGACGAGGGTCTGGTCGACAACTCCGCTCAACGCGGCGCGCAACTGCAAGGAGGCCCTCCAGACTGGTCGCCGACAAGCACGAGGCGATCACCGACGTGCGCGGCCTCGGGCCTGATGATCGGCAACGAATTCCGTGACGCCGAGGCAAACCCGATCCGGTGACGGCCGCCGCCGCCCAGCAGGAGGCGGCTCGGCGCGGCCTGCTGCTGCTGACCTGCGGGGCATGGGGCCAGGTGGTGCGGTTCATTCCGGCGCTGGTGGTGAACAGCGATCAGGTCGACGAAGCCGCAGGGATCTGGGCCGACGCCGTCGACGCCGTCATCGTGTTGAGCCTGAATTCAATTCAGCGCACGCTAGCAGCGCAATCACATCTGGTACCTCCGGCTGGGCCCATTCTGGACCTGTTCGCGGTTTCGGTTCCTGTTGCACGGTGAAGACCAGGACCCGTGGACAAGGAAGTCAATCGTGGGCGAACCCGCAGGTAACGCGGCAGCATCGGTGGCCGCTGATCTCGTCGTGCTCGGCGGCACAGTTCTGACCCTGGACCGCGCAAGCAGCAAGGCGAGCGCGCTGGCGGCACGTGACGGCCGGATCACCGCGATCGGCGACGACCGCACGATCGCGGGCCTCATCGGCACCGAAACGACCGTGGTGGATCTCGACGGTCGCGCGGCCATCCCGGGCTTCGTCGAGTCGCACAACCATCCCGACCTTCTTCGGCATGACGCTTGCCGCCCCGGTCGACGCCGGCAGCCCGCCCAACGCGACTATCGACGACATCGTGGAGCGCCTCCGGCAGGCCGTGCGCGACCGCGGGCGGGGCGAGTGGATAAGGGGTTACCGCTACGACGACACCCTGCTCGCCGACAACCGCCACCCCAGTCGACACGACCTCGACCCGGTGTCGCCGCATAACCCGACGATCCTGACGCATGTGACCGGTCACTTCTGTGTGGTGAACTCTGCCGCGCTGCATGCCATCGGCATCAACGCGCAGAGCCCGGACCCGCCGGGCGGTGCAATTGCCCGCGACGAGAGCGGCGACCCGAGCGGCCTGCTCATCGAGACGGCGGCGTTCCTCGCCAACTCCGCAATGCCATCACAAGGTGCCGAGGACCTCGCAGAGGCGCTACTGCTTGCCGACGACGAGTACCTCGCGCACGGCGTCACGTCGGTGCACGACACAGGCATCGGGCTGATCGCAGGCCAGGGTGAGCTGAATGCCTACCGCCTGGTGAGCGGCAAGCTGCGCACCCGCATCCACGGCTATCTGTTCCACACGTTGCTTCCGGGGCTGGACGTGGGCGAGCCAGACGCCCCCGACCGCGCCGCGTCGACCGACAAGTTCACGATGACCGGCGTCAAGATCGTCGCCGACGGATCGATCCAGGGGCGCACCGGCTGCCTGGCCGAGGGATACACCTGCGACCCCGCCGAGCACGGCATGATGCTGGTCGAGCCGGACGACCTCGCGCACCGGATCGCCGCACTCGACGCGGCAGGATGGCAGGTCGCCGTACACGGCAACGGCGACGCCGCGATCGAAGCCATCATCGACGGCTACGCGAAGCTGGGCGCGCCGAACGGCACCGGCAGGCGGCACCGCATCGAGCACTGCCAGACGGTCCGCGAAGACCAGCTCGACCGGATGGTCGAACACGACATCCTCGCCTCGTTCTTCATCAAGCACGTCTACTACTGGGGCGACCGGCACCGCGACATATTTCTTGGCGCGGAGCGCGCACGGCGGATCAGTCCGCTTGCCTCGGCACGCTCGAGGGGGATCCACTTCGGACTGCATTCGGACACGCCGGTGACACCGGTGCCGCCGCTGGAAGGTATCTGGTGCGCGGTCGCGCGCCGAACGAGCGGCGGCAGCGTGCTCGGGGCGGAGCAGGCGATCGGCGTGGAAGCGGCCCTGCGCGGGTACACCGTCGACGCGGCGTACCTGGCCGGCGAAGAGGACATAAAGGGCAGCCTCGAGGTCGGCAAACTGGCAGACCTCGCCGTGCTGTCCGAGGATCCGACTGCCGTGGACACGGACCGGATCAAATCGCTGACCGTCGACGGCACCGTCGTGGGCGGCAGCCTGGTCCGTCAGCGCGACGTGCTGACGGTGACCACGGGAGGTGCGCGGTGATCCGCAGTTGGCCCAGCCTGCTCATCGGACTCGGCATACCCGCGCTCGCGATCCTCGTCGGCACCACGCTGGTGTCCGACACCGACGTGTTCGTCGCCGGTATCCCGCTGTTGTTCTTCTGGATGTTCTGCTGCTTCCCGCTGACGACGCTGTGCCTGTGGATCAGCTGGCGGTTCTTCGACCGTCACCACTATCCGGCCGATGTGCGGACACCGAAGGAGACCGACGCGGCGGCGACGACGAAGAAGGACGGCTGATGTTGATCGCGATCGTCGCCGTGGTGATGGGGTTCTCGATCCTGCTGGCGCTGTGGGCGGGCCGCGCCGGCAAGGGCGGCGGGATCTCCGATTTCCTCGTCGGTGGCCGAACGTTCCCCGCGTGGCTCATCTACTTCCTCGCCGTCGGCGAGGTCTACAGCATCGGCACCATGATCGGCTTCCCCAGCGGGATCTATGCAACGGCGCGAGCTACGGGATCTGGTTCCTCGGCTACATCCTGCTGGCCTACTCGCTCGGGTACTTCCTGGCGCCGCTGGTGTGGCGGGCGGCCAAGATCCATGACGCGATGACCGTGCCCGACGTGTTCGGCCGTCACTTCGGCAGCAGGCCACTGGAATTGATCACGTGCGTGACCATGCTGATCGCGTTGGTGCCGTGGGGTCAGTACCAGTTCATCGGCCTGCAAGTGGTACTGAGCAATCTCGGCCTTCGGTTGACCCCGGTGCAGTGCGTCCTCCTGGCGGGCATCATCGCGTTCCTCTGGATCGCCGCGTCCGGAATCCGCTCACCCGCATTCGTATCGATCCTGAAAGACAGCTTCATGTTGCTCGGTGTCGTCCTGGTCGGGCTGGCAGCCGTGCTCGCGGCAGGCGGCACCTCCGAGGTGAGCGGGCCGGAGGTGCTCACGCACGCGCAGACCACGATGGCCGGCCAGGCATTGGTGTTCGCGATGACCACGATCCTGTTCCAGAGCGTCGTGTTCTATCTCGGCTTCGGCGGGGCCTACGTGTTCCCTGCGCGGTCGGAGCGCGCGGTCAAGAGTTCGACCGTGTGGATGCCGATGTACATGTTGATCTATCCGTTCCTGGTGTTCGCCTCCTACTACGGGCTCAAGCATCACCCGGACCTGGACGACCCCAACACCGTGTTCATGGTGACCGCGAAAGGCCTGCTGCCCGAGTGGATGCTCGGACTGGTGGCGGCCGGGGCGGCGCTGTCCGGTGTGCTGGTGTTGGCGGCGACGGCGCTTTCCATCGGTGGCATGGTGAGCCGCAACCTGGCCCCGAATGTCGCGCCGGCGGCCCAGCGCCGTTGGACGGTTGTGGCGGTAGCCGGGTTCCTGGTGCTCGGCGCGGTGCTCACGCTGACGGCGTCGACATTGATGCTCACCGTCCTGAACCTCGTCTACAACCTGTTGGCTCAGGTGGTGCCCGGCTGGCTGGCGGTGCTGTTCGCCCGTCGGGTGCGTACCTCCGCCGTGGCCGCCGGGATGGTCGTCGGGGTGCTGACCGCGATCACGCTGTATGTGTTCGGCGTGAAGAACGTCGGCGGCGTCAACGCCGGCCTGGTGTCGATGGGGCTGAACATGGTGATCGTGTTCGGCTGGAGCCTGCTCTCACCGGGCACTGCCCCGGTCGCCGGTGGCGCAGGAAGGCAACGCTCCGGCGCCGACGGCGACGAGTCAGACCCGGCTGGACTCCTTCTCGTAATCGAGTTGCGGCGGGGCGTTCTCAGTGCCGGGGATCTCGGTGCCGTTCATCGGGCAGCGAGTGGTCTCTGGAACCTTGATCATGGCGATCGCGCCGATGACGCAGGCGGCCATCATGTAGTACGCGGGCACCAGGTTGTCGCCGGTCCTGTTGACCAGCCAGTCGTTCACTGCCGGCGCTGTGCCGCCGAAGATGGACGTCGACACGTTGTAGGCGATCGCGAACCCGGCATAGCGCACGTGCGTCGGGAACATCGCAGGGAATGTCGCCGAGATCGTCGCGAGCTGGGGACGTACAACAGGCCGAGGACGGCGAAGCCGATGAGCGCGCCGAGTGCGTTGGTGCCCATCAACATGAACATCGGTACCCCTGCGATGAACAGGCCTACGAGCGAGAACCACCACATCGGTTTGCGCCCAACACGATCCGACAGTCCACCGGCGAACGGCAGGAACACCATCATCGCGAGCATGCCGATGATCGGCACCAGTAGCGACATGTTGGACGACAGGCCTATCGCCTGCTCGAGATACGTCGGCATATAGCTCAACAGCGTGTAGTTCACCACGTTGAGCGCGACCACCACGCCACCGAGGCGCAAGATCGGCCCCCAATACTGGCTGATCAGATCCTTGAATGCCGTGGTCGCGCGTTCCTCCTTCTCACCGGCCTGCTCCAGTTCGCGGAAGATCGGGGTGTCCTCCAGCCGCGACCGCAGGTAGACGCCGACCAGGCCGAGGGGCGCGGCAACCAGGAAGGGCAGCCGCCAGCCCCAGGTGTGCATCTGGTCGTCGTTGAGCACCAGCGAAAACCCGAGCATCAGCAGTGCGCCGAACGAGAAGCCGGCCAGCGTGCCGAACTCCAGGAAGCTGCCGAAGAAACCGCGCCGACGGCACGGGGCGTACTCCGCCATGAAGGTGGCCGCGCCGCCGTACTCGCCGCCGGTCGAAAAGCCTTGAATCATGCGAAGAATCACCATCAGCACCGGCGCCCAGAAGCCGATCGCCGCGTATGACGGAACGAGGCCGACACACAATGTGGCGCCTGCCATCATCAGGATGGTGATGGCCAGCACATGCTTGCGGCCCAGTCGGTCGCCGAGCGGACCCCATACGAGTCCACCAAGCGGCCGAACCAGGAAGGACACTGCGAAGGTCAGCAGCGCAAGCAGGGTCGCCTGCTGAGTATCCCCGGGAAAGATCGCGGCCGAAATGTAGGTCACGCCGTAGGCGTAGATGCCGTAGTCAAACCATTCCGTCGCATTGCCGATCGCCGACGCCGCGACCGCCTTCTTCAATACCGAAGGCGGCACATCGTCGGTAGAGACGGGCCGCGAGGGTTGGTCGTCGGGGACGCCCATCGGGATCCTCCTCGTGTCATTGACACTGTCGGACGCTGACCCTCGGCCTGCTCAAACCGGGTCAGGTCGTAGTTTTGTTGACAATCTGACACTAGCGATGTGACCCAGCCGACAGCAAGACTCGCGTGTTACCAGATGATGAAGTCCGCTACCTATCCAGCGGAAACGCAAACGTCAGAAGCGGTAGTCGCCCAACCAGAGTGCGCTGACGCCGGTCAAGGAGCGCTCGGCCTGGCTGAGCACGCCGCTCACCGAGCGGCCAACGAGTGCGGCGAGTGCTTCGGGCAGCGAAGCGGCCGCGGGCTGCGACGACGGCTTGGGCCGCAGGAGGTCCATCAGCGACGAACCCGGGTAGGCGACGATCCGGACGTCGTCGTCGGGTTCCAGCCCGGCCAGCACCTTGGCCCGGTTGATCGCGGTGCGCAGCCCGCCGAGCTCGTCGACGAGGCCGCGCTCGAGCGCATCGGCACCCGTCCACACCCGGCCGCGGGCGATCGCGTCGACGGCCTCCACCGTCAGCCTGCGACCCGCGGCGACGCGCTCGACGAAGTCGGTGTAGAACAGGTCGGCCTCGGCCTCCACGTGCGCGTGCTGCTCGTCGGTGAACGGCTGGTTGAGCGACCACGCGTCGGCGTTGGCGTTCGTGCGCACCGAATCGGACCCGACACCGAGACGATCCTTGAGCTCACGGGCGATCAGCTTGCCGGTCACCACGCCGATCGAACCGGTGATGGTGCCCGCGTTGGCCACGATCGAGTCGGCGGACATCGACACGTAGTACCCGCCGGAGGCCGCGACCGCGCCCATCGACGCGACGACCGGCTTGCCGCCGTCGCGGACCCGATTCACCTCGCGCCAAACGGTTTCCGAACCCGTCACGGACCCGCCAGGACTGTCGACCCGTAACACGATCGCCGATACGTCGTCGTCGGCCGCCGCCTCGCGCAACGCGGCGGCGATGGTGTCGCCGCCCGCACTCGAGTTACCGACGGGCAGAACCTGCGGGCCTCCGCGACCGCTGACGATAGGACCATGCAACGTGACGACAGCGACGGTCGGCTTTGCCTTGCGCCCGGGGATCGACGGCACCGGCGAAGGCCGTGGCGCCGAGGCACGCGCATACCGGGCGAGGTACAGCCGCGGCGGCGCATCCTCGGAATCCGCGTCGCCCGTCTCGGGCGAAATGCCCGGCGCGCCAACGAGTTCGCCGATGCGGGCATACGCCTCGTCGCGGAAACCGATGCGGTCGACCAAGCGGCCGGTCACGGCGTCGTCGCGCAGCAGCGGGGCCTTGTCGGCGAGCGCGTCGACCTCCGATGCCTCCAGATGCCGCGAATCGGCGACCGCCTGCCACACCTGTGCGCGCAGGCTCTCGATCAGCCTGGTGTCGGCCTCACGATGCGCATCGGTGTAGCTGTCCTGCGTGAAAAGGTTTGCCGCGGACTTGTATTCACCACGGGCGATGAACTGCGCCTCGATGCCCGCCTTGTCGAGTGCATCCCGAAGGAACAGCGCGTTGGTGGCGAACCCGACCAACCCGACCGTGCCCGACGGTTGCATCCACACCTCGCGGAATGCCGATGCCAGAAAATACGACAGCGTGCCGGGATACGTCTCTGCCCACGCCAGCGACGGCTTCACGTCACTGAACGCGGCGATGGCGGCACGCAGTTCCTGTACCGGCCCTGGCGCTGCCGCCGGAATCTGCACCCGCGCGATCAGGCCGCTCACCCGCGGATCCTCGCGGCCCGGTGAATGGCGGCGACGGCTTCACGCAACACCAGCGGCTTGCCGCCGCTGGCGATCATCGCGAACGGGTCGAAACCACCGGTCTCCTGCGGCACCGACAGCAGGTCGAGTTCGAGCACACAGCCGTCGGGGCACGCCATGGTGGCGGGCGGTGTCGACCCGCCGGCCAAGCGCACGAAGGTCGTCGATCCCGGGGATGCCCGGCAGGAAACTGAACATCCTGAGAGCCTACCGACGCAGGGGGCTGATCACGGTGGCCGGTTGAGTCAGAACTCCGGGGCAAAACGATTGACCTATTGTTTACAAAGCTACGCCGTGGATAGGCTCCCTGCAGTCCTGACCGCTCTGCCGAGAGGACGCCGTGACCGGATTGGCGCAAGCGCTTGTCGGGGGCATTCTGATCGGTGGTCTGTATGTCGCCATCAGTATCGGTTTCTCGTTGTCGTTCGGCGTTCTCGACGTCGTTGATCTCGCGGTCGGCATGTGGGTGGTCCTTGGCGCATTCGCGGCGATCGTCGCCAGTGACGAGCTGGGGATCGATGCATTTTGGTTGCTTCCCGTCGTATTCGTCGTCTTCGGAGGCGTCGGGTGGCTCATCGCGCCACTGATCTATCGGGTACGAACCAGCAAGTACGCACTCCCCGCGCTGATGGGGTTGGCCTTCACCTTCGGGCTCGCCACGCTGATCCGCGGCGGCCTGCTCACCATGTTCGGCTACACGCCACGCACCGTGCGTACCGAGTTTTTCACCGGCAACATCACGCTGTTCGGTGTCACCGCACCGGCGATCCGGGTGGCCGGCTTCGCCTTCGCCGTCGTCGCCACCGGCCTGTTCCTGGCGTTCCTCTTCTACACCCGCACCGGTCTGGCGATCCGCGCCACTGCGCAGAGCAAGGAGAACGCCGGGCTGATGGGCATCAACGTCAAACGCGTCAGCAGCCTGGTGTACGCCATCTACACCGCCCTCACGGCGATGGCGGGCGCGATGCTCGGCGCCATTTACGCGATGACCCCCGAGGTCGGTCTGCGCTACACGCTGTTCGCCTTCTTCGTCGTGGTGCTCGCCGGGCTCGGCTCGGTGGTCGGGGTGCTGGCCGCCGGGCTGTTCCTCGGCGTGCTGCAGTCGTTGGTCACGACGTACGTGGGCGCCGACTACACCCTGATGGTGGTCTTCGGCGTGCTGTTCGTCGCGCTGCTGCTGTTCCCGCAGGGCATCTCCCGGCGGGGGATCGCATGAGCGAAGCTTGCGAGCGAATCATCGGCACAGAATGCGACGGCCGAGCCCGCGGGCGTCGCATGAGCGAAGCTTGCGAGCGAATCATCGGCACAGAATGCGACGGCCGAGCCCAGGGGGTCGTCGCATGAGCGAAGCTTGCGAGCGAATCAATCGGCACAGAATGCGACGGCCGAGCCTGCGAGGTCGTCGCATGAGCAGACCCGCGTCCGGGGGCAACCCGTACCTCAACCTCGGTGTGCTCGCCCTCGTCGTTGCGGCGATGTGCCTGCTGCCGATGATGACGTCGCCGTACTACATCCGCGTCGCCACCGGTGTCGCGATGTGGGCCGGAATCGCGTTGTCCTGGAACGTGATCTGCGGCTACGCCGGCTATATCAGCTTCGGACACGTAGCGTTCTTCGGCATCGGCGCGTACACCACGGCGATCCTGATGCAGCCCGACGTCGACTGGAACTTCTGGGCGACCCTCCCGGTCGCGGGCGTGATCGCGGGCGCCGTCGCGGCGCTCGTCGGCTGGCCTGCCCTGCGACTCAAAGGTGCGTACTTCGCCATCGCGACGTGGGCGCTGGCCGAGGCCGTACGCGAATTCACCACCGTCGTCGACTTCACCGGCGGGTCCGGCGGACTCAAGACGCCGATCCGCCTTGACGACAACTTCTTCTTCTACACGATGCTCGGTGCCGCGGCGATCGCTTATGCCCTGTGCTACCTGCTGCTGGAGCGGTCACGGTTCGGCTTCCGCGTGAAGGCCGTGCGCGACAACGAGGTTGCCGCCCGCGCGCAGGGCATCAACACCACGCTGGTCAAGATCTCGGCCTTCGTGCTGAGCGCGGTGATCCCGGCCGTGCTGGGTGGCATCAACGCGTACTGGATCACGTTCATCAACCCGGCGAGCGTGTTGAACACCATCATCACCGACCAGCTGGTGGTGATGGTGCTCGTCGGCGGGCTCGGGCACGCGTGGGGTCCGGCGCTCGGCGCGACCGTGTTGTACCTGTTTGACGAGCAGCTCCGGGTCAGCTACGGCGAGACGACCGTCTACATCGTATTCGTCGGCGTGCTGGTGATGGCGTTCGTGCTGTTTCTGCCCGACGGGCTGGTCAGCCTCGGACGACGGGCGCGACGAATGCGATTGGTGCGCCAGCTTCTTGGGCGCGCCCGCGACGACGTCGTGCCGACGCAGAAGGAAGCCGAACCCGAGGAGGCTGCACGGTGACGGTCCTTGCGGTCGACGATCTGTTCCGCTCCTTCGGCGGCATCCGCGCGGTCGACGGTGTCACGTTCGGCGTCGAGCAGGCCGAGATCGTCGGCATCATCGGGCCGAACGGCAGCGGGAAGAGCACACTGTTCAATCTGCTCACCGGCGCGCTGAAGCCCGACAAGGGCACGATCACCTTGTTCGACAAGAACATCACCCGGCTCGCCCCGTACAAGATCGCCAGGGCCGGCCTCAGCCGCACGTTCCAGATCCCGGCACTGTTCGTGAACATGACTGTGCGGGAGAATCTTTGGACCGCGGCGGTGCAGTTCGATTGGAACAACGCGACGGCCGCCGCGGACGCCGTGCTCGAGCGGCTGGAGCTCACGCATGTCGCCGACGATCTCGCGAACACCCTGTCCGGTGGTCAGCAGCGGCTGCTGGAGATGGGTCGGGTGCTGATGCAGAACCCGAAGATCGCGCTGCTGGACGAGGTCGCTGCCGGTGTCCATCCGCGGCTGCGGCAGATCATGCTGGAGGCCATTCGCACCCTGCGTGACGCGGGCACGACGTTCCTGGTGATCGAGCACGACATGGAACTCGCACAGGACATCTGCGACCGGATCATCGTGATGGACGCCGGAAAGATCGTGGCGCAGGGCAGTTTCGAGGAGATCTCGCACGATCCCCACGTGATGGAGGCGTATCTGGGGGTGTCCGCTGAGTGAGTGAACACCCAGGCAGTGACACCCGGGAGGGCGTGATCACCGTCGACAGCGTCGACGCGGGATACGGCAGCGTGCAGATCCTGCACCAGGTGTCGATGACCGCCCGCACCGGCGAAGTCACCTGCATCTTCGGGCCGAACGGCTGCGGCAAGAGCACCCTGCTCAAGGCGATCGCCGGAGTGATCGACCCGTGGGCGGGCAGGATCACGCTCGACGACGACGATCTCACCCACCTGCCGTCCCACCGCACACTTGGCCGCGGGCTGGCGATGATGCCGCAGGGCGGCGGTGTGTTCCCCCAGCTGTCCGTGCGCGACAATCTGCGCGTCGGCGGCTACACGCTCCGCTCCAAGGGCCAGCTGGGCCGGCGGATCGAGGAGCTGCTGGAGGAGTTCCCCCGGCTGCGCGAGCGCTACGGCGTGCAGGCCGGCCAGCTCTCCGGCGGCGAGCAGATGATCCTGTCGATCGCCCGCGCGCTCGTGCTGCGCCCACGGTTCCTGCTGTTCGACGAGCCGTCCGCCGGCCTGTCCCCCAAGCTCGTCGGCGACGTCCTGGTCCGCGCCACCGAGCTCGCTCAGCGTGGCGTGGGCGTGATCATGATCGAGCAGAACATCCGCGAGGCGTTGCGGGTCGCCGACCGGATGTATGTCCTTGTGGCAGGAAGGAATCGGTTCGAAGGCACACCCGACGACGTCGAAAGACGACCGCGAACTCATCCATCTGTATCTAGGGGGTCGCTGAACGATGCACCGCTGCGACCCGCTGCCGAGGGAACCCCGATAGGAGTAATCATGTCCAGCTACATCAACCGTCGACGCTTCATCACCAGGGCCGGCCTCGTGGTGGGCGGCGCGGTTGCCGCCCCGAGCCTGCTAGCGGCGTGCGGCGGCGACAAGGGCGGCGGCGGAGAGGCGTCCGACAAGTTCAAGGTCGGCGCCGTGCTGGAACTGTCCGGCGAATCCGCGACCGGTGGTCAGATCGCCCAGCGCGGATACCAGCTGTGGGCGGACACGGTGAACAAGGCGGGCGGGCTGGCCATCGGCGACAAGAAGTACCAAGTCGACCTGGTCGTGCAGGACTGCAAGAGCGATCCGGCCACCGGCGCCGACGCGACATCCCGTCTGGTCACCGAGGAAGGCGTCAACGCCATCTTCGGCGCGTACACCAGCGGTGTGCAGCTCGCGATGGACCCGATCTGCGCCAAGTACCGGATACCGTGCATCGCCGGCTCCGCGGAGTCGCCCAACGTCTGGAAGGCCAAGCCCGAGTTCACCTTTGGCGTCATACCTGCCGTCGACACCACTGCGGCCCGCTCGATCCAGGCGATCGTCGACAACGCGAATCCCAAACCGACCACCGCGGCGGTCGTCGGCGCCAACGAGCCGTTCTCCGACAACACCGCCGAGGGTTTCCGCGCGGGGGTCCAGGACGCGAAGCTCAACCTCGTGCACTACGGGCTGTTCCCGCCGAACGCCGACCTGGCGCCGGTGGCAGGCGCGGTCGCGGCACAGAAGCCCGACATCGTGGCGGTCGGCGGCCACGACGTTCTTCTGGTCGACTTCGTGAAGGCGATGGCCGCGACGGGCTTCACGCCGAAGGCGATCATCGAGCACTACGGCATCACCGATGCCTCGTTCGCGAAGGCGCTCGGCCGCCAGGCCGACGGCGTCATGGGGATCTCGGTGTGGCTGCCGACCGCGTCGTTCAAAGACGACCTGTTCGGCTCGGCCGCCGACTACGCGAAGATGTTCCAGGACCAGCACGGCACGCCGCCGGACTACACCGCCGCCGGGTGCAGCGCCGCAGGGCAGGTGCTGCAGGCTGCGGTCGAAAAGTTGGGTGAACCGCCGTCGCTGTCCGAGGAGTCCCGGGGCAAGCTGAACGAGCTGATCGCAGGCACCGACCTGCAGAGCTTCTTCGGACCGGTCAAATTCGCCACCGAGGGCGACCACTTCCACAACAACACCGCACTAACCCCGATGCTGGTCCAGATCCAGGGCGGGCAGGTCAAGGCGATCGCCCCGCCCGACTCGGCAGAAGCGAAGATCATCTATCCGCTTCCCCCGCTGAGCTGAGCGCAGCCGTCGACGGCCTCGGCTGCGCTGCTAACCCTGCGGCGTTTGAATGAAGATGTCGACGCGTGCAATGCGTCCGTCGCCGTCGAGCGTGAAGACAAGAACCTCCGGAGTGCGCGTTGGCTTGCCGCCCAACTCCACCGTTTCGGTGAGTTCGGCGAAGGCGAGCGCATCGCTCGCGTACGTCACTCGGTGCAACTCCATCAGGTAGCCCTGGAGCCTTGGCATCAGATCGGCGATGAAGGCCATGTACTGGACCCGACCCGTGTAGCGATCCCCGTAGGGTCCGACGCGGACGATGTCGTCGGCGATGCACTCGTCGACCACCGCCCAGTCGTGTGATGCGATCGCCTCGAGGTACCGCTCGATGATGTCGGTCACTGCGACATCACATCACCTTCAACGGATGCCCGGTCGTAACGTGGTGCCGTGAGGTTTTCCATTTCGCTTCCCCAGCGTGACGCCGACGGGTTCGACGCATCGGGGTTCAAGAGTTATGTCGCCCGCGCCGAGGAGCTCGGGTTCGAGGGCGGCTGGACACTCGAGCAGATCATCGGGCCGTCACCGCTGATCGCACCGCTGGAGCTGCTGGCCTATGCCGCCGCGTGCACCACCCGGCTGCGGCTCGGCGTCGCGGTGCTCATCACGTCGCTGCACGATCCGTTGCAACTCGCGTCGGCGGTCACCGCCGTCGACCGACTCAGCCACGGCAGGCTCGATCTCGGCGTCGCGCCAGGCGGCGGCTTCCGCAAGTTCGAGGCGTTCGGCGTGGAGCGATCCACGTTCATCAGTAGCTTCACCGAGGGGCTTGCAGCTGATGACGGCCGCATGGTCGGACGAGCCTTCGGTGACATTTCATGGACGCTTCCGAGACGTCGATGCTTTGCCCATTGCGCCCAAGCCCGTGCAACGGCCCCATCCGCCAATCTGGTTCGGCGCCAACGCTCCCAAGGCGATCGCCCGGGCGGTGCGCCTCGGTGATGCGTTCATGGGTGCAGGCTCGTCGACCACCGCGAGCTTCGTCGACGCCGCGAAGATCGTGCGACCGAGAACTCCAGACGCAGGGAAAGGATCCGGCGGGGTTCACCATCGGCAAGCGGATCTATCTGATGGTCGACGACGATGCCGCACGCGCCCGCGAACGGGTACTGGAGGGCCTGCACCGCATCTACGGCAACATGCCCGGCACCGATGCCGTTCCCGTGTCCGGCACACCTGCCGACGTCGTCCGGGGTGTGCGCGAGGTCATAGCACGCCGGTGCCGATTTGGTGCTGCTGAATCCGGTCGGTGCAACGGTCGCCGAAGATCGTGAGCAGATGGAACGGCTTGCTGCAGAAGTGATTCCGCAGCTCCGCTGATCTGGCCAGTTCGCTGGAAATTAGCCGGTTTAACTGGCTGATCTTGGTGGTAAACCGGAGACATGATGGCGAAACTGAATTTCATCGCCCCGCTACTCATGGCGGGTGCGGCCGCGACGGCAATCGCTGCGGCACCAGTGGCCGCCGCGGAAAACTACGCCGCGGCGACAGGCGCGTCGAGCATCACCATTCCCGCCCAGCAAGGTGGCAACGGCTGCGCCAACGGCGTCTGCGGTGGCGGCGGACCCGGTGGTGGCGCCGGCTGCACTGCCGACGGAACCTGCGGAACTGGCGGCCCCCAGGGCGGTGGCGGCTGTACTGCCGAGGGCGTGTGTGGCCACGGCGGCCCGGGCGGCGGCGGCGGCTGCTATCCCGGCGTCGGCTGCTTCAACTGGGGCCAGTAACCCGGACGGTCAGCGACCCATATAGCGGGCGTGCTGTGGGCAGTAGACGCTGACCGCCGCACGCATCAGAGCCCGCCGCTTGCGGCTTGCTGATGTTGCCGTCGTTCTCGAGCTGGCTCACCACGCCCCGGACGACGGGGACAGGGTTCGGGTTGCCCGTCAGCCCGCCGGTGAGCATGTCGCAGATGCCGTGACCCAGCGCGGGCAGATCGACGTCACCTGTTGGAATGTTCAGCGCGCTGACATCGGCGGCGAACTGCTCATCCTTCGTCTGGGCGTGCGCGGTCGCGGCACCGCCGAACATCGCGAGACCGGCGCGAACCGTCACGATGGCGATCGTGCGGTGGACGGCAGTCATATCTGCTCCTCAGTTATGGGCATGCGCAGTGTAGATCGCGCCGACAGGGGGTGGCGTTACCGCTTCGGTGTAGACACAAGAGAGCCCCCACCGTAACGGCAGGGGCTCTCTCCGGCGGCGGTGCCGCCAATCTGACATGGCGACGCGACTAGAGCTCGGTCGCGGATCCGCCTGCAGCCGTGATCTTCTCGCGTGCGCTGCCGCTGAACTTGTGCGCGGTGACGTTGACCTTGACGGTCAGCTTGCCGTCGCCGAGCACCTTGACGAGAGAGTTCTTGCGCACCGCGCCCGCGGCGACCAGCTCGTCGACACCGACATCGCCGCCCTTGGGGAACAGCCGGTTGAGGTCACCGACGTTGACGACCTCGTACTCGGTGCGGAACCGGTTGCGGAAGCCCTTGAGCTTCGGCAGCCGCATGTGGATCGGCATCTGGCCGCCCTCGAACATCGCTGGGACGTTCTTGCGGGCCTTGGTGCCCTTGGTGCCGCGACCGGCGGTCTTGCCCTTGGAGCCCTCACCGCGGCCGACCCGGGTCTTCGCGGTCTTGGAACCCGGCGCCGGGCGCAGGTCGTGCAGTTTGATGGTCATGCTTTCGTCCCCGCTCTTGCGCGAGCGCTCATCGCCGACCTCTTCTACTTCGACGAGGTGGTGGACCGCCTTGATCAGTCCTCGAGTCTGCGCGTTGTCCTCACGAACCACAGACTGCCGAATCTTGCGCAGTCCGAGGGTCCGCAGGCTCTCGCGCTGCTTCCAGCGTGCACCGATGGTGCTGCGCACCTGGGTGATTTTGAGTTCAGCCATCGCTACGCCGTTCCTTCACGTGCCGCCGACGCGGCGAGCGCCTCGGCCTCCCGTCGCGCCCGCAGCATGCCGGCAGGCGCCACGTCCTCGATGGGCAGGCCACGGCGTGCCGCCACCTCTTCGGGACGCTGCAGCAGCTTGAGCGCGGCGACCGTGGCGTGCACCACGTTGATCGCGTTGTCACTGCCCAGCGACTTGGCCAGGATGTCGTGCACGCCGGCGCACTCCAGCACCGCACGTGCGGCGCCGCCGGCGATCACACCGGTACCGGGGCTGGCCGGACGCAGCATGACGACACCCGCGGCGGCCTCACCCTGGACGGGGTGCACGATGGTGCCGCCGATCAGCGGAACGCGGAAGAAGCCCTTGCGCGCTTCCTCCACGCCCTTGGCGATGGCGGCCGGAACTTCCTTGGCCTTGCCGTAGCCGACACCGACCATGCCGTTGCCGTCGCCGACGATCACCAACGCGGTGAAGCTGAACCGCCGACCGCCCTTGACGACCTTGGAGACGCGGTTGATCGTGACGACGCGCTCGATGTAGTTGCTCTTTTCGCCGCCGTCGCGGCCGCCACGGCCGCCGCGGTCGTCGCGACGACCCCGGCCGTCGCGGTCACCTCCGCCGCCACCGCCCCTGGGGGTCGGTTGCCGGACGTTGCGGGCCCGCGCTCCTGGCTGCTCGGCCATCATGCAGTCCTTCCGTAAATCTTGAAAGTCATCAGAACTTCAGCCCGCCTTCGCGCGCCGCGTCGGCCAGCGCCGCGATGCGTCCGCCGTAGGTGTATCCACCGCGGTCGAACACGACCGCGTCGATCCCCGCGGCCTTGGCGCGCTCGGCGATCAGCTGACCGACCCGCACGCTGTGGGCCTTCTTGTCGCCTTCGACCGCGCGCACATCGGCCTCGATCGAGGATGCGGCGGCCACGGTGGTGCCTTCGAGGTCGTTCACCAGCTGCACGTGGATGTGCCGCGAGGAACGGTTGACCACCAGGCGTGGCACATCGGCGGTGCCGGCGATCTTCTTGCGCAGCCGCGCGTGCCTGCGCAGCCGCGAAATGCGCCGCGCCTCGGAGACGTTCTGCCCCACGGGCTTACGCGTCGCCGACGCCGAGTCTTTTGTGTTAGTAGCCATTACTACTTACCTGTCTTTCCGACCTTGCGGCGGATCTGCTCACCCTCGTAGCGGATGCCCTTGCCCTTGTAGGGGTCGCTCTTCCGCAGACGACGGATGTTCGCCGCGATCTGGCCGACCTTCTGCTTGTCGATACCGGAGATCGAGAACTTCGTCGGTGTCTCCACCGCGAACGTCACGCCCTCGGGGGCGTTGATGACGACCGGGTGGCTGTAGCCCAGCGCGAACTCGAGGCTGTTGCCCTTGGCCACCACGCGGTAGCCGACGCCGAAGATCTCCATCTTGGTGGTGTAACCCTCGGTGACACCGGTGATGAGGTTGGCCACCAGCGTGCGCGACAGCCCGTGCAGCGAGCGGTTGAGCCGCTCGTCGTTGGGGCGGGTCACCACGATGGCGCCATCGTCGTTGCGCGCCACCGTGATCGGCTCGGCCACGGCCAGCTCAAGAGCGCCCTTGGGGCCCTTGACCGACACATGCTGGCCATCGATGGTGACGTCGACGCCGCTGGGGACGAGGACCGGTTGCTTTCCAATTCGCGACATAACTAGCTCCTCCCTCACCACACGTACGCGAGGACTTCGCCGCCGACGCCCTCTCGGGCCGCCTCACGGTCGGTTCTCAGGCCCGAGGACGTGGAGATGATCGCCACGCCCAGGCCGCCGAGAACCCGCGGCAGATTGGTGGATTTCGCGTAGACACGCAGACCGGGCTTGGACACCCGGCGCAGTCCCGCGATGCTGCGTTCACGGCTCGGGCCGTATTTCAGCTGCACCACAAGGGACTTGCCCACCCGAGCATCCTCGGTGTGGTAGTCGGTGATGTAACCCTGCTTCTTGAGGATCTCGGCGATGTTCGCCTTGATCTTCGAGTGCGGCAGGGTCACCTCATCGTGGTACGCCGAATTGGCGTTGCGCAGACGTGTCAAGAAGTCTGCGATCGGATCCGTCATGGTCATGACAGCCGGTTCACCTTCCTCGCGGCGGTTCCCACTGTGCCCAATGCTTGGGCGGGCCTACCGCAACCTTTGTCTGATGTGGCAGATGCTGTTACCAGCTGGACTTCTGGACGCCGGGCAGTTCGCCGGCATGCGCCATCTCGCGAAGGCAGATGCGGCACAGACCGAACTTGCGGTACACCGCGTGCGGACGACCGCACCTGTTGCACCGGGTGTAGCCGCGCACCTTGAACTTGGGCTTCTTGTTGGCCTTGTTGACCAGAGCCTTCTTTGCCATCTGCTCAGTTCTCCTTGAACGGAAAGCCCAGCGCCCGCAGCAGCGCTCGTCCTTCGTCGTCGTTCGTCGCCGAAGTGACGACGGTGATGTCCATGCCGCGGGGCCGGTCGATGTCGTCGATGTTGATCTCGTGGAACATCGACTGCTCGTTCAGCCCGAAGGTGTAGTTGCCGGTGCCGTCGAACTGCTTGGGGCTCAGGCCGCGGAAGTCGCGGATACGGGGCAGCGCGATCGAGGTCAACCGGTCGAGGAACTCCCACATCCGGTCGCCGCGCAGCGTCACGCGGGCGCCGATCGGCATGCCCTCGCGCAGCTTGAACTGCGCGATGGACTTGCGGGCCTTGCGGATCTCGGGCTTCTGGCCGGTGATCAGCGACAGGTCGTTGACGGCGCCGTTGATCAGCTTGGCGTCGCGGGCGGCGTCGCCGACACCCATGTTGACGACGACCTTCACCACGCCGGGGATCTGCATGACGTTGCCGTAGCCGAATTCCTTCTGCAGCGCGTCCTTGATCTCGTCGCGGTAGCGCTGCTTCAGGCGAGGCAGTGCCTTCTGTTCTGTCTTCTCAGCCGTGGTCATCTCAGATGTCCTTGCCGTTGGTCTTGGCGATGCGGACCTTCTTGCCGGTCTCGTCGTCTTTGCGGAACGCGATGCGGGTCGGCTTGCCGTCGGAGTCGACGACCATCACGTTGGACACGTTGATCGGCGCCTCCTGGGTGACGATGCCGCCGGACTGCGCACCGCGCTCATTGCGCGAGATCGCGGTGTGCTTCTTGATCCGGTTGACGCCCTCGACGAGGACCTTGTTCCGCGTCGGGTAGGCCACCAGGACCTTGCCCTTGGCGCCCTTGTCCTTACCGGAGATGACCAGCACCGTGTCGCCCTTGTGGACCTTCATCTACAACACCTCCGGGGCCAGCGAGACGATCTTCATGAAGCGCTTCTCACGCAGTTCGCGGCCGACCGGGCCGAAGATGCGGGTTCCGCGCGGATCGTTGTCCGGCTTGATGATGACGGCGGCGTTCTCGTCGAACTTGATGTAGCTGCCGTCGGCGCGGCGGCGCTCCTTGACGGTGCGCACGATGACGGCCTTGACCACCTCACCACGCTTGACGTTGCCGCCGGGGATGGCGTCCTTGACGGTCGCCACGATGATGTCGCCGATGCCGGCATAGCGCCGCGACGAGCCGCCGAGCACGCGGATGCACAAGATCTCCTTGGCGCCCGTGTTGTCGGCGACCTTCACCCGCGATTCCTGCTGAATCACTCGATCTCCTCTGTCTTCCCTGAGTCGCTGCGCTCCTGCCCCGAGGCGACCTGGTTAATGTGTGCACGCAGGATCGGAGACCTGACGTGCGCGGTCTTGCTGTTTCCGAAGGGCACGCGGGGCTGATCCGGAGGATCGGCCGAGGTCTGCCCAAGGCAACCAGTGAATTCTAGGTGACGACCAGCTCAGGAACCAAATCGCCGCTGGTCAGCCCTCCCCGCACTGCCGCGAGCTGTGCGTGTTTGCACCCGACACGCCGTCAAAACCTGACATTTCGCGCACGTTCATCTCGACGTATTGCGCCCGGTCAGACTGGATTGCGATGCCATCATGATCGCCGTCGCCGCGCTGGGCCTGGCGGCCGCGTTCCTCTTCGCGCTGTCGGCATTCCTGCAGCAACGCGCCGCCCGCGCGATCGTCGGCTCCGACACCGCATCGCTGCGGGACGCGTCGGGCGTCAAACGACTGTTCGGCCGCCTTGTGCGGAGCAGGACCTGGCTGACCGGCTGGCTGACGAACCTCTTCGGCGTCGGCACCCAGGCGGCGGCCCTCAAGGTCGGGTCGGTTGCGGCGGTTCAGCCGCTGATGGCGGCGCAACTGCTGTTCGTGTTGTCGCTGGCCTCGGCCGAACAGCGCCGATGGCCATCGGGCCGTGACTGGTTGTCGGCGCTCGCGGTGTGCGCCGGGCTTGTGCTCCTGCTCACCGCCGACGCGTCACCGCTGACCGGAGACCCGCACCGGCACCGCGTCCTCGGCGCCACGATGTGCGTGGCCGGCCTGGTGGTGATCCTGCGCCAGCTGAGCCGGTACGCCGTCCCGTGGCTGGCCGGGATGCTCGTCGGCGTCGCCGCCGGCCTGTGCCACGCGCTCAACGCCGTGTACCTGAAGCTGACGGTCGAGGATCTGTACCACGGCGGCCCGGTGGCGACGCTTCTCGACTGGCCGGTGTACGCACTGGCGGCGACGGCGGTCGCGGAATGTTGTTGGTACAGATCGCCTTTGCCAGCGGTCCGCTGCCGCCCGCGGTTGCCGCGATGAGCGTGACCAACCCCGTCGCCAGCTTCGCGCTGGGCATTCTCGCCTTCGACGCGCCCGCTCCCCGCGACCCCGGCGTGCTGTCGGCCATCGCGGTGTCCGGGGCGCTGATCGCGGTCGGCGTCGTCGGCCTGGCGAACGCGTCGGGCACGCGGCACCTCTACGGCGGCGACATCCCCACCAGGGCGGCCTCGGCCGATCCGGCCCCACCCGGCACCGTCTGCGCTGATCATGGTGGTGTGGGACGGCAGCCATGCGAGTGACCGGCGCGGTCGTACTGGTCACCGGGGCATCGGCGGGAATCGGCCGCATCGCCGCCGCCCGGTTCGCCGCACGAGGAGCACACGTGCTGGTACACGGCCGCGACCCGGAGCGCACCCACCAAGTGGCCGCCCAGGTGGGTGGGCACGCCCTGGTCGCCGACCTGGCCGTCCCGGCGGAACGTGAACGGGTCGCGGCCGAGGCGCTCGATCAGTTCGGGCACGTCGACGTGCTGGTGAACAACGCCGGATTCGGGTACCTCGGACATTTCGCGGCCATGGACGTCGACGTGGTTCGGCGACTCATCGAGGTCGATCTGCTCGCCGCGATCGAGCTCACCCGCTCATTTCTGCCCGGGATGGTCGAACGACGACGAGGAGCGATCTGCTTCGTGACGTCCATCGCCGGCCGAACCGGTGTCGCCGGTGAGGCCGTCTACTCGGCGACCAAGGCCGGCCTCGACACCTTCGCCGACAGCCTTCGGGTCGAGACCTCCGGAACCGGCGTCAACGTCAGCGTCGTCATTCCCGGGGTGGTCGACACCGGCTTCTTCGAAACCCGCGGCACTCCCTACACCCGTACGCGGCCGCGACCGATTCCTGCCGAGACGGTCGCCGACGCCGTGGTCCGGGCCGTGGAACGAGACCGCGCCGAAGAGTGGAGACCGCGGTGGCTCCGGGTGGCTCCGACGGTGCGCGCGCTGGCTCCCGGCACATTTCGGCGGCTCGCGGTCCGCTTCGGCCGTCAGATCGACTCGGCCTGATCGGCCACATCGGCGACACATCTGAACCCGATGTGCGTCGTCGCGCTGTCCTGTGACTGCGGCGAGCGGGCCGAGGGGCGGTACCGGTGGCAGTACTCCGGCGCGCACAGATGCGAGCCGCCCTTGAGCGTCTGGTTGACGGTCGGGTCCGCCGCAGTTGTCGGCGTGCAGCAGGCCTTCGCCGGCTCGTCGAGGCGGTGGTGGGCCGCGAACTCCGTCGTCGTCCACTCCCACACATTGCCGATCATGTCGACCAGGCCGAACCGGTTCGGCGGGAAGGCGCCGACCGGCGAGGTGCCGGCCCAGCCGAGCGCGCCGTCGTTGCGGTACGGAAAGCGGCCCTGCCAGGTGTTGGCCATCAGCTGACCGCCGGGATTCACTTCGTCGCCCCAGGGGTAGGTCGTGCGTCGCGCCCCCGCGCGCCGCGTACTCCCATTCGGCTTCGGTGGGCAGTCGGCGGCCGGCCCACCGCGCATAGGCCGCCGCATCGGGATAGGCGACCTGCACCACCGGATGGTCGAGCCTGTCATCGAAGTTCCACGTATCGCTGTCGGGGCCGAATGCGTGCCGCCAGCAGGCGCCCGGCTCCCAGTCCCACCACTGCCGCCAGTCACCCAGATCGACGGGACCATCGGTCGGCCGGAACACCAGCGCTCCCGGCATCAGATCGACCGGCGCCACGCCCGGATACAGCGCGGGATCCAACGCCTGTTCGGCGACGGTGAGATAGCCAGTGGCGTCGACGAATTCGGCGAACTGCGCATTGGTCACCGGGTGACGTTCGATGGCGAACGCGCCGACGGTCACGGTGTGCGCGGGCGCCTCTTCCGGATAGAACTGCGTTGAGCCCATCCGAAACGACCCACCCGGCAGCTCGACGAGCTCGGTGAGCATGAATTCAGGGTGCCATGCGCCGAAGTTCGAGCGAACGATCCCTCGACGCTCACGGTATGAGGACCGAGAAATCCTCCATCAGCGGCGACATCATCGGGTCGAATCCCGCCGTGTCAGCCGGGCCCTCCACGTGCACGGCCACCAGATAGTTGTCGGTGTTGGTCCAGATGTGGGCGATGCGGTCGCCGAATTCGACCGCCTGCTGAGGGGAATCCGACCAGGCACCGAGCAGTTTCTGTCCGCTGTATCCGCACAGATCGGCAGGCAGCACGCTGACACTGCTCACCGCGGACGCCGCCATCGCGTCGTTGGCGTACTTCCTGAAGGCCTGCGCGGGTTCCAACGGCGTTTCGGCGATCGTGACGGTGGCCGAGACTCCGTCCGGCCCCTGCAGCTGGGCGCCCACGTCTCCGTCGCCCTTCGTTGTCGACCAGCCGGCGGGCAAGGCGACGGTGATCTTCGGCGCCGCAGGATCGGCCACGGACGCCGTCACGCCGACCGGCGGCGGGTTGGGCGGTTCGCACGTCGTGGCGTCGGCGGGGACGGCTGTGCGGGTGGTCGGCACGACACCGGGCTCGGTCAGGTCGCCTTCCGGTGTGGGAATGGCCCGCGTCGGCAGCGCCGATGTGCCCGGGCCGCCGTCGCTGTATCGCCCGCGACCGGCATCCCGTCACTGGTCCTGACACACGCCGTCAAGACAACCGCCAGCGTGATCGCCGCCCACGCAGCCCGTTTCATCAGTCCTTCGCCGAAAGTCAATTGCTTCAGTCCTTCGCGAAAGCGCGCGCGAACTCGCGTTCCAGATCCGCGTACGGCTTGCCCGAGACATCGACGTTCACCTGTGCAATGGTGCCACCCGTGAACGCGAACGGTGCCTTGTAGGCCCGTGATACCGGCGACCCGGTGTTGCGTCCGACGCTCAGGCTCGCCCCGGCGAGGCCGAAGGTTCCGGGGTGAACCTTGACGCCTGACCTGCGGGCCACCTCGGCGCCGTCGATGTAGAGCGCCGCGTCGCCAAGCGGCGTATGGCTGCCCTCGACCGTTCCGGTCCGCACGTACGCGACGCCGAACATGTGCTTGCCCACCGGCACGGCGCCGGATGACGACAGCACCTGCTCCTCCTCGCCGAGGAAGTTGTAGACGTAGTGCAGCCGTCCGTCCTGGATGAACAGCACGTGGCCGCCGTGGGCGCCACCGTGTTTGAACACCACGCCCTCCGCGCCGGTGGTGTCGATGGTCACCTCGGCCATCACCACGAACGACCGGCCCTGGATCTCGACGGCGGCGCCCATGCCGACATCGGCGGTGCCCGGGTAGTAGAAGTACGACTCGCGGGTGCCCGACAGGTAGGGCCGGAACCTCGACAACGTCTCGAGGATGTTCAGGTCCGACAGCGGCAGCCCGTTGTATTTGTCGGCCTCGCTGAACCACAGCGCCTTGAGCTCCTCGAGCTTGTCGGGGTTCTCGGCGGCGAGGTCGTGGCACTGGCTGCGGTCGGCCTCGATGTGGAACAGCTCCCAGCGGTCCTTGTCGAAGTGCGACCAACCGGCGGGCGACGCGGCGTGGACGGTGTTGGCGAACCACCCGTTGTGCCAGATGCCCCGGGTGCCGAGCATCGCGTAGAACTGGGTCTCCTTGCCGGTGGCGCCGCCGGATCCTCAAGAGCCACTTTGAAGCTCACGCCGTCCAGCGGTTTCTGCGCGATGTCCTTGACGGTGGCCGGCGGCGTGATGCCCAGCAGGTCGTACACCGTCGGCGTGACGTCGCAGACGTTGACGTAGTTGTCGCGCACCTCGCCGTGCGCGGCAATGCCCTTGGGCCAGGAGATGATCGCGGTGTCGGCGATGCCGCCTTCGTGCGAGGCGTAGCGCTTGAACAGCTTGTACGGCGTGTTGAACGCCATCGCCCAGCCGATCGGATAGTGGTTGTAGGTCTCGGGTCCGCCGAGGTTGTCGATGACGCGCAGGCCCTCTTCGACGGTGTCGATGTAGCCGTTGAAGAACTTGACCTCGTTGACCGAACCGTTCGGACCGCCCTCACCGCTGGCACCGTTGTCGGAGATGACGACGATGATGGTGTTGTCCAGCTGGCCGGACTCCTCCAAATAGTCCAGGACTGCGGCCGATTTGGGCGTCGGTGTAGCTCAGGAAGCCGGCGAACACCTCGGCCATCCGGGAGAACAGCCGCTTCTCGTCATCGTCCAGCGAATCCCACGGCCGCACGGTGTCCTGCGGCGGCCACGGTTCGCCGTTGGGACCCTTGACATCCGAGTACGGGTTGATCGGCGAGAGCTCGGTGTCGGGCGGGACGATGCCCAGCTTCTTCTGGTTCTCCAGCACGATCTCGCGGTAGCGCTCGTAGCCCATGTCGAACTTGCCGGCGTAGCGGTCGGCCCATTCCTTGAAGACGTGGTGCGGCGCATGTCCGGCGCCGGGGCAGACGTAGGAGAACCACGGCTTGTCGGGCGCGATCACCTTCGCGTCGCGGATGAATTCGATTGTCTTGTCGGCGATGTCCTTGGACAGGTGGTAGCCGTCCTCCGGCAACCCCGGCGGTGCCACGGGGTGGTTGTCGTAGACGAGTTCGGGATACCACTGGTCGGTCTCGCCGCCCATGAAGCCGTAGAACCGCTCGAATCCGCGCGACAACGGCCAATGTCGTTTGGTGGCAGCCAGATTGGACTCCTCGAGCGGGCGTCAGGTGCCACTTGCCGACGCAGTAGGTGTTGTAGCCCTGCTCGGCGAGCACCTCGGACAGCAGCGCGGTGTCGTTGCGGGATGCGGCCGTTGCAGCCCGGGAAGCCGTCGGTGAACTCCTCGATGGTGGCCATGCCGACGGTGGTGGCGTTGCGTCCGGTCAGCAGCGATGCGCGCGTCGGCGAGCACAGCGCGGTGGTGTGGAACTGCGACAGCCGCACACCGCGTTCGGCGATGCGGCTCATCGTCGGCATCTCGACCAGGCCGCCGAAGCAGTCCCACGTCGCGATGCCGGTGTCGTCCCAGACGAGATAGAGAACGTTGGGCGCACCCTCGGGCGCCGTCGGCGCGGCGTACGGCCCCCAGTCCGGCTCCGAGTCGCGGACGTCGAGCTCGATCTTGCCGTTGAATTCCGTCGCCATTGCCGCCTCGTTCCGGTCGGTACGCCCGCCGCGTGCTCGACGATCGCCCGGAGATTACACCGGCTGATGTGTGCTGCGACTGAGAAATTGACGACGGCGCCATTACGTGCTCCTGGGTCAGCCACCACTGCACGGCCGCCAGCGGAATCGTCCAGCCCAGCCACGCGCCCAAGCCCGGCCACGAACCACAGGTAGTGCTCCTCGTTACCGCCAAAGACGCTGTCCTGCAACGGCTGCAGCGTGATGAACAGAATCGGCGTCCAGATCCGGTTGGTGATGATCGACAGCGCGAGCGTTGCGCTGCGAACCATGTGACGCCGGTGGTCGGCGAAGCGGCGCTGCCGGGCGGCGAGGAAGCCGTTGATCGTGAACCACAGCCACAGCGCCGCCAGGAAAACGTTGCCGACCGCCAGAAACGGGCCGAACGGTGTCGCGGCCCCGATCACCATCGCGCATACCGCGGCCGGGATTGCCGTGGCGACGTACACGCGTCCGACGCGGCGGTGCAACGCGGGGTGAGCGGGCACGCAGCCGGGGCCAGATCTGCGCGACGGCCGCCACCATCGCCACGCTCGCGAACATCACGTGGGCCACCAGCAGCGGATAGTGCAAGCGAACGTGGCGGGCACGCGCGTGCCGCCGGTGAAGTACGGCGGCAGTGAGAACGCCAGGAAGACCACGACGATGACGGCGAGAGCCGGGGCGAGCCACCTGGCGCGAGAGCGCTGTGCGTATGCCATACGCATGAAGCGTACGCTATACGCAACGCGCCGCGCATTCGGTTAGGCTGACGGCAAATGAGCGATCCACTGCCACGCGCGCTGGAGATCCTGTGGCGCGAGCCGAGCACACCCGGGCGCCCACGCGGGCTGAGCCGGGAGCGCATCGTCGCCGCGGCCGTCGAACTGGCCGATCGGACGGCCTGGCGCGCTGTCGATGGCCCGGCTGGCCGAGCGGCTGGGCTGCGGCACGATGTCGCTCTACCGGCACGTGGCCAACAAGGACGAGCTGGTGACCTTCATGCTGTCGACGGCTCCCGGGCCGCCGCCCGCGCCAGCCGATCCGGCGGATTGGCGTGGCGCCCTTGCGGATTGGGCCGCCGGACTGTGGGACATCTACCACCGACATCCGTGGATCCTGCAGGCCGCGGCGGCGGGTCCGCCGGCCGACCCCGGCCAATTGGCGTGGCTGGACGCCGGGCTGGGCGCACTGGGCGGCGACCGGGCTGGCCGAACGCGACAAGCTGGCGGCCGTGATGGCGGTGCTGCATTTCGTCCGCGGCGCGGCGGCGCTGGACATGGAGGCCGGCCAGGTCGATGGTCCGAACTACCCGGCGCTGCTGCGGCGGCTGATGGAGGCGGATCGATTTCCGGCGCTGGCGGCGGCGCTCGAGGCCGGGGCATTCGATGACGCGGACGGCGATCACCTCGCCGAGTTCCGGTCGGGGCTGGCGCAGCTTCTCGACGGCATCGCCGCCAGGATCCAGGCGGTTACGGCTAGCCCGGATTGCGGGTAACGCCATTCTGTCTGGCCTGTGACGAGGCGATGGCGGAGGGGCGGTATCCGTGCACGGCGAATCCGGTGGTGGAAGTATGCCGAACGTGGCGACAAGCAAAGCGCAGACGATCTCCTATCCGGCGCCGGGAGCCCGACCGAGCCGTCATGACGACTATTCCGTCGACCCGCACGTCGTCGTGCTGTTCGGTGCGACCGGTGATCTGGCCAGACGCAAGCTGATTCCCGGCCTGGCCTACCTGGACCAGTCCGAACTGGCACCCAACATCGAGATCGTCGCGACGTCGCTGGAGGACATCTCCCGCGACGAGTTCCTCAAGCTGGCCAAGGACGCCGTCGAGGACTTCGGCACACACAAACTGTCCAAGGACCAGTGGACCCGGTTCGCCGAAACCGTCACCTACGTGCCGCAGAGCGCGGGCCCCGAAGGGCTGGCCGCCGCCGTCAAGGAGGCCGAAGCCAAGCTCGGGCCGGATGCCCGCCGGCTGCACTATCTTTCGGTGCCACCCAAGGCCGCCCGCGCGGTGATCACCACGCTGCGGGAAGCCGACCTGGTCGAACGGTCCCGCGTGGTCATGGAGAAGCCGTTCGGCACCGACCTGGCCAGCGCGGTCGAACTCAACGACTTCGTTCACAAGACATTCAAAGAGGAACAGATCTTCCGCATCGACCACTTCCTCGGCAAGGAGGCCGCGCAGAACATCCTGGCCTTCCGCTTCGCCAACGGCCTGTTCGAGCCGATCTGGAACCGGAACTTCATCGACCACATCCAGATCGACATCCCCGAGACCCTCGGCCTCGACGAGCGGGCCAACTTCTACGAGAGCACCGGCGCCTACAAAGACATGGTCGTCACACATCTGCTCCAGGTGATGGCGTTCGTCGTGATGGAGCCGCCGACCGCGCTCGAACCACGCGCCATCAGCGAAGAGAAGAACAAGGTGTTCCGGTCGATGCTGCCGATCAAGTGCTCCGACGTGGTTCGCGGACAGTTCACCGGATACCGCGAATTGAAGGGTGTGGCACGCGATTCCGATACCGAGACCTTCATCGCGCTCAAGGTGGGCATCGACAACTGGCGATGGGCGGGCGTCCCGGTTTATCTGCGAACGGGCAAGCAGATGGCCGAGGGCATGCGGATCATCTCCATCGCGTTCAAGGAGGCCCCGCGGTCCATGTTCCCGGCGGGCTCCGGCGTCGGTTCGCAGGGGCCTGACCACCTCACGTTCGATCTGGCCGACAACTCCAAGGTGTCGCTGTCGTTCTACGGCAAGCGCCCCGGGCCAGGCATGAAGCTCGACAAGCTGTCGATGCAGTTCTCGACGCAGGAGATCGACACGGTGAACGACGTGCTGGAGGCCTACGAGCGGCTGATCCTGGACGCGATGCGGGGCGACCACACGCTGTTCACCACCGCAGAGGGCATCGAGTCGCTGTGGGAGCGGTCAGAGGACCTGCTGAACGACCCGCCGCCGGCGAAGATCTACCAGCCCGGCACCTGGGGGCCCAATGCGATCCATCAGCTGGTCGCCCCCAACGCGTGGCGGCTACCGTTCGAGCGCGCATGGCGCGAGGCCAAGAACAACGACGGCGACGCGTGAAATTCGTTACTGCCCACTGTCCTTCGGCGGCGGCACGTCAGGACGCAGATACACCACAAGACACAGGCAGATGAGCGTCATCGCCACGACCGGCCACCACACAGCGATCACCGCGGCGATGCCGAACACACCGATCGTGACGAACGACCGCATTTTCAACAAGTGGCGCATGCGCTGTGTCACGTCTTCGTGTGCGGGCCGATCGACGGCCTCCCAGCACAGTGCGACATAGGTGACGTTCACCAGGACGAACACGGCCGCATACGTGGCGACCGGTGCCGCGGCAAGCCGGCTTTCGGCGATCCACTGCGTGGTGAACGGAATCAGCGAAACCGAGAAGAGGTGCGCGAAGTTGGACCACACCAGCCGTGGTGTCGCCTCGTCGGCGTAGTTGAGCAGGTGATGGTGGTTGATCCAGACGATCGCGATGAACAGATAGCTGACCGCGTAGCTCAGGCCCGTTGGCCAAAGCGGCAGCAGAGCACTGAACGTGTGCTCGCTGGGCGGTTTGAGTTCGAGCACCAGGATCGTGATGAGCACCGCGAACACACCATCGGAGAACAGGCGTAACCGTTCCGGCCCGAACTGTCGTGTAGCCGTTACCTCCCGACCGCAGTGGTCGAAGCCGCCCTGACATGCTATCGAAGCGGCGGCCGAGGTGATGCCGGCCATCGCGGGCGCCGCCTACGACGCAAGAGCACTGCGCCGGTTCCCAGCGTGACGAGGATCAGGGCGGCCGCGGTCATCCACAACGCGGTAGGCGTTGACTGTTCAGTCGGCGAATTAGCCTGGACCGCTTGGGCGTTGACCATCACCGGTTCCATTCCAGGCCCGTTGAGCAGTGCGTCGCCGTGCAGTGACGACCACCGGGTCGGGTCGGCGTCGAGCCAGGACAGCAGTGAGTCGAGCTGACCCGGCGAACCGTCCGACGTGGCGATGACCACCGTCCGGTTACCGTTTCGGACCGTCTGGAGTGACCCGAATCGCGGGGCCGGATCGAGCGTCAGCGTGGCAGCCTCTCCCCCACTGACGGATTCGACTTCGAGCTTCCCGTCCTGCGATGGGCCCACCGGTGGCACCACCGTGTCGTCGTGCCAACCGTTGGCCGCGATGAGGACGGCGGGGTCCTGACTCGCGATTGCGTCCTGGATCGGTACCACCTCGGTGTTCAGACGCGATCCACTGAGCCGTTGCAGCCCTTCCATTATCGACGCGGCGCGGACGGTGTCGGTGAACCTGTCGGGTCCCAGACCGATCTGGACCTTGGGCATGAGCGCCTGCGGCAGCGATTGAAATCCGTCGGGGACGGGCGGATCGGCGGCACTGCTGTCGATCGTGGTCGCACCGTCGATCGTCAACGTGATCGGTTGGAACTCACCGCACTTGCCGGTGTTGCCCGCGATGTCGACGGCGACCCGAAGGTTGGTATCGCGCTGCAGCATCGAATCGGGGACGCTGATCGAGCGGTCGATCCCACCACTCGAGTCGACCGGCCACCGGTCGATCGTCTGGCCGCCGATCGATGCGACGACTTGACCGCCCACGCTGTCGGGCAGCGGCGTGTAGGAGCCCTTCAGTTGCACCTTCACACCCTGCACCGGCCTGCCGATCCGGGTCTGGTCGATGTGGACGAACGTCTGGGGTTCGAACGCGACCGCGCTCGCACGGTGACTCGCCCAGGTCACGAATGGCCGTCTGGTCGGCCGGCGACGGCGAGCTCGACTTGATCGGTCCCGCAACAGCTTTCGACGACAACGCCAGCTTCGAGAGGTCACTGGTCAGCAGCCGGGCCTGGTCGGCGAGTTCGCCTTCGGGCCCGCTGATCAGCAGTGCAGGCACGCCGCCGTTTCCGGTGAGGGTGACCGCGGACTTCTGTCCGTCGCGAATCACGACGTTGCGCTCCAGCGGACCAGAAGGTGGGGCGTCGTCCACCAGCGGGACGATGTCGACATCGACGTTCTGCCTGCCGTACCTCGCGACCACGGCTGTCGTCAGCGCCACCGCCGCATCGGATTCCGCTTGCGACGGCGATCGCGGAATGAAGATCGTCATGCGCTCCAGCACCGGCGGGAGGAAATCGGCGACCGTCTTCGGCGGCGCTTCGGTGCCGGTGAAGTCGATCGCGGCGTCGGCGAGCTGCAGTGGAATCGCCTCGTTGTAAAGGCATTCCCCTTCCGACGGCAACAGCCTGCTGTGCAGCTGGAAGGTCACCGCATGGTCGACGACACGCGCACCTGTCAGCGGGATCGAGACCGGCGTGCTGTCCGCCTGCAGCAGTTCGACCCGGGACAGGGTCTGGCCGCCCTGGGTGACGATGACGGAGCCGCCCTGCACGTTCGGCGGCATCTCGACATTGGCGGACAGCGCGGCGGGTGTCAGCCCGCTCGGCACCGGAATCGTGACCGTTTGTGTGCCCTCCAGGCCGTACAGCGAGATATCGGGGTCGGATCCAAGCGCCGTCAGGTTCAGCGTCGGCCTGTCCGCGACCTGCCCGGCGTCACCGGGCGCCGCCGTCGAGGGCGGCGCTACCGCGCCCATCGTGAGCACAGCGAGAAGCACGCCGCCGAACGCGGCGGCACGCACAAATCGTTGAATTCCCACCCTCATCCGGTCCCAGGTTAACGAAACTCGGGGATATTCCAAATGGACTGTTCAGGGCCGAAAAAGCCCCCACACCGCGCGGGTGCGGGGGCGCTTTCGGCGTTGGCCTACTTGGCTTTTTCGAGAATCTCGACGAGTCGCCACCGCTTGGTGGCCGACAGTGGGCGCGTCTCCATCAGCGAAACCCGGTCGCCGATGCCGGCGTCGCCGTCCTCGTCGTGCGCCTTGACCTTCGTGGTGGTCCGGATGATCTTGCCGTAGAGCGGATGGCTCTTGCGAGATTCCAGTTCGACCACGATGGTCTTCTGCATCTTGTCGCTCACCACGTAGCCGATGGCCGTCTTACGACGGCCGCGGTTCTCCTCGGCGCGCGGGGTGTGCTTGGGGCCCTTAGCCTTTGCCGTTCTCTGCCATTACGATCCCTCACCTGCGGGCCCGGAAGCCAGACCCAATTCACGTTCACGAAGCACGGTGTACACGCGCGCGATTTCCCGCCGCACCGTGCGAAGCCGGCGGTTGTTGTTCATCTGTCCGGTCGCCATCTGGAAGCGCAGATTGAACAGCTCTTCCTTGGACTCGCGCAGCTTGTCCGTCAACTCGTCCTCGGTGAGTTCGCGCAGCTCGCCCGGCGTCACTCCCACTGCCATCAGAAGTGCTCCTCTCGGGTAACAATGCGTGCCTTGATCGGCAGCTTGTGAATCGCGCGTGTCAGTGCCTCGCGCGCGACCTTCTCGTCTGGATAGCTCAGCTCGAACAGCACGCGGCCGGGCTTGACGTTGGACACCCACCACTCCGGCGAACCCTTGCCGGAACCCATGCGGGTTTCGGCCGGCTTCTTCGTCAGCGGGCGGTCGGGGAAGATGTTGATCCACACCTTGCCGCCACGCTTGATGTGCCGGTTGATGGCAATACGAGCGGACTCGATCTGCCGGTTGGTGATGTAGGCGTGCTCCAGCGCCTGAATGCCGTAGTCGCCGAAGCTCACCGAGGTACCGCCGCTGGCCATGCCGCGCTGCCGCGGATGGTGTTGCTTGCGGTGCTTGACCTTGCGGGGAATCAACATGGGTTCAGCTCTCCGTATTCTCCGTGGTCGGCGTCTCGGCCGGCGGCCGCCGGCAGCGGCTCGAGGCGTCGCCGGCGACAGGTGGATGCTTCGGCGCCCGCGCGGCACGGCCGGCTTCGTCGCCGGACGCGGCACGACCGGCCTCGGTGCTCGTCGCGGTGGTACCCGACGCGCCGCTGCGGCGCGGCCGGGTGCCCGACGGACGCTCACGACGCGGACGATCGGCACCTGCGGGAACCGCGGCGGTCAGCTCACGCTTGCCGCCGACGATGTCGCCCTTGTAGATCCACACCTTCACACCGATGCGGCCGAAGGTCGTCTTCGCCTCGTACAGGCCGTAATCGATGTCGGCGCGCAGCGTGTGCAGCGGCACGCGGCCCTCGCGGTAGAACTCCGAACGGCTCATCTCGGCGCCGCCGAGACGGCCCGAGCACTGCACGCGGATGCCCTTGACGTTGGGCTGGCGCATCGCGGACTGGATGGCCTTGCGCATGGCGCGGCGGAACGCGACGCGGTTCGAAAGCTGCTCGGCGACACCCTGGGCGACCAGCTGCGCCACCGACTCGGGGTTCTTCACCTCGAGGATGTTCAGCTGAACCTGCTTGCCGGTCAGCTTCTCCAGGTCGGCGCGGATGCGGTCGGCTTCGGTGCCGCGCCGCCCGATCACGATGCCCGGGACGCGCGGTGTGGATGTCGACACGGACCCGGTCGCGGGTGCGCTCGATCTCCACGTCGGCGATGCCGGCGCGCTCCAGACCGGTGGCCAGCAGCCGACGGATCGCCACGTCTTCCTTGACGTAGTCCTTGTACTGCTTGTCGGCGTACCACCGGGACTTCCAGTCGGTGGTGATACCGAGCCGGAAGCCGTGGGGATTGATCTTCTGGCCCACTACTCTGAGCCCTCCTTCGCTTCTCTGAAGCTTCGCAGTCTTCTCGGCGGCCTTCTTGGCCGGTGCCTTCTTGGCTGCGGCCTTCTTGGCCGGAGCCTTCTCAGCGGTGGCCTTTTCAGCCGCCTTCGTCGGCGGTGACGCCTTGGTCGCCGGTGCCTTCTTCGCGGCGGCGGCCTTGCTGCCCTGAGCACGACGCGCGCGCGATGCGGTCGCCGACGACTGGCCGGACCGCGCTCACCGCGCGGCGGACGGCTTTCCACGATCACCGTGATGTGGCTGGTGCGCTTGCGGATCCGGAACGCGCGGCCCTGGGCACGCGGCCGGATGCGCTTGGCGGTCGGGCCCTCGTCGGCGTAGACGGTGGCGACCACGAGGGTGGACGGATCCAGGCCCTCGTTGTTCTGCGCGTTGGCCGCGGCACTGGCGATCACCTTGGCGACCGGCTCGCTGGCGTCCTGCGGTGCCCACCGCAGGATGTCGAGCGCCTCGGTCACCGACTTGCCGCGCACCAGGTCGATGACCCGGCGCGCCTTGGTCGGCGAGATGCGCACGAAGCGCGCCTTCGCGATCGCGGACGGATAAGTTTCAACGGAAGTCATCAGCTATTTCCTCTGCTCTTCGCGCAAGCGCTCATCGCCGCTTCGCCTTCCGGTCATCCTTGATGTGACCCTTGAACGTGCGGGTCGGCGCGAACTCGCCGAGCTTGTGCCCGACCATCGCCTCGGTGACGAACACCGGGACGTGCTTGCGGCCGTCATGCACCGCGAAGGTGTGCCCGATGAAGTCGGGGATGATGGTCGATCGACGCGACCAGGTCTTGATGACCTGCTTGCGTGTTCTTGTCGTTCTGGACGTCGACCTTCTTGAGCAGATGGTCGTCGACGAACGGACCCTTCTTGAGGCTGCGTGGCATCGGCTAACTCCTACCGGTGGTGCTTCTTGCCGGTACGCCGGCGTCGGACGATGAGCTGGTCGCTCGGCTTCTTGCGCTTGCGGGTACGGCCCTCGGGCTTACCCCACGGGCTGACCGGGTGACGGCCGCCGGAGGTCTTACCCTCGCCGCCGCCGTGCGGGTGGTCGACCGGGTTCATCACGACACCACGGACGGTGGGGCGCTTGCCCTTCCACCGCATCCGGCCGGCCTTGCCCCAGTTGATGTTGGCCTGCTCGGCGTTGCCGACCTCGCCGACGGTGGCGCGGCAGCGCACGTCGACGCGGCGGATCTCACCCGACGGCATACGCAGGGAGGCGTAGGTGCCCTCCTTGCCCAGCAGCTGGATGCTGGCACCGGCCGAGCGCGCCATCTTGGCGCCGCCGCCGGGCCGCAGCTCCACCGCGTGGATCAACGGTACCGGAGGGGATGTTGCGCAGCGGCAGGTTGTTGCCGGGCTTGATGTCGGCGTTGGCGCCGGACTCCACCATGGCGCCCTGCGAGAGACCCTGCGGCGCAATGATGTAGCGCTTCTCGCCGTCGAGGTAGTGCAGCAGCGCGATGTTGGCGGTGCGGTTGGGGTCGTACTCGATGTGCGCGACCTTGGCGTTGACGCCGTCCTTGTCGTTACGACGGAAGTCGATCACCCGGTAGGCGCGCTTGTGCCCACCGCCCTTGTGCCGGGTGGTGATCCGGCCGTGCGCGTTGCGGCCGCCCTTGCCGTGCAGCGGGCGAACCAGCGACTTCTCCGGATGGTCGCGAGTGATCTCGGCGAAATCGGAGACGCTGGCACCGCGGCGACCGGGGGTCGTCGGCTTGTACTTGCGAATTGCCATGATTCTCTAGGTCTCTCTAGCTTCCCGCCGGCTAGGCCGGTGCTCCGAACAGGTCGATCGGCTTGCTGCCCGCGGCCAGCGTGACGATGGCGCGCTTGGTGTCCTTGCGCTTGCCGTACCCGGCGCGGGTGCGCTTGCGCTTGCCCTGCCGGTTCATGGTGTTCACCGAGTCGACCTTGACCTTGAAGATCTTCTCGATCGCGATCTTGATCTGCGTCTTGTTCGAGTCGGGGTGCACGACGAACGTGTACACGTTGTCCTCGATCAGTCCGTAGGACTTCTCCGAGATGACCGGGGACAAGATGATGTCGCGGGGGTCAGTGACGGTCGCCATCAGGCCGAAACCTCCTCAGTCTGGACCTTCGTGTTCGCGCGTCGATGTAGGCGTTCAGCGCCTCGACGCTGAACACCACGTCGTCGGCCTTCAGCACGTCATAGGTGTTGAGCTGATCCGGCGCAGAGCACGTGCACGCCAGGCAGATTGCGCACGCTCTTGCGTGCCGGTCTCGTCAGCTGCGGCCGATGACGATCAGCACCTGCTTGCGCTCGGTCAGCGTGGCCAGGAACGCCTTGGCGCTCTTGGTCGACGGGGTCTGACCCTCGACCAGCTCGGTGACGGCGTGGATCGCGGCCGTTGCGCGCCCGGTCCGAGAGCGCCCCGCGCAGCGCGGCGGCGATCATCTTCTTCGGGGTGCGCTGGCTGTAGTCGCGCGGCTGCGGGCCGTGCACGACGCCACCGCCGGTGAACTGCGGCGCACGCGTCGAACCCTGACGTGCGCGGCCGGTGCCCTTCTGCCGGTACGGCTTCTTGCCGCCACCGCGGACCTCGCCGCGCGTCTTGGTCGAGTGCGTGCCCTGACGCTTGGCGGCCAGCTGCGCGGTCGACCACCTGGTGCATCAGCGCGATGTTCGGCTCGACGTCGAACAGCTCCGCGGGCAGCTCGACAGAGCCGTCCTTCTTGCCCGCCGGGGTGTGGACGTCGATCTTCAAGAGCTCTTGGCAGCCATTACTTCTCGCCTCGCTTGATTGCGCTGCGGACCATCACCAGTCCGCCGTTGCGGCCGGGGATGGCGCCCTTGATCAACAGCACGCCGTTCTCGGCATCGACCTTGTGCACCACCAGGTTCTGCGTCGTCACGCGGTCGCTGCCCATCCGGCCCGACATGCGGGTGCCCTTGAACACCCGGCCCGGGGTGGCAGCAGCCACCGATCGAACCGGGACGGCGGTGCACCGCCTGCGCGCCGTGGCTGGCGCCCTGGCCCTTGAAGCCGTGGCGCTTCATGGTGCCCGCGAAGCCCTTGCCCTTGCTGGTGCCGGTCACGTCGACGTAGGCGCCGTCGGCGAAGATCTCGGCGGTCAGCTCCTGACCGACCTCGTACTCGGCGGCGGCGGCCTCGTCGTCGAGCCGCAGCTCGGCGAGGTGGCGGCGCGGGATTGACACCCGCAGCGGCGTACTGGCCGGTCACCGGCTTGTTCACCTTGCGGGGGCTGATCTCGCCGTAGGCGAGCTGCACCGCGCTGTAGCCGTCGCGCTCCGGTGTACGGATCACGCGTCACGACGTTGGGGCCGGCCTTGACGACCGTCACCGGCACGACCCGGTTGTTCTCGTCGAACACCTGCGTCATGCCCAGCTTGGTGCCCAGAATGCCTTTTCTAGCCATTTCTCTCTGGGTCTCCTACTGGATGTTGACGTCGACACTGGCCGGCAGATCGATGCGCATCAGGGCGTCAACGGTCTTCGGCGTCGGGTCGAGGATGTCGATCAGTCGCTTGTGCGTGCGCATCTCGAAGTGCTCCCGCGAGTCCTTGTACTTATGCGGGGACCGGATGACGCAGTACACGTTCTTCTCAGTCGGCAGCGGCACCGGGCCGACCACGCTGGCGCCCGTACGGGTGACCGTCTCGACGATCTTTCGCGCCGAGGCGTCGATCGCCTCGTGGTCGTAGGCCTTGAGCCTGATGCGGATCTTCTGTCCCGCCACGCTTCTCCTACCTCACTACTAACGGGCCCGTGCTCGGGCCTGGTCTGTCGAGCCGCGCGCCAGGATCATCCCGGTCGCGCGGACTATGCCGCCGCTGTTTACCTGTCTGTGGTTCACCGGCCCCCGCGCTCGGGTGTGTCGCCCTCGCGCACGCTCGCCCGCGTCGAAAATCGATCGCGATCGAGAGTTGGGACCGGACGCGCCCGTTTGGGCGCTGGTCGCATGCCCGGCCAGGCGCAAACCTCGGCTCAAGGCAACCCGAACAGTATGCCCTAGAGTGTGGGGGCTGCTCCAAATTCCTGGCCACCCGAAACCCGGTTCGGCCGCCGTCACGCCCTTGCGGCGTTCCCGCCGCCTGTCGAGGAGGGCGGTCGACAACGCAGCGAGCATACGTCTACGCAGGTCGCGGCGCCACCGGCCGCCGCGCCGCACTCTGCGATTGGCCGCAGGCGTTCCGCCTGCCCGGGGGCAGCCGGCTGTTCTCGGCCGCAGCGATGGTGCGGGTGCCGTATTTTGCTTCGATCGCGCCGACGTGGTGCGAACTGCGCCAGGGCCCTCTCGTCGCCCTCCAGGTGCGCTCACGGGGTCTCCAGCGGCAGCTTGGTGACGCCCCAGATCACCGGATCGCCGTTGCTGCCCGCTGCCGACGGCCCCTGAACGTTGGACAGGTGCGCCCGACAGTCCCACAGCTCGCCGTTGAGGTCGTACTCCCGGACCTTCTCGGCGAGCCGCTTGTAGGCCCTGCCAACGGTGGCGTGGACCGACGTCCAGATGTACTCGCCGAGAAGGTGGCCTCCAGGACGTAGACGTGGACCTTGGACTTAGTGTGGGTCATCAGATCGGACCGATCTCCCGTTGTGCTGGGGGCACAGCTCATAGGCGGAGTATGAGCGAACAGGGTGGCGTGGTACTCAGCGTTGGACTGGCCAGGGCCGTCTGTCAGGACCGCAGCACCTCCGCGATGGCCGCCTTCTCGCCAGCGGCATCGAACGCTGCACATACCCGGTAGCCGACGTCGAGAGCATCCTGGGCGCACCCGGCGCAGTCGATGGCGTAGTAGTCGAGGGAGTCGATGGCTTCGATGAAGGCATCCTCAGAGGCTGCCGCCACGGGAGCACCGGCCAGAGCGATCCCGGCACCGGCCACCGGGTGATCAGCAGCTTCGATCATGGTCGCCATCATCTCAGCTCTGCCCCGGGCAAGTGGTCGAGATCGTCTCGACGCTCCACGGCGATACTCGGCAGCGGTCTTGGCGTGCCCGCCGGTGTTCACAGGAGACCACCTGCTTGACGCCGTCGTTGTACTCGTCAAGCGGGGCGGCCGCCGCGCGGATCACCTGTTGGGTGACGTCGGCGCACTGACTCCGTCGCTACGAAACGCTGACCGGCGTGAAGTACTCGCGCCACGCCGTGATTTTTTGACCATTGACCTCGTAGGCGCCCATCACGGGCCAGTGCATCTCTGTGCCGTTCACGATCCAGTGATCGTCCCGCTCCATCAGCACGAGGTCTCCGTCGACAGCCAGATGGAGGATCTTGAGGTCAACGCACTTACCGCGGCTGAAATATGTCGTCCATGGTCTTCCTGATCGCGTCGCGCCCCGACACCGGAGGATAGGGACCGACATACAGCGTCAGGTCGTCAGCGAAGTGACTCATGACTTCGTCGACGTCGTTACGACCCCATGCGGCCAACTCAGCCCGGACGATTTCTTCTGGGCTCATGACTCCCCCAATCAGTCCAGTGAGATGCGCGCAAGCGTAACCGCGAGGCTCTCCTACGCGGCCGTGATCGCGCTACGACTCCAGATAAGTGCCGTGGCCCTCGCAGACCAGTCCGTCGCCGTCGAACGTCAGCACCTCGTTGACCAACTGCCCACGCTGATTTCGATAGTTGATCACCAGCGTCGACTCTCCGCGGTAGACACCGATGACGTCGAAGTGCAAGTCCGGCAACGATGTCAACGCCGTCGTCCAGTAATGCCGAAGCGCATCCTTTCCGCGCACCACTCCGCCGGTTTCCGGCAGGACCCGCGCCGCGACCGGTGACGTGAACTCCACCCCGTCGCTGAAGTGGTCGAGTACCGCCTCGACGTCATGCGCGTTCCAGGCATGCACCCACTGCTCGGCGAACGCCTCCGGGTCCGGGGTCGACATCGCGCTAACCTTTCAGTCCGGCCCAGAACGGGCACTGGTGGGTCTGTTCGAACGTGGTGATGACGCGATTGCCATCGGGCTGCAACGACATTCGCTCGCCCGCATCCGGGCCGCCGAGTTCGGGCCAGTCGGGCTGGCCCTCGACAGAGGGCGCGCCCGTCTTGACGAACTGACTCCAGAAATCGATCATCTGCTCCGAAAGGCGCTGCTGCGTCGGATTCAGCGCAGGCACACCGCCGATGTCGAACAGGTATCGCAGTTCCAGCGAATGACTGGCGCCCACTGGAATCGGCGCGTCGTGGAACGGTTCCGGTGCCGGCGCAGTGCGATCGCTGAACTCATAGCCGTAGACGGCTTCGTCCTTGGTGAGTGCGTCGGCGATCCGGTCGCCCACACACGCGAAGTCTCCGTCTGTCATCGCGGCCGAGTACGCCAGCGGCACACTGCCGCCGAAGCGATCCGGCCGATACTGGTCACCGACCGCGCCCGCATTCGGCCCGAATGCTTCGGCCAGCAGTCCGGGATACTCCGCGGCGTCCATCGCACGCCCATTCATCAGCCGCATCGCGGCGAACAGATTGAACTCGTCGGCCGTGCTGCCGATCAGCACCGGGACGCGCGCTGCGCGGCCCTCGGCGATGCCGGTAACGGGATCCACCGGCAGCGTCGTCGTCCCCGTCACGGGGCCGCTCAGGACCTCGGTTCCGAGGTGGCGGTAGACCAGCGGCACCTGCAGCTTGTCCGCGGGCAGCGCGCGCAGACATTGCGCGGCCACCGCCGGATCGGCACACCCCGCCTCCGCCGCGTACTCAACGCTCGTCTTCTGCGCCGCGGGCAGGTCGTCCTGCAGCTGGCACGGTGCGCTCTGCATGATGGCCGACCGGAACAATCCGGCAGAGCCCGGGGCGACGAGGTGATCGCACACCGACATGCCGCCCGCCGACTCGCCCGCAATCGTCACCTTGTCCGGATCACCCCCGAAGCCGGCGATGTTCTCGTGCACCCAGCGCAGCGCCGCCTGCTGATCGGCCAGCCCGTAGTTGCCGACGTCACCGCCCGCGCCCAGGGCCGGGTGCGCCAGAAAGCCGAGCGCTCCCAGCCGGTAGTTGATGGTCACGACGACGATGTCGCCGCGGGTGGCCAGCGACCGCGCGTCGTACACATCGCCGCTGCCGTTGAGGAAGGCGCCGCCGTGAATCCACACGAGCACGGGGCGCTGTTCGCCCGACGGCGGCGGCGTCCATACGTTGAGCGTCAGACAGTCTTCACTGGTATCGCGCTGGTCGATGTCGTTGCTGGTGTCCTGAATGCACCTCGGGCCGGGGCGAGTGGCGTCGCGAAAGCCGGTCCACGCGGGCCACCGGTGCGGGCGGCTGCCAGCGCAGCGCACCGATCGGCGGTGCGGCATAAGGGATTCCGGCAAAGAAGCCGATGGTCGACGGCGACGGTCCCGCGCACAGTGCCCGCGGACGTGTGCGCCACGGCGGGATCGACGGGAACGTTCACGGCGTCCGGCTCGCCTCGTCCGCAGGCCGCCAGCAGCGCCACCGCCACCATCAGCGCCACGACGGCACGGCCCCGGGAGCAAAGCGATGCGAGTGGCACGAGGTCCGAGCCTACTGACGCGCACTCTCAGCCCTCCCTTGCCCGACGTGGCCACCGTCACATACATTGGGAACTTGACACCCGTCAAGTTCTGCCCAGCCCGCGGGATGAAGGAGCCTGAATGAGCACGCCGACGATGGATGACGCCGCAAAGGTACTGGCCGACCCGAAGGCCTATGCCGATGACGCACGGCTGCACGCGGCGCTGACGCATCTGCGGGCGAACAACCCCGTCGCGTGGGTCGACAATGCGCCGTACCGTCCCTTCTGGGCGATCACCAAGCACGCCGACATCATGGCCATCGAGCGGGACAACAACCTGTTCCTGTCCGAGCCACGGCCGCTGCTGGCCACAGCGGAAGCCGACGATCTCGGCAAGGCGCAACTCGAAGCGGGCACGGGGCTGCGGACCCTGATCCACATGGACGATCCGCACCATCGCAAGGTGCGGGCCATCGGTGCGGATTGGTTTCGGCCCAAAGCGATGCGCGACTTGAAGGTGCACGTCGACGAGTTGGCCAAGCGCTACGTCGACCGGATGCGCGACATCGGCCCGGAGTGCGACTTCGTCACCGAGATCGCGGTCAACTTCCCGCTCTACGTGATCCTTTCGCTACTCGGGCTGCCCGAGGACGATTTCTCGCGGATGCACCAGCTCACGCAGGAGATGTTCGGCGGCGACGACGACGAGTACAACCAGCGCGGCTCCTCACCAGAGGAGCAGCTGGCGATTCTGCTCGACTTCTTCACGTACTTCTCCAAGCTGACCGCGTCGCGCCGCGAACATCCGACCGACGATCTGGCCTCGGCAATCGCCAACGGCCGCATCGACGGCGAACCCTTGTCGGATGTTGATACGGCGTCGTATTACGTCATCGTGGTCAGCGCGGGCCATGACACGACCAAGGATGCGATCTCTGGCGGGCTGCTCGCGCTCATCGAAAACCCAAGTGAGCTGGAGCGACTGCGGCAGAACATGGATCTGATGCCGACCGCGGTCGAGGAGATGATCCGGTGGTCGACGCCGGTGAAGGAGTTCATGCGCACCGCCGCCGAAGACACCACCGTGCGCGGCGTGCCGATCGCCAAGGGTGAATCCGTCTACCTGGCTTACGTTTCCGGCAACCGCGATGAGGAAGTGTTCGATGATCCGTTCCGGTTCGACGTCGGCCGCGACCCCAACAAGCACGTTTCGTTCGGTTACGGCGTGCACTTCTGCCTCGGCGCCGCGTTGGCGCGAATGGAGATGAACAGTCTGTTCTCCGAGCTGATTCCGCGGCTGGAATCCATCGAGTTGACCGGCACTCCTGAGCTGGCCGCCACTACGTTCGTCGGCGGGTTGAAGCACCTGCCGATTCGCTACTCGCTGCGGTAATCGACGGTTTCTTGTTCGCGTGTGTGGCCAGGAAGCCGTCGACGGCGGCCTCGACGCAAGCGCGGTAGTCGAAATCGGCTACCGTGGAAAGCTTTCCGAGGATCAGCGGGCCGATGAGTAGTGCGATCGCCTGAATGCGGTCCGTCACGTCGAGTTCGGCTATGGCCTGAGGACTGTCGAAGATGGCGTCGAACGGCACGGAGTAGTGCTGGATGATCCGGGCCCGCAGCGAGCCGACGGCATCCGAGTCGGTCTGGCGCACTTCGGAATAGGCGCCCGCATCGGGCCCTGAAGCGAGCCAGGTCAGCGCGGTGAGCATCGCGGGCACCTCGGAGATAATCGTCGGCCCAACCCTCGACCACTGCAATGAGCTGATCTCGCAGGCTGCCTTCGGCGGGAGGCATCGGCGCGGGGTGCAGCAGGCTCGTGAACGCTGCCGCCATCAGATCATTCGCACCGGAGAAGTGGCGGTACAAGGTGGCCCGCGCGACGTTCGCGCTTCGGGTAACCGCATCGATGGTGACGGCACTCGGCCCCCCCGAACGCAGAAGCGCCGACGCGGCGTCGATCAATCGGGCCCGGGATCGGGCGGGCCGCGGGTCCGTACTCCCGCCGGTCACCGTTTACGCCACCTCCTCACCGGGAACAAGACTATCGGTCTCCCTCCGAGACTGTTAGTCTCAAAAATATCTCCGCCGAAAGAGAGCGACGCCAGATGGTCGACACCCTCGTCCAATCTGACCAGGATATCGACGCCAACCTGGCAACCCTGTCCAAGTTCGGCCGCTACTGGTTGCTGACCGTGGCCGCACTCGGCGTGACACTGGTGATCGCATCGATCGTCGCGCTCAACGCAGCGCTTCCCGACATCGCACGCGAGACGTCGGCGACCCAGACGCAGCTGACGTGGATCGTCGACGGGTACACGCTCGTATTGGCGTGCCTGCTGCTGCCTGCGGGTGCAATCGGTGATCGTTACGGGCGCCGCGGAGCGCTGTTGGTGGGCCTGGCGATATTCGGATTGGCTTCGATCGCACCGCTGTTTCTCGACAGTCCAGTCGAAATCATCATCGCCCGCGCAGCCGCGGGTATCGGCGCCGCGTTCATCATGCCTGCGACGCTGTCGTTGTTGACCGTCGCGTTCCCGAGAACCGAGCGCAACAAGGCGGTCGGGATCTGGGCCGCGCTTCGCGAGTTCGGGCGCAGTGGTGGGCTTCATGATGACCGGACTGCTGTTGAAGTGGTTCTCCTGGCAGTCCATTTTCTGGGGCTTCGCGGCAGCCGCCGCCGGTCTGTTCATTGCGACCTGCACCATCAGGTCATCGCGCGACGAGACGGCCACACCGCTGGACTGGGTCGGCGCGCTGGTGATCGGCACCGCCGTGGCGGTGTTCGTGTTCGGAATTGTGGAAGCGCCCGAGCGCGGGTGGACGAACCCGGTGGTCTGGGGCGGGCTCGCGGCGGGCATCGTGCTGGCGGCGGCGTTCGTCGTAGTGGAGTTACGACGAACCCATCCTCTGCTCGACGTTCGGCTATTCGGCCACGCCGGCTTCGCCACTGGATCCATCGGCATCACGATCCTGTTCTTCGCGAACTTCGGATTCTTCTTCCTCGCAATGCAATACATGCAGTTGATTCTCGGCTACAGCCCGCTGACGACCGCGTTCGCGCTGTCTCCACTGCTGGCGCCGGTGATGATCCTGGGCGTGACGTTGCATCTCTACCTACCCAGGGTCGGGCTGCGTGCAACGCTCGCGCTCGGCCTGTTCCTCATCGCGGCCGGGCTGTTCTGCATGCGCACGGTGGACATCGGCTCGCCCTACATCGACCTGATGTGGCCAATGCTGATCACCAGTGCCGGCATCGGTTTGGTCATCGCCCCAGCGACTTCCGCCATCACCAGCGCAGTGCCGGACGAGAAACAGGGTGTCGCGTCCGCGGTCAACGACACGACCCGCGAAGTCGGTGCGGCCCTCGGCATCGCGGTGGCAGGCTCGGTGCTGGCCGCCGGATATGCCAGCCACCTCGCGCCGGCACTCGCCGCCTTTCCCGAGCAAGTCCGCGAAGCGGCGCTCGACTCCCTCGCCCAGGCGTTGGCAGTGGCGGGCCAGATGGGACCGCAGGGGTCGCATCTGACACAGCTCGCCGAGTCCGCGTTCATGCAGTCCATGGACCTGTCCCTGCTGGTGGTGTCCGTCGTATCTCTGGCCGCCGCGGCGTTCGTTGCAATCTGGGCGCCCCGGCCGCGACGGGCAACAGTTCGGCTTCGTGCAGCGCTTCAGGTCGCGGTGGTCACGCTCAGACGATGAACTCGGCGGCGCGGTGGCCGATCATGACGATGGTGGCGTGCGGCCCGCGGCTCGTGATGGCGGGAAGCACCGAGCCGTCGACCACCCATAGCCCCTCGACGCCGCGGACCCGGCACTGCGGGTCAACCACCGCCGCGGCGTCGTTGTCACCGCCCATCGGAGCAGTGCCGGTCAGGTGCTGCGAGGTCGACCACGATGCGGTCGCGGACTTCGCCTGCGCACCGGCCAGGTCGAGCGCTAGCTCGGTCCCCCTCTCGCAGCAGCGCGACGTCTTCGGGTTCGCTGTCGTAGCGGTGCTCGATGACCGGTTGCGCCTCGGGATCATCAGACGCCAGCCGGACTCTGCCGCGTGATTTCGGCTGCATCAAGGTGACCCCGATGTGCGGGTGATCTGCCGGGTCATCACGCCGACCACTGATCATCGCACCGAATCCCGCTGTGTAGGGGCGGATTTCGAGGCCATCCGACGTTGTCAACACCGCCTCGAGCGGAGGAAGGCCGTGGGTCTCCGACCAGTCCACCGGCAACACCCACTCCGGGTGGTCGGTCGTTGCCGTGCCCACGGGCAAGTCTGCAAGCACCGGGATGCCGACCGCGGCCGAGCACATCCTGAGGGCCAATGCCCGATAGCATCAACAGATGGGCCGACCCGATTGCACCGGCGCACAGGACGATTCGATCCGCGGTTAGGTCGACGCCTCCGTCTGGCCCGACGCAGTCGACACCAACCGCACGGCCTCCGGTCGATCCGGACCCGTCCCGCCCGGGTGTTGGTGAGCAGTGTCAGGTTCGTGCGGCTCATCGCCGGTTGCAGGTAGGCCCCGCCCGGGCCGACACGGGTGCCGCCGTTGATGTTCAGCGGCACCGCACCGACGCCGGCCGGCAACGGCGTTTCCGGTGTCGCACCATTGAGATCAGTGATCCATGCGGCTCCGGCATCAGTCGCCGCCTCCACGAATGTTGCTGTGCACCCGTCGAATTCAGCGACACGCTGGATCAGTATCGGACCGTCGCGAGCCGTGCACCGAATTGCTGAAGTCGAGATCGGTTTCGATCGCGCGGAAGTGCGGCAGAACGTCCGACCACGCCCACCCCGGCAGCCGCCACCCGTCGAAGTCCGATGGGAGGCCGCGGCAGAAGTATCCTCCGTTGACCGCACCGGATCCACCGACCACTGCGCCGCGCATGATCTGCGCGTGCCGCTCGGGGTGCTCGGTGAGCGTCGTCGGGTACCGGCGCACCACGGAGCTGGCCGCCCCGATCGGCAGGCGCAGCCCGTCGCTGATCTGGGTGAGCACCCGAGGATCGGATGGCCCGGGGCCAGCCTCGACCACGGTGACCCGGCAGCTGGCGTCGGCTGAAAGGCGTTCAGCTAGAACAGATCCAGCACTACCTGCACCGACGATCAGGACATCACTGTGCAAGGCGCCGCTTCAGGTCCGGATCTGGGGCTTCAGCGCGCCGGCGTGCCGCTCGCGCACCACACCCGTCCACAGGCCGGTGCCGTAGGCGATGTCGTCGAGCCGCTTGAGGAGGATGTAGGTGAGCAGCCCCACCCGCTTGGTGTCGTCGTCGACGTTCCCGTTGCGGGTGAGCCAGTCCACCACCCCGTCGATGACCGCAGCGACCAACACCACTTGGCGGCAGCGCCGCGACAGCACCGCCGCGATCAGCGCGATCGGCCAGTAGTGCCGACAGATCGCCGACGCCAGCTGCAGGGCGGCGGACCACAGGCCGTGGGCGGCCACCACCGCCACTTCCTTCGGTTCGGTGTCGACGGTCGACAGCGACTTGGCGATGCGACGGCCGGTGATCGCGGCGACGATCATCGACGCCAGGTAGCCGATGCCCGACCCCATGGCCATCAGGATCCAAGCCACCAGCGTCCATCCAGAGATCATCAGTGGGGCGGTCTTGCCTGGATGCCGGACCGACAAGGGGGCCGCGGCCTCGCCATAGAAAGACTTGCGCGACAACCACTCTCGCAATTGCGTTCGGTGATCGTGAGCAACCAGCGCGACGGGCTCGTAGCGCAGCCGCGCGCCGGCTTCGATCAACCTCCAGCAGAGGTCGACATCTTCGCCGGACCGCAGCGTCTCGTCGAACCCACCCAGTTCCCCCAGGACGGCGCGGCGGCAGATGATCGCGGCGCTCGGCACATATGAGACGGTTCCGTAGGGCACCACCGGCGCCTCGCGCAGACCGAGGTCGAGCGAGGAGCGTACGGCCTCGTACCGGGCCACCAGGTTGTCAGCCTGCTGCAGGCCGATGATGCGGGGCGCGACCAGGGCCACGGCGGGATCGCAGAAGTGGCCCAGCAGCGCCTCGAGCCACCCACGCCGCGGCACCACGTCTGAGTCGAGGAATGCGACGAAGTCGGTGCTGCACGCCGTCAAGCCGGTGTTGCGGGCCGCCGCCGGACCCTTGCTGCGGGCGTGACGCAGGATCTGAACGTCGCTGTACATCTGTGCGAAGTCGGCCTGCTGTACTGGAGTGGCCGAACCGTCATCGACGACGACTATGCGCATGCCGCGCAGCGCTGCGACCAGCCGTCGGAGTCCAGAAGCGTTGTCCCGCACGGGGATAACCACTGTCACATCGCGATGCGATGGGCCGCTCGGAGGGCGTGGATGGGCGACTGTCGCGTCGAGGAGCGTGCGCGCCAGCTGCGCGCTGAGCGCGTCGTGGACTTCGAGCCGACCGCCGGTGAGCATGGTCTGCGCGGCGGGTGCCAATCGCAGCAACCGGGTGGGCGATCCGCCAAGCAAGCGCGGAACCCTCGCCGAGTACTTTCACTCGGCGATCCACCTGCACGGCGAAGCCGTCGGGCAGTCGAGGTCCGGTCATGTCAACATTCCGTCCCGGTTGGGTACCCAACGCGTTACCCGCTGCAAACAACCGTCGACCATCTCTGCAAAGATGCGTTCGCCCTCATCCGCGGTCGCTGTGGTGGGGTCGCCGAGGACACCCACTTCGCTGACCGCTGCCACGCCTCCGCGCCGCAGCTGCGGCATCAACGCAGCGAGCGGGGCACTGTTACCGGGTACGCGCTCATCGAGCCAGACATCGCCTGGCGAAATATGTAGCAATACAGACGTTTCGGTATGGCCGGCGTGCGCGTCGGCGTTTTCGGCGCTGCAGGAGCACCAGCCCACGTCGCGCCCCTCGTACCGAAGCAAAGCCGCGGCGGCCGCGAGCGCTTCGACGTTGCCGCCGTGGCCGTTGACAAAGACAAGGCGAGACGCCCAACGGGATGCGGACCGACCGAACTCGACCAGCAAAAGGCGCAGCGCAGACGTCCCGATCGAGACGGTGCCGCTGAAGTCCTCATGCTCACCGCTGGCGCCGTAGCCGATCGCCGGCGCGACCATCCAGTTCATTCATCCGTCGCGAGCCGGTCAGCAACGGCGTGGGCCACGGCCGTCGCGATGCGCGTGTCGGTGTCAAGCGGCAGGTGAGGTCCATGCTGTTCAGTGGAGCCGACCGGGATGACCAACGCTGTTGACGTGCTCTGCAGCTGCCTCGACGTCGCGTTCCCGAGGTCGCTGAGAGAGGCCACCCGCCGATGGTAGGCCGAATTCACCTGGCGTGCGCCAATTGTTGGCGCATGCGCAGCAATTGATTTCCGGAAATTATTCCGCGGTGGCGGCCAGCTCAACCACGCCAGTCCCCTGCGCCCCGTCCGTACCAGCAAGTTCGCCCGACCGGGAGACGAGGAAGTCAGGCGTCGGGTTGCCGGGAACGCCGAGCGCGCGGGTGAACCCCGGCGGGACGAGGACGTCATCAGCAACCAGGTCGTGCACCGACGCGCGACCAAGACCCATCAGGGCCGAGTCGATGCCACCCCGCAGAACGTCGAGCACGTTCTCGACGCCGGCCTGCCCGTTGGCGGCCAGTCCCCACAGGTAGGCCCGGCCGATCATCACGGCCCGCGCGCCAAGAGCAACGGCCTTGACAACGTCGCTGCCACGCCGGATGCCGCCGTCGAGCAAGACGTCGACCTCGTCGCCGACGGCGGCCGCGATCGCGGGCAGTGCCCGGATCGATGCGGGCGTCCCGTCGAGGTTGTTGCCGCCGTGATTAGACACCGAAATAGCCGAAACACCGGCATCCACAGCACGTTTCGCGTCATCGACCCGCATCACGCCCTTGAGCATGAACGGACCGCCCCACAGCTCACGCAGCCAGGCGATGTCCTCCCACGTCGGCGGCGGCGTGCCCATCCACTCGCCGTACGCCGCGAAGAACGGCGGGCCCGGCTCGCCGCGCGACGCCTGGTTGGGCACCCGCAGGTTCGGCGGACGCATGGTCTTGGCCCATTGCCACAGCCAGCGCGGCCTCGTCAGGCCTTCGGGCATCATCCGCACCGCGGTCCGCAGGTCCATCTGCTCAGGAATCTTCGGGCTGCCCCAGTCGCGGCCGTGCGAGAAGCTCCAGTCGGTGGTGACGATCAGGCCGACGGCGCCGGCTTCTCGGGCACGCTCCACCCGGGCGGCGATCGCGTCCCGGCCGCCGAGCCAGTACACCTGGAAGAAGAGCTTGGGGTTGGCCGCGATGACCTCTTCGATCGGCTTGCTGGCGAACGACGACAGACCCATTGCGGTTCCGCGCGCGGCGGCCGCTCGTGCAACGGCGACCTCGCCGTCCGGGTGCACCGCCTGCACCCCCGTCGGCGATATCACGACCGGCAGCGAAATGTCTTGTCCCATAACGGTTGTCGCCAGATCGCGCTTCTCGGTCGCGCCGATGACGTGCGGTGCGAATCCGAGCTCGGCGAACGCGTCGACGTTGTCGGCGATGGTCACGCCCTTCTCGCTGGCGCCCAGCAGCGCCGAGTACGCCGACTTGGGGAGTCGCTTCTTCGCCATCTCCTGGGCGAAGCCGACCGTCTCGAACCAGGTATCTCGTGCCATCGCTACACCGGGCTTTCGTTGCACAGCCGGGCCGGCGGCTTGGTCAGCAACTTGAGCATGACGGGCCCGACTGCGCGAGTGGTCGACGCTGGACTTGGGCTTGTCCCGCTCGCGGGCGAGCGCGGGTGCGCCGTAGCCCTCCACGCACTCGGGGTCGGGGCCGTCCAGCGGCAGGCCGGTGAAGAACTTGGCCGCCATGCAGCCGCCCCGGCAGCTGTCGTAGTGCCCGCAGCTGCCGCACGCACCCGCCGACTGCGGCTCGCGCAGCTCGCGGAACAGCGGTGCGTTCTTCCAGACATTGTCGAAACCAGACCAATCGCTGTCGGACAGGATGTTTCCGGCAAGGAACCGGTCGTGGATGGCGAACGGGCAGGCGTAGACGTCGCCGACCGGGTCGATGAGGCAGACGACGCGACCGGCGCCGCACAGATTGAGGCCGGCCAGCGCGCCAGGCTCACCCAGACCCGACAGGTGGAAGAACGAGTCGCCGGTCAGCACGCGATCACCCTTGGCCACCAACCAGTCGTAGAGCTGTACCTGCTGCTCGGCGGTCGGGTGAAGTTCGTCCCACACGTCGGCGCCGCGGCCAGAGGGCCGCAGACGGGTGATTCGCAGCGTGGCGCCGTAACGCGCTGCCAGGGCGGCGAATTCGTCAAGCTGGTCGACATTGTGGCGGGTCACCACCACCGAGATCTTGGCGTCTTTGAAGCCGGCGTCGGCGAGGTTCTGCAGCGCGCGGGTCGCCATCGCGAACGAGCCCGCGCCGCGGACGGCGTCGTTGACTTCGGCCGTCGCGCCGTCGAGGGAGATCTGCACGTCGACGTAGTCACTGGCCGCCAGGCGGGCGGCCACCTCGGGAGTGATGCGCACCCCGTTGGTGGAGAACTTCACACCGACGTGGTGCGCGGTGGCGTAGTCGACGAGCTCCCAAAAGTCCGGCCGCACAGTCGGTTCGCCGCCACCGATGTTGACGTAGAACACCTGCATGCGTTCGAGCTCGTCGATGATGTCCTTGCACTGCCGCGTGGTCAGCTCGCGCGGGTCGCGCTTACCCGACGACGACAGGCAGTGCACGCACGCCAGGTTGCACGCGTAGGTGAGTTCCCAGGTCAGGCAGATCGGCGCGTCGAGGCCGTGTTCGAACTGCTCGATCAGCCGTGGCACGGGTTGGCGTCAGTTGCGCGAGCGCGAATCAGTCACGTCATTGCAGCACCAGCATTTTCGATTGGGCGAGCACGCCCAGCGCGTGCATGTAGGGCGCCTGCGCCGCGTCGTCGATTCCCGCGGCGCGGCAGGCGGACCGGGCGTCGGGGTGGTCGGCCAGCGAGTTGACCACCTCGACGATCGTCCGGTTCTTCAGGAACGACAGCTTGCGCGTGCCGAAGTGATACAGCAGCGCCCCGAACGGCTCCGGCCGCACGGCCACCTGGTGGTGCAGCCGCCAGCTGAGGTCCGGGTCGAACGTCACGGCCTCAGCGGCAGATGTCGTCATGTCAGTAGACCCCGCACATCCCGTCGATCGACACCTCTTCGACCAGGGTCTCGGTGACGAGCGCATGGTCCGATGTCTCCGCCGCTGCGGCTCCGGCCTCGTGTCCACCTGTCTGATTCGGCTCCACTGTCTGCACCTTTCCGTTGACGGGGTCTCGACAATTGTGATCGAGATCGCAATAATATGGCATCGAGTGCCAAAATGAAAGGGTGGGGTGCAGATGCGGCCGGTTCCCCAGCACCGCGTGGGCCGTCGCCGCTCGACGACGTGGGATCACATCAGCAACGTCGCCATCGACCTGTTCTCCGCGCGCGGCTTCGACGAGGTCAGCGTCGACGACGTCGCCGAGGCTGCGGGGATCGCCCGCCGCACGCTGTTCCGCTACTACCCGTCCAAGAACGCCCTGCCGTGGGGCGATTTCGACGCGCACCTCGACCACATGCGCGACCTGCTGGCCGACCTCGAGCCCGGCGTGCCGATCGGCGACGCGTTGCGCACCGCACTGTTGGCGTTCAACACCTTTGACGAGGCGGAGACGGCGCGCCACCGGCAGCGGATGCGCGTCATCCTGGAGACGGCGGCGCTGCAGGCCTATTCGATGACGATGTATGCGGGATGGCGCGCCGTCGTCGCCGCGTTCGTCGCAGGCCGGCTGGGCATGAAGCCCGGCGACCTGGTGCCGCAGACGGTGGCCTGGACGATGCTCGGCGTCGCGTTGTCTGCCTACGAACACTGGCTGGCCGACGAATCGGTGTCGCTGGCCGAGGCGCTCGGCGACGCGTTCGACACCGTCAGCGACGGGCTGTACGCGCTCGAGCGACAGTTGATCGAAGAATTTCTTGATTGGGGCGTCGGAGTTCGGGCCGCGGACGGCGACGATAAGGGTGTGAGCGCCGAACCGGATGGCAGCGACGCTCCGCGGACCCTGCTGGCGCTGTACGACGATGCACTGCCGGTCGTGTACGGATATTTCGTCCGGCGCTGCAGTGACCGCGGAACGGCCGAAGACCTGACGTCGGAGACCTTTCTGGCGGCGATGGACGCCGCCCGCAAGGACGATCCGCCGCCGATGACGGTGCCGTGGCTGCTCGGGGTGGCGCGGCACAAGCTGGCCGACCACTACCGCCGCCGCCACGACCGGTTCAGCGTCCCGGTGGCCGAACTGCCCGAGCCCGTCGACGCGGCCGACGACTGGGACGCCGAGCTGGACCGCATCGTCGCCGAGAGCGTGCTGGCCAGGCTGCCCGAGCACCACCGCACCGTGCTGGCGCTGCGCTACATGGACGACTGCTCGGTGCCCGAGTGCGCGGAGCTGATCGGCCGCACCGTGCACGCCACCGAGGCGCTGCTGGTGCGGGCGCGCCGCGCCTTCAGATCGCAATACCCGGAGCCGGAAGGAGGGCGGTCATGAACAACAGCCACGATCCGCTGACCGTGCTGCATGGCGACGAGCTTCCGGTCCAGCCCGATCCGGCGTTCGCGGCGCGGCTGCGCGCACGCCTGGAATCGGCTGTGTCCCTGCCCAATCGAACACAAGGAGTTGTCATGAGTGGCACCGATACCGCCATCGCCGAACTGTACGAGCCCACCGCCGAGCGCCGGCCGCGCCGCCGCGGCCCGCCGCGCTGCCGTACCTCGCGGTCGCCAACGCGCGCGACGCCATCGCCTGGTACGTCGACACGTTCGGCGCGACGTGGTCGGCGAACCGTATCGTGATGGACGACGGCCGCATCGGGCATGCCGAGCTGGCGCTCGGCGGCGGCGTGCTGTACCTGGCCGACGAGTATCCCGAGATCGGGCTGAAAGCGCCTGCCCCGCAGGCGACTTCGGTGAGCCTGATGCTGCAGGTGCCGGACACCGACGCCGCTCTGGAGCGCGCCCGCGAACGGGGCGCCCAGGTGCAGCGGGAGCCGTACGAGAACTACGGCGCCCGCAGCGCGACGATCATCGACCCGTTCGGGCACCGGTGGATGCTCACCGGGCCCGGTCACCGGCGCCGCGGTACCCATCCAGCACGGCGACGTCGGCTACGTCTCGGTGTGGACACCCGACGCCGACCGGGCCGCGGCGTTCTACGGCCACGTGCTCGGGCTGGACCTACGACCCGGCGACCCACCAGGTCACCAACACCGAGCAGCACATCGGCATCTACAGCGTGCCGGGTCAGCAACACGCTGTTCTGCTGCTACGCGGTGGCCGACCTGCCGGCGCGCGGCGAGGCGATCGTCGACGCCGGCGGCACCGTCGACGAGTTCGAGGAGTTCGACTTCGGCACGCTGTTCGGCGCGACCGACCCGCAGGGCACCATCGTTCGCCGTGTTCCAGCCCGCGCCCGGCATCGCGCGGCCCGAGCTCAACGGCACTGGGCCCGGCGAGCTTTCGTACATCACCTACGAGGTGGCGGACTCGGCCGCGTTCAAGTCGTTCTACAGCGGGCTGCTGTTCTGGACGTTCGAGCCGGGCCGCATCGACGACGGCTGGCAGGTGCAGCAGACCCACCCGATGGCCGGCGTCGCCGGCGGCAGCGCCGCACCCGGTCACCGTGCCGATGTGGACCGTCGCCGACATCGACGCCGCCGTGGCCCGGGTCCGCGAGGCCGGCGGCACCGTGATCGACGAGCCGTCGCAGCAGTCCTACGGCACGTCGGCGCAGTGCACCGACGACCAGGGCACCCGCTTCTACCTCGGCGAGTTCTAATGATTGCCGAATAGCGCTAGCCGAGGACGTCGGCGATGGGTGCGCCCGCGGCGATCTTGGCGCGGACCTTCATGACCTTGCCGGGCATGCCGCCGCCGACGACGCCGGCCACCACGCCGTCGCGCTCGTAGAAGGCCAGGAACTTGCGGCCGTCGTCCTCGACGACGTGCACGATGTCGTCGGCCTCGGGCTCGCCGAGGCACTGGATCTTGACGTCGTACTGGTCGCTCCAGAAGTACGGCACCGTGACGGTGGCCGGCGAAGTCCTGGCCGAGCATCGCGGGCACCAGCGCCCGCGCCTGGTCGGCGACGTTGCTCCAATGTTCCACGCGCACTTGGTGTCCGAGGGTGTGGCGCCAGGACGCCACGTCTCCGATCGCCCACACGTGCGGTGCGCTGGCGCGGCCGTGGCTGTCGCAGACGACGCCGTTGTCCACCTCGATGCCGCTGCCGTCGAGCCAGTCGGTGGCGGGCTGCGAGCCGATGCCGACGACGACCAGGTCGGCGTCGAGCTCGGTGCCGTCGCCGAGGACCACCTTCTCGACCCGGTCGGCGCCGCTGACCTCGGACACCCCGACGCCGCAGCGCACGTCGACACCCTCGGCGCGGTGCAGCCGGGCCACCAGCTCGCCGATCTGCTCGCCGAGCACCGACGCCAGCGGGGATGGCTGCGGTTCGACGAGCACGACGTCCACGCCCAGCCCGCGCAGGCTGGCCGCCACCTCGCAGCCGATGAACCCCGCGCCGACGACGACCGCGCGTCGCTGCCGAGCCGGCCTCCTTGCGCAGCGCCAGACTCTCGTCGAAGGACCGCAGGACGTGAATGCCCTCGAGATCGGGGAACGACGAAATGCGCTTGGGCACCAGGCCGGTCGCGATGATCAGCTCGTCGTAGGCCAGCTCGCTGCCGTCGGCCAGCGTCAACGTCTGCGCGGCGGTGTCCACCGATCGGGCGCCGTTGCCGAGCAGCACGGTGATGTTGTTCTCGTCGTAGAACTCGGCGGGCTTGAGCGTGACGTCGTCGGTCTCGGCGCGCAGCACTTCCTTGGACAGCGGCGGCCGGTCGTAGGGCAGATGGTCCTCATCGCTGACGATGGTGACCGGACCGGTGTACTCCGATCGGCGCAGCTGCTCGGCCGTGCGGGCGGCGGCCAGGCCGCCCCCGACGATGACGATTCCCCCAGCAGTGCTCACGCCTCGACTCCGCTCGCTCCGGTACTCGCTCGTCCCTCGCTGCGATCCTCCCTCGTCGTCGCCTTCGGGAGCTCATGGGCAGTTCTTACACGATGCCTCATCGATTTGTCCGCACGCCATCCGCCCCGTTCCCGATCGATGATGTTCGTCAGCACCACGATGCTCTCGCTGCGCTCGACGTCGGCGGCCGAGCGGATCCGCTCCAGCGCCTCTTCCAGGTGGCGCATGTCCCGGGCGAGCACATGCAGGATCGCGTCGGCGGTGCCGGTGACGGTGGCCGCGCTGATGACCTCGGGAATGTCGATCCACGCCGCGCGCAACTGTTCTGGCGCGATCGTGCCGTGGCGGAACACCTGCACGTACGCCTCGGTGCGTCCAGCCGAGCGCGCTGCGGTCGACGACGGTGGTGAAGCCACGGATCACGCCGCTGTCGAGCAGTCGATCGACCCGCCGCTTGACCGCGGGCGCCGACAAGTTCACCCGCTCGCCGATCTCGGCATAGGTGGCCCGCGCATCGTTGGCGAGTTCGGCCAGGATGCGCTCGTCGGTCTCGTCCAGACGGTCCATGATCACCTCCACGCAACAAATCGTCGTAATTCTACCTCTGGCGCAATGAAGCACCCATCAATACGCAACAAACGGCGATTGATTGCAAAATAGATGCCGCCATATCGTTGTATTTATGACGATCTCAGATGTCGCCGCCTCCGCGGCGCCGGTATCCGATGTCGCCGCAACCGACGTGCAGCGCACGTCCTCCATCCGCCACTACGCCATGACGGCGCCGACCTTCTTCGCCGTCGAGTACGCGATCAACCCGTGGATGGACACCTCGACGACCGGTTGACACCCACGTGGCGCTGCAGCCAGTGGGAGAGCCTTGCGCCAGACCTATAAGGAACTCGGCCACACCGTCGAGTTGGTCGAGCCCGTCGCCGGCCTGCCGGACATGGTGTATGCCGCCAACGGCGGCTTGCTGGTGAACGGCAAGGCCGTCGTCGCCCGGTTCGCCTACCCGCAGCGCGCAGGCGAGTCCGCCGCGTACGCCGAGTGGATGACGCGCCACGGCTATCAACCCGCTGAGACGCGCCACATCAACGAGGGGCAGGGCGACCTGCTGGTCGTCGGCTCGATCATCTTGGCGGGCTACGGCTTTCGCACCGACCGTCGTGCGCACGACGAGATCTCCGCGATCGTGGGCATGCCGGTCGTCAGCCTCGAACTGGTCGACCCGCGCTTCTACCACCTCGACACCGCACTCGCGGTGCTCGACGACACCACGATCGCGTACTACCCGCCCGCTTTCAGCGCCGAGGCCCGCAGCGAAACTGCTCGAGCTGTTCCCCGACGCAATCGAGGTTGCCGACGCCGACGCCTACGTGCTCGGCCTGAACGCCGTGTCCGACGGCCTCAACGTGGTTCTGCCCGCAGCCGCCACCGGCTTCGCCGATGCAACTCCGCGATGCCGGGTTCCGGCCCATCGGTGTCGACCTGTCCGAGCTGCTCAAGGGCGGCGGATCCATCAAATGCTGCACGCTGGAGGTACATCCGTGACCATCCTGGACACCGTGGCCGCAACCGACGCCGCGATCGCCTCGACGACCGCCACGTCGCGCACAACTACTCTCCGCTGCCGGTCGTCGCGGCAAGTGCCGAGGGCGCCTGGATCACCGACGTGGAAGGCCGCCGCTACCTCGACTGCCTGGCGGCCTACTCGGCGGTCAACTTCGGCCACCGCAATCCGGAGATCATCGCCGCCGCGCACGCGCAGCTGGACGCCGTGACGCTGGTCAGCCGGGCATTTCACTCCGACCGGCTCGGGCCGTTCTGCGAGGCGCTGGCCGAACTGTGCGGCAAGGACATGGTGCTGCCGATGAACAGCGGCGCCGAGGCCGTCGAAAGCGGCATCAAGGTCGCCCGCAAGTGGGGCGCCGACGTCAAGGGCGTGCCCGCCGGCTCCAAGGTCAGCAACATCGTCGTGGCGCACAACAACTTCCACGGCCGCACGACGACGATCATCAGCTTCTCCGACGACGAGACCGCGCGCCGCGGGTTCGGTCCGTACACGCCGGGATTCCGCGCGGTGCCGTTCGGCGATGCCGACGCGATGGCGGCCGCGATCGACGACAACACCGTCGCGGTGCTGCTCGAGCCGATCCAGGGCGAGGCCGGGATCATCGTGCCGCCCGACGACTTCCTGCCGCGGGTGCGCGCGCTGTGCACCGAGCGCAACGTGCTGATGATCGCCGACGAGATCCAGTCCGGACTGGCGCGCACCGGTCGCACGTTCGCCTGCGACCACTGGGGTGTGGTGCCCGACATCTATCTGCTCGGCAAAGCGCTTGGCGGCGGCGTGGTTCCGTTGTCGGCGGTGGTGGCCGACCGCGACGTCCTTGGCGTGCTGCACCCCGGCGAGCACGGCTCGACGTTCGGCGGCAATCCGCTGGCGCCGCGATCGGCACGACCGTCGTGGCGATGCTGCAGCGCGGCGAATTCCAGTCCCGCTCAACCGAACTCGGCGAAGCACCTGCACGCCCGCCTGCGCGCCCTGATCGGGCACGGTGTCATCGCCGTGCGCGGCAAGGGACTGTGGGCAGGCGTCGACATCGACCCGTCGCTGGGCACCGGCAAGCAGATCAGCATCCAACTGGCCGAACGCGGTGTGCTGGTCAAGGACACGCACGGTTCGACCTTGCGATTCGCCCCTCCACTGGTCATCACGGCCGAGGAGATCGACTGGGCGATTGGTCAGTTCGCTGACGTTTTGACCGAGACGGGTTCACACTTGACCGGGAGTTCAATCTAGTCCCTACAGGAGGCACCATGACCGCCCCATCGATCAGCCTCAAGGACCAGATGCTGCGGCGCAGGCCCGTGATCGGTGCGCCGGTCGCGCATGGCGCCTCCGACCATCTGAAACGAAGTATCGGCACCTTCCAGCTGACGATGTTCGGCGTCGGCGCCACCGTCGGCACCGGCATCTTCATCGTGCTGCAGCAGGCGGTACCGACGGCCGGACCCGCGGTGCTGATCTCGTTCGTGATCGCCGGCATCGCCGCCGGGCTCTCCGCCATCTGTTACGCGGAAATGGCCTCCGCCGTTCCGGTTTCCGGCTCGACCTACTCTTACGCCTACACGACGATGGGCGAGGTCGTCGCGATGGGCGTGGCCGCCTGCCTGCTTCTCGAGTACGGCGTCTCGATGTCGGCGACGGCCGTCGGCTGGAGCGGCTATCTGAACAAGCTGCTGGACAATCTGTTCGGGGTTCAGATACCGCATTCGCTGACCGCGGCGCCGTTGGGTGAGACTCCGGGCATCGTCAACCTGCCCGCCATGTTCTTGATCGTCGATGTGTGCGCTGCTGCTGATCCGCGGCGCCAGCGAGTCCGCGAAGGTCAACACGATCATGGTGATCATCAAGTTGGGCGTGCTCGCGCTGTTCGTCGCCATCGCATTCACCGCGTTCACCACCGACCACTTCGCCGGGTTCTGGGATAAGGGCTTTGCCGGAATCACTGCCGGTGCAGCCACCATCTTCTTCACCTTCATCGGACTCGACGCGGTCTCCACGGCCGGCGACGAGGTCAAGGATCCACAGCGGACCATGCCGCGCGCGATCATCGCCGCACTGATCGCCGTCACCACCATCTACATCCTGGTGGCGTTCGCCGGTCTGGGCACGCAGGAAGCCGATGCGTTCGGATCCGAAGAACAGGCCGAGGCAGGGCTGTCGGTCATCCTGGAGAACGTTCTCGGCGGCTCGACCTGGGCCAGCACGATTCTCGCCGCCGGAGCGGTGATCTCGATCTTCTCGGTCACGCTGGTGGTGATGTACGGCCAGACCCGCATCCTGTTCGCGATGGGTCGCGACGGACTGCTTCCGTCGATGTTCGCCAAGGTCAACCCGCGCAGCATGACACCGGTGAACAACACGATCATCGTGGCCGTCATCACGGGACATCCTGGCCGGCTTCGTCCCCATCGACTACCTGTGGGACCTGGTGTCGATCGGCACACTCGTCGCCTTCATCACGGTCTCGATCGGCGTGATCATCCTGCGCCGCCGCGAACCCGACCTGCCTCGCGGCTTCAAGGTTCCCGGCTATCCGGTGACACCCGATCCTGTCCATCGCTCGCCTGCGTATGGATCCTGTACGGCCTGCCGCCGGAACACCTGGATCTGGTTCGGGATCTGGGTGGTCGTGGTCTTGGGCTTCTACTTCCTCTGGAGCCGACGCCACAGCGCGCTCATTGACGGCGGTGACGGCCTCATCCCCACCGCGGCACCAACGCGAGGACGAAGTGCTGATCCCACCGCAAGGAATCAGCCGTGACCGTCGCCGTCGGCTACCTCGCCGGCAAGGGCGGCCGGTCGGCGCTGTCATCTGGCCGTCGAAGCGGCGAAGACGCTGAAGACCTCGCTGACCGTCGTCACCGTCGTGCCACGCCGTGGATCACGCCGTCGCTTGCACGGATCGACGCCGAATACGCCCAGTACGCCGAGCAATTGGCGCGCCGACTCGGCCAAGGAAGCGCAGCGGTGCATCGACCGCATGGCCGACGGGCTCGACGTCAACTTTCACAAGGTCGCCCACCGCTCGGCGTCCGGCGGCCTGCTGGAGGCGGTCGAAGAGCTCGACGCCGAGGTGCTGGTGCTGGGTTCGGCGTCCGACGGCAAGCTCGGCCAGGTGGTGGTCGGCTCGACCGCCGACCGGCTGCTGCACTCCTCGCCGGTGCCGCTGGCGATCAGCCCCCGCGGCTACCGCGGGTCGAAAGCCGGCGGGCTGACCCGGATCACGTGTGCGTATCCCGGCACACCGGAGTCGCGTCCAAGTCGTGGAGCGCGTCGCGGCGCTCGCCGAACGAGCTCGACGTCCCGATGCGGGTGGTCACCTTCGCGGTCCGCGGCCGCACGATGTACCCGCCCGAGGTCGGGCTGCATGCCGAGGACTCGATCCTCGAAGCAGTGGGCGTCGCAGGCGCGAGAGACGTTGGCGAAGTTGAAGGCCGACGGCGTCGTCGGCGACGACGTTGAGCTTGCAGGTCGTCACGGGCAACGGCTGGGACGAGGCGCTCGACGCCGCCGACTGGCAGGACGGTGAGCTGCTGGCCCTCGGCACGTCCGCGCCGCAGGCGTGAATCGCCCGGGTGTTCCTGGGCTCACGCGGCACGAAGATCATGCGGCACAGCCCGGTGCCGGTGCTGGTGCTGCCGGGCTAGTACTTCGCGGTGCCGCGGTCGACGGCGATCTGGCTGCCCGAGATCGTCGCCGACCCGTCACCGGCCAGCCAGGCGACGACGTCCGAAACCTCTTCGGGCGTCATGAATTCCTGCAGGCCCTTCTTGCCCTGGTGGTTGACGGGGTGGTACGGCATCGGCGAGAAGCTGTGGATGAAGCTCGGGTACTTGCCGAAGAGCTCCATCATCGCCTCCTTCTCCACCATCGGCGTGTCGATCGAGTACGGGTGGATGGAGTTGACCCGGATCCCGAACTCCCCCACCTCGATCGCCAACGCGTTGGTCAGCGCGACCAGGCCGTGTTTGGACGCCGAGTAGTGCCCGTTGCCCGGCGTGGCCTTCAGTCCGGCCGACGAGCTGACGATGATGATCGACCCGCCGTTGCCCGCCTCGATCATCGCGGGCACCGCCGCGCGGATCGTGCGCCAGGTGCCGTTGAGGTTCACGTCGATGACGGTGTCCCACTGCTCTTCGGACATCTCGAACATCCGGCCCCAGCTCAGCACGCCCGCGTTGGCCACCACGATGTCCAGCCGGCCGAACTGCTCGACGCCGTCGGCCACCACCTGCTGCAGGGCGGCCAGGTCGCGGATGTCCACCTCGCGGGCCAGCACCTTGCGACCGGTGGCCTCCACCGCCCGCACCGTCTCGGCGAGTTCCTCGGACGTGCCCAGCGGATAGGTGATGGTGTCCGAGATGGGCTCGCAGATGTCGATGGCGATGATGTCGGCGCCGTCGTTGGCCAGCCGGACCGCGTGCGCCCGGCCCTGGCCGCGCGCGGCCCCGGTAATGAATGCCACTCGCCCTTCCAGGGGTCCGCCTGTTGCCGTCACCGCTGCTCCTTTCGCGAGGCTGCGGACCAGGCTAACAGCCGAACTGGAACGTGTTCTAGTCGCCCGTGGAAGTCAGTCGACCGGGTCGCGGATGAGCGGGCAGGTCATGCAGTGCCCGCCTCCGCGGCCGCGGCCCAGTTCGGCGCCGACGATGGTGATGACCTCGATGCCCGGCCCTGCGCAGCAGCGTGTTGGTGTGGGTGTTGCGGTCGTAGGCGAACACCACGCCGGGCTCGACGGCGACGAGGTTGTTGCCGCTGTCCCACTGCTGGCGCTCCGAGTCGTAGTCGGTGCCGCCGGTCTCCACCACCCGCAGCTCGTCAAGCCCGAGCGCGCCGGCGACCACTTCGACGAACGGCTTGTTCGCCTCCACGACCTCCACGCCGGCGTCGGCGTCGCTGGGATGCAGCATGAACGTCTGCATGGCGTCGACGATGTCGGGATAGATGCGTCACCACGTCGCGGTCGGCGAAGGTGAAGACGGTGTCCAGGTGCATGGCGGCCCGCAGCTTCGGCATGCCCGCGACGATCACCTGCGTGGCCGCGCCCTCGGCGAACAGCTTGGCGGCCACCTGGGTGATGGCCTGCCGCGATGTGCGCTCGCTCATCCCGATGATGACGACACCGTTGCCGGGCACCAGCACGTCGCCGCCCTCGATGGTGGCCATCCCCCAGGACTCCTCGGGGTCACCCCACCAGACCTGCGAGCCGACGAAGTCGGGATGGAACTCATAGATCGCCTTCATCAACAGCGTCTCGTCGTGCCGCGCAGGCCAGAACAACGGATTGAGCGTCACGCCCCCGTAGATCCAGCAGGTGGTGTCGCGGGTGTAGAGGGTGTTGGGCAGCGGCGGCATCAGATACTCGGTGACACCGCTGCTTTCGCGCGCCAGCGCCCGGTAGCCGCGACTGCAGTTCGGCGGCAGGTCGCGGGTCGACATGCCGCCGATCAGCAGCTCGGCGAGCCGGCGCGGCTGCAACGAGTCCAGGAATCCGCGGGTGTCGTCGACCAGGCCGAGGCCGACCTCGTTCGGCGACGATCTTGCGGTCCAGCAGCCACGCCTTGGCGTCGGGGTTGCTCCATCGTCTCGGCTCAGAACGTCGTGCAGCTCGACGACCTCGACGTCGCGTTCGCGCATCTTGTCGATGAAGTCGAAGTGGTCACGGCGGGCGTTCTGCACCCACAGCACATCGTCGAACAACAGGTCGTCGCAGTTGGTCGGAGTGAGCCGCTCGTGCGCCAGGCCGGGCGAGCACACCAGCACCTTGCGCAGCTTGCCGACCTCGGAGTGAACGCCGTAGTCGGCGGACGGATTCGTCACTTCAGTTCCTCTCTGCCGTGGGCGCGCTAGATTTCGATCGCCCCAGTAGCCAAGGACACCACACCCGCGACGGCGCCGAGGAGAATCACCCCGAACAGCACCGCCTCGGCGGGGCGGAAGACACGCAGCCCGCGTTCGCGCCGCGCTTTGAAGTAGAGCGCGGCGGCCGGCGCGTAGAGGATGCACGACAGAAGGAGCTTGTCCGGAGCCCGCGGCGAAGATCAGGAAGACCGTGTAGGCCGTGGCCAGCGCGGCAATGACCATGTCTGCCGACGCGGAGTTGCCCGTCCTCGTAGGTCTCGCGGGTCGCCGTCAACTTCAGCGCGTACGCCGCCGCGAGGAGGTAGGGAATCAGAGACAGCGCTGCGGTCAGGTCGAGCATGAAATCCAGCGCGTCGGCGGCGAACAGCAGCGCGACGAGCAGCAGTGAGATCAGCCCGGCGGCCATGATCAAAGCGGGCATCGGGAGCGCCGTGACGGTTGGTGCGCGCCAGGAATCTCGGCATGTCGTCGGTGGTCGCCGGAATGTAGAGGACCTCGGCGGCCATCAATGTCCAAGCCAGGTAGGCGCCGAGCACCGAAACGATGACGCCGACACGAATGAAGATCGAACCCCAAGGCCCGACAACGGATTCCAGCACCGCCGCCATGGACGGCTGGCTCGACGCCGGCGAGCTCGCCCTGGGGCATGACACCGTACGACACCATCGTCACGAGCGCGAAAACACTGAGCACACTGAGGAATCCGATGACCGTGGCGCGGCCGACGTCCTCGCGCCTGCGCGCCATCCGCGAGTAGACGCTGGCACCCTCGATGCCAAGGAACACGAAGACGGTGATCAGCATCGTGCCCTGTGGCCTGGTCCCACAACGACGAGAACGAGTAAGTCGCCGCCGCCCCAGAAGTTGTCGGCGAAGACATCGGCCTGGAACGCGATGGCCGCGATCACGATGAAGACCAGGATCGGGCACGACCTTGGCGATCGTGACGATGTAGTTGATCACCGCCGCGTCCTTGACACCGCGCAGGACGAGGAAGACGAACAGCCAGACACCGATCGCGGACACAATCACCGCGAGCACGGTGTCACCCGCGCCGAACGCGGGCACCACCGCACTCATCGTCGCTGTGATCAGCACCCAGTAGGAGGTGTTGCCAGCGCAGGCCGACGCCCAGTACCCGATCGCCGAATTGAAGCCGACGTAATCTCCGAATCCCGCCTTGGCGTAGGCGAAGATGCCCGCATCGAGGTCGGGCTTGCGGGTCGCGAGACGCTGAAAGACGAAGGCCAGCATCAGCATTCCGGCGCCGGCGATGGTCCACGCGATGATCGCACCGAGCACGCCGGTCTCGGCGCCGAACCGGCGCGGCAGCAGGAAGACGCCGGAGCCGATCATGGAGCCGACCACCATCGCGGTCAGCGTCGGAAGGCTGACGGTGTCGTTGGTCTGCCCGGGAGGCAATTCGGCAGGCGCTTCAGTCTTCGCCATGATCGCCTCCGACGCCGGCGCCCGGGTATCAAGGACTTCCCTCTGAGACGATAGCTCAGCAACGCGCCAAATTTTCGGTCCTGACGCGAATCTTTAAGGACCACATTTAGTTATAAACGCTAAGCTTCGGCGCTGTGCTGTGCCTGCCCCCCGCGTGGACTTCGACCTCGGTCGATTCACGCTGCCCGAAGCCGGGGCGGCCGCCGCCGCCCGGCCGGCGGCTGGATTCGCTCACCGGGCTGCGCGGCGTGGCGGCCCTGCTGGTCGTCGGCACACATGCGGCGTATGGCACCGGCGCAGAGGACAGCAGCTACCTGGGCATACTCTTCTCGCGCTGGGAGATCGGCGTGACGATTTTCTTCGTGCTGTCCGGCTTTCTGCTGTTCACGCCCTGGGTGACCGCGGCAGCCACCGGCTGCGGCATGGCCTGAGCCAGGTCGCTATCTCAGGCGTCGAGGACACGGCGAATAATGCCGGCGTACCTGGTGACCGTGGTGATCGTGTATCTCGTCTATCAGCTCCACCCAGTCGATCCCAACCCCGGCCACACCTGGATCGGATTGTTGCGCTACCTGACCTTGACCCAGACATACACCGAGCGATTACATCGCTGTCCTATCTCCATCAGGGGCTCACTCAAACATGGAGTCTGGCAACGGAAGTCGCGTTCTACGTGGCGCTTCCCCTGCTCGTCTACGGATTGGTGACCGTACTTTGCCGACGTCGCTGGCGACCCATTCTGCTGCTCGTCGGCCTCGGCGTGCTGGCTGCCATCAGCCCGACTTGGCTTACTCCTGCAACACATCACCGACTGGTTCTCGAGCGCGGCAGGCATGTGGTTGCCCGCAAACCTCGGCGTGGTTTATCGGGGGAATGATGCTCGCGGTGCTGCGGGCGATGGGTGTCCGTTGTTATGCATTTGTCGCAATTCCAGTCGCGCTCGATCTGCTTCTTCATCGTGTCGACCCCGATCGCGGGCGCGCCGACCGATCACGCCGACGTGGTGGCAGCCTGTGTTGAAGCATCGTGCTCTACGCGGTGATCGCGATCCTGGTCGTCGCGCCGGCGGCACTCGGCGATGCGGGCTGGTACGCCGCGACTGACGAGCAGCAGACCGGCCGTGTGGCTCGGGAGAGATCTCCTACGAAGTCTTTCTACTGCACGTCATCGTGATGTGGGCGACGATGGAGTTCGTCCTGGGATGGCGGCCCATTCACGGGCTCGATGACCGTATTGACGCTGGCCACTCTCGATCATCACCATTCCCTCTGGCGTGGTGGTTGCAGCGGCTGACCCGCCGGAAAGCACGCCTACTCCAAGCAGATCGACTTGAGCCGAGGAACCACTCGGCCTGCGCCGCATCCATGAGCCCCAAGACCGGACGAGTCAGAGCTCGCTACAAGTCCGCGATGATCTGCTGGCGCTTGGCGGTGTACTCGGCGTCGGAGATCGACCCGGTGGCGCGCAGGGTCTCCAGTTCCTGCAGGCGCTGCGCGGTAGACGGTTCGGGGGGTGCGGGCATCGGCGGCGCCATGTACGCGCCGGCGGCGGGTAGGCGCCGCGCCGGTGCGGCCGCCGGTGCCTGCTGTGCCGCGGCGGCGCGACGCACCACCGCCTGCACCTGCTGGCGGGCTGCGGGGTTCGATGCGCAGATCGATCATGTTGTTCATGCCGATGCCGTTGGCCTTGAGGATCTGCAGGATCTCCATCAGCGGACCGGTCTGGCCGGTCAGGTCGTAGGTCTTGTTGTCCTCGGCGATGGTGAAGGTCGCGGGCATCATGCCACTGACCAAACCGCTTCGCTCCCAATCGATTTGATACTCATTGGTGGCCGGGTCGACCAGTGCGACCAGCTTGCGGTTGGTGATCATCGGCAACCGGGTGATCGATGCGATCACCCGGTCCTGGCTGGCGAACGGGCGCGATGCCCGGTCCGGAGATCTGCAGATCGATCTTCACCAGCGGCTGCTCGTTGATCCGCGTCCCGGTCTCGTGGATGCCGACGACCTGGGCCAGCGCCAAGCACGCCGGTCTGTTCGAGCGCCTGCGGTCTTGGCCGCCGACTTTGCGCCGAAGCCCGTGATGGCCAGGGCGATCAGCACGTCGGCGGCGGTGATCAGCAAGCCCGCCCAGAACATCCACTTCATCAGCCGGATCCGGCCCCGGATGCGAAGTAGATGACCAGGAAGATCGGACCGACGATTCCGCACAGCAGGACAAACAATTGGACTGCGGACATACCGCCAGAACGTTGCCATCGGCGATGCTCCCGTCGTTTGCAAGCGCTTCGCGTGTCAGATTAGCGCCAAACCGGCGGTTGTGAGCCGTATCGTCGGGCGGTGAGGTCGGCCAGCGACAACGTCCGTAACAGGTGGATCCTGGCGGCCGTCTCGATGGCGCTGTTCTGCGTGCAGATCGACTACTTCGCGATGAACCTCGCGTTGCCACGGATGGCGTCAGAGCTGCACAGCACCGCAGTCGACCTGCAATGGGTGATCAGCGTTTACATGCTTGCGCTGGGCGCCTTCATGGTTCCGGCGGGCCGCATCGGCGACATCTTCGGCCGCCGTCGCGCCCTGCTGGCGGGCGTGGCGTTGTTCGGCGTGGCCTCGGTGCTGTGTGCCGTCGCCCCGTCGGCGAGCCTGATCATCGCCTCTCGCGCACTCCAGGGACTCGGTGCGGCGCTGATCTTCCCGGTGTCTGTGAGTGTGCTGACGAATGCCTTCCCGGCCGGTGCGGGCCAGCCATGCGATCGGGTTGGCTTACGGCATAGCCGGATTGGGCAATGCGGCGGGTCCGTTGATCGGTGGCCTGCTCACGGACACGGTCGGGTGGCGGTGGATCTTCTGGTTGAACGTCCCGCTGACGCTGGTCTCACTCGCGATTGGCGCAAGAAGCATCACCGAGTCGTCGGACGAAACCGTGCCGCGTCGCATCGACGTCACCGGGCTGGCGCTCGTCACCTTCGGAATCGGGTTGTTCACGTTGGCATTTGACCGAGCGCCGAGCTGGGGATGGTCGTCGGCATCGACGGTTCGTCGCCTTCGTCGGCTGCGCTCGTCATGCTCGCGTTGTTCGTCGCCGTCGAGAACCGCGTGCGATGGCCACTCGTGGATCTGTCGCTGGTCCGCAACGCGCGTTTCACGGTATTGGTCATCGCGGGCACCATCGCGAACATCGCGTACGCCGCGGCGATCTTCCTGTCGACGGTGTATCTGCAGCAGGTGCGCGGGCTCGACCCGCTGATGGCGGGGCTGGCGTTCCTTGGCCCGTCGGCCGGTGCCGCGCTGGGCGGCGCGCTGTCGGGGCGCCTGGCGACCAGCAGGCCGCCGGTGCTGGTGATGGGGGTGACGAGTGTTCTGGCCGCGGTCTCGCTCGCGGTGCTGGCGGCGGCCAGCAGTTGGGCGGTGTACCTGCCCGCGCTGACGGCGTGCGGCTTCACCCTGGGGTTGGTTTACGCGTTCACGACGGTCGCCACTCAGGCCGTCGTCCGCCCCGAACGGGCCGGCGAGGCCGCGGGCGTCACGCTGACCGCCTTGGTCACGCTCGCCGGGGTCGGCGTCGCGGTGTCCGGGACGATGCTGGAGGTGCTTGCCCGCAGCGGGATGTCGCTTTCGGGTGCGATCGACACGATCCTCGGGGTGTTGGCAGCGCTGCTGCTGCCCGCCGGTGCGGTGGTGCTGTGGACCTCGCGATCACACAGCCCGGCGAGCGAAAGCGGCGCCCACCCCTCGTATTGAGCGCCGCCCTCGCCGTCTTAGCCGCCCGTCTGGACGAGTTCGTTGGCCGTCGGCGGCGTCATCGGCGACACGGTCGCCGGTGCGGGTGCCGGACCGAGAAGGAAGTACAGCGGCGCTGTCCAGTCCAGCCCGGCGGTGCGGGCGTAGCTGGTGTGGACGTTCACGCGCCGGGCATAGGCCGCTGTGGAGTCATCGGCGTCCTCGTCGTAATCGCAAACAGCGTCGTTGAGATTGCACACGCTGATCGTCCGTGCGCCGAGAGCTGGTCGGCAGCAGAGCAGGCGCATGCGCCAGGATCGGCCAATCCTGCGCGACGCCCTTGCCGCGCTCGGGGATGCCGCTGGCCGTGCCGAGGTTGAGGGTGGGATCGTCGGGCCTGCGGTCACCGTCGGCGACCAGCAGCACAGCGGTCAGGTTGGGGCTGCCTGCGAGTGCGGCCAGATTGCGGTGCACCACCATCGCACCCTGTGAATAACCGGCGAGCACGACCTTGGACGTCGGGCACTGCTCCACGAAGGCCTCGTACTGCTTGCCCAGCGCGGCGGTGCCGTCGTCGACACTGCCCATGAAGCCGAGCCACTCGCCGACGCCGCCGTCTTGATCGGGCACCGCCACCGCGGGATAGTCGACCGCCTCGGCGGTCATGGTGCGGCCGTCCTGCTGCAGCTTGGCCGACAGCTCGTTCAGGGACTGGTAGACCACCCGGCCCATTCCGCCGTCCGCGGTCGGATCGCACCCGCTCACCCGAGCCTGCGGCACCGATCCAATGGACGTCCGGGCAGGTCGTCTGCGCTTGCGCGACACCCGCTGAGAGACCGGCGAGAGCTGCCTGCCACGACGGCGGCGGCGCTGGTCAGCGCGGAAATGCGTCCGAACATGAAACCCCAACCCTTCTTTGCCCCGACCAGGGGATACGCGATGTATAATCGTCCCGTGAGCGCGCCGAGCGCTGTTACACCGCTGCGGGACGAAACGAAAACGGCGCCCACCTCGTCGGGTGAGCGCCGCTTCGCGGTACTTCAGACGATCACTTGATGATCTTGGTGACCCGGCCGGCGCCGACGGTACGGCCACCCTCGCGGATCGCGAACCGCAGACCCTCGTCCATGGCGACGGGCTGGATCAGCTTCACCGAGATGTCGGTGTTGTCACCGGGCATCACCATCTCGGTGCCCTCCGGCAGCGTCACCACACCGGTCACGTCGGTGGTGCGGAAGTAGAACTGCGGACGGTAGTTGTTGAAGAACGGCGTGTGCCTGCCGCCCTCGTCCTTGGACAGGATGTAGACCTGGCCCTCGAACTCGGTGTGCGGCGTGGTGGTGCCGGGCTTCACGACGACCTGACCGCGCTCGACGTCCTCGCGCTTGATGCCGCGCAGCAGCAGACCGACGTTGTCACCGGCCTGGCCCTGGTCGAGCAGCTTGCGGAACATCTCGACACCGGTGACCGTGGTCTTGGTGGTGTCCGGGCGGATGCCGACGATCTCGACTTCCTCGTTCACGTTGACGACGCCGCGCTCCACACGACCGGTGACCACGGTGCCGCGGCCGGTGATCGTGAAGACGTCCTCGACGGGCATCAGGAACGGCTTGTCGGTCTCGCGGACCGGATCCGGGATCGACTCGTCGACGGCGTCCATCAGCTCGACGATCGACTCGACCCACTTCTCGTCGCCCTCGAGCGCCTTGAGCGCCGAGACCTTGATGACCGGGGCGTCCTCGTCGAACTCCTGGGCGGCCAGCAGCTCGCGGACCTCGAGCTCGACGAGCTCGAGCAGCTCCTCGTCATCGACGGCGTCGGCCTTGTTCAGCGCGACCAGGATGTAGGGCACACCGACCTGGCGGGCCAGCAGCACGTGCTCGCGGGTCTGCGGCATCGGGCCGTCAGTGGCCGCGACCACCAGGATCGCACCGTCCATCTGTGCGGCGCCGGTGATCATGTTCTTGATGTAGTCGGCGTGGCCGGGGGCGTCGACGTGCGCGTAGTGACGCTTCTCGGTCTGGTACTCCACGTGGGAGATGTTGATCGTGATGCCGCGCTGACGCTCTTCAGGCGCATTGTCGATCTGGTCGAACGCGCGCGACTCATTCAAATCGGGATACTTGTCGTGCAGAACCTTGGTGATTGCTGCAGTCAGCGTGGTCTTGCCGTGGTCAACGTGACCAATGGTCCCGATGTTGACGTGCGGCTTCGTCCGCTCGAACTTCGCCTTCGCCACTGTGATGTCCTCCTGGACTGTGTTGGTGCTTCTTGTAAAGCAGTGTTGATCTTTGCAGTTGTTGGTCCCCGCAAAGCAACCGGGGCTATTGCCCGGTTGCCTTCGCGATGATTTCCTTCGACACGTTGGCCGGAACCTCGGCGTACGAGTCGAACACCATGGAGTAGTTCGCCCGGCCCTGGGTCTTCGACCGTAGGTCTCCGACATAGCCGAACATCTCCGACAGCGGCACATGCGCCTTGACGACGCGTGCACCGGCCCGCTCCTCCATGGCCTGGATCTGACCACGGCGGGAGTTCAGGTCGCCGATCACGTCACCCATGTAGTCCTCGGGCGTGGTGACCTCGACGGCCATGATCGGCTCCAGGATGACCGGCTGCGCCTGTGCGGCAGCCTTTTTCAGCGCCTGGGAGCCGGCGACCTTGAATGCCATTTCCGACGAGTCGACCTCGTGGTAGGCACCGTCGAGCAGCGTGACCTTCAGGTTCACCAGCGGGTAGCCGGCCAGCACGCCGTACTGCATGGCGTCCTGCGCACCGGCGTCGACCGACGGGATGTACTCGCGCGGGATGCGGCCACCGGTGACCTTGTTCTCGAACTCGTAGGTGGCACCGTCCTCGCCGGTGAACGGCTCGATGGAGATGAGCACCTTCGCGAACTGGCCGGAGCCACCCGTCTGCTTCTTGTGGGTGAACTCGACCTTGTCGACCGTGCGCTTGATGGTCTCCTTGTAGGCCACCTGCGGCTTGCCGACGTTGGCCTCGACCTTGAACTCGCGCTTCATGCGGTCGACGAGGATGTCGAGGTGAAGCTCGCCCATGCCGCCGATGACGGTCTGGCCGGTCTCCTGATCCAGGTGCACCTTGAAGGTCGGATCCTCCTCGGCCAGCTTCTGGATCGCGGTGCCCAGCTTCTCCTGGTCGCTCTTGGTCTTGGGCTCGATGGCCACCTCGATCACGGGATCGGGGAACGTCATCGACTCCAGCACGACCTGCTGGTTGCGGATCGCTCAGGGTGTCACCGGTGGTGGTGTCCTTGAGGCCGATCACCGCGTAGATGTGGCCCGCCGACGCCGTCTCCACCGGGTTCTCCTTGTTGGAGTGCATCTGGAACAGCTTGCCCAGCCGCTCCTTCTTGCCCTTGGTGGCGTTGATGACCTGCGCGCCGGAGTCGACCTTGCCCGAGTACACCCGGACGTAGGTCAGCTTGCCGAAGAACGGGTGCGTGGCGACCTTGAACGCCAGCGCGGAGAACGGCTCGTCGGTGGACGGCTTGCGGATGATCTCCTCGTCCTCCTTGCCGGGCGCATGGCCGACGGCAGGCGGGACGTCCAGCGGCGACGGCAGGTAGTCGATCACCGCGTCGAGCATGGGCTGCACGCCCTTGTTCTTGAACGCGCTGCCGCACAGCACCAGGTAGGCCTCGGAGTTGATGGTCAGCTTGCGCAGCGCACCCTTGATCTCCTCGACCGACAGCTCCTCGCCGCCGAAGTACTTCTCCAGCAGCGCCTCGTCGGTCTCGGCGACGGCCTCGAGCAGCTTGGTGCGGTACTCGTCGGCCTTCTCTGGCAGGTCGGCGGGGATGTCGATGGTCTCGTAGGTCTCACCGAGCTTGGTCTCGCCGCGCCACACCTTGGCGTTCATCTCGACCAGGTCGACGACGCCCTCGAAGTCGCCCTCGGAGCCGATCGGCAGCTGGATCGGGATGACGTTGGCGCCGAGGCGGTCCTCCATCGTCTTCACGGAGAAGTAGAAGTCCGCGCCGATCTTGTCCATCTTGTTGACGAAGCAGATGCGCGGGACGTCGTACTTGTCGGCCTGGCGCCAGACCTGCTCGGACTGCGGCTCGACGCCTTCCTTGCCGTCGAACACGGCAACGGCACCGTCGAGCACGCGCAGGCTGCGCTCCACCTCGACGGTGAAGTCGACGTGGCCCGGGGTGTCGATGATGTTGATCTGGTTGTCGTTCCAGAAGCAGGTGGTAGCGGCGGAGGTGATGGTGATCCCCCGCTCCTGCTCCTGCTCCATCCAGTCCATGGTGGCGGCGCCGTCGTGCACCTCACCGATCTTGTAGCTGATACCGGTGTAGTAGAGGATGCGCTCGGTCGTCGTCGTCTTACCGGCATCGATGTGCGCCATGATGCCGATGTTGCGGACCTTGGTCAGGTCGGTCAGCACGTCCTTCTGTGCCACAGAAGTCTTCTCTTTCGCTTGATAGTTGCTGTTGTCAGCCTTGACTCGCCAGCACCCCGGCAGCTCTGCCGCGGGTGGCTAAGTCACCAGCGGTAGTGCGCGAAGGCGCGGTTTGCCTCGGCCATCTTGTGGGTGTCCTCACGTCGCTTGACGGCGGCACCCAGGCCATTGCTGGCGTCGAGGATCTCGTTCGCCAGGCGCTCGACCATGGTCTTCTCGCGGCGTGCCTTCGAGAACTGACCAGCCAGCGCAGGGCCAGCGTGGTGGACCGCTCGGGACGGACCTCGACGGGAACCTGGTAGGTCGCACCACCGACGCGGCGGCTGCGGACCTCGAGTGCGGGCTTGACGTTGTCGAGAGCGCGCTTGAGGGTGACCACCGGATCGGTGCCGGTCTTGTCGCGGGCCTGTTCGAGCGCACCATAAACAATGCGTTCGGCCAGCGATTTCTTCCCGTCCAGCAGGACCTTGTTGACCAGCTGGGTGACCAGCTGCGAACCGTAGACCGGATCGTTGACCAACGGACGCTTAGGCGCGGGTCCCTTGCGCGGCATCAGCTCTTCTCCTTCTTGGCGCCGTACTTGCTGCGCGCCTGCTTGCGGGCCTTCACACCCTGGGTGTCCAGCGAGCCGCGGATGATCTTGTAGCGCACACCGGGCAGGTCCTTCACACGACCGCCGCGCACCAGCACCATCGAGTGCTCCTGCAGGTTGTGGCCCTCGCCCGGGATGTAGGCGGTGACCTCAACCTGGCTCGTCAGCTTGACGCGCGCGACCTTGCGAAGCGCCGAGTTCGGCTTCTTCGGGGTGGTGGTGTACACGCGGGTGCACACGCCGCGGCGCTGCGGGCTGCCCTTGAGGGCCGCGGTCTTGACCTTGGCGATCTTGTCGCGGCGACCCTTGCGGACCAGCTGCTGAATGGTTGGCATCTACCGGCTTCCTGTGTTGCTTCTCTAGTTTTAAGTCTCTGTACTGCAGTTATGTCCCGCTCGCTTACCCCGCGACCGGGTGTGTCGCACGCGCTCGCGCCAGAATTCTCTAGGCGTAGTTGACATGCGAATTGGCCCGGCGTGCAGGCATGCTTCGCTGACTTTTCCGAAGTCCAGTCCGCAATGCGCCTTATCTGCCAGGCACGATCGTCCACAATACCTGGCTACGGCGGCGCAGGTCAAAGCGCGTGCGAGCCGCCGCCACACCTGCCGAATCAGTCGCCGATCCGCTCCAGGACCAGCTGGGATTCGACAGATTTCACGCAGGGTTCAGCGTAGACGTCGCGCTGGGTGCCCACGAGCCTCGGGATCGGATTGGCGGGCTGCGCCGGCAGCGGCCACTCGGTCTCGACGGTGATCCGCACCGCTGACCCGTCCGGACAGGTCACGTTGTAGGGCACCGCTGAGGCCCAGCGGCCGTCGAGCAGCTCATAGGCGCTTACCCGGCGGGGTTTGTCCGGCGGCTCATAGGTCGTGTAGGTCAGGCAATGTTCGGTGTTGCGTATGCAGTTCGTCGTCACGTCCAATTCGATGACGGGGACCGGCGGCTGACCCGGCTGTTTCTGGATCTTGTTGTAGCGGCCCCACAACCCCGCTCCCGCAGAGAGTTTCAGCGGCGGCTGGGTCGCCGGGTCGGGTATTGCGACCGCCGGACCGACGCCGCCGGTGCGGTCGACGGTGACGAACTGCTCGAGGACCGAGGCGCAGCCCCCTCCGAAGAATGCCAAGTAGCGGGTGCCGGTGAGCGCGCCGCCGTCGCCTGGCCGCAGCGACCACGTCTCGAGCGTCGGAGCCGGCGTGCCGCCACAGTCGAGTCGGCCGGTTACGGTCCTGACCCACGCGCCGTCCACGTAGTCCCAGATCGACGGTTCCCCGGTCTTTGGCGGCGTCTCGTCGTTCACCGGCACGGCGACGGCGATACACGCGCTGGACCCGCAGTCGGACCGGAACGCCCACTGCAGGGAGGTCGATTGGTCAGGACTGGGCGCGCCGTCCCGCAGCGTCCGTTGACCGTCGATCTCGACGTGGTAGGTGCCATCCAGTTCGGGTTTCGGCTCTTCGCTCGCAGAGGGGCTCGGTGTCTGGCTGCTCGACGAGCACCCCCCAAACAAGCCGACAGCTATGAGACCGGCGGTAGCCAACCGTCCGATGCCCATGCGCTCTCCTGCCGAAAGACCATTGTCAGCGACAGTTCACACGATAGTAGAAGAGTTCGCAGCCTTTGCGGGGGCAAGCTAACGTGCGGCTCCGCCATTCACGTGACCGCGAGCGCTCATCGCCGTTCCATCCCGGTGGCCAGCCGCATCACCATGTCGGTGTACACCGCGTCGGTGTCGATCCCGTTCATCGCGCCGGTCATCTCCAGCAGCACGAAACCGTGCATCGCCGACCAGAACTCCAGCGCGGCATAGAACGCGTTCTCGCCGTCGAGTCCGTAGGACGCCAGCACCTAGATCACCGGAGCGGCGGCCGCCCGGGTGGCCTCGGTGAACTCGGGGTCGTCGCCGCCGAGCGGCATCCGGGTGAACGCCGAATAGCGGCCGGGATGGTGGTGGGCATAGCTGCGGTAGGCACTGGCCATCGCCATCACCGCATCGTCGCGGGTGCGGCCCTGGCCCACGGTGTTGAGCATGTCGATGATGTCGCCGACCACCCGCATCCGCACGGTGCGCCGCAGGTCATCGAGGCTGTGCACGTGGTTGTACAGCGACGGGCCCTTGGTGCCGAGCTGGGTGGCCAGCGCGTTGATGGTCAGCGCGTCCCAGCCCTCGCGGTCCAGGAATGTCAGCGCCGCGTTGACGATCGAGTCGCGGCTCAGCCGCGCCGGTCGCCGGCCCGCGGTGGCCTGCCGGCGCCTCCGGAAGGCGTCGACTCCGGCTGTGCTGCCATGTGCGCCTCCCCTCGGATCGTGGGTCGAAAACCCGCAATGGGGTCAGCGCAAAACTAACACCTCTAGTTTTTCCTGCTCGGTTTCACGTCAGTTGACCCGCTCTTGACTGAGCTGGGCGAGTTGCTCGGTGATCGAGCACAGGTCGGGCAGCGTCGCGGGGTTCATCGTCTGGATCGACCAGGTGATGACGTCGCCGCCCTTGGCCACGTAGATGCTGCAGGCGTTGCCGTCATAGGCCTTGAAACCCTTGTTGCCGTCGAGCGACAGTTCGGTGAGCGTGCGGCCGGCCTGCTGTTCCAGCGTCCGCTCGGTGTCCATGTCGCTGCCGCGATACCACCACGTCGAGATCCCCATGCCCGCGCCGACGGTGCCGAACACGGTGTTCTCCTGCCAGAAGCAGCCGGCGTCGCTGACGACGGCCCTCGTGAACATCGCCGGAACCCGGCCGCCGCGGTGATGTCCGTGATCGGTGATGCCGTTGCAGTCGCCGCTGCGGAAGCCGTCGGCCGACGCGGGCGCCGTCGGGATCGTCGGCGCGGCGCAGTCTCGCCCGACGACCCGCACCCGGCGAGCAGCACCGACACCGCCGCCGCGGCAACAGCGCGGAAAGACACGCTCCTCGGCAGGCATCATCACAGGTCCGACCGCAGGGTGGCGGACAGCAGTTTCTCGGCGTCCTGGCACGGGTCGCCGCCGGTGGACTTGCCGCGAAACTGCACCCACCAACTCAGCACGCCGGTGCCGGCCGCAGCGGTGGCCGAGCAGGCCGCGCCGGTGGTGTCACGCCGCGCCAGGAACGCCTCGTGCCGTTCGACGTTCGGTGTCGGTGATCGTCGCGCCCCGCTCGGCGGCCAGCGCCCGCTCGCGGTCCAGGCTGCCGGTCTCGAACCAGGAGAAGGTCACGTCGATCGTGCGTGTCGACCGCCGCGTCAGCACGTACTGGCAGACGGCGCCGCTGTAGGGCCGAACCGACGTGGTCGGCGCCCAGCGTCTCCTGGACGGAGCCGTCGAGCAGCAGTCCGCAGCGATCATCGACATAGCCGTAGCTGCGGTTGGGATCGGGTACGCCGGGATGCGCCCGTCGCGCGGTACCGCTGACGGTCGAAGAACATCCTGCAACGATCGCCGCCGCTGTGACCGCCGCGACAGCAACCGGATTGACACGCCAACGCATCGCACATGACACGCTACCCAGCACCCTCGCGAATAGCGACTTGGACGAACCCTGCCATCACCTGGGCGCGAGGCACGTACTCTCTCCCCCATGATGTGCACTGTTGTGGCCCGGTCGCTGGCGGCATGTGCCATTGCCCTGCCCGCTAGCGATGGCGGTCGGAGTTCCTGGCGCACATGCGCAACCGGGCCCGGCGGTCTGCAACCCGTACTTGCGTCAATGCGCCGACAACGTTGTCGTCGGTGCACGACGTCCAGGGCGATACCCACATTCACGGTAGCGGCATCGTCCAGACGATCGACTGCAACAACCGCACACTGCTGGTGAACGGCGGCGGCAACCAGATCACCGCGCTGGGAACCTGCTGGGCGGTGACCGTCCAGGGCAACGGGAACATCGTCGTCGCCGACAACGTCATCAACGACGTCACGGTGTACGGCTGGGATCAGACCGTCCTCTACAAGAACGGTGCGCCGAACATCTGGGATCGCGGCCGCGAACTGGGCATGACGAACAACATCAACCGGCTGGCCGCGTATGCAGGCGCGCCTCCGCCTTCGCGGTCGCCGTCGCTGCCGCCGCTATGGTGCTCGCCGGCTGCGGCTCGGAGAGCTCCGACACCAAGACACCGACCGCGACGGCGGGCACATCGGGCGCGCAGGTCGAGGTCGGCAACACGATCAACTACGGGTCGTTCGGCACCACCGCCGACATCGATTGCGCGGACGGCAAGTCGCTCAACATCGGCGGGTCCAACAACACGCTGACCGTCAAGGGCACCTGCGCCAACGTGAACATCGGCGGCGCCGACAACAAGGTCACCTTCGACCGCATCGACAAAGAGATCAGTGTCGTCGGCCTGAACAACACCGTGACCTACAAGGACGGCGAACCGAAGGTCAACGACACCGGCTCGAACAACAAGATCAGCAAGGGCTAGCTCCTAGGCGCTTCGCGCCGTGCCTGCCCGCGCCCGCCGCGAACCGCGCGGCGCCTTCCAGTGATTCGGCGGCCACGCGCGACATGCTGCCGAACTCGAAGTCCATCGCCGTCGGCTTCCGGCATCCCCCACTGGTGGAGCATCGACAGGCGATCGGCGCGCATGCACTGCTGAGGCAGCGCCGCGAGTTCGGCCGCAAGCTCCTCGGCCCGCTGGCGCGCTTCGCCTTTCGGCACCACCCGGTTGGCCAGTCCGATCGCGTACGCCTCGTCGGCCTCGACAGCGCGGCCGGTGAGGATCAGGTCCATCGCGCGGCTGTGCCCGATCAGCCGCGGCAGCCGCACGGTGCCGCCGTCGATCAGCGGCACGCCCCAGCGGCGGCAGAACACGCCCATGACGGCGTCCTCCTCGACCACCCGCATGTCGCACCACAGCGCCAGCTCGAGACCACCCGCGACGGCGTGACCGCTGACCGCGCGCGATCACCGGCTTGGACAACACCATCCGGCTCGGGCCCATCGGTCCGGGACCGCTGCGGTGCACGGGATTGGCGTCCGGCGTGCCGAACGCCTTGAGATCGGCTCCCGCACAGAATGTTCCGTTGTCGCCCCACAGCACCGCGACCGACGGCGGAGTCGTCCTTGTCGAACTCGTCGAACGCGGCGTACAGCCCGGCGGCCGCGGGCCCGTTGACGGCGTTGCGCGCCTCGGGCCGGTTCATGATCACCGTCGTCACCGGCCCGTTCTTCTCGACCCGCACCGCCGCCGCTCATGTCGCCTCCATCAGTTCGGTCGTTCGCGCCGCGACGATCAGTTCCGCGGCGAAGTTCGTTGTACGCCTCGCGCAAGCCGCGCCGGGCCAGTCGTCGGGCAGCAGTTCGTCGGGCAGCACCGGGTCGGTGAGCAGGTGCCGAACCATCGCGGCGGCGGTGACGAACCGCGCGGGAACGTCAGCGGCCGAGGTCATTTCGTCGAGCAGGTCGATGCCCGGCGCGAGCCCAACCCGGCAGGTCCCACAGCCGGGCGGCGAGATCGCGCGGGGTCGTCGTCGCGGGTGCGCAGCATCCGCGACCGCGTTGCAGCACCTCGGCCGGCAGCACGGTGTCGAGGTTGTCGGGCCGCAGCCACACGCCTTCGCGCAGCTCACCGAACCGGTTGTCCTGCAGGGTGGTTCGCAGCGCCGCGCGGGTGCGGGCGTCGGTGCCGACGCTGGTGATCACCAGCGTCGTCCATGCGCCGTCCCACTTGCGCAGCCGGGGGTTGATCGCGTCGTCCTGGCGCCGCTGCCGGGCCAGCAGCCGGTCGGACAGCCGGTAGCCGTCCTCCGACCGCACCAGGTCACCCGCGCTCACCATCCGGGTCAGCGCCACCCGCACCGTCGGCTCTCTGATGTCGAAATCGGCTGTGAGCCTGATGAGTTCGCTCGCGGTGGCCCAGGCCGGATGCGCGCCGAGCAGCACGCTCAGCACGACCGAGCGGGCCGTCATCCGCGGCAAGCGTCTGGGCATCGCCTAGACCCCGGAGGCCTTCCGGCCGTGATCGCCGAACGGCTCGTCACGCTGGCGGACGGCCTCGCGGAAACCGTGCTCGCGGGATTGCGCGACGAACGCGTGACCCTCCGGGGTGTGCCGGGCGACGCCGTCGAACACCGTCGAGATCATCGCGCTGTTGGCCACGCCCTGGTTGAGCAGCGCGGAGTTCATCGCGAGCTTGACCATGATGAGCTGGTTGACGGGCACGGCGGCGATGCGCTCGACCAGCCGCTCGGTGCGCTCGTCGAGGTCCTCCGGATCGGGCGCCTCGACCGCGAGCCCCCATTCGGCGGCCTGCGCGCCGGTGATGCGAATCACCGGTCAGCAGAAGGCGTTTGGCGCGCTGATCGCCGAGCCGATGCGCCCACATGCCCGCGGCGGGCACGCCCCACACCCGGGTGGGCGGATAGCCGATCTTGGCGTCGGCCGCGGCGATCACCTGATCGGCGTGCAGCGCGATGTCGGTGCCGCCGGCCACGCAGTAGCCGTGGATCTTGACCACCGTCGGCTTGTCGGCATGCAACAGGCTGGAGAAGCCGCGGACGAACCGGCTCATCATCTGGTAGTCGATCATCGGATCCCACGGCTGATCCGGCAGATGGTTGATCGGCCTGCGTCTTGCCGGACAGCACGGTGTCCGCGTACGGGCTGCCGCCGCCCGCCGACGAGGAGCCCTCCGCGTAGGCGCTGAGATCGAAACCGGCGCAGAAGCCTTCGCCGCGACCGGAAACCAGGATCACGTGCACGTTCGGGTCGAGGTCGGCGCGCTCGACGAGCGCGGACAGCTCCAGCGGCGTGTCGGCGACGATCGCGTTGCCCTTCTCGGGCCGGTTGAAGGTGATGCGCGCAACCCGATCGGTGACCTCGTAGGTCATCGTCTTCAGGTTGTCGAAATCGACCGGCCTGATCGCGTGGTCATCGCGTCGCGTCCGGACCCCTTGACCATCGCACGTTCCAGGATCGGCGCGAGATCCAGCCCGGTGGGCAGGGTTCCGAACGCGCCGCCCCACTGCACCGCCCAGCCGGGTGGCCAGGAACGCCTCGGCGACGGCGGGATGACCGTGGCGCACCAGCAGCGAGCCCTGCAGCGCCAGGCTGATGTCCTCGGCGACCTTGCGGGCGCGGTACTGGATGGTCTCCAGGTCCGCCAAGGCCGTGCCTGCAGCGCGTCGACGTGGCGTCCAGCCGCGGGTCCTGGCCCGCGGTGCGAGCCAGCTCGTCGAACAGCACGTCGACGCACTCCGGCCGGGTTGCCATGGCGCGCAACGTGTCCAGCGCGCTGACGTTGCCGGAGCCCTCCCAGATGCCCATCAGCGGCGCTTCGCGGTAGAGCCTGCGGCATACCGGATTCCTCGACGTAGCCGTTGCCGCCCAGGCATTCCATCGCTTCGGCGGCGTGCGGGGTGGCGCGCTTGCACACCCAGTACTTGCCGGCGGCCAGGCCGATGCGGCGCAGCAGCGTCTCGCGCTCGTCGCCGCGCACCGCGGCGTCGGTGGCGCCGGCCATGCGCATCGCGAGCGATGGTCGCGGCCTCGGCCTCGACGGCGAGGTCGGCCAGCACGTTGCGCATCAGCGGCTGATCGATCAGATACTCGCCGAACGCCTTTCGATGCTGCGCGTGGTGGATCGCGCGGGCCAGGCCGCTGCGCATGCTGGTCGCGCTGCCCAGCGTGCAGTCCAGCCGGGTGAGGTTGACCATCTCGATGATGGTCGGCACGCCGCGGCCCTCCTCGCCGACCAGCCACGCGGTGGCGCCGTCGTACTCGACCTCGCTGGAGGCGTTGGCGTGGTTGCCGAGCTTGTCCTTGAGCCGCTGCAGGAACATCCGGTTGCGGCTGCCGTCGGGCAGGATCCGCGGCAGGAAGAAGCAGCGACAGACCCGCCGGGCGCCTGTGCGAGAACGAGGAAGACGTCGCACATCGGCGCCGAGGTGAACCACTTGTGGCCGGTCAGGCTGTAGCTGCCGTCGGCGTTCGGCGTCGCCTGCGGTGGTGCCCGCGCGCACGTCGGAGCCGCCCTGCTTCTCGGTCATCGACATGCCCGCGGTGATGCCGGCCTTGGTGGTCGGCACCTTGAGCTCGGGGTCGTACTCACGGCTGGTCAGCAGCGGCTCGTAGACCTTCGCGAGTTCGGCGTTGTGGCGCAGGGCGGGGACGACGGCGTAGGTCATCGAGATCGGGCACACGTGGCCGGGTTCGGGCGTCCACACCGACGTCTTGGCCGCGCGCACGACGTGGGCGCCGGGCCGGTCGTCGGCCCACGGCGCGGCGTGCAGGCCGTGACCGATCGCCACCGTCATCAGCTCGTGGTAGGCGGGGTCGTACTCGACCTCGTCGACGCGGTGGCCGTACCGGTCGTGGGTGTGCAGGATCGGCTGGTTGCGGTCGGCCAGCTCACCCCAGCGCTGCGCCTGCTGTCGAGCCCGAGATCGCGCCGAGCTCGGTGACCTCGTCGACGCCCCACTCGCCGCCCTCGCGGATCAGCGCCTCGGTGAGCACCGGCGATGTGGCCGGGTTGTAGTCCTCCAGCGGCGGGACCTGATTGGTGACGACGTGCGTATCTGCCATGCGACCCATATTACATTTTTTCGACAGTTGCACAATGGTCGTAATAGGAGCCTTTACAACGAAACTTCCCAACGCGAGGAGTTCCGCACTCCCGCAACATGTTTGGGCGCATCGGCCGGTCTCCCGATTCGCACTGCGGCGGTTGCTCGAATGTGGCAAACAGCGCGCCGGAACATCAAGATTCGGTTTAATTGTCGTCGGCGCATATTTTTGCCCTCGCGTTTCATCGGCCAAGCAACCGAAAAAGCCTCTTCGACCAGCGCAAACAATTGCCTGCGGGGACTGGCGAAGTGGGTTCCGACGAAGTCCAGCCTCCCGGAGCCAGCGCACCCGCGTCCGGCAGTTCTAGCAACGATTCTTGAAGATTGATCGGGCGGATAGCCGCTTGCCAGGGAGCTTTCTTACTGCTGATACACATCCATATTCGGTTGCTATCGGTGCTATTGACAGCACATATAGCAAACCTTATGTTCAGGTAAGCCCTTTTTCGGGGGACCGAATGGGTTCGTCGCCGGATCCGGTAGGCAGCCCAACTGCCTAAGGAGCGCGAGTGAGCAGGCAATCGAAGTCCGAGTCGAAGCCGGCGGCGTTTTCGGTACGGCCGTACATCAGCACAGGGTTCGCCGGCGCGGCGATGATCGGGATCGGCGTAATGCTGGCGTCTCCGCCAGGGACACCCAGTGTTGTCACGTCCGACATCAAGCTGGCCGCCAACGAGGGCGAGTGGTGGCTGACTGACAACTCGAAGTCGTCCGCCAACGCCGAGTTGGTCGGAGTGGGTTCGTCGTCCGATTTGTTCAACACGCTCTTCCAGTCCTGCGGCTTGGTGTGCGACGGCGCCAACGGCGACGAAACCAATCCCGACGGTCAGAACGGTGGTCTGCTGTTCGGCCGAGGCGGCGACGGGTGGGATGCAACCGACGGCGATCTCGGGGTCAACGGGGGCAACGGTGGAAACGGCGGGTGGCTCGGCGGCTCCGGCGGCGCCGGCGGCGATGGCGGCACCGCACTCGTAATCGGCCCCGGCGGCAGCGGCGGCAAAGGCGGGAACGCGGGCTTCTTCTTTGGCGACGGCGGCACGGGTGGAAACGGCGGCAACGGCGCTCCCGCACCCGCCACATTTATCCCGGCAGACGCCGAGGACGGCGGTCCGGGCGACGACGATAACGACGGTGGCGGCACCGGCGGCAACGGCGAAGACGGTGGCAACGGCGTCAACGGTTCCGACGCCGGCGCCGGCAACGCCGGCGGCGCGGGCGGCGACGGCGGCAGCGGCGGTCTGTTCTTCGGCCTCGGCGGTGGGGGCGGCGCGGGCGGCAACGGCACCGACGGCGGTTTCGGCTCCGATGGCAGTGCCGCGGGTGACGGTGGCGCAGGCGGCAATGCTAACGGCGGCAATGGCACTGGCGGTACAGGTGGCCTCGGCGGTAACGGCGCGGACGGCGGCGCGGCGGCGCAGCCGGTGCTGGCGGACCGGTGGTCACGGCGGAAGCGGCGGCTTCATCGGCGGCACGGGTGGTGACGGCGGCGATGCCGGGGTCAGCGGCGTCGGCGGCAACGGCGGCAACGCCACCGATGGCGGCGACGGCGGCGACGGCGGCAACGCCAACGGCGGCGACGGCCTCGGCGGCGACGGCGGCGACGGCGGCGATGCGGGTACCGGCGGCGGCGCGGGCGCAGGCACCGACGGCGTCGATGGCGGGACCGGCGGCAGCGGCGGATTGTTCGGCGGCAACGGCGCCAACGGCACCGGCTCGCCGAGCACGCCCGCAGGCTCGGCCGGCCAAGACGGAGCTGGCGGAGGCGGCGGAACCGGCGGCACCGCCACCGGCGGTGGCGGCACCCCCGGAAGCGATGGTGAGTCCGGGAGCGACGGCGGTAGCTAGCGCGAGAACCGATGTGGGGGCGGACACGAGTCCGCCCCCGTATCGGTGACACGTTGAGCCTCACGGCGCGGGTCTGCACAAGGTTCGGGTAGCTGCGTTAACCTGCTCAACACATGCCAGGAAACTTCTTTTGCCGAAGTACGGTTGTTTTGGTTTCAGCGGCCGTCCTGGCGAGTTGTTCTGAAGGCGGCCCGCCGGTTCAGGAGTTGCCGCCAGCGGCGACCGCGGCCGGGATCGTGGTGGTGTCCTTCGAGGAACCCTCATCGCCGGTCGTCGGATACATCGACCCGACGTCGGGCCGCTATTCACAGGGCGCGACGCTCAACATCTCGCCGCAGTCATTCAGCCCCACCGATCGGGGCACCGTCAGGTTGGCGCCGGATTGGTCGCGCTACGCCGTCAGCCGCTCAAGTCGGCGATGTTGCGCACGCGGGATGGGTTGACCCGCAAGCCAAGTTCACCGATGTGAACGCCCAGACACCCGTACCCGGCGAAGCGGTCCGTGTCGTTCGACGCCATCGGCTTCGACGGGATGGGCAACTTCTTCTATCGGATGACACAGAACGATCAGTCAACGATCTACAAGCTGCCGAACGGCCAGACGAGCGGGGGCGAGGCCGTTTCCGTATCTGCCGAGCGGAGCGGACACCGTGTTCAGACGCGACGGAGCCGGCCGACTGGTCGACAGCCCCGTCGTGTCCGACGTTCGCGGCCGACTGGATGTCGCCGACCGAGTACCTCCATGTGTCGGCGGACGGTACCCAGATCTTCAGAACGAACGTCGCCGAGACACCCGGCCTTCAGTGATTGCGACACACCTGTGGGGACACCACTTCTCCCCCCGACCAACACTTCGCAGCTCTCCAACCCGGTGGCCAGCCCGGACGGCACGAAGGTCGCGTACCTGCGCGACGGCGGCGAGCTGTGGATCGGTCGACGCCAAGGGCGGCGGTAACCCCGCGCGGCATCAACGTGTCCGGAATCGACCTCGCCTCGACGAAGACACGGTGCTGGCGGGGTGGACCGCACCGTCAGCGAGTTTCGATAGGCCGCAGGACTTCTCACGCAAGCCCGATCATGACGGGCACGTGGTCGGGCGACTACTTCGGCTCCCGGACTGGACGGTACCGGATCGCGTCGACTTCCACGTCGATCGTGTCAGATCCGTTGAGCGGCAGCATCGTAACCAAGAGTGGCGATCTTACGCTGCGACAACTCAGCTCGAGAGACGAAGAGAACCGCCGAAAGCCTCTGGGTGGCAATCGAGTTGAAGGAGGGTGCCGATCCGCTCTGTAAAGGGGCTGAGCACCCTGGAGTTTTCGTGGCTCGCGGACCGGTTGTCCGGTGTGATCGCGGAATCAGAACGAGGCGCCCTACGTCGGCGGGACGCTCATCGTCGCCGAGGATGACCGCGATCCCCCGCCGCGCTTCATAGCGGTTGAGGCGGTGACGACGACCGCCGCCAGCACCCAGCCGAGCAGGATGTCGATGACGTAGTGCTCGGCGGTGTACACCAGCGTGAACGCCATGATCAGCGGATAGGCCACCAGCAGCGGCCGCCAGCCCGCGGTGCACCCGATTCCACAGGAACACCGCCACCGCGGCGGTCATGCCCGGCGTGCAGCGACGGGATCGCCGCGACCAGGTTGACGCTGGCCTGGCCCTGGTCGAGCAGCGCGGTGGCCGAATGCAGGTTCAGGTTGCCCCAGCCGCGGCCGACGATCCGCTCGATCCAGCCGTTGGCGCCGTCCTGGGTGGACTGCATCGCGCCGAGCACGCCGCCGTCGGGCACACCGCGCGCGGACCGGAACATGCACCGCGGGTCCGGCGGGGCCGCCGTCGACGTCGGCCGCCGTGCAGCGGGCGGCCGCCCACGGCGGCGCGGCGGGCAGCAGCGCGTAGATCACCAGAGCCGCGAACGACAGACCGACGAACAGCCGGACGAACGACTTCCACTCGTCGCGGTCGCGCAGCCACAGCACCGCGGCCACGACGTAGGGAAGGATGAAGAACGACATGTAGACCTGCTGATCACGACCTCCCACCACGGCGGGTGGGGCAGCTTGAGCCGCTCCTGCAGCCACACCGTCGGCATCGTCCCGAAGAACAGCCAGCGGTCGGCATCGGCCTGCCAGTGCCACAGCGTCGGCCGGCCGATCAGGTCGGCCGCTCCCCTGCTCAGGTCGTAGGCGATGAGCACCAGCGCGAACGGCAGCCAGTCCCGGATGACGTAGAGCATCCGGCGGCCCTGACCGATGCTGGCCGCGAGCAGACCGGTGCAGATGTAGAGCAGCACCAGCTCGCGGTTGAACGCGAAGCCGTCGGTGACGGTGCGATAGATGATGGCTGCGGCCCAGACGGCGATGGCGACCCACCGCAGCGATGCGTGAGCCGACCGGCTGCGGCCGGCCGATCGTCGTCGACGGCGTCTGCGATCGGATCGATGACTCGTCAATCGCGATCTGACGAGCCTCGTCAATCGTGCGGACACCCGGCGATGAGCTAGTTAACCGCCGCGTCAACCGACAGTTGGGATGGCCGTTCGGTTAGCGGACCGTAATCAGGCTGTCAGTCAGCCGAGGTGCTCGCGCAGGAACGCGATGTCGTCCTTGCGGCCCTCGTCGGCGGTCTCGCAGATGACCGGGGCGTCGGCGGCGCTTGACCACCGCGACGAGCAGCTGCGGGTCGATCTGGCCGGTGCCGAAGTTGGCGTGCCGGTCGGCGCCGGAGCCTGCGGCGTCGCGCGAGTCGTTGCAGTGCACCAGGTCGATGCGGCCGGTGAGGGCCTTGATGCGGTCGACGGCGTCGATCAGCTCTTCGCCCGCGGCCCAGGCGTGGCAGGTGTCCAGGCAGAACCCGATGCCGTTGTCGCCGATGTGGTCCCACAGCCGGCCGATGACGTCGAAGTGGCGGGCCATCGCGTGGTCGCCGCCCGCGGTGTTCTCCAGGTACACCTGCATGTCGGTCTCGAGGTAGTCCAGCGCCTTGACCCAGCGCTCGAAGCCGGCCTCCATGTCGCTGTCGTCGGCGTGCCCGCCGTGCACGATCACCGCGGTCGCGTTGATCTCGGAGGCCGCGTCGCAGGTGTCCTGCAGGATCTTGCGCGACGGGATGCGCACCCGGTTGTTGGCCGAGGCGACGTTGATCAGATACGGCGCATGCACGTAGAGCGGCATGCTCGCCGCCTTGAGCACCTCGGCGTCCTCGCGCGGCTTGGGCTTCTTCCAGCTCTGCGGATTGCCGAGGAAGAACTGCACCACGTCGGCGCCGTCGGCGTCGGCGTCGGCCAGGGGGTCGTCTCCGTGGACATGCGAACCGATAAGCACGCCCCGAGTCTAGGCGGGCGGCCCGACAGCGCCGAGTGTCGGCTGTCGCCGAATCCCTCAGTAAGTCACCAGTTGTTGACATGGCTCGAAGGCTGCTCTAGCGTGCAAGTCATCAATCGTTGACTTAGTTGATCGAGGAGGACGAATTGAGCAACATCACGCATCGCCGGCCCGTCCTGGGGCAAGCGTGCCTGCCGTGCAAGCAGCGCTCCTGCCAACGGTTTTGGATGGCAGCGCGTTCCTCACCGTGTACAGCGAGGCACCGCTGTTCGACGATGAATCCAGCGATCACGTCTGCACTCCCGCTGCTCCTCGGACTCATCTGCGTGGTGATTCCAGACCACCTCGAAGGCATCGGCACCACGGCCAGCGGCACGCTGGTGACCGACATCCCAGTGTTGTTGTTCTGCATCGCTTTTGGTCTGTCTATGGACTACGAGAGTGTGGCGCTGCGAATCGCCTGCGCGGGCCGCGTCGCTTCGGCCTCGAGCACGCCGATGCCGCCGATCCGAGCCCCATTGAACGCCAAGACGTCCGTTGTCGTGTCGTATGAGGAGGAGAAAACAAATGAGTGTTATTGCAAGTGTTCGTGGAGCGCTGCCGGCGAATCGCTATACGCAGGACGAGGTGACAGAAGCCCTGCTTGCAATACCCGGTTACGCCGAGCACGGTGACTTCGTCCGTGCCGTCCACCGCGCCGCGAAGGTCGACAGCAGACACATGGTGCTCCCGCTCGATGCGTACGCGGGCCTCACCGACTTCGGCGCCGCCAACGACGTGTTCATCGAGAACGCGGTGGAGCTCGGCTGCGAAGCCATCTGCCGGTGCACTCGAGGACGCGGGTCTGGTCCCTTCGGACGTCGACCTGATCGTGACGACCACCGTCACCGGCGTCGCCGTGCCGACGCTGGACGCCCGCATCGCCGGCCGACTCGGAATGCGTCCCGACGTGCGGCGGATACCGCTGTTCGGACTCGGCTGCGTGGCGGGGGCGGCGGGCACCGCCCGGCTGCACGACTACCTGCGCGGTGCCCCCGATGGGGTGGCGGTCCTTCTGGCAGTGGAGCTGTGCTCGCTGACGCCGAAGGTCGAGCCGTCTATGGCGACGCTCGTCGGCAGTGCGTTGTTCGGCGACGGTGCCGCCGCCGTTGTGATGGTGGGAGATCGACGGGCCGAAACCGTCGACACGTCCGGCCCGGAAGTCCTCGACTCCCGCAGCCACCTCTACCCCGACTCGCTGCGCACGATGGGGTGGGACGTCGATTCGAGTGGATTCCGCCTCGTGCTGTCACCCGATGTGCCGACCGTCGTCGAACGATATCTGGCCGACGATGTCACGGGCTTCCTCGCGTCCCACGACCTCGAGATCGACGACATAGGTACTTGGGTGAGTCACCCCGGCGGGCCCAAGGTCATCGAGGCCATCATCGCGACCCTCGGCATCCCCGACGATGCGCTGGAGCTGACCTGGCGTTCACTGGCCGAGGTGGGCAACATGTCGTCGGCGTCGGTGCTGCACGTCTTGCGGGACACGATCGCCAAGCGTCCGCCTGCGGGCACCGCGGGCGTCCTGATGGCGATGGGCCCGGGGTTCTGCTCCGAGCTCGTCCTGCTGCGCTGGCACTGAGCAGAGGCCGATCCGATGCTGTGGTACACGTTGCTGATTGCTGCGATCGCCGTCGAACGGATCGCGGAACTTGTTGTCTCGAAGCGCAATTTGGCGTGGAGCAAGGCGCGGGGCGGCTCCGAGTTCGGCGCCGGTCACTATCCCCTGATGGTCGTGCTGCACGTCGGCCTTCTTGTCGGCTGCCTGGCAGAACCGCTGCTCGCCCACCGTCCGTTCATCCCCGCACTCGGCTGGCCGATGTTGGTCGTCGTCCTCGCCGCGCAAGGCCTGCGGTGGTGGTGCATCACCACCCTCGGTCACCAGTGGAACACCCGCGTCGTCGTCATTCCCGGCGCGGTCCGGGTCACCGGCGGCCCCTACCGTGTGATCCCCCACCCCAACTACGTCGCGGTGATCGTCGAGGGCATCGCGCTGCCGTTGGTGCACACCGCGTGGTTGACGGCCGTGGTCTTCACGCTGCTCAACGCCGCGCTGCTGAGCGCGCGCATCCGCGTCGAGAACTCCGCGCTGGCGAGCCTGAGGTGATCGACCTGCTGGTCGCCGGCGGCGGCCCCGCGGGCCTTGCCACTGCGCTGTACGGTGCGCGGGCGGGGCTCGAGGTTGCCGTGGTTGAACGCCGGGATGGACTGGTGGACAAGGCATGTGGTGAGGGCATGATGCCGCATACCCTCGCCTATCTGGACCGGCTGGACGTCTGGACCGCCGGCAGGACGCTGCGCGGGATCAGATATGTCGACGGCGATCGGCGGGTGGACGCGGCGTTCCGGTCGGGCGTCGGGCGCGGGGTGCGCAGGACGGTGCTGCACGGCGCCCTGTGGCGGGCGGCCGAGGCGGCGGGCGTGAAGCTCGTCCACGGCGAACTCGGCGAGGTCACACAGGATGCAGATGCGGTGTGTGTGGACGGATTTCGGGCCCGCTACCTTGCGGCGGCCGATGGCCTGCACTCACCGATCCGCGCGGCGCTCGGGCTGTCGCGGCCGGCCGTGGGCCCGCGCCGGTGGGGCATCCGCAGACACTTCGAGATCGCGCCTTGGACCGACTCCGTCGAGGTGCACTGGGCGCCCGACGCCGAGGCATATGTGACACCCGTCGCCGACGACTGCGTCGGGATCGCGGTCCTGTCGTCGACGCGCGGCGGGTTCGACCACCACTTCGAGGCATTCGGCGAGCTGAGGGACCGAATGGAGGGCCACGCCCACGGCCAGGATCGGGCGGCCGGTCCGCTGCGCCAGCGGGTGCGCACACGGACAGCGGGTCGGGTGCTTCTCGTCGGGGACGCCGCCGGATACGTCGACGCACTCACCGGCGAGGGCATGGGGCTGGCCTTCGGCGCCGCCGAGCTGTTGGTGAATTGCGTTGTGCGCGAGCGGCCCGAGGACTACGACCGCCAATGGCGCAGGCTGACCCGCCGCTACCGCGCGCTCACCGCTGCGCTGGTGCACGCGAGCGCAGTGCCTGCGGTCCGGTCGCCGAATCGTGCCCGCTGCGGCTGCGCTGCCGCGGGTGTTCCGCAGTGCGGTGCACCAGCTCGCGTATTGACGCGAGCACGAAAAAAGCCCCCGGCGTGAAGCGGGGGCTTCTTCGTTTTCGACTAGCGGTCGGTCTTACCGGTAATCCGAGTAGCCGTAGTCGTCCAGCGGCACCGCGGCACCGGTGGCCTGGCCGAAGTCCGGGCTGTAGTACTGATCCTCGTAGGACGGGATCGTGTACGCCGCAGCGCGGGCTTCTTCGGTCGGCTGCACCTGGATGTTGCGGTACCGGTTGATGCCGGTACCGGCCGGGATCAGCTTGCCGATGATCACGTTCTCCTTCAGACCCTGCAGCTTGTCGCTGCGGCAGTTGATCGCCGCATCGGTAAGCACGCGCGTGGTCTCCTGGAACGACGCCGCCGACAGCCACGAATCGGTGGCCAGCGACGCCTTCGTGATGCCCATCAGCACCGGGCGACCCGCCGCGGGCTCGCCACCCTCGGCAACCACCCGACGGTTCTCGGTCTCGAACTCGCCACGCTCGGTCAGCGAGCCGGGCAGGAACTCCGTCGCGCCCGAATCGATGATCGTGACGCGACGCAGCATCTGCCGGACGATCACCTCGATGTGCTTGTCGTGGATCGACACACCCTGAGCGCGGTAGACCTCCTGGACCTCCTTGACGAGGTGGATCTGCACCTCGCGGGGGCCCTGGACACGCAGCACCTCGTGCGGGTCGGCGGAGCCTTCCATCAGCTGCTGGCCCACCTCGACGTGGTCGCCGTCGGCGAGCAGCCGCTCGGTGCCGTCGTCGTGCTTGAACACCTTCAGGCGCTGACGACGAGAGAGCTTGTCGTAGACCACTTCCTCGCCACCATCGTCGGGAATGATGGTGATCTTGTAGAAGCGCTCGCCCTCCTCGAGCTGCACGCGCCCGGTGACGTCGGCGATCGGCGCCTTGTCCCGCGGAACGCGGGCCTCGAACAGCTCCTGCACGCGAGGCAGACCACCGACGATGTCGCTGCCGCCGGAAACGCCGCCCTGGTGGAACGTACGCATGGTCAGCTGCGTGCCGGGCTCACCGATGGACTGCGCGGCCACGATGCCGACCGCCTCGCCGATGTCGACGAGCTTGCCCGTCGCCATCGAACGGCCGTAGCACATCGCGCACACGCCGGTGCCGGTGGCGCAGGTCAGCACGGAGCGGACCTTCACCTCGGTGATGCCCGCGGCCAGCAGCGCCTCGATCGCCGGGTCGCCCAGGTCGTGACCGCGCTCGACGACCACGTTGCCCTTCGCGTCGACCGCGTCGGTGGCCAGCGTCCGCGCGTAGGCGGACGTCTCGATGTGCTGATCGCGAACCAGCGACTTGTCCTGCAGCTCGGCCAGCGTGACGTTGATGCCGCGCTCGGTCTCGCAGTCGGTCTCGCGCACGATGACGTCCTGGCTGACGTCCACCAGACGACGGGTCAGGTAACCCGAGTCAGCGGTACGAAGAGCGGTGTCCGCCAGACCCTTTCGGGCGCCGTGGGTGTTGATGAAGTACTCCAGCACCGTCAGGCCCTCGCGGAACGAGGACTTGATCGGACGCGGGATGAACTCACCCTTCGGGTTGGTCACCAGACCCTTCATGCCGGCCAGCGTGCGGGTCTGGGTGAGGTTACCCGTGGCGCCGGACTCCACGATCGTGATGATCGGGTTGTCCGCGGGGTAGTGCGCCCGCAGCGCCTCACCGACCTCTTCGGTGGCGTTCTGCCAGATCTTCACCAGCTCGCCGTTGCGCTCGTCGTGGTTGAGCGCGCCGCGCTGGTACTGCTTCTCGATCCGGTCGGCTTCGGCCTCGTGACGCTCGAGGATCTCCTGCTTCTCCGGCGGCACCAGCACGTCGGCCATCGACACGGTGACACCCGAACGGGTGGCCCAGTAGAAGCCGGCGTCCTTGAGCTTGTCCACGGTCTGCGCGACCACGATCATCGGGTAGCGCTCGGCCAGATCGTTGACGATCCGCGCCTGCACCTTCTTGTGCATCTGCTCGTTGACGAACGCATACCGCTGCGGGAGCAGCTCGTTGAACATCACCCGGCCCAGCGTGGTCTCGGCCGTCCAGGCGTCGCCCGGCTTCCAGCCCTCGTCGCCGAACAGCTCGGCCTCGAGTTCGGCAGGCGGACGCAGCTGGGTCAGCCGCACCCGGATCTTGGCCCGCACCGACAGCGCGCCGCGGTCCATCGCCATGATCGCCTCGGCAGGCGAGCTGTACACACCCGACTCCGGCTTGTCCTTGGCGGCGGGCACGTACTCGCCGGTGTCGCCGTCGATCATGGTGGTCAGGAAGTACAGACCGGTCACCATGTCCAGACGCGGCATGGCCAGCGGGCGGCCCGACGCAGGCGACAGGATGTTGTTCGACGACAGCATCAGGATGCGCGCCTCGGCCTGCGCCTCCGCACTCAGCGGAAGGTGCACGGCCATCTGGTCACCGTCGAAGTCGGCGTTGAACGCCTCACACACCAGCGGGTGCAGCTGAATCGCCTTGCCCTCCACCAGCTGCGGCTCGAAGGCCTGGATGCCGAGGCGGTGCAGCGTCGGCGCACGGTTCAGCAGAACCGGGTGCTCGCCGATGACCTCTTCGAGGACATCCCACACCTGCGGACGCTGACGCTCCACCATCCGCTTGGCGCTCTTGATGTTCTGCGCGTGGTTCAGGTCGACCAGACGCTTCATCACGAACGGCTTGAACAGCTCGAGTGCCATCAGCTTGGGCAGACCGCACTGGTGCAGCTTGAGCTGCGGGCCGACCACGATGACCGAACGGCCGGAGTAGTCGACGCGCTTGCCGAGCAGGTTCTGACGGAACCGGCCCTGCTTGCCCTTGAGCAGATCCGACAGCGACTTCAGCGGACGGTTGCCCGGCCCGGTGACCGGACGGCCGCGACGGCCGTTGTCGAACAGCGCGTCCACCGACTCCTGAAGCATGCGCTTCTCGTTGTTGACGATGATCTCGGGCGCACCGAGATCGATCAGCCTCTTCAGCCGGTTGTTGCGGTTGATGACGCGGCGGTACAGGTCGTTGAGGTCCGACGTGGCGAAGCGGCCACCGTCGAGCTGCACCATCGGGCGCAGCTCCGGCGGGATCACCGGAACCGCGTCGAGCACCATGCCCATCGGCGAGTTGCTGTTGACTCTGGAACGCCGCGACGACCTTGAGCCGCTTGAGGGCACGAAGCTTCTTCTGGCCCTTGCCACTACGGATGACCTCGCGCAGCTCCTCGGCCTCGGCGTCGATGTCGAAGCTCTCGATGAGCTTCTTGATCGCCTCCGCGCCCATGGCGCCGGTGAAGTACTCGCCGTAGCGGTCGATGAGCTCGCGGTAGAGCACCTCGTCGACGATCAGCTGCTTGGGAGCCAGCTTGGTGAAGGTGGTCCAGATCTCGTCGAGCCGGTCCAGCTCACGCTGGGACCGGTCGCGGAGCTGACGCATCTCGCGCTCGCCGCCGTCGCGCACCTTGCGCTTGACGTCGGACTTGGCGCCCTCGTCCTCGAGCTCCTTCATGTCGGCCTCGAGCTTCTGCGCCCGGGCCTCCAGGTCGGCGTCGCGCTGATCCTCGACGGCCTTCTTCTCGACGACCATCTCGGCCTCGAGCGTCGACAGCTCGTTGTGGCGCATCTCGTCGTCCACGGCGGTGATGACGTAGGCCGCGAAGTAGATGATCTTCTCGAGATCCTTCGGCGCCAGGTCGAGCAGGTAGCCGAGACGCGACGGCACACCCTTGAAGTACCAGATGTGCGTGACGGGCGCGGCCAGCTCGATGTGGCCCATCCGCTCACGACGCACCTTGGCGCGAGTGACCTCGACGCCGCAGCGCTCGCAGATGATGCCCTTGAAGCGGACGCGCTTGTACTTGCCGCAGTAGCACTCCCAGTCGCGAGTCGGTCCGAAGATCTTCTCGCAGAACAGGCCGTCCTTCTCTGGCTTGAGCGTGCGGTAGTTGATGGTCTCCGGCTTCTTGACCTCGCCGAAGGACCAGTTGCGGATGTCGTCCGCGGTGGCAAGGCCGATGCGGAGTTCATCGAAGAAGTTGACGTCTAGCACGTAACTCCCTTTCCCCTTTCGGGATTAGAAACACATCAATATCACGGCGAGCCGTGAACTAGGCGAGATCTTCAACGGACGCAGATTCGTTGCGGGACAAGTTGATTCCCAGGTTCGCAGCAGCGCGCTCCAGGTCCTCGTCGTCGCCGTCACGCATCTCGATCGCCGCGCCGTCACGACGACAGCACCTCGACGTTGAGGCACAGCGACTGCAGCTCCTTGAGAAGCACCTTGAACGACTCCGGAATGCCCGGCTCGGGGATGTTCTCGCCCTTGACGATCGCCTCGTACACCTTGACCCGACCGACGGTGTCGTCGGACTTGATGGTCAACAGCTCCTGCAGCGTGTACGCCGCGCCGTAGGCCTGCATGGCCCAGCACTCCATCTCGCCGAACCGCTGGCCACCGAACTGCGCCTTACCGCCCAGCGGCTGCTGGGTGATCATCGAGTACGGACCGGTGGAGCGGGCGTGGATCTTGTCGTCCACCAGGTGGTGCAGCTTGAGGATGTACATGTAGCCGACCGTCACCGGGTACGGGAACGGTTCGCCACTGCGGCCGTCGAACAGCATCGCCTTGCCGTCCGCGTTGACGAGCGTGTCGCCGTCGCGGTTGGGCAGCGTCGAGGACAGCAGACCCTGAAGCTCCTCCTCGCGGGCACCGTCGAACACCGGCGTCGACACGATCGTGCCCGGCTCGGCCTCCAACAGCTCCTCGGGCAGGTTGCGCGCCCAGTCGGGCGTGCCCTCGACCTTCCAGCCGCCTTGGCCACCCACCCGAGGTGGGTCTCCAGGATCTGGCCGATGTTCATCCGTCGCGGCACACCGTGCGTGTTCAGGATGATGTCGACCGGCGTGCCGTCGGGCAGGAACGGCATGTCCTCGACGGCCAGGATCTTGCCGATGACGCCCTTGTTGCCGTGGCGTCCGGCCAGCTTGTCGCCGTCGGAGATCTTGCGCTTCTGCGCGACGTAGACGCGGACCAGCTCGTTGACACCGGCAGGCAGCTCGTCGTCGTCCTCGCGGGAGAACACCCGGATGCCGATGACCTTGCCGGACTCGCCGTGCGGAACCTTCAGCGACGTGTCGCGGACCTCGCGCGCCTTCTCACCGAAGATCGCACGCAGCAGCCGCTCCTCCGGGGTCAGCTCGGTCTCGCCCTTCGGGGTGACCTTGCCGACCAGGATGTCGCCGTCGCGGACCTCGGCGCCGATGCGGACGATGCCGCGCTCGTCGAGATCGGCCAGCACCTCATCGGAGACGTTCGGGATGTCCCGGGTGATCTCCTCGGCGCCCAGCTTGGTGTCGCGGGCGTCGATCTCGTGCTCCTCGATGTGAATCGAGGTGAGCACGTCCTCTTCGACCAGACGGTTGGAGAGGATGATCGCGTCTTCGTAGTTGTGGCCCTCCCACGGCATGACCGCCACGAGCAGGTTCTTGCCGAGCGCCATCTCACCGTTCTCGGTGCACGGGCCGTCGGCGATCACCTGGCCGGCCTCCACCCGGTCGCCGGCGTCCACGATCGGGCGCTGGTTGGCGCACGTGCCGTGGTTGGAGCGGGCGAACTTGCGCATCCGGTAGGTGTGCCGGGTGCCGTCGTCGGCCATCACGGTGATGTAGTCGGCGGAGACCTCCTCGATCACGCCGGCCTTGTCGGCGACGACGACGTCGCCGGCGTCGATCGCGGCACGCAGCTCCATGCCGGTACCGACCAGCGGGGCCTCGCTGCGCACCAGCGGAACCGCCTGGCGCTGCATGTTGGCACCCATCAGGGCACGGTTGGCGTCGTCGTGCTCGAGGAACGGGATCATCGCCGTCGCGACCGACACCATCTGGCGCGGCGAGACGTCCATGTAGTCGACGTCGGCGGGAGTCACATTCTCGACCTCGCCGCCCTTACGGCGGACCAGGATGCGCTCCTCGGTGAAGCTGCCCGTTGTCGTCGATCGGCGAGTTGGCCTGCGCCACGACGTGGCGGTCCTCCTCGTCGGCGGTCAGGTAGTCGATCTCGTCGGTGACGACACCCTCGACCACCTTGCGGTACGGCGTCTCGATGAAGCCGAACGGGTTCACCCGCGCGTACACCGACAGCGAGCCGATCAGACCGATGTTCGGGCCTTCCGGGGTCTCGATCGGGCACATCCGGCCGTAGTGGCTGGAGTGCACGTCGCGGACCTCGAGGCCGGCGCGCTCACGGGACAGACCGCCGGGGCCCAGCGCCGAAAGGCGGCGCTTGTGGGTCAGACCCGACAGCGGGTTGTTCTGGTCCATGAACTGCGACAGCTGGCTGGTGCCGAAGAACTCCTTGATCGCCGCCACGACGGGACGGATGTTGATCAGGGTCTGCGGCGTGATCGCCTCGACGTCCTGAGTCGTCATCCGCTCGCGCACGACGCGCTCCATGCGGGACAGGCCGACCCGGATCTGGTTCTGGATCAGCTCGCCGACGGTACGCAGGCGACGGTTGCCGAAGTGGTCGATGTCGTCGACCTCGACGGGAACCTCGACTCCGCCGGGCACCGTCATCGAGGTCTGCCCTTCGTGCAGGCGCACCAGGTACTCGATGGTGGCGACGACGTCCTCTTCGGTCAGCGTCGAGCTGGTGATCGGCTTGTCCGCGTTCAGGCCCAGCTTCTTGTTGACCTTGTAGCGGCCCACGCGGGCCAGGTCGTAGCGCTTCTCCTTGAAGAACAGGTTCTCCAGCAGGGTCTGCGCGGACTCCTTGGTCGGCGGCTCGCCCGGGCGCAGCTTGCGGTAGATGTCCAGCAGCGCCTCGTCGGTGCCTGCGGTGTTGTCCTTCTCCAGCGTGCCCATCATGATCTCGGTGAAGCCGAACCGCTCATGGATCTGCTCGTTCGTCCAGCCCAGCGCCTTGAGCAGCACGGTGACCGGCTGACGGCGCTTGCGGTCGATGCGCACACCGACGGTGTCGCGCTTGTCGACGTCGAACTCCAGCCACGCACCGCGGCCGGGGATCACCTTGACGCTGTGCAGCGTCTTCTCGGTGGACTTGTCGATGGTGTCGTCGAAGTAGACGCCCGGCGAACGGACCAGCTGGGACACCACGACACGCTCGGTGCCGTTGATGATGAAGGTGCCCTTCTCGGTCATCATCGGGAAGTCACCCATGAAGACCGTCTGGCTCTTGATCTCACCGGTGTTGTTGTTGATGAACTCGGCCGTGACGAACAGCGGAGCCGCGTACGTCATGTCCTTGTCTTTGCACTCGTCGACCGGGGCCTTGACCTCGTCGAAGCGCGGATCGGAGAAGGACAGCGACATCGAGCCCGAGAAGTCCTCGATCGGCGAGAGCTCGGTGAGCACCTCTTCGAGGCCGCCGACGGGATTCACGGCGTCGCCGCGTTCCTTGGCCTTCTCACGCCACTCTTCGGCGCCGACCAGCCACTGGAACGACTCGGTCTGCACCTCAAGTAGCCCCGGAACCTCGAGAGGCTCACGGAGCTTTGCGAATGAAATTCGGTTTGGTGCTCCTGGAACGGAGTTATTAGTTGCTACTGCTGACTTGGATTGGCGGGACCCTGCCAAGATGCATCCTTCCAGCACCTCATGCGACGATCCGGTGCCGGCTTGGGCCGTCTCCGAAGTGCCGCGATATCTGCGTCGGTTCGGCTGGCCTTCTCGAGCCCAAAGCCCCCGTACACACGGCACGCGAATTGATCACTGAGCGAACTCAGGCCAAGACATCGGTGTCAGGTGCGGGTTTTGGAGGGCAGGATGCAGCCAGCGCAACGTCCAACAGTACCGCAGGACGGCGTATTCCTCAACCTCCGCATGCAAAAGTCACCGGGCGCTGGCTGGCGTCCTTAACCCGTGCACACATTCTGCCGAACAGATTGGCCCCTGGAAGCCCTTCCGTCAAGAGATAACGCCGTGTTGGGTGTGTTCAATTGCGTTAAATCCTGGTTTGCGGCGTGGACAGGACGGACGGCCGGCACGGCCGAACACGATGCCGTGGCCGCGGCGGCCGACGGATCCTCTGCACACGTCGCGAAGGCTTGGGTGCCAAGCAACGACTGGAACGCCAAGTCCACAATCAGATCGACGATGGTCCACTGGTGCTCCGGCGCGGGCAACAGGTAGGCCTTGGCGCCGCCTGTGCCGGGGATGTCAACGATCGTCCCCAGGTCGCCGTGGACGCCGGTATCGGTGCCGTCGTACCAGTCGTCGATCCAGCCCTGCGCGAGCGTCTGAACCGCCTCGATGTTCTCGGGCCGCGGGATGCCGAGGCCGACGATCCAGCCGCCGATCTGCACGATCAGGTTGTGCGTCTGGAAGGCGTCTCCATGCGTGCCGTTGACGAGCTGAACGCCGACGAACTTGTCTGGCCTGCGCGTTCTCCAGCACCTTCTCCACGCCGCCCTGCGAGTTCAGGAAGCTGGGCGCCGCCGCGATGGTGTACACGGGAATGTCGTCGGGGATCTTGCCGACGCCGCGTTCGATCGCACCACCGATGGGTGAGGTGTCGAGCAGGAGCACCCCGACGAGATCGGGGTCCTCGTCGTCGGAGCCGAACTCCTCGTAGTAACCCGCCGCACCTCCGGCGAGCTGGCCGCCGCCCGAGTGTCCGGCGATGACGAAGCGCTCCGGCAGCGCATCGCCTTCGAAGCCTGCCGCCTTCGCGCTGGCCAGCAGATCGGCACGGTCACCGAGGAACAGCTTGGCCACCGCGGCATGCATCGGATCGCCACCGAGCTGGCATGCGTAGCAGTCGAAGAGGTTGGAGGAGATCGTCGGCGCGACGACGATCGCCTGGTTTCGCTCGGCGAGCTCTGCCGCGGTGTAGTCGTATTCGGCCGACGATCCGGGGAAGCCGTGCTGGAAGTAGATGAGCCGGGTCGGGGGCTCTCCCGACTCGCTGGTATCGGGGAAGTACCAGTCGGCGTTCACCGTGTAGCCGGGTCCGCAGTCGATGTTCAACGTCGACCGCTGCACGCGAACGGTGCTTCCCGGTGGGACCTGGGGCGCGCCGGCGATGAACTGCTCGAATGCTTGGAACGCGTCGAAGAAGAAACCCCCGACGAGGTTGATCAACGACGGCTGCGCCAGCGGCTGCTCGGCGGTGAGGCCGAGCTGGCGCAGGATGTCGGGATGGACCGCCGCGGTCTGGCTGAAGACCGGCAGGCCGGACGCCGGCCAGTCGTGCACCAGCCCGGTTCCGACCACCACCGATATCGGTGCGTCGATGTCGACGGCGCGGTCGTGCAACAGCAGCGTGTCGGGATAGAGGATCTCCCGCTCGCCGACGTAGATCGTCGTCGGCGGCAGCTTCTTGAGGATGTCGTCGCTGAAGAACAGCGGGCTGACGAGCGGATCGGTCTTCTCGATGCCGTCGAACCAGTGGGAGTCCCACGACCGTCGAGGTGGTTGATGTCGAACAGCGGGTCGTCCACGTCGCGGATATCCGGATTCTGTAACGACGAATCGGCCACCATGGACAGCAGCACCATGTGACCCGGAACCGGTTTGTCGGTCGAGCAGGAGTTCACGAACTGCCGACATCGCGATAAGGCTGCCCGCCGAGTCGGCGTAGATGCTGACGTTCTCCGGGTCGCCGTTCGCCTCGATGATCTGGGTGATGACGTCCGCGGCCTCGGGGATCACCTTGGTGGCCTTGCCCGCGTCGGTCGTCGCCAACGGGTACAGCGGCACGATGACGGTGGCCCCGGTCTCGCGGGGGATGCTCGTGTAGTCGACCCAGTTCAAGAGATTCGGCTGAAAAACGAACCCGCCGCCATGCAGAGCGATCACGGTCTTGTCGGTCGGGTCGGGTGGACTGATCTCCCACGCATCCCACTGGGCGCCGTCTTCGGTCGGTGAAGGTCGTGCGGCGGGTGTTCAGCCCGAACGTGAGGAAGAACGGCGGGTTCTCGGTGGCCATCAGACTACCGAGGGTCGTGGTCACGTTGATTCCCGTGATGTCCGAAATGGCCCGCATGCCGTCGTAGAACAACAGGGTGATCTGGTCCAAGAACGCCGGCGGCGGTGTGTAGGTCAGCGAGTTCTCGACCGGAGCCTGCACCTCGGCCAGTGACGGCGACTCGAAGGCGCTCTCGAACTCCCGTCGCGAGGCGGCCGCGAGGGTCCACATCTGCGGCTGCGCTTCCGGGAGGTCCGGTGTCGTGTTGTTCGTCGCGAACGGGTTCAGCAGTGTGCTGACGACCGAGGACATCGCGCCGACGATGGTGTCGACCACACCGGGCTCACTCGCCTCCGAGGTCTTCGCTTCCTTCACAGGTGCTTCGAGGACGGCCGCCGGCGTCACCGCGATGGTGTCGTCATCCGGCGTCGAATCCTGCTGAGCCTTCGGATCGGGCGTCTCGCCGACGTCGAAGTGTTTGTCCGACGTTGCATCGCTGTCCTCGACCGCCGGGGCAGTCAGGGCCGCCGCCGCCCGTGCATCCTTCACCCGGGTCTGATCCGGAGTCGTTAGCCGATCGTTCTTGTGCGGCCGGTCGGTGTCCTCGCCGGCCTTGTCCGCCTGAGCGGATGGCTCGCCGTCCGCCGCCTCGTCGGCGGGTTCCTGCTCGTCGTTGTCGGTGTCGTCTTCGTCTTGGGTGGCGTCGGCGCCGTCGGCCCCTTGAGCGTCGGCACCCGATACCGAATCCGCGCCGTCCGTCGCCGTCCGGCAACTTTGCGTCCGAACCCGCTTTGGCGCCGGTGGAAGTCGCCGACTGCGACGACCCCTTGTCCCCGGCGCCCGCCGCTTCGCCGTCCTTCGCGAATGCGGGTGCCGCGCCCGCGACCGCCGCCGTCGACAGCCCCGCGGTGAGAATGCCCGCACCTACCCACACCATGAATCGGTCAGCCATGCCGTCTCCCGTCCCCGGACCCAGCAAACGATACCCGAGCCCAGCGGCGGAAGTCGCCCGTTTACACCGATCCGCGCAGGTGTCAGGCCGCCTGCGACGCCGAGCAGGTGCCCATCGACTCCTTCACACACGCCGGTTCGAATGTGAAGAGCCCGCTACCCAGCGGAACGGACGACCGAAGCCCGTTCAGGAAGTACTCCTTGGTGAGGTCGTTCGGCAGCGGGACCGCGGTCGCCGGACCGGACGGAGTGTCGATGGTGAACGCCTCGGTGATCGGCTTCCGCTTGACGCCAGCGAACATTTCGTTGGCCCAGTCGATCATCAGGATTTGAGCGGCGTCGCCGTTCTCCGGTTCGACGAACCCGGCGACGAGTTCCTGACCGAACTGGATCACCGCGTTGCCGCCGCGCATCGAGTCCACGTGGGAGCCGTTGGCCAGGGTGACGCCGATGAACTTGCCGGGCCGTGCCTCGACCAGCGCATCGGTCCCGACTCCGAATTGGTTCCAGAAGTACCGCGGCGATGCGAGGTTGTAGATCGGGATGTCGCGATCGACCTTCTCGATCGACTCGACAGCCTTGGGGTCGAATGGCACGCCGTCGAGCATGATGACCCCGGCGAGCCTGTCCTCGGTCTTGTTGTCGGCCATTGCGCCCGCGATACCTATCACCGCGCCGCCGCCGAGGGAATGTCCGATCAGCAGGACGCGGTCCGGGATCGGTCCGTCGTAATCGGCGGCCTCGGCGCTGTCGGCAAGCGCGGTGTTGTCCTCGTCGAAGAGCCTGGCCATCGCTTCGTGCATCGGCGGCGCGCCGAGCCAGCAGGCGTCGGCGGCGAAGAAGTTCGAGGTGATCGACGGTGCGACGACGATGCTGTGCGTCTGCTCCGCCAGTGCCGCCGCGGTGTAGCTGTACCACGGTCCCCTGGCCAGGAACCCGTGCTGGAGGTAGATCAGCTGATCCGGCGGGTCGGCGCCTTCCTCGACCTCCGGCACGTACCAGTCGGCCTGTACGTCGACTCCCCCCGCCATTGCAGCCGCAGTCGAGGTGCAGTGTCGAGGTGCTCACCGTGACCTTGCTGTTCGCCGGCAGGACCGGTGGTCCTCCGAGGATCTGGGTCGCCAGGCCGTAGAGGCTGAAAAAGATGGTCCCGACCACGCTGAGCAGACTCGACGGCGGCGGCGCGGCCGCGTCGGCGGCGGCCTCCTGGGCGGCGGGCCCCGCGAACGCGACAGCCGTGGCCGTGGCGGTGGCCTCGGTATCCGTGTCGCGGGTTGTCGATCACCACCGACTTGCGCTGCGCGAAGGTGGTCTCGGGTTCGTTGCCGGTGTCGACGGCGCCCTTCTCGGTTTTCTCGGCCATCACCTTCGCCGCGGCGTCACCGTCTGCATCGTCGTTCTCGTCGGAGATGTCGGCCTGCTTCACACGGGCTATCGAGGCGTTCGTCTCGCGAGACCCGAAGCTCTTCTTGTGCGTCGACTCGTCGACGGCCGCGTCCGTGTCCCGGTCTGCGTCGGTGGTGTCGCCACCGGCGCCCTTTACGTCTGTGGCGTCTTCGTCGGTGTCGGTCGTCGGGTCATCGGCCTTCGACTCCTCGTCGGAGTCCTTGGCATCGGAGCCCTTCGCGTCGGAGCCCTTCGCCGACGACCCGTCGAGCCCGGACGCGTCCTCACCCGAATTGTCTTTGCCTCCAGCCGGATTCGACGACTCCGACGTCGTCGCGCCGCCGCCGTCTGATGAGGAACCGTCGTTCGCGGCCGCAATACCTGCCCCGGCGAGCATTCCTCCCGAGACACCTACGGCGACGACACCTGCACCCAACCATGCCAAGAACCGGTCGACCATGACACTCCTGTCCGCTGAACGCGAGGATGATAACGCGTGTTATCAGTTTGGGAAAGCGATTGCCGGAAAAGACAGGTGCTACGAGGCGACGGCCTCGATCCGGATCGGCACA
>CAVYCT010000044.1:0-302464 GCA_963766945.1 uncultured Actinomycetota bacterium
GGACCGAAACGAGCGCAGGCTCGTCCTAATCCTTATTAGCAGGGTGATATTATGGCTGGAAACAGGTGTGTCCAGCGCTGTCCCGCGGGTGTTTGCCATGATTTTCCGAGCACGTCTTCCGCTCTCGCGTCGCGGCCTGGCGCTCGCGCCGGCCCTGGCCGCCTTCACCTGGTTGAGCCTGTCGGCCTCGCAGCAGCAGCCGCCCAGCAGGCGCCGCCCGCGCAGCCAGCGGGACGGCGGGGAAACCCGCGCCGCCTCCGACGGGGACGCCAGCGGCAGGCCGGACAGGGGCAGATCCGCGCAGGGTCGGCCTCCACAGGGACAGGCCCCCCAGGGACAGGCGCAGGGCGATCCCGCACAGCCGCCCGTCTTCCGCACCGGCATCAACTTCGTCCGCGTCGATGTCCTGGTCACCGACAGCAAGGGCAACCCGGTCGCCAATCTGAAGCAGGGCGACTTCGAGATGGTCGAGGACAACAAGCCGCAGACCATCGAGACGCTTCAAAATGATCAAGATCACGGGCCGGCCGGTGGACGGCGAGACGCCGCGCGAGATCCGCAGCGACTACGACGAGGAGACGGAGGCGCGCGCGAGGACGTGCGGCTGTTCGTGATCTTCCTCGACGACTATCACGTGCGCCGCGGCGCCAGCATGTCGGTCCGCGAGCCGCTGACGCGGTTCATCCGAAATGAGCTCGGCGACCTCGACATGGTCGGCGTCGATGTATCCGCTGAACGCCGTTCAAGGACATCGCGTTCACGCGCAACCACGCAGCGGTCATTCGCGCGATCGAGCGGTTCGACGGCCGCAAGTACGACTACCAGCCGCGCAACGAGATCGAGCAGCAGTACGCGCACTATCCGGCCGAGACCGTCGAGCGGATCCGCAACCAGGTCAGCCTGTCGGCGCTCAAGGCGCTCATCGCCGGGCATGGGCTCGTTGAGGAAGGGCGCAAGGCGCTGATCCTGGTCAGCGAGGGCTACACGAACACCCTGCCGCCGCAGATGCGCGATCCCGTCGCGGCGATGCCCGGGCATGGGCAACCCGAATCGCCGGCAATCCGATGGCCGGCGAGAACGACATCGAACGAGGACCGCGCGCGGTTCTTCTCGAACATCGACCTGCTGCCGATCTGCGCGACGTCTTCGACATGGCGAACCGCAACAACGTGCGCGATCTACGCGGTCGATCCGCGCGGGCTCGCCGGCGTTCGAGTTCGACATCAACGAAGGCGTCGGCCAGCAGCGTCGACAAGGCCAGTCTCGACGACGACGATGGACACGCTGCGCACGCTGGCGGAGGAGACCGACGGCCGCGCGATCGTCAACCGCAACGATCTCGACGATCGGCATGAAGCAGATCATCCGCGACTCGAGCGCCTACTACCTGCTCGGCTACAACTCGACGCAGGCGCCGCAGCGACGGCAAGTTCCACGAGATCAGGGTGCGCGTGAAACGGCCCGGCGTGCAGGTCCGCGCGCGGAAGGGCTACTGGGCGCTCACCGCCGAGGAGACGCGCGCGCGCTCGCGCCGCGGCGCCGCGGCGGCCGAGCCGGTCGACGGCAAGGCGCTCGCCGCATCGAGACGCCGAACCGCGCGCGCGTCGTCCGCACCTGGATCGGCACGACGCGCGCGCGAGAACGGCAAGACGCGCGTCACGTTCGTGTGGGAGCCGGCGCAAGCGCGCGCCGGGCGATCGCCGCGAGCCGGCGACCAACGTGTCGGTGATCGTGCAGGGCGCCGGCGGCTACTTCCGCGGCAAGGCCGCCGCGGGTCGACCGGCGATCTCGCGTCCGGCGCGGCAGGCGGCGCCGCGGGCTCGGGCGGAACGCGCGCCAGCGGCGGCGCCGGGCGGCGCGGTGTCGTGGTGATCGACAGCGGCGCGCCGCGGGCGAGCTGGGGACTGGCACGGGCGGCGGCGCGGCCGCGACGAACGGCGCCAGCGCGACGGGCCCTGGCGGCGTACCGGTCGCGTCGGACGCGGCGGCCGTGTCACGTTCGCGGCGGCTCCGGGCCGCTGCAAGTTGAAGCTGTCAATCGAAGGCGCGGCGGGTCAGGTGCTCGACTCCGACTTCCGCGACCTGGTGATCCCCGACTACACGAAGGCCGAAGCGGCGCTCAGCGAGCCGGCCATCTTCCGCGCGCGCACGCAGCGCAATCTGGTCGCGTTGACCGGCAATCCGCAGGCGATGCCGACCACGCACGCGAGTTCAGCCGCACCGAGCGCCTGCTGATTCGCGTGGCCGCCTACGCGCCCGGCGGGTCGGTCAGCGCGCCGGTGGCGCACTGCTCAATCGCGACAGCAAGAAGATGTCCGACCTGGTGGTGAAGCCGTTCGCGCCGGGCGGCGAGGCATGTATCAGACCGAGCTGCCGCTCGCCGGCCTGCCGGCGGGCGAGTTCATCGTCCAGTTGACGATGGCCGGTGAAGGCGGCGAGCAGAAGCGCCTGATCGGCCTCCGCGTCACCAGCTGATTGCTCTCAGACCCTATAATGCGTCGTTATGAAGACCGCCGCGGAGACCCTCCCAAGGCGCGCTGGGAGCGGAGACGATCGAGCCCGCGCTGAAGAAGTCGCCCGAGCGCGCCGCCGCGTTCACGACCATCTCCGGCCGGCCCATCGAGCGCCTCTACACCCCCGAGGACCTCGCGGGCATTTCCTACGCCCGCGACATCAACGATCCGGGCGAGTTTCCCTACACGCGCGGCATCCATCCCACCGGCTATCGCGGCAAGCTGTGGACGATGCGGCAGTTCGCCGGGTTCGGCACGCCGGAGGAGACCAACGCAGCGCTACAAGACGCTGCTCGCGGCCGGCGGCACCGGACTGAGCGTCGCGTTCGACCTGCCGACGCTGATGGGGCGCGATCCCGATCACGAGCTGTCGCTCGGCGAAGTGGGCAAGTGCGGCGTCAGCGTCACGTCGCTCGCCGACATGGAGCGGCTGTTCGACGGCATCTCGCTCGCCGACATCACGACGTCGATGACGATCAACTCGCCGGCGCCGATGATCTTCGCGATGTACCTGGTGGTCGCCGAGAAGCAGGGCGCCGACTGGAAGACGCTCTCGGGCACGATCCAGAACGACATCCTCAAGGAGTTCATCGCGCAGAAGGAATACATCTTTCCGCCGCGCGCCGTCGATGCGGCTGATCACCGACATCTTCGCGTTCTGCGCGAAGGAAGTGCCGCAGTGGAACACGATCTCGGTGAGCGGCTATCACATCCGCGAGGCCGGCTCGACGGCGCTGCAGGAGCTGGCGTTCACGCTGCGCGACGGCATCGAGTACGTGCAGTACGGCGTCGACGCCGGGCTCGACGTCGACGAGTTCGTGCCGCGCATCTCGTTCTTCTTCAACGCGCACAGCGACTTCTTCGAGGAGATCGCAAAGTACCGCGCCGCGCGGAAGATCTGGGCCGAGGTGATGCGCGACCGCTTCGGCGCGAAGGACGAGCGCTCGTGGAAGCTGCGCTTCCACACGCAGACCGCCGGCGTCTCGCTCACCGCGCAGCAGCCGTACAACAACGTCGTGCGGACCGCGCTGCAGGCGCTGGCGGCGGTGCTCGGCGGCACCAACTCGCTGCACACCAACTCGCTCGACGAGGCGCTGGCGCTGCCGACGGCGGAGGCGGCGACGCTGGCGCTGCGGACGCAGCAGATCATCGCGCACGAGAGCGGCGTCACCAACATGGTCGATCCGCTCGGCGGCTCCTACTTCGTCGAGAGGCTGACGCACGACATGGAGCGACGGCGCGCGAGGCCTACTTCGACGACCATCGACCGCATGGGCGGCATGGTCGAGGCGATCGAGCACGGCTTCCCGCAGCGGGAGATCGCGGAGAGCTCGTACCGGTTCCAGCAGGCGGTCGAGCGCAGCGAGAAGGTCATCGTCGGCGTCAACGACTTCGTCGCAGGAGGACGAGCCGCCGATCGCCGATTCTCTACATCGACGAGACGGCGGCGGAGACGCAGCTGGCGCAGCTCGAGCAGCTGCGGCGGACGCGCGACAACGACGCCGTCGCGCGCGGTCGCTCGACGCGCTGCGCGAGGCGGCGCGCGGCACGCGAGAACACTGATGTCCCGCTCCTCGACGCCGTGCGCGCCTACGCGACGGTCGGCGAGATGTGCGACGCGCTGCGCGACGTGTGGGGCGAGTACGAAGAAGTGCCGCTCATCTGAGCCTGAAGCCGAGCCGAGTCTGGGAGCTGAGCCAAACTGACATGCGCAAGATTCGCGTCGTCATCGCCAAGCCGGGCCTCGACGGCCACGACCGCGGCGCCAAGGTCATCGCCCGCGCGCTGCGCGACGCCGGCATGGAGGTGATCTACACCGGCCTGCGGCAGACGCCCGAGCAGATCGTGTCGGCCGCGCTGCAGGAGGACGCGGACGTCATCGGGCTGTCGATCCTGTCCGGCGCGCACAATGCACATCTGCCCGCGGCTGATGGAGCTGCTCGAGGAGCAGGGGCTCGACGACGTGCTGGTGGTCGTCGGCGGCATCATTCCCGGACGTCGACATCCCGAAGCTGCAAGGAGATCGGCATCAAAGGCATCTTCCTGCCCGGGACGCCGATGCAGGAGATCATCGACTTCATCGGGCCGAACGTCCGGCCCGGGTCGACGAGACCGAATCGGCCTGATTTCACGCCTCGGATCGCACCTGGCCCGCCTGGGCCGCAGTCTTGCATTTGCTTGACCGCGAAGCGTCGACCCGCTAGGCTCCGTCGGTATGCGACAGAAGCTGCTGCTCGCCGACGACAGCGTCACCATCCAGCGCGTCATCGAGCTGACGTTCGCCGACGAGGACGTGCGAGGTCGTCGCCGTCAGCGACGGCGAGCAGGCGATTGAGCGCCTCGAGGCCGCGACCGCCCGGACATCGTGCTCGCCGACATCGGCATGCCCGAGCGAGGACGGCTACGAGGTCGCGCGCGTACATCAAGCGGATCGCCCGAGCTCGCGCACATTCCGGTGCGTGCTGCTGACCGGCGCGTTCGAGCCGGTCGACGAGGCGCGCGCCGAGCAGTCGGCTGCGACGGCGTGCTCGCGAAGCCGTTCGAGCCGCAGATGGTGATCGAGCCGCGTGAAGGAGCTGCTCGCGGAGCCGCCGGCCTCGCCGCCCGTCGACCGGCGAGCCGTCGCCGCGACCAGCGGCGCCGAGCCATCCGGCTGCCGCGTGTCGGCCGTCGGCGCCGCGGCTGCAGCCGGCGCGCCGGCTGCCGGCGACACGGCATCGCGGATACGTCGTCGGATCCGACGCCGCGCTGCCGGCGTCGATGCCCGAGGCGCAGCCACGCCGATCACCGCGACCGCGCCGGCGATGCCGTCCGCTCGAGCGTCGGACTGCCGGCCCGCCGGCGTCGTCGCGCCTGCCGTCGGCCGCGGCACGACGACTTCGACGCGCTCGACGCGGCGCTCGCGAGCCGCGAGCCGCCGGCAGCTTCGCCGCACGCCGGCGGACGCTGCTCGCCGATCGATCCGCGGCGCCGCACGCGGACGCCCGCTGACGCGCCACGCCGGCGACGTGCCGCCGGCGTGGACGCACGCGTCGCTCAGCGCCGCGACCTGCCGCCTGCCGCGCCGAGCGCGCAGCGCCGATGCGGCGTCCGCTTCGTGCGCCGGCACCGCCGCTGCTCGCCGCATCCGCGCGCGTTGCCGCACCCGTGCGGCGCGAGTCCGCGCGCCGCCACCTGCGCGACTGCCGCGCCCGCGGCGCAGCCGCGCCATCGCCGCCGCGAGTCCGACCGCCGCACGGCCGAGCGCGCTGCCGCGCGCTGGCCCGGCACCGCCGGCAGCGGCGCCGGCGCCGTCGCCGCGCTGGCGGCACTTGCCGCGCTGCTGGCCGTCGCGCACGACACCAGCCGCGCCGCGCGCCGCGATCGCGCCGACTCGAACGACGCGTCGTCGACGAGATCGTCGCCGAGTCATCGCCCGAATGGCGCGAACGGCTCGTGCGCGAAGTCAGCCGTCGTCGACGTCGCCGAACGGCTCGTCGCGAGGAGATCAGAGCGCTTCAAGGCGCACTAGGTCGTGTCACGACTCCGGCCTCTGCCATTCGGAACCCGGCCGACTGTCCGATACGATCGACGCTCGATGTCTGCCGGCACTCGACGTCACGTCACCGCGCGTCTGCCGTTCCCGAAAAGCCCGCGCTCGAAGGGCTCGAAGCCAAGTGGATGCGCGCGCTGGGAGGCGGCCGGCGTCTACCGGTTCGATCGCACCCGGCCGCGCGCCGAGGTCTTCTCGATCGACACGCCGCCGCCGACCGTCAGCGGCTCGCTCCACGTCGGCCACGTGTTCTCGTACACGCACACCGACGTGATCGCGCGCTTCCAGCGGATGCGCGGCAAGGCCGTGTTCTATCCGATGGGGTGGGACGACAACGGCCTGCCGACCGAGCGCCGCGTGCAGAACTACTACGGCGTGCGCTGCGATCCGTCGCTGCCGTACGACCCGTCGTTCGCGCCGCCGGACAAGCCGGCGAAGCAGCCGATCTCGGTGTCGCGTCCGAACTTCATCGAGCTGTGCGCGCGGCTGACGGCCGAAGACGAGAAGGTCTTCGAGCAGCTGTGGCGATACCTCGGCCTGTCGGTCGACTGGTCGATGACCTACGCGACGATCGGCCGCCGCGCGCAGCGCGTCTCGCAGCTCGCGTTCCTGCGCCTGCTGCAGCGCGGGCCAGGCGTATCAGGTGGAAGCGCCGACGCTGTGGGACGTCGACTTTCCGGACCGCCGTCGCGCAGGCGGAGCTCGAGGATCGCGAGCAGCCCGGCGCCTACCACCGCATCCGGTTCGCGCGTGTCGACGGCATGGTGACCCGAGCGCGAGCGCGTCGTCGAGATCGAGACGACGCGTCCCGAGCTGATTCCCGCCTGCGTCGCGCTCGTCGCGCATCCGGACGACGAGCGCTATCAAGCCGCTGTTCGGCAGCGAGGTGCGCGACGCCGCTGTTCGGCGTGCGCGTGCCGGTCAGGGCGCATCGCGCTGGCCGATCCCGAGAAGGGCACCGGCGTCGCGATGATCTGCACCTTCGGCGACATCACCGACGTGACCTGGTGGCGCGAGCTGGGCCTGCCGGTGCGCGCGGTGATCCAGCCGAACGGCACGCTGCGGCCGGTCACGTGGGGCGCGCCGGGCTGGGAATCGGCCGACGCCGGCGCGCGCGCAGCAGCACTACGATCAGCTGGCCGGCTGTCGGCCGCCAAGGCGCGCGCGCAGCATCGTCGAGCTGCTGCAGCGAGAGCGGCGATCTGCGTCGGCGAGCCGCGGCCGATCACGCACGCGGTGAAGTTCTACGAGAAGGGCGATCGCCCGCTCGAGATCATCACCAGCCGGCAGTGGTTCATCAAGACGATGGAGTTCCGCGAGCGCGCTGCTCGAGCGCGGCCGCGAGCTGCAGTGGCATCCGCCGTACATGCAGGCGCGCTACGAGAACTGGGTCAACGGCCTGAACGGCGACTGGTGCGTCAGCCGCCAGCGCTTCTTCGGCGTGCCGTTCCCGGTCTGGTATCCGATCGACGCCGACGGCACGATCGACTACGACGCGGCCGACTGCGTGCCGACGAAGTCGCAGCTGCCGATCGATCCGTCGACCGACGTGCCCGACGGGCTACACCGCCGAGCAGCGCGGTCAGCCGGGCGGGTTCATCGGCGATCCCGACATCATGGACACCTGGGCGACGTCGTCGCTCTCGCCGCAGATCGCGGCGGGCTGGGAAGACGATCGCCGATCTGTTCGCGCAGCGTGTTCCCGATGGATGTGCGTCCGCAGGCGCACGACATCATCCGCACGTGGCTGTTCTCGACGGTGCTGCGCGCGCACCTCGAGCACGATCGCTGCCGTGGAAGAACGCGGCGATCTCCGGCTGGGTGCTCGATCCCGATCGCAAGAAGATGTCGAAGTCGAAGGGCAACGTCGTCACGCCGCTGGCGCTGCTCGAGGAGCACGGGTCGGACGGCGTGCGCTACTGGGCGGCGAGCGGCCGTCCGGGCACCGACACCGCGTTCGACCCGGGGCAGATGAAGGTCGGCCGCCGGCTCGCGATCAAGCTGCTCAACGCGTCGAAGTTCGTGCTGTGCGACGCGCCGAGCCGCGCGGCGCCGGTGACCGCGCCGTCGATCGCGGCATGCTCACGAGCTCGCGCCGCTGGTCGCGAGGCGACGCGAGCATCTCGAGGGCTACGACTACGCGCGCGCGCTGCGAGCGCACCGAGAGCGTTCTTCTGGGGCTTCTGCGACGACTACCTCGAGCTGGTGAAGGGGCGGCGCTACGGCGACGCAGGGGCCGAGGCGCGCGGCCTCGGCCAACGCCGCGCTGCAGGCGGCGCTGTCGGTCCTGCTGCGGCTGTTCGCGCCGTTCCTGCCGTTCGTGACCGAGGAAGTCTGGTCGTGGTGGCAGCGACGGATCGGTGCATCGCGCGGCGTGGCCGACGGCCGCGGAAGTGCTCGCGCGCGGTCGACGGCCGCGAAGACCCGAGCGGCGCAGGCGCATCTCGAGCGCGACGCAGCGTGCTCGGCGAAGTGCGCGCGGCCGAATCGGCGCGGACAGAAGCCGCCGAAGGCGCGCGTCGCGAGCGTGGTCGAACGTGACGGCGGACGCAGGGAAGGCGATAGCTGACTGCCGCCGTCGAAGCTCGATCTGAAGGCCGCCGGCGCGATCGACAGCTCGAGCTCGACGAGCATCGTCAGCGGTGAGAGCGCGATCGACGTTCGAGCCGGCGCCGACCCGCGCCGGCCCGCGGAGGACGCCGGCCGTGAAGTCGCGAACCATTCGGCCCGCTCGATCCGGCGCTCTACCGCGAGATCGTCCGGCGCGCGCTCGCCGAGGATCTCGGCTGGGGCGACATCACCACCGAGGGCACGGTCCCCGCCGATGCAGCGCGCGCGCGGCGTCATGCTCGCCAAGGCGCCGCTGCGTCGTCGCCGGCCTCGACGTCGCGCTCGAGGCGTTCCGCCAGCTCGATCCGAGCGTCGACGTTCACGTTCACAAGCACGACGGCGACGTCCTGCGAGCCCGGCGAGGCGATCGTCGAGATGTCGACGGGCTCGCGGCGGCATGCTGACGGCGGAGCGCACGGCGCTCAACTTTGCTGCAGCGGCTGTCGCGGCATCGCGACGCTGACGCGTCGGTTCGTGGATGCGGCGGCCGGGCGCATCCTCGTGCTCGACACGCGCAAGACGACGCCGACGCTGCGGCGCGCTGGAGAAGTACGCGGTGCGCGCGGGCGGCGGCACGAATCATCGGATGGGGCTGGACGACGGGATCCTGATCAAGGACAACCACATCCGTCTGGCGGGCGGGATCGCGGCGGCGGTGGAGCGGATGCGGAGGCCTCGACACGACATGCCGATCGAGATCGAGGTGCAGAGCCTCGAGCAGCTCGATGAGGCGCTGGCGGCGGGCGCGACGCGCATCCTCGTCGACAATTTCTCGATCGAGGAGCTGCGGGAAGTCGTGAAGCGCGCGCGCGGCCGCGCGAAGATCGAGATCTCCGGCGGCGTCACGCTCGTCGCGCATGGCCGAACTCGCCGCGACCGGCGCCGACTTGGTTACGACGCAAGACGACAGGCATCGTGCTGCACAGCGACACGCTGTCGTCTGACGAAATCGACCTGGTTGATGGTCTCCCGTTGACATCGCCCGCGCGGACAGCTTTCGACCTCGGTCGACGATACGGGCGGACGCTTGCGGTCATCCGCATAGACGCCCTGATACAGGCGACCGATCTCAAGCTGGTCGACGTCGAGACGCTGATCCAGCGACATCGCGCCGCGCGGGGAATCGTGCAGTTGCGTGAAGTGGTCGCGCTTGCCGATGGCGGGGCCGAATCGCCGCAGGAGTCACGTACCCGACTTGTGCTGACCGACGCGGGTCTGCGGCCGACGAAGACCCAGATCGACGTCTACGGCCGATTCGGCGATCACGTCGGCCGGATCGATATGGGCTGGCCCGAATGGAAGGTCGGGGTGGAGTACGACGGGGCGCAACATTGGACAAATCCGGTCATCCGGGCGCGAGACATCGACCGCCAAGCTGAACTCGAGGCATTGGGTTGGCGACTCGTCCGCGTCAGCGCCGAGATGCTTCGCTTCCGCCCCCACACCGTTGTGTCGCGAACACGCGATGCAATACGCGCCGCCGGTGCGTCTGTGTGATCGCCGAAACTGAAGTTGTGCAGGGTCAGACAGCCAATTCGCCTGCATAGGTTCAGTTTCGGCACAGACTCTTAGGCGTCCAGCTCGCTGGCGACGGCCCGGACTACTTCGGAAACACGCCGCGCGACCTTGCGGTCGGGGTAGCGGCCCTTGCGGAGCTCGGGCTGCACCGCGCTCTCGAGCAGGGTGATCATGTCCTCGACCATGCCGTGCAACTCGTCGGGGGTGTGCTTGTGCTCGGCCGCGACGGCTTCACGACGGGTCCTTGTCAGGCTCGGCGGCGAGTCGATGATCTTCAGGCTCAACGCCTGCGGGCCGCGGCGCCCGGCGGCCATACCGAACTCGACCTTCTGGCCCGCCTTCAGACCCTCGACACCTGCGGGCAACGCGGAGGACCGGACATAGACGTCCTCGCCCTCCTCCTGTGACAGAAAGCCGAAACCCTTCTCGGCGTCGTACCACTTAACCTTGCCGGTCGGCACTGCTCTCACCTGCTTGTCTTCTTCGGAGCGCTCACATTGGGGCCATAAGGAAAGCGTCCCGATGCGCCGGGACGCGTAACGGCTGATCCTACTCGGAGACCGAGCCGGTGATCACATGGATTCTCCCGCCGCCCCGCCCGCCATTGACTGGGTACCCTTGGGACTACCGCTGGAGGAAAGATGCGCCTGATCCTGAATATCGTCTGGTTGATCTTCGGTGGCCTCTGGCTGGCGCTGGGGTACCTGCTGGCAGCGTTGATCTGCTTCGTCCTGATCATCACGATCCCGTTCGGATTCGCGGCCTTGCGCATCGCGCTTTACGCGCTGTGGCCGTTCGGCCAGACGATCGTCGATAAGCCCGGACCGCGCCCTGGCGCGCTGATCGGCAACATCATCTGGGTGGTGCTTTTCGGCATCTGGCTCGCGATCGGTCACGTGATCACAGCGGTGGCGATGGCCGTCACGATCATCGGCATCCCACTGGCGCTGGCCAACCTCAAGCTGATCCCCGTCTCACTGTTCCCCCTTGGCAAGGAGATCGTTCCCATCGAAGCGGCGCGCGCCGTCTCCTACTCATCTGGTTCATCTGGTCATCTGTCTGGTTCGGCTGGAGCCGCCGCATGACCATCATCGATCTGGGTGTGCCATCACCGCGACCGGCCGAGCCGGCCCCTGCCGACGGCCCGCTGATCGATACGTTCGGCCGCGTCGCCACCGATCTGCGGGTGTCGCTGACCGACCGCTGCAACCTGCGCTGCACCTACTGCATGCCGGCCGAAGGGCTGGACTGGCTGCCCGGCGAGCAGTTGCTCACCGCCGCAGAACTGTCCCGTCTGCTGCGCATCGCCGTGACGCGGCTCGGCATCACGAGCGTGCGTTTCACCGGCGGCGAGCCGTTGGTCGTCAGGCATCTCGAGGACGTCGTCGCGCGCACCGCCGCGCTGCGGCCGCGACCCGAAATCACGTTGACCACCAACGGAATTGGGCTCGACAGGCGCGCCGCCAAACTGAAGCGCGCCGGGCTGGACCGAATCAACGTCTCGCTGGACACCGTCGACGCGGCACGGTTCGCCCACATCACCCGCCGCGACCGGCTGAGCGATGTGCTCGCAGGCCTGCAGGCCGCGAAGGCCGCCGGGCTGGAGCCGGTGAAGGTCAACGCCGTACTGGATCCCGATACCGGGCTCGATGACGCGGTCACGTTGTTGCGGTACTGCCTCGACCACGGATACCAGCTGCGCATCATCGAGCAGATGCCGCTGGACGGGGGCCACACGTGGCAACGCAGCCGGACGATCGGCGCCGACGAGGTGCTGGACACGCTGCGCCGGCATTTCGACCTGACCCCTGACTCCGTGCCGCGGGGTTCGGCCCCTGCGGAGCTGTGGCGGGTCGACGGTGCGTCAGGATTCATGGGCAAGGTCGGCATCATCGCGTCGGTCTCGCATGCGTTCTGCTCCGCGTGCGACCGGACCCGGCTCACCGCGGACGGCCAGGTCCGCAACTGCCTGTTCGCGCGGCAGGAGACCGACCTGCGACACCTCCTGCGTTCCGGGGCGGACGACGACACCATCGAAGCGGCCTGGCGCGACGCGATGTGGGCCAAGGCCGCCGGTCACGGCATCAATGACGTCGGCTTCGTTCAGCCGGACCGGCCGATGAGTGCGATCGGCGGATAGGCACATGACGACGACCACTACGACGCAGGTGACTGTCCGCTTCTTCGCCGCTGCCAGGGCCGCGGCGGGTCACGAATCCGAGACGATCCGGATTCGGCCGGGTTCGACGGTTGCCGAGCTGGTCGATCAGCTGAGCGCACGCGACGGCGCACTGGCGAAAGTGCTGAAGCGCTGCTCATTCCTGTGCGATGGCGTTGCGGTTCGCGACCCGAAGTTGGAATTGGCGAACGTGCAGACGTTCGACGTTCTTCCGCCCTTTGCCGGCGGATAAGCGTGATTTGCGTCACATAACGAAATGGTCACAAGATGGCCACAGACTGGTGGAGCGCCGTCCACACCAGCGAGAACGCCGAAATCTACTGGGCATTTAGAGCCCTTTTAAGATTTGCCGACGCCAGAAACGCCGTTACCGGCAAAAGATGACGCGCGCGTCACAACCCGTTAGGTTCGTCTCCCAAGCCCCTCGACCTAAATCGGGTGGCCCGCTGTGTCGGGACAACGCCTAGCTCCATCCGTCCAGACATGGCCAACGACAAACAATTTGGATGGAGGCGGGGGACCCACCGGTCCGCCGAGTAATACAGGACTCTGGAGCCGCTTGCGGTTCCTTGGGGTGAAGCCGTTGTCGTTCACGCGACCGCGGCCGGGCTACCTCTCCAACCCGAACCCGACAGCTGACCTCGTAGGCGTCGAAGAGAGGACCTAGCGCACCTATGAGTGGACGGCATCGCAAGCCCACTACATCGGCCGTAAACGTCGCCAAGATCGCCTTCACCGGCGCAGTCATCGGCGGCGGAAGCCTCGCCCTCGCCGGGCACGCAGGCGCCGCCACCGACGGCGAATGGGATCAGGTGGCCCGCTGCGAATCCGGCGGCAACTGGGCCATCAATACCGGCAACGGGTATCAGGGCGGACTTCAGTTCTCGCCGGGCACCTGGTCCGGCCACGGCGGCGGCGAGTATGCGCCGTCCGCGCACATGGCCACCAAGGAAGAGCAGATCGCCGTCGCCGAGCGCGTGCTTGCCACCCAGGGCAAGGGCGCTTGGCCGGTCTGCGGTCGGCCCGCTCTCCGGCGCGACGCCGCGCAACGTCGTCGACGAGCCGCAGCCGCTCGACGCACCCGGCCTCAACGGCGAGCTGCCGCCTCCGCCGCCGTTCGACCCGTTCGCTCCGCCGCCGCCTGCGCCGTTCGACCGATGGCGGCCCCCCTGCCCGACGCACCGCCCCCTCCGACGGACGAGCTCCCACCACCGCCGCCGCCTGCCGACGCACCCGTCGTCGATGCCGGATTCGTGGCACCGGCCGACGCTCCGTTGCCGCCGGCGGAGTTCGATGCGATGGCCGCCCCACTCCCACTGCCCGACGCACCGCCCCCTGCGGCGGAGTTCGATGCGATGGCGGCCCCGCTGCCCGAGGCGCCGCCGCCGCCCCCGCCGGCGGACGAGCTCCCACCACCGCCACCGCCGCCTGCCGACGCACCCGTCGTCGATGCCGGATTCGTGGCGCCTGCCGACGCTCCGTTGCCTCCGCCTCCGCCGGCCCCGCCGATCGAGGACGCGGCGACGGTGGCCAACTGGGACGTCGCCGACGGCTCTGCGCCTGCCGACGATCCTGCGCTGTGGGCTCTGCACACCGACGTGCCGCTCGATCCCCCCGTGCTGCCGCCGGCCCCACCGGCTCCCCTGCCCGCCTGCGCCCGACGCCGTCGCGGCCGCCGCCTGCGGACCCGCTGGCCCCGCTCAACGCGGTCGACGTCCCGGCCCCGGCCTTCGACGCGGCGAATCAGGCCGTGTCCGGCCCAGCTGCCGCACGCCTGCCGACGGCATGCCGCACCTGGCGAGCCCGGACGCACCCCCGCCGGGGTCCACGATGGATCCGACCGCGCAGGACCCCGACAGCCCCAACGTCAGCTATCTCAAGGACCTGTGGCAAGCGGTCCAGAGCCATGACATCAGCGGCAAGGAAGCGCTGATCATGGGGCTGTCCCAACGCGGGATGAACACGCCATACCCGGAGCAGGCTCCTGGCCCGAACGTGCCGACTACGCCGGAGGCGCCGATCGATCCGGCCGCCGCCCCTGCGCCGCCGCCACCGCCGCGCCGCTCCGGAAGCGCCGTTGCTTCCACCGCCACCCGCCTGAACCGCTAGCGCGTCACGCGGAGCCGACCCACTCCTCGGAGCCGTCGGCGAAGAATTGGTGCTTCCACACCGGTAGCCGGGCCTTGACGGTGTCCACCAATCGTTCACAGGTCTCGAACGCCGCGCCCCTGTGGTCCGCGGCGACGGCAGCCACCAGTGCGGCGTCGCCGATCTGCAGCGTGCCGACGCGGTGGCTGACCGCGATGGCCCGCACGCCCTGACAGTCGGCCGCGATCTCGGCAGCCACGTCGGCCAGGGTCTGGCTTGCCGTGGGGTGCGCCGAGTACTCCAGCCGCGTGACCCCGCGGCCGCCGTCGTGATCGCGGACGACGCCTGCGAAGCCCACCACCGCTCCGGCGGCCTCGTGCGACACCAGGGCCTCGTGCTCGGTCAGCTCGATGGCGTGCTCGGTCAGCTCGGCGCGCAGCACGACGCGTCATCGCGAGTGGTCTCCTCCGGCGAGCTGATCCAACGCATGTTCCAGGACGCCGTCCAGCACGCCAAGGCCGTCCTTGACGCCGCCCGGCGAGCCGGGCAGGTTCACGATGAGTGTGCCGTCTCTGACCCCGCAGACGCCGCGAGACAGCACCGACGTCGGCACGTGCGGCAGGCCCGACCGCCGGATGGCTTCGGCCAGACCGGGGATCTGGTAGTCGACGATGTTCGCGGTGGCGTCGGCGGTGCCGTCGGTCGGTGAGATCCCGGTACCGCCGGAAGTGATTATCACGTCGACCTTTTCGCCGATGCGCGGCGAACAGCGCACGGTTCACCCCGATGCCGTCGGCGACGACGGTCGGCGCGGGTGTGACGACACCGCGCTGGTTGAGCCAGTCGACGATGATCGGACCACACCGGTCCTCGTAGACGCCCGCAGCGGCCCGCGTGGACGCGATGACGACCCGGCCCGTTCGCGTCATCGTTGTCCGTTCTTCGCGCAAGCGCACATCACCTCGTCCACGGCCCCGTCTTGCCGCCCTCTTTTCGAAGCACCCGGATGCCCTCGATATGTGCGGCGGGGTCCACGGCCTTGATCATGTCGTAGACGGTCAGTGCGGCGACGCTGACCGCTGTCAACGCCTCCATCTCGACACCGGTGCGGTCGGTGGTGTGCACGGTCGCGGTGATCCCGATCTCGGCGTCACCGATCTCGAAGTCGACGTCGATCCCGGTGAGGGCCAGCTGGTGGCACAGCGGGATGAGGTCGCTGGTGCGTTTGGCGGCCAGGATGCCTGCCACCCGGGCGGTGGCCAGTGCGTCGCCCTTGGGCAGCCCTCCCGACGCGATGAGCGCGACGACGTCGGCCGTGGTGTGCAGGGCGCCTGCGGCGACGGCGGTGCGTTTGGTGGCGTCCTTGCCGGTCACGTCGACCATGTGCGCCGCGCCCGATTCGTCGAGGTGCGAAAGCCTGTTCCGGCGCTCGGTCACCGTTACTTGTTGACGACCGTGACCGGGTGGATGTACGGAAGGTCGTCGGACGGCAGCGGGAACGTCAGCTCACCGAAGGGCGACAGCGCGCCGGTGCGGTCGGCGGCCAGCTCGCTGACCGGGTGATCGTCCTCGCCGTCGGACGCCGGCCAGCCCGGGTCGACGTACTGCTTCTTCTGCCGCTTGTTGTCTGCCACGCCCACATTGTGGCAGGCACGGCGGCCAGTGGCGACACCGGCAGGCCGCCATTACGCTGGTCAGCAATGACCGAAAACGCTCCGGGCGTCCCGCTGGGCGCCTGGTTGGCCGACCTTGACGACGAGCGGCTGATCCGGCTGCTGGAGTTGCGGCCCGACCTCACCCAGCCCCCGCCGGGCACGATCGCGGCGCTGGCGGCCCGCGCGCAGGCACGCCAATCGGTCAAGGCCGCCACCGACGACCTCGACTTCCTGCGGCTGGCGGTGCTCGACGCGCTGCTGGTGCTGCACGCCGACACCGCCGCCGTCCCACTGACCAAGCTGCTGGAGCTGATCGGCGAGCGGGCCGCCGAGGACACCGTCACCGCCGCGGTCGACGATCTTGCGCGAGCGCGCGCTGGTGTGGGGCGATGCCGCCGTGCGGGTGGCCGCCGAGGCGGCCGCGGGCCTGCCCTGGTATCCCGGGCAGGCCACCGTCGAGGACACCGACGACACCGCGACGGAGATCGCCGACCGGCTGGCCGCGCTCGACGAGGCACAGCCCGAGCTGCTGCAGAAGCTGCTCGAGGGCTCGCCGATGGGCCGCACCCGCGACGCCGCGCCCGGCACCCCGCCGGACCGCCCGGTGCAGCGGCTGCTGGCCGCGGGCCTGCTGCGCCAGGTGGACGCCGACACCGTGATCCTGCCGCGGCTGGTCGGCCAGGTGCTGCGCGGCGAGCTTCCCGGACCGCGTCCAGCTGGCCGCAACCCGACCGGCGGTGTCGACGACCACCGTCGCCGACGTCAACGCGGTGGCCGCGGGAGCGGCGATCGATCTGCTGCGCGAGGTCGAGCTGGTGCTCGAAACACTCGGCGCCACACCGGTTCCCGAGCTGCGCAGCGGCGGCCTGGGCGTGCGCGACGTCAAGCGGCTGACGAAGGTGACCGGCATCGACGAAGGCACGGCTCGGCCTGATCCTCGAGGTGGCGTCGGCGGCCGGGCTGATCGCGGCGGGCATGCCGGAACCGGAGCCCGCACGACGGCGCGGGCCCGTACTGGGCGCCGACGGTGGCCGCCGACCGGTTCGTCGAATCCCCGACCGCGGCGAAGTGGCACCTGCTGGCGTCGACGTGGCTGGACCTGCCCGGTCAGGCCGAGCCTGGTCGGCAGCCGCGGACCCGACGGTAAACCCTATGCGGCGCTGTCGGATTCGCTGTTCTCCACCGCCGCGCCGCTGGACCGCCGGCTGCTGCTCGACGTGCTGGCCGACCTGCCACCGGGAGCGGGCGTCGACGCGACGGCGGCGTCGCGGGCGATGATCTGGCGGCGGCCCCGCTGGGCGATGCGACTGCAGCCGGCGACCGGTGGGCGACCTGCTTGACCGAGGCGCACGCGCTGGGCGTGGTGGGCCGCGGCGCGATCGCCACGCCGATCCGCGCCCTGCTGGCCGGCGACCCGCCCGACGACGTCATCAAGGCGATGGACAAGGTGCTGCCCGAGCCCATCGACCACTTCCTGCTGCAGGCCGACCTGACGGTCGATCGTGCCCGGCCCGCTGGAACGCGAGCTGGCCGAGCAACTGGCGGCCGTGGCGAGCGTGGAGTCGGCGGGCGCGGCGATGGTGTACCGCATCAGCGAGGCTTCGATCCGGCGTGCCCTCGACACCGGGCGCACCGCAGGCGAGCTGCACGCGCTGTTCGGCACGGCACTCCAAAACACCTGTGCCGCAAGGGTTGACCTATCTGATCGACGACGTCGCGCGCCGGCACGGGCAGCTGCGGGTCGGCATGGCGGCGTCGTTCGTGCGATGCGAGGATCGCCGCGCTGCTGGCGCAGGCCGTCGCGGCGCCCGCGACCGAACAGCTCGAGATGCGGCTGCTGGCGCCGACGGTCGCGGTATCGCAGGCGCCGATCTCCGAGGTGCTCGCCGCATTGCGCGAGGCCGGCTTCGCGCCTGCGGCCGAGGACTCGACGGGCACCATCGTCGACATCCGCGCCCGTGGCGCACGGGTGCCCGCGCCGCCGCGCCGCCGCGCCTACCGGCCGACGCCGCGCCCGACCAGCCAGACGCTCGGCGCGATCGTCGCGGTGCTGCGCAAGGTGGCGGCCACGCCGTCCTCGAGCATGCGGCTCGACCCGACGGTCGCGATCGCGGAGCTGCAGGAGGCCGCGCACCAGCAGGCGTCGGTGGTGATCGGCTACGTCGACCCTGCCGGGGTGGCCACCCAACGGGTGGTTGCGCCGATCAACGTCCGCGGCGGCCAGCTGACCGCCTACGATCCGGCGTCCGGCCGGGTCCGCGAGTTCGCCATCCACCGCGTCACGTCGGTGGTGTCGGCCGACGAGAAGCAACGATATGAGTATCGCGGTACCGTATGTTTCTACCGTATTGTGATGATGGTGACAGCCGCAATGCTTCGTACAACATCCGTCCGTCGCTTGCAATTCAGCAAATTTGCAGGTAACTCCGTGAATATGGCTGTGTGACAACGCTGTTAAGCGAAGCCGCACAGGCGCCATACCGACACGGTCTGTCTTTGCTGCACGGGTGGCTGCCGCCGACAATGCAGGCCGTGGCGGCCGTGGTGCTGGTGGTGGCGTCGGGTGGCGATCGCGGCGGTGGCGGCTGATATGGCTGCCGGTGGCGGTCGCTATCGGTCGTGATCCTGGCGGCCTGGGCGCACTGGTACGTCGATTCGCAGGGCCTCGCGGGAGATCCCGCGCCGTCGTCGCTGTGGATCTGGGTCGGACTGACCGGGCGTCGCGCTGACCGTCGCGGTGCTCGGTTGGCGCGGCAGCCGGTGGCGGCGCCGCACGGCGACGCTGGCGGCGGTGCCGTTGTGTCTGCTCAGCGCCGGGGTGGCGCTGAACCTCTGGGTCGGCTATTTCCCGACGGTCCAGGCCGCCTGGAACGAGTTGACCGCCGGGCCGCTGCCCGACGAGACCGATCTGGCCACGGTCATGGCGATGCGCGGCAACGGGTGCTCCGGCGCACGGAGCGCTCGTTCCGGTGACCATCCCCGCCGACGCGTCGCATTTCAAACACCGCACCGAGTTCGTGTACCTGCCGCCCGCCTGGTTCGCGGCAAGACGCATCCCACGCTGCCCGTGGTGATGATGATCGCCGGCGAGTTCAACACCCCGGCGGACTGGCCGCGCACCGGAAACGCGATCGCCACCATCGACGCGTTCGCCGCGGCGCACGGCGGCAATGCCCCGGTGTTCGTCTTCGTCGACGTCGGCGGCTCGTTCAACAACGACACCGAATGCGTCAACGGGCCCCGCGGCAAGGTGGCCGACCACCTCACCAAGGACGTGCCGCCGTATGTGGAGTCCACCTTCGGTGTGCGCACGACCGCGCGAACTGGGGTGTCGTGGGCTGGTCGATGGGCGGCACCTGCGCGGTGGACCTGACCGTGATGCATCCCGAGTTGTTCAGCACCTTCGTCGACATCGCCGGCGACATGGGGCCCAACGCGGGCACCAAGGACCAGACGATCGCCCGGATCTACGGCGGCGACGCCGCGGCAGTGGCCGATCTACGACCCGACGACGGTGATCACCGAGCACGGTCCACTACCACGGGTGTCGCGGGCTGGTTCGCGATCTCCTCCGATGCGCCGACGCAGCGCAAGGGCGGCTACGGCAACCCGGACGCCGTCGGCCTCGGCGGGCAGGACGCCGCGGGCAACCCGGCGACCAGACCGAAGCCGCCAACTCGCTGTGCAAGCTCGGCCGCGCCAACGGCATCGCCTGCGCGCATCGTGGCCACGCCGGGCAAGCACGACTGGCCGTTCGCGACGGAGGTCTTCACCACCACCCTGCCGTGGCTGGCCGGCCAGATCGGCACACCCGGCGTGCCGAAGACCCCGCTGCCGGGCGGTGGCGGTGCCGGCCGACGCCATTGCCCGCCGCAACCCGCTGAAGCGGCCGCGTGTCCGGCGCGATCGGGATAATGGACAGAATGACCTTCGAAGCGCAGTGTGATCGCGCATGACTGACGGCCCCCTGATCGTGCAGTCCGACAAGACGGTGCTGCTCGAAGTCGACCACGAGCAGGCCGGCGCGGCGCGCGCGGCGATCGCCCCGTTCGCCGAACTGGAGCGCGCGCCCGAGCACATCCACACCTACCGCATCACCCCGCTGGCGCTGTGGAACGCCCGCGCGGCCGGGCACGACGCCGAGCAGGTCGTCGACGCGCTGGTGTCCTTCTCGCGCTACGCGGTGCCGCAGCCACTGCTGGTCGACATCGTCGACACCATGGCCCGCTACGGCCGCCTGCAACTGGTCAAGAGCCCGGTGCACGGCCTGACACTGGTGAGCCTGGATCGCGCGGTGCTCGAGGAGGTGCTGCGCAACAAGAAGATCGCGCCGATGCTCGGTGCCCGCATCGACGACGACACCGTCATGGTGCACAACAGCGAGCGCGGTCGCGTCAAGCAGATGCTGCTCAAGATCGGTTGGCCCGCCGAGGATTTGGCCGGCTACGTCGACGGCGAGAAGCATCCGATCAGCCTCGACCAGCAGAACTGGCATCTGCGCGACTACCAGCAGATGGCCGCCGACTCGTTCTGGGAGGGCGGCTCCGGTGTCGTCGTGCTGCCGTGCGGTGCGGGCAAGACGCTGGTCGGCGCGGCGGCGATGGCCAAGGCGGGCGCGACGACGCTGATCCTGGTGACCAACACGGTGGCGGGCAGGCAGTGGAAGCGCGAGCTGATCGCCCGAACATCGCTGACCGAGAACGAGATCGGCGAATACTCCGGCGAGAAGAAGGAGATCCGCCCGGTCACCATCGCCACCTATCAGGTGATCACCCGTCGCACCAAGGGTGAGTACCGGCACCTGGAACTGTTCGACAGCCGCGACTGGGGTCTGATCATCTACGACGAGGTGCACCTGCTGCCCGCGCCGGTGTTCCGGATGACGGCGGATCTGCAGTCGCGGCGGCGGCTCGGCCTGACCGCCACGCTGATCCGCGAGGACGGCCGCGAGGGCGATGTGTTCTCGCTGATCGGGCCGAAGCGGTACGACGCACCGTGGAAGGACATCGAGGCCCAGGGCTGGATCGCGCCCGCCGAATGCATCGAGGTGCGGGTGACGATGACCGACAACGAGCGGATGCTCTACGCCGTCGCCGAACCCGCCGATCGCTACAAGCTGTGCTCGACGGTGCACACGAAAATCGCTGTGGTGAAGTCGATTCTGGAGAAGCACCAGGGTGACCAGACGCTGGTGATCGGCGCGTACCTCGACCAGCTCGACGAACTCGGACAGGAGCTGAACGCGCCGGTGATCCAGGGCTCGACGAAGACCGCCGAACGCGAGGCGCTTTTCGACGAGTTCCGGCGCGGCGAGATACCGACGCTGGTGGTGTCGAAGGTGGCCAACTTCTCCATCGACCTACCGGAAGCCAATGTGGCGGTGCAGGTTTCGGGCACCTTCGGGTCACGGCAGGAAGAGGCGCAGCGACTGGGCCGGCTGCTGCGCCCGAAGGCCGACGGCGGCGGCGCGATCTTCTATTCGGTGGTGTCCCGCGACAGCCTGGACGCCGAATACGCCGCGCACCGGCAGCGGTTCCTGGCCGAGCAGGGCTACGGCTACGTCATCAAGGACGCCGACGACCTGCTGGGTCCCGCGATCTAGACGTGCGGCCCCACGGGTTTCGACGACGGTCAGCAGGACCGCCGAGTCCTCGAGCGCATGTCAGTCCGTGGCGGGACTGCGGCATGACGATGTGGTCGCCCGCCGAACCCTCCCAGTGCGCCACGGCGTTGGTGACCCGCACCCTGCCGTGCAGCACCTGCAGGGTGGCCTCGCCGGGCTCTCGTGTTCGTCGAGTTCGCTGCCCGCGGTCAGCGCGATCGACGGTCTGGCGCAGCGAATGCTCGTGCCCGCCGTAGACGGTGTGCGCGCTGCGGCCACTGCTGGCGGCGCGGGCGGCTTCGAGGTGTTCACGCGCGAGCGCGGTGAGCGAGATCTTGTCCACCCGGCGTCCCCTTTCAGACGATCGGACATGCTATCGAGCGTTTCGGCCATGGATCGTCTCGAATTCGGGCTGAAGACTTCCGAGACATGACCAACGCAACCAACCACACCATTCTCGTCATCGGCAGCACCGGCAAGACCGGAAGTCGCGTCGCGGACCAACTCGAGAAGCGCGGCATACCGGTCCGCCGCGGTTCGCGGACCGCCGACAGCCCCTTCGACTGGGACGCGCACCGGCAGGGTGCCGCCCGCGAGAACCTCGTCGAGCCAGGCGCCCTCACTGAAGTTCTGTGCGAAGAACGCGCACCGCACGATCAGCGATCGACGTTTTGCAGACAAACTCCGAGAAGACCTCTGCGAAACGTTGATCGATGTGACTAGCGGCGTTCGACCACTTCGGCTGGGGGTGGGAGCCGGCCACTGATGGACACGGACTAACTGAGCGCGGGGATGACCTCGCGCTCGAACAATTCGATGCCCGATCGGTCGTAGGCGGCCTCGGGGAAGTAGAGGATCGCGTACTCACAGCCGAGGTCACGCATCCGCTTGAGCTTCTCGACCACCTGTTCCGTTGTGCCGCTTGCGGAATCGGGGGAGGTGACGGTCGCCAGCATGTTGTCGACGGCCTTCTCGTTCGCCCTGGACACCAGCATCGCGCGGATCCGGCCGACGCGCTCCTTGACGTCGGCCTCCGACTCGCCGATGACGGCGTGGAAGTTGGACGAGCGGACGATGGCGTCGTAGTCGGTGCCGACCGCGCGGCAGTGGTCGGCGAGCACCTGCGATTTGTGCGCGAACCCCTCGGGTTCGGAGGTGAAGTTGGTGTACTGCGCGTACTTGGCGGCGATCCGCAGCGTCACCTTCTCGCCGCCGCCGGCGATCCAGAGCGGAAGTCCGCCTTCCTGCAAGGGTTTTGGCGCGACGATCGCGCCGTTGACCTGATAGTGCTTGCCGTCGGGAAAGCTGACCCGTCCGTCGCGCCAGGCGTCGCGCATGATCTGCACACCCTCGTCGAGCATGCCCAGCCGGACACCCGCGGACGGGAATCCGTAGCCGTAGGCCTCCCACTCGTGCTGGTACCAGCCGCCGCCGATACCCATCTGTACCCGACCGCCGGAGATGATGTCGGCGGTGGCGGCCACCTTCGCCAGATAGACCGGATTGCGATAGCCCATCGCCGTGCACATCTGGCCGAGCTTGATCCGCGACGTCACGGCCGCGTAGGCCGACATCAGCGACCACGCCTCGTGGGTGGCCTCGTCGGTGGGCACGGGGATGGTGTGGAAGTGGTCGTACACCCACAGCGAGTCCCACGCGCCGCCGTCCGCATACGTGGCGAGATCGCGCATCACCGGCCAATGCTGCTCGACGGGAATGTCGACCAGATCGAGACGCCAACCTTGCGGGATGAACAGTCCGAAGCGCATGACGTCGGACTCTATTCGACGGCCGATCACCCGGCTGACGACGGCCAACGCCCAGCGTGTGAGGCCCGGATCGTTGACGTTAGCTCTACCTAAGGTAATTGTTACCCATCAGCAGCAAGAACATCGCGTGATCTGCTTCGCTGAGAGGTTCCCCTGTTGTATGGTGTGGCTCACATGCGGTTGTTGGTGTGAGCTAAGCCACAAGGAGGCGCTGTGTTTCGTGACCCGATGCCAGGGGCGAAATCGCACCCCGTGCGTCCCAGCGGCGCCATCCACGTTCGCTGGGCCTACGCGCTGCTCCTCGCCCTCATCGCGATCGCCGCGGTCGCAGGCATCGTGAGCACGGCGGCCGCCGGGCAGACGCAGCTCGCGATCGTCATCGGCGTCGTCTCGCTGGCGTTCTTCTCCCGGATCGGGTGCTGACGCTCGTCTGACGGGCTTGACGGAGGCCGGGACTAACCTGGCCGCCATGGCCCTATCGAAGGACGAACGCGAACAGTTTCTGGCCGAACCGCACATCGCGGCGCTGTCGGTGAGCGCGGGTGACTTGCGCGGACCGCTGACCGTGCCGATCTGGTACCAGTACTCCCCCGGTGGCGAGCCGTGGATTCACACCGGAGCAGGCTCGCGCAAGCACCGGCTGATCGAGAGCCAGGGCGAGTTCACCTTGATGGTCGACCGCGCCGAACCGTCGGTGCGCTACGTGGCGGTCGACGGACCGGTCAGCCGCATCGAGCCCGCCACCGACGAACAGCTGGTCGAGATGGTCAAGCGCTACCTCCCGCCGGACAAGGTCGACGGCTACCTGGAGTTCGCGCGGCGCGAGCACGGCGAGGGCGTGGCCATCTTCATGAAGCCGGAGCACTGGCTGTCGTCCGATCTCGGGTCGCTATAGCCGGTAGGCGGTACAACCCATGAGTTCGCGTCAGACCCAGTTTCGGTGGATGTACCGGATCGGCTTCGCCCCGTGGGACGGCCATCCGACTCGCCAAGAGCCTGCGGGACCTCGTCGACGGCGACGCACCCTGTGCCGGCGGGCAAGGCGCTCGACCTCGGCTGCGGCACCGGCGATAACGCCATCTACCTGGCCACCCACGGTTGGCAGGTCACCGGTGTGGACTTCGTCGCCAAGGCCGTCGAGAAGGCGCGTGCGAAGGCGGCCGCGAAGAAGGTCGACGTCACCTTCGTCCAGGCCGACGTGACCCGCTTGTCCGCGGAGGGGATCGGATCCGGCTTCGACCTGATCATCGACAGCGGTTGTCTGCACGGGATGAGCTCTGCGGATCGCGACGCCTACGTCCGCGAGGTCACCGCGGTGGCAGCGCCGCGGGCCCGGCTTCTGCTCGACGAATTCATCCCCGGCGGCTCGTTCGCGCGTGCCCGGCATCGATCCCGCCGAGGTCGAGCGACGGTTCGCCTCAGGACTGGACGATGCTGGCCTCGGGCAGCGAGCCGGAGATGGACCGCAACGGTAAGGACCCCGCGCGCTACTACCTGTTTCAACGCGGTTCGTAAAGCGCGGCGACCGCGGGCAGGCTGACCTTCAGCGCCGGGTTGCGCGGCAGCTCGTCGACCACCGTGAAGGCAACCGGCACGTTGTAGACCGGCAGCGCTTGGCGGACAAGGTCTTTGAGCTCATCCTCGGACGGCGCCGGTGCTCCCGACGCGACTTCGATCGCGGCGAACGGCACCTGGCCGAGTCGCTTGTCCGGTACGCCCACCACGCAGGCGTCGCGAACGGCCGCGATGCGAGATCAGCACCCGCCGAACGGTTTCGGGCAGGATCTTGAATCCGCCGCGGTTGATCGCGCCGTCCGCCCTGCCGTGCAGGGTGACGAACCCGTCGGCGTCGAGCGAGGCGATGTCGGTGGTGCGGATCCAGTCGGGGCTGATCGGCGCCACCTTGGCCTCCAACAGCCCCTGCTCGCCCGTCGGGCACCTCGGCTCCGGTGTCCGCGTCGACGACGCGCACCTGGGTATCGGGCAGCGGCCTGCCGACGCTGTCGCGCTTGGTATCGCCGAATTCCTCGACGAGGTCCGGTGTCCATGCGCACAGCGAGCCCGCGAATTCCGTTGCCCCATAGGCCAACCGGACCGGAATCTCGAAGTGCTTCTCGAACTCGTCTCGAGTTTCGGGATCCAGCGGGCCGGATGCGCTGATCAGGAAATCCAGCGACGCCAGATCCTCCTTGGCCACACCGGCGTCGAGCAGCATCCGAAAGACCGCGGGCTGCACGCCCGAACGCCTGATGCCATACGTCTTTATCGCGTGGACGAACCCGTCGACGCTGAATCGCTCGAGCATCACGATGCGTCTGACGTTGTGAACTCCCGCGACAAGCTGGCATACGCCGATGCCGCCGAACTGCCAGTAGGCGAACTCCGGCGGAGCGTCGGGCGGCGCCTTCTCACCGCTGGTCACGCTGAACACCGTTCGTTCCAGCACATGTGTCCTGATCGCCTGCCGCTTCGGCGGCCCAGTGGTGCCGCTGGTCAGAATCTGCAGGGCCACACCGGGTTCGACCTCGGCATGCGTGCGCGATCCGTCGCGACGCGCCAAGCCCTTCGACGGCTGCGACCGTCGGACTCGTCAACGAAATGGCCACGCCCGCGCTGCCCGCCCGCTTGGCGGCGTCGATGACCGGCGCGGTCCAGTCCTCGCGATCGGCGACGATGGCCGACAGCTCGAGCTTCTCGATGTCGCGCCCGATCGACTCGGGCGACTGGAAGGAGTAGATCATCGAGAGCGGGCGACCGGCGGCGAGGAAGCCGATGATCGCCGCGGCGTGCTGCAGCCGGTTGCGGACCACCAGCCCGACCGGGCGCACCGTCGGCGACACCCGCGTCGCGCAGCACGTGCGCGATGGCGTCGGCGTATGCGGTGATGTCGTCGCCGGAGTACCACCGGCCCTCGAACTCGATGCACGGCTGGTCGCCGTAGCTCGCCAGGCCTGCGGCGAACGTTCTCGGTAAAGCCGTCGGGCACGCCTAGACGATAGCCAAGGTAGCTCGCCATCGCCTCGGCCTTGGCGATATGACCTTCGAAGCCCACCTCTGCGGCCCTCGATCCGATAACGGTACCGGTGATAGTCCGATACCCAGCTTCGTCGCCGCGTGCGTGCGCGAGCAGGGCGTGCAGTCGCAGTAGTGAGATCTCGAATGACGACGTGTCCCGGCTCGACGCGCATCGCGGACAGTCGGTCGACGGCATTCTGCGCGTTGTCGATATCGGTGTCGAGCCCGCGCGCAAGGAGCATCTCGACCAGCGCCTCGCACAACACAGCCGGCCAGTGCCGATCCGCCCCTCTCGCGATCATGTTCCAGGACCGCCTCCATCGACGCGATCGCCGCGGCGAGATCCCCGGTGCGCGCCTCCTCCTTGGCGAGTTCGATGTCGGCGAAGTCCGAGAAGACCGTGATGTATCGCTTCGTCGGAGCGTCGCGCACTTCTGCGAGAATGCTCAATCCGCGCGCCCGATCCGACCCGTCCTGCTGCGCGAGTGTGAGCCCACCAGGAACCGCGCGGATTCCAACGACGAGTCGTCGCTTCGCTGCATGGCGTCCTCGTACATTTCCGCCGTTTCCTTCACCGCCGTCGCATCCGCTGACACCGCGCCCGCCATGACGCCGTATGCGTACATCCAGATCATCGACCGTCGGCCTGCCGACCGGAAGGTACTGCCGCGCCATCTTCGCGGAATGATCGAGATCATCTCGCCAACCCGCCTCCCCCAGGCACATTCGCGCAGCAGCGTGAAAGATCGATGCGAGCGCCAGCGGTGATTCGATGACCAGATTGCCCACATGGGGATCGCCGCCGGTCATGTCGATGATCCGACGTGACAGCCGCATCGCCTCGAGAGGCCGGCCTCTCGACGACCATGGTCGCCAACGGCGCGCAGAGCAGTGCGGCGCTCAACCCCGGGTCTCCGACGGCGTCGACCAATGCTTCGAGTTCGATGCCCAGCCGTTCGGCATCTTCGTAGCGCGCCTTGAAAGCGAGGGTCATGATCTGCCCGCATGCGGCGATGGCCATCGAGACCTTGTCGTCGGCGGCGCCCGCGAGCCGGCGAAGCTCGTCAAAGGCGTCATCGTCGGCGGCGCCTGTCATCCGGAACGAACTGGCACACAGCAGTGCGCGCGGCGCGATACGCATGGGTTCGCGGCCCGATGCACCGGCGGGCAACCGGTCGGCGACCTCGCGTGCTCGCTGCCAGCTCAGCCGTGCGGCAATGATGTCGCGGAAGGTGAGCCATGCCCCCGCCCGCATATGCCATCCGTAGGCGGCGTCGAGATCACCTGCGGCTTCGAGGTGTTCGGCGATGAGTGCAGCGCTTTCGTCTGCCGAGCCGGGATCGCGCGCCTCCAGCAGCCCCGCCAGCCGCCGATGCAGCCCCCCTCGATCCGATTTGAGTTGGGATTGATAGGCGACGGTGCGGATCAGAGGGTGGCGAAATGCGTACTCGGCGCGCGGGGTGAACATCACCTGATCGATGAGCTCGGCATCGAGCAGGGCCTCGACGGCCGGCGAGTCGGCCATCGCCCTCAGCAGGCTCCTCATCGAAGCGCAGGCCGATCACCGCCGCGGCGTTGATGGTCAGCTTCGCGTCCGGGTCAAGGCGGTCGATTCGTGCCGCGATGGCGGCCTGCACGGTCGCAGGCACCTTCACATCGGTCGCGGCATCCGCACATGAATACGCCCCGCGCTCGCCCAACAGCACACCGCGACCGGCCAGGTCGCGCACGATCTCCTGGGCGAAGAACGGATTGCCGGATGCCCGGTCACGAATGCGCGCCGTCAACTCCTGCACGGACGGGTCGAGGCCAAGCAACTCGTCGACCAATTCCGCGGTCTCCGAATCGTGCAGCGGCGCAAGGGCGATTGTCTGGGCGCCAGGACTGCGGCTCAGGGGTCCGTCATATTCGGGTCGGTAGGTGATCAGCACCAGCGCGGTGGATTGCGGAATGACCGACAGAAAGTCCGCGAACAGCGCCTCGCTGGTCGGGTCGACCCAGTGGGCGTCTTCGATGACGTACACAGCGGGTGTCGGTTGCGCCAGCACGGCGCCGTTGACCAGTGCGGTGAGCCGGCGCCGTCGGGCCTCGGGCGCGATGTCGGGCAGTTCGTCTGCGGGATCACGGATGCCCAGCTCGTCGTGTACCAGAACAAGGTCGGCGGGATCCGCGTCGGGAACGCGGGATCGCACCAGCTCGCGGGCGGCCGCGTCGGTGAGTCCCTCGACACCCAGCGTGGACCGGAGCATGCGGTGCGCCGCCTGGAACGGCACGTCGCTGGTGTGCGATTCGCAGAAGGTCGAAAAGACCGGAAGGCCGCGAGACACCGCGAGATCGACTGTCTCCCCGACAATTCGGCTCTTTCCGATGCCGGGCGCCCCAACCACACCCGCCACGCAACCGCGACCCTTGGTCGACCGGTCGAGCATGGCCGCCAGCGCCGCCATCTCCCATTCGCGACCCACGAGCCTGGTGGCTCGGGCTGTCACGTCGGAATGCCTGCCCGAGACAGACAACAACTCGTAGGCGGCGACCGGCGCGTCTGTGCCCTTGATCCGGAGCAGTTGGCGCTCACCGACGACTGCAACGCTGTCGACGAGTCGGGCCGTTGCTTCGCTGAGCATGATCCCGCCCGGCGGGGCAACGGATTCCATCCGCTGCGCCATACCGACCTGATCGCCGACGGTCGTGTAGCTCTGCGATCGGGAACCCACCTCGCCCGCGATCACCTCGCCGGAGTTCAGGCCGACGCGCAGCTGAAGCTCGATGCCGTCCGCGACGGACCTCGTCGGCGAGTCCGACGTGCTTGATTCTGAATGTCGAGCGCGGCCATACATGCGCGGATTGCGTGATCCTCCAACGAGATCGGTGCACCGAATACGGCCATGACACCGTCGCCGGTGAACTTGTCGACGGTGCCGCCGTATCGCTGCACGACTTCGCAGCACCGGTCGAACACTTCGGACATCAGCTCTCGCAGGCGCTCCGGCCCCACCGCCGCGGCGATGTCCATCGAACGCACCACGTCGGCGAACAGCACTGTCACCTGCTTGTACTCGGCTACCGGGGTGGCGTGCGACACGGCCGCGCCACACTCGTCGCAGAACTTCGCGTCGTCGCGAAGTTCCGTCGCGCACGCAGCACAGGCCGCCATCGTCAGCGGATCACTCTCACCGGGACGTTCTTCCAGCCGATCACGTTGGTCATGTGCACGCGTGTGCAGCGATCCCAGTCGACCTCATAGGAGGGCATGAAGGCGAGTAGCTTCTCCAGAGCGATGGCACTCTCCATGCGCGCGAGCGCCGCTCCGAGGCAACTGTGGATGCCGTAGCCAAGCCCGAGATTCTGCGACTCGATGCGATTGCGGTCGATGTCGAACTTGTCCGCGTCCGTCCACGCCTCGGGATCGCGGTTCGCCGAGGCCAGCATCAGAAACACCGGCTTGCCCGCCGGAATCGTCACGCCGTGCAGGTCGACATCACGCATCGAGCGGCGCACGTCGTACTGCACCGGATTGTCGAACCGCAACAGTTCCTCGATGGCGGCCGGAATCTTGCCGGGATCGTCGATCAGCTTGGCCCACTGGTCGGGATAGCGGGCGAACAGATACGCGGCGCTGGCCAGGAGCTTGGTCACGGTCTCGGCCCCCGCACCGCCCAATTGCTGTGCAAAGCCTACGATTTCGATGTCGGATAGATGGGACGTCGTGCCGTCATCGCGTTCGATCTCGGTCTCGATCAGCAGCGTGAAGAGGTCGTCCCGCGGTTGCGCCCGATGTTGTTGAACGCATTCGAAGTAATACGCCACGCTCTCGGCGATGGCCTGCATGCCCGCCTCGTCCGTCTCGGTCTGCCCTGGCTCGCGGCGCATGGATGCGTCGGTCCAGTACCGCGCATGCTGGACGTGGTCCTCCGGTACTCCGAGCCATGTGGTGATGACCTCGACGGGAAACGGCGCGGTGAACTCGCGCACCACGTCGAACTCGTCGCGCTTGATGGCGCCGAGGTACTTGTCGATGATGGCCGTCACCGTGTTGCGCTGAGCCTGGATCGCGCGTGGGGTGAACAGCTTATTGAGCACGCTGCGCATGTGGCGATGGTCGGGCGGGTCCATGAACTGCAGCAGTCGCACATCCGGAGGTGGTCCGCCGGCCTTCACCATGGAAAGGTCCACTCCGTAGGCCGACGAGTAGGTGGCCGGGTCCTTGAACGCCGCGGCCACATCCTCGTGGCGGGTCAGCGCATAGAAGTCGTGCTGCTCGCTGTAGTAGACGGGCGCTTCGGTGCGCATGTGCCGATAGACCTCGTAGGGGTCGTCGAAGAACTCCTGTGAGAACGGGTCGAACAGCAGCGATGACGTCGTCATTCGAACAATCTTCAGCGCAACCGGAGCCTCACGTGACAGGAATGGCCAACGCCGACAGGCGCCGTCGAAATGCGTTGCCGGGTCTCGGAGGGGAGCGTTAAGTGAGTGGGGTGACACAGATGAGAGTTCTCATCTCCGGGGCAAGCATCGCCGGCCCCGTCCTTGCGTACTGGCTGACCCACCGTGGCTTCGACGTCACCGTGGTCGAACGTGCACCGAAGCTGCGCAAGACCGGCGGCCACGCCGTCGATCTCTTCAGACCTGCAATGGACATCTCGGAGCAGATGGGGGTGTTGCCCGCCATCGATGCCCACGCGACGGGGACGACAGTGCTCACCGTCCACCGACCCTGGGCGTCGCGGCCCGCGCACATCGACTACCTCAAGCTCATCGGGGCGGTGTCCGACCGACATGTCGAGATCATGCGCGACGACCTCAGCGAGATCTATTACGACGCGCCCGAGACGACGTCGAGTACCTCTTCGGCAACGAGATCACCGCGATCTCTGACGACGGCGACGTCACGTTTCGCGCGGGCCCGAGCAGGAACTTCGACGTCGTCGTGGGCGCCGACGGCCTGCATTCGGGTGTACGCAGGCTCGTGTTCGGCGAGGATGTTCCCGAGCGGTTCCTCGGCGGCTATCTGTCCGTGGTGTCGGTGCCGAAATCCCTTGCCCGCGACGGCGAAATGGGCGGCTACTTCCTACCTGACCGGGTCGCGATGATCTACACAGCCGAACACCTCGATGATGCGCGCGCGGTGTTCATCTTCCGGCCGAAGCAACCGTTGGACTACGACCACCGGGATGTCCAGCGGCAGAAGACGCAGCTGAGGGAAGCGTTCGCCGGCCTGCCTGCCGAGGTCGACCGCTGGCTCGACGAGGTGGACCGCACGCCCGCCTTCTACTTCGACGCGATCACCAGCTGGAGCTGACCAGTTGGTCGCGCGGTCGGGTGACGCTGGTCGGTGACGCCGGCTACTGCCCGGGCCCGGCGGTCGGCGGAAGCACCAGCCTGGCCGTGTACGGCGCCTACGTGCTGGCCGGCGAGCTCGCGCGGGCGGGCGGTGACCATGACGCGGCCTTCGCCGGCTACGAGGACATCATGCGGCCGCCGGTAGCTCAGAGCCGCGCCTTCGCGCGGACGACCGCCAAGACAATCGTGCCCGGATCACGTTGGGGCGTGAACGCGATCGTCGGCGTTGGCCGCCTCGTCTCGATACTCCCGATGGGCATGACTCAGGCGATCGCCCGCCTCAATCGAAAGGGCATCCGGTTGTACGAACTCGATGCCACTACCTGATTACGCAGAATCCTCATGGATCAATTGAGCACGGCGATCAATTGAGCACCGCGTCAGCGAGCTTGCCGACCTCGTCGAGATCGGTGATCGTCGGGTGCAGGATCAGCTCATCGGCCCCGATCGCTTCGAACGACTCGACGGCAGCGCGGACCCCGTCTGCCCCCGCATGGACGGATTGCGCCTCGGAGTCGGCGAATTCGTCCGCTGATGGCCGCGTTCACACCTCCACCGACGGGCTCGCCCTGCCAGATCCGGTGGAAGGTCTCGAGATCGGCATCCATCCGCTTACCGAGGTGCCGCGGTGAAAACCCCTCGGCGACAAAGTCATCGGGTCGATCACCGCCGATACCCAACCCGAGAGTGAGCCGGCCTGTCGAAATCGCGTCGATTCCGGCGAGCTCCTTCGCCAGCAGTGGCGCCGGCCGAGACAGTGGACAGCATGATGTTGCTGCTCAGACCGATCGTCTAAGTCACGGATCTGGTTGGGCAGACCGATGCCGATCTTCATCGCCAGATCTCCGTGCTGCGCGGTGGAGTAGGACTGCCGTGAACCAGTTCCGCGTGCTCAGCGTAGGCATGGGCGGCCGTGTCCCGCGCGCCCACGCGCAGTTCCGGCGGCATGCTCGCGATCGTCTGCTCGACGGTGTCTTGCTCGCCCTCGTAGAAGATCATTCCCAGCACCAGCAGGGATTGACTCGGGTCCAAGCCGCCAGTCAACTTCTGCACGATCTGATTCCACTCGGCCAAGCCGATATGCGTTTCCATGACGGGAACGACATGGCGCTCCTCGTAGTCCATGTGCTCGATGAGCGGATCGACCAGTCGGTCCAGCGCGGCGGCCAGTCGGTCACGTGAGCCAGCGGCCGCCCGGCAACTCCACATCGGCAGCTCCCCTTCCATCTCCGCGTGGGCTTCGTCGACTCGTTGATGTTGCTCCATGGCGCACAGCAGATGTTCAGAAAAATGCGATGGTGCTCGCAGCTCCAAAAGTGGCCAGATGTAATTGTCTTCGCCGGAATGGTGGTGATGCAGTGTCGAGGCGACGATCCGCAAATGCGCCGCCACGATGCGAGCACGGCGGGTGTCACCGACGGCAACGTGGCGGACCACGTCAGCGGCAAGCAGGAACTCCCGCCGAAACATCCTGTGCACCATGGCCATTTCGCGGCCAATGGCGTGACCGCGGTCGGACGTGAAAACGGTTGAGCAGGAATATCTTCTGATGTCCATCAATTCGACGAACGCAAGTGTCGCTGCGATTCATCCACGCTGTCGGCGGCACGCTGGGGCACAACGCAAAAACCCCCGAAACGCGTGGTTTCGGGGGTTTTGCGGGCGAACTATTGCAGCGAATCCGGCGGGGTGAAGCGGTCGCCGTACTTGGCGGCCAGCTCCTTGGCGCGCGCCACGAAGGCGTCCTTGCCGATGCCCGCCGGGCCCTGGTAGCCGACGATGAACTGCGCGCTGCCACCGGTCCAGGGCGGGAAGCCGATGCCCATGATCGAGCCGATGTTGGCGTCGGCGGTCGACGTGAGCACACCCTCGTCGAGGCACTTCTGGGTCTCGAGCGCCTCGGCGAACAGCATGCGGTCGATCATGTCCTGCAGCGGGAGGTCGGCGCTGCCCGACTTGAACGTCTCCCGCAGACCCGGCCACAGGCCGACGCGCTTGCCGTCGGCGTACTCGTAGAAGCCCGGCGCCCTTGAGCCGCGACGGCCGACCGAGCTCGATCATCTTCTCGACGACCGCCTCGGCCGGGTGCGGCTCGTAGGTGCCGCCCGTCGTCCTCGACACCCTTGCGGGAGGCGACGGCGATCTTGTGCATCAGCTCGAGGTTGAGCTCGTCGGACAGCTGCAGCGGCGGCGCCGGGTAGCCGGCCTGCGCAACCGGCCTGCTCGATGCTGGCCGGCTCGACGCCCTCGCCGAGCATGGCGAGCGCCTCGTTGACGAACGTGCCGATGACGCGGCTGGTGAAGAAGCCGCGGCTGTCGTTGACCACGATCGGGGTCTTGCCGATGGCCAGCGTGTAGTCGAACACCCGGGCCAGCGCCTCGTCAGAGGTCTTCTCGCCCTTGATGATCTCGACCAGCGGCATCTTGTCGACCGGGGAGAAGAAGTGGATCCCGATGAAGTCCTCCTGGCGCTTCACGCCGGTCGCCAGACCGGTGATCGGCAGCGTCGAGGTGTTCGACCCCAGCAGCGCGTTGGGCTCGACGATGTCCTCGATCTCCTGGAACACCTTGTGCTTGAGCTCGACCGACTCGAACACCGCCTCGATGACGAAGTCGACGCCCTTGAAGTCGGCGGCGTCGGCGGTCGGCGTGATGCGGGCCAGCAGCGCCTTGGACTTCTCCTCGGTGGTCTTGCCCCGCTCGAGCGCCTTGGCCTCGAGCTTCTCGGAGTAGTCCTTGCCCTTCTGCGCGGCCTCGATGCTGACGTCCTTGAGCACGACGTCGAAGCCGGCCTTGGCCGAGACGTAGGCGATGCCCGCGCCCATCATGCCCGCGCCGAGCACGCCGATCTTGGTGATCGGGGTCTTGCCGATGCCGTCGGGACGCGAGCCGCCGCGAGTTGATGTACTGCAGGTCGAGGAAGAACGCCTGGATCATGTTCTTGGCGACCTGGCCGGTGACCAGCTGGCGTGAAGTAGCGGCTCTCGATGCGGCTGGCGGTGTCGAAGTCGACCTGCGCGCCCTCGACGGCCGCGTCCAGGATCGCCCGCGGCGCCGGCATCGGCGCACCCTTGAGCTGCTTCTTCAGCAGCGCCGGGAACGACGGCAGGATGCCGGCCAGTCCCGGGCTGACGACGGGGTGCCGCCGGGCATCTTGTAGCCCTTGGCATCCCACGGCTGGGTGTGGCCGTCGGGGTTGGCCTTGATCCACGCCTTGGCGGCGGGCACCAGCTCCTCGACCGTCGGCACGACCTCGTCGACCAGGCCGATCTCCTTGGCCTTGGCCGGCTTGAACCGGGTGCCCTGGCTCAGGACCTCCATGAACGCCTTCTGGATGCCGAACATCCGCACGGTGCGGGTCACGCCGCCGCCACCGGGCAGCAGGCCCAGCGTGACCTCGGGGAAGCCGACCACGAGGCCCTTGACGTCGGCGGCGATGCGGTGGTGGCACGCCAGCGCGATCTCCAGGCCGCCGCCGAGCGCGGCGCCGTTGATGGCGGCGACGACCGGCTTGCCGAGCGTCTCCAGCGTGCGCAGGTCGCGCTTGACGCCCTCGACCGTGCTGAAGACCTCGCCCGGCGTCCTCCGGGCCGAGCCTTGATCATGCCCTTGAGGTCACCGCCGGCGAAGAAGGTCTTCTTCGCGCTGGTGATGACGACGCCGGTGATCGAATCCTTCTCGGCGACAAGGCGTTCGACGGCGTTGTGCATGGACTCCTGGTAGTGCTCGTTCATCACGTTGGCCGAGCCGGTCGGGTCGTCCAGCGTCAGGGTGACGATGCCGTCGGCATCCTTGTCCCACTGAATGGTGTTCTCTGCCATGGCTCTTAAACCCTCTCGATGATGGTCGCGACACCCATGCCGCCGCCGATGCACAGCGTGACGAGCGCGCGCCGGGCGCTGCGGCGCTCGAGCTCGTCGACCATGGTTCCGGTGATCATGGCGCCGGTGGCGCCCAGCGGGTGGCCCATCGCGATGGCGCCACCGTTGACGTTGAGCTTCTCGTCGGGGATGTTCAGGTCCTTCTGGAACTTCAGCACCACCGAGGCGAACGCCTCGTTCAGCTCGAACAGGTCGATGTCGTCGACCGTCAGGCCGGCGCGGTCGAGCACCTTGCGGGTGGCCGGCGTCGGGCCGGTGAGCATGATGATCGGGTCGGCGCCGCTGGTGGCGGTGGCCACGATGCGGGCGCGCGGGGTCAGGCCCTGCGACTTGCCCGCCGCCTCGCGAGCCGACGAGCACCAGCGCGGCGCCGTCGACGATGCCGGAGCTGTTGCCGCCGGTGTGGACGTGGTTGATCTTCTCGACGTAGTGGTACTTCTGCAGCGCCACGTCGTCGAAGCCGCCCATCGCGCCGATGCCGTCGAACGCGGTCTTGAGCTTGCCGAGGCCCTCGAGGGTGGTGTCGGGCCGCATGTGCTCGTCGTGGTCGAGGATGACCAGGCCGTTCTGGTCCTTGACCGGGACGACGGACTTGGCGAAGTAGCCGCCCGACCATGCCGCGGCGGCCTTCTCCTGCGAGCGCAGCGCGTAGCGCGTCGACGTCCTCGCGGGAGAAGCCCTCGATGGTGGCGATCAGGTCGGCGCCGATGCCCTGCGGCACGAAGCCGAGGCGGTAGTTGGTCTCCGGGTCGGTGGCCCAGGCGCCGCCGTCGGAGCCCATCGGCACGCGGCTCATCGACTCGACGCCGCCGGCGAGCACCAGGTCGTCCCAGCCGGAGCGCACCTTCTGCGCGGCGGTGTTGACGGCCTCGAGGCCGGACGCGCAGAACCGGTTGAGCTGGAAGCCGCCGGTGGTCTCGGGCAGCTTGGCCACCAGCGCCGCGGTGCGGGCGATGTCGCCGCCCTGGTCGCCGACGGGCGAGACGACGCCGAGGATGACGTCGCTGATCAGGTTCTCGTCCAGGTCGGGGAGGCGGCTGCGCAGCTCGTCGATCAGGCCGACGACCAGGTTGACCGGCTTGACCTCGTTGAGGGCGCCGTTCTTGTTCTTGCCGCGAGGCGTGCGGATGGCCTCGTAGATGAAGGCTTCTTCAGACATGAAGATATTTCCTGTTCAGATGGGGTTACGGGAGCCCTGCCCAGCGTGGGCGGTAGTCCTCTACATGCCGAGCCTAACAGCCTCGGCCAACCTGTTGGTTGGGCGGTTTGCCTGACCTCGCCCAAACGCACGAACGGGCGCGAAGCGTGCGAGTCGATCCCGCCACTGCGTCGATCTCGGCGCCACATAGGCTCGACAGTCATGACAGTGCAGCGGCTGCAGCCCTATGCGGTCACGATCTTCGCCGAGATGTCGGCGCTCGCCGCCCGCATCGGCGCCGTGAACCTCGGCCAGGGTTTCCCCGACGAGGACGGCCCGCCCGCGATGCTGAAGGTCGCCGAGAACGCGATCGCCGAGGGCGTCAACCAGTACCCGCCCGGCCTGGGCATCGCGCCGCTGCGGGAGGCGATCGCCGCGCAGCGCAAGCGCCACTTCGGCACCGAATACGACCCGGACACCGAGGTGCTGGTGACGGTCGGCGCGACCGAGGCGATCGCGTCGGCGGTGCTCGGTCTCGTCGAACCCGGCTCCGAGGTGCTGCTGATCGAGCCGTTCTACGACTCCTACTCCCCCGTGATCGCGATGGCGGGCTGCGAGCGGCGCGCCGTGCCCGCTGGTGCCAGAACGGCCGCGGCTTCGCGATCGACGTCGACGGGCTGCGCCGCGCGGTCACACCGAAGACCAAGGCGCTGATCGTCAACTCGCCGCACAACCCGACCGGCATGGTGGCCACCGATGACGAACTGCGCGCGCATCGCCGAACTCGCCGTGTCGGCGGATCTGCTGGTGATCACCGACGAGGTCTACGAGCATCTGGTGTTCTCGACTCCCTGGCCGGCGCCACATCCCGCTGGCCAGCTATCCCGGGCATGGCCGAGCGCACGATCACCATCTCGAGCGCGGCCAAGATGTTCAACGTCACTGGCTGGAAAATCGGATGGGCTTGCGGCGCAGCCGAACTCATCGCGGGCGTGCGCGCGGCCAAGCAGTACCTGTCCTACGTCGGCGGGGCGCCGTTCCAGCCCGCGGTGGCCCAGGCACTCAACACCGAGGACGCGTGGGTGGCCGCGCTGCGGGAATCGCTGCAGGCCAAGCGGGACAGGCTGGGCTCGGCGCTGGCCGAGCTGGGCTTCGAGGTGCACGACAGCTTCGGCACCTACTTCCTGTGCGCCGACCCGCGGCCGCTGGGCTACGACGACAGCACGGCGTTCTGCGCGCGAGCTACCGCGAGAAGGCCGGCGTCGCCGCGATCCCGATGTCGGCGTTCTGCGATCCGGGCGCCGCGCACGCGGACGCGTGGAATCACTTGGTGCGCTTCGCGTTCTGCAAACGCGACGACACGCTCGACGAGGCGATCCGGCGGCTGGGAGTGCTGACGCGGGCTACTCGTCGTGATCGTCGTCGCAGGAGACGCCGACGTAGACGGTCGAGCCTTTCGCGTTGATCGGCTTGCCATACGAGTCCGTGCCCGACAGTCCGGAGATTCCGGTCACCGTGCATTCCGACAGCGGCGAGCTCTGGTCGCCGTTGATCTGGACGCTGTATCCCTGGGCCTTAGCTGGTTGACGGCATCGGCGGCGTTCGACCCGCCGAGCGGGGCGGCCGCTGCGTGCCGGCCAGCCCGAGTGCCGCGGCCGCAAAGAAGCCGACGGTTGCGGCGCCGATCGCAAAGCGGTGCATGACGACTCCTTTTCAAGACGCCTCTGGAACCGGTCGGCTGATCGGACCTAATCCGAGAATCCCGCTGCGTAACCGGAAGTCCTCAGAGCTGGCACCACAAATTCAGCTACCGGTTAACCCCCAGCTAGGCCGTGGCCATGACTCTCTTCCGCAAGCACTCCGTCGCGACGTCGAGCACCATCTTCTTGGCCCGCCGGATGAGGAACGTCGGGGATCGGCGCCGCCAAGATCGAGAATGATGTCGAAGCGCACCCGCGTTCGGTCCTCGCCCTCGGGTGTCAGGTTGTACTCGACGTGCTGGCCGCGCTGCTGAAGGGTGTCCTGCGCATCCCAGACCATCCAGTCGTCACCCCAGTGGTACTCGAGGACCTCTTTGTCGGTGATCCCCATGATCCGAAACGTCGCCTTGACGTGGTGGGGTCTGCCGTCGGGATAGCGGTCCAGCACTTCGGCGGCTTGTGCACCGGCGACCACGACGGCACGTCCTCGATATCGGCCAGCGCGTCCAGGATCGCCCCGGCGGGGCGTCGAAGACGACCTCTCTCGATGCGCGGACGGCCATAGTGGCAAATCATAGTTAATGCGCGTGCCTCGCGCAATCGATTTCGCAGCTAATCCAGTCACCAGCCGATCTCATCGATGGGCGTGGCGGACTGGCGGCGGCGGGCCGACAGGGCCTGCCGGGGTGCGGGAGAACCGCGGCGCCGGGGCGGCCTGCTCGACTCCGTTGGCCTCGATGACCGTCGAACGCGCCAGCAGGTGCTCGTTCTGCGCGGCTTCCGCCCAGGTGAGCACGGGTGTGACGCACGCGTCGGTGCCCGCGAAGATCGCGCTCCATTCGTCGCGGGTCTTGCTCGCGAACCGGTCCTCGAAGAGCCTGTGGATCTCCGGATAGGCCGCGAAGTCGAACTGGGTAGACCTCCTCAGCCGACAGGCCGAGACCGTCGAGCAGTTGCGCGAAGAACTGCGGTTCGATCGACTCCGACGGCCATGTACTTGCCGTCGGACGTCTCATACGTGCGGTAGAACGGCGCGCCGCCGTCGAGCATGAAGGACTCGCGCTCGTCCTTCGAGCGAGCCGGTCGCCTTCATCGTCCACATCATCTGCGCCAGGATGCTGACCCCGTCGACCATCGCGGCGTCGATGACCTGGCCCTTGCCGGACCGCTCCCGTTCATAGAGCGCGGCAACGATGCCCAGCAGGACGAACATCGACCCGCCGCCGAAGTCGGCCACCAGGTTCAACGGGGCGACCGGCGGCCGGTCCCGGAAACCGATGGCCGACAGCGCGCCCGTCTGCGACAGGTAGTTGATGTCGTGGCCCGCCGATCGTCGCCAGCGGGCCGTCCTGTCCCCACCCGGTGATGCGGGCGAAGATCAGCCGCGGGTTGACCGCCGCACAGTCGTCGGGCCCGATGCCGAGCCGCTCGCAGGTGCCGGGCCGGAACGGGTCGAGCAGGACGTCGGCCTTGGCGGCGAGATCGAGCAGCGCCTGCGGCTCCTTCTTGACGTCGAGGTCGACAGTGCGCTTGCCGCGGTGCAGCAGATCGACATTCTCCGCAGGCATCTGCAGGCCGCCGGGCCTGCGCACCCGCACCACGTCGGCGCCCAGATCGGCGAGCACCATCGCCGCGTGCGGTCCCGGTCCGATACCGCCGAGTTCGACTGACTTTCACCCCGGCCAGGGGTCCGTTGTTGGTCACGCGACGTGAGATTACTAGCGCGGTTCGACTGCCGTGACGTGCTTGTGCGCGACCTTAGTATTGTGCGCGTCAATATGACCTACCCTTCCAACATCAGCTCAGTCGGGACCTCCGGGTGGGCGGGGGATGCAGCGACGCCGGCACCTGCCGCATGCCGGTCGTGTGGAGCCGCGCCGCACAGTGGCGCCCGGTTCTGCGACAGGTGCGGGGCGCAGACTGGCGCCTCTGGCGACACGGCGAAGTACAAGCAGGTGACGGTGCTGTTCGCCGACGTGGTGCGTTCGATGGACATCGCGGCCGCCGTGGACATCGAGCGGTTGCGCGAAATCATGACCGAGCTCGTGCGAGCGGTCGGCGGCGGTGGTGCAGCCGCTACGGCGGGACCGTGGAGTACACCGGCGACGGCGTGATGGCACTGTTCGGCGCGCCAGTTGCGTTGGAGGATCATGCTTTTCGCGCATGTCTGGCCGCGCTGGCCATTCAGGACGGAGGCGGACCGGTTGGCGGCCGAGGTGCAGCGCCGCGATGGCGTGGCGCTGCGGGTGCGGGTGGGTCTGAATTCGGGTCGGGTGATCGCCGGCGAGCATCGGTTCGGGGTCACTGGGATACGCCGCGACCGGTGAGACGGTCGGGTTCGCCCAACGGATGGAATCGGTGGCGCCCCCGGGCGGGGTGATGCTGTCGGAGTCGACCGCGCGGCTGGTCGAGCACCTGGTGATGCTGGCAGAACCGCAATGGGTGCGCATCAAGGGATCCGACACACCGGTGCGCGCACGCCAACTGGTCGCGATCAGCCCGCGCAATGGCCTCGCTCGGGCGCGCCGAGGCGGGCCTGGTCGGTCGGCGCTGGGAGATGGCGGCCCTCGACGCCATCGTGGACCGCGCGATCGGTGGCCGCGGTGGTGTGGTGAACGTCGTGGGACCACCGGGCATCGGCAAGAGCCGGGTGGCCCGAGAGGCCGCGGCGCTGGCGGCCGGTCGCGGGGTCGAAGTGTATCTGGGCCTTCTGCGAATCGCACGCCCGTGACGTCCCGTTTGGTGTGCTGACCCGGCTGCTGCGGGCGGGCAGCGGGGTGGCCGACCTCGACGGCGACGCCGCCCGCGACGCAGTTGCGGGCGTATGTGTCCGCCGATGTCGACCCGCAGGATCAGCTGCTGCTCGACGATCTGCTCGGCATCGCCGACCCCGAGGTGGCAGCTGCCCCAGATCGACCCTGACGCGCGGCGGCGCCGGTTGACCGCGCTGATCAACACCGTGACGCTGGCCCGCACGACGCCGGCGCTTTACATCATCGAGGATGCGCACTGGATCGATGCGGTCAGCGAGTCGATGCTGGCCGACCTGCTCACCGTCATTCCGCGCACCCCGTCGATGGTGCTGATCACCTCCCGACCCGAATACGAGGGAGCGCTGACGCGGGTGCACGGCGCCCAGACCATAGCCCTTGCCCCACTGGCCGATTCGGACACCGCAGCACTGCTGGCTGAGCTTCTGGGTTCGGATCCCTCGGTCGGCGAGCTGGCGGCGATCATCGCCGAGCGGGCCGCCGGGAACCCGTTCTTCGCCGAGGAGATGGTGCGCGAGTTCGTGGAGCGCGGGGTGCTGACCGGTGAGCGCGGCGGTTATGTCTGCCGCGCGGATGTCGCCGAGCTGAGCGTGCCTGCCACGGTGCAGGCCGCCATCGAGGCGCGCATCGACCGCCTGAACACGTCCGGCCAAGCAGACGTTGAACGCGGCGTCGGTGATCGGAGCCCGCTTCGGGGCCGAGCTGCTCGCCGCGCTGGGCATCGATGCGGTGTTCGACGAACTGCTGGACGCCGAGCTGATCGATCAGGTGCGGTTCACCCCCAGCGCTGAGTACGCCTTCCGTCATCCGCTGATCCGCGCGGTGGCCTACGAATCACAGCTGAAATCCGATCGCGCCGAATGGCACCGGCGCCTGGCCGCCGCGATCCAAGAGCGCGAGCCGGACTCGGCCGACGAGAACGCGGCGCTGATCGCCGAACATCTCGAAGCCGCCGGCGAGCTGCACGCCGCTTACGGCTGGCACATGCGCGCCGCGACCTGGGCAACCAACCGCGACATCGCCGCGGCGCGACTCAGCTGGGAGCGCGCCCGAAAGATCGCCGACGCACTGCCCGCCGAGGACCCCGACCGGGCAGCCATGCGCATCGCCCCGCGCACCATGTTGTGCGGGACCGCCTGGCGAGTCCATCATGAACGTTGCCGGGGCCCGCTTCGAGGAATTGCGGGAGTTGTGCACCGCCGCCGGGGACAAGGCGTCACTGGCGATCGGCATGGCGGCGCTGGTGATGGATCACGCGTATCACGCCCGCATCCGCGAGGCGGCGGAGCTGGCATCCGAACACATGGCCCTCATCGAGTCGATCGGCGATCCGAACCTGACGGTGGGGCTGTCCTTGCCGGGGATCTACGCCAAGATGGAAAGCGCCGAGCATTCAGACGTGCTGCGGTGGACACAAAGGGTCATCGACCTCGCCGACGGTGACCCCTCAAAAGGCGACCTTCTCATCGGGTCTCCGTTGGCGTTCGCCTATGCATCGCGGGCCATTGCCCGTTATTGCCTGGGTCGTCCCGGATGGCGCGACGACCTGCGCGCACGGCCTGGCCATGGGCCGCAGCGCCGACCCGCTGTCCTACGCCGCGGCCGTCAGCCTCAGCTACTTCGTCGGAATAGCGAATCGCGTGCTGAGGCCCGACGATTCCGTGGTGCGCGAGATCGAGGATGCCCTGCGGATTGCCGAACGATCCGGTGATGACCTCGCGGTGGCCAACGTCCGGATGGCGCTGGGCATGGCGCTGGTGCACCGCGACACGGCTGCGCAGCGTGACCGCGGACAGGAGCTCCTGGCAGAGGTCGGCGACGTATTCGTGCGCCGGGAACACAACCTGGCCGAATTGCCGATCGTCAACGTGTACTTGTCGCGTGAGAGGGCTCGGCGTGGAGATCGCGATGACGCCATACCGCTCATGCGCGCCGCCGTCGACCATCTGTTCCGCGAGGGACGGCTGCTGCTGTGGGGCGTTGCTGCGACGGGTGTTCTGGTGGAGACGCTGCTGGATCGCGGCGACCGATGGTGACGTGGCCGAAGCCGAGGCCGCGATCGACCGGTTGGCGGACGCGCCAGCCGAAGACGGACTGGCGATCCGTGACATCTGGTTGCTGCGGATGCGCGCGCTGCTGGCCCGGGCCCGCGGCGACGACGTTGCCTACCGGGACTTGGCGAGTCGCTATCGCGCGATGGCGGAATCGCTTGGCTTCGAAGGACACATCGCCTGGGCCGAGGCGATGCCATGACGGCGGTGAGTCCGCAGGCGGTAGTCCGGTGACGCCGGCACTGCGCATGCCGGTCGTGCGGAGCAGTGCCGCACGAGAGCGCCAGGTTCTGCGACAGAGTGCGGGGCGCAACTGGCGCCATCAGGTGACACCGCGAAGTACAAGCAGGTGACGGTGTTGTTCGCCGATGTGGTGCGTTCGATGGACATCGCGGCCGCGCGTGGACGTGGAACGGTTGCGCGAAATCATGACCGAGCTCGTGGAGCGGTCGGCGGCGGTGGTGCAGCGCTACGGCGGGACCGCGGAGCACACCGGCGACGGGGTGATGGCACTATTCGGCGCCCCAGTTGCGTTGGAGGATCATGCTTTTCGGGCATGCTTGGCCGCGCTGGCCATCCAGGAGGAGGCCGACCGGCTGGCGGCCGAGGTTCAGCGCCGCGATGGCGTGGCTCTGCGAGTTGCGGGTGGGCCTGAATTCGGGTCGGGTGATCGCCGGTGAGCTCGGTTCGGGGTCGCTGGGGTACGCCGCGACCGGCGAGGCGGTCGGGTTCGCCCAGCGGATGGAATCGGTGGCGCCCCCTGGCGGGGTGATGCTCTCGGAGTCGACCGCGCGGCTCGTCGAGCACACCGTGACGCTGGCCGAACCGGAGTGGGTGCGCATCAAGGGCGCCGACGAACCGGTGCGCGCACGGCAGTTGGTCGCGATCAACCCGCGGAATGGCCTGCTCGGGCGCGCCGAGGCGAGCCTGGTCGGCCGGCGCTGGGAGATGGCCGCCCTTGACGCCATCGTGGACCGCGCGATCGGTGGCCGCGGCGGTGTCGTGAACGTGGTGGGACCGCCGGGCATCGGCAAGAGCCGGGTGGCCCGAGAGGCCGCGGCACTGGCGGCCGGTCGCGGCGTCGAGGTGTTTTGGGCCTTCTGCGAATCGCACGCCAGCGACATCCCGTTCTACGCGGTGACGCGGCTGCTGCGGGCGGGCATCGGCGTGGCTGACCTCGACGAGCGAAGCCGCCCGCGCGCGGTTGCGCGATGCAGTTGCCCGATGCCGATCCCGCAGGATCTGCTGCTGCTCGATGATCTGCTCGGCATCGCCGACCCCGACGTGCCGCTGCCTCAGATCGACCCGGATGCGCGGCGGCGCCGGTTGACCGCACTGATCAACACCGCGTCGCTGGCGCGCACCGAACCGGCGCTGTTACATCATCGAGGATGCGCACTGGATCGATGCGGTCAGCGAGTCGATGCTGGCCGACTTCCTCACCGTCATCCCGCGCACCCCGTCGATGGTGCTCGATCACGCTTCCGCCCCGAGTATGAGGGAGCGCTGACGCGGGTACACGGCGCCCAGACGATAGCGCTTGCCCCACTGGCTGATTCGGACACGCGGTACTGCTCGGGTGAACTGCTCGGGTTCGGATCCCTCGGTCGGCGACCTGGCGGCGATCATCGCCGAGCGGGCCGCCGGGAACCCGTTCTTCGCCGAGGAGATGGTGCGCGAGTTGGTTCAGCGCGGGGTGCTGACCGGCGAGCGCGGCGAGTACATCTGTCGCACAGACGTCGCCGAGCGTAGCAGTGCCTGCCACGGTGCAGGCTGCCATCGAGGCGCGCATCGACCGGCTGAGCACCCCGGCCAGGCGGACGTTGAACGCGGCGTCGGTGATCGGGGCCCGTTTCGGGGCGGAGCTGCTGGCCGCGCTGGGGATCGATGCGGCGTTCGACGAGCTGCTGGACCGCGGAGCTGATCGATCAGGTGCGGTTCACCCCGAGCGCCGAGTACGCCTTCCGCCACCCGCTGATCTGCGCGGTGGCCTACGAATCCCAGCTGAAATCCGATCGCGCCGAGTGGCATCGCCGGCTGGCCGCCGCGATCGAAGAGCGTGAGCCCGGACTCAGTCGACGAGAACGCGGCGCTGATCGCCGAACATCTCGAGTCCGCAGGCGAGCTGCACGCCGCGTATGGCTGGCACATGCGCGCCGGCGCGTGGTCGACCAACCGCGATGTCGGCGCCGCCCGGCTCAGCTGGGAGCGGGCACGCCGCATCGCCGACGCACTACCCGCCGACGAGCCCGACCAATTGTCGATGCGCATCGCCCCGCGCACCATGCTGTGTGCCACCGACTGGCTGGCGGCGATCCAGGAAAGCCGGGGCCGCTTCGCGGAGTTGCGGGAGCTGTGCAACGCGGCCGGGGACAAGGTCTCGCTGGCGATCGGCATGACCGGGCTGGCCACGAGCTGCTCTACGCCGGGCGCGTCGCGCGAGGGGTCGCGGCTGGCATCCGAGCAGATGGCGCTGCTGGAGTCGATCGGCGATCCCGACCTTGACCATCGGGTTGGCGTTCGTAGCGTTCGCCAACTGGTTCGACGCCGGTGAATTCGGCGAGATCTTGCGTTGGTCGCAGACCGTCGTCGACCTGGCCGACGGTGACCCCGCCAAGGGCGCAGGCTTCGGTATGGGATCACCGCTGGCGGTCGCGCTGGCATTTCGCGGCATTGCCCGGTGGTGGCTGGGCCGTCCCGGGTGGCGGCAGGACCTCGACGACGCCGTCGCGATGGCCCGATAGCAGCGACCCGAGCAACCCTCGCCCTCGTCGTCGCCTGGACCTACGGTCTCGGCGATCTCCTACGGCGTGCTTCTGGCCGATGACTCCGCGCTGCGCGCGATCGAGGAGGCGGTGCAGACCGCCGCAGCGGATCCAGCAGCGATACCGCTGCTGGCCTGTCCGAAGTACACGCTGGGCATGGCGCTGCTGTAATCGGGACGACCGCGGCCGACCGTCACCGCGGGCTGGAGCTGATGGTGCAGGCCCGCGACGTGTGCTGCGCGACCGGCTCCCTTCCTGGTTCCGGTCGCCGATCGTGTGGCCGCCCGGGAGACGGCACAGGCGCGGCGACCGCGACGGTGCCATACCGGTGATGCGCGACGCCGTGGACGAGATGCACCGGGCAGGAACGGCTCGGGTATGGCGTTTGGGCACCGGCGTTCTGGTGGAGACGCTGCTGGAGCGTGGCGCCGAGGGCGACCTGGCCGAAGCCCAAGAGGCGATCGACCGGTTGGCGAACCTGCCGGCCAGATCAGGGTTCGGCGATGCGTCGAGATCACGCTGCTGCGGCTGCGCGCGCTGCTGGCCCGGGCCCGCGGCGACGACGTTGCCTACCGCGGATTTGGTGAGTCGCTATCGCGCGATGGCGGAATCGCTTGGCTTCGAAGGACATATCGCCTGGGCCGAGGCGATGATCGAGCGGATGACGGCGGGCGTAGCGTGCGCATCATGCGGCACAGCGCTGCGGGAGAATGCCAGGTTCTGTGACGAGTGCGGTGCCTCGCTGCGACGCGGGTGACACCGCGAAGTACAAGCAGGTGACGGTGTTGTTCGCCGACGTGGTGCGCTCAATGGACATCGCGGCTGCCGTGGACATGGAGCGGTTGCGCGAAATCATGACCGAACTCGTGGAGCGGTCGGCGGCGGTGGTGCAACGCTACGGCGGCACCGCAGAACACACCGGCGACGGGGTGATGGCGCTGTTCGGTGCCCCAATTGCGTTGGAAGATCATGCTTTTCGCGCATGCCTGGCCGCACTGGCAATCCAGGAGGAGGCGAATCGGTTGGCCGCCGAGGTGCGCGCCGCGACGGTGTGGCATTGCGGGTGCGGGTTGGCCTGAATTCGGGCCGGGTGATCGCCGGTGAAATCGGTTCAGGGTCGCTCGGATACGCCGCGACCGGCGAGACGTCGGGATTGGCACAGCGAATGGAATCGGTGGCGCCTCCTGGCGGAGTGATGCTCTCGGAGTCGACCGCACGGCTGGTCGAGCACACCGTGATGCTGGCCGAGCCGGAGCGGGTGCGCATCAAGGGCACCGACGAACCAGTGCACGCGCGCCGACTGATGCGCGGTCGGCCCGCGGAATGGCCTGGTCGGGCGCGCCGACGCGAGCCTGGTCGGCCGGCGCTGGGAGATGGCGGCCCTCGACGCCATGCTGGACCGCGCGATCAGCGGCCGCGGTGGTGTCGTGAATGTCGTGGGACCACCGGGCATCGGCAAGAGCCGGGTGGCCCGGGAAGCCGCAGCGGCTGGCGGCCAGTCGCGGGGTCGAGGTGTTTTGGGCCTTCTGCGAATCCCACGCCCGCGACATCCCGTTTTATGCCGTAACGCGGCTGCTGCGGGCGGGCAGCGGTATAGCTGACCTCGACAACGACGCCGCCCGCGCGCACTTGCGCGCCGGTATACCCGCCGACGCCGACCCGCAGGATCTGCTGCTGCTCGACGATCTGCTCGGCATCGCCGACCCTGACGTGCCGTTGCCCCAGATCGATCCCGATGCGCGGCGGCGCCGGTTGACCGCACTGATCAACACCGCGTCGCTGGCGCGCACCGAGCCGGCGTTGTACATCATCGAGGATGCGCACTGGATCGATGCGGTCAGCGAGTCGATGCTCGCCGACTTGCTGGGTGTTATCCCGCGCACCCCGTCGATGGTGCTGATCACCTCTCGTCCTGAATATGACGGAGCGCTGATGCGGGTGCACGGCGCGCAGACGATAGCGCTTGCGCCACTGGGTGATTCGGACACCACGAGTCTGCTCGGCGAGCTGCTCGGATCGCATCCCTCGGTCGGCGAGCTGGCGGCGATCATCGCTGAGCGAGCTGGCGGAAACCCGTTCTTCGCAGAGGAGATGGTGCGCGAGCTGGTGCAGCGCGGGGTGCTGGCCGGCGAGCGCGGCGGCTATGTCTGCCAGCGCGGATGTGGCCGAGCTGAGCGTGCCGGCCACGGTGCAGGCGGCGATCGAGGCGCGCATCGATCGACTGAGCGCCCCGGCCTAACGGGCGTTGAACGCGGCGTCGGTGATCGGGAGCCCGCTTCGGCGCGAAGCTACTGGCCTCGCTCGGGATCGATGCGGACGTTCGACGAGTTGCTCGGCGCGGAACTGATCGATCAGGTGCGGTTCACTCCGAGCGCCGAGTACGCCTTCCGCCACCCACTGATTCGCGCGGTGGCCTACGAATCCCAGCTGAAATCCGATCGAGCCGAGTGGCACCGGCGTCTGGCGACCGCGATCCAGGAGTCCGAGCCGGGGTCAGCTCGACGAGAACGCGGCACTGATCGCCGAACATCTCAAGCCGGCAGGCGACTTACACGCCGCATATGAATGGCACATGCGCGCCGGCGCATGCGTCGACCAACCGCGACTCGGCGCGGCGCGGGTCAGTTGGGAGCGGGCAGCCGCGATCGCCGACGCATTGCCCGCCGACGATCCCGACCGATGCCGATGCGCATCGCTCCCCGCACGATGCTATGTGCCACCGACTTTCAAGCGCCCCAGGAAACCCGGGTCGCTTCGCGGAGCTGCGGGAGTTATGCACCGCGGCCGGCGACAAGGTCTCGCTGGCCATCGGCATGAGCGGGCTGGCCACCGAGCTCCTCTACGCTGAGCGTGCGCGCGAGGGAGCACGGCTGGCGTCCGAACAGATGGCGCTGCTCGAGTCGATCGGCGATCCGGACTTGACCGTCGGGTTGGCGTTCGTCGCCGTTCGTCAACTGGTTCAATGCCGGTGAATTCGGCGAGATCTTGCGGTGGTCGCAGACAGTCATCGACCTGGCCGGGGGTGACCCTGTCAGAGGCGCCGGCTTCGGGGTGGGGTCGCCGCTGGCGATCGCGTTGGCATTGCGCGGCGTAGCACGGTGGTGGCTGGGCCTAGACGGATGGCGCCAAGACCTCGACGACGCCCTCGCGATGGCCAAGGACAGCAACGCCGCAACGCTTGCCCTCGTCGTCGCCTGGACCTATGGCCTCGCGATGCATTACGGGGTGCTTCGGTGCGATGACGCCTCCCTGCGGACGATCGAAGAGACGGCGCAGACCGCCGAAAGTTCCAGCAACGATCTCGCCCTCGGCGGCGCAAAGTTCGGCCTGGGCGTGGCACTGCTGCGCCGGGACATCGCCGCCGACCGTGACTCGCGGACTGGAACTGATGGTGCGGGCCCGCGAGTGGCATGCACCTGCATCCCTCACTGGTCCCGGTCACCGAGGTGGGGATCGCCCGGGAGAGGGCGGGCGCGGCGACCGCGATGGTGCCATCCCGATGATGCGCGGCGCCGTGGACGTCATCACCAGGAAGGACGGGCGGATGGGCCGTAATGGCACCGGCGTTCTGGTGGAGGCGCTGCTGGAGCGCGGCGACGAGCGTGACCTGGACGAAGCCCAACAGCTGATCGACCGGTTGACGAGCCACCGGGCCGATCAAGCTTCAGCGATTATCGACATCACCCTGCTGCGGTTGCATGCGTTGCTGGCCCGTGCCCGCGGTGGCGGCGACGTTTCCTACCGGGACTTGGTGAGTCGTTACCGTGCGATGGCGGAATCGCTTGGCTTCGAAGGACACATCGACTGGGCCGAAGCCATGACGCGGGCGTGATCTGGTTTTCACGATACGTCGACGCCAATTGGTGTCAGTCGGCGTTCGCTAAACCGTCGACCCGACGGACAAGCGCTGGAAAGCCATCGACAGGCGTCGGTAGTGCGCTCATATCCCATTCCAACGTGTAACCCGGGCGCAACTCAATCCGATACTCCCTGAGGAGGTGATGGATCACGACCTTGACAAGCATCGTCGCGAACTGCGTCCCAATGCACTTATGCACACCACCACCAAACGGCGCGAAGGCCAGGCGGTGCGATCTCTCCTCGCGCCGTGCCTTACTGAACCGCTCGGGATCGAATGCGTACGGGTCTGTCCACAAACCAGGCCAGTAATGATTGAGCCAAAGCCCGACGACAACCATCGTACCTCGAGGAACGAAGTATCCCTGAATCGACGTGTCCGCCAATGTTTTTCGAATCGCAGCTGGCACCGGAGCCATCAATCGCATCGCTTCGTTGATGACCATTCCGAGCGATTCCATGCGGTTCAGCGCGTCCAAGTCGAGTCGATTGTCGCCAATCTCAACCGACAACTCTGCGCGGACCCGCTCCTGCCAGTCTGGGTGAAGTGCCAGCTGGTGCAGGACAGCCGTCGCTGTGGTCGCGCACGTATCGGTGGCGGCCATCATCAGAAAGATCATGTGGTTGACGACGTCGTCGTCGCTGAACTGGTTACCTTCATCGTCGCGGACGCGACACAGTGCCGCGAAGAGGTCGTCGCCACCTGACGCCCGTCTCGCGCCGACTCGGGCATAGAAGTACTCCTCGAGCACGCGTCTACCCTTCATACCCGCAAACCAGCGCAATCCTGGAACTGGAAACCGGACCACTGCGGTGATCGTGCGCAAACAGTCGGTGAAAGCCTTCGCGATCATCTCGCTATGCGGTCCGGGCTCCTCGCCCATGAACACCGCGGTTGCAATGTCGAGAAGGGTGCGCTTGAGGTAACGGTGAACCAGCAGTTCGTCGCCGGATAGCGCTGCTGCGGCCGCACGTCCAATCGCGTCCATCGAATCGAGATAGCCCGTCAGCCGCTCGCGGGTGAATGCCTCCTGCATGATGCGACGATGGAAGTGGTGTTCTTCGAAGTCGAGAAACATCAGTCCGCGCTGGAAGAAACGGCCTAGAAAAAACTCCACGCCCTTCTGCGAAAAAGCTCGATCGTCGTTGGCGAACACTTCCTGCGCCGCCGCCGGCCCGAATGCGAGCACGACCGGTTTCCCAAAGCCGTGCAACCACGTGATCTCACCGTAGGTTTCGAACCGACTTTCCAAGAACCCAAGTCCAAGCACGATGGCTGGGGCGTGACCGACAAGTGGCAGACCCTTGTCTCCTGGAATGGCTTCGAGTCCACTATCTTCCGGAGCCGGACAAAGCTCGCACGGGACGGACTCTCGGCTCATCAAACGGCGAGCGACCGCCGCCCCACCTCTACGGGCCAGGCGTTTCGGCAGCCGACGCGCACTGTCGATGCGCTCGCTGACCGTCACGACGCCACTTCCTGGCTGGTCGGCTGACCAGAAACACGCTTAGTCAGGACGTTGAGACCTTTGGTGAGGACCCTGTCCATCACCCGGTCGGGCACCAAGCGGCGCGCAACGGCGCTACTCCAGGAATCGTCGCCGACACGGTACCTTATCTTGGGCCGTTTGGCGGTCAGGGCGGCGGCGACAACTTGCGCGTAGTCCTCGGCACTCGTCTTACTTGCCTGTGCCCGAACTTCATTCGCATTCAGAAACGCGACGAATCGCTCACGGTATGCCTCGACAACCTCGGCAGGAGCCGCCGCAAGGATCTCGTCCGCGGATTCGCGTATCTTGGCCCAGATCGGCGTATTGACTGCGCCGGGCTGGATAACCGATACGCACACCCCAAGCGGTCGCATCTCGCGCCGGAGTGCATCGCTCAGCCCCTCCTTGGCGAACTGGGATGCCGCATATATGCCCAAATACGGGGGCGCAATGTTTCCTATGCCGGAGCTGACATTCACGATCCTTCCCTTGGCTGCTCGAAGCATCGGGAGGAAGCGCTGCGAGACTGCAAGCGCACCAACAACATTTGTTTCCAGCTGTCTGCGGAAAACGTCCAGAGGAGCACATTCAAGTGGCGCACTGATGCACACGCCTGCGTTGTTCACTACGGCCCACAGGCCGGTGTCGCTACACCGGTGCTCAACGAGATCGGCCACGCGGGCGATCGACGTCGTGCTTGTGACATCGAGGATTACCGGGATAAGTTCGCCCGTTGAGGGCGACGCCCTGCACAATTCGGCGACGCTGGTGTCGGTACGCACACCCGCGAACACCCGAAAGCCTAGTTCGCTCAGGTGGATAGCGGCGGCCTTTCCAAGCCCGCTCGAGGCACCGGTTATGACTACTGACCTAAGTGTCGGGATCAGCTTCGAGTAGCCCATCGCACACCTTCTTCTTCTGTTGTCCGTTTCGAGCCACGATGAAGAGTGCCGGGCATCCACCAGTTCCAGCGGCCCATCAGGCGCATGGCAGCCGGCACCATGACGAGCCTGACGATAGTGGCGTCTATGGCGATGGCGATGGCGGTGGCGAAGCCCAACTGCTGCACCGTCACCAATGGAACGGCCACAAACGCCGCGAATATCGTGATCATCAGGACGGCCGCACCCGAGATGAGCGGAGCGGTTTCCACAAGACCGTGCACGACGCTCTCGGTATTGTCGCCGGTCGCCTCGTAGCGTTCGCGCACTCGGCTCAGCAGGAACACCTCGTAATCGGTGCTGAGGCTGAATAGCACAGCGACGAGCAGAATGGGTACGAAGTTCTGTATCGGCCCGACCGATTCAATTCCCAGCACGTCTGCGAGAAAGCCATGCTGGAAAACCAGTACGACGGCGCCGAGTGCCGCGCCGACGGAAAGCACGTTCAGCGCAATCGCTTTGACAGGCAACAACAGCGAGCGAAACGTGAGGACCAGCAGTAGATACATCACGGCTAGCATCGTCGCGATGACGACTGGCTCTTCATTCGCAATGCGTTCGGTGGCTGTGAGTATGACGGCGCCCGTGCCGCCGACTGATACTTGCCAGTCCGGTGCGGCGTTGCGAATTGCGACGGCTCGAACCTGTTCCAGAAGCGAACCGATGTCGAATTCGCCGGACCGCTCGCCCGAGAATACGTCGATCGCAATCGTTTTACCGTCAGCGGACACGAACCTATGGATGATCGTTGAGTACTCCGCTGGAAGTTGCGCAAGGGCGACCGGTCCGATGGCAGCCAACGGATCGGCAGGCATCACCGCTTGCAGAACGGAAACCGGCGAGGCCACCCGCGCGACGTGGTCCAGCTGGCCGAAGGCGGTGGTCATCGCATTCAATCGCGCGAAATCCTCTGTGCCGGTAAATGGTCGTTCGGCCTCGATGACGACCAATATCGGCTCGACGGTGCCTTTACCGAACTGCTCGCCGATCAGATCGAGGCCTTCGCGTGCCGACGAAGTCTTCGGCAGAACAGTGGCATCGACGCTGCCGGTCTGGAGTTCGAGAGCCGGCAACGCGACGGCCAGCAGCGTGGCAGACGTGACCGTCAACGCGACAACAGGTCTGGCCATGATGATGCGGGCAAGATTGCCCCAGCGGCGACGGGAGGCCTCCCGCGTCGACGGTAGCCACGGCACGTGCCATGCCGACACGCGCGGGCCGAGCAGGTACAACACCGCGGGAAGGACAACGAGACACGTGAGAACCGCGACCACCACGACGATGATCGCGGCCACCGCCATTGAACGGATTAGGGGCAGGTCGACGATGAGCAGAGTCGTCAACGCAACGGCAACGGTGGTTCCCGAGGCAGCGACTGTGCGTCCGGCGGTTCGCATGGTGTTGGCGAGGGCTTCGCCTCGATCCCGCCCGGTCAGCTCATCGATAAACCGGCGGATTACGATGAGGGAATAGTCCACGCTGACACCGAGTCCCAGCATCGTGACGATACTCTGAACGGCAACGTTCAGTTCGACGACGCCGGCAAGCCAGGTGAGCATGCCCATGGAAACAACGATCGCGGTCACGCTAACGGCGACGGAGATCAGTGCCGAGACGAAACTGCGGTAAAGGATCAACAGGATCGCTAACACCAGCGGAAACAGGATCACTTCGACCCGGCTGAGTGCGCCCGCGCTGATCTCGTTGATGGCGCCGACCGATGCTGCCTGGCCCACAAGGTAGACGTGCAGCCCGGAGGCGTTGTACGTAGAAAGCCCGCGCTGCATCTCTGGGACGACGCGCTTCGCTCTGCCGTCATCGATACCGACTTCCAGTGTTGTGAGCGTGGTTCGCGAATCACGGCCGAGAAACTCGTCTCGCTGCGGCGAAGCTAGTGAGCTCCAGCCCGTTTGGCTTCGGGTCTGCAGTCGCGGATCAGCGGTGACCTGCCGAACTACATCCGCGACGCGCTGCTCGAATTCGGGTGTCGGCGCGCTGAATCTGTCGTCGTGCACCAGCAACATGACACTTGACGATCCGCGCCCGACAAAGCCGGCATCCTGCGCCCGTTCAGCCCGCGCCTCCTCCGTGCCGGGGACGGTCCAGCCGCCGCCGCTGAGCCGATCACTCAGTCCCGTTGAGTAGAGCCCGCAGAGCACGAGCAGGACCGTCGTCACAGCCACGATCCAGCCTGATTGCCGTGCAACCCATCGCGCGAGTGTGTCCATCTGTTCGAACTCCTGGGCTACTCGAGGGCGCCGAGCAGGATCTGGAGACAGCCTTGCGCGAAACGCTCAGCGGATCGGTCGGACACCACGCCTTCGGTGTAGCTGAAGTTCCAGAACAGCCCGTCGTGACAGGTGTTGACAGTGGCGACGAGATAGCTGCTGCTCGGCACGCCGGCGATGAACTGGGCGCCGTTGAGCCGCCAGTCCCCCACTCGCGCCGCGAAGTCGAAACGTCCGATGTTGGAGATGCAGACATTGAGGGGGCCGCTGCGCTCCATGAGCTCAAATACTCTGGAGCTCTTGGCAACCGATGCGGGAGTTACAAGGCGCGACCCCGATACCAAACTGAGGTGCTCGCCATATCGCCTACGCCGATCGAGCGACCGGTTGATCTGCCGCGCGATCGACCAGAGGCCGCGTTCACCACCGAACCGGACTATCGACGGCACCGTGGCTACGTAGGTGCCCGCTTCTTCGGGAGAGACTGGTGGATCCAATTCCGAGCGGAAATTCATCGGCGAGCCGATGCAAATTCGCCCTGAAGCTTTGCGCGCGGCGGCGGGCCCGATCACCATTGCCATCGCGGCGGTGAGTGCGCCGTGCACGGTGACGCCTTCCTTTCGGCAGTGTCGTATGAGGCTGTCCACTTGTGCCGAGGTGAGCGAGCGTCGGACGAGCCGTGTCCTGCGCCGCGCCGGATTGACCGTGAACTCCGGTGTGAGTCTGCGAGGCCGCATCAGAACTCTGGCGAGCCCCTCGACCAATCCGGTCACCGCCAGCCTGGCGATGCCTCGTGGTCCACGATATCGGGCAGGCAGTAGGCCTTCGGGAGTCCCGACTGCGGGCCGCGACGCCACGAGGTGGTCGGTGCAAGCCGGCGCGGTGAGAAGATCGGCGTGCCCAACGAGCCCTTGCAGCAGCGATAACGCGGTCGTAGCGTCGGCGATTATGTGCGAGATGGTCAGCACGAGATCGTGCGTTTCCTGCGGCGCGTCGACGGCGATGTCGACAATGCGGGCCAGGGGGCCGCAGCGCCAGTCCACCGATGTGTTGAGTTCCTCATCGTGGACGAAACGCTCCCATTCGGTGTGACCTCCGTGCACGGTGCGGACCGGAATAGCCTGTGCGGCCGGCGTGAATGCCGGATTCAGTCCGTCGTCATCGGTGCGGATAGCGACCCGCAGCAGCGGATGTTCAGCGGTGAGTTCAGCCGAAGCCTTCATCAGCAGACCATCGGGCAAGTGACCCGTAAGACGCACGCGAGCAACGACATTGAGTGGCGAAATCTGGTCGGCGATCCAGTACCACCGCTCCGTAGGGCTCAGCGGGCGTCGTACCTCGGTGGTCCTCACGGGCGCACCCCGAGTCCGAACTGCATCGGACGGACGAACTGCCGATTGACTATCCGACTCGGTGCGCGCCGCAGTCCGAGATTGCGCACCGCCCGCACAACGGGATTGTCGGTCTGTTCAAGCAAGCTCAGCCGGCGTGAAGTCTTCACCAGCTTGCGTGTGCGAGCATAGCGCGCGGCCTCGTATCGCCTCAGCGCCGCAACGGGATCACGTGCGCGGTCTAGAACCTTGGCAAGTACGTATCCGTCCTCGATCGCGGATCCTGCGCCCTGGCTCAGGCTGGTCAGCATCGGGTGCGCCGCGTCGCCGAGCAGGGTGACGGGACCCCTGCCCCAACGGTCGAGAAACGGCCGGTCTTGTGCGGGCACGCTGACGATCGACTGTGCCGGAGTGCGCTCGATTACCGAAGTTACTTCGGGGGGCCAGCCGTCGAAAGCGGCAAGTATCGTCGCCTTTCCACTGTGCCCGCCGCGCGCCAGAGGCCTGGACGCATTCTTTGTTCCCCACCAGTAGGCCATCCCCCCACCGATATCGATCAGTCCGAACCGCTGTCCGTTCCCCCAATAGTGGACGCAATATCCCTTTCCCATAGCAGAATTGGTGAAGGGCACTGTCGCAAGCCAACATACGTACCCGTGACCGGTCGGCTCAGACGCACCGCAGAGCTCGGTCCGAACCACCGATCGGATGCCGTCCGCGCCGACCAGTATATCGGCGTGAGCCCTTCGACCGTCAGCGAAAGTCGCGATGACGCCGGTATCGCCGGCGCGGAAGCCGATGGCCTCGGTCCCGTAATGGATTGGCAGGTCGGCCGCCGCGTCCTGGAGCCTGCGCATCAGATCGTTGCGATGGATGCTGACCATGGGGTCGCCGAGCTCGTCGGTGAGCGCCCGAATCGGCAATGAGCGGATCAATCTGCCGCTGGCAGACTGCAGTTCGAATCTCTCCAGTGTTTGGCCGCATGCACCGTCGGCAAGGTCTACGCCCAGCGCGCGCAGCACCTTAATGGCGTTGCTGGCCAAACCCAGCGCAGTCCCGGACCTCTGGTGTGCCTTGGCTTCATAAAGTTCGGTTTCGATTCCTCTCATGCGCAACGCGATACCTGCGGTCATACCGCCTATACCCGCACCTACGATCAATACTTTCGGTGTATTCATGTCAGGACCGCATCCAGTTTCGCCGCAACATCGGCGATGTTGGGCTCGGACATCATCGACAAGTGATCGCCGGCGACGTCGATCACTGTCAGACTACGAGGGGCCAACCTCTCCCACCCGTGGGTTGGGCTGGTGAAGCTGCTGCCGATGATGCGATGGACCTCCGCGGCGGCTGTCGGCATCCGATCAGTCGACTTCAGCAGTGTGATATCGCGATCCAACGGGTCGTGGCGATATCTCAGTGCTGCTTCGTAGTTGGCGTGGAATATCTCGTACAGCCGTCGGATCAGTTGAGGAGAGCCTTCGGCAGGAATGATCTCGGCGTCGATCGCGCGCTGTAGGATCGACTCGAACATCGAATCGCGATCCATCCCGTTGCACCAAAGCGTCGGCCGTGCAGCATTGAGCCCATGAGCCTGAGACAGCATTTCCACGAAAAACCAAGTAATCAAATCGCTTTCAATGAGGTCTGAGCGGGGGGCGTCATCGAGCGCGACCGTGTCAAGCAAGACGAGGCGCGCCAGGTCCTCGTCGGTCAGCTGGCGCGCCATCTCGACAGCCACGTAGCCGCCAAAGGACCAACCACCGACGTTGTACGGCCCGTCCGGGCGTACCCGACGAATCGCAGCGATGTACGACGTAGCCAATTCGTCCATACTTCGAAGCGGTATTGCTCCAGGCTCGGCACCAGCCGCCTGTAACGCATAGACCGGTAGATCGACCGAAAGATGCTTGACAAGATTCAGGTAACAAAGGACGTTTCCGCCGATCGGGTGGACCAGGAACAACGGTGGGCGGTCACCGGAGCTGCGCAGCGCGACGATCGGGTCGAACGCCTGGCCCGGACCGCCGGTCATCACTACCTGCGCCAGCCCCGCAGCCGTCGGCGCGGCGAGGAACGCGTCGAGCGGAATCTCGACACCCCAATGCGCGCCGATGGCCATGACCGCCCGCATCGCGCCGACCGACGTGCCACCCGCATCGAAGAAGTTCGTATCCGCGGCGAAGCGGTCGCCCCGGCGAACTCCGCCAAAATCTCCGCGATCGCTCGCTCGTGTCCCTCACGCGGCGCGGTCCCGGTGAATCAGGGGGCGCCGTCGGACAGTGGACGTTCACGCAGCGCCCTGTCGTCACGCTTGCCGCTGGGCGTGAGCGGGATTTGATCGAGCCAGACGAAATGCGCCGGAACCATGTGCGCGGGCAGCACGGTACGCAGTCGCGCACGAATCGCGCAGCTGTCGGTGGCGTAGCGGTCGCCGACGAGGTATGCCACCAGCACGCAATCGATGTTGTCGATCCGATGCGCAACGACGGCCGCTGAGCAAACCACTCGCCATACAGGTCCATGATCGCCAGCTCGACTTCCGCGCACTCGACGCGGAAGCCACGCACCTTCACCTGATCGTCGATCCGCCCGAGGAAGACAACATCGCCACCGGGTAGCTGTCGGCCGATATCGCCGGTGCGATAAACGGTGCCGGACGGGCCGGCAAGTTTGACGAACCGATCGGCGGTCAGATCCGGCCGTCCCTCGTAACCCAACGCGACACAGGACCCGCCGATGCAGATCTCGCCCTTCATGCCAGGTGGCCTCGGATGCAGACTGGTCCGACGACCGTAATCATCGCGCCCTCGATCGCGGTGCCGATCGGGGGCAGAACGGGAAAGTTCTCCGGAGGCCCGGTCATCGGGTAGCTGGCCGCCACATGGGTCTCGGTGGGGCCGTACTGGTTCTCCAGCAGCACACCCGGTAGTCCGGCGCACAGCCGGCGAATCTCCGGGGTGACACGCAGCTGCTCGCCAGAGGAGATCAATACCGCAGCGATTCCGGCCAAGCGCCGGTGGCAAGCGGCGGACTCGGCGAACGCCTGCAGTGCGACGAACGGCAGGAAGATGCGCTCGATCCCGTCGTCCGCGACGAGGCGCGCCAGCACCGCCGGATCCCTGCGCTGCTCCTCGGTCAGCAACCGCAGGGTGCCGCCACCGCACAGCGTCGAGAAGATCTCCTGGAAGGCCACGTCGAACGACAGCGGCGCGAACTGCAGCGTCGTACCCGCCGACCCCACCGGAGGGGCGTCGGTTCTGCCATGCGATCAGGTTGGCCAGCGCCCGGTGCGGCATCGTGACGCCCTTCGGCTCACCCGTCGAACCGGACGTGAACAGCACATATGCGGCGCCGGCAGGGTCGACGACCGGAAGCGGTCCGCCTTGCCGATGTATCCAGAAGTGCACGGGCCTCGGCGATGTTCGAGATGACGCGGAATGGTTTGGCGCGCTCGATCATCGCGTCGATGCGGCTGCGCGGATAGCTCATGTCCAGCGGTACGACGGCCGCGCCGGCCTTGAGCACACCGAGGACAGTCGCGATGAGCTCTGGCGAACGCTCGCAGCATGACTCCGATCCGCGCGCCCGGCGGCATGCCGGCGGCAAGCAATCCGATGGCGAGTCGGTCTGCGGCACCGTCTAATTCGGCGTAGGTCCATGCGGCGTCGTCGGTAACCAGCGCGACCGCCTCAGGGCTGGCCGCAGCTACCTGCGCGATTTGTTGCGTGACGTCCGGAGATTCAAACGCATCGGCCTTCGTATCCACGGCCGCCTCGGGTGTGCGCGCGATAGCAGCCAGCACCCGCATGAAGGTCGTCACATATTCGCGAGTTTGCGTGGCCGTGACGCGGTCCGGACTACCGCTGACCCGCAGGAAGAGTCGCTGGGTGCGCGGATCGATACCGGCGGTCGCGAGCAGCGCGAGGTTAGTCTGCTCGTACACCTCGACGTCGAGCAGTTTGACCCCTTCGCCGCCGCCACCTCGGAGAAAATGTGGTAGTTGACGAAGTTGAACGCCGTATCGAACAGTGGACGGCCCGCGTCGGATTGCATCGCCTGCAACGGGTAACGCCGATGGCGATGGCTCGCGCGCTCCATCTGGGCCAGGCGCTCCACCGCATCCAGCCATGTCGCCGGTGTCTCGCTGAGCCGGATCGGAATCGTGTTGAGGAACAGCCCAGCGGCCAGTTCTGCACCCACCCGACCGGGCGCGTCCGTGGGTGACAACCCCGGTCGTGACGTCCTCCTCACCCGAGAGCCTTTGCAGGGTGACGCAATGCGCGGCAAGGAGCAGCGATTTCATCGGAACACCGCGAGTCGTTGCGAGTTGTCGTAGACCATCCAGCAGCCATGAGGGAACCACGTCAGTCGCGACGGGATCAGCCGCCGTCGGCGCTTCATGGGCAGCATCGGATTCGAGCGATGTCGCGCGCGATCCGGTGAGCGTCTTCCGCCAGAACTCCTGCGCGACCGGATTCTTTACCGCCTCTCGCTCCAGGCGGACGAACTCGGCGAGCATGGACGACGTGTGGACCTCGGTGTCGATCGGCTGCACATCGATGCCGACATGGAACAGATAGTCCTGCAACAACTCACGCATCAGGTTCGCGACGCTCCAGCCGTCCAGAATCGCATGATGAAACGCGAGGACTAGATCCACACCGTCATCACGTACGAAGACGCGAAGGCGGTAAAGCGGTTCCGCAGAACCGATGTCGTACCGATGCGCTGCTCCTGGCGGCCATGTAGTTCTTGACATCCGGATCGCCGGCAGCGATCACGACGTCATAGTTTCGTGGCACCTGGCGCCGGACGATCTGGACCGGAACCGAATGTCCGGTGAGCTCGAACGACGACCGCAGCGCGGGATGCCGAGCGACCATCCGGTCGAACGCGGCTCGACGAACTCCGCTTCCTGCCACGGCATCGCCACCCGGTAGCGGAAAACGTCCTTGTACATCGTCGATTCCGCACGTTCCATACTGTGGAAAAGCATTCCGAGTTGCAATGCGGTCGCCGGGAAATGCATCCTCCGCGTACTGCAGTGCCGCGCGGTCGATCAGCGGCAGCAACTCGAATGGTCGTCCGCGGCCGGTTCCGGATCCGGCGCCTGGCGCGAACTCGACTCGGCCAGTTCGGCGATGGTCGGCTCGGTCGAACAGCTCCTCGATATCAAACGGACGCCGCGACTTTTCGGCCTCCGTACGCACCGAGAGCGCAAGGATCGAGTCGCCCCCGATGGTGAAGAAGTTGTCGTGAACCCTAACAGATTCGAGCCGAGTACCGAGGCGAATATGTCGGCCAGCCGCTGCCTCGGTCCTTGTACGCGGCGCAACGGCCGATCCGGTCAAGCGCGCCGGCCGTCGGCAGCGCGCGTCGGTCGACCTTGCCGCTCGCGGTCAGCGGAAGCTGGTTCATGTCGACGAAGGCGGTAGGAATCATGTAGGCGGGCAGTCGGTCAGCCAGAGTGGTCGCCGAGTCGATCGAGGGATGAGCTCATCGGCGGCGTAGTAGCCGATGAGATGGCGTGCCGTGCGTTCCGCTGGCTTCGGCAACCACGACCGCGGAACGAACACCAGGGCACGACTCCATCGCTCCTTGACCTCGGCGAGGGTGACCCGGTTGCCGCGGACCTTGACCTGATCGTCGATCCGGCCGAGAAACTCGAGGTGCCGTCGGGACGCCAGCGGGCAGATCGCCCGTGCGGTAGCGGCGACCGCCCGGCATGACGTTGTCGTCGACGAATGCGACCGCCGTCAATTCTGGGTCGGTTGCGGTAGCCGCGGGCGACACTGACACCGGCGATGTTCAGCTCACCGGCAACGCCGACCGGGGCAGAAGCATCCCGCTGCTCGTCGAGAACCATGCAATGTGGTGTTGTCGATCGGCCGTCCGATCGGGACCGCGTCGACCGGACCAGCCGACGGGCAGTCGTAGTAGACTGACGTCGACCGTCGCCTCGGTCGGGCCGTAGAGGTTGACCAGCCGCGGCGGCTGCGCCGAAGTGCGCGAACAGCCGGTTGAACCGTTCGACCAGCGCGGCGTCAGCGCCTCTCCGCTGCAGAACACCAAGCGCAACGTGGAAACCCGCGCGAGCGCAGCGAATCCGCGTCGGCCTCGAGTCTGGTCCAGGAACGGACCCAGCATCGACGGCACGAAGTGCATCACCGAGACCGGTGACGCTCGATCAGCGGCGATGAGCTCTGCGCGGGTCGCGTTCCGCCCCGGCAGGCGCAGCGCGACGCCCGCGCCTGCCATCGACCACCACATCAACTCCCACACAGAGACATCGAACGTGGCGGGCGTCTTCTGCAGGATCACATCGTCGACGGCCGAATGGGTACTGGCGCTGCATCCAGGCCAGCCGGTTGACCACCGAACGGTGTTCGATCATCACACCCTTCGGCCGACCGGTCGAACCCGACGTGTAGATGACGTACGCCAGGTCGTCGCATTGCGACGGTCAGGAAGCGCCGCATCGCCACGTGAGATGTCGGCTGGAAATCAGTCGGACGCCGAATTCCGCTGCCAGTTCGAGCAGTATTCGGGAGCGGCGACGAAGGCCACGCGGGCGCCGCACTCGGTCATGATCGCGCGGATACGAAGCACTGGATACTCCGGGTCGATCGGCACATACGCGGCGCCCGCCCGCATGATGCCATGGATCGCGACGACCAGCTCTGGCGAGCGTGGCACGATCACGGCGACGCACTCCTCGTGCTTGATGCCTTTGTGATGCAGCGCTTCCGCGATGTGGTTAACGGCGGCGTCGAACTCCGAGTACCGCAGAGTAGTATTGCCTGATGTTACCGCGGTGCGGTCACCCGGGATTTCCACAAGTGACGATCCGATCGTTACATCCTGCGCTGAGTTACGCATCGATCGACGCTCCCGAAGCGAACTCACCCAGCGCGGCGCGATCGGTGCTGGAAAGCATGTCGATCTCCCCCACTGGGGTCTGGGGATCCGCCAGCGCACGGTCGATCAGGGTCAGCACGTGACGCAAAGCATCCGTGAATCGATAGTTCGCGTCAAAGACGTCGTCGGCGTAGAACAGATCGACTTCGAGCGAGCCATCGCGTTCGTGTTCGCGGACAACGATGTTGACAGCGTCCAGTGAATAGCCTGATGCGACTACGCTGCTGTCCCGCCAAATCCACTCCGCCTCTCCGGCATCGGGAATCGTGGGGTATGAGTAGGTTATGTCGAACAGGGTCGACGGTCCCCCGCCACCGTCCTGCAGCGCCGTGACGAGGTCTCCGTAAGAAAATCGCTGTCGAGCCTGAAGTTCCCATATCTGTCCGGAGATTTGATCGGCGAGTCCGGTCATCGTCAACGACGGATCAGCCGGAATTCGCACTGGCAGCACGTTCACCATGCAACCAACGGTCTGGAGTTCGGTTTCGGATGATCGGTTGAGGAACGGGACTCCGATGACGATGTCTTTGCCACGGTGTATCCGACGGAGGTACTCGCCGACGGCGGCTGCAGTGAAGGCAAAGATCGAGCGGCCGGTCTCTCGAATACGCTGGACTGTTTCGGGATTCGCCCGGAAGGTGTGCTGCTGCTGTCGCCGACTGCGCATGGATCCACTGCGGGAGAACAACGCGGGCTCAACGCCACGGTACTTCTCGACGAAGTGCTCCCGATCGGCTTTCCAGACCGGCGATCCTCGATATTCGCGCTCCGTGCGCGCGAAGTCCAAGTAACTCGGCACCTCGGAGGCGTCGTCGCTGTTGGAGTCGACTCCCGATGTGTACTCGTTCAACAGTTGAGCCAGCGCGACGTTGATTCCCCACGCGTCCGCCACGGCGTGGTGGAAACACCCGTAGACCAAAAAGGAGTCGGTTCGATCTACGAGGATGGCGGCACGTGTCAGCGGACCCTCGAGCGGAAGCACCGACGCACTTGCCGCGTTGATCCAGTGTTGACATGCGACCTGCGGATCCACGTCGCCGGTGAAGTCGACGAACTGGAGGTCCGGGATCGCGGTGCCGACGCGCTGGACGAACTCGCCATCACGGAGCTCGAATTGCAATCGCAGCGCGTCATTTCGCAGGCACGATCGCCGCGCGCACTCCCGCATCCACGCCATATTCACCGTGCCCTGGAGCCGAGCGCAGCCGACCGCCTGCACGACGGGGAGATCGGGATAGCGCGCGCCGATCGCAACGATGTTTCGCTGATACGCCGTCAACGGCCAATATTCTTGTTTGACCAGTTCACCTCCACCGCCGCCAGGGGTCGAATCCCCATTTACGTCGAGTAGCTGGGACAAGTACCGCGCCAATGCGACCGGTGTCGGATGGTCGAAGACGGCAGTTGTCGGCACCTTTAATCCGGTCGCCGATTTAAGTCGATTCCGGAACTCGACGGAGCCGAGCGAATCGAACCCGAGTTCCTTGAATTCCTGTTGCGTACCTACCGCGTCGGCGGAGTCGTGCCCGAGCACGGCGGCCGCGTTCGAACACACGATGTCCAGCAGTTCGTGTTCCTGCTCGGACTCGGTCATCGCCGCGAACCGCTGTCGGAGATCAGATAAGGACTCGGCTGCGGCCGCAGACTCCACGGTGCGTCGTGCCGGGCGGATCAGTTTACGGAACATCGTCGGCAGGCCATCGACCGCCGAGTGGGATCTGATTGCGGCGAGGTCGAATTGTGTTGTTACGACCAATGAGCGCTCATGTGTAAGCGCCGCATCGAACAGTGCGAGGCTTTTCGCCGACGACATCGGGACGAAGCCGACACGGCTCATGCGCGCGCGATCGCGCTCGTCGAGATGGCCTGTCATGCCGGTCGCTTGGGCCCACCATCCCCATGCCATGGAGACACCCGGGAGCCCCTGCTGCCTGCGATGTTGCGCGAGAGCATCAAGGAAGGCATTCGCGGCCGTGTAGTTGGCCTGGCCCGCGGACCCGAGGACCCCGGCTGCCGAAGAATAGAGCACGAACGCCGACAGGTCGGCGGACGCCGTGAGTTCGTGGAGGTTCCATGCGGCATTGATCTTCGGCTGCAGCACGGCGTCCAGGTGTCGCGGCGTCTGCTCCGCGAACACCGCGTCATCAAGCAGCCCGGCGGCGTGAACAACGGCTGTCAGCGAATGCTCGGCCGGTATCTCGGCCAGGAGTCTGCGCAGGGAATCTCTATCGGCCGCGTCACATGCCTCAATCCGTACCGCGGCACCGAGCTCGGCAAGTTCGGACTCGATGGCGGCGGAACCATCGGCTGCGCGGCCCCTGCGGCTGATGAGCAGCAGATTGCGCACACCATGCCGAGTCACCAGGTGCCGGGCGAGGAGCCCCCCGAGCACGCCAGTACCGCCCGTGATCAGCACCGTGCCTTCGGGGTTGAGCGATGTGGGGACGGAAAGCACGAGCTTCCCCACGTGGCGCGCCCGACTCAGGAATCGATACGCGTCCGCGGCCTGCCTGATGTCCCAGGCCCGCAGCGGAAGTGGACGCAGTTCGCCCTTCTCGAACAAAGTCACCAGGTCGTCGAGCATCTCGCGCACGAGGTCTGGGGGCACATCATCGAGCAGATCGAATGCTTCATAGTGCACGCCCCGGTAGAGCGCGGCCACCTCGTCGGAATCGCGAATGTCCGCTTTGCCCATCTCGATGAATCGCCCGCCGCGTGACAACAGCCGCAGCGAGGCGTCGATGAATTCACCTTTCAGACAGTCGAGTACGACGTCCATGCCGTCGCCCGCCGTTGCGGTGGAGAACTTCTGCTCGAATTCGGTCGTTCGCGAGTTGGCTATGTGATCGTCGTCGAATCCCATGCTTCGCAAAATGTCCCACTTGCCGGGGCTGGCCGTCGCATAGACATCGAGATCCCAGTGCTTGGCCAGCTGGACTGCAGCCATGCCGACACCGCCCGCGGCGGCGTGCACCAGCACCCGCTCGCCGGCCTTGACATGAGCAATGTGGGCCAACGCCGTGTACGCGGTGAGGAAAACCGCCGGTACGGTCGCCGCTTGCGCATAGGTGAAACCTGAGGGGATGGGCGCGATGACCCGGTGATCCGCGACGGCAACAGATCCTGCTCCACGGAGCATGCCCATCACACGGTCGCCTGGCGTGAACCCGGTCACATCGTCTGCGACCTCGAGGACGACACCAGAACCTTCCAGTCCTACGTCGTAGTCATCCTTGTCGCCAAGGGCGATGAGGACGTCACGGAAGTTCACACCCGTGCAGCGCACACCGAGACGCACCTCGCCCGAGTCCAGCGGGCGGTTGGATTCGGGACAGGGGCGCAACGCCGTGTTCCGCGAATCGAGGGTGCCCATGCCGAGGGTGGCAAGCCGCCAGGTGTCGGTTACAGCGAGTTCGGCGCCCTCTATTGGCTCGGTGCGCACCAGTCGAGGAGCGAAACAGACGCCGCCCCGAAGAGCGAGTTGTGATTCTTCACGACAGGCTGTTTCGGCAACCGCAAGGTCGACGCTAGCCCAGTCGTCGACATCGACCAGCACAATGCGTCCCGGGTTCTCGGCCTGGGCGCTTCGCAACATTCCCCACGCGGCCGCCTGGCCGAGATCGGCGACATCTTCAGACGAGTCGATCGCGATCGCCCCGCAGGTGAGGACCACCAGCCTGGCGTCCTCGTCATCACGATCGCTCGACAGCCAGTTCTGCACCAGCTCCAGCACATGCTCCAGCGTTCGGTGCGCGCCATCCGGTACTGATGAACTGTCGACGATACTTGTCGGGCATCGCAATACGGTGAGAGTGTCGGTGGTGATGTTCCCGTCGCTGCAAACAGCCGGGAGAGCGGGCCAGTCCAGCCCGTACAGGGCGTCATTGGTGACAGAGCTCGCCAGTAACCGTGCGGGTGAAATCCTACGCAGAACAAGCGAATCGATACGGCCAACAAATGCTCCGCGAGTGTCCGCCAGCGTCACGGCCACTCTATCGTCACCGATTTTCGTGATCCGAGCGCGAAGCCGGGACGCACCGACGGCGTGCAGCGACACGCCCTCCCATTCGAACGGCAACCTGATCAGCTCCGATTCAGCGAAGATGCCGCCAGCCGCGATGCCGTGCAGGACCGCATCAAGCAGAGCCGGATGCAGACTGAATCGACTCGCGTCGGAGATCAGGTCGGGCAATGCAGCCTCGACGAATACCTCGGCGTCACGGCGCCATACAGAGCACAGGCCCCGGAAGCCGGGACCGTACTCGTATCCACAATCGCTCAGTGCCAGATACAGTTCGGAAACGTCGACGGGCTCCGACTCGGCCGGCGGCCACGGTTCGACCCCGGCCGTCGGGGCGGTCGCGGGGACTGCGGAGAGGACTCCTTCGGCATGGCGAGTCCACGGTCGGTCAACGACATCGTCGATCCGCGAGTAGATCCGGATTGGACGTTCGCGCGACTCACCCCACGGACCGACGACCACTTGCACTGCAACACTCTCGTGTTCGCCGACGATCAACGGGGCATGCAATACAAGCTCGTCCACTCGCGGACATCCGGCGTAATCACCTGCGTGTAGCGCCAGCTCCACCATCGCCGCACCTGGCACGATTACGACACCGTGCACTTTATGGTCGGCGAGCCACGGATGAGATCTGAGCGACAACCGGCCGGTGAAGATTACGTCATCCGAATCTGCCTGTGTCACAACTGCACCGAGTAGAGGATGCTCTGCTCGGGCGACGCCGAGACTGCTCGCGTCGGTGATCTCGGCGCACGCGTCCATCCAATAGCGCTTCCGCTGAAAGGCATAGGTGGGTATATCGATGCGACACGCGTCGGTGTTGTCGAAAAGGCGGTCCCATTCTGGGGATTTGCCGTGAACATGTGCCTGAGCTACCGACAGCAGGAGCCGGCGCATATCACCTTCGTTGCGTCGAAGTGTCCCGACCACGCCGTACTTGTCGCCGACCTCCTCCAGCGATTCCTCGATGCCTACAGTCAGGACTGGATGCGGGCTCACTTCAATGAACGTGTGAAAGCCGCGTTCATACGCCCATTGCACAGCCTGTTGGAATAGCACCGGTTGTCGCAGATTGGCGAACCAGTACTCTCCGTCGAGAATCGAAGAGTCCAGCCCCGCGCCGGTGACCGTGGAGACGTATTCGATATCCGCACTTCGCGGCTCCAGTCCTGACAGCGATTCGCGCAGCGTGTCCCGCAGCTCCTCGATGTGAACGGAATGGGAGGCGTAATCGACGGGAACGCGTGTGGCCGGCACATCATTCCGCTCGCATTCGGCCATGAGCTCATTCAATGCGACGGTATCTCCGGTGACGACTGTCGATGACGGGCCATTTTGTGCCGCAATGGAGATCAACCGGCTCCATGGTTTGACGAGGATGGCGACCCGTTCGACGGGTAACGGTATTGAGACCATCCCGCCGGTTCCTGCGATCGCGCCGACCGCCTTGCTACGGAGCACCACCACCTTCGCCGCATCCCGTAACGAGAGCGAACCGGCAACATAGGCCGCCGCGATTTCGCCCTGCGAATGTCCGATGACGGCATCCGGATGGATGCCCAACGCCCGCCATTGGGCGGCCAGCGACACCATCACAGCAAACAGCACCGGCTGTATCACGTCGACTCGGTCAAGGCTCGGGGCGCTGACGCCTCCGCGCACGACCTCGATCAGTGACCACTCGATGAACTCAGTGAATACTGCGTCGCAGAGCCGCAACTCATCGGCGAACGCTGGTGCGGTTTGGAGGAGTTCGGCCGCCATGCCCGTCCACTGCGAGCCCTGGCCGGGAAAGACAAAGACAGTGCCACCTGGGGTGGTGGCCTTTCCCGTTACTACGTTCGACGCGGGAGCGCAGGAGGCGATCGCCGCCAACCCGTCCAACAACTCTTCACGCTCTGTCCCGACCACAACTGCGCGGTGGTCGAACGTTCCCCTGGTTGTCACAAGCGAGTAGGCCACGTCGTGCGGGCTCAGGTCCGAGTGTTCCCCGAGAAAACTCCGCAAGCGGGCCGCCTGCGCGGCGAGAGCCGGCTCCGACTTGGCAGACAGCGCCCAAGGCACCACCCCTTGCTCGTCGTGAGCCGGACTCACGGCCGCCAATTCTGAAGGCGCCTCCTCCAGGACCACATGGGCATTTGTTCCAGCGATGCCGAATGACGACACGCCGGCACGCCGCGGTCGGTCACTCTGGAGCGGCCATAGACGCCGGCTGCCGACCACCTCAACGGTTCCGGACGACCAATCCACCTGTGGTGTCAGTGAATCCGCGTGCAACGTTGCGGGCACTACACCGGTCTGAAGCGAAAGCACGGTCTTGATCAGTCCGGCGACGCCTGCCGCGTACTGCGTGTGACCGATGTTGGACTTCACCGACCCGATCAGCAACGGCATCGCCGCCGAGTGGGCACGACCGTATGTTGCCTGCAGTGCCCCGGCTTCTATCGGATCACCGATGCTCGTCCCGGTGCCATGCGCCTCGATCACGTCGACGTCACCTGCAGTCACGCCGGCATCGAGCAGAGCCTGCCGAATCACGTGCTGCTGTGCCGCTCCGCTCGGGGCGGTCAGCACGTTAGACGCTCCGTCCTGTCCGAGGGCGCTGCCTCGGATGAGCGCGAGCACGGGATAGCCGAGACTGCGCGCGTGCGACAGTCGCGCCAGCACCAGCACGCCGGCGCCCTCGCCGACGCCAAACCCATCTGCGGTTGCAGCGAATGGCTTGGATCGGCCGTCTGCTGACAGCGCACCCTGCCGGCCTAGGCCTACGTAGATGCTCGGTGAGCACACGACGGTTACACCACCCACCACGGCCAGTTCACACTCGCTCGATCGCAAAGATCGGATGGCAAGATGTGTGGCGACCAAGGATGACGAGCAGCCGGTGTCGACCGTTACCGCTGGGCCATGCAGACCGAGCGTGTAGGCCACCCGACCCGACGTGACACACGTTGTCGTACCAGTCGTCAGGTAGCCTGCAAATCCCTCGGTATCCTGGTGGATGCGCGGGCCGTACTCTTGACCGCCCGCACCGATGAACACTCCCGTGTCACTGCCGTGCAGCGAAGCCGGGTCGATCATCGCCCGCTCCAACGCTTCCCACGTCACCTCGAGCACCAGCCGCTGTTGCGGATCCATCGCCAGGGCTTCACGCGGACCGATCCCGAAGAACGCAGGGTCGAACTCGGCTACGTTGTCCACGAATGCGCCCGCGCGAACATGCGTCGCGCCCGGCGCCTCGGGGTCGGGCCCAAACAGGGCGTCGAGATTCCAGCCCCGATCAGTGGGAAATGCCGAGGTTCCGTCGTGTTCCTCGACGAGGATCTGCCACAAGTCATCCGGTGAATCGACACCGCCCGGAAAGCGGCAACCCATACCGAGAATGGCAATCGGCTCATTGGTGATACCCATGGTCGTTCCTTCGTCCAGGTCGCGCGCAACAACGGCCATCTTGTCCGCGGTTGCGCTACTCGATAGGAATCGTCACTCTCCGGCCGCGTGACGAATGCAGTAGTGCGATACTGCAAAGTCGCGGAGTCTGCATGGCTCCACGAGGCGCATGCGCGGATGCGATGCCGACGTGATTTGGCGCCAACCCACCCCTCACAGGTTGGCGCCAAACCGTGTCAAATCGTTCAGAAACCGTCGGTACTGCCATCGGATGAGTCGCCGTCCGAGGAGTCGTCGTCGGTCGAGGAGATTCCTTTCACAGTCCCTGCGAAAATCGTTCGCTCCAGCGCGGTGCGACGAGCGCAGTAGTGCACTACTGCAATCTCGCTCATTTCGAGCGCGGTACTACTTACAACCTGCGCATTTCGCGTGCCATCGCAGCGTCTTCGATAAACGCTTCGCGCAGCGCCGGATAGTGCCGCGGTACCGGTCGCGAGTCCTCCTCGGGTGACGTTCGGAACATTGCCCGCAAGTAGGCGATCACGGTCCTGCGGGTGGGCTTCATCTGCGGCAGCGGCACAGCAGCAGCCGTGCTGAAGGCCACTTCCTGCACAGAGATGACAACCGGTGGCCGACTCACCGCTTCGGCGACATGTTCAGGGTCTTCGACCACATCCTGGTGATCGACGGATGTCTCAATCAACTTGGACACTTTGGGCCCCCTCCCGTTGACGTTGTGACCGATTGATCGTCACTCGCGTTCGGTGAGACGAAGCCCGTAGCGGGCTACTGCAATTTCGGCCGGTCGCGGCGCGGCACTACTTAGGGCCTGGTGGTGCGGTCGCCGCGCGGCGGTAGCAGGGCGGCGAGTTCGTCACGGCTGGTGACGCCGGTCTTCGACATGGCCCGGTAGATGTGGCTTTCGACGGTGCGAACGGAGAGAGTCAACCGTTCGGCCACCGCGCGATTGGACAATCCCTCGCCGATCAGCATCACGATCTCCGCTTCCCGGTCGGTCAGCGGCAGACTTTCGCTGGCGTGACGAAGCGCCGGCGTCGAAGCCCCGCTTCGGGCCGCGAGGGCATCCGCCCGCGTCGAACATGCCAGCGCCGATCCTCGTTTGTCCTGGTGGCGATACGTGAGCGCGGCGTGTGCGGCCGCATCGATGGCGGCGACGAGATCGCCCATGCTGTCGAATTCCTCTGAAACGGCGGCCAGTTCGGCGCCATCACCGTCGCGCAATGCGGCGGCGAACCGCGCCGCCAGACCGGCACGAGGCCCTTCGACGACCGACTCGAGCTCGTGCAGCCTAGCCGCGCCGGTGCGATCACCGAATTGGGTCGCGGTCTGCAGGCACAGCAACTCCGCCGCGAATCGCTTCGTCGCTTTGGCCTTTTGGGCTGCTGACAGCGATATAGCGATGGCCTCGCTGACGGCGCCCTCCCCGCCGGCCACCCAGGCGCGGGCGAGGCTGCGCTCGTGGTCGAGGGAACGAAATCGGCGTGGCACGTTGTCTAGTGCATCGAGGGCGGCCGCCGCTTCGCGGGTCGATCCGCGCATCGCAAGCGCTGTTGCATGGGGTATGCGATAGCGGCGACCCCAGCCGGTGGGATACGACGCAGATAAGCCATCCGCGGCATGCTCCAACAGCAGGCATGCTCGATTCAGGTCGCCTGCGCCGAGCGCGGCTCGGCCGGCCACCGCGGCGCCCAGCAATTCAGCTGCGCCCGGGAGGTTGGCTGCCTGCTCGCGGGTGCGCTCGGCGACTTCGAGCGCACCGCATAACTTGACCGGACAGCAGCAATGCGCTGACCTCTGCATCAGCGATGTTGAACCGCATGTGCGGAGCGTCAAGAGTACGAGTAGCGACAGCGTGTCCGGCCGCCGCGTCCGCAAGTGCCTCGGTGGCGCGGCCTGCATCCGCCGAGATCTGGGCCAGCGCCCAAGCCACCTCGGCACCAACGACGGGGATATCTTCCAAGGCAAGGCTTTTCGAAGCACGCATCGCGGTCTCCGGATCGTCGGTGGCGAACCAGTACACCGTGAGGAAGGCGTCGATGTAGGTGCGGGCATCCGGAGGTGTGCCAAGCGACGCCTCGTCGATGAGTTCTTTGGCACGTGCCGGATCACCTAAGGCCCACAACGCGTTGCTGGATCGCAGGAACGCGAATCTGGCACGTTCCTGATCGGTCAGCTGGCCGGTGGGGATGCCCGCGAGCACCGCCTCGGCCTCCTCGCCCCGGCCCAGCCACGACAATGCGTGCGCGCGAATGAAGTTCGGTTCCGGTCCCGCACCGGCGCGGTTCGCCGCCTCCGCGAGGCGATCCGCCAGCGCCAGATCGCCCAGCCAGACAGCGCCGTATGCCGCTCTGACCAGTAGATCGACGTCGGGTTCGAGGTCGGACTCGAGGCTCAACGTCGCGCGGCGCACCACAACTCTGATGTCATCGCGGTCTGCGGATTCGGCGAGCTCCGTCGCGACCAGTCCGCGAAGCCGTCGTAGTCGGCTGTGTGGCGCACGCGCGCGACGTACCTCTCCGTAGAGCGGATGCGCCACCCGCACATCAATGCCGCCGCCGGCGGACTCGAGGGTGACGAGCCCACGGGTTTCGGCCTCCTCCACCGCGGCCGCATCGGTGATCCGAGTCAGTACCGCGAGCTCGATCGGCTCCGCGACAGCCAGCACGTCGATCACATCGCCGACCGGCACGGCCAGGGCGCCGATACGGGACTCGACGAGCTCGACCAGACCGGGTGGCATGACCGGATCGCCGATCCAGCGCCAGAACCCGTTCTCGGGCAACAATGCGGCCGTCGGCGACTTCCTGTTCGACGATGTTCTGCAGATACAGAGCGTTGCCGCGCGTCAGCTTCCATAGTCGCCGCGCGGCATCGGAATCCACCGGACCCTCCAACGCCGCCGACAACAGCTTGGCGGTTTCATCGAGGGACAGCGGCTTGAGATCGAGTCGGTCGAACTGGCCGGCCGTCCAGATCTCTTGTATCGCGGCGGGAATCGCCTCATCGTCTCGAACGGTGAGTATCACCTTCGCCGCGCCCCGCTGCACGATCTGATGCACGACGAAGATCGACAACTCGTCGAGCAGGTGCACGTCATCGATACCCAGGATCACCTCCGCGGTGGACGACCCCGTCGTGAGCGACTCGATCACCCCTCGCAGCAACTGAAAGGTGTCGGTCACACCCGACGGCGCCCACGCGCTGAAGGCACCGAGCGGAATTGCCCGGGCCGAAGACGTGCCGGCCGTCCAGCGGGTTTCGCATCCCTGCGCCGCGGCTGCCGCCAGTGCCTCGCGAGCGATCCTGCTCTTGCCCGACACCCGCCGTTCCGCAAACAAGGATGCCGGACGACGGCCGAAGCCGAGATGGCGGCCTCGACGGCTCCCATCTCCCCCGTGCGCCCGATTAACGGCCACGACAATCGCACGCAATGAGCCTAGAAGCCGCGCTAGCGCCGCGCGGAAATATCGCGACTCCCGGCGCAGACTGGTGGGGTGGCCCAACAAGAAAGCACCGTCACCGTGCTCGTGGCGTTCGCGGCCAACCTCGCGGTCGCCGTCGCCAAGACGGTGGCAGCCCTGCTATCGGGCTCGGCGTCGATGACCGCCGAGGCCGCGCATTCCTGGGCCGACACCGGAAACCAGGGCCTGTTGATTGTCGCGACTCGGCGCAGTAGCAGGCCGCCGGACGCCGAACGCCCGCTCGGTTATGGACGCGAGGCCTATGTCTGGTCGCTGCTGGCGGCGGTCGGACTGTTCGTCGTGGGCGGCTCGCTGTCGGTCTGGCACGGCGTCACCGAACTGCTGCACGGCGAATCGAAGGCGGAGGACTACCTGATCGCGTATGTCGTGCTCGTGGTCGCCTTCGTGCTCGAGTCCATTTCGCTGAGGCAGGCGTTGCGGCAACTGCGCGGCGAGGCCCACAGCTTCGATCGCGACGTGCTGAGCCATGTGCTCGAGACGTCGGATCCGACCACCAGGGCCGTCTTCGCCGAGGACGCCGCTGCGCTCATCGGAATCGTCTTGGCGCTCTTCGGAATCGGACTGCATCAACTCACCGGAAACGCCGCCTGGGACGCCATCGGCTCCATCCTGGTCGGACTGCTGCTCGGTGTGATCGCCGTCGTGCTGATCGACCGAAACCGGCGATTCCTGGTCGGCGAACCGGCCAGCCCGGAGCTGCAGGCCGCCGCGGTCGACCGCATCAGTCGGCTGCCCGAAGTGGACGCGGTGCGCTTCCTGAGGCTGGTGTTCGTCGGGCCCAAGCAGCTGTTCCTGGTCGCCGGCGTCGACCTCACCGGCGATCAGGTCGAGTCGCACATCGCGCACACCTTGCGCCGCCTCGAGGAGCAGCTACAGTCCGACCCCTACATCGTCGACGCGGTGTTGACGATCGCCGAGCCCGACGACCTGGACCGGCTGCCCTAGCCGCCCTTCTTCACCTTCAGCACCTGCTTGCGCAGTCCTTCGGTGGCGGTCTCCGTCCCGCCCTTGAGCGTGCGCTTCAGCAGGAAGCCAGGCATGGGGATCGAGAGGTCGATCTTGATGTCGAACCTGACCTTCGTCTTGTCCCCGGCGGGCGTCAGCGTGTAGCTGGCATCCTGTTGCTTCAGCTGACCGGACGACACCAGCGTCCAACTCACCTTGTCATCGGTCCACGTGTACTCGATCACCATCACATCGGTCAGGCCCGCCGCCTTCACCGTCATCTTGACCTGTTTCGGCCGTCCGTCGGGGTAGCTGTCGAGGATCTCGGCCTTCTGGTACTGAGGGGACCAATCGGGAGTCGCTTCTACGTCGGCGATGACGTCCAGAATCTCCTCGGGCGTGGCTTCGATGACCACTTCTCGCGAGTCGCTTGCTGCCATGGCGCGACCCTAGCCGGATTACGGTTGACGCCATGGAACTTTGGGAGCTTTCGGCGCGCGAGCGCATCCGGGACACCCTGGCCGGCTACAACTGGTCCGGCGACGCGATGCGGCTGGCCGAGCTCGCCGAATCCTTTTGCGAGGACGGCGAGCTCGAACTGCGGGGCGGTGAACCGGTGAAGGGGCGCGCGGCCATCGTCGAATTTCTCGGCGGTGCAATGGCCTCACCGAACGCGCGGGCCGAGGCATCGAGCGTCAAGCGCATCGTGCGCCACAACGTGGCGAACATCCGGTTCACCGACGTGGCGCCGGCACGAGGCACGCGTCGCCTGCTATTTCACTGTCTTCACGGAGATCGGCCTCGACCACTACGGCCGCTACCGCGATGTCTTCGTGCCGGTCGGACGGCGAATGGTTGATCCGCCATCGCTTCGTGTCGACCGACTGGCACGCACCGAACTCGACGATGGCCGGCTAGGGCGTTGGCGGAACCAACATCGACTGCCACGACTTGTTGCCTGGATGAGCCAGGTCGCCCTGGGTGTAGCGTTCCCGTCCGGGCCGATGTAGTCGCCGGTCGCCGGGTCGTAGGGACGGCGACGACGGGCGGGGCTGCGGGCGGCGGCGCGCCCGACGCCGGGAAGGCGATTCCTGTACCCGCGGGCGGGGGCAGGCGGGGATCGAGACCGGGTGCATACTGCGGCACACCCTGGCCGGACAGCGTCGCGTTCGGGTCGCCCTTCCAGTTGTAGCCGTCGTTGAGCGGGACATAGTTGTCGTCGCTCTCGCAGAACTCGGCTGTCGGCGCCCGCTTCCCCGGCACCGTCTCGCACGGAATATTGCGCACGCCACGGACATTGAGGTCGGAGTCCTGCGGCACCCGGCAGTACAGCTCGCCCGCGGGCCGCTCGGGAGCGTCCTGATCGGACGGCGAACGCTGTTGTCGCACAGGCAGGAAGCCGGTGTTGCATGGCGGCGGCAGGTTGAGATTGAGGTTGAAGTCGAGATAGACGCCCTTGTAGTCCTGCTTGGTGTTGGAGTTCGGCAGGATGATGGCCGACATCACGGCGGTGCCCTGCGGGAAGAGCACCAGCAGCTGCTCGATGTCGTTGCGGTAGGCCACCGCGATGTCACCGAGGCTGACCATGTTGGCCAGCAGTATCGGCAAGGCGGGCGCCACCCGGTCGAAGAATGCGCGGCCCTCCTCCAGCGCCGGGCCGCCCTGGTTGAGCAGATCCCCGAACGCGGTGTCCTGCGCCTTCAGCTGGCCGGTGATCGAGGCGATCCGGTTCGCCCATGTCTCGATCGAATCCGCCGTCTGCACTTGGGAATTGAGCACCGGCGGGGACTGGTCGATCAATTTGGTGATCGGGTCGACCGTCTTACCCGCATCGATCGCCAGTGCCGTCGACCCGTCGACGATGCGCGACAGCTCGGGACCGAGCCCCCCGACGGCGATGTTCGCCTCGTCGACGACGGTGCGCAGGTTGTCCTGCGGGATGGCCTTCAGTGCCCGGTTGGTCGCGTCGAGCAGATTGCCGATCTCGGAGGGAACGCTCGACCTGCCCGACGGGGATCACATCGCCGTCTGCGAGCGTCGTCGCGAGGAATCGTCGGTTCGCGGGGATCAATTGGACGAACTGCTCGCCCACCGCGGAACGGCTGTGCACCTCGGCTCGAGACGTCGGACGGAATCTTGGTCGACGAGTCGAGCTTCAGCACCGCACGCACACCGTCGCGGTGACGTCGACCGAGTCACCCTGCCGACCTCGGTGCCGCGATAGGTCACCACCGACGACGGGTACAGCCCGCCGGACGCGGGGAGTTCGACCGTCACGTTGTACCGGCCGATCCCGACGAGCGCGGGAAGATTCACGAAGCCGAACAGCATCACCGCTCCGGCGATTGATCGTGACGACGGCGAGGATCGCCAGCTGAATCCACACCGTGCGAGGCAAGCGGACCACGTCAGTACGCTCCCCACCGGTAGGGCGCGATGAGCGGGTTGCCCAGGGTGTAGGGACTCGGCTTCTGGCCGATCGTTCGGCCCCACTGCAATTCGAGTTCGGTGAGATCGCCTTCCCACCGCGTGCCGGTGAACAGCCCGGCGTCGATCCGGCTCAGGGTGAGGTCGACGACGAGCGTGATGTTCGCGAAGTCGCCGCGGAACCAGTTGGGTATCGTGCTCTTCACCCACGGATAGGTGGACAGGAAGTCCAGACCCTTGGTGAGCGCGGGGCCGGCGTTGGCCAACTCGCGCAGCACCGGCGCGATGTTGCCCAGATTGGCTACCAGCGACTCCCTCGTCTGCTGGACCGTCGAGGTCGCGATGGCGCTGAACTTGCCGAGCGCATCGATGGCGTCCGCCAGTTTCTCGCGAGATCCGCGAGCACGGAGATCGCCTGCGGAATGGTGGTGAGCGCCCTGTCGACGGTGTCATTCTTGGCCGCGAACTGCCCGGCCAGTTTGTTGAGATTCTCGGTGGCGGTGATGATGTCGTCGGTCTGGTCGTTCAGCTGCTTGATGAAGACGTCCAACTGGGTCAGTAGGCTGCGCATCTCGTCTTCGCGACCCGCGAGCGCCTTGGCGAACGTCTGGGTGATCTCCTGCAGCTGACCGAGGCCGCCACCGTTGAGCAGAATCGACACAGACGCCAACGTCTGCTCGGTCGTCGGGTAGGTGCCGGCCCTGCCAACGGGATCACGGAGCCGTCCTTCAACTCGCCCTCCGGCGGCTCGTCGGTGGGCGGCGCCAACTCGATGTGCATGGACCCAAGCAGGCTGGTGGTGCCGACCTTGGCGGTGGCGTTGGCGGGCAGGTGCACGTCGGAGTTGACGCGCATCGTCACAAGCGCGTGCCAGTCCTGCACCTCGATCCTGGTGACGTTGCCGACGTTGACGTCGGCCACGCGCACGCGGGTGTTCTGCTGGATGACAACTACATCCGGCAACTGCGCCTGAATGGTGTAGGAGCCGTCGCCGCCGCCCTCGGTTCCCGGCAGGCTCAGCGAGTTCAGCCCTCGCCACTCACAGCCGGTGAGTACGCTCAGGCACCCGACGGCCACGACCGCGCGCGAGCAGGCGCCTCACGGCGCGCCTCCGGGGACCATCATGCCCTGCAGACCCTGACCGGATCGGTCGGGTGCGGCGTGGCCGCGCAGCGGCGCTTCTGCCGGCAGTATCGCGTCTGCGCGGTCGCATGGTCGCAGGCGCGGGCGGCGCCAGGTTCGGGTTCAGCCGGTCCTCGCTGAAGGTGATCTCGTTGGGCCGCGCCGTCGCTCCCACGAACGGATTGACACCGAGTGGCGGGAAGTTGTACTGGCGATTCTTGATGATCGGCGCCAGATACTGTTCGCAGAGTTTCGCCGATGGTCGATCCCTGACGTGACGCGGATTCGATTGCACTGCAGACGAACTGGACGGTGTTGGCAAAGTTGACCGGCGCCAGGATGCCGGTCACCGAGCTCTGCGCCGGCTGGTAGATGTTCATGAAGTTCTGGAACACCGTCGGCGTGATGTGCAGGACCTGCTTGATATCGCCGCGGCTGTCGTTCAGCGCCGTTGTGACCGAGGCGAGTCGGTCGAACGCGACGCCGAGTCCCTCGCGGTTCTCGGCGACGAAGCCGGACAGGTCGTCGACCGCACCGTCCAGACTCGTCGTCGCGTCGGCCACCTCGCCGGGGGTGTTGGACAGGACGGTCGAGATATCGGCCAGGTTGTTGTTGAACGAGGCCAGCAGATCACTGCTCGAGGACAGCGCAGACACCAGCAGTTGGAGGTTGCGGACGGTGCTGAAGATGTCGGTGCTGTGATCGCCGAGCGCCGAAAGCGCCTGTGACAGCTTGATCACCGTGTCGCGGGCAGTATCCCCTGGCCGCGCAGGTTCGCCGCGGCAGTGTTGATGAATTCGCCGACCGGGCTCACACCGCCCGGCGTCGTCGGCTGCAGCGACGCGGTCAGCTTCTCCAGCTGTTTGCGGAAGTCATCCCATTCGACGGGCACCGCGGTGCGGTCCTGCGGAATGATCGCGCCCGGTTCCAGCTCGGGCCCTTCGGAGTAGGCGGGGACAAGCTGAATCGCCCGGGCCGTGACGAGCGACGGCGACAGGATCGCCGCCTGCACATCGGCGGGCACCGGGTACTCCCGGCCGACCGAGAAGGTCACCTTCGTCCCGTTCGGCTGGGGGTCGATGGCGTCGATCGTGCCGACCGCGACGCCGAGGATGCGCACTTCGTCACCGGTGTACAGGCCGTTGGCGTTGGCGAAGTAGGCGGAGAAGGTGTTCTTCGCGACGTGGTTCCACCACGGCGTGGCGACCATGGTGATCGCGACGGCCAGGATGACGGTGAGCGTGCCGGCGAGCGCAATCTTGAAGGTGCGCAGGCGATTCGGATTACATCAGCTGCCCCCCGTCCTGGGGGCGCCGGCACCGGCGGTCCGAAGGTCGGCGGCGGGAGCTCACCGGGCGCGGGCCCAAGAGCGGGCGGCCCCGGTGGCGGCCCACCGGGTGGCGGTGCGGGAAGCCGCTCGCGATACGGGTAGCAGCCGGTGGGTCCGGGCAACGGGATTCCCGGCGGACCGCATCCCTGATCTCCGGGGTTCCCGGTGATCGCGTCGGGGAGCGTCAGATTTGGGTCGCCCCCCTGACCTGTCCGCGGGTAGGGCACCGGAAGCGCAGGTACACCGGGCGTTCCGACCCCGGGATCGACAACTCCGACGGCAGCTTCACGTTGGGGTCCAGCCCCAGATCGGAGAACGCGGCGTTGATGAACGGCTGCGCGAACTGGCCGGGAAGGAGGTTCACCAACGAGGCCTTGAAGAAGGGCCCGGAGCCCAGCACCTCGCCGAAGGACATGGCGTACCGACGCAACAGGTAGAACACGCGCTGCAGTTCCTGCTTGCGGTTGTCCAGGATGCCGAGCACACCGTTGAGCTTGTCGACGGCCGGCTTGAGTTGAGTCCGGTTGTCGGCCACCAGGCCGGAGATCTGCTGCGACACCGCGGTGATGTTGTTGAACAGGGCGTCGACGGAATTGCGTTGAGCCAGAATCTCACTCAGCAGCGCATTGGTATTGACGACCAGGCTGGCGATCTGATCGCTGCGCTTGGCCAGCACCGCGGTCACCTTGGTGGCATTGGCGAGCAGGTTGCGCAGTTGCTCGTCGCGGTGGTTCAGCGTGTCAGAAAACCTCGCCACCCCTTCCAGCGCAATCTTCAGATCCGGTGGGGTGTCCTTGAAGGTGTCCGCCAACGTCGCCAGCGCCGAGGATAGCTGCGTGGTGTCGAGCGCGCTGATCGTCGTGGTCAGGTCGCCCAACGCCGTCGGCAGGTCGTAGGGCGACTTCGTCCGCTCGAGGGGAATCGTGCCGGTCAGCTGCCCGTCGCCGCGTGGCGTGATCTCAAGCATCTTGCTGCCGAGCACAGTCTCCGTCTTGATCGCGGCCTCGGTGCGGTCACCCAGCTCGACGCCGTCCCGAACAGTGAAGTCCACCAACACCTTCGTCCCCTCGAGCTGGACGCTGGACACCCTGCCGACGGACAGCCCCGACACCCGCACGTCACTGCCGGGCTTGATGCCGCCGGCCTCGGAGAAATAGGCGGAGTAGTCGGAGGTGCCCTTGATGAACGGGATCTTGTCGTAGGAGAAGGCGGCGATGACGCCGAGCACCACCACGAGGATGCCGACCGCGCCGACGGTCAGCCTGTTGCGCTCGGCGAGGGGTTTGACGGTGGGCCGCTTCAGCTTGAATCGCGTCATTTGGCTGCACACCGTCCCGTGGACTGACCGACGAGCTTGATGAACACGGGTTGACCACCCTTGCCGTTGAGCTTCAGAATCGCGTCGCACAGGTAGAAGCCGAAGTAGTCGCCGTAGAGGCCCTGGCGGGCCAGGATCTGGTAGGCGTCGGGCAGGGTCTTCAGCAGGTCGTCGACGTAGTCGTGGTCGGACATGATCTGGCCCGACACCCGGTCGGTCTGCTTCACGGCCTCATTGATCGGTTGGCGCGCAACGTCCAACAGGTCGGCCACCGACCCTGCCGCTGAGTTGATGTAGGCCGTCCCGGTGGCGATGTCCGACTTGCGGTCGGCCAGGCCTTGGGTGAGTTGCGACAGCTTGTCCAAACCCTCGGAGAACTGGTCGTCACGGGCGGCGAACGTGCCGAGCACGGTGTTCAGGTTGGTGATGACCTGGCCGATGAGCTGGTCGCGGCCCGCCAGCGTCGACGTCAGCGCCGAGGTCTGGGTGAGCACAGACGCGATGGTGCCGCCCTGGCCCTGGAACACCTGCAAGAGTTCGCCGGACAAGGCGTTGACCTGATCGGGATCCAGCGCGCGGAACAGCGGTCGGAACCCGCCGATCAACGCGTCCACATCGAGGGCGGGCGAGGTCCGTGCAACCGGAATCGTCTGTCCGGGTTGGAGTTTGTGCACCGAACCGGCGCCCTCCTCCAGCGACAGGTAGCGGTCACCGATCAGGTTCTCGTACCGGACGGCCGCCTTGGTGCCCTCGGTCAGGACGATGTTCTTGTCGACGGCGAACTCAACGTTTACGGTGCCGTCCCTGTGCAGGGTCATGCTCTTGACCTTGCCGACCTCGACTCCGGCGATCCGGACGAAGTTGCCGCCGTTGAGGCCCGAGACGTTGGTGAACGTCGCGTTGTAGGTGGCACGCGCGTCGAAGCGGAACTGCCCGAAGACGGTCACGAGTGCAAACACGAAGACCAGGCACACCGCGGTGAACATCACCACCCGCGTGAGGGCACGAATCGTCCTTTTTCTCATGGCTGTCCCTCCGGTGCGGGTTCCGGTGGCGCGGGCGCTGGGAGCGGTGTCCCGGGTTCAACCGCGGGCGGTGCGCCAGGGGGCGGCGGCGGGTACAACGGTGCGCCGTCCGGACCGTAGAGGGGTGCGCCGTAGGGTGGCGCCCCCGGATAGGCGGCAACGAAGCCGGGTGCGGGGCCACCCGGATAGCGGATCCTCGGCGGTTCCGGAATGGCCTTGGTGACCGGGAAGTAGTTGGCGATGCCAGGAAAGCCGATTCCGGGATTGGGCCGGACGTCCAACCCGGTGCCGAAACCGGTGTCGGTGACGAGGTACTTCACCGGGTAGTTCTTGCTGATATCGGGCAGTGAACCGCAACTGGGCTTGCCGCCGGGGCCGCCCTTGGCGTTGACGATCGGCAGGTTGTCGGGGAGCGGTAGGGGTCGTCGCCGGGCAGCAGCGCGGCATCCATGATGACCGACTTACCGTTGCCGCCCAATGCATCCCGGCCACCGTTGTCCAGGAACCACTGGGCCCCCATGAACAGGCAGGCGTATGTCGGCGAGTACCTGTTCAGCAGTTCCGTCGTCGGCACGGCGGTGTCGAGCGCGCGCACCAGATTGGGCTGATTGCCGCCGATCGTATTGATTCCGGACCGGGAGAACCCGACCGCTGAGAGTAGCAGCGTGTCCAGCGCCTGGGCGTGTGTGGCGATCGTCGTGCTGGTCGTGGAGAACGAATCCAGGATCGACATAATATCTTGTGCCGCATCCGAATACACCTGCGTCGTTTGCCCGAACAACTGCCAGTCCTGCCGGACGGTGTCCATCCGGGGATTGACGGCGAGCAGCACGTTGTTGCCGCTGGTGATCGCCTGCCCGATGACATCACCCTTGCCACGCAGCGACTCGGCCACCGCCGACAGCACCGCGTTCAGCTTGGCCGGGTCAATCGACTGCACCACCGACTGCAAGTTCTGGAACACGGTGTTCACTTCGACGGTCACGTTGCGTGAGCGCACCACCGACCCTGGCTTCAGCGGCGTAGCGCTGGCGCCCTCAGCGGGCACGATCAGGTCGACGTATTTCGCGCCGAACGCGGTGCTGGCCTTGATCTCCGCCTCGACGTTGCTCGGCAGGTACTGAAAGTCCTTCTCATAGATCTCGAGCTTCAGCTTCGAAAGGTCATCTCCGGCCGAATGAGACTCCGCGCCAATGTTTTCCACTTCACCGATCTGAACTCCGCGCAGCTTGACCTTGGCGCCGTTCTCCATGACCAGTCCGGCCCGGTCGGACACCAGGGTCAGCGACTCATAGCGGCTCAACGTTCCGGAGAACAGCAGGGCGGTGAGCGTGCTGATCGCCACGATGATGACGAGCAGCACCGGCGCCCACCAGATGGGATCGATCCTCCCCCGACGGGGAGAGTTGAAGCTGGCTGGACTCATGCCGTCATCCCGACAGGTGGAAGTTGCCGGACTGCCCGTACACCGACAGCGTGATGGTCAGCAGAATGAAAACCCCTGCGGTGATCGAGGTCCTGGTCGCGCGTCCGACCGCTTCGCCGACACCGGCGGGACCGCCGGTCGCGGTGTAGCCGTAATAGGTGTGCACCGCCATCACGGCGGCGGCCATCGCCAGCGCCTCGATGAAGGACCACAACAGGTCCGTCGGATGCAGGAACGTTGAGAAGTAGTGGTTGTAAACGCCGCGCGACTGCCCATAGATGACCGTCGTGCCGAAGCGCGTTGCCAGAAACGACATCAACACGGCGATGGTGTAGATCGGGATCACGGCGACTACTCCCGCCACGATGCGGGTCGACGCCAGGTAGGTGATCGCCCGGATACCCATCACTTCCAGCGCGTCGATCTCCTCATTGATGCGCATTGCGCCGATCTGCGCGGTCGCGCCGGCACCGATGGTCGCCGCCAGCGCCACACCCGCAGTCGCCGGAGCGATGAACCGCACATTGAGGAACGCCCCGAGGAAACCGGTGAGGGCTTCGATCCCGACGTTGGACAGAGTGTTGTAGCCCTGCACAGCGATCAACGCGCCCGTCGACAATGTCAGGAAACCGACGATCACGACCGTGCCACCGATGACGGCCAGCGCACCGGTACCCATCCCCATGACGGCGATCAGTCGCAGGACCTCGCCCGGGTAGCGCCGCACGGCGTCGACGGTGGCCGCCACAGAGACGCCGTAGAAGGCCGTCTGCTCCCCAGTCTGCGGGTGGCGTCGACAACCCTGTTCGGGGTGTTCGGCTTCGCTCGATCGAGTCGTCGAGGGCCGTCACGGCGCCACCTTCACGCCGAATGCGGTGGCGAGAATGTTGATGAGAAACAGGGCCATGAAGGCGAACACAACCGTTTCGTTGACGGCATTGCCGACGGCCGTCGGCCCGCCGCCGACGTGCAGGCCCTTGTAGCAGGCGATCAGGCCGGCGGAGAGACCGAAAGCAGCGCCTTGACCAGTGAGACGATCACCTGCGGCAGTCCGGTCAACAGCGTCATCCCCGCAACGAACGCGCCCGGTGTGACGTTCTGGACGTACACGACGAAGAAATAGCTCCCCGTGAGCCCGACGACGGCGACGACCAAATACAGCATCAGCGCAACGAATGTCGCGGCGACGACCCGCGGCACCACCAGCGCCTGCACGGGGTTGACGCCGATCACCTTCATCGCGTCGATCTCCTCGCGAATCGTCCGGGCACCCAGATCGGCGCACATCGCCGTTGCGCCCGCGCCGGAGACGACGATCGCGGTCACCACGGGCCCGACCTGGGTGACCGATGCCAGCGCCGCGCCAGCACCGGACAGGTCGCCCGCGCCGACCTCGATCAGCACGATGTTCAGCGTGAACACGATCAGCACGGTGTAGGGGATCGACAACACCAACGTCGGGACGATCGACACCCTGGCCACGAACCAGATCTGCTCGATCAGCTCACGCCAGGCGAAGGGCGGGCGAAACATCGCCGCGAAGGTCTCGCCGGCGAGCACCATGAAATCGCCGATCGCGACGGCGGGCCTCGACCAGGCGGTCTCCGTCACGATCGACCGCCGAGAGAGTGGGGCACCGGCTTACCCTCTTCGCCGACAGGCGATATGCGCATGACGACGACAGCGGCCTCTTCGCCATGCTGCGCAAGCACTCCTCCACGGATCCCAACTGCGTTCCCATCGTTCGCCGGACGCTAAGAGAGCACTGGTTAGCTGTCAACGCGTGTAATTGGGCAAACCCCAGCGTCAATTAGGGGAATTCGCTGCTTGCCGCAACGTAATTGCTTTCGCTCACTCAGATCGAATCGGGTTGAGTTTTAGTCTTGCTAGCAGGCCGCCCCGGCGTCGGTAGGCTGAGCAACCATGAGTGCTGCCATCGACCCCGCCATCCAGGGTTGTGATTTCGAGTAGTCAACGACCCTGTATGCAATTTTCGACCAGAGCACGCCGCACCCGCATCGGTAGGCTGGCCAACCATGAGCGCTACCGTCGACCCCAGCGTCCCTCCGAGCGGGACGGGGTGCGCCGAATGCGATGACGTCGGCGGATGGTGGGTGCATCTGCGTCGCTGCGCCGCCTGTGGGCACATCGGCTGTTGCGATGACTCGCTGGCCCGCCATGCATCGGCCCACTGGCGGGATACCGCGCACCCCATCATCCGGTCGTTCGAGCCAGGCGAGGACTGGTTCTGGAACTTCGACACCAACGAGTACTACGACGGGCCGGAACTCGCGGCGCCGGACTGCCACCCCGAGGATCAGCCCGTTCCGGGTCCCGCGGAGCGTGTTCCGCGAGACTGGGTGACGCAATTGAAGAATCGCGGCGACTGAGTCTGGGTATCCACCGGACATGAAGAAGGACAAGCCCGAGACCGCCGAGACCGATGCCGGCTCTCAAGATGCCGACGACGACGTGATCAGCGACCCAGCCCAGGGTGGCGGGGACGGCGCCGATTGGTCTGACGAGGGGGGCGCCACCCCCAGCGGTCCGGCTTCTTAGACGGACTCCGCCAGCGTCGACAAGGTCTCTGCGGCGGTGTGCTTGGGCGCCCACCCCAGCTGGGTCTTGGCCTTCGCCGTGTCCATCACGACCGAGGTCCGTCCGATGTGCAGCCATTCCAGCGCGGACGGCACGAACGGCATCTTGGCGACGACTTCCGATGCGGCTGACGCGGCAACCTTGGGCACCCGGACGGGGCGAGCGCCGAGCGCCTCGCCAATGTTGGACATCGACACCACACCGTCGCCCGCGAGGTTGTAGGCACCGGTTGGCGCGGAAGTCGTTGCGGCCAAGGCGATCGCCTCTGCGACATCGTCATGGTGCACCAGCTGCACCGGCGTGCCCGGGTCCGGGAAGGGCGGCTTGAGTATCGGCACCGCCTGTACGACCCGCTTCACGAGCCCGGGTAGCTGGTTCCACGGCATCTCGTCGGCGAGCGCGGTCGCCTTCGGGCCTGCGACGATGCACGGCCGCAACACGTAGACCTCGAGTGGTGAGCCGTCGACCACTTCGGCAAGGGCGGCCTCGCATGCGGCCTTCTGTTCGGAGTAATAGTGCTCGGATGATCCGCGCGGCGGTACGTCCTCGGTGATGGGAGTCGGGTTGTCGGAGTGGTAGCCGTACGCCGCCACCGACGAGGTGTACACCAACCGACGGGGGCGCTCTGCGGCCACGGTGGCCTCGAAGACATTGCGGGTGCCCGCGAGATTTACCCGGCTGCTCTCATCCCGCGACCCCATGATGACGAAGGCCAGGTGTATGACGACGTCGACGTCCGCGACCAGTGCGTCGACGTCATCGCGCACGGTGATATCGCCTTGCCGGTACTCGGTTTTGGTCCAGCCTTGTTCGGCGGGGTTGAACGGGCGGCGTGCCATTCCGATGATCCGCTGGACGCCGGGATGGCGTTCCAGCGCGGTGACCGCCGAGATGCCGATTTCGCCGGTTGGTCCTGTGACGGCCACTGTGAGTCCCATGCCACAGTTTGCCCGTTGAGCGGGAACCGAAACCGCCGGGTTATCGACGCCGAGCGCTACGAACGGTCGGCCAGCGCCTGCTTGGCGGCGTTGTAGCCCGGGATGAACGTGATGCCGGGTCCGCCGTGGCATCCGGCGCTGGCCAGGTACAGCCCGTCGATGGGAATGGGTTGATCCACATAGCCTTTCGGACCGGGCCGGTTGGGCCCGATCTGATCGGGGTGGATCAGCCCGTGGCAGTAGTCGCCGCCGGGCGCACCGAACATGGTGCCCATGTGCTTGGGGGTGAACGTGGTGTGTCTGATGATGAGGTCTTCGAAGTTGGGCGCCAGCCTGGTGAGCTTCTCGATGACGCGTCTGCCCATCTCCACCTTCATGTCGCCGTAGCTCGAGTCGGAATCCTCGACGGGGAACCACAACGAGAAAGCCGACGCCGCATGCTTGCCCTCCGGCGCCAGGCCGGGGTCGTTGACCGACGGAATCTGCAACGCGATGGCCGGATCGGCGGGCACGATGCCGCGCCTGCAGTCCTCCCACTGCTGCTGCAATTCTTCGGGAGTGCTGAAGATCCCGATGTTCGACTGCATCGCGGGATCGTTGAGCAGTTCGTAGGGCGCCGCGAATTCCGGTATACCGTCGAGCGCAAAGTGCATCTGTAAGTAACTGCCGCGGTGGTCCACTCGGGAGAACCTCTCCCGGATGTCGGCAGGTATTGCTGCCGGATCGACCATTGAATTGACGGTGAGATCCGGTGCGACGCCGGAGATGACGATCGGCGCGGTGACGGTCGATCCGTCGTCGAGCCGGACCCCGCGACGCGCCCGTCGGCGACGAGGATCTCGTCGACCTTGCTGCGCAACCGCAGCTCGCCGCCGTTGCCCATGAACACGTCGCACAGGTGTGAGGTCAGCGCACCGATGCCGCCCCTCAGCTTCTTGACGAGCAGCGCGTTCTCATCCGGGACGGCGAACCCGTACGCGAGCGCCGCGGCGGTGCCGGGCGTCGCGGGCCCGCGGTATGTGGTGTTGACCGCCAGCAGCGACAGCATTCCGCGCAGGGCGCCGTGCTTCTCCTTGTCGGGCAGGTAACGGTCGAGCACATCGGTGACAGAACCGAACAACAGATCGGTGATCGTCGAACGCTCGAATTCGGTTGTCGCGCATGCATACATCTCGTCGATCGACTTCGGTGGCCGGCCGGCCTCGAAACGCCCCAGCGCCCTGGTCGGCGCCTGACACCATGCCATCAGACCGGCCATGCCGTTGACGGCTTCGGCGCCGTGCACCTCGTTGATGTGCGTCATCAGCTTCATCGGGTCGGTGTAGTAGACGAGGGGTTCGTCGCCGACGCCGCGCAACGACACCGACATCACGTCGAGGTCGACGGTCGGCAGCTCATCGAGGCCGAGCTCGCGACTCACCGTCGCCGACGTCGGTATCTGCACCGACCCGGCGATCTCGAACCTGAAGCCGTCGAACAGTTCGACCGTCGAGGCCATGCCGCCGGCGTACAGCTTGAAATCCAGGCACAAGGTGCGCAGTCCGGCCTTCTGGAGAAGCGCGGCGGCGGTCAGTCCGTTGTGTCCCGCGCCTACGACAATCGCGTCAAAGTCAGCCATCGGCTGAGGCTGACATGCGACCAAAGTTTTGTCAATAATGACGAAACTTTGTCAGGTCATCCCCTTGGCCAGCGAGTCCAGCGCCTCCCGGGTCAGCCGCGACAGCTCGGGCAGCGAGCGCTTCTCGCCCAGCATCCAGACCTCCATCGCACCGAAGACCGCGGCCGCGATGCACCGCGCGGTGACGGTGATGTGCATGCGCTCGTCCGTGCCGGGCTGCGGCGGATCGTCGGCGGCGAGGTGCTGCTCGATCGCCTCGGCGAAGTCGGCCTCGACCTGGCGCATGTGCCGCACGATCCGGCCGGGTTCCAGTTCCTGGGCCCGAAGTGCAGCGGTCTGCGCGACGGCCCAGTCGTCATACGGACGCGCCATGATCGCCGAGTGCACCGCCTCGATGATCGACTCATCGGGCGACCGCGCCGCCAGCGCCGCCCGGAACCAGTGCAGGCCGGCGTAGTCGGCGAACAGCAGATCGTGCTTGGACGCGAAGTGGCGATAGAAGGTTCGCAGGGAGACCCCGGCGTCATCCGCGATCTGCTCGGCGGACGTGTCCTCGACGCCCTGGGCGAGGAAGCGAACGACCGCAGCCTGCCGCAACGCCTCGCGCGTGCGCTCACTGCGCGCGGTTTGGGCAGGCCGGACCATGTCCAAGAAAGTACCGCACCAAGTTATGTCAATATTGACAAAACTCTGGTGATGGGTGAGAGACTCCCGTTCATGGTTGCGCTGATCATCCACCTCGTCCTTGGGCTCGCCACCTTCGCCGTCATCATCAGAACGAATCCGGGGATCTTCTCCCGTTTCTCGGCAGGCCCGCAGGTGTCGAAACTGGAAATCTTCTACTACGTCGTCGGTGTCGCCTCGATCGTCTTGGGCTATTACTTCAACAACCAGTACGTGCAGGAGTACGCACCGCCGGGCGGAATGCACAACTTCATCTGGGGTCCCGGCAGCTGGTCGGAGTTCATCGTCCTCGGCTACGACAACCCGGCCGCCAGTTCAGCGAGCCAGGACTACACGATCATGAGCCTGCTGATCTTCCCGGTGTGGTCGATCATCGATGGCCGACGCCGCGGCATCAAACATCCCTGGCTGTTCTGCGGGTTCATCCTGTTCGGCAGCTCCGCCTCCGCCTGGGCCTTCTACCTGGCTGCGGTCGAGCGCCAGCGCCGCCATCAGCAGGTGGGTGCGCCGGTCGAATCCACGGTCTGAGCGCAGGGCGGCGGCCTACAGTTCACGCATGATCACCGACGAGCTTCGGGAACGTCGGCTCGAGGTCATTCGGGAGCACATGGACACCGAGGTGACCAAGGAGTTCGACAAGACACTGGCCACTTTTGACGGACACCCGCACTACGAGATCATGGCCACGGGTCAGGTCTTCGACGGCGACGACGAGGTCATGGAGCTACTACCTGACCACCCGCACGGCCTTCCCCGACCAGCGCCACGACAACTCCCGCTTCCACGTCAGCGACGACGCCGTGATCGTCGAGTTCGACCTGCTGGGAACGAATCTCGGCGAGTTCTACGGGCTGCCGCCGACGGGTAAGGCGTTCCGGGTGCCGATCATCGCCGTGTTCTTCTTCGACGGCGACCGCATCGTCAACGAACGCATCTACTTCGATTCGGCCAGCCTGGTGACCCAGATCGGCCGTGGTGAGCTGCTGGCCCTGGTCGGAACGGGCGAACTGTGAAGGTCCATCACCTCAACTGCGGGACGATGCGCCCATTCGGGACACCGCCGATCGTCTGCCACGTGCTGCTCGTGGAGACCGACAACGGTCTGGTCCTCGTCGACACCGGCTACGGCACGCACGATTGCGATAACCCCGCCCGGGTCGGCCCGTCGCGTTTCATCTTCCGTCCCGCGATGGACCGCAACGAATCCGCCGTGCGCCAGGTCGAACGACTCGGGTTCGTCCGCGAGGACGTCCGCCACATCGTCGTCACGCATTTCGACATGGACCACATCGGCGGCATCTCCGACTTCCCTGAGGCTCTGATCCATGCGACTGCAGCCGAAGTGCTTGGCGCGGTGCGTACTCCATCGTCTCCAAGAGAAGGCCCGCTACCGCCCGGCCCAGCTGGCGCACGGCCCCAAGCTGGTCGAACATGCGCCCGACGGTGAGAAGTGGCGAGGCTTCGCCGCCGCGAAGGAACTTACCGAGATCTCGCAGGGGATCGTGCTGGTGTCGCTGCCCGGCCACAGCAGAGGGCACGCCTGCATTGCGGTCGACGCGGGTAACCGATGGGTGCTCCATTGCGGCGACGCCTTCTACCACCCCGGCACGGTGGATGGCACATCCACAGTTCCCGGTCCCATCAAGGCGATAGAGCCGCTACTGGCTTTCGACCGGAAACAAGTGCGCGACAACCACTCCCGCCTCACCGAGCTGTATCAGCGCCGGGAGCCTGATCTCTTGATGGTGTGTGCGCACGACCCAACACTGCTCGAACACGCGAAGGCTACGGCGTAGCGATGCGCGCGGTCGTCATCACCAAGCACGGGGACCCGTCTGTGCTCAAGGTGCAGGAGCGCCCCGATCCGCCACCCCCGACTGCCGGACAGGTCCGCATCGCGGTGCGCGCGGCCGGTGTCAACTTCGCCGACCACATGGCCCGTGTCGGCCTCTATCCCGACGCGCCCAAGTTGCCGTCCATCGTCGGCTACGAGGTGGCGGGCACTGTTGAGGCGGTCGGCGACGGCGTCGACGAGTCACTGGTGGGCCAACGTGTCCTGGCTGGAACACGTTTCGGGGGATACGCCGAGATCGTCAACGTCAACGCGGCGGACGTGGTGGTGCTGCCCGACAGCATGACGTTCGACCAGGGCGCCGCGGTGCCCGTCAACTACGCCACCGCGTGGGCCGCCCTGTACGGCTACGGATCACTGCGCGCGGGTGAACGCGTGCTCATCCACGCGGCTGCGGGCGGCGTCGGCATCGCGGCCATCCAGCTGGCGAAGCCCACTGGAGTGGAGATCCACGGCACCGCGTCGCCCGGCAAGCACCAGCGACTCACTGAACTCGGTGTCGACCGCACCATCGACTACCGCCGCGACGGTTGGTGGAAGGACCTGCCGCCCTACGACATCGTGCTCGACGCGATCGGCGGCGCCTCTCTGAAACGTTCCTACGACCTGTTGCGTCCCGGCGGCAGGCTGGTGGCATACGGCATCTCGGCGCTGCAGCAGGGCGAAAAGCGATCCCTGCGTGTGGTTTTACCGCAGGTGTTACCGATGCTGCGCGGCTTCAATCTGATGAAACAGCTCTCGGAGTCCAAGGCCGTCATCGGCCTGAACATGCTGAAGCTCTGGGACGACCGCGGCACCCTCGAGCCCTGGATCGGTCCGTTGTCGACGGCGTTGACCGACGGCGTCGCATCACCGATCGTGCACGCCGCAGTGCCGTTCGACAAGGCGCCCGAGGCACACCGGATCCTCGCCGCGCGGGAGAACGTCGGCAAGGTGGTGCTGGTCCCCTAGACGGCTCAGGAGGCGGCGCGCTTGCGCAGGACAGTCTGCAGCCGGCCGAGCACGTCGTAGTAATGCGTCGGGGTCACCCGCGCGAGGATGTCGAACATGTACGCGTCGGGTCCGACCATGATGCGCGCCTTGCCCGCCTCGACACCGCGGTGGATGATCTCGGCGGCCTTGTCGGGTTGCGTCATCGTGATCGCCGCGAACTCCTTGGCCAGCTGATCCTGGGTGCGGCCACGACCCTCAGGATCCTTGCGCACCCGCGCGTTGCGCACGATGTTGGTGTTGATGCCACCCGGGTGCACGTTGACGGCCGTGACTCCGGTGCCACGCAGTTCCTGACGCAGCGCGTCGGTGAAACCGCGGACGGCGAATTTCGCTGCGCAGTATGCGCTTCGGGCCGGCATCCCGACCAATCCGAATACGCTGGAGGTGTTGACGATGGCGCCTTCGTTCTGCTCGACGAGGATCGGAAGGAACGCGCGCGTCCCGTTGACCACGCCGTGAAAGTTGATGTTCCACAGCCAGGTGTCGTCCTCGGGCACCGCATCGAGGACTCTCGACGAGACCGCGACGCCGGCATTGTTGAACACCGCGCCGATCGGCTGCGGCGCCCACTCGCGCACCTCGGCTGCGAAGTCACGCTGCGCGACGGCGTCACTGACGTCGAGCACGCGCAACAACGCGGGCCCGCGCAGTGACGCCTCGGTCTCCTTGAGGCCGGTCTCGTCTACGTCGGCAATCGCCACCGGGCAGCTGTGCGCCGAAAGCCGTTGGGCCAGTGCCCGACCGATGCCCGATGCCGCACCGGTGATGACGACCGTGCGGCCGCTGATCGTGCGCTTGCTCATGAGTTCTCCTCGAGTCCGGAATGGGTAAGTGGTGCCCGTGGCGAGCCGCGAATCGTGCCCCGCGGCGAGCCGCGAATCGTGCCGAAGCGATGTGCTCTGCGATCAGGTCGATGATCCGGACCCACGCACCGACCGGGAGGTCGTGGCCCAATCCGGCGATCGTCTCGAGTCGCGCGCCGGGTATCGCCTTCGCGGTTGCCGCGCCGCCTGTCGGATGGACCATCTTGTCGCGGTCGCCGTGTATGACGAGGGTCGGCACGTCGATCTGCCCGAGTTCGACCGTGCGGTCGCCCGACGCGAAGATTCCCGTCAGCTGCCGCACGATGCCGCCCTGACTAGGGTCGCGGTCCCACGCGATGCCCGCGTACTCGCGCACCGCCGCCTCGTCGAACGGGAATCCGTGAGATCCGATGTGGGCGAATATGTTCGCCGCCCGGTCCATCGCCTCGTCGCGCGTCCGCGGCGGGCGCGACGTGAGCATTCGCCGCCAGGTGGACAGCGCGGGCCTGCCCAGGCGGGCCGCGCCGGTGGTCGACATGATCGACGTCAGCGTGCGGACGCGACCGGGGTGGTGCGCGGCCACCGTCTGCGCGATCATCCCGCCCATCGAGACTCCGACCAGATGCGCGTCCGGGTAGCCCAGTGCATCCATCAGGCCGACCGTGTCGCGCGCCATGTCACCGAGGTGGTACTGGCGGCGCCGGTCGCCGCCGCGGAACATCGCCACCGGGTTCGGCGGCCGATAGGCCATATGCGTGGAGCGGCCCGCGTCGCGGTTGTCGAATCGCGTCACGCAGTAGCCGCGTCCCGCCAGTGCCACGACGAAATCGTCAGGCCACGAATGCAATTGCTGGCCGAGTCCGGCGATGAGCAACAGCGGCGGGTCGGCCGGGTCACCGGTCTGGTCGTAGCACAGTTCGATCCCGCGGCCGACGTCGACGACGGTCTCGTGCGCCGTCACGCGGACGCCCGCGCCGCGTCGGCCGAAGCGGGCAGGTCGGCGCCGGCCCTGCGCCGGTACACGATCGCCCGGCCGCCGCGCCCCGGCGCGGTCGCGACGCCCCGGGAATGACGGCGCTCCCCTGCGGCGTAGGTGGTGCCGAATTCGAACTCGCGCAGCAGCGTCCGCAGTGTCACGTTCATCTCCATGTTGGCGAAGGCGGCGCCGATGCAGCGGCGGATGCCGCCGCCGTAGGGAATCCACGTATGCGTGTCGGGATTGGCGCCCAGGAATCGATCGGGGTTGAAGGCCTTCGGGTCGGCGAAGTTCTCCTCGGACTGATGCGCCATCGTGATGCTCGCGATCACCGCGTGACCCTCCGGTATCACCCACTCCCCCAGCCGCATTCGCTGACGCGCGACACGGATGGTGGCCTCGACGACCGGGCTGGTGCGCTGCACCTCCCAGATCGTGGCCTGGGTCAGCTCCGTGCCGCCGGCGTCGACCTCGGCGGTCAGCCGGGACAACAGCCTCGGGTGCCTGCGCAGCCGCTCGACGTCCAGGCCAGCGTGGTGGCGGTGGTCTCGTGTCCCGCCGCGAGCAGCGTCAACAGCTCGTCGGCGATGTGGCCGTCCGAGATCGGCGAGCCGTCCTCGTAACGCGCCGCGCAGCATCAGCGCGAGCACGTCGTTGCGGTCCTCGAATCGCCGGATCGGATCGAGCCTCGGCGATCAGCGCCTCGATGATCTCGTCGTAGCGCCTGCGGGAATGCTGCACCCGCCCCCACGGGCTCCACGGGCCGAGATCCTTGCGAAGGGCCGGGGGCATCACGGCCATGCGCGACGCGAGCGGCACCATGGGCGGCAGGAGTTGGCGCAGTTCGTCGAAGGCGGAGCCCTGCGCGCCGAACACCGCGCGCAGGATCGCGTTGAGCGTGATGCGCATCATCGGCTCGAGGGTTTCGAACTCGCGGCCCTCGGGCCAGCCGGCGATCTCGCGCATGACCTCTTCCTCGACGATCGCCTCATAGCCGACCATCCGCTTGCCGTGAAACGGCGGTACCAGCAGCTTCCGGCGTTCCCGATGCTCGTCGCCGTCGAGGCTGAAGGTCGAGCCGGGTCCGAGCACCGTTGCCGAGGTTCGAGGCCCGCGCCACCAGGTCGCCTTCGCGGTGAACAGTTCCTTGACCAAGGCCCGGTCGCTGACCACGACCGTCTCGCCGAAGATCGGCAGGTCGATCGTGAACGTGCTGCCGAACCGCTTGCCGACCGCCGCGACGGCCCGGTGGCGGGCGGTGAAGAAGGCGACGCCCATGACGGCCTTCGGGATGCGGGGACCGGGCGGCAGTCGCACCGGATCGGTCGTAGCTTCGGCCATGTCAAACCCCCTCCGTGGTACATCAATGTACCAGTGCACGGTACGCCTCGGTACCGAGGAAGACAAGCCCCGATCATCGTCGGCAGACCGGGGATCCAGAAGCGCGATCGACGCCGCGACCGCCTCGTCGGTGATGTCACTCATGCGACCGCCCTCCTCGACGGCGGTCGCGGTGAGCTCGCGCAGCCCCCCGAGCAGCATGATGATGCGCTGGCGCGACACGGGCCCGATGCCTGCGGCCCGGAACTCCTCGGTGTTCTGAAGCGCCTGGACCATTTCGACGAAGTTGTTCATCACCTCGCGTTGCAGACGGACGAGCGACGAGCCCCGAGCGACGGCACGTCGCGAATCCAACTGAGCATCAACGGTGCCCGGGATTCGCCGGAGGAGATCCACGCCTCGACGGCCTGCCGCACCTGGCTGCGCCACGGCACGCTCGAGTCGACCGCGGCCGAGATCTGCCGAACCTGTTCGGCGTTCGCATCCGTCAACAGCGCGACGAAGCACGCCTCCCGGCTCTCGAAGTGTTCGTAGAAGGTGCGTCGCGACGTCCTGGCGCGGCGCACGATGTCGGCAACCGTGGTCCGGGCGTAGCCATCCTCGGAGATCGACACCTCGAGCGCGTCAAGGAGTCGCTGACGGAAGTTGCCCTTGTCGATCTCGGCGCTTCCCATGTCAGAAAAATCCTACTAGCTTGGAACTTGCTGGGAATCGAGCCGGTCAATCGCCTAGACATGCAGGTCGACCCATACTCATCCGAGTTGCGCCCCCCTGATATAGGTAGCTAATCTACATTGCTATGCTATGTATCTTGGCCGGCGACGACAAGGCTGCGCCCGCATTGCCGCAATCATGAACTGTCCCAATAAGATTGGGACACGCCCGACGCGAGGTGACTAGGTGAAGGTGCCGATCGGCTCGTGGCTGAAGCGCCTCTGGATACCTCTGGTCCTCATCGTCGTGTTGGCCATCTCCGGATTGGTGGTGAGTCGGCTGCACAAGATGTTCGCGTCCCAGGACCTCAACGCCAATGCCGGTGCGGGCATCGAGATCGTGCAGTTCAACCCCAAGATCATGATCTACGACGTCTACGGCTCGCCGGGAACGACCGCCCAGATCAGTTACTTCGACCCTGATGCAAACGTGCACACCATCAACGCGCCCCTGCCGTGGTCGATAACCCTGTCGACGACGCTGCCTGCCGTCAGCGCCAGCCTGATGGCGCAGACCGACGGCGATCAGATTGGATGCCGCGTCACCGTGAACGGAACCGTCCGTGAGGAGCAATCGGCCAATGGCGTCAACGCCCAGACGTACTGCCTGGTGAAGTCCGCATGACCCACGCCATCGCCGAGCCGCAGACCTCCGGGACGCCGAAGCGGCCGTTCGTGCCCCGCCTGATCCGCATCCTTGCGCTGCCGATCGTCCTGTTCTGGATCGTCGTCGCCGTTCTCGTCAACGTGATCGCCCCGCAACTCGAGGTCGTCGGCGAGTTGCACTCGGCGCCGATGGCGCCCGAGGACGCCCCATCGATGCAGGCGATGAAGTTGATGGGCGCCAACTTCAAGGAGTTCGACTCCAACAGCACGATCATGGTCGTCATCGAGGGCCAGCAGCCGCTCGGCCCGGACGCGCACGACTACTACGACGAGATCATCCACAAGCTGCAGCAAGATCCCGAGCACATCCAGCACATCCAGGATTTCTGGGGCGACACGCTGACCGCGGCCGGGGCGCAAAGCGCCGACGGCAAGGCCTCCTACGTGATGCTGAACCTGGCCGGCGAACAGGGCCAGACCTTGGCCAACGAAGGCGTTCAAAACGTACGCAAGGTCATCGAGGAGACGAAAGCGCCACCCGGGGTTCAGGCCTATGTCGCGGGTCCCGCCGCGCTCACCGACGACCTGCACGTCATCGGCAACGCCAGTCTCGGTCAGATCACCCTGATCACCCTCATCGCGATCGCGGGCATGCTGCTGGTGGTCTATCGCTCGATACGGACCACGCTGATCCAGCTGTTCCTGACGTTTCTCGGATTGCTGACCGCGCGCGGCGTGGTCTCGGTGCTGGCCACCCACGGCGCGTTCGGGTTGACGACGTTCGCCGGGAACATCCTCACGATGCTGGCGATCGCCGCGGCCACCGACTACGGCATCTTCATCTTCGGCCGATATCGCGAAGACCGCGGCATGGGACTGGACAGGGACGACTCCTACTACGCCACCTTCAAGTCCGTCGCGCCCGTCATCGTGGGTTCCGGACTGACGATCGCCGGGGCAACCTACTGCCTCAGTTTCGCGCGACTGCCGTACTTCTCCACGATGGGCGCCCCCGTCGCGATCGGCATGCTCGTGGTCGTGGCGATTGCGGTCACGCTCGGCCCGGCCGTGCTCTTCCTCGGCAGCCGGGTTGGGTTGTACGAGTCCAAGCGACCTCCGCAGAGCAGGTTCTGGCGGCGTATCGGCACGGCGGTAGTCCGTTGGCCCGCACCGATTTTCGTGGCAAGCCTATTCGTGGTGCTGATCGGCATCGTGGCCATCCCGGGATACAAGCCGGCCTACAACGACCGCTACTACCTGCCGGCCAGTGCGCCGGTCAACGTCGGCTTCGCGGCCGCCGACCGGCACTTCTCGCGAGGCCCGGATGAACCCCGACATCCTGATGGTCAACGCCGACCACGACATGCGGAACCCCGCCGACATGCTTGTGCTGAACGCGGTGGCACGAAACGTCATGCACACCGAGGGCATCGCGATGGTGCAGAACATCACCCGGCCGCTGGGAATCCCCATCCAGCACAGCTCGATTCCGTTCTCTACGAGTATCCAGGGCCAGACGAGCAACATGAACCTGCCGTTCCAGCGGCAGCAGTTGGAAGACACGAAGCGAATGGCCGATGCGACGCAGGAGTCGATCGACATCATGGAGAAGCAGTACCAGCTCTCGCTGAAACAAACTGCGCTCACCCAAGATTCGGCGAAAAAGTCGCAGGCCCTCCTCGAGACCACCGAGAAGCTGCGTGACAACATCGCGAACTTCGATGACCAGTTCCGGCCCCTGCGCAACTTTTTCTACTGGGAACCGCACTGTTTCGACATCCCGTTGTGCGCCGCGGCGAGATCCGTCTTCGATTCCCTCGACGGGCTCGACGAGGTGACGCAACAGACGGCGGACGTGCAGGGCAATACCGACCAACTAGCCGACCTCGCACCGCAGTTGACCGCGCTGTTGCCGAAAACCATCGCGACGATGAAACTCACCCACGACTTGTCGCTGGCGTCGTACAACAATCAGAAGGCGCTGCTCGACCAGATGCAGGCGAGCAACGACACTGCCCTGGCGATGGGCTCGGCGTTCGACACCGCCAAGAACGACGACTTGTTCTTCCTGCCACCGGAGGCCTTCGACAACCCCGATTTCAAGCGCGGCCTTGCGATGTTCATGTCGCCGGACGGCAAGTCGGCGCGCATGTTCATCACCCACGAGACCGACCCGGCGACGGTTGAAGGCATCGCCCGGGTCGACTCGGAGCGGAAGGCTGCGCAGGAGGCTCTGAAGATGTCCTCGCTGTCGAACGCCAAGATCTACCTCGGCGGAGTGGCGGCGACCTACAAGGACATGTCCGACGGCGCGAAGTACGACCTGATGATCGCCGTGGTGTCGTCGCTGACGCTGATCTTCATGATCATGCTGATCCTGACCCGAAGCGCGGTGGCCGCACTGGTCATCGTCGGCACGGCGGCCAGCTCGATCGCGGCGTCCTTCGGCATCTCCGTGTTGATCTGGCAAGACCTGTTCGGCATCCAAGTGCAGTGGCTCGTCATGCTGATGTCCGTCATCATCCTGTTGGCGGTCGGCTCGGACTACAACCTGCTGCTGGTATCGCGGTTCAAGGACGAGATCCACGCCGGCTTGAAGACCGGCATCATCCGCTCGATGGCCGGTACGGGCGGCGTGGTCACGTCGGCCGGACTGGTGTTCGCCGCCACCATGGCGGGGATGATGGGGAGCAAGCTGATCGTGCTGGCCCAGATGGGCTCGACGATCGCGATCGGGCTGCTCATCGATACCTTCATCGTGCGGTCCCTGCTGATGCCGTCGATCGCGACGCTGTTGGGCCGGTGGTTCTGGTGGCCGCAGGTGGTCTACCCCCGCGGCGACCACCACTTCCGCAAGTCCGACCCGCCACCTCCGCCGCCTGCCGATACGGACCGGTTAGCTGTCCCCGCGCCGTAACGTCGCGCAGAATGGCCGGGGATGAGCACCCACCAAGCCGAACGCCAGTCGATGACCGACCGGGTCGCGCACGCCATCCGGCGGTTTTCGGTGCTGATCGCGCTGTTCTGGCTGGGCCTGGCGGTGGTCACGAATGTCTTCGTGCCGCAGTTGGAGACCGTCGCCGAATCGCACAACGTCTCGCTGAGCCCCCAGGATGCGCCGTCGCTGCAGGCCAGTAAACGCATCGGCAAGGTGTTTCAGGAGTTCGACTCCGACAGTTCCGCGATGATCGTGCTGGAGGGCGACCAGCCGCTCGGTGCCGACGCGCACCACTACTACGACGGCTTGGTCAAAAAGCTCGCCCAGGACACGACGCACGTGGAGCACATTCAGGATTTCTGGGGCGATCCGCTGACGGCGGCCGGCTCCCAGAGCGCCGACGGCAAGGCGGCGTTGGTGCAGGTGTATCTCGCCGGCAACCAGGGCACGTCACTGGCCAATCGAGTCCGTCGACTCCATCCGCAACATCGTGAACAGCACACGACGCCGCCGCCCGGGGTGAAGGCCTACGTCACCGGCGCCGCGCCACTTGTCACCGATCAGTTCGAGGTGGGCAGGCACGGGACCCTGAAGACCACCCTGATCACCATCGGGGTGATCGCGCTGATGCTGTTTTCGCTCTACCGCCGTTTCACCACGGTGCTTCTCGTGATTTTCACGGTGATGATCGAGTTGACCGCATCCCGCGGAGTCGTCGCCGTGCTGGCGAACGCCGGAATCATCGAGCTGTCGACGTATTCGACGAATCTTCTGACGTTGCTTGTCATCGCGGCCGGAACGGATTACGCGATCTTTCTTCTGGGCCGCTACCACGAAGCGCGCCACACCGGGCAGGATCGGTTGTCGGCCTACGGACTGATGTACCGGGGAACCGCGCACATCATCTTGGGTTCGGGCCTGACGATTGCCGGCGCGGTGTTCTGTCTGACCTTCACCCGGCTCCCGTATTTTCAGAGCCTCGGCATTCCCGCTGCGATCGGCGTCCTCGTCGCGCTCGTCGCCGCGCTGACCCTGGCGCCTGCGATGCTGAGCATCGGCCGCCATTTCGGTCTGTTCGAGCCCGCCCGCGCGATGCGCACCCGGGGCTGGCGGCGCATCGGGACGGCGATCGTGCGCTGGCCCGGCCCCATCCTGGTGGCGACGATCGCCGTGGCTCTCATCGGCGTGCTGGCCCTGCCGGGATACAAGACGAATTACGACGCCCGCGCCTACATGCCTGCCAGCGCCCCGGCCAATGTCGGCTACGCGGCGGCCGAGCGTCACTTCTCCCAGGCCCGGCTCAATCCCGAACTGCTGATGATCGAGGCCGACCACGATCTGCGCAATTCCACCGACATGATTCTGCTCGAGCGGGTCGCCAAGGCCGTCTTCCACACCGACGGAATCGCCCAGGTTCAGTCGATCACGCGGCCGTTGGGCACGCCCCTGGATCACACGTCGATCCCGTTTCAGATCAGCGCGGGCAGCTCGGCGCAGATCGAGAACCTGCCCTTCCAGCAGGACCGCGCCGCAGACCTGGTCAAACAAGTCGGCGTCATCGACGACTCGGTCAACGTCCTTCGGCGGCAGTACGCGCTGCAACAACAGTCCAGCGCCGTCACGGACGAACAGGCCAAGGCATTCCAGGACACGGTCGCCACGGCCGCAGGATCTGCGCGACAAGATCGCCAACTTCGACGATTTCTTCCGGCCCCTGCGCAACTACTTCTATTGGGAGCCACACTGTTTCGACATCCCGGTCTGCGCCGCGCTGCGGTCGCTCTTCGACGCACTCGACGGCATCGACGCGCTGACCGACCAACTGGGCGACGTCGCGGGAAGCATCGCCAAGTTGGACGCGCTGCAGCCGAAGCTGCTCGCGCTGATTCCGCCTCAGATCGCGAGCCAGCAGACCAACCGCGACCTGACGACGACGAACTACGCCACCACCTCGGGCATCGACGACCAGACCGCGGCGGCGCTGCAGAACTCGACCGCCCTGGGCCAGGCGTACGACGCTTCGAAGACCGACGACTCCTTCTACCTACCGCCGGAGGCGTTCAGCAACCCGGAGTTCCTACGCGGAATGAAGCTGTTCCTCTCGCCGGACGGCAAGGCCGCGCGCATGATCATCACCCACGACGTGGATCCCGCTACCCCCGAAGGTATTTCGCACATCGACGCCATCAGGCAGGCAGCGCAGGAGGCCGTCAAGGGCACGCCGCTGGCGGGATCGAAGATCTACCTCGCCGGTACGGCGGCGACCTACAAGGACATCCAGGACGGCGCCAAATACGACCTCATGATCGCCGGAATCGCCGCGCTGAGCCTGATCCTGCTCATCATGATGCTCATCACCCGCTCCCTGGTGGCCGCGTTCGTCATCGTGGGCACCGTTGCGCTGTCGTTGGGCGCCTCTTTCGGGCTTTCGGTGCTGATCTGGCAGGACATTCTGGGCATCGAGTTGTTCTGGATAGTGCTGGCGCTGGCCGTCATCCTGCTGCTGGCCGTGGGGTCGGACTACAACCTGTTGCTGATCTCGCGGTTCAAGGAGGAGATCGACGCCGGCTTGAAGACGGGCATCATCCGTGCGATGGCCGGCTCCGGCGCGGTGGTGACCGCCGCCGGTCTGGTGTTCGCGGCCACCATGGCCTCCTTCGTGTTCGCCGATCTGCGGATTCTCGGTCAGATCGGGACCACGATCGCCCTCGGTCTGCTGTTCGACACGCTGATCGTGCGTTCGTTCATGACGCCGTCCGTCGCAGCGCTGCTCGGGCGCTGGTTCTGGTGGCCGCAAAGAGTGCGCCCCCGCCCGGCCAGCCAGATGCTTCAGCCCTACGGATCACGGCGAGCGGTTCGTCAACTGCTTCTGTGGGAGGACGACGATCCCGCCGTCAAGCGGTGACCGCATCGGATGACTCGGGCTCCATCAACGGAGCCTGCGCCAGACGCCCTTTCAACCGCGCGACCCTGCGCAGCTGAGCGACGATGTTCATCGAAGTCAACATGGGGATCCCCCCGATGAACGTTCGAAAGGAGGGGTTGCCGCCATCTCGATGCAACATGTAGAGGCAGCCGACGACGTAAAAGAAGCCCATGGTGAAGAGGACGGCGGGCATCGCGTACGCGAGCGGCGATCGAGCGTCGGAGATCAGTTCGGTCGCATAATCCACTTCGTCCTGCGACATCGATTCGCGCTTGCGCAATTTGGCCAGAACCGCCTTGTGGGCGCCCACTTTTTCGCCCAACGGAGCGGGGGTTCGATTCTCCAACCGGCGTGATGAACGTGAACACGCAACCGGCGAACACCAGCGCCATCACCACCGCGAATATCGTGAGATCACCCCACAGACCGAGATTCAAATCTCCGACTCCTTTGCTCCCTGAGCTGGAATCTTAACGTGGTGGCCTGGGCCGGGATCGAATTGCAGTACCCGACCACTGACGCACGAGGGCAGCGACCGCTCATAACCTGCACTCAAGAGCGAAGCACTGGCATGGCGTGTTCTACATATGGAGGAGGTCGAACAATGCCGCGACTTCCGCAAAGCGAGACCGGACCCCTCGCCCATCCTCTTTCGAGCAAGCCGGACATGCGAATTGGCCCGCGCCACCCAATACTTGGCGCAGCAAGTTTTCATTTCATACGTTGGCTCGCCACCCGATCTATGGCGCGAATAGGCTTTCACGGGCTTGGCTCGGACTTCGCCGCTCAGCGAATCGCATCGATCCGGGAGAAATTGAACGGCGGCGCGACGGTCTATCTCGCGGGTCTAGCGGCACCCGGAACCCACAACACCGGCGTCGCTCTTGTTGAGGTGACGCAGGCGAACGGTCCGCGCATCATCGTCAATAATGAAGAAGAGCGCTTCTCGGGAGACAAACACACCACCGAATATCCGCGCCAATCGCTAGACGCGATGATTGCCACGCTGCGCAGCATGGGGCGCGACGTCGACGACATCGCCGCGTTTGTCGCAACCTGGGATTATCCGGCGCTTTTCGCGACGCTGACACGTTCGGTCGTCGAAGAAGCGCCGGCCGGCCTCAGATTGCTCGGTGTTTCCAGTTTTGCCGGTATGCACCGGCGCCGCTTGGGCCAGATGTGGCGCACACCAAGACTTCTCGGCAGGCAATTGGGATTGGCAAGTCCGGTGCCGCTGATCTGCATGCCGCACCATGACAATCACGCCTGGTTCTCGTTCGCAGCCTCGCCCTTCGCCGACGATAAGGAGCCGGTCGCGATCGCGGTACTCGACGGCACCGGCGACCGGGGGTCGGTGTCGCTGTACGTCGCTGAACACGGCGCGATGCGTCCGCTGTATTGCAATGGCAGCGTGTTCGACTCACTCGGCGGCTTTTACAGCGTGATCTCCTCGACCCAGGGAGGCTGGACCGTCCTCTCCAGCGAGGGGCGCTACATGGGCGCCGCGGCCTGGGGAGATATGGATCGCGCGAGCAACCCCTATTACCGGGGACTGAGAGACGTCCTGCATTTCGGCGACGGCGGAGAGATCAAGCTCAACCGCGCCATGGCCAACTGGTATTGCCAACCCTTTGACAATCCCTATAAGGCCCCGCTCATCAAGATCCTCGGCGAACCGCTGACGGCCGAACAGCTTTGGAACCCCGACGCGATGTTGCGTGTCGAGGATTTGAACCATCGGCCCGACACCTTGGACCGCCTCGATAAGGCGGCGGCGACGCAACTGGTGTTCGAGGATGCTTTGATCCACGTCGTCGATCATTTGTTGCGCGCGACCGGCGCCAACCGGGTCGTTCTGACCGGCGGCGTGGCACTCAACGCCGTCGGCAACATGCGGCTTCTCGAACATTTCGACGAGGCGTGGTTCGCGAAGGCGCAGCAGCGCAATGCCCGCTTGCATCTGTGGGTGCCGCCGACTCCCGGTGACCCCGGCGTCACCATTGGCGCCGCGTGGCTGTTCGCGCATCTCGCCGGTGCACCGCGCGGCGCTGCGATGACGCATGCGTTTTACTGCGGCACCGCGCCGTCGACAGACGACATCGTGGCGGCACTCGACGATATCGCCTCGAGCCGGATCGGCGACATCTCGACGCCGGAAGGCCGCGATGCCGTCGCCGATCTGATGGCGTTCATGGTGGCGCAGAACGCCGTCATCGCGCTGTATCAGGGGCCGGCCGAGACCGGACCACGCGCGCTGGGCCATCGCTCGATTTTCGCCAACCCCTGCGATCCCCATGCGCGTGAGCAGCTCAACGAACGGGTCAAATACCGCGAGGCGATTCGCCCGCTGGCGCCGATGGCGACGCTGGAAGCGGCGCATGAATATTTCGAGCTGCATCCGGGCGCATCCGACGCCGATTACAGCGCCTATAACTACATGACGCTCACGGCGCACGCGAAGCCGTGCGCCCGCGACAAGATTCCGGCGGTGATTCATGCCGACGGCACCGGCCGGATCCAGATCGTGCGCCCTGAAGACGACCCTCTCACCTACGCCTACCTAAAGGCGCTCGGCCGTCGCATTGACGTGGAAATGTCCGTCAATACTTCCTTCAATATCGCCGGCCCAATCGCGCAGACCCCGGCCCAGGCGATCGACACGCTGCGTCGCTCCGCGGGTCTCGACGTGCTGCTGCTGGTGACAAACGATGGCCTCGTGCACGCGGCATGGCACGACGGCGAGCGCGACAGCGGCCGGTTCACGGGGTGGCTGGCGGCGTGGAAAAAACAGCGCGAACGCGTTTGAACGCGCCGAGCATGTCGTAATCGGGGGTACTGCTCATGAGCGGCTGCGCGCGATCAGGTGCACTCCGCTCTTGGGCCGCAGTGTCAGCGTCGCCTCGAGTTCGAGGCGATGATCGGGCGCAAGGTCAAAGGTGAAGCGCTGACTCATGATTGCCGCCATGAGAGCCATCTCCATCGACGCGAAGCTCTGCCCGATGCAGATGCGTCGACCGCCGCCGAACGGCAGATATGCCGAGCGGGGGCGGTCCTTGGCGCCCTTTAAGAACCTGCGGGGATCGAAGGCTTCCGGGTCGGGCCACCATCGCGGGTCGTGGTGGATGTGGTGGATTGGGATGACGACGGTGGAGCCGCGCCGAATGCGGTGTCCGTCGATGACATCGTCCTGGATGGCGCGCCGCGCGATGATCCAGGCCGAGGAGAAGTAGCGTTGGGATTCCTGCAGGCACGCGGTGGTCCACGGGAGCCTGCCCAGGTCGTCGGCGCCCGCGCGGCGCGTGCCCAGCACGTCGTCCACCTCGGCGAGCATCCGGTCACGGGCCTCGGTGTGCAGCGCCATCAGATACCAGAACCAGGACATGGCATTTGCAGTGTTTTCATGACCGACGAGCATGAAGGTCAGGGCCTCGTCGCGGATCCGCCGGCGTGGCCAGGTTCCGCCGTCAGCCCGCAGCAACACGTTGAGCAGGTCAGCGGAGTCGGTTGGGTGCAGCAGTCGCTCATCGATCACCGAGTTGACGGCGCGGTGAAGCGTCAACGCGATGTTCTGCATGTCGCGCAGCGGTGGCGGCAGGCGGACGCCGAAGGAGGCTAACCGGTGCAGCGTGCCGTAGACCGGGCGCGGCATGAGGCCCCACAGCGCCAGTCGCTCCAGCCGCTCCGCATGCCGCAGCCCCCGTGTCGTCAGGTCGTACATGCTCTGGACCAGCGGCCCGAAGTCCTGGCTGAACAGGGAATTGGCGACTACCCGCAAGGCCGCCTCGACCATCGTCTGGTGCATGTCGAACCGGGCGCCCGTTCGCAGCGCGTCGGCGACGTCTGTGATCGGGTCGATCATCAGGTCGACGAGGCCGTTGAGGTGACGCCGCGCGAAGGTCGGTTTCAGCACCAAGCGGTGGGCGGCCCAGGAATCGCCCTCGTCGGTGAGCAGATTTGTGCCCGCGGCGGCGCGGATGGGCTCATATTCGTTTGACTTGACGTACTTGAGCCGGGCCTCGTGCAACACGTGATCCACATAGTCAGGATGGCTGATGGATACGAACCGTCTACCGGCGCAACGAAATCGGACGATATCGTTGCCTCGCGTCCGACCCAGGAAACCGTCGCCGTCGTCGAGTCCGACGGTGAGGGCCTCGCGTGTCATCGTCCAGGTGCTCAGCCGTTTGGCCGGTGCTGCCCGAGGGCGCGAACCGGTGCCGCCGACCCGATCGATGTACTTCGCGCTACCCATCGTGGTGCCTCCATCGATGTCATGGCGGAACGATGGCTGCCACGTCGGGCGCCGAGTTCCGTGATGGAGATCGTCGTTCGCGTCGACTTCGGTGAGCCCAGTAACGCGTTACTGCAATTTCGCGCGGTTTGGGTGCGGCACTACTGAGTCGCAACAGTTGCCTTCGGTAGTACCGCGTCAGAAACCCGCGAGATTGCAGTAGCGCGCTACTGCGCTCGTCGCACCCTAGTCGAGTGACGATTCCTATCGCGAAGCGCGAAACCCGAAGGAGCGAAGATGAAGTTACCGCGCTCGGTGTGGGGCCGCGGCGCTCGCGGGCGCCGAGGAAAGGAGGGTAGTCATGTTGGACCGGCTCGCACGATTAGCCGTGGCCCGGCCGAAGACGGTTCTCGCCGCGACCTTGGTGCTCATGGTTGCCGCATTCGTGTATGGATCGGGGATCAGCGAGCGCCTATCGGGCGGCGGCTTCTATAGCGTTTCTTCTGAATCGCAGCGCGCTGCTGCCTTGGCAGAGCAGCATTTCCACGCCGGCAAACCCAACCTAGTCATTCTGGCGACCGCCACCGGCGGCAGGAATGTCGACGATGCCGACGCGGTTGCCGCCGGTCAGGCACTTACTCAACAGCTTGCCGCCACGCCTGGTATCACCGCGGTCAGCTCGTATTGGGGATCGGGCAAGTCCGAATTGCTCCGGAGCAATGACGGGACGAAGGCGCTGATCTTGGCACACGTCGAAGGCAACGAGCGCGACTTTCCGGCGGCGGCCAGACGTCTCATCGCTACGTATCGTGACACCGAGCGAGGTCCGTTGAAGCTCGAACTCGGCGGTGAGGTGGTCAGCTACGTCGACGTGACCGATCAGCTCAACCACGACTTGAAGACCAGTGAAGCGGTCGCGATGCCGGTGATCCTGTTGCTGATGACGCTGGTTTTCGGCAGTCTCGTCGCGGCAGGTTTGCCGCTGGTAATCGGTGCGCTGTCGATTGTGGGTTCGCTCGGTCTTCTCGCGTTGCTGTCCGATGTCACACCGGTGTCCAACTATGCGCTCAACGTGACGACGGTCCTTGGGCTGGCTCTCGCAATCGACTACAGCCTCTTGGTGCTGACTAGGTTCCGGGAGGAGAGGACTCGGGCTCGGACCCTCGATGATGCGATCATCGAGTCGGTTCGAACCGCAGGCCGCACGGTCGTATTCTCTGCCACTACGGTGGCGCTGTCGATGCTGGCGCTGCTTGTTTTCCCAATGATGTTCTTGCGTTCGATCGCCTATGCGTGCATCGGTGTGATTCTGCTCGCGACGGTGTGCGCGGTTGTTGTCATGCCCGCCATGCTGCGGATCCTCGGCGACCGAACCGACTCGCTCAACGTTGGCCGGGCGATTCGGCGGCTGATGGGGCGTAGCGCGCCGGCCGAAATGCGGGCTGAGGAGGATGGGTTCTGGTTCCGCAGTTCACGACTGGTTATGCGTAGGCCGGTAGCGATGGGGGGCGCGGTTCTGATCCTGGCCGTTGTGCTTGCGGCACCTTTCAGTGCTATCCGCTTGAGCTTTCCGGACGACCGGTCGCTCCCGACAACGATCGAAAGCCGAAGTGTCGGCGACGCTCTCCGGTTTGAATTTCCGGCGCAACCGACTCGCCGCGATGGATGTGGTCATCGAAGGTTCCACGGACGCGGATCAGCTCGATGAATACGCCGTGGCCCTGTCACGGTTGCCGCATGTCGTAGCCGTCAAGCTGACCAACGCAAACTATGTCAACGGACAGCGCATCGGCGAAAGACCTGCGCCCGACGCTAATGGCGCCTACCTCACGGTCCTCCCGGATGTCGATCCTTCCAGCGATGCGGCCCGACCGCCTGCTCGATCAGGTACGTGCAAACACCCTCTCCAGGTACCGTGCTTGTCGGCGGATTCACTGCAGAAAACTTCGATACCAAAGAGGCTCTGTTAGAACGAGTTCCGTTGGCCGTAGGACTGATCTTGGTCGCGATGTTCGGCGTGCTATTCGCATTCACCGGAAGCGTTGTCCTACCGTTGAAAGCACTGGCACTCAACGTAGTCAGCCTGTCCGCGACTCTCGGCGCGATGGTATTCGTATTCCAGGAGGGTCACCTCAGGTGGCTGGTCGGAGATTTCACTGTCACCGGGGCACTGGCGACACCGACACCGATCCTGATCATCTGTATGGTGTTTGGACTGTCCATGGACTACGAAGTGTTCCTGTTGTCGCGAATTACTGAGGAGTACCGCGCGCACGGCGACACCAACCTTGCGGTGATGTCCGGGTTGCAACGCGTTGGCCCCATCGTCACCGCGGCGGCACTGATCATGTCAGTCGTGTTCATGGCGATGGCCACGGCTCAGGTGTCGTTCATCAAGTCGCTTGGCGTCGGGTTGACCCTCGCAATCTTGTTCGACGCCACGCTTATTCGTGCAGTACTCATGCCCGCTGCGATGAAGTTGATGGGTCGCGCGAATTGGTGGGCGCCTCATTGGCGAAAGTCATCGCGCCCGGCCGTAGAAGAGCACGATCTCAAGCCCCAACTGACGGCGCAAGGAGACTCGAGCATGACGAGAGGAGACTTCCGGTGACGACCTCACGACCGACGAGGGTCGCGGACCTTCTGAACCCGGCAGCCCTATTGCTGCCGACGGCAAACGTGATCATGCAGCTGTCGTTGCCGGGTGTCGGGTACGGCGTTCTGGAGAGCCCTGTCGACTCCGGCAATATCTACAAGCACCCGGTCAAGCGGGCCCGGACCACACGCACCTACCTGGCCGCCGCCACGATCGGCACGGAGGCTGATCGCAGATTGATCCGGCGCGCAGTCAACGTCGCGCACGCGCAGGTGCGGTCCACATCGCAAAGCCCGGTGTCCTACAACGCGTTTGACCCCGGGCTGCAGCTGTGGGTGGCCGCCTGCCTGTACCGCTTTTTCGTCGACCAACACGAGTACCTGTACGGACCTCTGGACAGTGCCAGCGCGGACGCGGTGTATCGAGATGGGAGAAGGCTCGGAACCACCTTGCAAGTGCCGGAGTCGATGTGGCCCACGGACCGCATCGCATTCGACGAGTACTGGAAAAAGTCCTTGGACGAGTTGAGAATCGATCCGCCGGTTCGACGGCACCTCCATGGCTTCGCGAGCATGGCCTTCTTGCCCTGGCCGTTTCGGGTCATCGGTGGGCCGCTGAACCGGTTCGCGACGACGGGCTTCCTGCCCGGGCGGTTCCGCGAGCTCATGGACCTGCCGTGGACAGCCGGCCAGCAACGCCGGTTCGAGTGGCTGCTGACCGGGTTGCGTCTGGCCGATCGGGTGATTCCGCAGCAGCTGTGGATCGTGGGTTATCAGATGTACCTGCGGGACATGCGGTCGCGGGCCCGTCGCGCAGAACCGATCGTGTGACCCTCACCAACAGACGGACGCCCGAAGTTTTCGGCCGGATCGATTCGGCGACGAGGATCCCGATCTCCGCGGTGTTAGTTGCTTCATAGCGCTGAACAGCAACGATACTCAGTGGCCAGGGCCGGGATCGAACCGGCGACCTTCCGCTTTTCAGGCGGACGCTCGTACCAACTGAGCTACCTGGCCGGAAGGCACCGGCCGCATCGAGAACCAAAGTGCCTCGCCAACAATGGCGACCCTGACGGGACTCGAACCCGCGACCTCCGCCGTGACAGGGCGGCGCGCTAACCAACTGCGCCACAGGGCCTTGCTTTGCGACCCATCGTAATGGTGCCGCGTGTACCCCCTACGGGATTCGAACCCGCGCTACCGCCTTGAAAGGGCGGCGTCCTAGGCCGCTAGACGAAGGGGGCCTACCGAATCTCTCCGGGGTACTCGCAGCGCGATAACGCTGGGAGCTTCGATAGCTTAGGTTACCGGGACCCCAATCCTCAAACAGACCGCCCGCCGGGCCCCGGTATCCTGTTGCATCGTCGCCCCTATAGCTCAGTTGGTAGAGCTACGGACTTTTAATCCGCAGGTCGCAGGTTCGAGCCCTGCTGGGGGCACCACAGCTCACGTGCAAGTCCGAGCGGTACTGCGCCAGTGGCTCGTCGGGCGAGCGGGTTACCCGCTATGCGGCTGGCTTGTCCTTATCCTCGGCCCCGTCCTTCTTCTCGGCGCCGAGCCCCCCACTCCCGCCCTCGCCGGACTTCTGGATGTCGTTTCCGCCGTTGTCGGCGGTCTTCTTGAGCTCTTGGCCGACCTGGTTGAACGTGTCCTGGGGCGGCGTCGGATGCTTGGCTGTGCCCGTCGGCGCGGCAGTCTCATTGGCGGCCTTCGGTCCACCAAGGTCGAAGCGGAGACGCTTCTTCTTCGAAGCAGTCGACGCATCGGCGACGTCGCCTTGCGGCGCGTCCACACCGTCCGGCGTCTGGACGTTCGGGATGTCTTGTGTCTCGCTCGGGGGCGCAGCGAGGGTCGCGTTCAGCGTCTGCGCGGCGGGCGGGTTGGCCTTTGCGCTCGGACGACTTTCGGCCACTGTGGTCGCGGCATCGGCCGTCTGAATCGGGGTCAGCCCTGCATTGATGACGTCGGCCGGAAGCAGCCCGTCGTCGGATATTTGAACCGGTGCCGTTCCGATCTGAAACCCCGGAAAGACGTTGACACCCGCGATAGACGGTCCGCTGTACCCGAATCCGGTAGTCCCGATATTGAACGAACCCAACGAGAATTCGTAGGGAAGCGTGCCGGACGGTGTGATGAGCGTGCCCGCATTTTGGCCGGTATTGATGTTGATGCCGTTAGTCCCGACGTAGAACGCGCTGCCGGTGTTCAGGTTCGTCGAGTCGAGAAGGCCGGGCACTGCGAGCGACTGCAGCGTGGTGCCACCGAGGGATGAAACCCCAGTCGCCGTCGGGAAGAGAACACCCGGGGTGGTCAGCACTCCGAACGTCGCGAGGTTGAGCGGCAGGGTGATCCCGGCTGCCAGGATGGGAGTAGCCACGACGGTGTCGGCGCCGTTGAGCGGAACTGTCGCGTCGCCGACCGTCAGCGGGCCGATGTCGACCGTCGGCATTGTCGCCAGGTATCCGAAACTGCCGCCCATCGGAAGTGCGTAAAGGCCGTTCGCCGAGGGGATCCACGCGGTGACCGATGGTGTCGCGATCAGGTCGAGCGGCAAGAGGGCGGAATTCACCAGACCGGTCAGATTGGACAGCGCCTCGGGAATCGGAAGGTTGAGAGGGTTGAGAAGAGGGTTGGAAAGTATGGGATCGAGGATGGAGTTGAGGTTAGGGATGACCACTCCGCTCAGGAGCGCATCGACGAGCGTGCCGACCGTGAGGCTCGGAATCTGGGCGAACAAATTGGTGACGTTGCTCGTGCCGTTGATCCCCAGAACGGGCCAACTCAAGGTGGAGTCGTATTGCGTTTCAGTCGCGGTCGCGCCGAGGCTTGTAAACAACTCGTCGACCAACCCGGTGACGCTCGGGATCGTGATTTGAGGCACCGGAATCGGAACGGGGAGGAGGGCGAGTATGGCGCCTATTGCGGACTCGGGGCCTAGCAGGGAGTTCAACAGGGTATTGATCCCGTTCAGGCCTGCGAGCGCGTCATCGAGTGCCCCGGGGACGCCGCTGAGGTTATCCAGGATGTCGGCAAGCGGCAGCAGCGCTGCGAGAGCGGCCAAGACAGGACCCAAGTTCTGAGTCAGCACGTCCCCTGCGCCAGGAGGAAGTCCCGGCACGTCACTCACATCGGGAAGGTCGTTCAGCCTGTCCAATACGTCGGTCAGGGCAACGAGAGCGCCGTGGACGGTCAGCAAGTCGTTCTGCTCGGCTGTCGCAGTGAGCGCCCCACCCAAGGGATTCAGAAACGCATTCAGAGCATCCGTGAGGGTACCGGTCAACAGCAGGTCATCGAGGCTGTTCGACGTATCCTTGATGAGCTGCGTGTAGTTGGGCCCAGTCGAAGCCATCAGAGCCACTGGGAACTTCGCCGTATTGGTGTCCGGCGGCGGCGTGATGCCGACGACAGTCAGCGCGGTCGCGGTTGCGGTCGCCACACCGACCGCGGCGATCGCCTTGCTGCGCCGGCTGTACTTGCGATGCTTGCCACGTTGCTGCTTGAACGCATGTTTCGCCTTGGACATGGACCCGACCTTTCGACAGCGTTCTTCGGTGTCTCTCAGGCAGGCTACTCAGCAAGGTTTGCGGGGAGGCCAACTTGGTGAATTTATTTTCGTTGGTTTGCAGGTCTTGTTTGCAGTTTTAATGACGCCAGCGAAAATTAGAGGGTTTGGTTCACCGAGCACGCCGCGACACAGTTCGTGCGCGTGAGAACCAATAAATCCCGGACGAAATGCCTTCATGGCACTGAGGCCACTCTCGACGCGGACGTCAGCCACGAAGGTCTGCTCAGTAACTACGCCTGGCTTCGCTATGGCTAATAATGTTGCTCGGATAATCCCCACAGCGAAAGTTAGCTAGCGGTCCGGCGCGTTTCGCTGCTGCGGGCTCCCGCCGAAGTCGCGCTGTCCCACGACGACGTCAAGCCCTAGGAGGACGTGTTCGTCGAGAATCTTCATTGGAGCAGGACTACCCGACCGCCGTTCCGACACCATCGCACGCAAAGCCGGGCTGGAGGCGCTGCGTACGCCCTAAGGACGGCTTACCCACAGTCAAGCCGGTTGTGGCAGTTCGTTCAACCGGCTTACCTACTCAAGCCGTGGGCAGTTCTTCACCGCAATCGGTCAGCACTTGGCGGCTTGTGCGCCGATCTTCATCGTCGTGTTCACGCAGTTGGACGAGGACGACTTAGTCGTCGAGATGTCCTGGCCGGCGAAGAACTTCACAACTGTGCCCGGCAGATCCTTTTCCTTGGGCCGACCGAGTGCGTTGTAGGGAAGCCGAGCCCATTCGATGTTCAGCTGGCCGGGGTTCGTGCCATTGGTACCCGGGTCCTGGATCGTGGCCGGATTGGTGGCCGAAACCGGCTTAGTCGGGTCGAAGTCAGGGTTCTCGACCTGTTCGCCGGTGCTCGTCGTTCCCAGCCGGATGTGATACCCGGTGCCGAGTGGTGAGGCGTTCAGTGCCGCGTTGAGCGGCGTGCTGTCGTTGTAGATGCGGTCACCGATCGCCTGCGCGATGCGCACCACAGGTGCGGGGTTCTCGAAGCCCGGGACGGCCGACCGCGTCCGCGGACGGATTGCCGGTGTCGGTGGGTACGGCGCTCGCCATGCCCATCGGCGCGGCCAGTGCCATGGCACCGCTAGCTACCATGCCGCCAACCATCGTCCGAGCCTTGAGGCCCTTGATCGATATTGCGCGATGTTTTGCCATTGTGTGGTCCCCTTTCGTGCGCGGCTATGGCGCCGCGCGATAAATTGCCGTCCCGACCGATGTGCTTCGACGCCTAGAGATCAACCACTTACCTCAGCGTAAGTACATCTAAGCAGGGAAACGTGGGCGATACCATCCGAAACTCTAACCGACGATGTGGCAAAGTGCCGCGTGGCGGCAATCGAGCCCGAATCGATACCGTGCGCGAACTTCTTAGCTGACTCCCATGCGGCTGGACACCGACCAAGGGCACTACGATGTGCGGCGCAGCAAAGCAGGCATCAGACCGTGGAGCCGATTCCTGTATGTTCCCTGCAAAGTTCGCTGAACCGTCGGCCCCCTCGGCCCCCTCGGCCCCCTCGGTGCCCCGCCAGCGCAGGTGCAGGCACCCCGCATGCCGTTGATCGAGCAGCGGGCACCTACTGCGGGGTCTCTCGACAAACACGCTAGGACAGGGGTCGGCCCCGGCGACAACGCGGTATGGGCACCATCGTTGCGCCAGAGTCCGTCCGAAAAAGTGTCAGATCGTCGCGCGCCGTGGCTCTTAGTCGTGAGAGCAACCCACCCGGGGTCGCCAGACACGATTGGAGCACATAAGACATGCAGTACCTCGACTATATGAACGGACATGACTTCGGGGTCGGCATCGACGCCGTCAACGGCTCGATCAAGGGCGACGCCGTCATCCGCACCGCACCCGAAGAAGTCTCGGGAGCGGAAGGCCAAAAGGTTCTCTTCGACATGATGCAGGTGGAATCCACCGAGGAGCTGACCGATGCTCTAGGCGCCTCAGCGGAGGTGAACGTCGGTATGGGACTGTTCAACGCGTCCGCCCAGTTCAACTTCGCTCAGCAGGCGTCGGTGAATCGCTTCTCGCTGTATCTGCTGGTGTCCGTCTCCGTGACGAATGCCTTCCGTCAGCTGCGCGACGTACGCCTCACACAGGACGCCGTCAACCTCTGGAAGAGCGGCAATCAGGAGGAGTTCCGCGACCGCTACGGCGATGAATACATCCACGGTGTGCTGTCCGGCGGCATCCTGCACGCCGTGTTGCAGATCGACACGGAAAGCGAAGAAGAAAGCCAGGAGATCTCGGCGAAACTCGAAGCCGGATATGGAGCCATGGGCATGGGCTTCAGCGCAAAGGCGCAGTTCAACAAGATGATGTCGATGATCTCGACCAGCAAGAGCATCAAGGTGCACCATCTACAGATCGGCGGAAGCAACACCAATGTCGGCATCACCTCCGATCAGATCCTTGACCGGGCAACGCAATTCCCACCATCGGTAGCTGGGAAGGACGCCGCCCCGTTCCTGATCATGACCAAGGAGTACAAGACGGTTTCGAACCTGCCGGCCCAGCCCAACAAGTTCGACCTGCTCCTGGCTAAGGATGTCGTGAAGGAATGCGGCCGACTGCGGCTGCGGTATCTGGACTGGCTCAACGACATCGAGTACATCCTGGGCCATCCGCAGCAATTCGCTTGGACCAACGAATCCAAAGAAACCAAGCGCCTCGACACCAAGGCCGACGAACTCCGCGAAGCGATCACACGGCCTGGCCAAGCAAGCGTCCAAGTGCGCCAACAATCTGACGCAGTGTGAAATGCCTACCGACAATCTCACGGTGGTCCTGGATGCCGACGACGTTCCAGATCGCAAGCGGCGCAACGGACGATCAGGGGCGACCAGACGGCAACTCATCCGGGTGTCCCCGCGACGTGCCGGGAATGTTCGAACAGCCCCGTGAGGGGGCCGAATGGCACCATCGTGTTCAACGTCTTCGCACCGGACCGCGTCGCAGGCCCGAAGCTGGCCGCGTCAAACCGCAAGAACCGCAGCATGGCTCACCAGCTGGCGATCCTCGCCACCAACCAGCCCAGAGTGGCCGCCCGCTAAGCAGCGGACCCAATCTCAGAAAGGAGTGAACGATGTTCGTGCTAACCAACTTCCCCGCCGAGACTCAGAAGCTGTTCCGTCAGGGAGCGATCCTGTGGCCGGCCGCCGTTGCGGCGGCGATCGATGGCGGCATCGAGAACACCAACACCCTCACCGACCTGACGTTCTTCATGCATCACCCAGAGCGAATGTCGGGTTCCGTGGGACGAGCGATCGACGGTGCCGAGCCCAACGCCCAAAAGCTGATCGACGAATGGAAGGGCTTCCGGACCATGGTCGCCCCGATGGTCGCCGAGAAGACACCCGAGCCAACGGCGAAGGGTGGATCGAAAGGTGATCTTCGAGCCAGAACATCGGACGGTGGGCGCGTGGTGCGGTTCAAGCAGCCTCGCTGATCCCAGCGGGATGTCGACTTCGCGGTGGCGACCAACATCAACCGCCTCGACATCGTCGTCAATGATCACGCCAAAGCGCGTGCCGCGCAGCCTTTCACGGTGCGTTCGGCCGCGGCGATCAAGAAGCTCTGTGGCACCGCCGCAAGCGGCGGGCATCGAGACGCACTTGATGAGTTCGGCTGATGCCGCATGCGGCCTACATCGATCAGGCGGCGGAACTCCTCGTCCCGATCTGTGAGGACGTCGGCGCAAGCTCGTTGCAGTGGGACGCGGAAGAACCGTGGATGTTGGCCCATAAGCCGATGGACTATCGGGAGGCGGCCGAACGGATCGCCGACAGGTTCTCAAACCTGTCCTGTCCGATGGGCGCCAATGCAATCGGTTTCGTGTCCATCGCAAAATTCGGTCCGCTTGCAGACATCTGCGACTACGTCGTACCGCAGGCCTACTCGACCACGAGCAGCGGCGTCACCCCCGGTGATGGCCAGAGACAATTTTTGACCGGTACAAGAAGGCGTTCGATCGGCGCATCGTCATGGGTCTGGCCGCCTTCCGCCAATCTGGGATCGCCGGCCACAATGTCGAGTCGGCCATGACCGCGTGCGTCAATGCGGCAAACGACCGCGAGTGCGACACGGTTCTCTATTGGAGCCTGCGGCAAATCCGGGCCTCAACGGCCGTTCAAGCAGGTCATCCAGTCGATCGCTAGAGACACCCCGGCGTCAGCCGTTGGGTGGGGTGAACTGGCTGAGCACAAGCTCCGCACCCTCAGGGTCGCGGACAGTCGCGGTTCGCGTCCACTCCGAGTCCTCGGTCGCGAGGACGCTGCCCCCGAGGTTCCCCGCGGTTTCCGCGGACGCGTCGCGGTCGGCCACGGCGAACGTCACCGTCCAATGTTCGGGCTGGCCCTCCGGGATGATGCCCATCCAGGCGACCGCGTCTTCGAATCCGGGGGGCGTCCCGACGTCCGATTGTCGCTGCCTGATATCGGGATCGACGGTCGCGGCGAGGTGGTCGCCGTAACCCGGCCTGCGGACGATGGTCGCGAACCCGACGTCGTCGATCTCCCAGCCGAACAACGGTGAGTAGAACGCCGCGGCTGCGTGCGGATCAGTCGTCTGCAGGTCGCTGAAGTTCCATGCCCCTGGGACGTTGACGAGTTGGGCACCCAGCCGCTTGCGCGCCTGCCACAACCGGAACTCGGCGCCGCGCGGATCGACGCAGACGGCCTGCCGCCCGCCCGGCCCGGCGTCGACGGGAGCGAGGGTCACGCTGCCACCCGCCGCTTCGACCGCCTTGACGGTGCTGTCCGCGTCGTCGACCGCGATATAGGTGCGCCACGTGGCGGCCTCGTCGTCGGAGTCGGGCGAACCGATCGCGGCGACGTCTGCGCCATCCAGCGTGGCGATCAGGTAGTTGCCTGGCGCCTCGGCGGGAATGGCGTCGGTGAACTCCCAGCCGAACAGTCCGGCGTAGAAGTGCTTGGCCTCGTCGAGGTCGTGCGCGACGGTGTCCACCCAGCTGGGCACACCTTGGGGATACGTCCTTGGCTCGCTCATGGGTGTGATGGTTCCCGGTGACACCGGCGGACCAAACGTCTCAGGATCCGTTCGGGTGATCGCCGGGCTTGCGCCAGGGGGTCCCAGATCCGAACCAGGCTTTCTCAATACCACAGCTAAAAGGGCTGCGGCACTTGCGATCAGATCCGAATAGCGCGTCAGAGCGAGTCGGCGTCGCAAAGGCCGGTGCGGTTACAGACGCGCTTGCAATACGCCAGGTCGTCGTCACTCTCGTAGCACCCCTTGGGGTTCTTGTTGATGATGCCGGCGACCTTGATGTCCTGCTTGGCCTGCTTACCCTGAGGGGTCATCGCGGAGTTCCCCGGCTCGCCGGCCTGGGCGACCTTGGCGTTGCAGTTGAGGTTGAGCAGGATCTTCTCTCCGCTGCTCTCGCCCAATGCGTCGACAGCCGAGGACTTGGTCCAGCTCGACACGATGCAGCTGTCGAGCGGCAGCTGGTCCCCGCTCACCGTGGACAGCACGGGTGTCGCATTCATGTCCCCGGACACCGTGCTTCGCGCCTTTTCGTACGTCTGGCCAATCAGCGAGTCTGCATGAGCGGAACCGGCCCCCAGCATCGCCATCGCCGCCACCGTCACGCCAGCGGCCGCGACACCTGCCCCCCGAGCGATGAGATTCTTCACTAGTTCGCGACCTCCATGTCTGCGTACGCCTGAACTGGCGTTCCCTGGAATAGGGAGTTTGCCATTGGGATGCTACCGCCCGCTCGGCAATGTTGCGCACGTTACATCAACATCTTTTCCAACAACTTCGCGGACCGCTGTGGCTGCCCTGTGAGTCAGCCCCGGGTCGGCTCAATTGACGCCCCGAACGCCGTCCGTTTTGCGGTTTCCGTGGGACGGCCGTGCCGAAAAAGACCGCCGCCCGCCGCTAGTGCGGGAGGCTTCCGCCGAATCGTATGATCGACTGCGATGCTCTACCAGCAAGTTCACAGGTCCTTTTGGCGACGTCATCCCGTGGTGGTCGGCGCCGGACTGCTGGTCGTGTTCTGGTGGCTGTGGAACGGCTGGTACACGGGCGTCGCGATCGCCGCGATCGTCGTCATGCTGCTGGTCGTGCGCCACAGCAGGCGCACCCGCGCGATCCGCGATGCCGGCCTGCGCGCCCGCGCGGACTACGAGCACCGCCTCAGCCTCGCCGGCGACTCACGCGGAGTCTTCGGTCGGTATCCGCCCGTCCAATCGGGCTGGTTCCCGGACCCTCGAAACCGTTACCAGATACGGTATTTCGACGGCTCGATGTGGACTCAGCACGCAGTCCGGCGATAGCGCGATCAGACCTTCGGGCTGTAGTAGTGCGGGTTGTCGCGGTACTCCACGGGCGGCAGATTGCGCGCCGGGGTCTCCACCAGCGGTGCGTCGCCGGTATGCGTCCATGCGCGCGGTCCCACGCCGAGCGCTTCCTCGGGATGCATCAGCAAGCGCTTGGGCAACAGCTTGGTGATGCGATACGCGACATCCCCGAAGAGTCGGTGCAGTTTCTCCGTCGCGGCGAGCCAGGTGTAGCCCAGCAGATCACGAACAGGTGGGTCGAACAGCCCGATGGTAGCGAGGATGAGGGACCGCTGCATCCCCGCCATGTTCATCCGCCATAGCCAATCAGGCATCCACTCCAGTGACCGGGTGCTAGTTCATCGACGAAAGGTCGAGCACCTCGCGCGCCGCCCAGTTGTTCTCTAACACGTTGTGGCACATGTGATCCCAGTATTCCTGGAATTCTTCCCAGGTCTCGGGCACCGGCCGCATGCTCATGCCGTACATCCGGTACCACGCGACATGCTCGTCGAAGAGCTGGCGCTTCTGCGCTTCGGTGAGCCCGCCGCCGAAGCCATTCCGCGGCTAGGAGCGTGCCGACTTGAAGAACGTCGAGTGCGCCCAGTAGAAGACATCGGGGTTCAGCGCGCTGTACCGGCGGCCCTGAGCGTCGACGCCCTTGATTCCGATGTGGTAGTCGCGGACCTGCGCGCCGGTCTTCGGGGCGCGGTCACCGTCGAACACCACGCCGCCGATCGGATAGACGCGACCGAAACAGCCGCGGCACGGCTCGCGATGAAGAAGATCGAGTGCTGCTCGACGGCGGCGCCGAGCTGGGGATGCATGTTCTGCATCGAGCCGGCCCACGGGCCTTGCAGCATTCCCGTCCACTGACCGAAGTACTTCCAGGTCAGTGAGTCGGGCCCCAGCGGGCTCGGTGGCGCGTCGTATCCGCCCGGCGCGACTGGGCAGCCGGCGGCCATCGGTGCGGACACCGGGCATGCATCGGACGTATGTTGAGTCACTGAGTGAGCTTCCCATCCGGTCAGAAGGACATATTCTGACTACGGGCGTTGTCACAATGCAGCTTAGGAGGGATGTGCCTTCGGGTCAACGACGGGGCCGATGGTCCGGCGTTCCGCTGGAGGACCGTCAGGTGTTGCGCCGCGATGAACTCGTCGCCGCGGGCCTCGAACTCCTCGGCAGCCGGGACGGCCCTGCCCTCACGGTGCGAGCGGTGTGCCGGGCGGCCGGGCTGACCGAACGCTACTTCTACGAAAGCTTCACCGATCGGGACGAGTTCGTCCGGGCGGTGTACGACGACGTCTGCGCGCGGGCAATGGCGACTCTTACGACGGCGGACACCCCGCGGGACGCGGTGGAGCAGTTCGTCGCGCTGATGGTCGACGATCCTGCTCGCGGACGAGTGCTGCTGCTCGCGCCGGCGGTGGAGCCGGTGCTGACCCGCTCGGGCGCCGAGTGGATGCCGATGTTCATCGAACTATTGCAACGCAAGCTCACCCGGATCACCGATCCGGCCCTGGCGACGATGGTGGCCACCGGGCTGATCGGGGCGCTGTCAGCGCTGTTCACCGCCTACTTGAACGGCACACTGACAGCGACCCGCGACACAGTTCATCGACTACTGCGTGGACATGCTTCTCAGCAGGGTGTCGAGCTACTAGACCTACGCGTCGGGCGTCGCTGACTTCGGCGAGTTCCTTTTCCTCTTCCTCAGCGGCCTCTTCGTCGGCCTTGCTCTTGGCCTCGCGGCCCATCGGGGCTGGCCACCGAGGCGCCGGGATTGGTGGCGGTCGCGTAGCTGCCCGCGCAGTTCAGCGACACCAGCATCTGGCTATCGGCGTGCGCGAACTCGCCGCCGTCGTCCCGCAGGAACGGCGCACTCCACGCAGAGGTGACGATGCAGTCGTCCTGCGTCGAGCTTGTCGCCGACCCGCGTCGCGACGATGGGGTCGACGCCGGCTTCGCTCATCGCGTCGGACGCGTCGGCGTAGGTCTCACCCTCGTAGTCCGCGGCGGCCGTGGCCGTCCCGAACAGCGCCATGACTGCGGCCGCGGACGCAACGGCGCCGAGCCCCAGAATTGTGTTCTTCATCAATGCCCGTCTCTGTGATTGGTCACTGAAGGTGTGTAGGCGAAAAACGTTGCGTATCAAGTGACTAACGCCTGTTGCCCTGGCATATAACGAGGCAACCCTCGCCGAGGGACGTGAACGAAGCCGGACTCGCAGATGGACAGGACGTGAATTCCGCCGACGTTACACGCGGTCAACGCCTATCCGTCTGGCATCGACACCTCGGCTAGTTGGGCCGTGGCGTATTGACCCGCGCAGTTGAGCGAAAGCATCACCTCGCCTTCGTCGGTCGTGTCGATGCGCAGGACGAGGCGTCCTGCACGGTGGTGACGACGCAGTCGTCCTGATCGACTTGCCGACGGAGTCGATGAACGTCTTCATAAGCGCCCGACCTCCAAGCGTCCGCGGGTTGACCATCTAGTTAATTGCCTCACTTTATGACCTTCAAACACACCTCGCCACCGGAAGGACGCGCCTCGCGGAGACTTGAATGTCACCGGGGTACACAGATATATTGAGTGCAACCAATAGGTACAGATAACTGGGAGGCGCCATGACGCAGGACCTGACAGACCTGCAGCTACTCCGCGAGCTCGAACCAGTCGTAGAGCAGAACATCAACCGGCACCTGTCCATGCGCAAGGACTGGAACCCGCACGACTACATCCCGTGGTCCGACGGCAAGAACTATTACGCCCTCGGGGGCCAGGACTGGGAGCCCGAGCAGTCGAAGCTGTCCGAGGTCGCCCAGACCGCGATGTTGCAGAACCTCCTGACCGAGGACAACCTGCCGTCCTATCACCGCGAGATCGCGATGAACTTCGGCATGGACGGCCCGTGGGGCTGGTGGGTCAATCGCTGGACCGCCGAGGAGAACCGGCACGGTATCGCGCTGCGCGACTATCTCGTCGTCACCCGTGCGATCGACCCGATCGAGCTCGAGCAGCTGCGCGTCGAGCAGGTCACCCGCGGATTCAGCCCCGGCCAGGGCCAGCAGGGCGAAATGTTCGCCGACAGCCTGTTCGACTCCGTCATCTACGTGACGTTCCAGGAGCTCGCGACCCGGGTCTCGCACCGCAACACCGGCAAGGCCTGCAACGAGACAGTCGCCGACCAGCTCCTGCAGCGCGTCTCTGCCGACGAGAACCTGCACATGATCTTCTACCGGGATGTGTCGGCTGCCGGGTTTGATATCGCGCCCGACCAGGCGATGCACTCGCTGCATCGCGTGCTGCGCAACTTCAAGATGCCCGGCTACACCGTTCCGGAATTCCGGCGCAAGGCCGTGATCATTGCCGTCGGCGGCGTGTATGACCCGCGTATCCACCTCGACGACGTCGTGATGCCGGTGCTCAAGAAGTGGCGCATCTTCGAACGCGAGGACTTCACCGGCGAGGCGGCGCGGATGCGTGACGATCTCGGGGTCCTCGTCGAGGAGCTCGAGGAGACCTGCCAGAAGTTCGAGGTCGCCAAGCAGAAGCGCCTGGAGCGCGAAGCGAAGGTCGCCGAGAAGAAGGCCGCCAAGAATCTCCTGGTGGGGTCATCAGCGTCCTAGCCGACCGCAGACCCGGGCTGCAGATCGGGCCCATCGGGCTGCGCAGCCCGGTCGTGCTGGCCCCGATGGCGGGGGTGACCAACGTCGCATTCCGCACGTTGTGCCGTGAACTCGAGCTGGCCCGGGCCGGGACGGTCAGCGGTCTGTACGTCTGCGAAATGGTCACCGCACGCGCCCTCGTCGAGCGTCATGCGGCGACCATGCACATGGTCACGTTCGCGCCGGACGAGACGCCGCGGTCGCTACAGCTGTACTCGGTCGACCCGCAGAACACGTACGCGGCGGCGAAGATGATCGCCGACGAAGGCCTGGCCGACCACATCGACATGAACTTCGGTTGCCCGGTGCCCAAGGTGACGCGGCGCGGCGGCGGTGCGGCGCTGCCGTTCAAGCGCAGGCTGTTCGGCCAGATCGTCGCCGCTGCCGTGCGCGCCACCGAAGGGACCGACATCCCCGTCACGGTGAAGTTCCGGATCGGCATCGACGATGCCCACCACACCCATCTCGACGCCGGCCGGATCGCCGCCGAAGAGGGTGCGGCCGCGGTCGCGCTGCACGCCCGCACGGCGGCGCAGCGCTATTCGGGTGCCGCCGACTGGGAGCAGATTGCGCTGCTCAAGCAGCACGTCACCGCCATCCCGGTGCTGGGCAACGGCGACATCTTCGAAGCCGACGACGCGCTGGCCATGATGGCCGCGACCGGCTGCGACGGCGTGGTGATCGGCCGCGGCTGCCTGGGCCGGCCATGGCTGTTCGCGGAGCTGTCGGCGGCCTTCAACGGCACTCCAGCGCCCACCCCGCCCACCTTGGGCGAGGTCGCGGCGATCGCGCTGCGCCACGGGGAGCTGCTCGCGGCCCATTTCGGCGAGGACAAGGGCATGCGCGACATCCGCAAGCACATCGGCTGGTACCTGCACGGCTTCCCGGCCGGCGCCGAGCTGCGACGGGCATTGGCGCTGGTCAAGAGCCTTGCGGAGCTGGCTGCGCTGCTCGGTCAACTGGACCCCGAGGTGCCGTTCCCGGCCGCCGCGATGGGACCGCGCGGACGGCAGGGGTCAGCCGCCGCGGTCACGCTGCCGGAGGGCTGGCTGACCGACCCCGATGACTGCACGGTCCCGGCCGGTGCCGAGGTGATGAACTCCGGAGGCTGAAATCGTCGCTATGTCGTCTCGAACCTGAGACGGCTCTGACATCACATCTCTCAGAATGTCTCAGTACGATATGAATTTCGTTCGTAAGGGCTCCAACGGCGGAGCCGCACAACATGCTGTGAGCAGGCGAGACGCACTGCGAACGTCGACGCGCATCGACGCGCGCAATGGCTCAGAGGTCGGAGGCCGGTAGGAAGATGAGTGACGGCGATAACGCCACTCCCGGCCCACACGGCTCGGGTGGATCGTCGGCTCCTGACGGCAGCAACCAATGGCTTACCCGAACACCGCGGCCGTCGCCAGGCGCCGCGCCGTGGGAACGGCGGGCAAAATCCGATGCCGAGGAGCCCGAGGCTTCCGACGCTGTCGGCCATCACACCGACGGCGTCACCGTCGCCGACCTGATCGCCAAGCTCAACGGCGACCACGCCGTGCCGCCGGAGTTGAGGCGACACCGCCCCGAACCCGATACACCGCCGCCCAGCCCCCCAGCGCCGCCGACCGAGATCATCGAGGCCGTGCGCACGCCGGCCGAGCCGGCTGTTGCGGCGGTTCCGCGAGGCCCGGACACCGACATCATCCCCGCCGCATCGGTGGCGCCGTCTGAACTGCCGGATCTGGCCAAGGGGCACCGGGCACGCCGGACGGCGCCGTCGCACATCGGCCCCAGGGGCCGCACCACCGACAGTCAACCCCACCGCGGGCGGCGCAAGACGATGGTGGCCGGGCGCGCGGCAGCCGCCCTGATGGCCGTGCTGGCGCTGGCGCTGACCGGCGGAGCATGGCAATGGCAGTCGGCGAAAAACAACATGCTCAACCGGATTTCCGCGCTGGACCCCGACTCGCGCGACATCCTGGACCCCAACGCGCAATTCGGTGATGAGAACTTCCTGATCGTCGGTGTGGACAGCCGATTCGGCGAAAACCAGGACATGGGCGTAGGCACCACCGAGCAGGCCGGCGGTTCCCGGTCAGACACCGTGATGCTGGTGAACATCCCAGCCAACCGCAAACGCGTTGCGGCCGTGTCGTTTCCGCGCGACCTTTCTATCGAGCCGATGAAGTGCGAGCCGTGGAACCCCGAGACCGGCGAGTACGGTCCGCTCTACGACGACGAGACGGAAAGCTACGGTCCCGACGAGGCCTACACGGAGAACAAGCTGAATTCGGCTTACGCCGTCGGCGGCCCGAAGTGTCTGGTGAAAGTGGTCCAGAAGCTTTCCGGGCTGTCCGTGAACCGTTTCATGGCAGTCGATTTCGCAGGGTTCTCGAAGATGGTCGACGCCCTCGGTGGCGTCGAGGTGTGCAGCACGACACCACTGGAGGACTACGAGCTGGGCACTGTGCTGCCCAACGCCGGGCGCCAGATCGTCGACGGTCACACCGCGCTTCAATTACGTGCGCGCGCGCCAGGTCACCACCGAGTTCAACGGCGACTACGGCCGCATCAAACGTCAGCAGCTGTTCCTGTCCTCGCTACTGCGCTCGATGATCTCCAAGGAAGTGTTCTTCTCGCTGTCCAAGCTCAACAACGTGGTCAACATGTTCATCAACGACAGCTACGTCGACAACATGAACACCAAGGACCTCGTCATGCTCGGCCAGTCGATTCAGGGCATCGCCGCGGGCCGGATCTCCTTCATCACCGTGCCGACGACGGGCGAAACCGACAGCTACGGCAACGAGCCACCGCGCACCGAGGACATGCGCGCGCTGTTCGACGCGATCATCAACGATGACCCGCTGCCCGAGGAGAAGAACGCCGACAACACCCCTGTGCCGGGCACCCCCGAGTCGACGAGTGCGGCACCGGAATCGTCTGACGAGACGGCCAGCCATGACGCGGCGCCCTCGACAGAACTGGTCGACGCGGTCACCACCAACCCACAGGACATCACGGTGAAGGTGTCCAATTCGACCGGCGAGAACGGGCTCGGCGCCACCGCGGCCACCGAACTCCAACAGCACGGCTTCAACGTCACCTCTCCGGATGACTATCCTGGCCCGCTGAATTCGACGACGGTGTTCTTCTCGCCCGGCAATGAAGAGGCCGCGGCGACGGTGGCCTCGGCGTTCAACACCGCGACCATCGAGCGCGTCACCGGTTTGGATGATGTCGTGCAGGTTGTGCTCGGAACCGACTTCTATTCGGTCACCGCACCGAAGGCGAGCGGATCCCCAGTGCAGGTTCACGTGGTTCGCGGCACGAGCAGCAGCCCGACGCATCTGCCCGAGGATCTGTCGGTCACCAACGCCGCCGATACCAGCTGCGAATAGCGTCACAGCAATGGCCGCAGTCGACTAGAACGCGCAGGCGGCATTCACCTGTCGTTCACCATCGACGTCGTGACCTTTCGGCAGTACAGACCGTAGGCTGGACTCATGCGAACCGCGTACCACGAGCAATTGGACCAGCTAACCGAGCAGCTCGGTGAGATGTGCGGGCTGGCAGGTGTGGCGATGGAGCGCGCGACCCAGGCGCTCTTGCAGGCCGATCTCGTGCTGGCCGAGCAGGTCATCACCGACCACGAGCAGATCGCCGGGATGAGCGCACGCGCCGAGGAAGCCGCGTTCGTGTTGCTGGCGCTTCAGGCGCCGGTGGCCGGGGACCTGCGAGCGATCGTCACCTCGATCCAGATCGTCGCCGACGTCGACCGGATGGGCGCACTGGCGCTGCACGTCGCCAAGATCGCCCGTCGCCGCCACCCGCAGCACGCGCTGCCCGAAGAGGTCAACGGCTATTTCGCCGAAATGGGCCGGGTGGCAGTCGAATTGGGCAACAGCGCCCAGGAGGTGCTCGTCACCCGCGATCCGGAGAAGGCCGCCAGGATCGGCGAGGAAGACGACGCGATGGACGACCTTCATCGCCACCTGTTCACCGTGCTGATGGACCGCGAATGGCGGCACGGCGTCGCCGCCGCCGTCGACGTGACGTTGCTCGGTCGCTTCTACGAGCGCTTCGCCGACCACGCGGTCGAGGTTGCCCGCCGCGTCATCTTCCAGGTCACCGGCAAACACCCCGACGAGGACGAGATTCCGGCCTCCCGCTGAGCCGCCCGGCGTCACATCGAGAGGACGATCTTTCCCCTGGTATGTCGCTGCTCGAGTGTGCGGTAGGCGCGCTGGACCTCGTCGAGCGGCACCACTTCGGCGATCGGTACCTCCAGCTCGCCGGCCCCGATAAGGTCCGCGAGCTCGGCGAGTACCTCGACTGTTCGACGCGTCGGCGTTGCCTGCGGCCTGCACACCGAATCGCTCGACGGCGCCGAAGTCGATGATGGTGTCCACCCGCGCCGGATCGACGTTCAGCTCGGTGACGGCCATCTCGACGTAGCCACCGCCGAAGAAATCCAGAAACGCGTCGACCCGCCCTTCGGGCGCCGCATCGCGGAGCCGTTCTGCCAGGTCAGCGCCGTAGTTCACCGGCGTCACTCCGTGCGCGGCCAGCCACTCGTCGTTGCCCGGCCCGGCGATGCCCAGCACGGTCGCGCCCGCCCGTTTGGCGAGCTGCACCGCGATCGAGCCCACGCCGCCTGCCGCACCCGCCACCGCGACCGTGTCCCCTGCGGCCGGATTGACCGCACGAACCGCCGCGAACGCCGTCGTTCCCGCGACATAGAGCGCGCCTGCGACTTCCCACGGCACCCCCGCCGGCTTCGGCGTGACATGGTCGGCCTGCACCACAACGAACTGGGCCTGACTCTGCCGCTGATCGGTGAAGCCGAGCACTTCGTCGCCAACCGCGACACCGTCGACGCCGGGTCCCACCTCGGCGATGACCCCTGCCAGGTCACTGCCCTGCCCGGACGGGAACGTCGCGGGAAATCTGTCGTGCATGCCGCCGCGACGGATCATCGCCTCGCCGGGGTTTATGCCGGCCGCCTTGACGGCGACGAGCACCTCACCGGCATCTGGTGCGGGCTTGGCGACGTCGCGTACCTCGAGCACGTCGATGTCGCCGTAGGAATCGAAACGGACTGCCTTGGCCATAACAGCTACGACGGGCGGAGCGCTGCAACTATTCCCCCGACGCGATTGTGCGCGCGCCCTAGGGCTCAGCCGAACCGGCCCGAGATGTAGTCCTCGGTGGCCTTCTCGGTCGGGTTGGAGAAGATCTTCTCGGTGTCGTCGATCTCGATGAGCCTGCCCGGCTTGCCGGTGGCCTCGAGATTGAAGAACGCGGTCTGGTCGCTCACCCGGGCGGCCTGCTGCATGTTGTGCGTGACGATCACGATCGTGAAGTCCTGCTTGAGCTCCGCGATCAGGTCCTCGATCGCCAGCGTGGAGATCGGGTCGAGCGCCGAGCACGGCTCGTCCATGAGCAGCACGTCGGGCTGCACGGCGATCGCACGGGCGATGCACAGCCGCTGCTGCTGACCGCCGGACAGTCCGCCGCCCGGCTTGTCCAAGCGGTCCTTGACCTCGGTCCACAGGTTGGCGCCCTTCAGCGAGCGCTCGGCGACCTCGTCGAGGGTCTTCTTGCTGCGCACGCCCTGCAGCTTCAGCCCGGCGACCACGTTGTCGCGAATCGACATGGTGGGGAACGGGTTCGGGCGCTGGAACACCATGCCGATGGTCTTGCGCACGCCGACAGGGTCGACGCCGGCGCCGTAGATGTCCTCGCCGTCGAGCAGCACCGAACCCTCGACGCGGGCGCCGGGGATCACCTCGTGCATGCGGTTCAGTGTGCGCAGCACCGTCGACTTGCCGCAGCCGGACGGGCCGATGAAGGCCGTCACGCTGCGGGGTTGAACGGCCAGCGCCACATCCGCCACGGCGTGGAACGAGCCGTAGTAGATGTTGACGTCCTTGAGATCCAACCGCTTGGCCATGAGAAGCTCCTAAACCTTCTTGGGGGCAAAGATCTTGGCGACGAGGCGCGCCCCGATGTTGAGAATGGCGATCAACAGGATCAGCGTCAGCGCCGCACCCCAGAGCCGATCGGTCGGCACCACATTGGCGCCCGCACCCGCCGAGATCTGGTCGTACATCATGCCGGGCAGCGATCCCATGAAGCCCGCGAACATGTCGAAGTTCATCGCCTGCGCGTAGCCGACGAGGATCAGCAGCGGGGCCGTCTCGCCCATGACGCGGGCCAGCGCCAGCATGATGCCCGTCACGATGCCCGACAGCGCAGTCGGAATGACGATTCGCAGCGATCGTCTTCCACTTCGGCACGCCCAGTGCATAACTGGCCTCGCGCAGGTCCATCGGGACGATGCGCAGCATCTCCTCGGTGGCCCGCACGATGACCGGAATCATCAACAGCACCAACGCGAGCGAGACCGCGAAGCCCGACCTCTGAAAGCCGAGGGTGGCGACCCAGAGCGCGTAGATGAACAGCGCCGCCACGATGGACGGAACACCGGTGAGGATGTCGACCATGAACGTGGTCAACTTGCCGAGCCGGGTTCCGCCGCCGTACTCGACCAGATAGACCGCGACGAAGATGCCGATCGGGATCGAGATGACCGCGCACACGAAGCCCTGCAGGAGCGTGCCGACGATGGCGTGATAGACGCCGCCACCCGGCGGAGAAGGTCGTCATCCCGGCCTGCGAGTGGGTGAACCAGGTCGGCCGACGTGATCGCGTTGATGCCCTTGACGATCGTCGAGAACAGCACCCAGATCAGCGGTACCAGCGCGATCAACACCGACAGGCGTGACCAGCACGGTCGCGAAGTTGTTGGTCAGCTTGCGGCGGGCACTGACGCCCTGGAAGGTGGGCGCCTTGACCGGGCGGTCCAGCGTCGACGTCATTTCGCGCCCTTTCTGGCGACCGCGGCCCGGGCCAGCGAGTTCACCACGAAGGTCAGCACGAACAACACCAGGCCGGCCGCGATGTAGGCACCCGCCTTGTACTGGTCGTTGAATTCACTTGCGGTGGCGGCGATCTTGCTGGCGAACGTGTAGCCGCCGTCGAACAGCGACCATCCGAACGCCGTCTGGGTGCCGCGCAGGATGATCAGCAGCGCGATCGTCTCGCCAAGCGCGCGGCCGAGGCCGAGCATCGACCCGCTGATGTAGCCGGACAGGCCGAACGGCAGCACCGTGGTCTTCACGACCTCCCAGCGGGTGGCGCCGAGCGCCAGTGCCGCCTCGATATGGCCGCGCGGCGTCTGGATGAACACCTCGCGGGTGACCGCGGTGATGATCGGCAGGATCATCACCGCCAGCACGATGCCCGCGGTGAAGATGGTGCCGCCGCCCGCCACCGATGCGGTGCCGGTCTTGAACAGGAACAGCCATCCGAGATTCTCGTTGAGCCACAACGCAAATGGCTTGAGCACCGGCGCCAGAACGTACAGACCCCAGACGCCGTAGACGATCGACGGCACCGCCGCCAACAGGTCGACCATGTAGGCCAGCGGACCGGCGAGGCGCCGGGGCGAGTACTGCGTCAGGAAGATCGCGATGCCAAGCGCCACCGGCATCGCGAGGATGAGCGCGAACACCGACACGAACACCGTGACCTGCAGCAGGTCGAGGATGCCGAAGTGCATCGCCGAGGTGTCGGTGGTGATCCAGTTCCCGTTGTAGAGGAAGAAGTTCTCCTCGTTGCGGGCCAGCGCCGGGATCGCCCGCCACAGCAGGAAGAAGCCGATCGCCGCGATGAGGACGACGATGAGGATGCCGGAGCCCTCGGACAGCCCGCGGAAGATCCGGTCGCCCAGCCGGACCTTCGCCCCCTTGGAGGGGTCGGTGGAGATCGGTTCAGGCTCAGGGAAGGGTGAAGCGATCACTTCACCCGACCCCGCGTCGGCTGGGTTCGGCAGCCCACTGGCGTCGGTCACATCGAGCCTATCGGTCATCGGTCCCGGCACCACCCATCCTCACACTGCAATCGTGCTGGACGCACCAGGTAACTAAGCAATTGCATCGACGGACTTGAGCAGGCGCTCCTTGAACGAGTCCGGCAGCGGGACGTAGCCGGCGGCCGACAGGTTGGCCTGGCCCTGGTTGGCCGAAACCGTCAGGAACGACTTCACCGCGGCAGCGGTGTCGGCGTCGTAGCCCTTGCTGCAGACGATCTCGTAGGTCGCCAGCATCAACGGGTAGACGCCGGCTTCCTTGCTCGCGTACAGCGCGTCCAGATCCAGCGCCAGGTCCATGCCGTCGGCCTTGAACTTCGCTGCCGCCACCGCGGCCTGGGTGGACGTCGTCGCTCAGGGCGACCGCGCCGGCTCCGCTGTCGATGTCCGCGATTCGTCAGACCCGCCGCCGCGGCCGGGCTCTTCTCGACGTAGCCGATCGAGCCGGGAGTGGCCTGGATGGCCTGCACGACACCCGACGACTTCTGCGCGCCCTCACCGGCGCCGCCCTGGAACTCCTTGCCCGCGCCCTTGGTCCAGCTCTGCGGAGCGGCAGCCGCCAGGTACTTCTGGAAGTTGTCGGTGGTGCCCGACGAGTCCGACCGGTAGATCGGCTTGATGTCGGCGTCGGGCAGGGTGGCGCCGCTGTTCAGCGCCGCGATCGCCGGGTCGTTCCACTTCTTGATCTGGCCCTGGAAGATCTTGGCCAGCACGTCGGCGTTCACGGTGAGCTTGTCGACGCCCTCGACGTTGTAGGCCATCGCGACCGGGCCGAACACCAGCGGCAGGTTCCACGCCGGGTTGCCGCCGCAGCGCTCGGCGGCCTTGGCGGTCTGATCGTCGGCGAGCGCGGAGTCGGAGCCCGCGAAGTCGACCTGCTTGGCGATGAACTGATCGACACCCGCGCCCGAACCGGTCGGGTTGTAGGCCAGCGTCTTGCCCGAGCAGGTCTGGCCCCACACCTTGTTGAACTCCGCGATCGCGTTCTGCTGAGCCGTCGAACCCTCGCCAGTGAGCGAGTTCTTGCCGGCGCAGTCGGCAGCGGATGCGGCCGCCGACCCACTTGCAGCGGATGCTCGACGACGTTCCGGCGTTGTTGTCGCTGCCGCAGGCGGACAGCGTCAGAGTGGCGATCGCCGCCACCGACAGGATCACTCCGAACGGCGTGCCAGCGCTCTTGCCAATGCTGTTGAGCTTCACTTATCTCCACTTTCGATTCGACGGCTTTGAACTCCCCGGCAACGTATGCGGCCGCAGGGAACACCGAACGGATGGAAAGTGAACGGGAGGTGAACAGGTGCAGCTAGTCCACAGATGGGGCCGCGTATGCGGTGTCGACTCCGTAGACCTCGAAACCCAGTCGTCGATAGGTCTTTACGGCCGCCGAGTTATCTGCCTCAACGTAAAGCATCACCGTTGGCTGTTCACTTTCGGACAGCCGCTCGGCGAGGTGGTGCAGGCCGATCAGAGTGAGCGCGGCGCCGAGGCCGCGGCCCTGCGCGGCGGGGTCCACGCCGACGACGTAGACCTCGCCCAGATCGTCGGTGTGCACCTTCGTCCAGTGGAAGCCCAGCAGCTTGCCGGTGGCCTCATCGACGGCCATGAACAGGCCGTCGGGGTCGAACCACGGCTCGCGGCGGCGCTCGTCGAGATCGGCGTCCGTCCACCCGCCCTGCTCCGGATGCCACGCGAACGCGGCATTGTTGACGCGCAGCAGTTCGGCGTCGTCGGCGGGTCCTGAGTAGGTCGCGATGCGCATGCCGTCGGGAACGCTCACGTCCGGAAGATCGATGAGGGACCGGCGCATCTGCAGCAGCTCACGCACGGCGACGAGGCCCAGCGCGGCCGCCGTCGCTCGGGCCGGCTCGAGGTTGCCGTGCGCCCAGATGCGGCCGCCTGCGCCGGCCTCGGACAGACCGGTACGCGCCATCGCGGAGCCGATCCCGCGCCGCCTGGCGTGCGGGTGCACCACGAGTTCGGCCATCGCCGGGGCCTCGGTGGCGGCAGGCGCGAGGTTCAGGTAGCCGGTCACCTCCTCGTCACCCTCGACGGCGAGCAGGTGCTTGGTGCGGTCGTTGGGCAGTTCGCGCAGAACCTGATCGCCGACGGGCGCGACGCCGTCGACGTCCTTGGCCGCCGCGATCAACTTGCGAATTCGGCCCTGATCGTCGTCGGAAAGACCGGCTCGCCAGCCGATCGACGAAGTCACTGACTGCGCAGCGGGTCGGCCAGCGACTCCGGCACGGCGTCAGGGGCGGCGTCGTAGCCCGCATCGTCGATGTCGTCGGGCAAATCCGAACCCGTCGCCGACGGCCGCCCACGCGCGGGCCGAACCGCCTTGTAGCCGACGTTGCGCACGGTGCCGATCAACGACTCGTACTCCGTGCCCAGCTTGGCGCGCAGCCGCCGCACGTGAACGTCGACCGTGCGGGTGCCGCCGAAGAAGTCGTAGCCCCACACCTCCTGGAGCAGCTGCGCGCGGGTGAACACCCGGCCCGCATGCTGCGCGAGGTACTTCAGCAGCTCGAATTCCTTATATGTCAGGTCGAGCGGCCGGCCGCGCAGTCGTGCGGTGTAGGTGCCTTCGTCGATCACCAGCTCGCCGAGGCTGATCTTGCCCGCGTTCTCCTGATTGGCGGCGCCGCCGCGGCGGCCCACCAGCAGCCGCAGCCGGGCGTCGATCTCGGCGGGGCCGGTGCCCGGCAGCAGGATCTCGTCGAGCCCCCACTCGACGTTGACCGCCACCAGGCCGCCCTCGTTGACCACGGCCACCACCGGAACCGATGTGCCGGTCGTGCCGAGGAGCCGGCACAGCCCGCGGGCGGCGGCCAGATCGGTGCGCGCGTCGACGATCGCCACGTCCGCGGTGCCGGCCTCCAGCAGCGACGAAACCTCGGTCGGCGCGGTACGCACGTTGTGCGGCAGCAGCGCCAGCGACGGCAGGACGGATTCAGGACGGGGATCGACGGTCAGTAGCAGTAGATCCAACTGGCCCTCCAGAAGCCAAGGGACCACGCCTTGACAACAATGTCGGTCGGTGACTTCCCAGATTCATGCCTGACATATGGCCGTTACCCGGCCGATAGTCACCTAACGATAGCGCGTCACTTGCTGGTCAGCTGCGTCAAGCCGGTCTATTCGGTGCTCGTGGGCCAGAATGTGCGGGTGCGAAAGCTGCTGATCGGTGTGCTGGCGACCGCGACCGCTGTCGTCGTCGGCGCTGTCGGCGCTGATTTCGGAGCGGCCATCTACGCCGAATATCGCCTGGCCAGGAGCGTGCGCACCGCCGCAAACCTGGGCTACGACCCGTCGGTGGCGATCCTCGGCTTCCCGTTCATCCCGCAGGCGGCCGACCGCCATTACGACGAGGTGGAGATCAGGGCCAACGGCGTCGATCACGCCGTCGTCGGGAAGGCCTCGCTGGAGGCCACGCTGCATTCGATCGACCTCGCCGATGCGTCGTGGCTGATCAGCCCCGACGCCAAGCTGCCGGTCGGCAAGGCGGAGAGCCGCATCATCATCGACTCGACGCACGTCGGCCGGTTCATGGGGATCCCGGACCTGTTGGTCGAGGCGCCGACGCGGGAGACCAACGACGCCACCGGCGGGACCACCGAGTCGGGCATCTCGAGCAATCGCGGGCTGGTGTTCACCGGCACTCCCAAGAAGGCGGGCTTCGACGAGAAGGTCAGCATCGCGGTGGACCTGTCGGTCGCCGGGCCCGACCAGACCACGCTGGTGCTGACCGCCACCGGCGTGCTGACCGGTCCGGGCACCGCCGACCAGCCGGTGCCCGACGACAAGAAGGCGGCGGTGCTGGCGGCGTTCTCGACCCGCATGCCCGGCCAGAAGCTGCCGTTCGGGCTGGCGCCGACCGCCGAGGGCGCCCGCGGCTCCGACATCATCATCGAGGGCATCGCCGAGGGAGTAACCATCGCCCTCGACGAGTTCAATCTGTCATGAGCTCATCATGGGTGCTCGCGATCACGGTGCTCGTCGCCGCGCTGGGGGTGGCGTACGTGGTCGGCCGGCTGCTCACGTTGCGCGCCGGGCTGCTCAAGGCGAGCGACGACGCCGCCAACGTCGACACCAGCGATCTGGGGTTGTCCGACACCGGGCCGACGGTCGTGCACTTCAGCGCGGTGTGGTGCGGGCCGTGCGCCGGGGTGCGGCGGGTGGTCGAGGCGGTGTGCGACGAGCTGCCCGAGGTCGCCCACGTGGAGATCGACATGGACGCCAATCCGGAGGCGGCGCGGCGGCTTTCGGTGCTGTCGCTTCCGACCACGATCATCTTCGACGCAGGCGGGCGCCCCCGCTACCGCACTCACGGCGTCCCCAAGGCCGCTGACCTGCGGTCGGCGCTCGAACCGCTGTTGGCTTGATCACCATGTCATTGGGTAAGCTGTCCGACGTGTCCGCCCGCCTTGAGCCGATGCTCACCAAGCGCCGCGCAGTCGATCTGTGCCGCGTCGCGGGTTCTTGCTGTTGTTGTTGTAGCTGCTGAGGCAGCCGCGCCGTTCTTCGCGCCGCGCTCGGAGCGACCGTCTTGCGGCCTGCTCGCAATCCAGCCCATCCAATGCAACAGGAGTACACTCATGTCGACCAGCACGCAGACCGCCGCACCGGACCAAGTGGACGTGCGCGGCCCTCGGTTCGCCGCCTGGGTGACCACCGTCGTGATCATTGCGACGCTGCTCGTGTCCGCCGTCAGCTGCCGCAGCGGCGGCCGTGATCCTCGGCGTGCAGGCCGTCGTGTTCGCGATCGGCGCCTGGCGCGGGCCGCGGCAACATCCCTACGGCCTGATTTTCCAGCGCCTCGTCGCTCCGCGGCTCGGGCCGGTCACCGAGAAGGAACCTGTGCCGCCGCTGAAGTTCGCGCAGCTGGTCGGCTTCGTGTTCGCCGTCGTCGGGCGCCATCGGCTTCGCCGCCGGCGTCCCGCTGCTCGGCCTCATCGCCACCGGGTTCGCCCTCATCGCGGCGTTCCTCAATGCGGCCTTCGGCATCTGCCTGGGCTGCCAGATCTATCCGCTCGTCGCACGATTTCGAAAGAACCCAAGCGCGCCGTCGCCCGCATAACGCTTCAAAACCAAAGCAACCGAAAGGATTCCATACATGGCACGCTCCGACGTCCTGGTCACCACCGACTGGGCCGAGAGCAATCTCGACGCGCCGAACACCGTCTTCGTCGAGGTCGACGAGGACACGTCAGCGCCTACGAAGGCGGGCACATCGCAGGCGCCGTCAGGCTGGACTGGAAGACCGAACTGCAGGACCAGGTCAAGCGCGACTTCGTCGACGCCCAGCAGTTCTCGAAGCTGCTGTCGGACAAGGGCATCAGCAACGACGACACCGTGATCCTCTACGGCGGCAACAACAACTGGTTCGCCGCGTACGCCTACTGGTACTTCAAGCTGTACGGCCACGACAACGTCAAGCTGCTCGACGGCGGCCGCAAGAAGTGGGAGCTCGACGGCCGCCCGCTGGTCACGGACGTGCCGCGACCGGCCGGCCACCAGCTACACGGCCAAGGCGCCCGACAACACCATCCGGGCGTTCCGCGACGAGGTCATCGCCGCCATCGGCGACAAGAACCTGGTCGACGTGCGCTCCCCCGACGAGTTCTCCGGCAAGATCCTCGCCCCGGCCCACCTGCCGCAGGAGCAGAGCCAGCGGCCGGGGCATATCCCCGGCGCCATCAACGTTCCGTGGAGCAAGGCGGCCAACGAGGACGGCACCTTCAAGTCCGACGACGACCTGGCCAAGCTGTACGCCGAGGCCGGGCTGGACGGGCAGAAGGAGACCATCGCCTACTGCCGCATCGGTGAGCGTTCGTCGCACACCTGGTTCGTGCTGCAGGAGCTGCTGGGACACGAGAACGTCAAGAACTACGACGGCAGTTGGACGGAATACGGCTCCCTGGTGGGGGCCCCGATCGAGTTGGGAAGTTGATATGTGCTCTGCACCGAAGCAAGGCCTGACGTTGCCCGCCAGGCGTCGACCTCGAGAAGGAGACGGTGATCACCGGCCGCGTCGTCGACGGCGCGGGTCAGGCGGTCGGCGGCGCGTTCGTGCGTCTGCTGGACTCCTCCGACGAGTTCACCGCGGAGGTCGTCGCGTCGGCCACCGGTGACTTCCGGTTCTTCGCCGCCCCGGGCACGTGGACGCTGCGTGCGCTGTCGCCTGCAGGCAACGGCGACGCCAGCGTGGCGCCGTCCGGCGCAGGCATCCACGAGGTCGACGTCAAGGTCGCCTAGCGACGATCGCGCGTGGAGCTAGGCGGTCGGCTCAGCCTGACCGCACCTCGTCGGCCACCGGCAACTAGACTCGACGCCGTGGTGCTGTTCTTCGAGATCATGCTGGTCGCCGCGGTCGTGGTCATTACCTGGTTCGCGCTGTACACGCTGTACCGGCTGATCACCGACGAGTCGTGACCTCCGGCGACGACGCAGTCGCAGCGGCAGCCGAACGGGCGAAAACCACCGCTGCGCGCAACATCCCGGTATTCGACGGACCTGCCGGCGCCGTCCGACACCGCCAATCTCCGGGAAGGCGCGAACCTCAACGACGCGCTGCTGGCCCTGCTGCCGCTGGTCGGGGTGTGGCGCGGGGAGGGCGAGGGCCGTGGATCCGACGGCGACTACCGGTTCGGCCAGCAGATCGTCGGTCAGCCACGACGGCGGCGACTACCTGATCTGGGAGGCCCGCTCGTGGCGGCTGACCGAGTCGGGCGAGTACGACGCGCCCGCGCTGCGGGAATCGGGTTTCTGGCGGTTCGTCGACGATCCCGCGGACCCGTCCGAGTCCCAGGCCATCGAGCTGCTGCTCGCCCACTCCGCCGGCTATGTCGAGCTGTTCTACGGCCGCCCGCTGAACCAGTCGTCGTGGGAGCTGGTCACCGATGCGCTGGCCCGCAGCAAGTCCGGGATGCTGGTCGGCGGCGCCAAGCGGCTCTACGGCATCGTCGAGGGCGGCGATCTGGCCTACGTCGAGGAGCGGGTCGACGCCGACGGCGGCCTGGTGCCGCATCTGTCCGCCCGGCTGTCGCGGTTCGTCGGCTAGTGCGCATCTCATGGCTGGCCGCGGGCGTCACCGCGGCGGGAGTTCTGGCGGGGTGTTCGTCGAGCCCGCCTGCCGAACAGCCCACCACTGGCGTGTCGGGGGCCACGCCGACCGGCCACGGCTCTCTGGCGCATTGCTTGAGCGAGCACGGGGTGCCCACTGCGCCTGGCCCGGCCGTCGGACCGCCACCGGGGGTGCCCGAGGCGAAGTGGCACGAGGCGATGCAGGCCTGCTCGTCGCTGGCCCCCGGCCCCGCTGGCTAGCCCAGCACCGGCGCATCGGGCGCCATCACCTAGGTGCCGTTGACCATGGTCCAGACATGGTGCGGCCCCCGAGCCGTTGTTCTGGTCGGACAAAAACCGAGGGCTCGGGGGCCGGGTGACTGCGGGGAATTCGCCAGCGCGCGCGGCGGGTGAGTCCCCTGGCGCTGCTAGCTCGCAGCCACCTCACATGTCCATAAGTCATTCAATTTCTCGGACCACCTCCTTCCCTGTGTACGAGCGACCGTACTCGCGCAGGAAGGAGCGACAAGCGATTTTCTCAGCGGCCGCCGACGATCGCCGCGTCCCGGGTTGGGTGAGTTCGGTTGGGGGATAGGCAGTCGCGCCGTGTTGAGCCCTGAGCGGTAGGTTCGACTCGAGGTCACGATTCACCCGAACCGCCGCGGTCGAAGTCCTCGCCAGCCTGCTCAGCGGTCGCAGACGATCGCGGCGTCGACGAGTTCGGCGACTTCGCCTGCCAACGGCGCGGGTCGGAGCAGTTTGCCGTCCAGCGTGTGCACCCGGGCCGCAAGCGTGATGCTCGATACCAGCCAAACCCCTTGCGCCGCAAATAGATCCGCAGGACGCAAGCGCCCGGTAGTCGCAGTCGTAGCCCTTGTTCCTGGCCACCTCGAACAACGCCTGCTGGGTCGTTCCGCGCAGGATCGGGTACCACGGCGGCGGGGTCAGCAGCGCCAGGTTCCCGTCGAGCTCGGTGGCGATCACCACCGTGGAGCGCGGCCCCTCGAGGATGTACCCGTCGGCACCGACGAAGATCACGTCGCCCGCACCGTGCCGCTCGGCGTGCCGCAACGCGGCCATGTTCACCGCGTACGACAGCGTCTTCGCGCCCGCCAGCAGCCACGGCATGTCGACGGTGCCCTCGGCGGACAGCCCGCGGGCCAGGGTCAACGCCGCCACGCCGTTGTCGCGTGCATCGGCCACCCGGGCCGCCAGCGCGCCGATGGTCGCGTACGCCGTCGGCGGCGAGCCGCTCTCCCGCCCGCGGCTGTACACCAGCCGCAGCACCCCCTCGCCCCTGCCGCCGGCGTTCCAGGCCGCCACGCCGACCTCGACCGCCGCCCGCCACCGCTGTCGGTCGGGTGCGGGCAGGTCGGTCATCCGCGCCGACTGGGTCAGCCGGTCCAGATGGGCCTCCAGCAGACAGGGCCGGCCGTCGCGGATGAGCAGCGTCTCGAAGACGCCGTCGCCGCGGACGGCGGCCAGATCGTCGGCATGCAGCAGCGGGGCCGCCGGATCGTGCAGTTCGCCGTCGAGCGTGACCACGACGGCGGGTTGGCTCGCCATGGCCAGAAGCGTAGCGCCGGCGATGTAGGGGCACCGCCCGCTTGCGAGGACTGGCGAAGAGCAGAGTCGTAGTGTTGAGGCATGTCAGCAGTGCCCGCCCCCGACACCGGTCCCGACGCCGGCGTCGCGTGGCATTACGGCGACCCGTTCGGCGAGCAGCGCGCTGCGGCCGACGAGGCCGTCGTGGTGGACCGGTCGCACCGGGCGGTCATCACGCTGACCGGTGCCGACCGCAAGTCGTGGCTGCACACATCTCCACCCAGCACGTCAGCGACCTGCCCGACGGCACCGTGACCGAGAATCTGAGCCTCGACGGACAGGGCCGTGTCGAAGATCACTGGATCCAGACCGAGCTCGGCGACGTCACGTACCTCGACACCGAACCGTGGCGCGGCGAACCGCTGCTGGCCTACCTGCGCAAGATGGTGTTCTGGTCCGACGTCGTGGTGGAGCCCGCCGACCTGGCGGTGTTGTCGCTGCTCGGCCCGCGGCTTGCGGACGCGGCGGTGCTGACGGTGCTGGGGGTGGATTCGCTACCGGCGCAAAACTCGGCCGTGGCGCTGAGCGGCGGCGGATTCCTCCGCCGTATGCCCGGCCCGGAAATCGCCCTCGACCTGGTGGTACCCCGTGGCCAGGCCGCCGAATGGCGCCAGCGCCTCATCGACGCCGGGGTGCGGCCGGCCGGCGTGTGGGCCTACGAGGCGCACCGCGTCGCCGCGAAGCGGCCCAGGCTGGGTGTCGACACCGACGAACGCACAATCCCCCACGAAGTCGGGTGGATCGGTACGGCCGTGCACTTGGACAAGGGCTGCTATCGCGGCCAGGAAACCGTTGCGCGGGTCCATAACCTGGGCAAACCGCCGCGCATGCTGGTCGTTCTGCATCTCGACGGCTCATCGGATCGACCCGCGACCGGCGACCCCGTCCTTGCGGGCGGACGGGCCGTCGGTCGTCTCGGCACCGTGGTGGACCACGTCGACGAGGGTCCGATCGCGCTGGCCCTGCTCAAGCGGGGGCTGCCCGCCGACACCGAGTTGACCACCGGGGGCGAGGCGCAGGTCGCGGCCGTGATCGACGCCGACTCGATGCCGCCCCCCGACGCCACAGGAGCGGGACGGCTGGCGGTGGATCAACTCCGCGGCCGTGCGCGCTGACGCGCGTACTCCCTCACCTCCACGCTCCGCCCCTACGGACGGGCCTGCCAGCGCACTGCAGCCAGGCACGGTAAAGTGTTGGCAGGACGACAAAGACACACAGATCGGAGCCGCCTAATAATTGGGCCGCTCCGTTATTGCGCGAGGGGGTACCCCCAATGGGCCGCGGCCGGGCGAAGGCAAAGCAGACCAAGGTTGCACGTGAGCTCAAATACAGCTCACCGCAGACCGATTTCGAGCGGCTTCAGCGCGAGCTGGCGGGCGCTGACGAACTCAACGGCACGGACGGCTTTGCCGATGACGTCGTCGCCGACGAGGACGACTGGCGACGCTAGTCCCTTAAAACCGGGGATGCTGGCCCACGAGTTTGGCTCGTGGGCCGTCTTTCCCGCCCTTCTGGACGGTTCCCAGCGTCCAACACTTCAGGTGCCGGGCGGTCAGCACCGCCAGTGCGCGGTCGGTGTCCTCGGGCGCGACGACGGCGACCATGCCGATACCCATGTTGAACGTCTTCTCCATCTCGGCACGTTCGATACGGCCGCGCTGGGCGATCATCCCGAACACCGGCGCGGGCGTCCATGTCCCACGGTCGATCTCGGCCAGCAGGCCCTGCGGGACGACCCGTTCCAGGTTGCCCGCCAACCCGCCGCCCGTGACATGGCAGAAGGTGCGGACCTGCGTTTCAGCGGTGAGCGCCAGGCAATCCTTGGCATAGATGCGCGTCGGCTCCAGCAGCTCTTCGCCGAGTGAACGGCCGAACTCCTCGACATGCCCGGCGAGGTTCATCCGGTCGATCTCCAGCAGGACCTTGCGGGCCAGCGAATAGCCGTTGGAATGCAGGCCGGTCGAGGACATCGCGATGAGCACGTCGCCGGGTTTGACCCGGTCGGGCCCGAGCACGTCGTCCGCCTCGACGACGCCGACGCCGGTGGCCGAGATGTCGTAGTGGTCGGGCGACATCAGGCCGGGATGCTCGGCAGTCTCGCCGCCGAGCAGCGCGCAGCCGGCCATCACGCAGCCGTTCGCGATTCCGGAGACCAGTTCGCCGATGCGCTCGGGGACCGTGCGGCCGACCGCGATGTAGTCCTGCAGGAACAGGGGTTCGGCGCCACACACCACGAGGTCGTCGACGACCATCGCGACGAGGTCGATCCCGACGGTGTCGTGCTTGTCCATCGCCTGGGCGACAGCCAGCTTGGTGCCGACGCCGTCGGTCGAGGACGCCAGCACCGGTTCGCGATAGCCGCCACGCAATGCGAACAGGCCGGCGAAACCGCCAAGACCGCCGCGCACCTCGGGCCTGGTGGCCTTCTTGGCGAGCGGTTTGAGGAGTTCAACGGCTCGGTCGCCGGCTTCGATGTCGACCCCGGCCGACGCGTAGGAGATGCCGACAGGTTCGGCGCGTTCGGTCATCGCGACCAAGGCTACCGGTGTTCACCGCGGCGAGGTAACCAGCTTGGCCGGTGCATTTCGTGGCGAGTCCCCGGTGTGATCGCCGTTCGATGTGACAACGTGACCGACCATGAAACTTGTTCGCTGGTTGACGCCGCTGCCGGCGGCGGTTCTAACGGCCACGGCCACCATCGCGACGCCCGCCACGGTGTCCGCAACACCGTCGGCCGGCGTTGAGGCGACCACGATCTCGGCAGTCAACGGTCGACGGGATCGACTACATCACCCGGGAGATCACCATCGCACCAGGTGGCAGCACCGGCTGGCACTACCACAACGGGCGGATCTACGGTCTCATCCGCGAGGGCACGCTCACCCACGATGCGGCGAACTGCACCGTCGACGGTGTCTATCCGACCGGGGCGCCGATCACCGAAGCCAGCGGAGCAAACAACGTGCATATCGGCCGCAACCTCGGGCCCGGGCCGTTGGTGATGTGGGTGCTCTACATCCAGCCCGCGGGCACGCCGCTGTCGGTGGATGCGCCCGATCCCGGCTGCGGGTTTGCCTGACCCCGAATAGGGCATCCGGCGTGGGTGTCGACTGACGAAATGCGCTGTTTGGTGACGGGCTCGACCGGTTATGTCGGCGGTCGACTGATACCGAAGTTGCTCGACGACGGCCACACAGTGCGGGCGATGGCGCGCAATCCCGACAAACTCGACGACGTCCCGTGGCGCGATCGACGTCGAGGTGGCCCGGGGCGACCTCGACGACCCCGATTCCCTCACCGCGGCGTTCGACGGCATGGATGTCGTCTACTACCTGGTGCATTCGATGGGCACCTCGTCCGACTTCGTCGACGCGGAAGCCCGCTCGGCGCACAACGTCGTCGCCGCGGCGCAGCGGGCGGGCGTGAAACGCATGGTCTATCTGGGCGGGCTGCACCCGCCGGGAGTCAAGCTGTCGCCGCATCTACAGTCGCGGACCGCGGTCGGCGACATCCTGATCGAGTCCGGCATCGAAACCGTCGTCCTGCAGGCCGGGATCGTGGTCGGCTCCGGCTCGGCGTCGTTCGACATGATGCGGCACATCACCAACCGGCTGCCCGCGATGACCACTCCGAAGTGGGTGCACAACAAGATCCAGCCGATCGCGATCGACGACGTCCTTCACTACCTGGCCGGCGCCGCCACCGCCGCCGTACCTACCTCGCGCACCTGGGACGTCGGCGGGCCGGACGTCCTTGAATACGGCGATGCGATGCAGGTCTATGCCGAAGAGGCGGGCCTACGCCGACGGCTGATCGTCGCAATTCCCTTCCTGACACCGACGATCGCCAGCCTGTGGATCGGACTCGTCACCCCGATGCCCACCGGCCTCGCCCGTCCGTTGATCGAGTCCCTCGAAGTCGATGCGGTGATGAACGAGCACGAGATCGACACCGTCATCAAACCGCCGCGCCAACGGGCTGATCGGGTACCGGGATGCGGTCGCCAACGCGTTGGCGCGCGGGCCGTTGCCCAGCGATCCACACTGGGCGCACGTCGGACGGGATTAAGGCCTGCGAAGCGCCGAGGCGTTGTCGTTGTCGGCGGTGAGCGGGATGCCACTGCGCGCGGCGTTGGTCAGCATGTGCTCAATCACGTTCTTGCCCAAGGCCGTTTCGCCCGGCAACTCGATCGGATAGTGGCCGTCGAAGCACGCCGTGCACAACCTCGAGGCGGGCTGTTCGGTGGCGGCGACCATGCCGTGCTGGCTGATGTAGCCGAGTGTGTCGGCGCCGATCGCGTGCCGCACCCCCTCGAGCATCTCGCTCACGTCGTCTCCGGTGCTTGCGGCGTTGGCGATCAGCTCGGCCGGGGTGGCGAAGTCGATGCCGTAGAAGCACGGCCATTTCACGGGCGGCGAGGCGATGCGCACGTGCACCTCGACGGCGCCGGCCTCCCGCAGCATCCGGATCAGCGCCCGCTGCGTGTTGCCGCGGACGATGGAGTCGTCGACGACGATCAGTCGCTTACCGCGGATCACTTCCTTGAGCGGGTTGAGCTTGAGCCGGATGCCGAGCTGTCGGATGGTCTGCGACGGCTGGATGAACGTGCGCCCGACGTAGGCGTTCTTCATCAGGCCCTGCCCGTAGGGGATGCCGGACTCCTGCGCATAACCGACGGCTGCCGGGATGCCCGACTCCGGCACGCCGATCACCAGATCCGCCTCGACGGGCTTCTCGCGGGCCAGCCGACGGCCGATATCGACGCGGGTGCCGTGTACCGAACGGCCGGCGATGGTGCTGTCGGGACGGGCCAGGTAGACGTACTCGAAGACGCAGGCCTTCGGTTCGGGGTTGGCGAAGCGGGTGGAGCGCACGCCGTCGGCGTCGATGGCCAGCAGCTCGCCAGGCTCGATGTCGCGGACGAACGAGGCGCCGACGATGTCGAGCGCCGCCGTCTCCGACGCAACGACCCAGCCGCGGTCGAGCCGCCCCAACGACAACGGCCGCACGCCATAGGGGTCGCGGGCCGCATAGAGGGTGTTCTCGTCCATGAACGTCAGACAGAACGCGCCGCGCACTGTCGGTAGCAGTTCGAGCGCGGCCTGCTCCAGCGTGGCGTCGGCGGCGCCGTGCGCCAGCAATGCGCCAAGGATGTCGGAGTCCGTGGTGGCAGCGGGTGCGCCGCGGCGTGCCGATCAGCCCCGCTTCACGCGCACGGGTGGCGAGCTCGGTGCCGTTGACCAGATTGCCGTTGTGGCCGAGCGCGACGCCGGTACCCGCCGAGGTGTTCCGGAACACCGGCTGAGCGTTTTCCCAGGTGGTAGAGCCGCTGGTCGAGTAGCGGCAGTGTCCGATGGCGACGTGGCCTTCCATCGCGGCCAGCGTCGGCTCGTCGAAGACCTGGCTGACCAGCCCGAGATCCTTGAAGACCAGCACCTGGGAGCCGTCGGCGACCGCGATACCCGCGGCCTCCTGCCCGCGATGCTGCAGGGCGTACAGGCCGTAGTAGGTGAGCTTGGCGACGTCTTCACCCGGCGCCCAGACGCCGAATACGCCACACTCTTCGCGGGGTTCTGGATCGGTCTGCTGGCCGGTCACGGTATGGCTGCTCCCAGGGCGGGGTGGGTAGACCCGTTCAGTCTACGGACATCACTGGTCAATCTTGGAATCGAACGACGTGTCGCGACACAAATAACAGCGCCGGGCACCGCAACAATTCCCACGGGTCGCATCCGCACCGTGGTTCCCACAGCGAACATCTACCCCGTCTGCCGGGCAGTGCGGGGTCAGGTCGGCATGTTGTCGGCCATTTGGTCGATGATGCGGTCAGCCTCATCGGAGACGCTCTCAGTGCATGCCACCGACTCGAGCACAGCGTTGGATACCGCACGGACGACGTGCTGGCACGCATAATCGCCAGCTCCTTCCACAGTCGCCCCTTGCTTCAGTTGTGCATCACTATTCGACAGCTCACCGAAAGTCCAACTCTCGGTATTACTTTCAGCCGTGAGCGTCACAGTGTCACCGGCACAGCGGCCCCACTTGTCTGCCAAAGTCTTCAAGAAGCCGGATGCCTGATCGGCGGACGGAAACACGACGGCGGTTTGCGCCATCCAGATGTGGGGTTTTTCGAGCGAGAAGCCCTGGTCCCTGACAAATGTGTATCCGCTACCTGCGTACGTCGACCTCATTGCGGTGCCGACCAACCCCACACAGTTCGGGTTCGACATGGCAAACGTGGTGTCATCCATCTGCTTCATCACGTCAGTGGCGACCAGATCCGAGTTGCCTGCGATCGAGTGAATATCGTTGGGGCTCAGGAGTATCGACTCCAGAGCTGCACTGTCCACCAGCGCACGCGGTGGTGGTGGTGCGGGGTCGGGCTTGCCGGTGAAGACGACGACGAGCACCACGGCGATGACGGCGATGACCGCGGCCGCGACACCGCCACCGATGAGCAGCCCTTTGTTGCCCGACTTGGCCTTCTTGTCCGCCCCGCCCGGCCCGACACCGGCAAAGCCGTATCCCGGCGGAGGCGGTGGCGGCATCCCCGGTGGGTGAAATCCCGGCGCGGGCGGGTAGGTCGGCTGCGGCCCGGTGAACTCCTGCGGCGGACCGGCAGGCGGCCCGGCCGGCGGCGGGCCAGCAGGAGCCGCCGCCTCAAGCGCTCCGGTCGGCGGGGCGGCGGCCGCATCGGATTCCTCCAGCGTCGCCAGCACCGCCTCGACCTCGGTACGGGTACGCCAGGTCACATCGGAACGATCCCGCAACATGCACAACAACTGCCTGATGTCACGACGCGCAGATGCGTCGTTGCCGTCCTCGTCCAAACCGGCCTTCAACTCGGCCACCAACGTCGCCTGCTGCTGGGCATTCAACGACGACGGATCAGAAATCGTCGACGCCAACCGCATCAAATACGCGAACGGTATCGGCGGCTCCTCAGGCAACGGATCGGGCAACGCCGGCGACATCGCCCGCCGCGCATGCACACTCGACACCAACTCGATTCCGCTCTCCACATCAGGATCGCGATAATCGATCATCTGCATGTGAGCCAGCAGGTTGATTCGCATATTGTCCAGCGGCCCCACCTGAACCGGCAGAATCGGCTTGCCCAAATCCTGGGCATAACGCAACTCAGCCTGACACGCCTTGGACTCCAACATGTTCTTCGACAACGCCACCACGAACACATCACAAGCGCGGATCTCGTCAAGAATCGTGCGCCACCACGCCTCCCCACCGCCCAGCTCCTCGTCGAACCACACCTGCTCATGTGCCCGACGCAACGCCCGCAACAACGGCTCAATCGGCGCCCTGTCCCGACTGGAATAGCTAACAAAAACCGCCACGGCTCGAGCGCTTACTCAGTGGCTTTGTCGGCGATCAAGCCGGCCATGCGGTCCGCCTCATCGGTGATGCGGTCATTGCAGGCAACGGTCTCGATGACCACATTGGACACCGTGCGCAGGACGTGCTGGCAGGCGTAGCCGCTCATGCCTTCCTGGGTCTGCATCTGGGAGATCTGTGAATCGCCTTCCGTAACGCTGCCGAGGGTCCAGTTGTAGTTGTGGTCGGCATCCTGGGTCACCGTCACGGTTTTGCCGTCACATCCCTCCCATGCGTCCTTCGAAGTGCCGCGGAATGCGTCTGCCTGTTCGGCCGACGGGAATGTGACCGCTGTCTGCGAGATCCAGGTGTAGTCGCGGTCTGTGCTCTCGCCGCTCCACTGGGCCTGATCCACAACGGCGCTGTAGCCACTTCCCTGGTAGACCGACTTGATGGCGCTGAACAACGAGCCGGTACAGGCCGTGTCGGACACCGTCGGCTCCTCGGTCTGCAGCTGCTCGTACACAGTGCCCGGTTCCAGCTTTGTAGCCCCGACTACCGAGTTGACTTCGTCGGGCGTCAGAAGCAGTCCGGTCAGGCCCGCTGCTGACACCGTTGACGGGGGTGGCGGTGGTGGTGGTGCGGGGTCGGGCTTGCCGGTGAAGACGACGACGAGCACCACGGCGATGACGGCGATGACCGCGGCCGCGACACCGCCACCGATGAGCAGCCCTTTGTTGCCCGACTTGGCCTTCTTGTCCGCCCCGCCCGGCCCGACACCGGCAAAGCCGTATCCCGGCGGAGGCGGTGGCGGCATCCCCGGTGGGTGAAATCCCGGCGCGGGCGGGTAGGTCGGCTGCGGCCCGGTGAACTCCTGCGGCGGACCGGCAGGCGGCCCGGCCGGCGGCGGGCCAGCAGGAGCCGCCGCCTCAAGCGCTCCGGTCGGCGGGGCGGCGGCCGCATCGGATTCCTCCAGCGTCGCCAGCACCGCCTCGACCTCGGTACGGGTACGCCAGGTCACATCGGAACGATCCCGCAACATGCACAACAACTGCCTGATGTCACGACGCGCAGATGCGTCGTTGCCGTCCTCGTCCAAACCGGCCTTCAACTCGGCCACCAACGTCGCCTGCTGCTGGGCATTCAACGACGACGGATCAGAAATCGTCGACGCCAACCGCATCAAATACGCGAACGGTATCGGCGGCTCCTCAGGCAACGGATCGGGCAACGCCGGCGACATCGCCCGCCGCGCATGCACACTCGACACCAACTCGATTCCGCTCTCCACATCAGGATCGCGATAATCGATCATCTGCATGTGAGCCAGCAGGTTGATTCGCATATTGTCCAGCGGCCCCACCTGAACCGGCAGAATCGGCTTGCCCAAATCCTGGGCATAACGCAACTCAGCCTGACACGCCTTGGACTCCAACATGTTCTTCGACAACGCCACCACGAACACATCACAAGCGCGGATCTCGTCAAGAATCGTGCGCCACCACGCCTCCCCACCGCCCAGCTCCTCGTCGAACCACACCTGCTCATGTGCCCGACGCAACGCCCGCAACAACGGCTCAATCGGCGCCCTGTCCCGACTGGAATAGCTAACAAAAACCGCCATAACCACATCTTCTCTCAACGGTGACGACACTGCAGGCCGTAGACGGCGTCTCAGCAAGCCAGACGTTAGCAAAAGCCGATGGAAACAGGGCTAAAAGCGATGAACAAGGTGAAGCGGGTCAACAGGGTTATCAATATTCGCCAGATGAACCTGCGACGCACCGCTAGCGAACAGGCAATCCGGTCCGCAGGCCACCCTGTGGGAGAGTGACGAAATGCTTCGGGCGCTCGTGTGGCGTTTCGTGTTGCCCTTTCGGTGGCACGTCGCTGCGGTGCTGCTCCTCCAGGTGATCAGTAGCCTCGCCCTGTTGTATCTGCCGACCGTGAACGCCGCGATCATCGACGATGGTGTCGCCAACGGCGACACCGCGACCATCCTGCGGTTGGGCGCCGTGATGTTGGCGATAAGTGCAGTGCAGGTGGTGTGCTCGATCGGAGCGGTGTATTTGGGATCACGGGCGGGGCTGGGGCTCGGCCGGGACCTTCGCTCGGCAATCTTTCACCACGTGACGAGCTTTTCGGCGTCGGAAACCGGACGGTTCGGATCGTCGTCGCTGCTGACGCGCACCACCAACGACGTCTGGCACATCGAAGTGTTCGTCGAGATGACATGCACCCTCTTGGTAACCGCGCCGATCATGGGGGTGGGCGGCATCTTCATGGCGCTGCGTCAGGACGTCCAGTTGTCGTGGCTGCTGCTGGTCAGCGTCCCGGTGCTGGCGGTCGCCAGCTACTGGATCGTGTCGCACCTCGTGCCGGTCTTTGCCCGCATGCAGAACCTGATCGACGATCTCAATACGGTACTGCGAGATCAGTTGTCAGGGTTGCGAGTGATCCGGGCCTTCACACGGGAACCGTTCGAGCGCAAGCGCTTCGACGATGCCAATCAAGCACTGTCGGCCACGGTGGTCGAGGTCGGCCGCTGGCAGGCGTTGATACTGCCCGCGACCACACTCGTCATCGACGTTTCCAGTGTCGCGCTGATCTGGTTCGGCGGCCTGCGTATCGACGAGGGCCAGATGCAAGTGGGGTCACTGATCGCGTTCTTGTCCTACTTCATGCAGATCCTGATAGCGGTGACTATCGCGACAACGTTCGTCGCGATGCTTCCGCGCGCGTCGGTGTGCGCCGGGCGCATCACGGCTGTGCTGTCCACCAAACCGGAAATCGTCAGCCCAGAACGGCCCCGGCGGCCGGCGGTCATTACGGGCGTAATCGCTTTGGAAACAGCGACATTCAGTTTTCCCGGCGCTGATCGCCCTGTGCTGCAGAATGTTTCACTGACAGCAAGGCCTGGCGCCACAACCGCAGTCGTGGGGTCTACCGGATCGGGCAAGTCGACATTACTGTCACTGATCTGCCGTCTTTACGACGTCACCGGCGGCTCTGTAAGCATCGATGGGATCGATGTGCGCGAGTATGACACCGATCAGTTGTGGGCGGCTATCGGTTTGGTCCCCCAGCGTAGCCACCTCTTCTCCGGAACCATCGCCGACAATCTGCGTTACGGAAAAGCCGATGCCACGGACGAGGAGATGTGGGAGGCATTGCGAATCGCCGCGGTGGACGACTTCGTGCGCAACGCGGGAGGATTGAGGACAGTTGTCGCCCAGGGTGGCGCCAATCTCTCCGGCGGGCAACGGCAGCGCCTGGCGATCGCACGCGCGGTGGTGCGTAGACCGCCGATCTACCTATTCGACGACGCCTTCTCGGCCCTCGATGTCCGCACCGACAACCAGGTGCGGTCCGAGCTGCGAACGGTGGCAGCAGATTCGACGATCATCATCGTGTCGCAGCGCATCTCGGCGGTGATCGACGCCGACGAGGTTGTGGTGATCGACGACGGAGTGGTCGTCGGTGCCGGAACGCATGAATCACTTCTGGTCGACTGTCCCACCTATATCGAATTCGCCGCATCGCAGTCTGTCGGCGCTACTGGAATATGAGAATGTTCGGCAGGGATTCATCGACCTCACGCAGGCACGTGTAACCGACACCGGCAAGTCCACGAAAGAGACCAACGTTGAATCGTCTTGCGCCGCCACTCCATCGGTAGTCCCCGGTCGAGAGCTTGTTGGCCAGGACCGCGGACAGTCGCTCCGACGAGAAGACGGCAAGGTCACTGCGCCGGAGCACTCGGCCGCCTTCGCGAAGCAGCTCTACACTGCCCAACGAACCGCAGCACAACGTGTCGACGTGTGCCGGCCAGGCTCGCATCGCGCTCCCGATCGCCAGATCGATATCGGCTGCCGGGCTAAACCAGGACGCAGCCCGCCTTGTGAGTCCGAGCCGTGCCAGGCCGATGCCGACCGCGCCGTGACACCACTGGGACCGCGAGTGCGGCTCGTCGCCTTCGAGGTCGGTCCAGTCGCCGTGGTTCGCGTCGTAGTTGGCGCGCTCGAATTCCATGCACTCCCGAGCGGCATCGGCGAACGCCTCGCGGCCAGTGACCGCCGCCAGTGAACCAAGCGCATATGCGAATCCCGCGGCACCGTGCGACATTCCGTTGACGACCTCGCGGCGGCGCCCCGGCCCGGGCCAGCTACGGCGGCCGACGGGACCGACTCGGTCCTGCGCCAACAGGTGGTCGCCACATTTGGCGGCTCGATTCAACACGTCCTTGTCGCCGGTGTCCTCGTGCAGCCGAAGGAGAGACAGGATAGCGCCTGCGCTACCCCCGACGACGTCGAGCTGTTTGTCATGGGCAATCAGGTCGTCGCTCATCAGTGTGGCAGCACGGTGCGCATCATGTAGCAGGTCGTCGTCGTCGAGCAGTCTGGACATGGCGGTCAGCGCGTAGATCACCGATCCGAGGCCACTGGTGCCGCCAATACCGAGCAAACGTGCCACGCGCGCGGATCCCCGGCTCCGCAGTTGCGCGCGCACGTGGGCCACTGCCGCGAGCGCTAGTTCAGCCGACTCAGGCCGGTGCGCGATCTTCGCGTGCGCGGCAAGGAATGTCGCGATGCCCGACGTGCCGTTGTAAAGGTCGTGCCCGACGACTGACAGTTGAGAGACGTCGGAATCGGGAAACCAACTCAGCCCGATCCAGGCGGCGCCGGTACCCCGGCGCGTAGCGAACCGCGTTATCTCCTCGGCGATCGCATCGGCCTCGGCGGACGCCACCCCGCGTGGTTCGGCGCCCGCATCTTGATCCACGAGCTGAGGTAGCCCCGTTGTCATTGAGCTCGGATCCGCCACGAAGCTGGCCGTTTGCCGGATGACGGCTGTCTGCCAGGCGATCTCACGCGTATCGAGCTGCTGCAATCGTTGGCGTGCGCGCTGCAGTCCAGGCGTCAACTTTGTGTTGTTGACGACGACCTCCGTATCGCGAATCTCGGTTCCATCGGTTTCCATGTGGAACAGCGGCACATTCAATTCGAGCAACGCGCAACGTTCGGCGCTCCGCAGTGGCCACGTGGGATCATCGTCGTCATCCCAGTCGGCCAGTCTGGCAACGAAATCCGCCTGCGCGGACCAGACGACTCCGTCCTGCATGGTCCGATCGTCGCTGAGTCGGCCGATCAGCATGCTGTAGAACTGGGTTGGCCGAATGACCTTGCGGACCGGTAGCCCGGCGAAGCCGGTGAAAAGGGATTCGCCTCCACCGTCGGCGGTCTGTGACTGCAGAAAGCCGGCATACTCCTCAAACCCGGCAATGAAATCTTCGAGGTGCTCACCGAGACCGATCTCCCGCTCACCCACGCGCGGCAAGTTCGTAGCCGGAGTGGCCTGTTCGGTCATGATCTCCGGCCGCATCGAGTCCGAATTGACGTCGGTCCAGGTGAGCTTGGTTCCTCCCGTCCAGTCCGAGGCCATACCGCCGACTGCGTAAAGACTCCTGTCGGCGGATCGCCCGTACGCGGGCAGCAGTCCGACCGTCGCGACCGAGTCGGCGACCAATTCCGTTGCGGCCGCGTGGGCCTGGGCTTCAGGCGGCAGGTCGCTCGACTCGCCGGTGCTCGCCTGAAGAATGGTCTCGAGGTCAACCGGTACAGGGTGGTCGCCGGCCGCGATGAGGTTCTCCTGGTGGATGTCACTCGAGGCGAAACAGTGAAAGAGTGCGAGCCATGCGCCTGCCCGACCGAAGAACACCTTGCCGTCAAGCCTGCTGGCGCACGGCGCGTGCTCGATGAATTCCGTCCAGCCGTATCCGTCGCGCGCGAGCGCCCGTGCCGCGCGCAGCTGGATGGGGGCCGTCAGGTTCAACCGTTGAACCATCTCGTGCCAGGAGACGTCGACCCGTAGGTCCTTGGGTTTGTACATGACCCTCAGACCGTCTTCGAATTCGACGGTCAGCACCGTCCGGCCGCCGCGATGCGGGTCGGAGAGGCCACCTTCGACTCTGGTGACATCGGCGCCGGGGCCCGCGTGCAGAAGATCGCGGCGGATCGCCCCGGAGTCGGCGTCGAGCCGTTGCACGAATTCCTGGGCTTGTCTCCAGCCATTGCCTGCTCAGTGTCGCGATCAACCGCAACAGGATCGGTTTCTCATCGACGAGTTGATCAAAACCGCCGGATTGCATTTCGCGGATGAAACCGCCATAGGCAAGCCCGGAGCGTTTGAAACGCTCGAAAAGCGGAGCCGCACAGAGCTTGCACAGCTCACCGAGTAGCAATTGCGTCAGGTCGTGACGCGCTGATGACGTCCATGACACACACACGGTCGCCGGTACGGAAGCCCAGAGTCGCGACTCCGCCTCCGCGACCACGGCCGAGAACAAGTGCTCGAACGGGTATTGGTTCGCTTGCGACGAGGGTGGACCGGCTACGCGGCCGACCGCGGATCGGACCCACATCGCGTCGTCAAGCCAGGCCGGCGCGAGCACCCGTCGCTGTGCGGCGGTGAACCGCTCGGTCACCTGATCGACGGAGAGCCCATCGCGTGCCAGTCGACGGCCGAACAACGACCAATCGGCGGCGGTACTCGACTGACACCATGCGGCAAGGCGTTTCGCCGCGAGATCAGCGTCTCCCTCTGTCAGCGGGAGCCGTTACGAATTCGTCGGACAGTAACTCGCCGAAGGTGGCCGCCCGAACATCCAGTGAATCGACAACAGGATTATGCAAGCTAGACACGAAAAACTCGAGCCGACGTCATGGGTGCCGGCTCGAGCAGTGTTGGTCAGGGGCTGCTAGTTGCAACACCTGCTGGATGAACGGGTCTGGTAGGTGTACGAAAGCGCGACCTCCTCAGCTGCTGCTTCCAGCTCTTCATCAGAGATGGTGTAGCGGAGGATGTCCTCTTCCAACATGACGGTCATACTCGAAGTCCTTTCTAGAAGCGTGTTGGCCGCGCGACGGTCTGGTTAGTGGCCGCCGCCGCCGGGCTGGCCGCCACCGGGGTTACCGCCACCGCCACCGCCGCCACCGCAGTTCGGCGGAGGCGGATAGCCGCCACACGGCGGCCCGGCCGATGCAATCGGCGCACTGACGAGAGCTATTGCCAACCCGATCGCGCCCAGCGCTGCCGAGAATCGCCGGGTTTTCGTTGACTTCATCTGGACTTGCTCATTTCTGTTCCTCGTAAACATCCAGTACATCGGGTCGGGCAGACGCGAAGCGGCAACACACACGTTTGCTGTTCGATGACTCCACCCCCTGGCACCAGTTCAAAACCGGCGCCACCCCGGCGTCTCCCCAAGTATCACCGGTCGGATGTAGGAAATCCACCGGAGCCTGCTGTGCAGATGCCAGATATTTGCATACGCAATAAAAAACGCGGAGTCAAGATCGTTTCTGGCAAACGCTCTACCAGGCTGGCCGAACAGATCCCATCCCAATTTAGCTGGTGAATTACCTGTAGCTGCCCGACGTCAGCGAGATATGGCAATCAGTACGGCCCGACCGCTAGAGGTCGGAGCGTTGATAATCGTCGCGCCTGCAAGTACCGGCTTGATCTTGTCCAGCACACTCTGCGGCGTCGTGGCGCCGCCGCAGACCATGAGCGCGCAAAACCGATGCAGCAGGAGACCCGGCTAGTTCGCCCCCGACACCGGCAGGTTGCGACAGCCCTCGTGGTACGGGATCCACCTCGAGACCTTGCCGTCCCACTGATCTTCGCTCATGTTGTCGGTCAGCTTGCTGCAGATGAAGTCGGTCAAATCCTGCGGTGCGGGCCACAGGTGCAGGTTGCCATCGGCACTGCCCGACAAGATCAGCTTGTCATCGGGACTGAACACCGCCCGCGCCCAGTTCTGGTGCCCGACGATCGGCGTGCCGATGGGCTCGAGGTTGGAGGTGTCCCACAATCGCACCTTGCCGTCGGCGGCGCCCGCGACGATCCACCGGTTGTTTCGGGCGAAGTCGACGCTCATCACCGCGTTCTGGTCCCCTGTCATCGCGGGTTCGATCTGCCTTCGGGTTCCGACGTCCCATAGTCGCGTGGTGCCGTCACTGCTCCCCGATGCGATCCGTTTGCCGTCCGGGCTGAAGGCCACGCTGTAGATGTTCGATACCGACGACGACCTCATCGGATCGCCGTCCTTTTCCAACGGGTCGACCTTCCACAACTGAATGAGGTTGGTCTCCTCGGAAGACGCGGAATCGAACCCGGACCCCGTCACGATATGGCGACCGTCCGGACTGAATGCCACGCTCCACAGTTGGTAACCGATGGACTGTGCCGCGCTGATCAGTTTCAGGGTGCGTCCATCCCATAGTCGCAACATGCCATCGAAGCCGCCAGTCACGATCAGGTCGCCCCCGGGTTGCCCGGGCTCCTTCGGTGGACTGAACGCCACGCTCATGATCCGCTCATCCGTGTCTTTCTCGACATCGGCGCGTGCTCTGACGCCGCCTTCCGGAGCCTCTGTGGTCAGGTCCCACAACCGCAACATTCCGCCGGGACCACCGGTGACCAGTCGACCTCCATCGGGGCTGAACGCCACCGTGTCGATCTGCTGTTCGCTGGTCGGCGTGCCCAACTGGCCGGTCGCCACCGCGGCAGCCGGATCCCACAGCTTGACCGTGCCGTCCGACCCACCGGAGGCGAACAGCTTCCCATCGGGCCGAAACGCGACCGCACGAACCTCACCCTGGTTCGCCGGGATGGGCAGCCCGGTGACCGCGTTCCACACCCGCACCGAGCCGTCCTGCCCGCCCGAAACGATCTGCGTGGCATCGGCATTGAATACGACCGACAACACCGCGCCATGGTGTCCCAGCAGAGGACCGCCGATCGGAACGCCGATCCCATCGCTGGGTGTCGGCTTGAAGGGTGCACTCCACACCCGCACGGTGTTGTCCGATCCACCCGACACGATCCGTGTGCCACCGGGGCTGAACGCCACACTGTTAACGCTGTCGGGGTGGGCGACGAACCCAGCGGCCACCGGCTTGAGAGTCGAGCCGTCGAGCACCTCGATCCTGCCGTTGTACAGGCCCACAGCGACCCGATCACCGGTGGTGGCGTCGAAGAACGGCGGGGCGCTGAACGCGACACTGTAGACCGGGGATTCGTCGGGCATCATGGCCGGCGCGCCGATCGGCTTGCCAGTGCGCGGATTCCACAACCGCACGGTGCCGTCGTCACCACCAGAGACCAACCGATCGCCGTTGACGGTACTGAACGCCACACTGCGCACGCTTCCTACCCCTGTGGCCTCGAGTGGGGCCGCAACAGGCTTTCCGCTCGCGGTGTCCCACACCCGCACGAAACCATCGCTGCTGCCCGAGGCGATCTCCCTACCGTTCGGACTGAACGCCACACTGCTCACCACGACGGGCTCGGCGGGGTTCGGTGCAGGAACCGACATCGGTGATCCCACCGGGTTGCCGCTCGCCGCATCCCAGAGCTGGACGATTCCGTCGCTGCTGCCCGTCGCGATCAACTTGCCGCTGGGACCATCGGGTACTTCCGGGCTGAACGCGACGCTCACCACGCGGCGCGGATCACCGATGTCGATTGAGCGCACCGTGGTCCCGCTCGTATCCCACACCCGCAACGCGTGATCATCGCTGCCCCAAGCGATCCGGCCATCGTCGGGACTGACCGCCACACCGCGTACCGGGGTGACGGCGTCGATGCCTTCGCCCGGCGGGTTCTCCAGGATCTTGACGACGTTGCGTCGGGCATTGGCCACCGCCTCAGCGGTGGGCGCCCCGAGGCTCTCCGCGGCGAGCAACTGCTGCAGCGCAAGAACGTCACCACCCGCCCGGCCGCCTTCCAGCATCTGCTCGGACTCCACCACCAACCGCAGGCCCTCGCCGTGCCGGTACGAATCGTAGAACTGCCAACCCGCGAAGCCGGCAACCAATGCCGTGACGAGCGCGGCCGCGACGACGATCCGCAGCATCCTGGTTCTACGACGCGCTGCGGCTTTGTCGCTCGTCCGGAGATCCTCACGCACCCTTGACTTTTCGACGAACTCACGCGCCACCGAAACGTGATCCTGCAATCGCGACGTCATCAGTGTCTCGGCGTCGGTCAGTCGCTGACCTTCGAGCAGCCAGGAGTCGTTGCGCCCACTGGTTTCCCACGAGAGGGTGTCACGCTTCAAAACTTCTGCCTGCTTCAGGCTTTCGCGCTCTTCCTCCAGCCATTCCCTGAGCTCGTCCCAGTGCTGCAGCAGGCTTTCCAGCGCGACTTCGACGACGTTGCCACCCGCACCCGTCACCAGCAGCCGCTTGGCGACGAACTGGTCCAGAAGTGGCTTGGCGGCGGGCGGCAGATCATCCCACCGGGCCACCCGCCGAACCGGTATGTCATTGTCGGGATTGATCGTCGCCAGCGACGGTATGAATGCCTCGCGCAGAAGCTTGAGCTGATCGCGCCGCGTCGCCTCGTCGCCCGACAGCAGGCTGTTCACCTCGGTCTGAACGACGTTGCGCATCTCCCCCATGGACAGGTACTCGGCGAGGTTGAGATCCCCGTCGTCGCCGTACTCCGAATACAGGCGCGAAAGGGTAAGCGACAGAAGGGGAAGCGTGTCGGCGCCCAACGTACAGTCGTCCAACAACCGCGCCACCAGGGCAGGCTCGACGCGCAACGGTCGGCCACCCTCGGTGGCGCGGCGGGCGGGGCCCTCGATGACTTCCTTGAACTCTGATTGCGGCATCGGCTTGAGGTCGCCGAACAATTCACTCTTGACTTCTCGCAACGGCGCGGCCGTCTGGAGCAGTTCGTGGTGGTCGGTACGGATGGTCATGGCGACGATCAGGGGCACCCGGTTCGCGACGTCGGTACGTGCGTGCTGGCCGATCATTTCCAGAAAGCGCGGCGCCTCCGCCCCGGCGTCAACACCGAACAGCTCCTCGGCCTGGTCGACCGGCAGCACCAGGGTCGGCGGAGAAGCGTTATCCGGTAGATCGACAAGTTGAGCAATGGCCGTCTGTTGCAGTTCGTACAGCAACTCGCCAACCCGATCGGAGTCCTTCAGGCACGCATCCTTTATCCGGGCGAGCGGCCGGCGAACACCGAGCCGGTTGAATGTGGCGCGGATGGATTGGGCAAGCCCCTCGTCTCCGGACAGGACGCTGCGGCTCGGTCGCACGATCTCGAGCACGAGGAAGTTGCGGTCGTCGCGCCGCAGCCGTGGAAGCAATCCCGCACGCAGAAACGATGACTTGCCTGCACCGGACGGCCCGAGGATGGCGAAGAGACTGGAGCCGGACTGCCGCATTCCACGCAGCGCATCCAGTCCGCGGACCAGTTGTGCATCGCGCCCATAGAAGACCGCGGCATCGACTTCTTGAAGCGGCTCCCAGCCGCGATAGGGGTCGCGGTCGGGATCGCTTGGCGGCGGCCACACGAAGGTGTCGGCGCCGATGCCGTGGCCGATGATTTCATCGCGAAGGCGACGCAGGCCCTTCGTCGAGAAGCGAACGACTTCGGGCTTGTCCAGATAGGTGAACTCGACCGCGGTTTGAGGACCGTCGCCGAACAGGTCGACCCATTGCCAGTCCCGGGTGATGCCGAGGCCGGTCGACGGCTCCAGACGTGCGCAGAAAATGCGCTTGTTCAGGTTCTCCGCAGTCCGAAACTCCGTATTGCATTCCGTTGACGCCTCCCAGCTGGGCGAGAGCAGGCAGACCACCGCCTCGCAGCGGGTGTTCGCCTGTTGGAGAGCGTCCTTCCATTTGATGCCGGGTCGGATTCCGACCTTCGGGTCGACGTCCAGAAAGATGTCGTTGTCCAGTGGCGGGTTCTGATCCACCAACCACCTTTTCAGTGCGATCGCCTGCAACGCGTCGTCGCTGGCATGGCTCATGAAGATCCGCGACATCAGCTCACTGCCCTTGGCGCCGCGATGCGGGATGCCCAATCTCCAGCAAATCCCCACCAGGCACGATCGGCCCTCGTGAGCAAATACATCTCAGCCCCCTGACTCCTTTGTCGGCAGTGTAGGCAGCCCACGCCATACCTGCAGCAAATTGAATGCCACGTCACTCCGCTCCACAGGCAAAAGCCAGCCGGGGTTGGGAAGAACCCGCAAACCGCGGGGACGCGGAAGGCGCCGTGTGTGACGATTCATCTATGTGCACGTTTGCCACGGGACGGTGTTGGCGATGAGACTCGGCCGTCTGCCGGTGATCCGCCGTGGCCGCGATGGCTGGCTGGCGGGTCTGTTGCTGGTCTTGGATGCGTGCTACGTCGCTGCGCTGCTCTACGTCTGCGCGGTGGCGGTCGATCCGACGCTGACGGACCGCGCGCCGCAAGGACTTCAATGGTTCGGCGCGGTCTCGCGGTTCGGCGCGGAGCCACACCAGGCGCCGGCATGGGCGGCACCCGCAACGACCGCCGTCGTACTGGCATTGCCCGCCCTGCACCTTGCGCTGCGGCGCCTGGCCGGAAAGACATCGCAGCTGGGGCTCATCGTCATTGCCGCAATGGCGGTCTCCGCGCTGCTGCTGGGCATGAGCGCCTACTGGCGGTGCCACGGCGCCCAGGCACCGTTCTTCGCACCGCTGTCCTGGACGCTCGCGCTCTTCCTGGGGAACGTCGAGGTGCCGTTCGGCGCCGAAGATGCAGCATGTCTGACGTCGACGCCGGTCGCGCTGGAAATCGCACGACTCCTCGCGATCGCGACGACGCTCACCGCGGCATTGGCCGCCGCGATGGCGCTGTTTCGCACGCAGCGCGATCGGATCGCCATATGGCGCGCGCGCGTCTTGACGGTCGTTGTCGGCATCGAAGAGGAAACCGTCTCCATGGTCCGTGCGATTGCGCGTACCCAGAACCCCGCTGGGACTCTGGTTGTACTCACCGAGGACGGTGAGAGCGACGCGGCACGCATAGCTCGCGACCTCGGCGCCAGAGTGCGGACGGTGAATCTGACTGACCCAGAGGCGATATCAGAGCTGTCATTGTGGGATCGTCTGGACCGGCTCTACCTGTTGTCTCCGGATCCGACGGAGAACCTCCAGCGTTTCAAGGCCATCGATGAACAGGTAGATCGCTCGAAAGGCGGCCGCGCAAGACTGCCACTGACAGTTCGCATCGACGACCCCTGGCAGGCCGAGGTCTGGCGCCGGAGCTTTCTGGCCAGCACCGAACGCAGTTGGGTAGCCGATGCCGTTGGGCGCTATGAGGTTTCCGCAGCCAAACTGGTTCGTCACATCACCACGCAGCGGGGAGATACCGCCGGTTTGGCCCCGCCGACCACGATCGTGTTGTGCGGGTTGTATCCCCTGATCATACGCGCTGGCTTCCGAACTGGCACAGCTTCAACGCGAACAGCAGCTCTATGAGAAGCCGGGCGTCGTCCGCCCGACGAACGTGATCATCTTCGCCCGAGGCGCGCAGAGCTTCGTCGACGACCATGAAATACGGCAGGGCCGGATGGCGCCCGACGGCACGATGCTTCCCGTCGCCGCGCGCGACGAGGAACCCACCGTGGACGCGATCGCCAGATTCCTGGACGGCAAGGATCCCTCAGGTTGCGTGATTGTGCTCGGCGACGACTCGATGGAGACGCAAGGCACTCGGCTCGCGTCGCGGTTCCCAAAGCTTCGGGTGTACTTGGCTTCCGCGACATCGACGTCGCTGGTCGATATCTCGATCGTCGGGCATCTCTACAGTTGTCCGATCAACATGGAACTCGACCCCGATGCCCCGCAGGATGTCTGGGAGCGCGCGGCAGAGCTCATCCACGAGCAGTACAGCTCGGGCACGGCGCGAGACACACCGGCCACCAGGCCTTGGCATGACCTCGACCCGTTCGTCAGACAGTCCAACCGGCGCCAGCTACTCAACGCGCTCTGGATGGTGGAGACGATGGCCGATCACACCTGGAACAGCCTCGAAGAACCTGAGCAGGCCGACCCTCTGCCAGACGATTTCAGGACGATGGAGCCGTTGGAGCAGCTAGCGATTCTCGGTTTCGACCGACCGACCGTCGAGCGGATGGTCAGGGCGGAGCACGAGGATTGGCGGGCGTACTACGAGGATGCCGGCTGGAAGTTCGCAGAGAAGCGTGACGACGTCCGCCATCGGCACGACAAGCTTCTGCCGTGGGATGACATGGTCAAACGCCGACCCGGAGACGTTCACAAGTCGTACAAGAGTCTGGCGGGCACTCTGTGGAATCTCCGCAATCTCGGCTACAGATCGGTGCCGAGGGCCACGGATGCACCGGAATGGCGTCAATACCGACGCCTCGGCGAAGTCACCGCCGAGAAGCGCGACAGCGAGTGGACGTGGACAACACGCACCGGCGAAGTCATGCATGCCAAACCCGGCGACTGGGTGGTCACCGATGACGGGGGTAACGAACGGTCGGTGGACGCGGATGCCTTCGAAGCCACGCACGAAGTGGTCGGACCCGGACGCTATCGACGTTCCGGGACGGTGTTGGCCCGCCGTGCCACACGCCAAGAAGTGATCCAGACATTGGAGGGCGAAGCCGTGGCTCACGAGGGGGATTGGATCGTCGTGGGCTCACAGGGTGAGAGCTGGCCCCTGCCCGATGAACAGTTCACCGAGAGCTATGAGGGACCGGTCGACGGAGAAGCCACCAACTAGAAGGGGCCTCCCGGGCCTCCGCCCAGCTCGCCTGAACCCGCTCCGGCGGTAGCTGGCTAAGAGTCCTGCCGCGCGCGCCGGGGATTCCCGCCACGAACGCGATTACCTAGGTCATACTAAGCTGCAAATATGCGTTCGGGGGACCAGGTGGGACACTGTTCGGGCTCAGGCCCAGTCGGCAGACGACGCCGTCGCAGCTCTACGCGGCTTTGTCCGGCAGGCCGCGGTGTCGCGCACCGAATCGCCAATACCGGCGGTGATGTGTTTTGGCAAACGCTGCGACCCGCTCCCGAAGAGAAATTAACGGATACGCAGGACAATTTGCCTTCGGCCCTCCGGTTGCTGGTCGCAGATGAGCGTGACACAAGGAAGGGACGTGGACATGGCAACTATTCCTGATTCCGCGACGACGGATCCCGCGGCGACGATCGCCCGTCAGCAAGCCGAGATCGAGCGCCTCGAGCGGCGCATCGCCGAGGACCGGTTTGCACAGGACCTCAGAGACGCGCTGGCGACATCGTCGACCACCGGCGAGATCGGCGCACCGGTCGGCTATCGGCAACTACTGAAGATGATCACCGGTACCGCCGCCGACATCGTCGATGCACGAGCGGGCACACTCTTCCTCGTCGACGCCACGCAGGAATACCTCGTCTTCGAAGCGGCGGTCGGCGACAACGTCGTGGAGTCCGAGAAATTCCGGATGCCGATCGGCCAGGGGATCGCCGGCCTGGTGGCACAGACCGGGCAACCGATTGCCGTGTCCGACACGCCCGAAGACGACCTCGACGCCGACGACATCGGTCACGCAATCGGCTTCAACCCGAAGCACATTCTCTGCATGCCGTTGTCCTTCCGAGACCAGGTCATCGGCGTCCTGCAGTTCCTGGACAAAGAAAACGACGAGTCGTTCAGCGTTGACGACATGGAGGACGTCGGCCTCTTCGCACATCTGGCAGCGGTCGCCATCGAGCAGGCCCGGACCCAGAGCAGGATGGGCGCCTTGGTTTCTGAACTGATCGAAAACCTCGATGGCATACCAGATTACGACCGGTATGGCCTGACCGAAAAAGCGCGCGCATTCACGGCAGACCTTGGGCAGCAGACAGGCTACCTCGACTCATTGGAGCTGGCGCGATTACTGCAGGAGATCGTGCACTACGGTGAGGACGCGGCCCTGGCGTGCAAAGGCCTGCTCACAAATTTCGCCGAGTTCCTGCGTGCGCGAGAGGGTTCGAGCGACCGGGGCGGCCCGCGATGGTGAGCGTGCGCCCGGCCTACTCCCGGCCGTTCCACGACTCTCACTTGGTCAACGTCGCCGCCCTCGATCCACGCGAAGGAATCACCCCCGAATGGGCTTGGGGGGACGGGACCGGTGAAGGCGTGAAGGTCGCCGTGATCGACAGCGGCGTCGAGGAGCATCCCGATGTCGGTCCGGTGAACGGCTACGTCTACATCACCGAAGACGACAACGGAGAACTTGTCTACGACACCGAACCGCACGAGGATTCGTTCGGGCACGGCACTGCGTGTGCCGGCGTGATTCGGCAGCTTGCACCAGGATGCGAAATCTACAGCGTCAAGGTGCTTGGTTCCGGACTTACCGGCAGTGGCAGGGTCTTTCAGGCTGGCTTGCGTTGGGCGATCGAAAACGACATGCGCGTGTGCAACCTCAGCCTGGGGACAAGGAAGCGCGAGTACTGCCTCGACTTCCACGACCTGGCAGACCGAGCCTATTTCAAGAACACCATCCTGATCACAGCGGCCAGCAACAGCCCCATTCCCAGCTACCCATCGCTGTACTCCTCGGTCATTTCCGTTGCGTCCCACTCAATTCCGGATCCCTACGTCTTCTACTACAACCCAGAGCCGCCGGTCGAATTCGGGGCCCATGGCATCGATGTACGCCTTCCGTGGAAGAACGGTAAGTACAAGACTCTGACGGGAAACAGCTTCGCTGCACCGCATATCGCCGGTCTGATCGCGAAGATCCTTGGACAGCATCCCAACTTCACGGCCTTTCAGTTGGAGACGGTGCTGTGCGAACTCGCAACAAACGTCTATCGCACCGAGGTGTCCGCTCCCCCGCGCCTGATGGGCCAGCGTCAGCGAGAGGACGACACCACTGCATGACATCTGCCCCATGGGCTCGACGTTGTAACCACCGACCACACGAATTGGACCACTCACCCAGTGCCAGCGATCAGCGACCCGACATATCTGCGAAGAGTTGAACTCTTCCGCGATATGACGCTGTCGCATCTCGCCATCCTCAACGGCAAGATGCGACGGCAGGTCATGCCCGCAGGCGCACGCATGGTGATGGCCGATCATCTCGACGACACCGTTTACGTCATACACACCGGTGTGGTGAAGCTCGTCGTCGACGCGGCGGACGGCAGCGAGTTGATTCTGGCGATCCTCGGGCCGGGAGATGTCTTGGGCGCCCTGACGATTGGTGATTGTCTCGGCGGTGCCCGCTCCATACTCTGTATGGACGAGACCTCGCTGTTCTGGATCGACCGCAAGGCATTCGAGGAGTGCCTCCAATCGATGCCGATGCTCAGCGCCAACCTCTCGAGCGTGTTGGCACGGCGGGTAAGAATCGCGAACGAACGCATCGAGGCGCTGGCGGGGATGGACGTTCGCAGCCGCGTTGTGCGGCACTTGCTTCTGCTTGCCCGCGAGTACGGTCAGCCGATCGACGAAGGCGTGGACAATTCCGTTCGGATTCCACTTCGCCTGACACAGGCGGACCTGGCGCGCCTGGTCGGCGCCTCCCGCGTCCGGGTCAACCACGCGCTGGCCGAGCTGCGTCGCCGTGGCGTTACGGAGAACTACGGAGACCACCACCTCGTACTTTCCGACCTTGCGGCGCTCGAAAGGCTTCGCTGAGACTTGCGCTCGCAAATTTTCGCGCCTGTAAAATCTGCAACTCCGTCCTGTATCCCAGTTGATCCCGCCTAGCTAAGTAATCAACATCGCGCTATCGCGGACTTGATAGCGGACAGCAATCGCCCTGTGGTCAGATCGTGGAGTCCTGATCGGTTCGCTTCAAACGGGCCGAATCGCAGAGTGAACGAGGGAGCAAAGATATGGCGATTGTCAGAGGAGTCGACGAAAGTGGCGAGGGCGCGTTCTATGACGTCCCAGATGCCGAACTGTCGAAGTACAAGCTGAAGGCAAAGCCCTTCGACTCGCTGTCCGACGACGAGAAGAAGAGGCTGCTGGACGGTTCGACCGAGCTGACCAAGGAGAACGCGCAGGGCGCGATCCCGATCGGCGCTCGGGCCGGTGGCGGCGACGTCGAAGGATTTAGTGATACCTGCTGGCTCTACGTCGAGGACCTCCTCACGGGTGACTGGGTCTACTGGGAAGGCCCCTGCTAAGCCAGCTTCCGACTGTGAGGGGCGCCCATAGTCGGGCCCCCAAACACCACATATCCGCAGAAGTGGATATGACCGATTCGAGAAAGGAAACCGCACATGGCAATTCTCAGAGGCGTGGACGAATCCGGCGAGGGTGCGTTCTATAACGTCCCGGATGCCGAACTGTCGCAGTACAAGCTGAAGGCAAAGCCGTTGGAGTCGCTGTCCGACGAGGACAAGAAGCGGCTCCTGGACGGCAAGACGGAGCCGACCAAGGAAGATGGGCAAGGTTCCATTCCCATCGGAAGTCGGGCCGGCGGAGGCGATGTCGAGGGATTCAGCGATACCTGCTGGATCTACGTCGAAGACCTCCTCACGGGTGACTGGGTCTACTGGGAAGGGCCCTGTTAGGCGGCAGGGTCCAACGGGTGCGGGGCGCGCCCGACCAGCGCGCCCCGCACCTCACAACCGCACCGCGACGCTGTGCGGAGATCGTGAAAGGAACCCGCGATGGCGATCGTAAGGAAAGTCGACGAGACCGGGCCGGGCGCGTTCTACGACGTACCCAGATCGGAATTGCCGAAGTACAAGCTAGTAGCGAGGCCGTTCGACTCACTGTCCGACGAGGATATGAAGCGTCTCTTGAACGGGGTCAGCGAATCCTGCTTCACCTACTTCCAGGACCCCGCCACCGGCGAGTGGATGTTTGTCGAAGACGACCCGTGCTAGCCCGGCCGACGAACTGCGGTAGTGAAGAAAGGATGTTGAGATGACGATCGTGAGAGGTTCAGACGTTGCCGGCGAAGCTTCGTTCTACGACATACCAAGCGCCGAGCTGACCGAATACAAGCTGAGCGCAAGGCCGTTCGACTCGCTCTCCGACGATGAGAAGAAGCGGCTGCTGAACGACAAGGCCGAGCTGACGGCGGAGGACGCGCAGGGCGCCATCCCCATCGGTTCTCATACACATGAAACCGATGTCGAAGGATTCCAATTCGGGGCTTGCGCCGCGTTGTGTTACATGGATCTCGGAGGAGGCAACCTTGTGTACTACGACTGCTGCACGGGAGAGACGGTAGGAGACGTGCGAGTCACCTAATCCTCTTGTAAAATCTGACTCCCAGAGAACGGAAGTCGCGGAATGACGATCATGAAGGGTGCAGAGTGGTGACAGCCGCAGCCGAGCGTCCGTCCCTTCCGCCGGCACTGATCGATGCCGCGCGACTGCGACGCGATGGTCGGCTTCATGATGCCGTGGACGTAATCGACGCGGCACTGTCCCAGGCGCGCGCCGATCCGGTAAACGTCCCGCTACGCGATCGCGTTCTGTTGGCGACCGCGCTCAGTGATCTCTACCTGGCCACCGACCAGAAACATCGCGCGCACCAATTGCTCTCCAGCGAAGCCGCTTTCGCGGATGACATGCTCGATTTCATGCGCCAGAACGGGTCACCGGAGCAGGTTCGCTCTGCAACCATGAGCTACTTTCAGTTGCGCGACCGCGCAACTCAGACAAGTCTCTTGGACTGCCCGGCACCGGAGATCGATGTGCTGGAATGGGTTTCTGGCCCACCGACAACTCTCGCGGAGCAGACGGGCCGGGTGGTCCTGCTCGAGTTCTGGGGCCGAACCTGCCGCTCCTGCTTGGCGATGATGCCGGCGATCAATGAATTGCATCGTCGCTACGCCGATAGCGGACTGACCATCCTCGCCCTGACGCGCTACAGCCCGGAAAGCCGCGACCCCGCCGAACGCAGTCGCGAGCGCGAACTGATCACACTGACCGCCGCCGAAGCGGGCATGGAGACCCCGATCGGCATCGCCGCGGACGAACGAATACAACAGCTATACGGCGCCAGCGGCCTTCCGACGTTCGCGATCATCGACCGATCGGGAATCGTCAGGCTGGCCTCTTCGATACCCGACAAGGCGAAGATCGAGAAGGTCATTGTGAGTTTGCTGAATGAGCCTAACGGCCACCTCCCATGACGTAATCTCACTGCAATTACTGTTAACTGACGAGATCTGGTTTGCTAGCGGCGGGACAGCGGCACAGCCAAGGGGGAAACGAACGCAATGACCACACAATCGACGCCTGCGGCGGTTCCCGGTGGGCCCGCCATGGGGGCGCCCGTGCCACCCGGCGGCCCGAGGCCGGGTGGGAAACTCGGCGGGGCCGTCGGAATGCCGGTCGCGGGCGCAATGCCAGGCATGCCCGGATCCGCCAAGCTCCGTCCGTCGGTGCCTCCGAAGATCGCCTGGAGCTACATCAAACGCAGCCTGCCCCTTCTGCGGCCGATGCGCGGGTCCGTCGCGGCCTCAATAATCCTCGGGCTCATCGTGACGGCACTGCCATTCGTCGTACCTGCCGTGTGGGGACCGATCGTGGCGATCATGGGTCAGGCGGCCGGCCCCGGCGGCACCAACCCGCTGTCAAGCGTGTGGGGCATGGAAAGTGCACTCATCACTCGTCAGGACCACAGCACAGCCGGGCCGACACTTACGTTCGCGGGGTGGCTGATCGTCTGGGGCGCAGCGATGGTGCTGTCACACGTACTGGGTTTTCTGCGCGCATGGGTTGAGGCACAGGTCGATTGGAAGCTGATGACGGAGATTCGTCAGCGCGCCCACGACCACCTGCAATCGCTCTCTCTGGACTTCTTCACCGGGGCGCGCAGTGGCGCGCTGATGCAACGGGTGCAATCTGAAGCACTCTCCGTACAGAAACTGGTGACGGATTGCCTCATGCCGCCATTGATCGACGCCGTGGTGCTGATCGGCGCGCTGGCGTACATGCTGACAATGTCGTGGCAGATGACGCTCGCTTCGCTGATCCTGTTCCCGCTCGTGCTGGTGATTCTCCGCTTCACCGGCAAGAAGACCCAGCTCACCGCCCAGCGGTGGCAGCTGAGCAGCCGCCACCTCGGCGGCGAGCTCGAGGAGACGATCACCGGCATCACTGACATCCAGATCTTCAATGCACACAAGCGACGTAGCGAGCGATTCCGTTCAGCGTCGAGCGAAGCCGCGAAAAACACGGCCTTCATGCCCCTTTGGCTTCAGATGAGCAGCAGGAGCACTCAGATTTTCGTCGCGTTCAGCACGGCGCTGGTTTTGATAGTCGGCATCTTGTTCAGCACGAGTTTCGGCCTGACATTCCCCAGCCTCGTCGTGCTCGTCGGCTTCCTCCCCACGATGTTCGCACCGGTTCAGCGGATCATCGAGGCGTTCAACAGACTACAGTTCGACGATCCAGAGCGTCGCCTCCACCTACGAGCTTCTCGACACAAAGCCAACCATTGCGGACAACCCGGATGCGCTCAGCCTGGACGAGATCCACGGCAACATCGTCTTCAAGGATGTGGTCTTCGGTTACAACGAACGCCAGAAAATCCTTGACGGGGTTTCGTTTTCGATCAAAGAGGGCGAGACGATCGCGCTCGTTGGCCATATCGGCTCCGGCAAATCAACAATCTTCAACCTACTGCTTCGCTTCCTCGATCCGCAGGAAGGTCGCATCGAGCTCGACGGCCACGACATCAAGACTCTGTCGTTGAGCGAGCTTCGCGAGCAGGTCTCCAAGCTGTCCCAGTTCCCGTTCTTCCTGAAGGACTCGATTCGGGAAAACGTCCGCCTGGCGCGCACAGAAGCCAGTGACGACGAGGTCGAGGAAGCCTGCAAGCTCGCCCACATCCACTCCGTCATCGTCGATCCCGACCGGATTGAGTTGGGCTACGAAACGGTCGTCGACGTGCAGGTGCCATCGGGCGGCCAGAAGCGCCTGATCGCGATGGCACGTTGTCTGCTGCGCAAGCCAGAAGTGCTCCTTCTCGACGAGCCGACGGAGAACCTCGACGCTGATCAGCGAGCGCGGCTGACACAGGTGATCCGCGAGTACGCCCTCGATCGGACCTGCATCGTGGTCAGCCACGACATGGACTTCATTGCTGCGGTGTCCGACCGAATCATCGTGCTCGACAAGGGGAAGGTCGCCGAACAGGGCACGCACCGGCAGCTGTTGGCGAACGAGGGCCTGTACAAGCAGCTCTACTTGGCTCAAAACGCGGAACCGGCATCGTCGTCCGCCGAGTCATAGGCCGCGGCCTAGACCTTGGGTCTCGCGCTACGGCAAGCCGACCAGTGGCATCGCGGCGGCGATCTCGGCGGCGCGCGAGCCCGACAGCCGCAGCGTCCCGCTCGCCGCGGCCTCCCCCACCTCCAGAAGACCGGTTGCCAGCAGCAGCCAGGTCCGTGGATCGGTCTCCACCACGTTGGGTGGATTGCCACGTCTGTGCGCCGGGCCCGCAATACATTGCACGGCGACGAACGGCGGCACGCGGACCTCGACGCTGGACCCCGGCGCGATGGCGGCGAGCGTGCGGGCCGTCAGGCGCACCGCGTCGGCCAGTTCGGCTCGTGAGGGTTCGGGCGTGGTCTCGTCGCGCAGCCAGTCGGCGATCGCCGACACGGCGGCACGCGTCATCACCGGATCGGCATTACGGGCCCTTTTTGGGGTGGCCATACCTTAGGGTCTCAAAGTGTTCGTCGACCGCCACAATCCGCCGTACAAGGTGGCAGGCGCGGTGCTTCTGGTCATCGCGGCGGCGGTGGGCGGTGTTCATCTTCGGGCAGTTCCGCGGCGAATTCGCCGACATCACCGAGCTGACCCTGCTGTCCCCGCGCTCAGGGCTGGTCGTCGAACCGGGCGCCAAGGTGACCTACAACGGAGTGGAGATCGGCCGGGTCGGGCGGATCGACATGGACAACGTGGACGGCACCGACCAGGCCAGGCTCTCGCTGAAGGTCGACCCGAACTATCTCAAGTACATCCCGGCCAACGTGGATGTCCAGATCCAGGCCACCACGGTGTTCGGGAACAAGTACATCTCGTTCAGTTCACCGGAAAATCCTTCCCCGGAACGGCTTTCGCGCCACGCCGTCATCGACGCGTCCGCTGTCACGACGGAGTTCAACACGCTGTTCGAGACGGTGACGGCGCTCGCCGAGCAGGTCGATCCGATCAAGTTGAACCAGACACTCACCGCGACGGCGGACGCGTTGACGGGCCTTGGCGACCGGTTCGGGGAGTCGCTGACGAACGGCAACACCATCGTCGAAGACTTCAACGCCCGCATGCCGCAGTTCCGCGACGACACCCGGCTGGTGGCGGATCTCGCCGACGTGTACGCCGACGCGTCGCCGGACCTGTTCGACGGGCTGCAGAACGCGGTGACCACCGCGCGCACCTTCAACGATCACCGCGGCGACATCGACGCAGGCACTGATGGGCGCGCTCGGCTTCGCCGACACCGCGGCCGATGTCCTGGAACGCGGCACGCCCTACCTGGTCCGCGGCGCCGAGGACCTCGTGCCGACCTCCGAAACTGCTCGACGAGTACAGCCCCGAGATCTACTGCACGTTCCGCAAGTTCAGCCAGGTGCAGGAGAGGGTGGCCAGGACTCTCGGCGGCAACGGCTACTCGCTGGCAACGTCGTCGCGGCACGTTCGCGGGCGCGGGCAATCCCTACATCTATCCCGACAACCTGCCGCGGGTGAACGCCAGAGGCGGCCCCGAGGGTCGACCGGGCTGCTGGCAGGACATCACCCGCGACCTGTTCCCTGCCCCGTTTCTGGTGATGGACACCGGCGCGAGCATCGCGCCGTACAACCACATCGAGCTGGGTCAGCCGATGTTCATCGAATACGTCTGGGGTCGCCAGATCGGCGAGAACACCATCAACCCGTGAATATCGGCGCGTGAGCTCCTGGCAGTTGACACACTGCTCGTCATGCCGAAGCGGATAGTGCCCGACGCGGTGCCCGACAGGGTGTTCGACGGGGCGCTCGGCGTAGCGGTCCTGCCTACGTGGCAGGCGGCGGGGCTGTCCGTCGCGGTGATCGGAAGCCAGCTGTTCAGCGGCTCCGGGGTGCTGGTGTTCGCGCTCTTCTCGGTCGGGGTGATCTGGAGTCTGCACCGCCTGCATGTGCACTCCCCTGATTCGGCGTCGACAGCCGACCTGATCGCGTCTGCGCCAGGGGCCGCACCTGCGCGCGTGGTCAGAGTCCTTCAGTTCGTCGCATACGTGATTCTGGGTGCGTATGCCGCCAAGACCGTCGCCAGCATGGCGCTGGTGTGGCTCACCTATTTCGGGCGGATCGGTCCCGAATGGTGGGGGCCCTGCTATCGCGGTGGCCGTTGTCGGGGTCGGCGCCGTCCTGGTGGGCGCGCTGCCGACCAGGCTGCTGGCGACCGTCGCGACGGTGTTGGCGGCGTTCGCCCTGTTGGTGTTCTTCTACATCGCGTTGGCGGTGATCGCCCGGATGGCTTCGGGCACCGCGCCGATCGAGCTGATCACGAAGTTCGGGGCGTCCGCGGCGGCCACCGAGTGGGGGCCGGCGGCATTGGTGGTTTCACTCGCGATCGTCTTGGCGGGATTCGAGATCCCGACGGCCGTAAGTGACCGGCTGTCGTCGGTGGCCCGGCCGCTTGGATGGGCGATTGTGCTCGTCGCGGTGTGCGCCACGACGGCGTGGGTGGCCATCAACATGGCCACCACGGGCGGTTTCAGCTATGACGCCGTCGACCTCGTCCAGATTGCCATCCAGATGTTCAGCGATACCGGCGCCCACTTCGTCATCGGCGCAGAGATTGCGGGAGCGGTGGCCGCACTTCTGGTGCTCGTGTGGGGAGCGACGCGCGTCATCCGCCCGCCCGCCGCCCCCAGCGTCGTGCCGCTGGCGGTGACGGCAGTGGCGACGGCCCTGCTGACGCTGGCGATGGCCGCGGGCTGGTTTGATGCCGCAGCCAAACTCTGGGGTGTCGCGGGCCTTCTCCTGTTCGTCGTCTATTTGCTTGCCGCTCAGGCGAATTCACGCTTGGACGACTCCAGCACGACCGCGTGGGCATGGTTCGCGCTGACGGCGATAGTGCTGGCGGTGGCCGCGTTCCTGATGGGTGCGGCCTACGGATGGTGGCCGGTGGCGATCGCCGTCGTCGTCGTGGCACTCGCGTTCGCGTCGGCCGCGACAGCCCTGCGTCAGTCCGGAAAACCGAACAGCTTGACGACCCCGTGATCGCGGCCCGCGGTGTACCCGCCGTCGACCGCGATCGCCTGACCGGTGACGAACGACGCGTCGGTTGACACCAGGAAGGCCGCCATCGCGGCGATCTCCTCCGGTTGTCCGCGGCGCTGCAGCGCGTGCTCCTCGGTGATGGATCGCAGCGGGCCTTCCATGCCCTCCAAACCCATCACGCTCTGCAGCATCGGCGTGTCGATGAAGCCGGGGCAGATCGCGTTGGCCCGAATACCGCTGGGGCCGTAGTCGAGCGCGATGTTCTTGGTGAGCAGGACGACACCACCCTTCGCCGCGTTGTACGCGCTGCCGCCCGCCGTGGCCTCGAGTCCCTCGATGCTGGCCAGCGTGACGATGGAACCACGCTCGCCGTCGACCCGGGGCTGCTCGATCATCCGGGCCAGCGCCGCTTTGGCCACCAGAAACGTGCCCGTGAGGTTGATGGCGATGACCCGCTCCCACTCGGTCCTGGGGAGCAGATGGACCGGACCGCCACCCGCGACACCCGCGGAATGGACGACCCCGTCCACCCGGTCCGGAACCGACGCGAACACCTCGGCGACCGCGGCCTCGTCGGTGATGTCGGCCGCGACGAAGTCGAAGCGGTCCCCGAGGCCGTCGGGCGGGTCGGCCAGATCGGTGCCGACGACCGTGCCGCCCTCGGCCAGAAGTCGTCGCGCCGTGGCTTCGCCGATACCCGACGCGGCTCCGGTCACGACGAATGTTCGGCCACGGCCCCGCTCATCACTGACCATCATCGTTGTCCTCTCGTCCGCGGCGCCCCGACCCTATGCGCTGCACCGTCAATGCCGCCACGGCGCCGGCTTCGTTGACGGCCAGGTGCGCGAGCATGGGCGCGATGAGACTGCCCGACCGCTCGTAGAGCCATCCGAACAACCATCCCGCGGCCCCCGTGACCAGCACCGTGGGGACCACGGGTTCACCGGTGCTGCGCGCGTCGGCGATATGCGACAAACCGAACGCCGCCGACTGCAGCAGCCGCCCGCCTGTCGCGCCGAACGCGGCCGCAGCGACAGTGCCCAACGCGGCGCGGTAGGCGGTCTCCTCGGACCACACCGTGCCCAGCGGAATGCCGACCAGCAGCCACCGCAGCGCCGCGTCGGGCAGGTCGCGCTCCGCCATATCCGAGCGCACCGGCCGCACCGTGGCCGCCGCCGCGACACCGAGCGCCACCGGCGCGGCCACCGCCAACCCGATCCGCACACCCGACGACGACGCGGGAGGCCGTAGCCCCAGCGGGGCCCGGGTGAGCGCGGCAAGCATCGTGGCCAGCACCGCGTGCGGAATCGGATGCCAGCGCGACGGGAGCCGCGGCGCCACCGCACTCCATATCACCAGAGCGACCGCCAGACTCACCGCCCGAATTCGTTTGGCGCGCACTAGTACTCGGGGCCGTCGGCCGACTCTGTTTTCTCCAATGCCAGCCGGATGCGTTCGGTGTCCTCATGGGTCCATCCGTCGGGCGGTGCGACGGCCGCCCAGCCGTCGAGCACGTAGTCGCCGTAGTTGTGGCCGTGCCCGCCAGGCACCGCGGAGGCGTTGGTCATGTCCGCGGCGACCTGCCAGAACGTGATGATCGGATACCACTGCATCGACGCCGTGCGGTCCCGGCCCGGCGGTTCCTTCAGCCAATCGGGCCGGGTGAACAGCAAGTTCGGCGACCACCAGACGATCGGGTCGGACGAGTGTTGGAGGAACAGCACCCGAGTGCCGTCCCACGGCTGTGATGTGTCGTCGGCGATCTCCGCGGCGTCGGTGGCCTGCGAGAACCGCACTGTCCTGCCGTTGTCGTAGCGCGGCTGCACCTCCGGGGTGCCGGGATCGCGCCGAACGGTCAGACCACTCCACATCGGGCTGGCGTTCGGCGGCCCCACCCACAGCACCGAGGAAAAGCCCATCCGGGAAACGTCGGGCAGCCAGCCGAACGCGCCCTGGCCGGCCATCGAGCCCAGGCTCTCGCCGTAGAGAACGAGCTTCGGGCGGTGGTCCGGCGGAAGCTGCTCCCAGCGGTCGTGGATGGCGTCGATCATCATCCGGCCGGACACCATCGACTTCTCTTCGTCGCCGAGAAACGAAATCCAGCTGGGCAGATACGAATACTGCGATCCCACCAGTGCGGTGTCACCGTTGTACATCATCTCCAGCGACCGTGCCGCGACGGGATTGATCCACCCGGTACCGGTGGTCGGGATGATCACCAGCACCTTGCGGTCGAACGCACCGGTGCGCTCGAGTTCGCTCATCAGAACCGACATCCGCTCTTCGTCGGTGGCCGCCGTCTGCAGGCCGACGTACACCCGGATGGGCTGCTTGGCCGGTGTGCCGTTGACCGCCTGTAGCTCGGATGTGTCGGGACCGGTGGCGACGAAGTTGCGGCCCTGGAAACCGAGGGTGTCCCACGCCGCGAAGGACGTTGGGCTGCCAGATCTTTCGGGTATCAGCGGTTGGGTGATGCCGGCGCGGGTGGTGGTGTTCTGCGGCTGGAACACCCGGTTGGCGCCGGCCAGGAAGCCACGGATCAGCACGCCGTTGACGAGCATGATCGCCAGGACCACCACGATCGCGGTGCCGATGAACAGCGCCGTCTCGTCATGCAGATGCCAGCGCCGGATGAGGTACCTGGCCATTATCTTGATGAGGTCCAAGACCACCCGCGCCCCGCCGACGCAGACGGCGCCGACCAGTACCGCGATGATCAGTGTGCGGAGGTAGGACAGCGTGGACGGGCCCTCCATGCCCATCACCGCCGACACCTGCCGCTGCCAGGCCGCCGCCGGGATCAGCATCAGCACGCTCGCCGCTATCGCCCCGGCGACCACGACGACCTTCATCCAGTAGCGGGTGCGCTTCGACGGCGGCCACCACTTGCGGCGACGTAATACGAAGCGGCGCAGCATCTTTCCGGCGAATGCGCCGATGCCGTAGCCGATGGCCGCATTGATGCCGCCGATCAAGCCCTGGAACAGCCAGTCGCGCGGCAGCAGCGACGGCGTCAGTGACAGGCAGAAGAACAACGCGCCGAACGCCACCCCGACAAAGTCGAGGTGCACGAGGCTCCAGGCCCAGACCAGTAGCGGATGTCGTTCGTCAGTTCGTGCAGTCACCCGAACAACCCGGGAAGCACGCCCTCCGACGTGCTGCGCAGGTCCTCCAGGGTGACCGAGAACAGGCCCTGCACCTCGACCGCGTCGCTACCTTGGTCGACGACGCCGATTCGGGTGGCGGGCAGCCCGCGGGCCTCGCACATGGCACGGAACCGGCTCTCCTCGGTGCGCGGGATGGCGACCAGAACCCGACCCGCCGACTCGGAGAACAAAAAGGTGAACGCGCCGGTGCCATCTTCAAAGCCCTCGGGAACGATGATGCGGCAACCGGTTTCCCCCGAGAGTGCCGCTTCGATGACCGCCTGGATGAGGCCGCCCTCGGACAGGTCGTGGGCGGCGGACACCAGACCATCACGCGACGCGGCGGCCAGCACCTCCGCGAGCAGCTTCTCCCGGTCGAGGTCGACCTTGGGCGGCAGCCCGCCGAGATGGTCGGCGGTGACCTGAGCCCAGATCGAGCCGTCGAACTCGTCGCGAGTGTCGCCGAGCAGCATCAGCGTCTCGCCGGGTTCGGTGCCCAGCGCGGTCGGGATGCGGCGCTTGACGTCGTCGATGACGCCGAGCACGCCGACGACGGGCGTGGGCAGGATCGGCGTTGTGCCGGTTTGGTTGTAAAAGCTGACGTTGCCGCCGGTGACCGGAATGCCAAGCGCCGCACAGCCGTCGGCGAGTCCGCGGACCGCCTGGCTGAACTGCCACATGACACCGGGGTCCTCAGGAGAGCCGAAGTTGAGGCAGTTGGTCACGGCGACGGGGGTCGCGCCGGTGACCGCGACATTGCGGTACGCCTCGGCGAGTGCCAGTTGCGCGCCCGCGTACGGATCAAGGGCGGTGTAGCGGCCCGACGCATCGGTCGAGACGGCGATACCCCGGCCGGTTGTCTCGTCGACGCGAAGCACTCCGCCGTCGGCGTTCTCGGCCAGGACGGTGTTGCCCCGCACGTAGCGGTCGTACTGCTCGGTGATGAACGCGCGGCTGCACAGGTGCGGACTGCCCAGCAGCGCAAGCACAGTCGCACGCAACTCGTCACCGGTCGACGGTCGCGGCAGCGTTGCCGAGGTGTCGGCGTTCAGCGCGTCCTGGGTGTGCGGGCGTTCGACGGGGCGCTCGTACACCGGGCCTTCGTGGGCGACAGTGCGCGGCGGCACGTCGACGACGGTCTCGCCGTGCCAGGTGATCTGCAGCCGGTCGCCGTCGGTGACCTCGCCGATGACGGTGGCCAGTACCTCCCATTTGGCGCATACCGCCATGAACTTGTCGACGTTCTCGGGCGTGACGACCGCGCACATGCGTTCCTGGGACTCGCTGGAGAGCACCTCCGCGGGCGTCATGTACTTCGCCCGCAGCGGCACCTTGTCCAGTTCGACCGCCATGCCACCGTCACCGGCGGACGCGAGTTCGGAAGTGGCGCATGATAATCCGGCGCCACCGAGATCCTGAATGCCGACCACCAGGCCGTTGGCATACAGCTCGAGGCAGCACTCGATGAGCACCTTCTCCATGAAGGGGTCGCCGACCTGCACCGACGGCAGCTTCTTGCGACCGGGACCCTCGCCCTCGTCGCCGCCGAACGTCTCGGATGCCAGCACCGACACGCCGCCGATACCGTCGAGGCCCGTGCGCGCCCCGAACAGGATGATCTTGTTGCCCGTGCCCGATGCGAACGCCAGGTGCAGGTCCTCCTTGCGCAGCACCCCGACGCACATCGCGTTGACCAACGGATTGCCGCCGTAGGAGGCGTCGAACACGGTTTCGCCGCCGATATTGGGCAGCCCCAACGAGTTTCCGTATCCGCCGATGCCGCGGACGACGCCGTCGACCACCCGGCGCGTGTCGGGTGCATCGGCCGCGCCGAAGCGAAGCTGGTCCATCACCGCCACCGGGCGGGCGCCCATCGCCATGATGTCGCGGACGATGCCGCCGACGCCGGTGGCGGCGCCCTGGTAGGGCTCGACGTAGGACGGGTGGTTGTGTGACTCGACCTTGAACGTCGCCGCCCAACCGTCGCCGATGTCCACGACGCCGGCGTTCTCGCCGATGCCCGCGAGCATCGCGGTCCGCATCGCCTCGGTCGTGGTCTCACCGAAGTAGCGCAGGTGGACCTTGGACGACTTGTAGGAGCAGTGCTCGCTCCACATCACCGAGTACATGGCCAGCTCGGCATCGGTGGGCCTGCGGCCGAGGATCTCGCGGATGCGCTGGTACTCGTCGTCCTTCAGGCCGAGTTCGCGGAACGGCTGAGGCTGGTCGGGGGTGGCGGAGGCGTGGTCGACGGTGTCGAGGGCGTGGGTGGGCTCCGACGTCACGGCGCCAGTCTAGTTTGGCGGCGCGTCAGGCAGCAGGGGCCACGCAGAACGCGTTGCCGTCGGGATCGGCGAGCACCACCCAGTGGAAGTCGCCGAAGCTGCCCCTGTCGGTCTCGCTGGCGCCGAGCTCGACCAGCCGCTTGACCTCTGCCTCCACGTCGGAGGTGGCGAAATCGATGTGCACGCGGTTCTTGCCCGGCGTCGGGTCGTCGACCTTCTGGAACGCCAATCCGGGCCCTTCAGCCCGGCTGACAGTGATGAAAAACGGTGGTGCGATTGGATTCACCTGCCCATCGAGGACACGGGCCCACCAGTCGGCGAGCCGTTCGGGGTCGGTGCTGTCGAAGGTGATGTTCTCTGTCTTGAGCGCCATGGCGCTGACCCTAGATCACCCGGTGACAAGCGGGACGGGGATTACGTCCCGGGTAATTGAACGGCGGCCGCGCGTCACCGCACGCTGGACGCATGAACCAAACACAGACCAAACCGAAGTTCAGCGCGCAGATGTGGGCGGCCTTCTGGGCCGCGCCTGCCGAGACCCAGGCCGAGGACATCCTCGCCGACGACATCGTCGGCTACTGGCAGGGCGAGCCGACGCCGGTCCGGGGTCGCGAGGCCTACGAAGGCAAGATCGCCGAGCTCCTGGCGGCGGTTCCCGATCTGCGCCTGGAACTCATCGACAGCGCGACCGTCGACGGCGAGCGCGGCGGGCGAGCAGCTCGTCTTCCTCCACTACATCGGCCACGGCAACGGCCCGGACGGACCGTTCGCGATCCGCGGGCTGGACCGGGTCCGCACCCGCGACGGGATCGTGGTGGAGAACGTCATCCGCTACGACCAGGTCGAAAACGCCTGAGCCACAATACGCTCAGGCCGGTGACAAAAAGGCCCCGAGCGCCGCGGAGTAGGCCGCGACGTCGTCGGCGCCCATCACCTCGCGTGCCGAATGCATGGCGAGCTGGGCGGCGCCGACGTCGACGGTCGGGATGCCGGTGCGCGCCGACGTCATCGGCCCGATCGTGGAGCCGCAGGGCAGATCGGCGCGGTGCTCATAGCGCTGCAGCGGGACGCCGGCCTGCGCGCACGCGAGCGCGAACGCCGCGGCGGTGCGCCCGTCGGTGGCATACCGCAGGTTCGGCTGCACCTTGAGCACCGGCCCGGCGTTGACCTCGATGAGGTGGCCCGGCTCGTGGCGCTCCGGATAGTTCGGGTGCGTGGCGTGCGCCATGTCACCGGACGCCACCATCGAGTCCGGCAGCCGGCGCAGGAACTCCTCGCGGCCGCCACCGGCGGCCAGCGTGATGCGTTCCAGCACGGTCAGCAGCAACTCGGACTGCGCGCCGTGGTCGGATTGCGAACCGACCTCCTCGTGGTCGAACAGCACGAGCACCGGCACGTGCCCCGTCGGCTCGCGCGGCCACGAACGCCTCCAGCCCGGCGTAGCAGGTGGCCTGGTTGTCCAGCCGCGGGGCGCTGAGCAGTTCGCCGTCGACGCCGGCCAGTCTCGACGGCGTGAGGTCGTGGGTCATCAGGTCGAAGCCGAGCACGTCGTCGACGTCGACTCCGGCCCGCTCGGCGACGTATGCCAGGAACGACCGCGGCGCCGCTGCCGACGCCCCAGACCGCGTTGACGTGCCGCTGCGGGTCCAGCGTCACCGACTTGCGGTCGTCGGCCAGGTGGATCGCCAGCTGCGGCACGCGCAGGATCGGGTCGTCGATCCGCAGCAGCCGGTGGTCGATGGTGTCGCCGGTCCGCACCGACAGCCGGCCGCTGACACCGAGGTCGCGGTCCAGCCACGAGTTCAGCCATGCTCCGCCGTAGGGCTGCAATGCGACGACCTGCCAGCCCGACGACGAACCGGTCCGGGTGCTGTTTGACCCGCAGGTTCGGGCTGTCGGTGTGCGCGCCGACGACGCGGAACGGAAGAAGTGCGCTCTGCTTCGGAATTCCAGGCGATCAGCGAGCCGGCCCGCACGGTGAAGAAGCGGCCCTCGGCCGGGCCACGCCGTCGCCCTCGGACAGCTCGCGTGAACCCTGCCGCGCGCAGCCGTTCCGCGGCAGTGACGCAGACGTGGAACGGGGACGGCGAGGCATCGATGAACTCGCACAGGCCCTCCGGACTTGCCGACATGGTTCACCATCATGGCCGACGATCTTGACGCTAGGGTCAGACGGTGCCCGATCCCCTGCCACAGCCGGTCACGGCGCCGCTGACACCTGCGGCCATCTTCCTGGTGGTGACCATCGACGAGGGCGGCGAGGCCGCCGTCCACGACGCGCTGCCCGACATCTCCGGCTTGGTGCGCGCGGTCGGCTTCCGCGATTCCGACAAGCGCCTGTCCGTGGTGACCTCGATCGGCTCGGATGCCTGGGACCGGCTCTTCTCGGGGCCGCGGCCCGTCGGAGCTGACGCCGTTCATCGAGTTGACGGGCGCGCGCCACCACGCGCCGTCGACGCCGGGCGATCTGCTGTTCCACATCAAGGCGAGTCGATGGACATGTGCTTCGAGCTGGCCAGCCGGATCGTCAAGGCGCTGGGCGGCGGTCACCGTCGTCGACGAGGTGCACGGCTTCCGGTTCTTCGACAACCGCGACCTGCTCGGATTCGTCGACGGCACCGAGAACCCGGACGGACCACTGGCGGTGTCCGTCGACCGAAATCGGCGATGAGGACCCCGACTTCGCGGGCGGCTGCTACGTGCACGTGCAGAAGTACGTGCACGACATGGACTCCTGGGAGTCGCTGTCGGTGACCGAACAGGAGCTGGTGATCGGCCGCACCAAGCTCGACGACATCGAGACTCGACGACGACGACAAACCGGCCAACTCGCACATCGCGCTGAACGTGATCGAGGACGAGGACGGCAACGAGCTGAAGATCGTCCGGCACAACATGCCGTTCGGCGAGATCGGCAAGGGCGAGTTCGGCACCTACTTCATCGGCTACTCGCGCACTGCCGAGGTCACCGAGCGGATGCTGCGCAACATGTTCATCGGCGACCCGCCCGGCAACACCGACCGCATCCTGGACTTCTCCACCGCCGTCACCGGCAGCGATGTTCTTCGCGCCCACCGTCGACTTCCTCAATGACCCACCGCCGCTGCCCGATTCGGCTCCCGAGGAGGAGCCGCCGACCGTCACGCGCCATCGCCCGCCGGCACCAACGGCTCGCTCGGCATCGGCAGCCTGAAAGGAACCCGTCGATGAACAACCTGTACCGCGAACTGGCTCCGATCACCGAAGCGGCTTGGAGCGAGATCGAATTGGAGGCGACCCGCACGTTCAAGCGGCACATCGCCGGCCGGCGGGTGGTCGACGTCAGCGAGCCGGGCGGTCCGGTGACGGCCGCGGTCAGCACCGGCCACCTCGCGCGACGTCGCCGCGCCCGGCGACGGCGTGGTGGCGCACCTGCGCGACAGCCAAGCCGCTGGTGCGGCTGCGGGTGCCGTTCACCGTGAGCCGCAACGCGATCGACGACGTCGAGCGTGGCTCGCAGGACTCGGACTGGGATCCGGTCAAGGACGCCGCCAAGAAGCTGGCGTTCGTCGAGGACCGGGCGATCTTCGAGGGCTACGAGGCCGCCGTCCATCGAAGGCATCCGGGCGTCGCAGCTCCAACCCGGCGCTGGCCCTGCCCGACGACGCCCGCGAGATTCCCGACGTGATCGCCCAGGCGCTGTCGGAGCTGCGGCTGGCCGGCGTCGACGGGCCGTACTCGGTGCTGTTGTCGGCCGACGTGTACACCAAGGTCAGCGAGACCACCGAACACGGCTATCCGATCCGCGAGCACCTCAACCGGCTGGTCGACGGCGACATCATCTGGGCGCCCGCCATCGACGGCGCGTTCGTGTTGTCCACCCGCGGCGGCGATTTCGACCTGCAGCTGGGCACCGACGTGTCGATCGGCTACCTGTCCCACGATGCGGAGTCCGGTGCAGCTGTACCTGCAGGAGACGCTGACGTTCCTGTGCTACACCGCCGAGGCATCGGTCGCGCTCACCCCGTAGCGGGCGCATTTGGAATAAACCGGCCGCGATCCGGCTTCTGCAGGCATGACGAACACATTCGTGGGCAGCACGGCTCTGGTCACCGGTGCGACCGCGGGCATCGGCTACGCGATCGCACTGGAGTTGGCACGACAAGGCGCTGAGGTCGTCGTCCACGGGCGGAATGCCGAACGCGGAGCCAAGGCGGTCCAGCAGATCGAAAATGCAGGCGGCAAGGCACGTTTCGTGGCCGCCGATCTGTCGGACGCCGACGACGTGCGAAGGCTGGCCGCAGAGGCGGGCCGGGTCGACATCCTGGTCAACAACGGCGGCGTCTACGAGTTCGCGTCGACCTTCGACACCGACGACGCCGATTTCGACGCGCACTTCGACACCAATCTGCGCGCGCCGTACATCCTGGTGCAGAAGCTGGTCCCCGGGATGATCGAGCGCGGGAGCGGTTCGGTCGTCAATATCAGCACTGTCGCTGCGACGACGCCGTCCGCGGAAGCAGGTATCTACGGTGCCAGCAAGGCCGCGCTCGAGCTGCTGACCAGGATCTGGGCCGACGAGTTCGGCGAGGCGGGCATACGCGTCAACGCCATTGCCCCGGGACCGATCGAGACCGAGGGCACTTCGGATATACCCGAGATCGTCGAGGGCCTCGGACGAACCAGGGCGCTCGGGCGGGTTGGTGAGCCCGAGGAGATCGCCCGCGCAGTCGCATTCGTCGCCTCACCCGCAGCGAGCTACATCAACGGTGTGGTGTTACCCGTCGATGGCGGCGCAAAGGCGCTTCGGCCCGCGGCCTAGGCGGCCAGCACCAGGTCCAGCGCCGAGTAGAACAGGCCGAGGCCGTCGTCGGACGGACCGGTGAGGGCCTCGGTGGCGTGTTCGGGGTGCGGCATCAGCCCGACGACCCGGCCGTTGGCCGATGAGATCCCGGCGATGTCGCGTTCGGAGCCGTTGGGGTTGTCGCGGTAGCGGAACACCACGCGGCCCTCGCCCTCGAGCTCGTCGAGCACCGCGGCGCTTGCCACGAAGCGGCCCTCACCGGACTTCAGCGGCACCAGAAGGTCGGCGCCGAGCTCGTAGCGCGAGGTCCACGCCGTCGAATTCGACGCCACTTCGAGCCAGATGTCGCGGCACACGAAGTGCAGACCGGCATTGCGGGTCAATGCGCCGGGCAGCAGTCCGGCTTCGCACAGCACCTGAAAACCGTTGCAGATTCCCAACACCGGCATTCCGCGCTCGGCGGCCGCGACCACCTCGCCCATCACGGGTGCGAACTTCGCGATCGCGCCGCAGCGCAGGTAGTCGCCGTAGGAGAAGCCGCCGGGCACCACGACGGCGTCCACGCCCTTGAGGTCGGCATCGGCATGCCAAAGGCTCACGGCATCGGCGCCCGCGACCCGCACCGCACGAGCGGCATCGACGTCGTCGAGCGTGCCCGGGAACGTGATGACACCCACTTTCGCGGTCACGATTGCTCCCTGGACACCGACCAGTCCTCGATCACGGTGTTCGCCAGCAGCGACTCGGCAATCTTGGCGAGCGTATCGTCATCGATGCTGTCGTCGACTTCGAGCTCAAACCGCTTGCCTTGCCGGACATCTGAGACACCGTCGAAGCCGAGACGGCCCAGCGCACCGACGATCGCCTGTCCCTGCGGATCGAGGATCTCGGCCTTGGGCATCACGTGCACCACCACCCTTGCCACGGCGGTAACTCTACCGGCGTGCTCGCCCGGACCGCCTCACCGGCACGACTCGAGATACGCGTCGCACAACGGGGCCGCCATCGCGTCGAGGACCTGCGCGTCGGGCACGCCGGGCCAGCCCACCTGCGGCGGCAGCGTCGACCACATGGCCAGCTCGACGATCGTGCTGCTGCTCGGATGGGCCAGCAGATACTGGTGCATCACGCGCTGGCCGGCCACGCTGAGCAGGGCCGCGACCCGTAGCGGGTCGTCCGTGGTCACCGAGGGCGAGGCCAGCGGCGCCGTGACCTGACACTGCCGTAGGCGGGTCCTGGCCTGCGCCAGCGTCGCCGACGCGGTCGGCCCGCCATGGCTGGTGTCGCCGCGCCAATGAATGATCTGCGCCCGAAGCTGCCACTGGCCGTCCGGATTGCTCACCACGGCCCGCGCGGCCACCGCGTAATCGCGGGCATCGCCGGGCACCGGCGGGCTCGCACATACCTCCTCGAAAGCGAACCGCGGGTTCTGCGCGGTGACGGCGACTCCGGCCAGGCCCGGCCAGCGATACACGGGATACAGCGGGACGGAGGTGGGCGGGATCCACGCCGAATCGGGGATCGCGTCGCAGATCGGTGGGCAGACGCCGGGGACGGCGTTGACCGCGGAGCCGGGCACGATGGCCAACCAGCAGACCGCCAGAGCCGCCGCCAGCTTAAATCGCACGTCTGCAGTCCCCCACGTCCTGTGGCCGCCACAATATAGGCATGCAATTGACGCATTTCGGCCATTCGTGCCTACTCGCAAACTTTCACGACGATTCCGCAGGCGAAGCGACGATTTTGTTTGATCCGGGGACTTTTTCGCACGGCTTCGAGGGCATCACCGGCCTGTCGGCGATCCTGATCACCCATCAGCACCCCGACCACGCCGACACCGAACGGCTGCCCGCACTCGTCGACGCCAACCCGGAGGCCGCGCTGTATGCCGATCCGCAGACCGCCGAACAACTCGGCGGCCCGTGGCGCGCGGTGCACGTCGGGTGACGAGTTCACCGTCGGCCACCTGACTGTGCGCGGTGTCGGCGGCAGACACGCGGTGATCCACCCGGAAATCCCCGTGATAGACAACATTTCGTATCTCATCGGCGACGGCGGTCATGCCGCACGTCTGATGCATCCCGGCGATGCGCTGTTCACGCCTGGCGAACCGGTCGACGTGCTGGCCACTCCCGCCGCCGCGCCGTGGATGAAGATCTCCGAGGCGGTGGATTACCTGCGTGCGGTGGCGCCGACGAAGGCGGTGCCGATCCATCAGGCGATCATCGACCCAGGCGCCCGCGGCCTCTACTACAGCAGGCTCTCGGAGATGACCGACTCCGATTTTCAGGTGCTCGAGCCGGAGAACGGTACGGAGTTCTGACGGGGCGGCGGCTGCGGTTCGCCGGACACATCGCGGGGTTCGGAACACGTGCAGGCGTCCGCATGGTCGTGGGGTCATGGCGGAGCTCACCGTTCGGTCGGTTCACGGACGTCATGGTGGAGACCGCCGAGGGTGAACGGGTGCTTATCGCGCCGTCTGCCGAGATCGCCGAATTCGTCTCGCAGACTTACACTTTCGACCATGTTGAGATCGGTACCGTCACCGCCGAGGTGTCGCGCGATGGCTTCACTGTCGCCGCGCCGGGGCTGGCGGTGGCGGGCGGGCTGGGCGGGGCCGCGGCGTTCGACTGGCTCCTGCGGTTGGTGCCTCCGCGATTGGCCGCCGCTCCCGCGTGGTTGCGGGCCATCGATCCGGTGGCCGCCCGGCTGGTGCCCGGGGTGCGCACGGCGGGCAGTGCGGGCCACGGTCGCCGGGAGTACTACGGGGTGACCCGGACCAGGCACATCGACTCGATCGAAGGGTACTTCCGCGGCACAGATCTCGGCGGTGTGAGGGCGCTTGATCCACCGGTACGATTCGGCTTCTCGTCGGCTCCCTCGACGCCGCAGCTGGTCGCCGTCACGACGACCATCGATCTGCCCTAGCCGACGGCGCGTGCGGCGGCGCGGCCGGCCGCCCGGCCGGAGAACACGCAGCCACCGAGGAACGTGCCCTCCAGGGAGCGGTAGCCGTGCATTCCGCCGCCGCCGAATCCGGCTGCCTCGCCCGCGGCGTAGAGGCCGTCGAACGCGCCGCCGTCCGACCTGAGTACCCGGGAATCGAGGTCGGTTTCCAGGCCGCCCAACGACTTCCGGGTCAGGATGTGCAGTTTGACCGCGATCAGCGGTCCGGCCTTCGGGTCGGTGAGCCGGTGCGGGGCGACTACCCGGCTGATGCGGTCGGGCAAGAACGCGCGGGCGCCACGGATCGCGGTCACCTGGCTGTCCTTGGTGTACCTGTTGACGACCTCGCGGTCTCTCGCGGTGACCTCGGCCTCGACCACGTCGTAATCGAGAGGCTCGACGTCGGGCACCGCGTTCATCTTGGCCACCAAATCCCGCAGCGAGTCAGCCGTCACGAAGTCGACGCCCTTGTCGACGAACGCCTGCACAGGAGGCGGAGCACCGGGCTTGACGCGGGCCAGCACCTGCCGCACGCTGCGACCCGTCAGGTCGGGATTCTGCTCCTGGCCAGAAAGGCCGAACTCCTTCTCGATGATCCGCGCGTTGAGCACGAACCACGTGTAGTCGTGCCCCGTTCGGGCGATGTACTCGAGCGTGCCGAGCGTGTCGAATCCGGGAAACAGCGGCGGGGGCAGGCGCTTGCCTGTCGCGTCCAACCACAACGACGAGGGTCCCGGCAGAATGCGGATCCCATGCATCGGCCAGATCGGGTCGTAGTTCGTGATTCCCTCGGTGTAGTGCCACATCCGGTCGCCGTTGATGGCGCGGGCGCCCGACGATTCGGCGATGCCGATCATCCGGCCGTCGACGTGTGCGGGCACCCCGCTGAGCAGCTGTTCGGGCACCCGGCCCATTCGCTTCGGCCAGTTCTTGCGCACCAGCTCGTGGTTGCCGCCGATCCCGCCACTGGCGACGATCACCGCCTGCGCCCGAAACGCGAAGTCGTCCACAATGTTTCGCGACGACGCCACACCCCTGGCCACCGTTGACGGCTCCAGCACCGCGCCGCGTACGCCGACGACGGCGCCGTCCTCGACGATCAACTCGTCGACGCGGTGGCGGTAGGCGAACCGGACGTTGGGGGCGTCACGCAGCCGTCGCGCGAAGACATCGACGATGGCAGGCCCTGTCCCCCAGGTGATGTGGAACCGCGGAACCGAGTTTCCGTGCCCGCGGGCGTCGTAGCCACCGCGCTCGGCCCAGCCGACAAGGGCGAACGTCTGCAGTCCGCGCTCTCGCAGCCAGCTTCGCTTCTCGCCTGCGGCGAAGTCGACGTAGGCGTGCGCCCACTGCCGCGGCCAATGGTCTTCGGGCCGGTCGAATCCGGCGGTCCCGAGCCAGTCCTGCAGCGCGAGCTCGTGACTGTCGCGGATGCCCAGCCGTCGCTGTTCGGGGCTGTCGACGAAGAACAGGCCGCCGAAGGACCAGAACGCCTGACCGCCGAGATTGTTGGCGTTCTCCTGGTCGACGATCAGGACCCGGCGGCCGCGATCGGCGGCCTCGCACGCCGCGACCAGGCCCGCGAGCCCCGCTCCAACGACAATGACGTCACCATCGGACATGCCGCCACGTTAGCGGGCGCGAGCTATGCGGCGTCTGTCAGTGCGCTGTATGGAGTCCAGTGGTACACGCCAGGCACGCACTGGTGCATGAGCGCGAGATCGACGGCGTCGAGCATGGCCTGGCGCGGGCCGGGCCTGCGCAGGTGACGGGCTGCGACGGCGACGCGGACGATGCCGTCGCGGCGCGCTGTGCGTTCGGCGGACAGCACCAGCGTGCGGCACCACCAGGGTTCACTCAGGAACCCTTCCCCGATGCCGAGCACGCGGGCCCGCACCGTGGTGTTCCGAACCAGGTCGGTCAGCTCGCTGAGCGCGGCGAGCATGCGAAACCCGTTGCGGGGCAATGCACTCACCGTTCCCTGCGAAACCGTCCATCCGGGAGCGGCGAACAGCCGGGTGCGCAGTCCCATGTGTTCCATCACCCGGTCGGCGGCCATCAGCCGCAGGTTCGCCTCGTGCGCAGGCAAAGTCGCGAATTCGCCGCGCCGCTTCTTGGTGGCGGCCTCGTCGAAGCCGTGCAACACAATGGCGTCACCGTTGTCGCGGCGTGCGGTAAGCCATTCGACGGTGGGGGCGTCGCCGTCGAGCTGATAGCCGCCCTTGATTCTGGGAGCCACCAGAAACGACACCGGCACCGCGCGCTGATCGAGTTGCGCGCAGAACTCTTCCACCTCGGGCAGTGTGCGATCGCTGATCCCGGAGACCGAGACGATCAGTTGTCCAGCCACGTATTCATTGTGGCAACTTCAGGTGTCGCAACGGTTTCCAACACCCTGACTGAAGCTGTCTTTTTGTTATCGCGGCAAGACCTGCTCGATGGCCGCGATGACCTCAGGCGCATCCGGTGCGGTGCGTGGACGGATCCGCTTGGCCACCTTTCCACCCGGCGCGAGCAGGAACTTCTCGAAATTCCATTGGATGTCGCCGGCTTCGCCACTGTCGTCCGCCGCCTTGGTCAACGCGGCGTACAGCGGATGGCGGTCGGGGCCGTTGACGTCGGTCTTGGCCAGCAGCGGAAACGTCACGCCGTAGGTCGACGAGCAGAACTCCTGGATCTCCTCGGCGGTGCCCGGCTCCTGGCCCATGAACTGGTTGCACGGCACGCCGATCACCGTCAACCCGCGATCGCGGTAGTCCTTCGCCAACTGCTCGAGGGCGGTGTACTGCGGTGTGAGGCCACATTTCGACGCGACGTTGACCACCAAGACAGCGCCATCGGCGAGTTCGGCGAGCGTGGTCGGGCTGCCGTCGAGGGTGGTCAGTGCGATATCGGTCAGCGGTGTATCGGTCATGCTTGGCACGCTACTCGCTCTTGAAAAGCATCCCCGCCACTCGGTGCGACAGTCGCCATCGGATCGGTGTCGTTGTCGATCGCCTTGTTGAGCCACAGCAGCGAAAACCCGTGCACCAGAGACCATGCCGCCAATGCCGCCCCCTGCGGATCATCCTTGGCGCGCGCATCGTCGAGCGTGCCTACGCCTTGCGCCAGCTCGGCGCCCGCCGCATCCTGGGCCGCGATCAACTCCGGATTCTCGGGGTCGACGAGTGAGCGGTCGAACATCACCGCGTAGTGCCCGGGATGGTCGAGTGCGAATTGCACGTAGGCCAGTGCCGCGGCGGTGAAATCGGGCCTGGCGTCGGCGAGCGCGGCGGCCAGCTTCCGCCATCCCTCGGCCGCCAGCGCGGTGAACAGGCCGCGACGGTCGGTGAAGTGATGCGCGGGCGCGGCGTGCGAAACCCCTGCTGCCCGCGCCAGCTCGCGCAGCGAGATCCCGTCGGCGCCGCGCCGGGCCACCAGTTCGGCGGCCTCGGCCAGGATGACGGCCTTGAGGTCGCCGTGGTGATAGGAGTCCCTGCTCATGCGGGCCATCATACCCGGAATCTTGACAGTGCCTAGATTGTTGCCTACCGTGTCATCTTGTCACTGTCTAGATTGGAGTTGAAATGGCCGTCATCATCACCCTCGTGCTGGGAACGCTCGGCGCCCGACTGGCCGGCTGGCTGGGTGTGGATTACGCCGATAGCTGGCCGAGTGCGATCGCGATCGGCCTGGCGGCGATGTTCGCCGTCACCGGGGTCGCGCACTTCGTCAACCCACTGCGCCGCGACATGATCTCGATCGTTCCTCCGCGGCTGCCCTCGCCCGGCCTGCTGGTGACCATCACCGGTGTTCTGGAACTGGCCGGTGCCGTCGGCCTGTTGTATCCGCCGACCCGCGTGGCGGCCGCGGTCTGCCTGTTCGTCCTGATGTTGGTGATGTTCCCGGCCAACGTTTACGCGTCCCGGATGGCCAACCCGCCGAAGTCCATGACCACGCGGCTGGATCTCCGCACGGCCGAACAGGTCCTGTACCTAGGGGCCGCTGTCGTGATCGGCCTTGGCGGTATCCAGTAGCCAGGCGTACATGAACGCGGTTTCCTTCCAGCGCTCGTAGCGTCCGCTGATGCCACCGTGGCCGGCGTTCATCTCGGTCTTGAGCAGGACCGAGGGGGCACCGGCCCCAGAATCGGCTTGGGTGTGCCGAAGGGCCGCAACCCATTTCGCGGGCTCGACGTAGTAAACCCTGGCATCGTTCAGCGACGTCATCGCGAGAATGGGCGGATAATCTCTTGCGTCGACGTTCTCGTACGGCGAGTACGACTTCATGTAGAGGTAGACGTCCTTGTCTTCCAGGGGATTTCCCCATTCGTCCCACTCGGTGACGGTGAGTGGAAGCGACGGGTCGAGGATCGTGGTGAGCGCGTCGACGAAGGGCACCTGCGCGAGGATGCCTGCGAACAGCTCCGGCGCCATGTTGGCCACCGCGCCCACCAGCAGTCCGCCCGCGCTGCCGCCGAGGGCCACGAGGTTGTCCGGCCCGGGTGATGTCGGTGTCGATGAGATGCCTTGCGACGGCGATGAAGTCGGTGAAGGTGTTCCTCTTCTCCAGCATCTTGCCGTGCTCGTACCACGGTCGGCCCAACTCGCCGCCGCCGCGCACGTGGGCGACGGCGAAGATCATGCCGCGGTCCAGCAGCGACAGCCGGGCGATGGAGAACCGCGGGTCCTCGCACGACTCGTACGCGCCGTAGCCGTAGAGCAGCAACGGCGCCGGGTACTGCAGGCCGATGCGGTGAATGATCGAGATCGGCACGCGGGCGCCGTCGGGGGCCACGGCCCAGTCGCGGCGCTCCACATAGTCTTGCGGGTCGGTAGTCGCCGAGCACGGGCTGCTCGCGCAGCAACGTCCGCTCCCCACTCAGACAAATCGACGTCATAGATGCGCACCGGTGTGACGAACGAGGTAGCGCCGATGCGCAACTTCGGTGCGCTCCAGTTCGGGTTGGCGGACAGGCCCGCCGACGTCAGCTCGGAGTCGAAGGTGAGGTCTTCGGGGTGTCCGTACTCACCGGTTGCGTAGATGGGCCACAGCTGGATCCGCGGCAGCGCCTCGCTGCGGTAACCCACCACCAGATGTCCCTCGAACGCGTCGACGGAGTCGAGTCGGACGTCGTCGCGGTGCTCGATCAGCGTGCGAAGCGAGGTGGGATCACTCACCGGCGCCTCGACCAGGGTGAAGTTCTCCGCGCCGTCGTTGTGCAGGATGAGGAACCGGTCCTCGCCGCCCACGACCGCATGCTCGATCGAGTACTCGACGAGCTCCCGGCGCGGCCACACGGTGGTGAACTCGGTGTGCGAGTCGGCGGCGTCGCCGTATCGCACCTCGGAGGTGACGGCGCTGCCCGCCCCGATGACGATGTACTTGTCGCTGCGGGTGCGGCCGACCGCAAGCCAGAATCGTTCGTCGGCCTCGTGGTAGACCTTCTCGGCGGGCAGCCCGGATCCGATGCGGTGCCGCCAGATGGTGTCCGGGCGCCATGCATCGTCGACCGTCGTGTAGTACACGGTTCGGTTGTCGGCGGCCCAGGTCACTCCGGCACCGATACCGACGATCTGGTCGTCGTACAGCGCCTCGGTGCGTAAGTCTCTGAACCGCAGCGTGTATCGCTCGTCGCCCTTGACGTCCACCGAATAGGCCAGGATGTTGCCGTCGACGCTGATCGACGCCGCGCCGAGGGCGAAGAAATCATGCCCCTCGGACTCGATGTTCTCATCGAGCAGCACCTGCTCACCCGGAATCTCGGTCTGCTCGTCGAGCACCGGCGGCGTCCAGTCATCGGGATCGGTGACCGGGCAACGGCAATGCACGCTGTACTGCTTGCCCTCGAAGCTGCGGCCGTAGTACCACCAGTCGCGGCGCCGCGTCGGCACCGACAGGTCGGTTTCCTTGGTTCGGGCCTTTATCTCGTCGAAGATCTTCTGGCGCAACGGCGCGAGACCCTCGGTGGCGTTGTCGGTGTACTCGTTCTCCGCCTCCAGGTATGCGATCACCTCGGGGTTCGACTTGTCGCGCAGCCACTCGTAGGGGTCGATGAAGACATCGCCGTGATGCTCGCGGCGGTGCTCGACGCGCTTGGCTACCGGCGGCTTCACGCGTTTGGTCCTATCCAGGAGCTGAACTTCAGGCCCGAGATGCGTTCGTATGCCTCGACGTAACGCGCCCGGGTCGCATCCACGATGTCCGGCGGCAACGGCGGCGGTGGTGTGTCGCCGTGGCGATCCCACCCGGAGTCCGGGCCGGTCAACCAGTTGCGGACGAACTGCTTGTCGAAGCTGTTCTGAACGACGCCTTCCTTCCAGTCATCGGCGCGCCAGTACCTGCTCGAGTCAGGTGTGAAGACCTCGTCGGCCAGCCGCATATTGCCCTGCTTGTCGACGCCGAACTCGAATTTGGTGTCCGCCAAGATGATTCCGTTCTTCAGTGCATGGTCGGCACCCTGCATATAGGTCTGCAGTGTGCGCTCGCGGAGCTCGTTGGCACGCGCCGTGCCGACCAGGTCGATCACGTCGGAGAACGAAATGTTCACATCGTGTGCTCCGAGATCGGCTTTGGTGGCGGGGGTGAACAACGGCTCGGCGAACTTACTGGCTTCGACAAGTCCCGGCGGCAGCGTGATACCGCACACCTTCCCGGTCTGCTGGTAGTCGATGATTCCCGAGCCGGTCAGGTAGCCGCGCGCCACGCACTCGACGGGCATCATCTCGAGCTCCTGCACCACCAGCGCCCGGCCGAGCACATCCTCGGGGATCCGCTCGTCATCCGGCGGCCCTGCCAGATGGTTGGGCGCCTCGACATGGTCGAAAAAGAACACGCTCATCGCGGTCAGGATGCGGCCCTTGTCGGGGATCTCGCTGTCGAGGATGTAGTCGTAGGCCGAGATGCGGTCGGTCGCCACGAAGAGCAGGTGATCGTCGTCGATGCGATACAGCTCGCGAACCTTGCCGCTGGCCAGATGTTGGTAGTCGGACAGAGCGGGGCGCATTGGGCCACCCTATCGGGCAGCATCAGGTCCATGACTTCGCGGTTTATCCCCTATGCGACGACGCCGTCGCGCCTGTTGGCTCAGTTGATCAGCGACATCGTCGTGATCGCCTGGATCACCGTATGGGTGCTGGTCGGAATGGCCGTGCACTCGGCCGTGTCGACGATCGCCGAGGTCGGCCGCCAGGTCCAGACGGGCGCCAACGGCGTCGCGGACAACCTCAATACGGCGGGCGACCGCACCGACAGCTTCCCGCTCATCGGCGATGCGCTGGCCAAGCCGCTGCGGGCGGCGAGCGAAGCCGCGCTGGACATCGCAGGCGCAGGTCACAGCCTCGACACGACGGCGTCATGGCTGGCGTGGGTGCTGGCGCTGGCAGTCGCGGCGCCGCCGATCCTGTTCGTCGCGATGCCGTGGCTGTTTCTGCGCATCCGGTTCTTCCGTCGCAAGTGGGCGGCGATCACGCTGGCGAGCACCTTCGCAGGTGAGCAATTGCTGGCGCTGCGGGCGCTGGCCAACCGGCCGCTGGCCAAGCTCGCAGCGATACCACGACGACCCCGTCGCCGCCTGGCGCAACGAGGACACGATCGCGATTCGAGGCCTGGCGGCGCTGGAACTGCGGTCCGCAGGCGTGCGAATCAAACGCCTCCGCCCCTGATGCGATTTCGGCGTGCTGAGTCTCGCTCAGCGTGACCGACCACGCCGAATCCGCACGCTGTGGAACCGCCAGCACGTTGGTCGGCGTCCATTACGCGTGCTTGATGACTACCTGCGGCGCCATGACGGCGTGATCACACTGGCGCAAGCGAGAACAGCGGGCCTGACGAAACAGGCCGTTAACCGTCGAATCGTCTCGGGCCGTTGGACCCAGTGCTCGCGCGCGGTGTACTTCGCGGCCGATAGGCCATTCAGCGACTCCGCTCGAGTCCGTGCGTCCGTGTGGAGCTACGGCGAACAGGCGACGGGAAGCGGCTTGACCGCGGCGTGGTGGCACGGCGTCTCACAGTTCGCGCCGGAAATCGTCGAGGTCACGGTGCCCCGTAACAGCAATGGGCGCCGACGAGAAGGGTCACGAGTGCGGCGACGCGACCTGGCATCCGACGACATCGTCGAGCGCAACGGCCTGCGAGTGACGGCGCTGCCCCTGACGATCGTCGAGGCAGCCATACGGCGCCGCGGCGGCGCAAGACTGATGGACTCGGCACTACAGCGGCACGTCGAGCTACGCGAATTGTGGCGTGCCCACATGCGGAACAAGGGTCGGTACGGCTCGCCGGCTGCGCGCCGTTTGCTGCAAGCCGCCTCAGATGGCGCGAGATCCGAAGCTGAGCGGCTACTGGTGAAGCTGCTCCGTGAAGCGGGGATCACCGGATGGAAAACGAACCATCCGGTTGGCGGTTACAAGGTCGACGTGGGATTCCCAACGCAGAAGGTCGCGATCGAGACCGATGGTTGGGCATTCCATAGTGACGCCGTGGACTTCCAGATCGACCGTGAGCGGCAGAACGCCATCGCATTGCTCGGTTGGCAGGTGTTGCGTTTCACGTGGCTGGACCTCACCGAATACCCGGCGCGAGTAATTAGCGTGATCCGCTTCGCGATCTCGGCGTGCTGAGTCACGTCTAGCGTGACCTGGCACGCCGAAATCGCAGCAGCAGCCCGACAACGACGATGAGCCAGGCTGCCAACGCAATCCAGAAGAACACTTCCGAGACGATCGTCAGCCAATGCCAACCGGTTTCGACGGCCATCGCGTATGTCGCCGACGAGTACATCCCCAACGGGAACACCGCGGGCCAGCCAAGACCCACGGATCGCCGCAGCGCCACATAGACCAGCGGCGGAATCCACACCGTCGCCACCACCCACGTCACGATCGTCACGGCGCGCACGCCATCGGCGATCGGACCGGGCAACAGCGCGTGGTGAAGGTGATCGCCCGCCAGCGTTGCAATCGCGGCCCCGCCCATCAGGATCCACATGTCCGGCTTGGCCAGCTCGGGCGCTGACGGGTCGCGGCGAATATGCGCCAGGATCAGCGCGGTCATCACCAGATACACGCACATTCCCAACACCCAGAACAGCACCGCCAACAAGATGATGTCGAGATCGGCCGAGACGATCGCCAATCCCGACGTCGCCACGCTGGCCAACTCCCATCCACCGTGGGCGCGGTCGCGCAGCGCCGTCCACCCGCGCTGCCACGCTCTCCGCGCCGCCACGGGTGCCAGTGACATCCAGCCCTGCAATGCCATGCCTGCGAAAACCCACAGCACGATGCGGTGCTCGGCGAGTCGCGCCCCCACGACTGCGCATGCGGCGACGTAGGTGAACAGCCCCAGATATACGTCGGGGTCGTGAAAGTCGAAACCGCGCAATGCCCTCGCCACCAACACGACCAACACAACAAGAGCCACCGCCGCAATGACGATCAACCCGTCACTGATGATGTGATAGCCGTGGTCCGCGGCGGCGATCGACACGATGCCGGTCGCCATCACCGCCGCGAATACGTCGGGTTTCACGCCCGTAGCTCGACCACCAGATGGCGGATGCCGGTGTGCCGGTTGCTGCGGGTCCACTCCACCGGCTTGACCACCTCCACCGAACCGAACCGGTCGAGCAGCTCCTCATACAGCACCCGGAGTTCCAGGCGGGCCAGGTTCGCACCGAGGCAGTAGTGGATGCCCTGCCCGAAACCCAAGTGCGGGTTCGGTTTCCGGGTGATGTCGAAGACATTCGGCTCGCCGAAGACGGCGTCGTCGCGGTTGGCCGAGCCCTCCCAGATCTGCACCTTCTGTCCGGCCTTGATCTCGCAGCCCCCCAGGGCGACGTCGCAGGTGGCGGTGCGCCTCTTGGACGGCGACGGTGACGTCCACCGAACCATCTCCTCGACGGCCGTCGGCAGCAGGCCGGGATCGCCACGCAGCACGGACAATTGGTCAGGATGGTCGGCCAGCGCCAGCAGACCGCCCGCCACCGCATTTCGGGTCGTCTCGGCGCCCGCGCTGAACAGCAGACTGAAGAACAGATAAAGCTCGAGATCAGACATCAATGGCGCATCCGAGTCGTCGACCGCGGCGTTGGCCACCACCGACAGCATGTCGTCGGTCGGCTCGGCCCGCTTCGCGGAGATGAGCGTCTGGCCGTAGGCGTACATTCGCGAGCCGGCTTCCTCGACGGACATCTGCCCAACGGAGGCTTTGCGCGAGCCGCCGAAGTCGAACTGCGGCTCGATCGCTTCGAACAGCCAATGCCGTTCGGACTCAGGCACTCCCAGGAGGATGCAGATCATCTGCATGGGCAGTTCCGCCGCGATGTCGGTCAGGAAATCGATCGGCTGCCCCGGCACGACCGCGTCGAGCAGTTGCCGCGCACGCGTGCGCAGATCATCCTCCACGCGGGCGATCATCCGTGGTGTCAGGCCCGAACTCACCAGCCGGCGAATGACGGAATGCCGCGGATCGTCCATCATGTTCAGCACCTGGCCCGAGATGGCGAGGTCCTGCAGAAGCGTGCCACCGAATGGGCGTGAGCCGCCGGTCACCGACGAGTACGTCGCCGGATCCTTCAGCACTGCAAGGGTTTCCGCGTATGTCGCAACCGACCAGAAGCCCTCCCCGTCGGGCGTGTTGTCCGTGGCCTCGTGCCAGTACACCGGCGCGTCGCGCCGATGCACATCGAACAGGTCGTGAGGAAAGCCGGAAGCGAAGTTGTCCAGATCGGTGAAGTCGATCGCCGACAGCGCCGAGAGAGACGTCACAGGATCGCGCCCGAGGTGTATTTCGCCGCCTCGGGATAGCGGCCAACCAACTCGTCCACCGCCTCCACGACCCGATCCACCTGATCACCCGCGGCGCCGGTGAAGGCCTGCTTGTCCGCCAATGCCGCGTCCAGCGCCGGCCGATCCAGCGGCAACCGCGGATCATCGGCGAGCCTGTCGAGCAGATCCGGCTCCACGCCGTGTTCGCGCATCGCCAGCGCCACCGCGACCGCGTGCTCCTTGATCACCTCGTGCGCCGTCTCGCGGCCCACGCCCGCCCGCACGGCGGCGATCAGGATCCTCGTGGTGGCCAGGAACGGCAGGTAGCGGTCGAGCTCACGCTGAATAACCGCCGGGTAGGCGCCGAACTCGTCGAGCACCGTCAGGAACGTCTCGGTCTGCCCGTCGATCGCGAAGAACGCGTCGGGCAGCGCGACCCGCCGCACCACCGAGCAGAACACGTCGCCCTCGTTCCATTGCGCACCGGCCAGTTCGGCGGCCATCGACGCGTAGCCGCGCAGCACCACCTGGAGTCCGTTCACGCGCTCACACGACCGCGTGTTCATCTTGTGCGGCATCGCCGACGAGCCGACCTGGCCGGGCGCGAAACCCTCGGTCACCAACTCGTGGCCCGCCATCAGCCGAATCGTGTGGGCCAGCGACGACGGTCCCGCGCCGACCTGCACCAGCGTGGAGACGACGTCGTGGTCCAGAGACCGCGGATAGACCTGGCCGACGCTGGTGAAAATCTCTGTGAAGCCCAGGAATTCGGCGACCCGCCGTTCGAGCCCGGCCAGGCGCGAGGCATCGCCGTCGAACAGGTCGAGCATGTCCTGCGCGGTGCCCATCGGTCCCTTGATGCCGCGCAGCGGATAGCGATCGATCAACTGACGTAGCCGGGTCAGCGCGACAAGCATCTCCTCGGCGGCCGACGCGAACCGCTTGCCCAGCGTGGTGGCCTGGGCCGCGACGTTGTGGCTGCGGCCCGCCATCACCAAGTCGCGGTACAGCACCGCGCGCTCCGCCAGCCGCGCCACCACCGCGACGCCGTGCGCGTGAACCAGCTCGAGCGACCGGCGGATCTGCAGCTGCTCGACGTTCTCGGTGAGGTCGCGGCTCGTCATGCCCTTGTGCACATGCTCGTGGCCCGCCAGTGCGTTGAACTCCTCGATGCGGGCCTTGACGTCGTGGCGCGTCACCCGTTCGCGCTCGGCAATCGACGACAGGTCGACGTCGGAGATCACCCGCTCGTAGTCGTCGACCACCGAGTCGGGAACATCCACACCCAGCTCCGCCTGCGCCCGCAACACCGCAAGCCACAGCCGGCGCTCGGCGACGACCTTGGCCTCCGGAGACCAGATGGCCACCATCTCGTCACTGGCATACCGGTTGGCCAGCACATTCGGGATCGTCACAAACACACAGCTTACGGTCCCCTTAAGGCAGGCTGACCGTATGTACTTCGTTGGACTCGATCTCGCGTGGGGAGAGAAGAACAAGACCGGCGTCGCCGTGGTCGACGACGACGGCGTCCTCGTCGAGATTTCCGCACAGACTGACGACGCCAGCATCCTCAAGGCGGTCAAGCCATTCGTCGCCGACGACTGCGTGGTCGGCATCGACGCGCCGTTGATCGTGACGAACCCGAAGGGCAACAGGCCGTGCGAGGCGGCCCTCAACAAGGACTTCGCGAAGTTCCAGGCGGGCGCCCACCCGTCCAACACCGGCAAGCCCGAGTTCGCGAACGGAACGCGGGGCGGGCGTCTGGCGGACGAACTCGACCTCGACCTCGACCCGTTTTCCACTCGGCCGCGTCGCGCGCTGGAGGTCTATCCGCACGCCGCCTCGGTCGCCTTGTTCGAGCTGCCCAGAACTCTCAAGTACAAGCACAAGAAGGGCCGCGGTTTTGAGACGTTGCAGTCGGAGCTATTGCGGCTGATGGACCTCATCGAGGGACTCGAGGCCGCGGAGGTGCCGCTGCGGGTGGCCCGGCACGACGATTGGCAGCGGCTCCGTTCGTCGGTCGAAAAGGCCACCCGGAAAAGCGAATTGCGCAGGGCCGAAGATCCTGTCGACGCCGTGCTGTGCGCGTACGTAGCGCTCTACGCCGTTCGTCGACCCGACGATGTCACCCGCTACGGCGACCTCGACACCGGATACATCGTCACGCCGACCCTCCCGTCGGGATTGACTCCACAACCGGCGGAAGCGATTCCGGCCATCATCCGCAATGCCGTGGCCGACTACGAGGCCCGGCGACCGGCGCTGGTCACCGCGACCGCAAAGTACCTCCAGCTGGTGACATCGCTGCTCGACGACGCGGGTATCAACTATCTGAGCATCACCGCGCGCACGAAGAGTGTCGAGTCGTTCGCGGGTAAGGCCGCCCGCGTCGTCGACGACCAACCGCTGTTCAGCGATCCGCTGGCGGAGATCACCGACCAGATCGGCTTGCGGGTCATCACCTACCTGCGGGACGACGTCGCGACGGTCGCCACGCTGCTCTCCGACGAACTGCGTCTGCTCGAGGATCGGGACTGGGGTGTCGAGACCGCGCGCGAAGGTCGGTGGGGTTACGCCAGCAGGCACTTGTTGGTGGGCATCGCCGGCGAGCAGCAGCCCGCGTCGATCCAGCTCCGCACGGTGCTGCAGCACGCGTGGGCGGAGTTCGAGCACGACATCAGATACAAGGGTTCGATTCCCGCCGTACATGCTCACGATCTGGATCGACGGTTCACGCTGGCCGCCGGCCTCCTCGAACTGGCCGACCGGGAGTTCACCGCCATTCGCGAGCGGTTGCGGCGCACACTGACCGATGAGGAGCTCGGCGATGAGGAGTCGGCGTCGACCGATCCCCGAATCGCCACTGCGGTACTCGCGACCTATCTGGGCAACAGGTATGCCGACGCCGGCTGGTCGCGCACTGATCACTACGGCTGGATCTCGGGATTGTTGCTCGAACTCGGCATCACCTCGCTGGGTGAGCTGACCGCCCTCCTCGACAGTGTGGACGCCGACGCGATCAACGCGGCGATGGGCTATCGCTACCCCGCCGGTGCCGTGCGCCGCCTCGACGATGCGCTGCTGGCCGTCTTCGGAGACCGTTACCTGCTCCTCCACGGCAACGCACATCGAGTGGGGCTGCTGGCCGACAGACTCAAACGGCTGCAGGAGGGTGACTTCGCATCCGGCGCATCGTGACGGGTGACTACTGACTCTTGCGGCGGCGCAACACTTTCTGAAGTCCCCATACCGCGGCCGCCAAGGCCAGAATCACCGGAGTCCACGGCAGCAGGAAGCCCACAAAGGCCGCGAAGCCCCGCGCCGTGAACACCAGCGCGTCCCAACCAGCGTGGATCGCCCCGGTGAAACCCGTCGGCCTGACCGCAGGCGGCTCGGTCGACAACCGCACGGTGATCGTCGCGTAGGAGATCTGGTCCCCCAGCGCGGCCCGCTGGCCCCGCAGCCCATCAAGCTCCGCCTGCCGCTCCGTCAACGAGCTTTCCGCGGCAAGCAGATCGGCTGTGTTGTCCGCCTTCTTCATCAGATCCAGCAGCCGATTGACCGATGTCTGCAGTGCCAGGATGCGCGCGTCGAGGTCGACGCGATCAGCGGTGACATCGTCATGCGAAATCGACATGGAATCGACGACACCCAGCTGGTCCAGGTCCTTCAGGACGCCATCGAGTTTCGCCGACGGTATCCGCAGCACCAGCTTCGCGAGCGGGTGCTCCTCGGCCGTCTGCTCCTCGCGTGATTCCACCCGGCCGCCCGCGGCGCTGGTAGCCGCGGCGAGCTTGTCGGCCGCAGCAGACGGGTCATCGACCGTGATCCCCACCGTCCCAGTGGTGATGATGTCGGGCGCGGGCGCATTCTGCGGTGGCGCCTTGGGCGCCTCCGTCGCCGGGGCGGACGGCGCGAACCCGGGCCGGCTGTCTTCCGCGACGCCGGTGCTCGAAGGCGATTCCGGGGAACTCATCGAGGAGCACCCGATGACGAGAAACAATAGAAGCGCAAGCGTGCCGATGACGGGGATCCGGCGGCGAACCGCCGCTACCTGTTTGCCCATTTCATCGAATGTACCTTTGCTGCGAAAGTCCTGTGATCGCACTTTCCGCAGGCGAGCACCCTAGTCCGGCGTTTCGGCCAGATGCGTCGGATCGGCGATGCCCTTCGCCGAGATACCGAGCCGCTTGTTGATCACCAGCGTGATTCCGAACAGCACGATCCCGATCACCAGCAGGATGCCTGCGAGCAGGTACTGCGTACCGGGGCGGCCGGACAGCGGCGTCACCAGATACAGCGAGGCCACAAAACCGATCACCGGTAGCGCCGTCGGCGTCTTGAAGTGTCCGCCCGTTTCGCGAACGTCGCGGCGCAGCACCAGCACCGCGACGTTGACCATGGCGAACACGGCCAACAACAGCAGCGACGTCGTGCCGCCCAGTACGGTAACCGCCGCGTCGCTTGCGAACGCGGACACATAGAAGATCAACCCGAACGCGATCACCGTCGTGAACACGATCGCAACCCATGGGGTGTGCCGGGTCCGGTGGATGGATCCAAGCACCGGAGGCAGCACATGCTGCCTTGCCATGCCGTAGATCAGCCGACTGGCCATCAACATATTGATCAGCGCCGTGTTGGACACCGCGAACATCGTGATGAAGGGGAACAGGGTGTCGATCGGGAGGTTGGGTGCCGCCGCCTCGACAACGTCGACCAGCGGAGTCTTGCTGTCCTTCAGCTGACCGATCGGAACCAACGCCACCGCGACTATCGACACCAAAATGTAGACGACGCCGGCAATCGACAGGCCGCTCAACAGAACCTTCGGGAAGATCCGCACCGGATCCTTGGTCTCCTCGGCCATGTTGACCGAGTCCTCGAAGCCGACCATCGCGAAGAACGCCAACGAGGTAGCCGCGGTGACTGCCACGAACGTGCCTCGCTCGCTTCCACTTTCGAAGACAACGAGGCGAGAGAAGTCGACGTCGCCGCCCTGGGTGAAGGCCCAGAACCCGACCAGGATGACCATCAACAGGCCGGTGATCTCGATGATCGTCAGGCCCACGTTGAGCTTCACACTCTCACTGACGCCCCGGAGGTTGATGGCCGCCAGCGCCGCCATGAACACCAGCGCCACCGTCGCGATACCGACCTTGCCCCAGTCCAGGCCGAAGCCCTTGATCAGATTCGAAGCGAACGCCTGTGATGCCGTCGACGCCGATGTGATACCCGAGCACATCACCACGAAGGCCACGAGGAACGTGAAGAAGTGAATCCCGAATGCCTTGTGCGCGTATAGCGCTGCCCCTGCGGCCTGAGGGTATTTGGTCACCAGTTCCAGGTAGGACAGGGCGGTGATGGTCGCGATCACGAATGCGATGAGGAACGGTAGCCAGGCCGCGCCACCGACCTCACCTGCGACCTGACCAGTCAGCGCGTATACCCCTGTGCCCAGGATGTCGCCGACGACGAACAGCAGCAGCAGGCCCGGACCCATGACCCGCTTGAGTTCTGGCTGCTGTTCCACGGTATCCGGCTCACTCATCGTGCGTCTCCTGCCAGTTCTGCGAACCGCTTTGTTTCCGTCATCGACGACACTGCATCGAGGAATCGCGCAACCACGTCAGGGTTTTCGGATCGCTGCCACCCGAACGTCGTGGGACGCTGCGCGCGGTCGTGCCAGAAGTGACCGGAAGCGGAGTCCGGGCGGGTGGCGACCAGCCACACCGCAGTGTCGGCGCCGTCCCGGGCGTCCCGAAGCAGCGGCCGGGTCAGCTTTCGGAACATCGGCAGCGATTCCGCCACCCCCGGCGTCTCGACCCAGCCCGGATGCATACTTTCGACGCGAATATCGTTGTCCGCCAACCGTTTCGCCCACGCATCAGCGAGCACTACCTGCATTCGCTTGGTCCGCGCGTATACCCGGACGCCGTCGTAGGGGCCCGACTCGGATTCCATGTCGTCGACGGATAAGGGCGCGGTGTACATGCCGCCCGACGACATGAACACCACCGACGCGCCGGCGGCATTGCGTAGCAGCGGCAACAAACGTTCGATGATCAGATGCGGTCCAAGGACGTGGCATGCCAACTGGGTCTCGTGGCCCTGCGGTGTTTCACTGCGCTCCTTGGGCATCGCGCCCGCATTGTGCACCAGCCCATGCAGGGCATCGATCCGCCCGGAGACGTCATCGCACCAGGCCCGCACCGCGTCCAGATCTCCGATGTCGCAAACCTCTTCGATCACCATCGCGCCCGGAACGGTGCGCCTGATCGCACCTGCCGACCGTCTGACTTTGCCTTCGTCGCGCCCCAGCAGGTGGACGGTCGCGCCGAGTTCGGCGAACGCACCGGCCATCGCTTCACCGATGCCCGCCGTCGCGCCAGTGACGACGACGCGCTTGCCCGCCATCGATTTGCGACCCGGATCCGCAGGCCACCACGCCCTACGCAACAGGGAACCGAGTTTGGTGTAGCCCAGCACCACCGAGCGATCCAGTGCGTCGTCGAGAACTCCGGTGATGTCCATCCAGGGCTACGATAGCCAAATAGCGAAGCGCGCAAACTTCGCTTCACACCTGCGCTATGTGCTCATCGATCGGCGCCAGGACGTCTATCACGTCGACCAACGTTGCGCGGGCGGTCGCACGCGGACCGTCGCCGTCGCCCACCAAGGCCGCAACCACCGCCCCGTCGACGGCATTCACCAATGCCGTGAGCAATTCCGAACGTACTGACCGGCCGCACCGCTCGACCACCTCGATGACGGCATCCGTGCGCTGCGTCAGGATGCGCCGCTCGATGTCGCGCAGCCCCGGCTGACGCGCGCACGCGATGTACCGCTCGTAGCGGGAGATCAACTGCTCGGTGACCCGAAGCCCGTTCGCCTCTCCGACCAACAGGTCGACCAGAACGTCGGCCGTCGACTCCGCGCCGCGGCGCCGACGTGACAGCGTGGTGACCCGTGCCCGCAGTTGCTCGGACTCGCGTTCGCCCGCGTGCTCGACGGCCTTGGCGGTCAAGTCCTCGAGAGAGGAGAAGTAGTACGTCGTCGACGCCAGCGGTAGGCCCGCGCGGCGGGCAACCGCACGGTGCCGCACGGCGTCGAACCCGCCTTCGCACAGCAGATCAGCGGCCGCGCTCACCAGTGCGTAGCGCCGACGCTCTCCTTTCGGAGTGACCGCTGCAGTCATCACTAGCATGCTGCCAGTCGGGCGGATGCGACATTGCGCTTTCGGCCAATCATCAGTCTTTATTCAGGGAAGTCGGCGCTGCGACTGATCGTCGCCCACTGCCGCGCCTCCTCGTTGCGCTCAATGCCATTGGCCATTGCCATTGCGACGGCGTCGCTACCGAGCAGCAGACGTCGCGGCGGTTCGGGCGACTCGACGACGTCGATGATGACGCGCGCCGCGCGGGCCGGGTCTCCCGGTTGACTTCCGTTAGAGGTCCTTCGCAATTCGTGGATGAATGCGACGGCGTCGCGGTAGTCGGGCCCTGGTTCGTGCATCGTCATCGACGAACCCATCCAGTCGGTGCGGAAAGCGCCGGGTTCGACGATGATCACCTTCACGCCGAACGGCTTCACCTCGCTGGCGAGCACTTCGGAGAATCCCTCGACGGCGAACTTGGCCGTTTGGTAGGCGCCCAGGCCGGGAGTGCCGCCGACGCGGCCGCCGATGGACGAAAACTGAACGAACACACCGGATCGCTGCGCCCGCAGCACGGGCAGCGCGGCGCGGGTGACGTTGACGACACCGAAGAGATTCGCCTCGATCTGGGCGCGGAAGTCGGCGGGGTCCGTTTCCTCGATGGGGGCGCTGTTGGCGTAGCCGGCGTTGTTCACGACGACATCGATGCGGCCGAATTCCGCAACCGCGAAATAGATTGCGGCGACTGCGGCGTCGGCGTCTGTCACGTCGAGCGGAAAGACGCGCGCCCGATCGTCGTGTCCCTCTACGAGGCTGCGCAATTGCTCAGGGTGTCGCGCCGTGGCGACCACGCGGTCGCCGCGGGCCAGCACGGCGCGCACCAACTCCGCGCCGAAGCCGCGAGAACTTCCCGTGATGAACCAGACCTTGCTCATTACTGCACTCCTTTCCTTTCACGCCACGCTGCGGATGGTTCCGCCGTCGACTCGCAGGTCGGCACCGCTGATGTAGCCGGCGTGCATACTGCTGAGAAATACGACCGCCGCGGCGATCTCGTCGGGTCGGCCGAAGCGCCCGATGTCGTTGGGGACCCATGCCGATGCGGCCGCGGCTTCGATGTCGTCCCAGGCCGAGCCCCAGCCGCGCTCCGCCGCGACCTGTGTCACGGTCTCGCGTAGCTGCTCGGTGAGGATCGCGCCGGGCGCGACGGTGTTCGCGGTGACGCCGGTGCCCGCGAGGTCGCGGGCCAGCGACACCGTCAGGTTGTGCCGAGCCGCGAGCGTGGCGGTGTAGTGCGGGTAGTCGCCGGTCGGCTGGATCGCAAGTCCGCCGCCGATCTGGATCACGCGGCCCCAGCCCCGCTGTCTCATGGCGGGCACCAGTCTTTCGATCATCCGCACACCGCTGATGACGTTGCCCTGATAGATCTGCGCCCACATCTGGGCGGTGACCGTCGACCACGAGACGTTGTCGTAGTAGCCGGCGTTGTTGACGAGGATGTCGACATCGCCCGCGTCGTCCGCGACCGCGTCGGCCCCGGCGTCGGTGGCCAGATCTCCGACCGCGACATTGGCGTCGCCACCGGCCGCGCGAATAGCCGCGGCAACCGCGTGCGCGCGGTTCTGAGTCGCGCCCGTGCACGATGACCGCGGCTCCCTCGGCGGCCAGCATCTCCGCGATGGCCCTGCCCAGCCCCCGGCTGGAGCCCGTGACCAGCGCCGTTCGACCAGTCAAACCCATGTCCATCGCACGCCTCCGTTAATCTACAGTCGTATACTCGACTCGTGTATACGAACGTAGACTTACTGGGCGCTATTCCCTAGCGTTGAGGAATGACGGAACCGAAGTCGCGACCGCGCAATGCCGCGACCACCCGTGAGGCGATCCTCGAGTCCGCGATCAGGAATTTCGCCCGCGCCGGGTACGACGGGGTCGGCGTGCGCGAGATCGCCGGCGACGCCGGGGTCACGGCGATGATGGTGAACCGGTACTTCGGCTCCAAGGAACGACTCTTCATCGAGGCGGTCGAGACCTCGTTCGCGCCTCCGACTGTGATCGCCGACGATTCCCCGTCACTCGCGCACGACGCCGCCACAGCGCTGGTCGCACGCACCGGCCGAGACGCCGAGCAGCTCGAGCCATTCCTGATCATGGTGCGGTCGGTGTCGAGTCCGCGTGCCACCGAGATCGTGCGCGACGCGATCGAGCGCCATGTCGGGCGGCGACTGGCCCGGCGGCTCCCGGAATCCGGTCGCCAGATCCGCAACGAAGTCATGCTGTCGGTGATCGCCGGGACTTTCCTGATGCGACGGGTGGTCGCGACCCGTGCACTCAACGAGGCCGACCCCGACCAGCTGGTGAGCCTGTTCGAGGCGGTGTTCGAGGCGATCATCGAGACGCCTTTGGCATGATGGCCCGCATGCCCGAACTGAACCGCCGCGCGATTCTGCGCCTTGGTGTCGGCGCGGCGGCCGGGGCGGCCGGCGCGTACGCGTTGGGCTCCGCGCTGCACACGCCGGACGTTCCCATTGCCGGGCCGCCGGTATCGATGACGAATGCCGGCACGGCGCTGGCTCCGCCGCCGCTGCAGCCGCCCCCGCCGCCGTGCAGCCGACGTACGTCGACGGTTCGTTCGTCTCGGCGGCACGCGGCGGCGTTTCGACGAACTGGGCGATCGCGCGTCCGCCCGGCCAGACCGCGCCGCTGCGGCCGGTGATCGCGCTGCACGGCAAGGGCCAGGACGCCGCGGGCGTGATGGCAGGCGGCGTCGAGGCAGGCCTGGGGCAGGCGGTCGCGGCGGGCATTCCGCCGTTCGCGGTCGTCGCGGTCGACGGCGGCGGAGGCTACTGGCACAAGCGGGCGTCCGGCGAGGACTCGGGCGCAATGGTGCTCGACGAACTGATCCCGATGCTCGGCGAGCAGGGTCTCGACACGTCACGTGTCGGGTTCCTTGGCTGGTCGATGGGCGGCTACGGCGCACTGCTGCTCGGCGCGCGGCTCGGCCCGGCCCGCACCGCCGCGATCTGCGCGGTGAGCCCGGCGCTGTGGACGTCCTCCGGCGCGACCGCGCCCGGTGCGTTCGACGGCGCCGACGACTATGCCGCCAACAGCGTGTGGGGCCTGCCGCAGCTGGGCCAGATCCCGATCCGGATCGACTGCGGCAACAGCGATCCGTTCTATTCGGCGACCAAGCAATTCATCGCCCAGCTGCCAAGCCCGCCATCGGGTGGCTTCTCCCCCGGCGGACACGACGGCGGCTTCTGGAGCTCGCAGCTGCCTGCGGAGATCGCCTGGCTGGCCCCACTGCTGACGGCCTAGATGGTGATGCGGCCCTCGGCGGCCGCCAGCCCGATGTCGCCGCGAAAGTGGCTGCCCGGCAAGCGAATCGACTTGATCAGCGTATAAGCGGATTCACGGGCTGCCACCAGGTCGGGGCCCGTGCCGACGACCGAAAGCACGCGCCCGCCCGACGACACGATCGCGCCGTCGTCGCGCCGCGCGGTACCGGCGTGCAACACTCCATCCGCTTCGGCACCGACGATGACGTCGCCCAGCCGCGGCCGGCCCGGATAGCTCTCCGCCGCCACCACCACCGTCACGGCGTATCCGTCGCGCCAGCGCAGCGGTGGCTGATCGGCCAGCCGACCTGTCGCAACGGCGCGCAGCAGTTGACCGAGCGGCGTTTCCAGCAGCGCCAGGACGGACTGCGTCTCCGGATCGCCGAAGCGGCAATTGAATTCGACCACCGCCGGACCCTGCGACGTGACCGCGAGTCCGGCGTACAGGACGCCCGAGAAGGAACTACCGCGCGCAACCAACTCCGCCGCAACGGGTTTCACGACATCGTTGACAATCTGCGCGGCAACGTCATCGGGCAGCCACGGCAACGGTGCGTAGGCGCCCATGCCGCCCGTATTGGGTCCGGTGTCGTTGTCACCGACGCGTTTGAAGTCCTGCGCGGCCAGCATCGGCACGACGGTCTCGCCGTCGACGAGACAAAACAGCGAGGCCTCGGGACCGTCCAGGAACGACTCGAGCAGCACCGGATGGCCGGCGTCGAGCAGGCTTGCGGCGTGTGCCCTCGCCGTGTCCCGGTCGGCGGTCACCACCACGCCCTTGCCGGCCGCCAGGCCGTCGTCCTTGACCACCCACGCCGGGTCGCCGCCGAGTGGGCCGAAACGGTCGAGTGCCGCGTCGAGGTTGGCGGGGCTGTCCACGATCTCGCTGACGGCGGTGCGAACCCCGGCGGCGGCCATCACGTCCTTGGCGAACGACTTACTGCCCTCGATGCGAGCGGCGTCCTTCGTCGGCCCGAAGCAGGCGATCCCCGCGCTGCGGACGCTGTCGGCCACGCCGAGAACGAGCGGTACCTCAGGTCCGATGACCACCAGGTCGGCTTCGATCCCCGAAGCGAGCTTCACGACCGCCTCGCCGCTGGTGATGTCGACGTCGTACTGGTCGGCGATGATCGCGGTGCCGGCGTTGCCGGGCGCGACCGCCAACTCTTCGACCTCGGGGTCTTGGCGCAGCGCCAACAGCAACGCATGTTCACGGGCTCCGGATCCGATCACGAGGACGCGCACACGGTCACCCTAACCGGCCGAAGACGCACCGACAGCCGGTGCTCAGATGCCGCGGAGGCGAACCGAAAGGCACGTGACGCACCCCTCGAGCTTCTCGAACTCGCCGATGTCGACGAGCAGAGGTTCGTAGCCCCGTGACCGCATCAGCGCTGCGGTCTCCGGAGCGCGCGAGGACATCAGCAGCTTTCCGTCGCCGAGCAGGACAACGTGAGCGCCCGGCTCCTCTGGCACCGGAAGGAATGCATCGAAGACCGCGACGTCGTCCACCACCGGTTCGTAGCCGATGATGGTGCCGTCCGGCAACGCCGTCACCGCGGACTTGAGGTGTAGTGCTTTGGTCAGCGCGAGCGGAATCACCGTCGCTCCGAACGGCGCCAGGTGGTCCGTCAACTGGCGTATCCCCTCCGCATTGGTGCGGCCGGACTGACCCACATAGACGGTTCCCGCATGCTTCAGCACGTCACCGCCGTCGAGCACGCCGGGTGAGTCGATGCGTGCGATGCGATAACCCAAGTCTGCAACCACCTTCTCGGTGCCGCGGGACTCCGGTCTCCGCTCGACGGCACCAGAACGCGCGATGACGGCAAGATCGCCGTACACCACGACGGTGTCTTCGACGAACACACCGTCGGGACAGTCGGGCACGGGCTCGACCTCGGTCACACTCCAGCCTGCATCGACAAGCGCCGCAACGTAGCCCTGCCACTGCCGCATCGCCAGGTCTGCGTCGACAGCCGATCGGCCGATGTGGGTGAGCAGCCCTTCGGCCAGCAGCGGACTGGGCCGCCGCACCAGTGCGTTCTTGCCGTGCACCGCTCGATCGTACGGTCAGCGATCCGCCGCATCGGCCATACACTTGACACCGCAGTGTATGGTCTGGGTATGACGCAGAGCACATGCCCCTTCGGGGCTGGGTATGACTTCACCGACCCCGACATCCTCGTCAAGGGCATTCCGGTCACGGAGTTCGCCGAGCTGCGAAAGACCGCACCCGTGTGGTGGAACGAGCAGCGGGAGTCGATCTTCGATGACGGCGGCTACTGGGTGATCAGCCGCCACCAGGACATCAAGGAAATCTCCAGGAACGGCGAGCTGTGGTCGACCAACCGCAAGGGCGCCGTGATGCGAATGCCGGACGGCACCACGGCCGAGCAGCTGGACATGACGAAGGCGCTGCTGATCAACCATGACGCGCCGGAGCACACGCGGCTGCGGAAGCTGGTGTCGCGGCTGTTCACCCCGCGCGCAGTCGCCAGCCTCGAGGAGAAGCTGGCCGTCGCAGCGCGCGAGATCGTCCGCGCGGCTGCGGAAAAAGAGTCCGGGAACTTCGTCGACGACATCGCGATGGGCCTGCCGTTGTTGGCCATCGCCGACCTGCTCGGTGTGCCCGAGGCCGACCGCGAGAAGCTATTTCGGATGGACCAACTCGATCATGAACACCGATGATCCCGATTTCGAAAGCGACTATGCGGCAGCCAATGCCGAGTTGATGGGCTACGCGTACACCATGGCCGAGGAGCGCCGTCGCTGCCCCGCCGACGACATCGTCACCCGGCTGATCGAGGCCGATATCGACGGCGAAGCCATGGGCGAAGTCGAGTTCGCGTTCTTCGTGATCCTGCTCGCGGTGGCCGGCAACGAAACCACCCGCAACGCGATGACACACGGCATGAACGCCTTCCTGGACAACCCCGATCAGTGGGAGCTGTTCAAGCGCGACCGGCCCGAAACGGCAGTCGACGAGATCGTCCGATGGGCCACACCCGTTCACTGTTTCCAGCGGACGGCCCTTGACCGACACCGAGATCGACGGTGTGAGCATCCGGGAAGGTCAGCGCGTCGGCCTCTTCTACAGTTCCGCCAACTATGACGATGCGGTGTTCGACCGGCCGTTCGACTTCGACATCCTGCGCAACCCGAATCCGCACCTGGCGTTCGGCGGCAATGGCGCGCACTTCTGTATCGGGGCCAACCTCGCCCGCATGGAGATCAAGCTGATCTTCAACGAGATCGCGGACCAGATGCCGAACATCGCCAAACTGTCCGAGCCGCAACGTCTTCGCTCCGGCTGGCTCAACGGGGTCAAGGAGCTGCAGGTCTCCTACCAGGGCTGAGTACGATCTCTCCAATGCGTACCCACGGCTGGTCCGGTTCGGCGCCCGCGACCGACGATGAGGCCAACAACCGGATCCTCGACGCGGCGGACAAGGCCATCGATGCGCGCGGCGCGGATTTCTCGATCGCCGATGTCGCCAGGACACTCGGCGTGACGCGGCAGACGGTCTACCGATACTTCCCCAGCACCGATGCACTGCTGCAGGCTTCCGCACAACGCGCGGCCGCCGACTTTCTGGACCGGCTGGCCGCGCACCTGCAGGGCATCTCCGATCCCCAGGAAGCGGTCGCAGAGGGCATCGCGACGGCACTCGAGTGGCTACCCAAGGACAAACACATCGGTCTACTTCTGACACCGGGACGGGCCAGCGACTTCAGTCGAGACGATAACGTCGGATGTGGCGCTGGAATTCGCCGAACTCGATGCTGCGGCGGTTCGATGTCGATTGGGCTGCAGCCGGTTTCACCGATGATGACCTGAACGAACTCGCCGAGCATCTGTTGCGGATCATTCAGTCGTTCGTCATCGATCCCGGCCGCCCGCCACGGCGTGGCGTGGAACTTCGCGACTACCTGCGCCGGTGGGTCGGGTCGGCCCTCACACCACAGTAAGCGGCAGCGACTTCCTGGACTCGAACTCCCAGGATGCGCCGCCGCTGAAACGCACGACCGATACTTCGCGCAACTCCTTTGCGGCGGTGTCGGTCTCGATCACCCGTGCCGTCCAGTCGGTCTCGGTGCCGGAGAACTCAACGTCCAGGTGCGGATCGACCGCGGCGACGGCGGCCTGCAGCGGGCGCGTCTGAGACGGGCTGACCAGCGACACCCACGCCCCGTCTTCGTGTGCACCCGAGCGCTCGACGTGCACGACATCGGGCCCGAATTCGGCTGTCACGTAGGCCACCGGATTGAACATCGGGTGCAATTCGAGAGTGCGTACCGCACCTTCGATGCCCCCGGGAAGGCCCAGCGCACGGTGAATGCGTTCGGCCATGATGCCCGAGATGCCGACCAGCTGTTTGGTGCAGATGCTCGTCGCGAGCTCGGTGTCCGTGCCCGCCCGCTTGCCAACGGCGAGCACGAAGGACAGGTTCAGCAGGTGCATTTGCAGGCACACTTCGTCGGCGATGCGGACCAGCGCCGAATGCGAGAACGCAGCGAAGTCGAGGTCGGAAAGCAGCGCACCCGAGTAATCGGACTGGCCTTCGTCATGCGGGTCGATCGGATCGAGTTCCGTTCTGGCGGCACAGGTTCGGCGGATCACATCCGTTGCGGGATGGTCATCGATCGCTGGGTATGACTCGTCGATGATCACCGTCCATGCGCAGTGTGGCGCGCGATCGGCAGGCACCCGGGGCGGCCGATGGATCGGGCGGATCTGCGCCTTGCGGTTGGTGGCCACCGCGGTGGCGTCGAACGTCGGGTCCTCGATGTCGTGGCACATGCCCTGGACGTAGTCCTCACCCATCGGCTCGACATCCATCAGCGCGCCGCAGTGGTCGAGATGAAATTCGCCGTGCCAGCGGTCATGGACGGTGTAGCGGAAGTCCATGAACTGTGGCGGGGCGCCGATGTCGAGCTGCAGCCCCTTGAAGATCGTGATGACGTCGACGCCCTCGTACTTCAGCGCCTTCTGCATGCGCTTGGTGTAGATCGGGCTGGCGCCCATCCACTCCTCGATCGCGATCTGCAGCATCTCGGGATGACCGAATTTCGAGACGCACCAGCCCATTCCGGACCGGTCGATCAGCTGACCGATCAGCAGCAGCTCAGGAACCAGCGTCGCGAGCTGGTCGCGCGACAGTGCTGCGTACCTACTTGTCATGGATGTTCCTGCCCACATGCATCTGGACCGCGTCGTTCACGTTGTCCTTCTTGTCACGGGCGGACCCCTTCTCCTGCGCCTTCTTGCGCTTGGCGACCACCCGCTTGAACGCGCCGTCGACCTTGGAGCCCAACGGGAAACCGACATAGTGCGTGACGAAGATCGCGATCTCGCGAAGCTCCTCACGCGTCATCTCCTCGTTGGTCAGGATGGCGTTGCCCTGCACCTCCAGCAGCTCTTCCATGCCCTGCGCGGCCAGCACACCGATCAGCATCATTCGCCGGTCGCGCATCGAAAGTCCCGGGCGGCTCCAGATGGTGCCGAACAGGTGGTCGACGGTCAGCGCGAAGTACTCGCCGGGCATGTCCGGCATCTCCCAGCCGTAGACCTCGTTCATCTTCTCGAGGCCCTTCTTGCGCAGCTCGTCCATGGCTCACTCCTTCGTGGTCGATGAGCGCTGTGCGGACGCGCACGTAGTGCCCGGCCGCGCAAGGTTCTCCAGTGCCGCCTCCGCCAGCGGCAGGTCGACGCCAAGGGCCTCGCCGAGCGCCAGCGCCAGGCTCAGGTCCTTCTCGCCGAGCCCGCGCGCGTGGAGGAACGGCTGGTACAGGAAGTGATCGGGCTCAAGGGGCTTCATGTCGTCGCGGAACATGATCGCGCCGGCGCCGCCACTCTGCGCGTCGCTGTGGCGCACCACGTTGCCGAGGTCCTGCAGGTTGACGCCGGCTGCCTCGGCGAGCCTGGATGCCTCGCACGCGGCGGTGAACGAGATGAAGTGCAACATGTTGCGCGCCAGCTTCATTCGTGTCCCGGCGCCCGGTGCACCCGCGTGCACGATCAGCGAAGCCCACTGCGAGAACGGCTTCTGGATCAGCGCGAACGCCTCATCGGTCGCGCCGACCATGACGGCCAGCTCGCCCTTCTTGGCGGCTCCGCCGCCACCGGTCACCGGTGCGTCGACAACGTGAATGCCCTGCGGCTGCAGCTGTTCGGCGAGCTCGACTGCCGTCTCGGGGCTGATCGTCGAATGGATGGCGATCACGGTGCCGGGCTTGGCATGGGCGGCGAGCTCACCGACGACGTCGCGCACCTGCTCGTCGTTGAGCACAGTCACGCTGATGACGTCGGCGGCCGCGACATCGGCCACACTGTCGGCCAGCGTCGCGCCCTTCTCGGCCAGCCGCGTCATCGCCTCGGCGCGCACGTCGAAAACCACCAGCCCGCCGGGCCAGTCGACCCAGCGCTTGGCCATCGGAGCGCCCATCTTGCCGAGGCCGATGTAGCCGAGCTTGATGTTCTCACTCATCTGTGCCCTCTGTTCTTCGCAGCGCTCATCACCGGATGATCTGTCCGCCGTCGACGTTGAAGATCTGGCCGGTGATCCACTTGGCCTGATCGGACAGCAGGAACAGGCACATGCCGACCAGGTCCTCGGGTTGGCCCATGCGCGACAACGGAATTCCCTTCACGATGTCGGCGACCATCTCCTGCGGCGTGGTGGTGCGGTTGGCCTCGGTGTCGATCGGCCCCGGCGCGATCGCGTTGACCCGGATGTTCTGGCCGCCCAGTTCGGTGGCCAGCTGCTGGGTCAGCCCGTTGATGCCGACCTTGGCCAGACCGTAGAAGTTCGAGTACATCCAGGCCGCGGTCGAGGACTGGTTGACGATCGCGCCGCCGCCCCGCTTGGCCATCTTGCGGTAGACCGCGCGGGTGCACACCAGCGCGCCGTCCAGGTTCACGCTCATGAACTTCTTGTAGTAGTCCCAGTCGACGGTGATCAGGAAGTCCAGCTTCATGCCGCCGAAGATCGCGGCGTTGTTCACCAGGTAGTCGATGCCGCCGAACTCGGCCAACGTCTGCGCGGCCATCTCCTTGGCCGAGTCGGGATCGGAGACGTCGACGCGCACCGCGAGCGCTGTGCCGCCCTCGCCCTTGATCCCGTCGGCGACCTTCTGCGCGCCCTCGGTGTTGATGTCGGCGACGACGACGGCCGCGCCCTCGCGGGCCAGCGCCTCGGCGTATGCCTGGCCGATGCCGCCGCCGGCGCCGGTGACGATCGCCACCTTCTCCTTGAACTGATCTCCGTACATGTTTTCCTCCACCGAGTGTTGGGTTATGCACGTCTTCGCGTCCGTGCGTGTCACAACCCGATACTCGACAGTGGTCATTGCGCTGTGGCAATGGCTTTGGTTTCCAGGTACTCCTCGAAACCGGCCAGCCCCATCTCCCGGCCGATGCCGGACTGCTTGTATCCGCCGAACGGCATGTCGGCCGAGTACCAGACGCCGCCGTTGACGTTGACCGTGCCGACGCGCATCCGCGCGGCGACACCTGCGGCCCGCTCGGGGTCACCGGCGAGAACACCGTGCCCGACAGTCCGTAGGGCGAATCGTTGGCGATCCGCACCGCGTCGTCGTCGCCGTCGTGGGCGATGACCGTCAGCACCGGCCCGAAGATCTCCTCGCGCGCGACCTTGGCGTTGTTGTCGAGGCCGGCGATCACCGTCGGCTCGATGAAGAAACCGGTGTCGCGGTCCGCGGGACGCCCACCGCCGCAGGCGAACGTGCCGCCCTCGTCGATCGCCGAGTCCAGGTAGCCCTGAACCCGATCCCGCTGCCGCGCCGAGATCAACGGCCCGCAGATCGTGCCCGCGTCGTTCGGGTCGCCCGGCTTCAGCGACCGCCATCGTGCGCCGCCGCCGCCTCGACCGCCTCGTCGTAACGGGCCCGCGGCACCACCAGCCGGGTGGTGATCGCGCAGCCCTGCCCGGCGTGCATCGACGCGGTGAACGCCGACATCGAGCACGCGCCCGCGAGATCCGCGTCGTCGAGCACGAGGAACGCCGACTTGCCGCCGAGTTCCAGGAAGACCTTCTTCAGCGTGGCCGCGCCGTCGGCCATCACCGCACGGCCGGTGTTCGTCGACCCGGTGAACGAAACCATGTCCACCCGTGGGTCTTTCGACAGCAGCGCGCCGACGCCGTGGTCGCTGGACGTGACGATGTTGACGACGCCCGGCGGGATGTCGGTGTGCTCGGCGATGAGCTCGCCGAGGACCGCGGCGCACCACGGGGTGTCGGGCGCCGGCTTGAGGACGACGGTGTTGCCCGCGGCCAGCGCCGGGCCCGAGCTTGGCGAGGTTGATCTGGTGCGGGAAGTTCCACGGGGTGATCGCCCCGACCACGCCGACCGCTTCCCGGGCGATCGTGCGGTGGGTCTTGATGCCCATCGGCGAGGCGATGCCGAGATCGGTTGTCCACTGGTAGGACTCGGCGGTGTCGGCGCAGAAGCTGAGGTCCTCGACCGGACCTTCGAGCTGCGCCATCGGCGTCAGCATCCGCGGTGCGCCCACCTCGGCGATGGTGATGCTCGCGCAGCTCTTCGATGTTGTCGCGCAGCGCCTGCTGCAACTGCCGGATGCAGCGCACCCGCAGTTCGGTGTTGGTCGACCAGTCGGTGTCGTCGAACGCGCGACGGGCCGCCTCGATCGCCCGGCCCATGTCGTCGGCGGTCGCGTCGGCGGCGACGCCGAGCACCTCTTCGGTGGCCGGGTTGACGCGTCGGGAACGTGCCCGCGCTGCCCGCGACGAGCTTGCCGTCGATGAGCAATTGGCTCTCGCGATTGGCCAGAATTCCCATGCCGACTCCTGTGTCGAGGTTTCTGGACAACTGTCCGACTATGTTCAGTCGAACCATAGCCGCTAGACGGCGGCGCGAGGCAAGGCAGCCGCCGTCTTCACCTGTGCACTTGCCTATCACAGCGCCCTCGTCGGATAACTTGGACATGTGTCCAGTGATCCCGTGGTTGCGATCACAGACCGACTCCGGGGAGACGCCGCGCAACCGCCGGCAGGAAGAGACCTTCCGCAAGGTGCTCGCCGCCGGGGTGGAGATGCTGCGCGAGTCGTCGTACGCCGACCTGACGGTGCGTGCCGTCGCGGCACGGGCCAAGGTCGCGCCCGCGACCGCCTACACCTACTTCTCGTCGAAGAACCATCTGATCGCCGAGGTCTACCTGGACCTGATGCGCCAGGTGCCGTACTTCACCGACGTCAACGACAGCAGGCTCACCCGCGTCGAGAAGGCGCTGCGCAGCATGGCGCTGATGGTCGCCGACGAGCCCGAGGTCGCCGCCGCCTGCACGACGGCGCTGCTCAGCGGCAGCGACCCAGCGGTGCGCGCCGTCCGCGACCGCATCGGCGCGGAGATCCACCGCCGCATCCGCTCGGCCGTGGGCCCGGACGCCGATCCGCGCACGCTTGTCGGCTCTGGAGATGACGTTCTTCGGCGCACTGGTCAACGCCGGCAGCGGCGCATTCACCTACCACCAGATCGCCGACCGCCTCAGCTATGTGGTCGGCCTCATCCTGGGAGAGGACCGATGACCGTCAGGTACCAGCGATGTCGTCCTCGACCCGTACGACTACGACTTCCACGAGGACCCGTACCCGTACTACAAGCGGCTGCGCGACGAGGCGCCGCTGTACCACAACGAGGAGCTCGGCTTCTGGGCGCTGTCGCGGCACCAGGACGTGCTGCAGAGGGCTTCCGCAACAGCACGACGCTGTCCAACCGCGACGGCGTCTCGCTCGACCCGATCTCGCGCGGACCGCACGCGAGCAAGACGATGTCGTTCCTCGCGATGGACGACCCCGCCCATCTGCGCCTGCGCACCCTGGTGTCCAAGGGCTTCACCCCGCGACGGATCCGCGAGCTGGAGCCGCGCGTCACCGAGCTCGCCGTCGCAGCATCTCGACGCGATGCTCGAGAAGGCGGACTCGGCGGAACCGTCGACTACGTCGCGGAATTCGCGGGCAAGCTGCCGATGGACGTCATCTCCGAGCTGATGGGCGTGCCCGTCGAGGACCGCGACCGCATCCGGGCGCATGGCCGACGGCGTCATGCACCGCGAGGACGGCGTCAACGACGTGCCCGCCGTCCGCGATCGAGGCGTCGATCAACCTGATGGTCTACTACCAGGAGATGATCGCCGACCGCCGCAAGAAGCCGTCCGACGACCTGACGTCGGCGCTGCTCGAGGCCGAGATCGACGGCGACCGGCTGACCGACGAAGAGGTGCTCGGCTTCCTGTTCCTGATGGTGATCGCCGGCAACGAGACCACCACCAAACTGCTTGCCAATGCCGCGTTCTGGGGCCACAAGCAACCCCGACCAGCTGGCCCCGCTGTATCAGGATCTCGACCGGATCCCGCTGTGGGTCGAGGAGACGCTGCGCTACGACACCTCCAGTCAGCTCCTGGCGCGCGTCGTCTCCGGCGAGCTGAACCTGTACGACACCACCATCCCCGACGGCGACATCCTGCTGCTGCTGCCCGGCTCGGCGCACCGCGACGAGCGGGTGTTCGACGAACCCCGACGACTACGTGATCGGCCGCGAAATCGGTTCGAACCTGATGAGTTTCGGCAGCGGCGCCCACTTCTGCCTCGGCGCGCACCTGGCCCGCATGGAAGCCCGGGTGGCGCTCGACCGAGCTGTTCAAGCGAATCCGCGGATATCGAGGTCGACGAGGCCAACGCCGTCCGCGTCCACTCCAGCAGTGTCCGCGGATTCGCTCACCTACCGATGACTCCGGCTGGAGGTCCGCTAGATGCCGCGCTTCGAACCCCTGCCCGAGCGCAGACCCGCGCTCGTCGCGGGCGCGTCGTCCGGTATCGGCGCCGCGACGGCGATCGAGCTTGCCGCGCACGGCTTTCCGGTCGCGCTCGGCGCCCGCCGGGTCGAGAAGTGCCAGGAGATCGTCGACAAGATCAAGGCCGACGGCGGCGAGGCCGTCGCCGTTCCACCTCGACGTCACCGACCCCGACTCGGTGAAGGCCTTCGTCGAGCGCACGGTCGACGAACTCGGCGACATCGAGGTGCTGGTCGCCGGCGCCGGCGACACCTACTTCGGCAAGCTGCGACGAGATCAGCACCGACGAGTTCGAATCCCAGATTCAGATCCACCTGATCGGCGCCAACCGGCTCGCGACGGCGGTGCTGCCCGGCATGATCGAGCGCCGGCGCGGCGACCTCATCTTCGTCGGCTCCGACGTCGCGCTGCGCCAGCGCCCGCACATGGGCGCCTACGGCGCCGCGAAGGCCGCGCTCGTCGCGATGGTGACCAACCTGCAGATGGAACTCGAGGGCACCGGCGTGCGGGCGTCGATCGTGCATCCCGGGCCGACGAAGACCAACATGGGCTGGAGCCTGCCCGCCGAGCTGATCGGGCCCGCCCTCGAGGACTGGGCCAAGTGGGGCCAGGCCCGCCACGACTACTTCCTGCGCGCCGCCGACCTCGCCCGGGCCATCGCGTTCGTCGCCGAGACGCCGCGCGGCGGCTTCATCGCGAACATGGAGCTTCAGCCCGAAGCCCCGTTGGCCGACGCACCAAGGAACGCCAGAAGCTCGCACTTGGCGAAGAGGGGATGCCATGGAATCAATGACGACACCGCGATCGTGCCCCGCGTCTCGGGCGGCGAAGAAGAACACGGACACCTCGAGGAGTTCCGCACCGACCCGATCGGTCTGATGCAGCGCGTCCGCGACGAATGCGGCGACGTCGGCTGGTTCCAGCTGGTCGACAAGCACGTCATCCTGCTGTCCGGCGCCGAGGCCAACGAGTTCTTCTTCCGCTCCGCCGACGACGGATCTCGACCAGGCCGAGGCCTACCCGTTCATGACGCCGATCTTCGGCGAGGGCGTGGTGTTCGACGCCAGCCCCGAGCGCCGCAAGGAGATGCTGCACAACTCGGCGCTGCGCGGTGAGCAGATGAAGGGCCATGCGGCCACCATCGAGGGCGAAGTCAAGAAGATGATCGCCGACTGGGGCGACGAAGGCGAGATCGAACTGCTCGACTTCTTCTCCGAGCTGACCATCTACACCTCGACGGCCTGCCTGATCGGGCTGAAGTTCCGCGAACAGCTCGACAGCCGGTTCGCGCACTACTACCACGAACTGGAGCGCGGCACCGACCCGCTGTGCTACGTCGACCCGTACCTGCCGATCGAGAGCTTCCAGCGCCGCGACGAGGCGCGCGTGAAACTCGTTGCGCTGGTGCAGGAGATCATGGACGGGCGGCTGGCCAACCCGCCGAAGGACAAGGCCGACCGCGACATGCTCGACGTGCTGGTGTCGATCAAGGACGAGGAGGGCACGCCGCGGTTCTCCGCCGACGAGGTCACCGGCATGTTCATCTCGCTGATGTTCGCGGGCCACCACACCAGCTCCGGCACGTCGTCGTGGACGCTGATCGAGCTGATCCGCCACCCCGAGGTCTACGCCGAGGTATCGTCGCCGAACTCGAGGAGCTCTACGCCGACGGCCAGGAGGTGAGTTTCCATGCGCTGCGCCAGATTCCGAAGCTGGACAACGTGGTCAAGGAGACGCTGCGCCTGCACCCGCCGCTGATCATCCTGATGCGGGTCGCCAAGGGCGAGTTCGAGGTCGCGGGCTTCCCGATCCACGAAGGCGACTTCGTCGCCGCCTCGCCTGCGATCTAGCAACCGGATCCCCGAGGACTTCCCCGACCCCGACGCGTTCAACCCGGACCGCTACAACAAGCCCGAACAGGCCGACATGGCCAACCGCTGGACGTGGATTCCGTTCGGCGCGGGCAAGCACCGCTGCGTCGGCGCCGCGTTCGCCACCATGCAGATCAAGGCGATCTTCTCGGTTCTGTTGCGCGAGTACGAGTTCGAGATGGCGCAGCCCGCCGACTCCTACCGCAACGACCACTCGAAGATGGTCGTGCAGCTGGACCGGCCCGCCAAGGTCCGCTACCGCAAGCGCACCAAGTAGGAGGGCCGCCGATGGGCTTATCGAGTCGAAGTCGACCTGGACCTGTGCCAGGGCCACGCCATGTGCGAGCTCGAGGCGCCCGACTATTTCACGGTGCCCAAGCGCGGCAAGGTCGAGATCCTCAACGCCGAACCGCCGGAAGAGGATCGGGCCGCAGGTCGAACAAGCCGTGTGGGCCTGTCCCACGCAAGCACTGTCCATCGTGGACGAGGACTGAAGAAGAGTAAGAAAGGTCAAGCCAATGCCGTCATTGCCCCGCGAGGATCTCGACAGAGTGGGTCGAACGAGTGGCTGCAGGCCAACCGCGATGCCGAGCACGACGGGCGACTGGAAGCCGCTGGCCGACTTCTACACCGAGGACGCCACCTACGGCTGGAACATCGGCCCCAAGGAAGACGTGATGTGCGTCGGCAAGGACGAGATCCGCGACGTCGCACTGGGTCTGGAGATGGAAGGCCTGGAGAACTGGGTCTACGAGTACCAGAAGGTGCTCGTCGACGAGAAGCAGGGCGAGATCGTCGGCTTCTGGAAGCAGATCGTCAACAAGACCGACGGCACCCAGGGACGAGATCTACGGCATCGGCGGCAGCTGGTTCCGGCTCAATGGCAGATCTGATGATCGAGTGGCAGCGCGACTTCTTCGACTTCGGCCACGTGTCCTACATGTTCGGCAAGCTGATCGAGTCCGGCGACCTGAGCGCCGGCATGCAGAAGCGGATCGAGCGCTCGCTGGCCGGCGAGAAGCTGCCCGGCTACTACCCGCTCGGCGAGGCGCCGGCGCCGATCTGGTGACTCCCGGCCAAGCGGTTGCTTGGGGGTGCTCGTGACGCACCTAACTAATGGCTCTAGTCTGGCCTCAAGGGTCTAGTGGAAGGCGAGTACGGATGAAGACAAAGGGCGCTCTCATCTGGGAGTTCAACCAGCCGTGGTCGATCGAGGAGATCGAGATCGGCGACCCCGTCAAGGACGAGGTCAAGATCCAGATGGAAGCGGCTGGGATGTGCCACTCCGACTTCCACCTGGTCACCGGTGGCATCCCGATGGGCGGCTTCCCCGTGCTCGGCGGCCACGAGGGCGCGGGCATCGTCACCGAGGTCGGACCCGGCGTCGAGGACATCGCGCCCGGCGACCACGTGGTGCTTGTCGTTCATCCCCTCGTGCGGCACAGTGTCCGTCCTGTCAGGCCGGCATGCGCAACCTGTGCGACCTCGGCATGCACCTGCTCAACGGCGCCGCCGTCTCCGACGGCACCTTCCGCATCAAGGCCAACGGCAAGGACGTCTTCCCGATGACGCTGCTGGGCACCTTCTCGCCGTACATGGTGGTGAACAAGAGCTCGGTGGTGAAGATCGACCCGTCGATCCCGTTCGAGGTGGCGTGCCTGGTCGGCTGCGGTGTGACCACCGGCTACGGCTCGGCGACGCGAACCGCGGACATCCGCCCGGGCCAGGACGTCGCGATCGTCGGCGTCGGCGGCGTCGGGATGTCCGCGCTGCAGGGTGCGGTCAATGCAGGCGCACGCCACATTTTCGCCATCGATCCGGTCGAGTGGAAGCGTGACCAGGCGCTGAAATTCGGTGCCACCCATGTGTATCCGGACATCGATGCCGCCATGATGGGCATCATGGAGGCCACCGTGGGACTGATGGCGCACAAGGTCATCGTGACCGTCGGCGAGCTGCACGGCGAGGACGTCGACAGCTACATGAACATCACCGCCAAGGGCGGCACCTGCGTGCTGACGGCGATGGGCAGCATCATGGAGAACCAGGTGACGCTGAACCTGGCGATGCTGACCCTGATGCAGAAGAACCTGCAGGGCACCATCTTCGGCGGCGGCAACCCGCAGTACGACATCCCGCAGCTGCTGTCGATGTACAAGGCGGGCAAGCTCAACCTCGACGACATGGTCACCCGGCAGTACAAGCTGGAGCAGATCAACGACGGCTACCAGGACATGCTGGACGGCAAGAACATCCGCGGCATCATCCGGTACACCGACGACGATCGGTCGTAAGCCATGTCGCAGGAAACGGTCGAGAAGACGCCCGGCGCTGACCGCTTCGCAGAACTCGTGGAGCTGCGTGCAGGCCAAGGACAAACAGGGCTGGCTCGCGCTGATGACGGACGACGTCGTCATCGAGGATCCGATCGGCCCGTGCTTTCACCAACCCCGACGGCACGGGCGTCACCGGCAAGGACGGCGTCTCGCAGTGGTGGGAGAACAGCGTCGGCCTCGCCACCATCAAGATCACCTGCGAGGAGACGTTTCCGTCCAGCTCACCCAACGAGATCGCCCACATCCTGCGACTGCGCTTCACCTTCGACAACGGCTCGTCGAGCGGGGTGCGCGGCATCTTCACCTACAAGGTCAACGACGACGGCCTGCTCACCAACCTTCGCGGCTACTGGAACATGGACATGATGAAGCCCGTGAAGGAAGGCGAAGCGATTAGCGATCAGTCCGGCTCTGACAGGCCGCGGCGCCGTCGTCGTCGGCGGCTCCCGCGGCATCGGCCTTGCGGTGGCCGAACTGCTGGCCGAGCAGGGCGCCGGTGTGGTGATCAACGGGCGCGACCCCGACGCGGCGTCGGATGCGGCCAATCGCATCGATGGTGCGGTGGCACATCCTGGCTCACCGGCGGATCCTGAGATCGCCGATGCCCTGATCGACAGGTGCACAAGCGAATTCGGCCGCATCGACATCCTGGTGAATTGCGCGGGCACCGCGGGGCTGGCCGGCGAGTCGATCCTCAACGTCACCAGCGGACAGTTCCACGACCTGCTCGACGCACACCTCGTCACCACCTTCGAGACCTGCCGTGCCGCCGCACCCAAGATGGTGGAACAGGGCAGCGGTTCGATCATCAACACGAGCTCGTTCGCATACCTGGGCGACTACGGCGGCACGGGCTATCCGGCAGGCAAGGGTGGAGTGAACGGTCTCACGATGGCGATCGCCGCCGAACTCAAGGCGCACGGCGTGCGGGCGAACGTGGTCTGCCCCGGCGCGAAGACCCGCCTGTCGACGGGCCCGGGGTACGAGGCCCACATCACGGAGTTGAACCGCCGCGGCCTGCTGGACGAGGTCAGCACCCAGGCCGCGCTGGATGCCCCGCCGCCCGAGTACGCCGCACCGATCTACGCATACCTGGCCAGCGACCCGGCCAAGGGCGTGACGGGCCAAATCTTCATCGCCGCAGGAGGTTTCGTCGGCCGTTTCGACCGGCCGAAGCCCACCGTGATCGCCTATCGCGACCATCGGGACTCGCCACCCTGGTCGGTTGCCGAGCTTCACCGGAAGATCGCCGGATCCTGATCCGCACGGCAAATTCTTTGGTCACCAGCGGATCCGCGCCGCCACCCCGCTCGGCAGCCGGGGGTCCGAACTGGAATGCTGGTGAACATGGCGACCGTGTTCACCAAGATCATCAACGGAGAGCTGCCGGGCCGGTTCGTTTATGAAGACGACGACATCGTCGCGTTCTTGACGATCGCGCCCATCACCCACGGCCACACGCTCGTGGTGCCGCGTGCCGAGATCGACAACTGGCAGGACATCGAACCGGCCGTCTTCGGCCGCGTGATGGAGGTGTCACAGCTGATCGGCAAGGCGGTGTGCAAGGCGTTCGGCGCCGAGCGCGCCGGGGTGATCATCGCCGGAATGGAAGTGCCGCACCTGCACGTCCACGTCTTCCCCGCATACAACCTGTCCGACTTCGGCTTCGCCAACGCCGACCAGAACCCGTCGCAGGAGTCCCTCGACGAGGCACAGGCCAAGATCAAGGCCGCGATCGCCGAACTGACCTGAACTCCTTGGCGCTTCTCAACCCACGTGAGCGGGCACGTCGGCGATCCGCGGCAGGCTGACCTTGAACCGGCAGCCGAGCCCCGGCGCCGTGGTGACGCTGACCGTGCCGCCGTGCGCGTAGACCAACGAGTCCACGATCGAGAGCCCCAGCCCGGATCCACCGCTGGTCCTCGCGCGCGACGAATCGGCGCGGTAGAACCGCTCGAATACGCGATGCGCGTCGTCCGCGCTCATGCCGGGTCCCTCGTCGCAGACCTCGAGCACCGCTTTGTCGTCGTCCGTCCCGACCCGCACCGTGACACCGGCGGTCTCGGGAGTGTGCTGCAGCGCATTGGCCATCAGATTGCCGAGCACCTGCCGCAGCCGCGGCTCGTCGCCGAGCACCTCCGGGGTTCCCGGACCGTCGAACACCTCCATGGAGATGGTGCGCTTCGGGGCGATCGACTGAGCGTCATGCACGGCATCGCTTGCCAGTGACAGCAGATCGACGCGACGCCGGTCGAGCGGGCGCTGCGCATCGAGGCGAGCCAGCAGCAGCAGATCCTCGACGAGCAGTCCCATCCGGCTCGACTCGCTCTCGATGCGGCTCATCAGCATCTCGACGTCGTTGGCGGCGCCCTGGCGGTACAACTCGGCGAAACCGCGAATGGTGGTCAGCGGCGTGCGCAGCTCATGGCTGGCGTCGGTGATGAACCGGCGCATCCGGTCCTCGGAGCTGCGGGCCTGCTCGGCGGAGGCTTCCGACGCCGCCATCGCGCCTTGGATCTGGGTGAGCATTCCGTTGAGCGCCAACGACAATCGGCCGACCTCCGTGCGCGGATCGCGCTCCGGGACACGACGGTCGAGCTGACCGGACGCGATCGCCGCGGCGGTCTGCTCGACTTCGACCAGCGGCCGCAGACTTCGGTGCACGACCGCGAACCCGGCCACACCGAGCACCAGCAGCACCGCAAGGCCGATGCCGACTTGTGCGTAGGTCAACGCCCGCACCGTCGACTGCACATCGGACAGGTCGATGGCGACGGTGGTGAGCTCACCGAGCGGACCGCGCACCGTCATCGCACGCCATTGCACGCTCGAATGGCTGACCGAGCCGATGGTGACCGGTTCCGGGCCGACGTCGTTGTCGGCGGGTAGCGCCGGCTCGGCGTCGCGGTCGTTGACCGCCATCCAGACGTGTCCGTCGGGCCCGATGCCGCGGACGTAGAAATCCGACGGCGGCCGGGCGGGGTTGGGCCCTTCCATGGGCGGTGCAGGCATCCGGCGGGGGGCCTGCGCCCAGCTGCGGGAGGCGTCGAGCAGCGTCTGGTCCACCCGGCTGATCAGGGTGTGCCGCAGGATCGAGGTGACGGCGATGCCCGACGCGAGCAGACCGAACGCCACCAGCACGAGGGTGGCGGCCACCAGGCCGATCCGAAGTGGCACACCGCGTCCACCCACACTGACCATGCCCTCATTGTGCCTAGTGGAGCGGCGGGGTTACTTCGGTTCGCGCAGCACGTATCCGACGCCGCGGAGCGTGTGCAGCAGCCGCTTCTCGCCGGTGTCGATCTTGCGGCGGAGATAGGAGACATACGACTCGACGACGTTCACGTCGCCACCGAAGTCGTAGCGCCAGACGTGATCGAGGATCTTGGGCTTGGAGAGCACCGTGCCCGCGTTGATGATGAAGTACCGCAGCAGCGTGAACTCGGTCGGCGACAGCGAGACGGGTTCGCCGGCCTTCCACACCTCGTGGGTGTCCTCGTCGAGTTCGATGTCGGCGAAGGTCAGCCTGGAATTGCGGGTCTCCTCGACGCCACGGCCGGAGCGGCGCAGGATCACCCGCAGCCGCGCCACCACCTCTTCGAGGCTGAACGGCTTGGTGACGTAGTCATCGCCACCGAGGGTGAGCCCCGCGATCTTGTCCTGCAGGGAGTCGCGGGCGGTGAGGAACAGCGCGGGCGCGTCGATGCCGTCGGCCCGCATCCGGCGCAGCACGCCGAAGCCGTCCATGCCGGGCATCATCACGTCGAGAATGACCGCGTCCGGGTGTACCTCGCGGGCCTTGTCCAGCGCAGCCGGCCCGTTCGAGGCGGTATACACGTCGAAACCCTGGAACTTCAGACTCACGGAGAGAAGCTCGACAATATTGGTCTCGTCGTCGACTACGAGGACCGTGGCTTCTGAAGTGTTCTCGGGCAGTGCAGCCATCGCCATTCCATCAATCTTCACTGTTTCGCTGGGAGTCATCCTGCACCTTGGCTGTGCACTTCCTGTGAGTTTGGTCTTGCCGGGTCCATAGACTGAGGTCATGAACCTGGGCAAAGCCGTGACGGACCTCGCCATCGCGCCGGTCAAAGTGGGCCTTGCGGTCGCCGATGCCGGGCTTTCCATGGCCAACAGCGCGCTCGGTATGGCGCAGCGCACGCTCGGCGATGCGAACTCAGCGGCGCGAAACGGATCGGGCTCGTTCGCCCACATGCTGGGCCTCGACGACGCCGTCGAACGAGCGAACCGCCTGGCCAGGCTCATGGACGACGATGCGCCCCTCGGGCGGGCACTCGCGACGAACGGCCCGATCGACCGGTTGTTGCGCCCAGGCGGACTGGTCGATCAGCTGACCGCCGAGGGCGGGCTGCTGGACCGGCTGACCGCGGAGAACGGCGCGGTCGCGCGGGCGCTGGCCCCCGATGGGCTGGTCGACCAGGTGACCTCCGAGGGCGGGTTGATGGACCGGCTGACCACCGACGACGGCGCGCTGTCGCGGGTCATCGCGCAGGGTGGGCTGGCCGATCAACTCCTGGCCAACGACGGCCTGATCGAGCGGGTGCTGCGCGAGGACGGTGTCGCCGACCGCCTGCTGGCCGAGGGCGGCCTGCTGGACACGCTGACCGCCGAGGACGGACCGCTGCTGAAGCTGGCCGACGTCGCCGACACCCTCAACCGGCTGGCGCCCGGGTTGGAGGCGCTGGCACCGACGATCGACGCACTTCACGACGCCGTCATCACGTTGAGCCAGGTGGTCAACCCGTTGAGCAATATCGCCGACCGGATTCCGCTGCCGGGCCGGCGGCCCAGGAACCGGTCGTCGTCGTCGCGGACCGTGACGTCGCAGCGAATCATCGACGCCGACGAATAACGTCAGCCGTCGGCGACGGCGGCCTCGATGCTCGTTGAGATGCTTTCGGGGGCCGGCGGTTGCTCGTCGGGCTGCCACTCCTGCAGGAGCAGCACGGCGGCGCCCCGCAGCATGCCCACATACTCGTTGACGTCGCCGTCCTTATAGGACTCGATGCGGGTTGCGATATCGGGCACCAAAGGCTTGAGGGCAGTGGCGAGGCTGAGGCTCAGGCCCCGTTCGGTGCTCGCGGTTTCGTCGAGAAGAGTCAGCAGGCGTTCGATGTCGGACCGCGCCAACCCGGGATACACGTTCGGAAAGTCACTGAGTACGTCGTCCTTGACACTCACGGGCTCCGGAATGCCCCGACGGTCGACCCGATAAACTCAGTGCCCGCAGGCCTCCTTAGCTCAGTGGTAGAGCATTCGCCTTGTAAGCGGAATGTCATCGGTTCAATCCCGATAGGAGGCTCCACTCGGCGGCGGCTGTTTGTCGGTAGCCGGTCGTAGCGTCGGAGCATGAGACAGTGTCGCGGTTGCGGTTCAGCACTCTCGAAGCGCAGTCAGAAGGTCTACTGCGGCAATGCATGTCAGGCGATCGTCCGGCGCGATGCCAGTACGAAACGCTGGCTCGAATCCGGCGAGGCGCGGTCGACGGCCACCAGGCGGTCACTACATTCGGCAGTATCTCGCCGACGCCCAGTCGGGCTGCTGCGCGATCTGCGGCGGAGCCAGCGCGTGGTTGGGTCTGCCCCTCGCATTGGTGATGGACCACATCGATGGGAACCCGACCAACAATCGACGGGAAAACCTGCGGCTGATCTGTCCGAACTGTGACTCGCAGCTGGCGACATACAAGAGTCGCAACCGCGGCAACGGGCGCCACTTCCGCCGACAGCGATATGCCAACGGGCAGTCGTACTAGGCTCCGTCGATGCGATCGCGGGTCCAGTTGCTGCCGGTGACTGACGGGGTCTGGTGCTTCCGACAGCGCAGCTACGTCTGCTGCTCGTACGCGGTCGTGGACGAAGACGGCGTCGTTTTGGTCGATTCCGGAATGACGTCGGACGCGGCGGCGGTACTCAACGGGCTCGCGATGCTGGATCGAACGCCGGCCGACGTACACACAATCCTGCTGACGCACTGGCACAACGATCATGCCGCGGGCGCGGCGCGGATGAAGGCGCTCTCGAACGCGAGGGTTCACTACCACGAGCGCGAGCGGCCCTACCTCGAGCGCGAGACCGCCAGGGGCGGATTCCCCGGGTGGCTGTCGAGCCATGTCCCCGAGCGCGGCCCGCTCGTCCTGTTCCGCGGGCTGCTCAGCGCCGCCACGTCAAAGGCGGTTTCGGCGGACGTGCTGGTGAACGACAACGACCTGGTGCTCGGCCGATTCCGGGTCGTGGAGACGTCGGGACACACGCCCGGACACCTGGCCTACTTCCACGAGCCGAGTGGCGTGCTGTTCGCCGGGGACGCCCTCGCGGTCATCGGCGGCGAACTGCGCTTCATGGCGCGACCCGTCACCCTCGACCTCGAGGAGGCGCGCGCCTCGATGGCCGCTCTCGTTGCGCTGCCGGTGCGGTACGTCTGCCCGGGTCACCGCGCGCCGCTCACCGAAGGCGTCGAGGAGCAGCTGCGGTCGCTTTCAGAGCGCGTCCGCGGGCCGGCGTGGCCGCTCCTGGGTTAAGTAGTAGCGCGCCGCGACCGGGCGACATTGCAGTGGCGCGCTACTGCGCTCGCCGCATCGCGGGAAGGTGACGATCAAGGGCATGACACCGGTGCTGGAGCTCAAGGGCGTCGAAAAGACGTACCGCAGGGGCGACGAACAGGTGCACGTGCTCGTCGACTTCGACTTCACGTTGGACGCCGGCGAATTCGTCGTCGTGACCGGACCGTCGGGAGCCGGCAAATCGACCCTCCTGCATATTGCCGGCGGGTTGGACGCACCGGACAGCGGCACTGTGGCGGTGACCGGCCAGGACGTGTGGTCGATGAGCACCGGCGCACGCGCGGCGTTCCGGCGGCGCAACCTCGGATTCGTGTTCCAGTTCTTCAACTTGGTGCCGATGCTGACCGCAGTGGAGAACGTGTCGTTGCCGCTGGTTCTGGACGGTGTGCCTGCCCGATCAGCCGACGCACGCGCCGAGGAGCTACTGGAACGGGTCGGGCTCGGCGACCGCGCGCGGCACCGGCCGGCCGAACTGTCGGGCGGACAGATGCAACGGGTGGCGGTGGCGCGCGCGCTGGTGGCCCGGCCGTCCCTCGTCCTCGCCGACGAGCCGACCGGAAACCTGGACAGCCATTCGTCGACCGAGGTCTTGGAACTCCTGCGCTCGCTGTCAGACGAAGACGGCACGGCGGTCGTCCTGGTGACACACGACCAGGCGGCGGAGCGCTACGGCTCGCGCAAGCTGAACCTCGTCGACGGGCGTGCGTACGCAGTCGACGCCGCCGCGCGCAGCGGTGAGCGGTGATGCAACGGCTGCGCGCCGGATGGCTGTCCTTCCGGCGCATCCACCTCGCCGCGTTGATCGCCGACTGGCGCCGGACACTGCTCAGCGTGATCGGCGTCGCGCTGGGCGTGACGGTGGTGCTCGGGACGCTGATACTCAAATCCGAGCTCGTCCGCCCGTTCGACTCATTCGGCCCGTCGCTCACCCACGCCGCCGACATCGGGGTGATCGAGGTGACCCCGAACATCAACGGCCGGTTGCCGATCGAGACGGTCAACCGCCTGCGCGCCGAGGTGACAGGGGCGGAGGCGGTCATCCCGATCGTCGCCGCCTTGACGCCCGTGGACGTCGCCGGCAACGGTCACGCAGTCACGGGTTCTTTCTGCTCGGCGGGTCGTGCCAGATCGAGCTGCTGGTCGGCCCGTTCAACTGCGAGCAGCGCGCCCGCGACGTCAAGCCCGCAGCCGGCCCCGGCGTGCCGCTGCAGATGCCCGACGGCCATCGCCCAGCGACATGGCCTGGAGCTCGGCGACGAGTTGCGCATCCCCGGCCTGCCGCCAGGGTTCGGCGCACCTGGGTTGGACGTTCCCGGAGTTCGACCGCGTCGAGGGCATCAACGACGGCTACGTGCTGTTGGCCCCTTCCGCGGACATCGCCGCGCGCCATGCTCTCCACGCCCGGTTACGCCACGGCCGCGTTCGTCCTCCCGAGACAGGGCACTGACATCAGCGCAGCCGACGTCGACCGCGTCATCGCCGGCGTCGCAACGGCAGGCCCGCCCCGGCCGCACCTGCCTGCCGTGTTCGAGAACAGCACGCAGAGTTTCAACCTCGATCGCGCTGGCCGGCATCATCGTCGGCATCCTCATCGCCGTGAACACCATCCTGCTGGCCGTCGAGGATCGGCGAGCGGTGATGGGGACCATCGGCGCGATCGGCGCCAAACCGGTCGGGTTGTTCGGCGGGATGCTCTGCGAAGGCGCCGTGGTGGGTCTCCTCGGTGGATTGCTGGGCGTCCCAAGCGGTTTCCTGCTCGGGACGTATCTGGTGGACAGATTCGGGCAGATCCATGTTGGCCGGGTCCGGCGGCACCATCGCCGCGCACTTCACGCCGAACTTGATCGTGATCGGAGCAGCCGCGGGGATCGTCTGCGGGATCCTCGCGATGATCGGGCCGGCCGCCAGGTTGGTCCGCGACGGGCCGTTGGCGTCGATGGCGAGCGTCGGCGGAGTGCAGCGCGCCAGGAAGATCCCGATGTGGCCGCTGGTCGTCGGGGCGGGCGCTGCTGGCGGGCGCCGTCGTCGTGTTGAAGATCTTCGAGCGCGGGTCGCTGCCGCTGAACGTGGGCATCAACGGCATGACGGTGGCGTTGTGCGGGGTGGTGTTGGTGACGGTGTGGATCGCCCCGCGTGGCGCCGGGCTGTTGATCGAGTTGCTGACGATGGCGCGGCCCGCCGTCGGGCGTCTGCTGGGTGCCGACATCCGGCGCTACGCGCTGCTGTTCGCGCTCTCCGCCGCGCTACTCGCCGAGAGCACCAGCTTGGCCATCGGCTCGCACAGCATGCAACTGCTCGGCACCGAGCAGATTGCCGCGCAGAAGGCCGACCGACTGCCCGCCGCCTTGTTGATCGCCGCCCAATCGGTGCTCGATCAGCGGGACGGCCGGCTTTCCGACTCCACGTTCGATTTGGTGACCGGGGCCGCCGGCGGGCGGAGCGTGTCGTCGCGCTGGCGATCGACGATCTCGTCAGGGACGTCGTCGCGCCTCGTCGTCGGCGTCACGCCGGGCGATTGGTACAGCCAAGCGTTGTATGAGCCGACCGATGTCCGTGACGGGTTCTGGCAGGGTTTGCGGGACGGGGAGATCGGCCTGAGCGAGATTGCCGCCAGCCGGCTCGGCGTCGGCGCGGGCGACACCGTCGAGCTGCCCACCGTCGAAGGGCCGAAGCAGTACCGGGTGGCCGGAATCGTTGCTCCACGGATGGTCAATGACGCCGCAGTCGGCGACATCGTGCTGGTCTCCGAAAGATTGGCGCGCTCCGATTGGGCTGCCGTGCGCGACCAGGTCGCGGTGGCCTATCCGTCCGCCGCCGACGCGACCGCCCACCGTGGCGATTTCCTCGACCTCGGCGCCGGATTGTGGGTGTACGACAACGAAGAGTGGCGCGCGGTGGCCACCAACGGGATCACCCGGTTCTTGGAGCCGTTCACGATCGCGGGGTACGTGGTGATGGTTGCCGCCGGCTTGAGCGTGCTGAACGTGTTCGTGCTGGGACTCGTGCAACGCAAGCGTGAGCGAGCCGCGTTGCGGGCGATCGGGGTGACCTCCGGGCAGGAACAGGCCGTGATCATCGCCAACGCCGGCCTGCTCGGCTTGCTGGTCGCCGGCCTCGCTGTGCTTGGCGGTGTGGGCCTGACGTATCTCTGGTCGCTGGGCTCACCGGTGTACTACGGCATCAAGATCGAATGGGGTGTGCTGCCGCTGCCGCTGCGGACCGGAGTGGCGGCCGTGTTCGTACTCGTCCTGGCCGCCGCGGTGTATCCGGTGGTCCATGCGCGGCGGCTGGAGACGGTCGAGGTGCTGCGGACCAGTAGCTAGCCGTGAACCTCGCGGTGCAGTCGTGGAATGTCGTCGCCTGCGCGCCGAAACCGGTGCACGTGTTCCCGAATCGCGGGGCTCGACATGGCCTCGAATTCCCTGGGCGGCAATGACATCTGAAAGACCAGTCCGCGGCCATCTGCCCCGTCCACGAGGGCGCCGAGTCCCGCAACGGGTAATTTCATCACCAGCGTGCAGTAGGACGTGAAGGTGTCTTCGAAGTGGATGCGATACACGCCGAAGCCGCTCAGGTTCGTGACGAGCGGGTTCCACCGGGCCGGATTGAAGGCAGTGGATACACAGCGAGCGGCCCGCCATGCTCCGGCAGCGTCCAGGAACTGTTGGTTGATGCGCATGTCGCAGTGTTCGTCGGCGAAATGGTCCACGTTATGGCGGATGCGTTCGGCAATCGAACTGGCGGTCTCTCCGCGTCGCAGGTCGACGTTCAGCGTCGTGATGATATTGCCGACGAGCATCGGATCGAGGCCACAACGATTCCGCGCATTCACGGCGATCGCGAGGGTGCGACGATCCACCGCGGGATCGGCGTTCATGAGCGCTTCGGAAACATGCGCGCACACAACGTCGTTCGCAGACAAGCGCATCCGGTTTCCGTAGGCGTCGCGCATTCGGGCGATTTCGTCTATCTCCGAAGTAGAGACTCAGCGTCCGCTGCTTGCGCGCATCCTTTGCGAGGTACAGCGCGCTACGGGCAAGTTCCGCAAGCCCGAGGCAACGCACCCCGGGCTTCGCGAGCGCCATCGGCAGGGAGATGCTCGTCGAGGTAGGCGGCGCGGTCTTCGACGATCAACGGCTCAGCGAGTGGCTTGTCGGCGGCGGCGGCGGCCCACGCGTTCATGAAGTGCATCAACGTCTGCATGTCGCCGATCGCGTGGTGCCACGAGAAGCCGATCGCCGTCGCATCGTCCGCGAGATGCGTGACACGCACCTTGCACAGCGGGCCCAATCCCCATCGAGCCGTGGCGCCGTTCACCGGGTCGACGAGCCATCGTCCGTTGTCCTCCGACGCCGAACGGATCGCCTCACGGAGCGTGCGGTCGGACGACACAGACGTGAAGGGCACACCCTGTCCCTCACATCGGATTCGCATCCTGCCGTCGTCCACGGCCATTCGCCCCGCGAAGATCGGAAGATTCGTCCAGCGCCTGCGCAAATGCGCGGGCGAGCGCCTTCGTGTCGAGATGCCGCTCGAAGAAGAAGACGAAGTGGGTCGCCAGGTTCGCGACGATGGCGTCGCCGACATTGCAGCGGATTTCGAGCCGTTGTGCGTGCGATGGTCTGATCAGCTGGGTCGACATGATGGGCTACTTTCGGCGGTTCACTGACTACGCGGCCGCCGAGTTTCGGAGTATGGGCGACTCCCCGGAAGTGCGACTTCTCATCGGCGGCGGCATCGGTCTGGATCCGGAAGTTCTGCAGCACCGTCCGCAGCACGATATCCATTTCGGCGATCGCGAAATCAGCGCCAATGCACCGCCGCGCTCCGCCACCGAACGCCAGCCATGCCGGTGCCGCCGGCTTGGCGCCGCGGAAGCGGTGCGGATCGAATCGTTCGGGGTGAGGGAAGATTTCCGGATTCTCGTGCAGATCGGCGATGCGCACGAGCACCGTGCGATCACTGCGGAATCCGCCACTCGCCGAGGTCGAAGTTCGGCGCACTGACCCGGCGGCCGGCCACATCGATGACGGTGCGTACCCGCAGCACCTCGACAAATTGTGGCCCGACGGAAGTCGCTGCCTCCCTCGTCGACCTCTCTGACCAGTTCGGCCAGCACGTCTGGGTGGCGCCGCAACCGCTCGAACGCCCAGCCCAGTGCTGATGCCGTGGTTTCGTGGCCCGCACCGATGAAGGTCAACAGTTCGTCGCAGATGTCCGGCCGCGACATCCCGGTTCCGTCGTCGTGCCTGCTGCGCACCAACAATGCCAGGATGTCTGCCCGCTCGCCGAGACCCGGATCGGCTTCGGCGTCGAGCGATCAGCGTGAATACGATCCGGTCGAATGCGTTGCGGAACTCGTCCAGCTTGCCCCACGGGCCGTGGCGTCCGGCCCAGATGCGGCGGCGCCGGCACAAAAGCCATGAGCTGTCCGAGTTTCATATAGGGCGGGATGATCTGCGCGTAGTTCGTCGAGTTCGGCGACCATCAGCGCCGAAGATGGTCCGCAAGATCACGTTCAAGGTGATCCTGTTCATCGGTTCGAGAATCCGGAATTCCTTGCCCTCAGGCCAATTCGCGCATTTCGCGCAGTGTCTCGTCCTCGATGACCTTCTCGTAGTTCTTGAGGCTCTGACCGTGAAATGCCGGTGCGAGCAGCCGGCGCCGATCGCGATGCCGACTGCCGTCGAGCCCGAACATCGACCCGGGCCCGAACCAATTGCTGAGGTTCGGCTGCACGTTGATCAGCTGTTCGGCGCTCGCGGTACACACCGCCCTCACCAGAGCCGGGTCAGAAACGACGACGGATCGACCGAAGAATGGGACGTTGATTTCGAAGATGCTGGCCGTGCCGCTTGATCCAGTTCCGCATCGCCTTGCGGCGAAATACAGCGAATCCAACACCCTGCACGAGCTTGGGTGAGCGCACTGGCGGCGGGCTCAACCTGGTCGGCGTCGACGTTTCGCACGGACTGGCCACGGCCGCAATCGTCGCTCGCATGCAGTGCGACGATCTCGGTAGTGCACTACTGCAATCTCGTCCGGTTTCGGCGAGGTAGTACTTAGTCGGCGGCCTTGCGCGCCCGCTCCCTCATCGAGGCGACCACTCCACCGTCGTTGAGAATGTCTGTGCCGGTGAGGTATCCGGCTTTCGCGCTTGCACAGAAGGCGAGCAGGTCGGCCATCTCTTCCGGCTTTCCCCACCGCGGGACCGCCGCATCGGTCACCATCGCACCGGCCCCGGCCTGCTCCTCCAGCCGTCCCATCTCGGTGTCGATGGACCCCGGGGAGACCGAGACGATCCGCAGCCCGCGACCGTTGAACCGCTCGGCCTGCGACGTGCTGTACCACCTGACGAAGCTCTTGCTCACGGCGTAGGCGAAGCCGGATCGCGCTTCCTCCGGCACGATGTCGCATACCGACAACATGCGCCCATGAACGCGTCGACGTCCGCAAGTGCCAGCGGGAATTGCCGCGTCGGGATCATCTCCTCCGGCAACAAGTGGGCCGCCATCGACGCCACGTTGACGATCGCGGACGCCTTCGACCGCGATTCCGAAGAACGCTTCGTTGACGTTGACCGTGCCGACCGCATTGGTCCTCATCACGTATTCGGCGGTCGCCCATGCTGGGGCTAACGCCGGCGGTGTGGATCACCGAGGCGACCGTCCCGAGATCGGATGCCGTCTTCATCAACACGGCGACCGCGTCAGGGTCGGTGACGTCACAGTTGACGGCCCTAGCGGTCACCCCGATGCCGTCGAGCTCCTCGACCGCTGCATCAAGCCGGTCCTGCCTGACATCGCAGAGGACGACGTCGTGATCTCGGCCGACGACCTTGGCCGTGGCCAGGCCCATGCCGCCCGCGCCGCCCGTGATCACCGAAATGGTCGCTCCGTTTTGGCTCATCGGCCGCCTTTCGCAGTCGTGTCATTCACCGTGAATCGTCGTCAATTCCTGGCTCAATTGCCACAGCCGCTGGCACGCGGAGGGGTCGTCGGCTGCGGATGGAGCCTTCTTGTCGCGTCGTTTGACGTAGTGGCGGCCGGAAGTCCAATCCGTTGCGGGCGAGCCATTCGCGAGCCACACCAAGGTATCCGCACCTTGTTCAGGGGTCAGCATCACTCGTCGCAGTGCTGACTTGTAGATCATCCGCATGTATCTCGGAGATTCATCCCCGAAATTGCTTGCAACCGCTCCCGGTTCGAAGGACACGGCGGACAGCCCGGCGCCGGCGTATCGGCGGTCGAGTTCTTTGGTGAACATGATGTTGGCCAATTTGGACTCCGGATACGCCATGGGCGGCCACGCCTTCGGCCTGCCCCATTGTGTCGAGCTGGAGCCCCGCCATCGCGCCGCGCTGCTCGAGGTGGCGATGACCGACGATCGCGACTCGATCAGCCTTGGCATGAGCAGTGTCGTGAGCAGGAAGGGCGCCAGGTGGTTCACCTGAAACGTGAGCTCGTGGCCATCGATCGTCGGTGTGCGGGTCGCCATGATTCCCCCGGCGTTGTTGCACAGCACGTCGATCTTCGGGTAGCGCTCGAGCAGCACATCGGCCAGATGACGGACTTCCTCGAGCCGGGAGAAGTCGCAGAAATGATGGTCCACACCCAGTTCGGCCGCTACGGCGCGTGTCTTGTCGGGAGAGCGACCGACGACGACGATGTCGTGCCCGCGATCATGGAGTGCGCGCGCAGCCGCACTGCCGATGCCGTCACTGGCGCCGGTGATGACGATCGTCTTCGTCACGGTCAGTCGCCGCTGCGGAAGTATTTGACGGCCAGCACACCGCCCAGCATCAGCGCCGCGATCACCGTCACGATCAGCACGGGCGTGGGGAGTCCTCCGAGCACCGCGGCAAGGATCAGGAACGCAAGCACCAGAACAATGCCGAAAATGCCGCGACCCATGGCGGCTGACGGTACCCGAATTAGTGCAATTACCACGCGGCCGACTGCCGCGCTGAGCATAGTTATTGGGATCGGTAGCCGTTTGCGCACTGTCTATTGAATTGCAATGGGCAACGCGACAGAGGCGGCGCCCGATGAAAGGAAGCCGCCATGAACCGAGTTTCGCGTTTCGCGACCGCAGCGGTGGTTTCTGGGGGCCTCGGCCTGGCCGGTCTGGGTCTGGGCGCGGGCGCCGCGCCTGCCCAGCCGGGGGGCTATACGTGGTGCCCCGGCCAAGCGCTGCCGTCGCAGGGCTTGGGCTGGGACATGAGTGTCTGCCACACCTTCTACACCGTCCCATTCGGCACCGGAAACGTTCCGATGTTCGACGTCAACGGAAACCCTCTCGATAGCTACATGTGGGCGGATTCGCCACCACCACCGCCGGGTCCGCCCCCCCCGCTGCCCCCTCGGCCTGCGTATTGCCCGCCGTGGAACGTCATCATCGGCCCATCGGAGTGCGGCGGCCTCTAGACGCCCGATAGCGTCACTGGTTGAGACAGTCGACGGGAAGTGAGCCAGTGCGCCGCAATTGTGTAGTGCTCGCCTCGATCCTGTTCGCGCTCGTCGGTTGTTCAGAGTCGTCGCCGCAGCCAGTCACAACCGAGGTGGCCGCCTCAACCGCATCGAGTGTTCCCACCACCGGATCGCCCGACACGACCATGATGGACGACCCGACGACGGTGGCCGCCGCAGCGGGCGCCCAGCCGAGGTTGGCGACCGACCCCGTGCAGCTCGCCGACGACCTCGTTGCCGACGAGCTAGCGATTCGGAACCCCTCGACCCCGGAGGCAGAGCTGGCCGCGGCGGCCCGCCGCCAGCAGGCGGCCTACCGCGCGATCGGTCGGAACCCCGAGTGGGACGCGATTGCGCGTGCGCGAATCCCGTCATCGTTACTCGACGCCTACGACCGCAACATCGATGCCTTCAGGCAGCTCACCTCGATGACCCCGGGAAAGGACACCGTCCCTCCGTGGCGCATCGTGGCGCCTGCGCCCGCTGACGAGTTGCTCGGCTACTACCACGATGCCGAGTCGGCGACCGGTGTCGCCTGGAACTACCTGGCCGCGATCAACATGATCGAGACCCGGTTCGGCAGGATCGAGGGCCTGAGCACCGCCGGTGCGCAAGGGCCCATGCAGTTCCTGCCTTCGACGTTCGCCGCCTACGGCGAGGGCGGCGATGTTCACTCGCCCCGCGATGCCATCATGGCGGCCGGCCGGTATCTCGCCGCCAATGGTTTCGTCAACGATCGCGACAACGCCATCTACAGGTACAACCATGCGGACGAATACGTGCGCGCCGTCAATGATTATGCGGAGGTGGTGGCCGCCGACCCCGCCGCGTTCGCCGGCTACTACCGGTGGGACGTCTACTACAAGACGACCGCGGGTGACGTGTTGCTCCCCGTCGGTTACGTCGAGACGTCACCGATTCCGGTCAACGACTACCTGGCGACACACCCGCAGTAGCCGGCCCCTGTCCCGGGGCCCGGTTCGCAGCGGCGGGAAGCCGTTGCGTACGTCGGGATGGCACAGCTGGGTCACGCGCTCGGGGCGGGACAGATCGCGCAGTGCACGGCGGCCGAAGTCGTGCAACCACGCATGCGTGGGCAGCAACTCGCGAACGAGATCACTTGTCGTGCCGGACAAAAGCGTTTGGCCTCCATGCCCGAGTTCGCGCAATCGCGCGGTGCGGTTGATCGTGGGCCCCATGTACTTGCCCTCATCGCGCAACCGAATCTCGCCGGTGTGCACGCCGATCCGCAGGCGGATGGGCGCCAAGGCTGCCCGTTGTAGCGCCAACGCGCACGCCACCGCATCGCTCGCACGGGTGAACGCCACCACGAAGCTGTCTCCCTCACCCTGCTCGACCGGGCACACTCCCTTGTGGGAGATCACCAGTTCGCCGAGTACACGGTCCATGGTGGCCAGCGCCGCCGCCATCTCGTCAGGCTGGGTCTCCCATAGCCGGGTGGAACCCTCGACGTCGGCCAGCAACAGCGTGACGGTTCCGGTCGGCAGTGACCGGTCCGAGATGGTGTGGTATTGAAAGTCGTTCGGCACCAATGTGAGTCGTGGTGAGCGGCCGAGCCTCCCCAGCTCCGGTGCCGGCGACAGAGGGTGAACGATTAGCGACATGCGAGCCCCCGTTTCGTGAAACTTGCTGCCAGCCGATAACTTTGGCTGACACCTTTCATCCTGCTGCGCGGTGACCTGCGTGGCCAGCGTGTACGCAACACGGTTGGTGGTGGTGTGTACACCACCGAGGGTCAGGCCGAGGCGTCGACGACGGCGGTGATGCGGGTACCGCGTCCGGGAGCCGTATCGATATCCAGCGTGCCGCCGATCGCCGAAAGGCGGTCGGTCATGTTGACCAGGCCGTGGCCGATCGTTGCGGGGTCGAATCCTCGGCCGTTGTCGCTGATGGTCAGGTTGAGCGTCTGGTCGTCGGCATGGGCCCTGACCGTGACCGCGGTATCGGGGCCGCCGTGTTTGGCGGCGTTCTGCAGCGCCTCGCTGCAGCAGTAGTAGAGCGCAGCCTCGGTCGAGGTGGGATAGCGGCCAAGGCTATCCAGGTCCAGGTGCACCGGCACCGCCGCGCGTGCGGCGAGCGTCGGCAGGGCTTCGGTCAGGCCGCCACTGACCAACAGCGGCGGGTAGATGCCATGGGCCAGCCTGCGTATCTCGACGATGGAGGTGTCCACCAGTTCGGACGCCTCTGCCAGCAGTGACTGATATCGGTCCCGATCGGCATTGCGGGCGAGCCCGATGAGCACCGACAGCGCCACCAGGTGTTGCTGCGCGCCGTCGTGCAGATCCCGTTCGATGCGGCGCCGCTCTTCGTCGGCCGCAGTGGTCAACCTGGTGCGGGACGCCGCGAGTTCGGCGGCGCGTTCGGCGAGTTGCCCTTCAGACGTCCTCAGGGCCGCGGCGTTGTTCCACACGATGACCAGGAGGTGAAAAGCATTGAGCGGCACCGCCACAACGATGAACGCCGTTTCGAGCCAACGGGGCGCCAGGCCGACCACGTCCGAGATCTGCGTGAAACGCGCCAACGCAGCCATAGTCAGGAGACAAATGGCCGTGATCACAGCGAAGGCCAGCCCGCGCTGCCACCGGATGTAGGGCTCCGCGAACACCACTGGCACTAGGGCCACCAGGGCCATCGCCGGCAGCAGGGGCGGCGACACCAGCGTCACCAATACTGTGCTGATCCAGGTTGCGATGCAGACGAGCGTGATCGACTGCTCGTATCTGCCGTGTCGCGCCAGACGCAACGCGACGGTGAGTGCGCAACAGTGCGCACATCCGACGGCGACGAACGCAAGTAACCACCGCGACCGAAAGATCCAGAAGTACTCCCAGACGGGCAGCACGATGGCCGCAGCCGCCCATAGCGCAATGTGGCCGGTGAGGAACAACTGAAAGCGCTCCGCCCGGTACCGGTTGATCAGGTCGTGGCCCAACACGGGCGATGACCGGACCGCCGCGTTGAGGAGCACCTGCGGCACACGCCAATGCGGGATGTCCGGCGGGGGAGCTTTCAGCTCTCGGTTTGCCATATCCGGCTCAGCATTTCAGGAGAGAGGCGTTCTTTGTGCAGATAACCTGACGCGCCGCAGTGCGAGGCCGCGGCGGGAAGGTCCTCGAGGCCGTAGGTCGACATCAGCACGACGATCACATCCGGGAGGGCCGCGCGAATCTGCCTCGCGGCTTCGATTCCCCCCATCCCCGGCATGTGGATGTCAATCAACACGATGTCGGCGTCGCCATCACGGATGCGTTCGACTGCGGATTCACCTGTCTCGCATTCACCGGCCAGGACGAAGTCGTCCATCGCAGCGAGAGTGGCGACGGTCGCCCGTCGGAAACTGGCCTGGTCGTCGACGACCCAGACTCGCACGCGCTCGTCCGCCACCGTGCCATCGTGCCGGAAATGTTTGCCGCGCACAGTGGTGCACGCACCACCATTTCCGGCGGCCGCCTCGACGGGTTCACGTCGATCCGTCGTTGTCCATGAACATCAGCACTGCTTTGACTCGCCGGTCAACGGCGTCGTCAACGGTCAATTCGAGTTTGGCGAAGATCGAATTGATGTGCTTTTCCACTGCCCGCTGCGACAGCACCAACCGCTGCGCGATCGTTCGGTTGGAAAATCCGGTCGCCAGTTCGCTGAGCACCTCACGCTCCCTGGGGGTGAGACGGCTCAGCGTCGGCGCCGAACGAGGCTGCGCGAGCAGCGCCTCGACCACCAGCGGGTCCAGCACCGTCCCGCCAGCTGGCCACCTGGCGCACGGCCTCGTTGAGTTCGTCGAAATGCGCGATACGTTCCTTCAACAGATATCCCCGGCCGGAAGTACCGCCCTCGAGTAACCCCGATGCGTAGCGCGGATCGGCGTAGTTCGACAGCACGATCACGCCGACGTCGGGATGCGCGGTCCGCATCCAGCGCGCGAGTCGAATCCCCTCATCGGTCGACGTGGGTGGCATGCGAACGTCGGTGACCAGGATCGTCGGTGCATGCTTTTCGACGAGCACGACCGCCGAGTCGTAGTCCTCGGCGACTCCGACGACGGTCACATCGGGGTCCGTCGACAGCGCGCGGGAAACACTGTCGCGCACCAGCAGCGAATCCTCCGCGATGACGATCGAGATTCGGTCAGTCACTGTCGGATTATCTCCCGATCGACCCTGGTTCTGCCCGATCAACGCATCGCGCCAACGTCCAATCCCTCGAAATTGGGATCGGTAGCTCGTCTAGTCGTCTGTACTGGACCGCACACAGCAACGCCGACGGGGCGGCGCTCAACGAAAGGAACAAACGAACCGACCATGAGCCGAATTTCACGATTCGCGACGACTGTCGTGGTGTCTGGCGCCCTCGGGCTGGCCGGTCTGGCGATGAGCGCAGGCACTGCGACCGCGCAGGGTCCCAGTTATCAGGGCGGCAACTGCCCGATCGGGGTGACCTGTACGCACTGGTGCCCAGGGGACCCCGCCATCCCGGGCAGCCAGGTGCTCAGCTGGGACCCCAACGTCTGCCACGACTGGTACTGGAACTCCGAAGGCATCGTCGACGTCACCACCAGCATCATCTATCCGTGGTCCGGCGCACCGCACCCGACCGAGCCACCTCCTCCCCTCGTGGCTCCGCCCCCTCCGCCGCCGCCGCCAGGGACCCCGGCCGTTCTGCAGCCCGCGGGGCTCCCTGATCATCATTCCGCCGATCTGCGACGAGATCGGATACTGACGGCTCACACGCACGCGACGGCCCGTCACCCAAAGTCCTTGGGTGGCGGGCCCTTCGGCCTCATCAATGATCTTCGACGCCGCGGCCAGCATGCCGTAGGACTGTGGGTTACACAGGCCGCGAACTGGGATTGCTCAGCCCAGGACGGCGGTCAGGTAGCCGGAGTCGCCGCCGAAAGAGGCAAGTTCGTCCTCGGGTAGCTCGAATCCGTTTGCGGCGTAGGCCTGCTCGGTCGTCAGGATGTCGGTCCGCCAGCCGTGAGCAGCCAGATACTCGGCCGCGGAGTTGCGTTCGCCGGTGTAGAACAATTCGGCCAGGTTGATGTTGGACCCGATCCGCTGCGACCGCTCGGTGAGCTTCTGCGCCCAGTCAGCCGGAATGTTCCTGAGGTCCATGTGCTCGGTTGCGATGCGGCTGCCGGGTGCCGAGTGGGCCGCGATGTCGTCGAACAAGCGGTCCTGCGCCTCCGGCGGCAAGTAGACCAGGAGGCCTTCGGCGCTCCAGGCAGTCGGGCGTCCGCGGTCGTGCCCGGCCTCTGTCAACGCAGACGACCAGTCGTCACGCAGGTCGATGGCGATCGCGGTTCGCTGCGCGGTGGGTTCGGCGCCGAGGCCGGCCAGCGTCCGCGTCTTGAAGGCGATGACCTCGGGTTGATCGATCTCGTACACCGCCGTGCCTGAAGGCCACCGCAGCCGGTAGGCCCTCGTGTCCAGACCGGACGCCAGGATCACTGCCTGTTGGATGCCTGCCGCCGTCGCCTGCATGAAGAAGTCATCGAAGAAGCGGGTGCGCACGGCGATCTGCTCGTTCATGGCCCGGCGGTTCAGCAGTGGATCGTCGGTGTGCCCGATCTCGCCGTCGATCAGCTTGACGAACGTGTCGATGCCCACCGCGCGAACGAGCGCATCGGCCCACGGGTCGTCGAGCAGCGGATTCGGCGCCTGGGACGCCATCGCACGCGACGCCGCGACCGCCGTCGCGGTCGCGCCGACGCTGGACGCCAGATCCCAGGTGTCGTTTTCAGTGCGGGCCATCAACCGGTTCCCTTCCGCGCGGGTTTGCGCATTGCTTAGCTTGTTTAAGTGATAGCACCGACTGTACCCGCGCATGGGACATGGGCGTCTGCCACGACTCCTACTGGGGACCGTCTCCCGGACCGCCACTGCCCCGCTAGCGGCCCGCCGTCTCAGGTCTCGTCAGCGACCTGGTGTCGATCCTGGTGACCGCCGGGTGCGTCTGGATCATCGTTGCGGTGATCCAGCTGTTCCTGCTGTGCGCGCTGCTCGTCAGTGACCTTGGAGGCATCCTTCGGCGTGCTTGGGGGATCGTTGCGCTGTGCCATGGGAGAACTCCGAACGTAGAAGGGTGCGCGATAGGGTCGCCCGTTTCTGCGACGGCGAAACGCCTGGAGCTCTCTACGCGGTCACGGCGAGGTCCGGTTCACGAGCCTGGCGGCGCAACGTATCCAGTGTCTGCGCGAGCAGACGCGAGACGTGCATCTGCGAATAGCCCATGCGCTCCGCGATCTGGGTTTGCGTCATGTTCTCGAAGAAGCGGAGCGTGAGGACCGTCCGCTGCCGTTCTGGCAATGCGGCGATCAACGGCCGCACCGTTTCCAGGTTGAGCACCTTGTCCAGGTTGGGATCCGGGTCACCCAGGACGTCGCCGACGGGTCGGTGAGCGTCGTCCGGCCCGGCCTGGGCGTCGATCGACACGGTGGTGTAATTGCTTCCCGCGATCGTCGCCTCGATCACCACCTCGCGGTCGACGCCGAGGTGTTCGGCGATCTCGGACGCGGTCGGCGCGCGGTTCAGTCGTTGGGATAACTCGGCGCGCGCTGAAACCAGTTGACTCTGCATGTCTTTGACGCGCCTGGGCACCTTGACCGCCCATCCGTGATCGCGGAAGTGCCGTCGCACCTCACCCATCATTGTGGGTACCGCAAACGCCAGGAAGTCCGCACCATTGTCGGCGTCGAACCGGTTGACGGCGTTGACCAGACCAACGCGTGCGGCCTGCACGAGGTCGTCGAACGGTTCGCCGCGGTTCCTGAAACGCCGTGCGATGTGATCGGCGAGAGGTAGGCACCGCCCGATGATGGCGTCGCGCTGACGCCGAAACGCCACCGAGCCCTCGTCGAGGGTCTTGAGGTGACGGCACATGTCGGCTACGTCGGCGTATTCCGAGTTCGGTCCAGGCATCGCACAACCCCGTTCGTCCGCTTTTATTCGCGGCTCGGAGCTGAACCTCGTTGGTGCCCTAGTACCCCTGCGCCCTATCAGCCGAAACCTCGATTTTTCGGCAGCCACATCGACGTGGCTTCACCATTGACGATCACCCGCGACACCAGGTTGGTGGCCCCGACGGCCCTCGCGGCCGCCCTCAGTCACGCCGACGCCGAGGCGCTGAGCTCCTGGCAAACTGCAGACTTCAGCGATCCGATCGCGCACTGCAGTAGCTGCATAGCCCATACAGCTCGCTAGATAGGTGCTACATAAGTTGCGGTGCAATGGCCGATCGAATCTTCCAACTGACGCCGATACACGAGAGGCAAAGAAAAATATAGGGCATTCCCCTATTCCTTTGTTAGCTGAACAGCTCTACCGTGGTCGGTACGAACAAAGGGTTCGGTCTGCCACCCAGGTGTGGGGTTTGGGTGGCGGACGCGGGGTCGACGCCGCCTACGCGTCGCTGAGCGCGGCCTCGAAGGCCACCCGGTCACCGCGATACAGCGCCCGGACGAGTTCGATAGGCCTGCCCTCGGTGTCCAGGGTGCGCCGGTTGAGCAGGAGTGCGGGCATCGCCGTCGTGGTGCCGAGCAGAGTCGCCTCGCGTGGCGAAGGCAGGGCGGTCTCGATCCGCTCGAGCGCCGATCCGAATCGCACCCCGGTCGCCTTGATCGCCGCGTACAGCGATGTGGTCGGGTCGAATGTGTCGGCCAACACGGCGAACCGGCGCTTGGGCAGAAATGAGCTCTCCAACCCGATGCGCATATCGTCAGCGAGAAGCACCCGCTCCAGGTGCATCACCACTTCACCGGCCGGAATCGACAGCGCCTCAGCGATTTCCGCGGTCGCGGTGATGTCCTCCCACGTCACCGGCAGCCGGCCGGGCACCCGCCCGCGTTCGGCCGCACCTTCCGTATAGGACTTCAGCGACAGCGGCTGGACGAGTTTGGGTCGCGACACCACGGTGCCGCGGCCGCGCCGCTCGATACGGCCCTCGACCAAGAGCTCGTGGAGGGCCTGGCGAACGGTCTCCCGTGACACTCCGAACCGCGCCGCGAGTTCACGCTCCGGCGGCACCGAGTCGCCCTCGTCGAGGTCGGCCAGCATGTCGTCGACCGCGGTGCGCACGAGGTATGGCTTGGGCTGCCGCGCCTCCGAGCTCAACCCGGCACCCGCGCCAACACGCGGTCGACGACCGCCAGCACCTCGTCGATGGTCGCTGCCGCTGCGCCCGGTTCCTTCGCCGCGTCGTCATACCGCCGCAGCCGCAGCGCATCCGGCCAAAATGGATGGTCGACGAATGCCGGGTCGATCTCGGCGCCACCCTGGTGGTGCAGCGAGTCGACCGATACGTCGGACAGGGTGACCGCGTAGTCCGGGTCCGTCGCCACCAGATAACGCTTGGCGGCGACGTGTGCGCCGGCCAGCCAGCCGACCCGCTCACCGAATCGCGGCGTCAGCCATTCCCTGGCGATGACGTCGTGCTGGCGGGTCGGCACATCGCCGAAAAGCGGGCTGTGGCCGAGATCGTGGAGGGCGGCGGCGAGGATGAGTTCGTCATCGGCGTGGTCCTCGGTCGCCCGCGCCGCGGACTGCAGCGCGTGATCGAGTTCGTCGACGGTCACCTCATCCCATACGCCGCGCATCGAGTTCAGGAGTTCACGCACTTCATCGAGAACTGGCATGCCGCAATGCTACCCGCAATTGGTCTATACCAATTGTTAACCTGCTGTTCGACGCGGCAACACCCACGTTTCGCGGGCATGTCGCGCCGGCGGTGAATCCTCGCCCGAATGCGGGTGACGATCGTCGGGGGCGGCATCCTCGGTACCACGCACGCCCTCGAGGCGGTGCGCCGCGGCCACGAAGTCGTACATCTGGAACGCGAGGCCGAGGCCCGCGGCGCGACGGTACGGAACTTCGGCTTGGTTTGGGTGTCGGGCCGCGCCCGCGGCGAGATGGCGACGGCGCTGCGGTCCCGAGAGCTCTGGGAGACACTCGGCGACCAGATACCCGGCATCGGTTTCCGGCCCGCGGGCTCCATCACGCTGCTGCGAACGCCTCTCGAAGTCGCGGTCGCCGAGGAGGTGGTGACCCGCGCGGATGCGGAGTGCCGTGGCTTCGCGCTGCTCGAACCCGAGCGGGTACGCGCGCTGAATCCTGCTCTGCGCGGAAAATACCTTGCGGGACTTCACTGTTCGCGCGACGCTGCGGTGGAATCGCGACAGGCACTGCCTGCCATTCGCGAGCACATGGCTCGAACCGGACGGTACAGCTTCCTTCCGCGCACCGAGGCCCTCTCGGTCAACGGTCAAACGGTGGTGGACGATCACGGTCATCATCACGGGGGCGACCTCGTGGTGATCTGCGCAGGCGCAGCACACGGCGGCCTGGTCCGCGAGATCGCGGGCAACCTGCCCGTCCGCCGGGTCAGGTTGCAGATGATGCAGACCGATCCGCTCGACGAGCCGTTGAGCACCGCGATCGCCGACGGCGACAGTTTCCGCTACTACCCGGGCTTCGCGGGCCCGGCCCTGGACACGTTGCGGCGCAGCGAAAGCCAGGCACCGGTGGCCGAAGAACACCGCATGCAGCTGCTCTGTGTGCAACGGCTGCACGGCGGGCTGACGATCGGTGACACCCACGAATACGACGAACCCTTCGGCTTCGATGTGACCGAGGAGCCGTACGCCTACCTCACCGACCTGGTGGAGCAGCTCCTCGGCCGTGCCCTGCCCCCGGTTCGCCGGCGGTGGGCGGGGGTCTACAGCCAGTGCGTCGATCCCGACCAGATCGTCTGCCGCAACTCACCCGATGACGGTGTCTGGGTCGTCACCGGACCCGGCGGCCGCGGCATGACACTGGCACCGGCACTCGCCGAACAATCCGCCGACCTGATCGGCCTATAACAACACCGAGGAGGGACTTTGCCGCAGAACACTATTCAACTGGCAGTGATCGACATGGCGGGGACCACCGTCGTCGACGACGGACTGGTGGTGCGGGCGTTCGAGACCGCCGCAAGCGCCGCGGGCGTTCCCAATTCCGGCCCCGAACGCGACCGGGCCACGCAGTACGTGCTCGACACCATGGGCCAATCCAAGATCAGCGTGTTCCGTGCTCTTTTCGACACAGACGTGCTGGCGCAACGGGCCAACGCGGCATTCGAGCAAGCCTATGCCGATCTCATCTCCGACGGTCTGGCCAAGCCGATCGAGGGAGCGGAGCAATCGGTGACGCGGCTGCGCGACGCCGGAATCCGGGTCGCGCTGACCACCGGCTTCAGCGGCACCACACAGGACAAGCTGTTGGCCGCGCTGGGCTGGCAGTCGCTCGCCGATCTCGTCATCGCCCCCGGACCCGGCGTGCGCGGCCGACCCAGTCCCGACCTGATCCTTTCCGCGCTGATGACGCTCGAGATCGATGGCGTTTCCAATGTCGCCGCGCTGGGTGACACCGCGAGCGACGTCGAGAGTGCGCTGCGCGCGGGCGTCGCGATCGCCGCAGGCACCACCACCGGTGCGCACGACGAACACCAACTCCGCTCCGCCGGAGCCACCCACATCGTCGGCTCGGTCACCGAGTTCGCCGAGCTTCTCCTGCAAAACCGCTAACCCCAAGAAGGAATCATGAAACTACGCAACACCTTCCGAACCGCGGCGATCGCGGCGGTCGCGGTCGCAACAACGATGACCGCCGCGTGCGGCGGTACCGGAACGTCGGGGTCGAACGCCGAAACCGTCACCGTGTACAGCGCCGACGGACTCGCCACCTGGTACAAGGCCCAGTTCGACAAGTTCACCAAGGACACCGGTATCGGTGTCAACGTTGTCGAGGCCGGTTCGGGTGAGGTGGTGTCCCGGCTGGAGAAGGAGCAGTCGAACCCGCAGGCCGACCTGCTGGTCACCCTGCCGCCCTTCATCCAGAAGGCCGATCAGTCAGGGCTTCTGGTGGCCAGCGGCGTCGACACCACGGGCATCCCCGCCGACCAGGTGGGACCTGGCGGCAACTACGTGCCGATCGTCAACAACGCGCTGAGCTTCATCGCCAATCCGGGCGCCAATCCGCAGCCGAAGACCTGGGATGACCTGTTGGCGCCGCAGTACAAGGGCAAGCTGCAGTACTCCACACCGGGCCAGGCCGGAGACGGTACCGCCGTGATGATCCTGTTGCAGCACCTCCTCGGCAAGCCGGCCGCGCTCGATTACCTGACCAAGTTGCAGGCCAACAATGTCGGGCCCTCGTCATCGACCGGCAAGCTGCAGCCCAAGGTCAGCAACGGTGAACTGCTGGTGGCCAACGGCGATGTGCAGATGAATCTGGGCTCCATCAAGGACGACGGCTCGAAGTTCAACATCTTCATCCCGGCCGGACCCGACGGAAAGCGCACGACCATCTCGGTGCCCTACGTCGCCGGTGTCGCCAAGGGCGCACCGCATGAGGCGTCGGCGAAGAAGCTCCTCGAGTTCCTGCTGTCCGACGATGTGCAGAAGACGGTCGAGCCCGATGCGCTCGGCATCCCGGTGCGCGACGAGGTCCGCGCTACCGCGGCGAGTTCCGATCCGAACACGCCAGGCGGAGTTCTCGACGGTGTCGAGGTGTGGGTGCCGGACTGGAATGCAGTGCTCGGTGACCTCGACGCAGACGTCGCCGCATACCAGAAGGCGACCGGGAACTGATGTGACCGAGATGCGGGGTCGGCGGGGTCGGCCGGTTACCAGGCAGCACGCTGCAGGGCACTGAGCAGAGCGACGAAACACGTCATCCCGCAATCACCTTCGACCGCGTCGGGGTGACCTACGGCCGCGGGCGGCGGAACACCAACGCGCTGGTTGATTTCAATCTGCGGGTGGCGGTGGGTGAGACGGTCGCACTGCTCGGCCCCAGCGGCTCGGGTAAGTCGACGGCACTCAACGCGCTCGCCGGATTCGTCCGGCCGACCTCGGGATCGGTCCGGCTGGGCGGCCGCGACGTCACCGGCCTTCCGCCCGCCAAGCGCGGGATCGGTGTGGTGCTGCAGTCCTATGCGTTGTTCCCCCACATGCGCGTGGCCGAGAACGTCGCGTTCGGATTGAAGTCACACCGCGTCGCCTCGCGCCGAGATCGGGCCGCGCGTGGCCGAGGCGCTGGACATGGTCGGCATGTCCGCATACGGAAAGCGTTTGCCGCGTGAGCTTTCCGGTGGCCAGCAGCAACGCGTGGCGATCGCACGGGCACTCGCCATCCGGCCCAAGGTGTTGCTGCTCGACGAGCCGCTGGCGGCGCTTGACGCACAGTTGCGCCAGTCCACGCTAGCCGAATTGCAGCGGCTCAAGGAATCGCTGCCTGACACCGCGATGATGTACGTGACCCACGACCAGGCCGAGGCGCTGGCTCTGGCGGACCGGATCGTGGTGATGAACGACGCGCGCCTGATGGACGTCGACACGGCAGACAATCTGTGGAAGCGCCCACCGACAAGCTTCACGGCGGCGTTTCTGGGCGGGGCCAATCTGATTCCCTGCACCGTGGGCCGGGTGATCGGCACCTCGGCGCTGGTGAGCTTCGCGGACAAGACCGTCAGCGCGGAGGCCCCACAGCCGGAAGTCGGACAGACCGACTGGGCGCCGGGATCGAGCGCGCTGCTGTGCATCCGCCCGCACGCGTTGCGGGTGTATCACTGAGTGAGCGAAATGCCCTGCGCGGCAGAGTGTCCGCCGCGGTATGGCGGGGCGCCACCACCCGGCTGGTGCTCGCGGTCGACGGCCTGCCCGATCAGCTGATCGACATCGATGTGGCCGGCAACGCGCAGATCCCGATCGACAGCGAGGTCGGGGTCGCGCTGCCCGACCCGGCCGGTGTGCTCGTTCAGGCGCGAACATGACGGCGGTGCTCGAAGAGGCCGCACCCGCCGCCGACGCTTCACCCGCCTCACCCACGCCGGTCCGGATCCGCGCGGCGTTCTGGACGATCCCGCCGCTGTGCATCGTCGTGGTCGCGGCGCTCTATCCGTTGGTGCGGGTGTCGCTGGAATCCACCGTGGTCAAAGGCGGCCAACGCGGGCTGGGGACCTGGTCGGACGTCCTTGGCAGCGCGATGTTCCGCGACGCGCTGTGGCGCACAGTCGCGATCGCGGTCACCTCAACGGCGGGCTGCCTGGTGCTCGGCACTTTCCTGGCGATCGTCCTGGCCTTCGTGCCGTTCCCCGGTTCGCATCTGGTCGGCCGTCTCATCGACACAGTGCTCGCCCTGCCCTCCTTTCTGATCACTCTCGCCTTCACGTTCCTCTACGGCACCGCGGGCGCCGTGAACGCCGCTATCGGCGGCATCACCGGAGCGCAGTCACCGGCACTGAACTTCCTCTACACACCCGCAGGCGTGATCGCCGCCGAGATCACCTTCTTCACACCGTTTGTCGTGCGGCCGCTGCTGGCATCGTTCTCGGTGTTGCCCCGCGCCCAGCTCGACGTCGCGGCCAGCCTCGGCGCCTCGCCGCTACGCGTCTTGCGCTCGGTGGTGATGCCGGAGGCGTGGCCGGCACTCGTCGCAGGCGGCAGCCTCGTTCTCCTGTTGACTCTCAACGAATTCGGCATCGTGCTGTTCACCGGGGCCAAAGGTGTCATCACCCTGCCGGTGCTCATCTACACGCGGGGGATCGTGACGTTCGACCTGCCCGGTGCCGCGGTCATCGCGACGGTCCAGATCGCGCTGTCGCTGTCACTGTATGTGGGCTACCGCATGGTGTTCGCCCGATTGATGAGCGGCCGCGGGAAGGGGGGAACCGATGTTGTTGTGGAGCCGGCAAGGTAGGGCGATCGCGCTGAGCCTGTTCACGTTGGTGGTGCTGGTCGTGTTCATCGCCCCCCTGGCCACGGTGGTTGTTGCGGGGTTGGCCGGGTCGTGGAACGAGGCGCTTCCGTCCGGTCTCGGATTCGCTCGACTGGGCAGCGCGCTCTCGGGTGATAACCTCGCTAGCTTGTCGGTCAGCCTCCAAACCGCGTTCATCGCAGGCGGTTTCGCGCTGATACTCGGCACCTGGGGGGCGCTGGCCGCGCGCGAGGCGCCCCGCTGGCTGGCCCGTGTCACAGACGCCGTCTTTCACCTTCCCATCGCGGTCCCCTCGGTCGCGATCGGTCTCGGGCTGCTCATCGCGTTCAACGCACGCCCACTGCTACTCGGTGGCACCCGCTGGATCGTCATCCTCGCGCACACGGTCCTGGTTCTGGCCTTCGCGTTCAGCGCGGTATCGGCCGCGCTCGACCGGCTCGATCCGGCCTATCGGCAGGCCGCGGAGTCTCTCGGTGCGAGCCCCGCGCGGGTCCTCCTTCGCGTCACTCTGCCCCTGCTGCTACCGGCACTGGGCGCCGCGGCGGGCCTGGCCGTGGCACTGTCCATGGGTGAGCTCGGCGCGACGGTGATGGTGTATCCCGCGACGTGGAAGACGTTGCCGGTCACCATCTTCGCGCTGACCGACCGTGGTCAGGCCTTCCAGGCCGCCGCGTGCACGACGATCCTGTTATTCGTCACGCTGCTGGCGCTCATCCTGCTCGGCAGGATCCGCGGCCGCGCCGCCCTGCGCTAACGCTCAGCCGTGCCGGCCGGGCTTGCCGGTACCGCCGTGCAGGCCGCCCGTCGTGCCGGTGCCCTGCCCGCCGATGCCGCCGTTTCCGCCCGGCCCATTGAGGCCACCATTGCCGCCGTCGCCACCGAGGGCGCCGAGACCGGTTCCCTTTTTGGTCGACGCGTCACCGCCCGTGCCGCCGTCACCGCCATGAGAGCCCGGCGCACGGCCACTGCCGCCGACGCCGCCCAGTCCGCCGAGCGCGGTGCCGTCCTGCGTCGAGCCTTTGCCTCCGGTACCGCCCGTACCGCCATCGCCGCCGAACACTCCGCCGCTTCCGCCGTTTCCGCCGAGGCCCCCGCCCGATGTGCCCTTGACGGCGGAGGTGCCTGTGCCACCCGAACCGCCATGGCCGCCTTGTCCGGCGCCGCGAGCGCTTCCACCGTCGCCGCCCACACCACCGTGGGAGTCGCCGGTTGACGTGCTGCCTTCGCCGCCAGTGCCGCCGTCACCACCCGCGCCCATGATTCCGCCGCCGGCACCGCCGGTTCCGCCCTTGCCGCCGGTCGCATCGCCGCCAGCCGCTCCGCCTCCCTCACCGCCTGTTCCGCCTGCGCCGCCGTTGCCCATGATCAGGCCGCCCGATCCACCGTTGCCGCCGTCGCCGCCCTTGGCGGGGGTGCCGTTACCTGTCGCGAGATTTGCTCCCCGGCCGCCCGCGCCGCCGTTGCCGAAGAAGCCGGCGTCGCCGCCATTCCCGGCCCGGCCCGCGAGCGCGTCGCCGCCCTTGCCGCCGTTGCCCATCAGCAGGCCACCGCGACCACCGTCCTGGCCGACACCGCCGTCGGCGCCGTTGCCGATCAACAGGCCGCCGTTCTCGCCGGGCTCGTCGCCGTTGCTGACGAACACCGCGAACGCCGCGCCGAGGAGCCCGACCGGATCGACTCCGGGTGCCGCAGGATGTCGCGAACGGCGCTGGGCCGTCGCCGACGACGGCAGGCATCGGATGACTGAAAGTCACTTTCGGAGTGTTGGTCTCGGCCGTCGGTGTGACGACCTCGCTGCGGGGCAACGTTGGAAGGGGCTGCACCTGATGGGGATCGGGGGTGCTGTTGGGCCGATCGTCGTCGGCGATCCAGGACTGAGGCACCGCACCCGCCGACTGAGAAACCACACCCGTCAACGGCGCCGGGGCGCCCGTCACCACCGCTTCGAGTAGCCGAGTGGGCGTCGCGAACGCGCTGGGCTTCGGTATCGGCGCGACGACGGGCGTCGTGGTCCCATTGGCCTGAGCCGCAGGCGAAACCGCTTCACCCCAATAGCCGACTCCGGTCGCGACCACACCTGCAGCCACTGCTGCGGCGAGCATCGTCTTCCTGGTGACAACAGTCACTGTCCGTTCCTTCCCTCATGCAGCGCGTTGTCGCGCATCGAAAAGGGATAGGGATGGTGGTTACACGAGAGCGTCCCGCGCTAACCCGAAACGACCACGCCTGCGGCGTCTTCCAGCGGCTTTACCACCGACGTGAAATCGGAGTCGGCGCCCTCATCGGCCAGCGTCCTCTCCCACAGCTGCGCGACCGCGTCGGCCACCTCCGTGGACATTCCGAGTGCCTTCGCTTCATCGAGATACAGACGCACATCCTTGACCATCAGGCCCGTCGCGAATCCGTAGTCGAACGTGCGCGGAAGTACCGCCCGCGGGAACTTCTCACGGCTGGCATGTGTCCCACCGGATCCCGCGTTGAGAACGTCGATCATGCCCTGCGCATCGAGGCCGGCCTTCACACCCATCACCATGGCTTCGGCCGTGACGGCCAGTGACGCCGCAGCGATCAGGTTGTTGACGAGCTTCATCGTCTGTGCGGCACCCGGTTTCTCGCTGATGAAGGTCGCCCGCCCGATCGCCTCGAACACCGGTGCACACGCATCGAACTCAGCGCGCGGGCCGGACACCATCACCGCGAGCGTTCCCGCCTCGGCACCGTGCACTCCGCCGCTGACCGGGCTGTCGAGCGCGGCCACGTCGTGTTCGGCCAGCAGCGCGTGATTACGCTGCGCTGCTTGACTTCCCACGGTGGACAGATCGATGAAACGCCGGATGGCCGATCCGCTTGCGATGGCCGCGGCCACCTCCGTCGATACCTGTGGCGAGGGCAGGCTGGCCAGCACGGTCTCAGCGCGGTCAGCGACATCGCGTGCCGACTCCGCACGGTCGGCGCCTCGCTCCACGGCACTGTCGACGACCGCACTGCGGGTGTCGAATGCGACAACGTGATGGCCGGCGTCGATGAGGCGACAGGCGATCGGAAATCCCATGTTGCCCATGCCGATGAAACCGATATCCATCACAGCCCTAGTTCTCGTCGAGCTCGTCGAAGGCCGCCCTCGCGATGCGAAAGCTGTCGACCGCAGCGGGCACCCCACCGTAGATGGCAACTTGCATGAAGATTTCCCGAATCTCGTCACGAGTGACCCCGTTGGTGACTGCGCCCTTGATGTGCGTCCGAAGTTCGTTCGGCCGGTTCAGGACGGCGATCATCGCGAGGTTCAGCATGCTGCGGGTCTTCAGCGACAGGCCATCACGGCCCCACACGGCACCCCAGCAGTACTCCGTCACCAGATCCTGAAAAGGCGCGGCGAAGTCGTCGGGTCCGACGGCTGCCTGCTGTACATAGGCTTCGCCGAGAACGGCCGTCCTGATCTCCCGGCCTCTGTTGTAGGTGTCTTCGTCCACTCGCACTCCTCACCTAGGTTCCTCACAGCTATCGTGCAGCAATGAGACGTCCGGCATTGATGCTTGTCGCATTGCTTCTGCTGATCGTGGCGGCCTGCACCGATTCCAGTGCACCACCACCACCGCAGCCCGCAGGTTCCGGCGACGCCGCCTTCCGTGACCTCGCCGGCGAGATCCTCGAGTTCACCTACAAACAGAATCCGTCCAATGCGACCTACCTCGGCATCCACAAATACGACGACCTGATCGCCGACTATTCCGCGGCTGCCGTGAAGTCCGAGGCCGAAGCGATCAAGTCATTCCAAACGCGGCTCAATGACGTTGACGCCGAAGCCCTCTCACCCGAAGCCCAGCTCGATCTCCAGCAGACCAAGCAGACGCTCGACGGAATGCTGTTGCGCGACGAGACCATTCGCCCGTGGGCGAGGGACCCGGACATCTACAGCAGCGGCATCACCAACGACGCCTTCGTGATGATCTCGCGCACATTCGCACCACCCGAGCAGCGCCTCAAATCGTTGACGGCGCGCCTGAAGCTGATGCCCAACGCGTTGGCCGAGGCCCGCAAGAATCTCGACAACCCACCGCGGGTCTACACCGAGATCGCCATCGACCAGCTCGACGGCAACCGCGACTTCTTCGCCCTCGACGTGCCCGCGGCGTTCGCTGACGTCAAGGACGCCGCCCTGCTGGCCGACTTCAAGACCGCGAACGACGCCGTGATCGCGGCGCTCGACGACTACAAGGCATGGCTGGAGAGCGATCTGCTGCCTCGGTCCAACGGGGCGTTCGCGTACGGCGCCGACACCTACGCCAAGGTGCTGGCCGCCGACGAGATGGTCACGACGCCGCTGCCGGACCTGCTCGCGATAGCCGCCGACGACCTCAAGCGCAATCAGCAGGCGTTCGCCGAGGCCGCGGGCAAGGTCGACCCGACGAAACCGCCGATCGACGTGCTGGCCGAGGTGGCGAAGGACTTCCCGCCCGCATCGCAGCTGCTGGCGGTCACCCAGGCCGACCTCGACAGCCTGGCCGTCTTCGTCCGCGACAAGCAGATCATCGACCTGCCCCCGGCGCCCCCTGCCAAGGTGGTGGAGACGCCGCCGTTCCTGCGGGCGACGACGTCGGCGTCGATGGATACCCCCGGCCCCTTCGAAAAGGTCGCCACCGAGGCGTATTTCAACATGACGCTGCCCGACCCGACGTGGTCGCAGGAGGAGCAGGACGACTTCATGTCGCAGTGGTACCGGCCCATGATCAGCAACGTGTCCGTGCACGAGGTGTGGCCGGGGCACTATGTGCAGTTCCTGTACGCGAAGGACTATCCGTCCGATGTGCGCAAGGTCTTCTCCACGGCAAGCAATTTCGAGGGCTGGGCGCATTACTGCGAGCAGATGATGCTCGATGAGGGTCTGCACGCCGACGATCCCCGCTATCGGCTGGCGCAGGTCCAGGATGCTCTGCTGCGTGACGTCCGCTTCATCGTCGGCATCAAGATGCACACGGAGGGCATGACGATCCAGCAGGCCCAGGACATGTTCGTCAACGAGGCGTATCAGCCCGAGCCCGTCGCGGAGTCAGAGGCCAAACGCGGCACATCCGATGCCACGTACGGCTATTACACGATGGGCAAGCTGATGATCCTGAAGCTGCGCGAGGACTACAAGGCGAAGATGGGCGACGCGTATTCGCTGAAGGATTTCCACGACGCGTTCATCAAACTGGGGCCGCTGCCGCTGCCGCTCATCCGGAAGGCGATGCTCGGGGACATCGGGAATCCGTTCTAGCAACCCTGCCCGAGCCGTTACCGTTTCACCCGTGCAGAACTCGCAAGACCCACTCGGTCTCGTCGTCGGAGTCGCCTCCGGCGTTGCGCGGTTCTGGCTTCGCACGTCCATCCGGACCCAGGAACAGCTGATGGCGTTGCTGGGCGGTCGGCCCGACGACGAACCTTCTCCGCCCCCGGCGGCCTCGCTCCAGGGCGCCGACGGGACACCCGATCCCGACGCGCTCGGCACCAAGATGCGCGGCCTGCTGGACCGGGCCCTCGACCACAGCACGCGCAGCAGCCAGCTCGAGCTCTTCCACCACATCCTCGATCAGCTGGTGGCCGACGAGGCGCGAATCATCAGCGCGCTGTCCGACGGCTCGACATCGCCGTTGGTCAACGTCCACGACTGGGTGCGGCGCGCCGTACCGGGGCGGGCGGTGCTCAAGAACGCCTCGTTGATCGGGCGCACCGCCAACGTCGCCCTGCCCGCCATGGTCCCGACATATGTCAGCCATCTGCTGTCCCTCGGACTCGTCGACATCGGCCCGGAGGATCCGGAACTGAAAGACGACTACGAGGTGTTGATGGCCGAGTCGTCTGTCCTTGCGGCCATCAAGAGCGCGTCCCGGGGACCGTTGAGCGCGAAGGTCGACAAGTTCACGCTGACGTTGTCCGGCCTCGGCCACGCACTGTGGACGGCGACGATGCACCGGGACGAACGGTGACCGACGCTGTCGTCGCGATTCAGACGTGGGGGGAGATAAAGCAGGATTTCGGCGCCAACTGGCTGATCTTCCTGTCGATGCCGCTGGTGGCCGCCTTCGTCGGCTGGAGCACGAAAATCGTCGCGCTGGAGATGATTTACCGGCCATTGGAGTTCAAAGGCATCGGACCGATCGGCTGGCAGGGCATCGTGCCCCGGCGCGCAGGCAAGGTCGGCTCCACGACCATCGAACTGCTGACGTCGAACCTGCTGAAACCCGAGGAGCTGCTCGACCGGATCGACGCTGCGGAAGCGGTCGAGGCTCTGCGCGAGCCACTGGTGCAAGCCATCGACGAGATCTCCCGCGACCTTGCGGAGGAGATCCGCCCGGGACTGTGGGACTCGCTTCCCGAGGCCGGCCGCAAGGCGATACAGGAGCGCATCCGGGCACAGGCACCGCGGGTCACCGAGAACATGCTCAACGAGATGAAGGCGGACCTGGGCCGCTACGTCGATCTGCAGTTTCTCTCCGTCACCACGCTGGTGCGCAACAAGGAGAAACTCGTCAAGCTGATGCGCTCGGTGAGCGACGACGCGATGGCATTCGTCCGGCGAAGCGGAATCTACTTCGGCCTGGCCATCGGTCTCGTGCAGATGGTTGCGTGGGCGCTGTTCAAGAATCCGTGGATCATGCCGGCGTTCGGATTCGCCGTCGGCTTCATCAGTGACTACATCGCGCTCAACATGCTGTTCCGCCCGGTGGAGCCGAAGAAGTATCTCGGGCTTCATCCAGTTCCAGGGTCTGCTCCACGCTGAACGCGACAAGATCACCCGCGACTACGCCAAGATTCTGGCCGACGACCTCTTCTCACCGGAGATCCTTTTCGACGGCATCATCAAGGGGCCGGGGTCGGACAAGCTGTTCGCGCTGGCGGCCAAGGAAGTCGAGACAGCGATTGACACGCAGACCGGGATCGCCGGTCCCATCGTCGCGCTCGCCGTCGGCACCAAGCGCTACCGCGCACTCAAGGACCGAGTCGTTGCGCTCGTTCTGGAGCGCTTCCCCGCGACACTGCTCGAGGCGCAGGACTACGCGACGGGCGTGATCGACCTCGAGAACACCATCGTCGAGAAGATGAATCAGCTCACCAACGAGGAGTACGAATCCATCCTCCGGCCGGTGTTCAAGGACGACGAGCCACTGATGATCGCGGTCGGGGCCGTACTCGGCGGGGTCGTCGGTGAGATCCAGGTTCTGGTCATCGAACACTTCGCGCACTGACGAATGGGTTCACTACCCAGCTAGCAGGTAGCAGCTAGCCGGTATCTTTGGGCCACATTCAAAAGCCGGTTTTACGCGCGCGTAGGCGGGGAATGTCGAAACCTGCGGAGACAGCGTTGTATCCGCCCTGTGTCAAAGTTTTACGTCAAGGCGGTGGGTCGGGATGAAAGTCCTTAATCGTTTGTTCGGAATCGCAGTGCTTGCAACGTCAGCGGTGAGCGCTCCATGGATCGGGATGGCCACGGCGTCCGCGGACGCGTGTCCCGATGTCCAGGTGGTGTTCGCTCGCGGGACGTTCGAGCCGCCGGGTGTCGGAGGCACAGGACAGGCGTTCGTCGACTCGTTGCAGGCAGACCTCAAGGGCAAGTCGGTCGACGTCTACCCGGTGAACTACCCCGCGTCTCTGGATTTCGCCACCGCCGCCGACGGGGTCATCGACGCGAGCAACAAGGTTGAGGACGTCGCCGCCAAGTGCCCGAACACCAAGATGGTGCTCGGCGGCTATTCGCAAGGGGCGGCGGTGATCGGATACATCACCGCGGATTCGGTGCCACCCGGGTTCGCTCTGCCGCCGGGGATCACCGGTCCGATGCCGCCGGAGATCTCGAAGCACGTCTCAGCGGTCGCGCTGTTCGGTAAGCCGTCCAACGGCTTCCTGCAGGCGATCAACGTCGCGGCGCCGCCTATCGTCGTCGGCCGCAACTACTCGGGCAAGACCACCGAGTTGTGCATTCCGGAGGATCCGATCTGCGCACCCGGCGGCAGCGACAACAACGCGCACACTCTGTACGTGGCGAACGGCCTGACCGGCCAGGCCGCCGACTACGCGGCGCAGCACGTCGGGTCGAGCAGCGAGAACCGCCAGTAATCACGTTGACGGAGTGGCCGCCTGCAGGTGGTTGACAGCGTAAGTCGCTGCCTCGGCGGCCATTCCGTTCACTCCGTAGAGCGTATGCGCGAAGCTCGGCAGACCCGCCGGGGTCCCGTTGCAGATCGTGTCGTCGGGAATGCACTGCTGCAGGGTCTTCCCGGCGAACGACGGACCGATCCTGATGGGCGGTGCGCCAACGGAACCCAGGAACTCAGGCGATGGCGTGCCGATCAGGACCACGGCCGCGACGTGGTTTGCGACCTCTGAGGGGATCGGATTGGGAATGAACGAGCGGTATTCGTCAGGCACTTCCTGAGGTATCTCGGCCGAGGTCACATATCCCGCGAGCGCCGCCCCTTGCGAGAAGCCGCCGAGCACGATCCTCGTCTTGGGACAGTTGGCCGCCGTCGCCTCGATGTGAGTGCCCGCATCCCTGATCCCGTCGATGACGCTCCGCGCGAAACCGATGCGATCGCCGAAGTCGGTACTGGCGGCGTAGTTGACCGGATACACGTTCACCGACCTCGGCGCGGCCTGCGAGGTCACCGCGTCGACGAACGACTGACCCACCCCGCCGACGCCCGGCGGCTCGCCGGTGCCGCGTGCGAACACGACCTCGACATCGGGGCACCCCTGGGCAGAGGCGATCGGGACCGGCGCGGTGAGCAGCGCCGCCGAGGTCATCAAGGCCGCGCCAAATACACGTGGAAGGTTGAGGATCATGGTGGTCTGTACCCGCTTATAGGTGGAGGTACTCAGGAAGTACTCAGCCCCGCGCCGGCTCGCTGATCCTGACCAGCATCTTTCCGATGTTCGCCCCGGTGAACAGCCCGTTCATGGCGTCGACACATGATTCGATGCCGTCGAAAATCGTCTGACGGTGCACGAGCTTGCCTTCGCGTGCCCACTCGCGCAGCGGGCCGAACGCCTCGTCGAAGCGGCCCCACTCGTCGAGCGCGTTGAACCCCTGCATGGAAGCCGTCCTGGCGAGCAGGTTGACGTAGTTGGCGGGTCCCGGATGTTCGCCTGTCAGGTAGCTGGAAATGACACCGCAGAGCACGACCCGCGCCCTCTGGGCGAGGCGGCCGAGCACCGCGTCGAGGATCGGCCCGCCGACGTTGTCGAAGTACACGTCCACGCCGCGGGGGCAGTGTTGCTTGAGCGCCGCCTTCAGGTTGTCTTCCCGGTAGTCGATACAGGCATCGAATCCGAAGTCGTCGACGACGGCCTTGCACTTCTCGGGCCCGCCTGCGATGCCGACCACCCGGGCGCCTGCGATCTTGGCGATCTGTCCGGCCACCGATCCGGTCGCGCCCGCCGCCGCCGACACCACCACCGTCTCCCCCGCCTGGGGCTTACCGATACCGACCATGCCGAAATACGCTGTCGCACCGGTCGGGCCGTACACCGACATCACCGCGAGCTGGTCAACCTCCTCGGGCGGCCCCGGCACGGGTGTGGTGAAGATGTCGTCGCGGCAGATCACGTACTCCTGAAACGAGGTCAGCGTGGTCACCACGTCGCCGACCGCGTAAGCGTCGCAGCGTGATGCCACCACCTCCCCGATCCCGGCGGCCCGGATGACCTCGCCGATCTGCACAGGCGGGAGATAGCCGGGCTGGTCGTTGAGCCAGGTTCGAGCGGCCGCGTCGATGCCCACATAAGTGGTGCGGATCAGTGCCTCGCCGTCGGCGGGCTCCGGCGCCGGTGCGCTGACCAGCTCGGTGTCCTCGGGCGCCACCAGCCCGGTCGGGCGGCGACGCAACACGATCTGGCGATTCATCAGCTCGGCCACCACGCGAACCTACCGAACAGGGGAATCAAATCGCCTAATTCACCGGCGCATCGAGAATCGGGTGGTCGGCGTATGCGCCCGGGGCGTCGAAGTGCCACCACTCGCCCGCGTAGACAGCGAGCCCGCCCTGCACCATCGCATTGCGCAGCCGCTCCCGGTTCGATTGCGCCGCTGCGCTGACGCCGTCGGTGGCATCCGCGTGGGCACGCGGCGAGAAATCGTCGAAGTCGGTCCCCATGTCCACGAGCGCCCCGCCGCGCGCCAGCGTCACATCGACCGACAGCCCGGCCTCGTGGCTGCGTGCATAGGGTCCGGGCCGGGCCACCCAGTTCGGATCGGGCGCCGCCTCGAACAGCCGCTCCTGTACGTCATGGGGCCGGTAGCAGTCCCAGAACACCAGCACATCTCCGCCGGGGCGCAGCACGTCGGCCGCTGTGGCCAGATCGGCGGCCATCGATCCCTCCACCAGGCACCGGGCGTCGGCCGGGTACATCGGCACGCCGACGAAGTTGTTCGGCGTTGCGTAGCGAAGGTCGATGACCGCATCCGGGACGGCGGTCCGCACGTCCACCAGACCGGCCGCGTGTGCGGTGTCGGAAACGGGAGGAACGGGCTGGTCGGGGGATGCCCCGGCCACGCCGAAAGCACCCGTCGCCGCCCCGCACAGGACGAGAAGACCCGCCATGACCTGCCGCACTCGCGCCTCATTTCCGTACTGGAGTAGTCGACTACGCTAGTCCGCCTTCTCGGCCGGTTCGACCATCAAGGTGTCCCGAGACCGAGGAGATCGCCATGAGTGTCGCCACCGTCGACCTGCGTTGCCCGACCATCTTCGAAGCCGACCTACCGGGCCTGTGCTACGACGATGCCCCGACTCCCGACGAAGCCCACCGCCGCATCGGCATTGCCGCAAGGCAGGGCGGCGTCGCAATGGGTCCGCACGGACCCGAGATTCTCGGATACGAACTGGTCCGTGCGACGCTGCGTGATCACCGGTTGGCACCACCGCCTGGCCTCGGTCTCGAGGCGCAGGGCATCTTGTCCGGGCCGTTGTGGGACCGCATGAGCACCACGCTGCTCAGCATCAACGGCGCCGATCACGCACGGATGCGTCGCCTCGTGTCGAAGGCCTTCACTCCGCGCGCGGTCGCCCGGCTGGACGGCACGATCACCGCCATCATCAACGAGCTGATCGACCCGATCGCCGCCTCCGGACGCTGCGACGTGGTCAAGGACATCGCCCGCCCCTACCCGGTTCCCGTCATCTGTGAGTTGCTCGGCGCCCCTCGCGGGGACTGGCAACTTTTCTCGGCGTGGGCCGACGCGTTCTTCAAGGCCTTCACCTTCAACGTCGCCGAGTACGAAGACGAAATCCTCACCGGCTGGGCCGAACTCGACGACTACGTCGACGGCATGGTGGCCGAGCGACGCCGTTCGCTCACCGACGATCTGCTCTCCGAGATGATCCGCGCCGAAGACGACGGCGACCGGCTCAGCGCCGATGAGCTGCGCATGCTCGCCGGCGGCATCCTGATGGCAGGCACCGACACCACGCGCAATCAGGTCGCTGCCGCCGTCGACGTCTTCTGCGACCACCCCGAACAGTGGGAGCTCCTCGCGCAGCGCCCCGAGTTGGCGATGAACGCCGTCGAGGAAGTGATGCGCTTCTACCCCGTCGTGTTCGGCGCCATGCGGATGACGACCGAGGATTTCGAGGTCGAGGGGGTCGTCATCCCGACCGGCACCTTCGTTCTGGTCAACACGGCGTCGGCCAACCGCGACCCCCGCGTGTTCGACGAGCCGGACCGCTTCGACATCACCCGCGAGGGTGCGGCGCCGATGCAGACCTTCGGCGCCGGCGCGCACTACTGCCTGGGCGCCAACTTGGCCCGTCGCGAGCTCGCGGAAGCCCTCGTCGTGATGTCGCGCCGGATGCGCAACATCCGCCGCGCGGGACCCGTGGTGTGGAAGCCGTTGGTCGGCATCACCGGCCCCGCCGAGCTGCCCGTCGAGTTCGACGCACCTCGCTGAGCATTCGCACTGTTCTCACAGCCTGCGTACATACACTGCGGGCGTGCGTGAGGTGCTCGATGACCTGCTGGATGTCTGGCGGTCCGGTGGCATAGCCGGCGTCGCGACCGTCGTGCGCACAATCCGATCGGCACCCCGCCAGCCCGGCGCCACCATGGTCGTCGCGCCCGACGGGACGGTCGCAGGGTCCGTATCCGGCGGCTGCGGTACCGGCGGGCGCATCCACCACTCTGGGCCACGCTCCGCCTAGGGCGTGCTCGGGCGACGGCGGCCGGAACGGTCGATGCGCCGGTTGCAGTAGTCCGGCGTCACCCCAGGAAGCTCGGGCATGGTGGATGTCATGAGAATCGGATTCATCGGACTGGGAAACATGGGCGCGGGCATGGCCGCCAATCTGCTCGAGGCCGGCCACGAGGTGACGGCCTACAACCGTTCGCAGGACAAGGTTGCCGCGCTGACCGAGAAGGGCGCGACACCGGCGCGCACTCCCGCCGAGGCATGCGGGGGCGACATCGTCATCACCATGCTCGCCGACGACATCGCCGTGGAGGCGGTGACGTTCGGAGACGACGGCATACTCGCCTCGCTGCGATCCGATGCCACCCACGTTTCGGCGAGCACCATCAGCATTGCGCTGTCAGAGCGGCTGACGGAAGCGCATGGCGATGCCGGGCAGCGATTTGTCGCTGCGCCGGTGTTTGGACGGCCCGAAGCGGCTGCGGCGGCGAAGCTGTTCGTGGTGGCGGGCGGTGAACCCGCTGCGGTGCAGGCACTTTCGCCAGTGTTCGACGCGATCGGTCAGCGGACGTTCGTCGTGTCGGAACAGCCGAAGGCCGCGAGCCTGGTGAAGTTGAGCGGCAATTTCCTCATCGCGTCGATGATCGAATCACTCGGCGAGGCCATCGCTTTGGTCGCCAAGGCGGGCGTGGACAGGCAGGAGTATGTCGAGCTCCTGACATCGACATTGTTCGACGCACCGGTCTACCGGACGTACGGCGGGCTCGTGGCGCGCGAGGAGTTCGAGCCTGCGGGTTTCGCAGCCACGCTCGGGCTCAAGGACGTGAAACTCGCGCTCGCTGCGGGCGATGCATTGCAGGTGCCGTTGCCGATCGCGAGCCTGCTTCGTGACCGCTTCATCACCCTGATCGCCAACGGCGGCGCACACCTGGACTGGTCTGCCATCGGCAACGTGACGGCGTGGGAAGCCGGTGCCGAAAAGGCTTAGAAGGTGGCATTATTCGCTGATGGACCGGGATGACCCAGAGAGACGCATCGCCGAGCTGGAACGCCGGATGGCCGAGCAGAAACACGCCGCGGGGCCGGCACATTTGGATCAAAGTCCCAGAGTTGCTGCGGAAGACGTCCATAACGTGGCCTTCTCCAGGGGATGGCGCGGCTACCACGAAGACGAGGTCGACGCATTCCTCGATCGCGTTGAGGCGGCGCTGCGAGATCCGACGGCGATGGGTGGGGTTACTCCAGCGGATCTTGCGGACGTGGAGTTTTCGAAGGCACCGTTTGGAAAGAAGGGTTACAACGAGGACGAGGTCGATGGGTTTCTAGAGCTCGTCAAGATCGAATTGACCCGCCGCAGGCACTGAGCTGCCGAGCAGCGCGAGGATGTAGGTCAAGCTCGCATGATGAAGCGTCGCAGGGAAACTCAAGTGATTTTAGGTACAGGGTATCCCGTGTGGACCCCCGACCCAGTGACCGGGCGGGGAGTGCCAGGGGCACCATTTCTTGACCTGTCCGGGCGGGCCCAAATTGATTCCCGGATTCCAATCAACCCAATCTCCCGGCCCCGGAATCCACGGAATGTCTGGGTTCCAACCAGGATCAGCCTGTGCTGAACCCGTTCCGAGTCCAACGGAGGCAGCGCCAAGCGCACCCGCGATCATTGCTGTCCCCGCGATTTTCTTCAGATTCACGTGTGGTCTCCTTCCTGCTCGTCGCCCCTGCCTCCGAGATGAGGTAGGGCGTTGACGCGCGGTATAAGGACGCCGGTCTGCCGCCTCCGGTGGACGGCAAGACAACCGTCACGACCCCGTGAAACCAAGATACCCCTCTGATGGTGGGAGTAAATCGCTGGCTGCGGTGGATCAGGCAAGCCTTAGAGATTGGCTGAGGCCGCGATGGCTCACTGAACTGGTACTCGGGAGCAAGCGCGGCGCCATGTTGATCTTCCTTCTCGGCTGGATATTCCTACCGCTATTCGCGGTCGTGCTCGGCGAGCTAGACCCCCGTGGTTCCACCTTCGTCGTGGCGATGGTGCGGGGGTGGTCAGAATCTAGGCAGCTCGAGACCACTCCGCGCAGGCCGTCCGCGCCGAATACCGGTTCGAGCATTGCCGAGTAGTCGGGCCCCCGCCGCAGCATGAGCCCACCATCGACATTGATCACCTGACCGGTGATGTAACTGGCGGCGTCGCTGAGCAGGAACACCGACGCGTTCGCGATGTCCTCCACCTCGCCCGGGCGCGGAAGCGGGGTGATCGACGCGTAGTCGGCACTCAGCTCAGGTGAGTCCAGCACCGGCGCAACGAGTTCGGTGCGGATGAGGCCGGGCCGGATGCAGTTCACCCGGACCAACGATGCGCCGAGTTCGTCGGCGGCCAACTGCATCAGATGATCGATGCCCGCCTTCGACACACCGTAGGCGCCGAACCACCGATGCGTGTTGCTCGACGCGATCGACGAAATCCCGATGAACGACCCGCCGCCACCACGCACCATCTCGCGAGCCGCGTGCTTGAGCACGTACATGGTTCCGTTGATGTTCAGGTCGACCGTGCGTCGCCACGCCTCGGAATCGATCTGCGTGATCGGGCCAATCGTCTCGCTGCCCCCGGCGCAGTGCACCACGCCGTACAGCCGGCCCGTCCACGCGGTGGCCGCCTCCACGGCGTTGGTGACTTCGTCCTCTTTGGTCACGTCGGCGGGTTCGTACAGCGCTGATCCCGGACCACCCTGCGCGTTGATCTCGTCAGCCGCTGCCGACAGCTTGTCGGCGTTGCGGCCGACGAGCATCGCATTGCCACCAGCGGCCACCACGCCTGCGGCGACACTCTTTCCGATCCCGCTGCCACCGCCGGTGACCAATACCGTCTTTCCTGCCAATGAAAGCTGCACTGATGACCCCTTCGTCACGGCTCGTCGCGGCGGGCGGCCTTCGGCGCTCCCAACGTCCGCCAGTCCGGTACGTCTGGCGGTAGGCCGACGGGATAGCGGTTCTCGTTGGCGGCGGCCCAGTGGGCGTGGCCGAGCTCGTGGATGTGGAACGCGTGCCGCAGCGCTTCGGTGAAGCCCATCGCGTCGGCGGCGGCGTTGACAGAGTCCTTGACGAGCAGTGCGGCCATGGTCGGTCGCTCAGCGATGCGGCGGGCGAACTCGAGCGTCTTGTCCTCGAGCCCGTCGCGCGGGAAGACCTTCGACACCATCCCCAGCCGGTAGGCCTCGTCTGCGTCGATCGAATCCCCGGTCAGCAGAAGCTCTTTGGCCTTACGCGCGCCGAATTCCCAAGGATGAGCGTAATACTCGACACCGGGCATGCCCATCCTGACGGCAACGACATCGCTGAACTTGGCGTCGTCGGAGGCAACGATCAGGTCGCACGCCCAGATCAGCATCAGGGCCGCCGAGATCGCGCTGCCCTGCACCTGGGCGATCGTGATCTTGCGCAAATCCCGCCAGCGGCGGGTGTTCTCGAAGAAGTAGTGCCACTCCTGCAGATAGGTCTTCTCCGCGACGGCCTGCCGTGTCGCACCGTTGATCGAAAACGTCGGATGTTGGCCCGGGCCGGGCTTGCGCTCCAACAGCGCTTCCTCGGAGCCCAGATCGTGTCCCGCAGAGAAGTTCTTACCGCGGGAGGCCAGGATCACCACCCGCACGGTGTCGTCGGCCTCGGCACGGCCGAAGGCCTCGTCCAGCTGCACCAACAGGGTTCGCGACTGGGCGTTCTGCGCCTCGGGCCGATTGAGCCAGATGCGGGCGATGCGCCCGTCGTCCAGCGTCTCGTAGGTCACCTGTTGGGGCGCATCGCCTCCGGCCTGTTCGGCGGTTGTCAGATCAGGGCTCGCCACAGCGGATCACCTCGCTCGATTCGTTCGACTGCCTGCACATTACGGTGCCACGGCAAACGGCTCCTTCAGCGGTGCCACAGCTACTTAACAGCGGACTCACAGAACCGGCTGCAAACCGCTGCATTCATCGCGTCATCGCCCCTAATCCCTTGAGTACGAGTACTCTTGGCCCATCGAAGCACGACCGCGAGCATGTGGATCCGTGCTAACCCATATTCTCAGCAAACTAGAGAGGCAGAGATGGCGACACAGCGGATCTCAGCGTCACGACTCATCCTCGCCGCCGGGTTCTCGGTGGCAGCCTTGGCCGCTCCGGCAGTCGCCGCCTTCGCCATGCCGGGCAGCCCGGCGCCGACGATCGCGGCGTGCCCGGGCGGCGAGTCCGAGGACATCTACACCGGATCGTGCACCCCCGACCTGGTGCCGAATTCGCCCTCGCCGATGTCGGGGAACGAGTCGATCCCGGGCAACCCCTCGCTGCCCGCCGTCGACGGCATTCCGTGCACGGGCGGTAATTCGGGTCAGTGCATCGGCCTCGGCGAGGAACAGCAGGCCGAAGGCCCGATGGCGGTGCCGCATTCGAGCGTGAGCTCCAGCCCCTAGCTCGACACGTTCGTGGCGTGCGCCGGATAACCCGAGGATTTCTGGGTCGCTCGATAGACTCCGCGCGATGGCAAATACGCCGTCGGCTATCCGGCGACTACTTCTGACCGGCGGTTTCATTGCGGCGGCGGTGGCAGCGCCAGTGATCGCGGGCGGTTTCACCCCCGAACCCGGCGTCTCGGTGGCCCAGTGCACCTCCGGTGAAGAAAACGACGTCTTCACCTCGACGTGCACGCCACTTCTGGTGCCCACCAGGTCGCCGTTGTTCACCACCAACGCGGCGAACCCCGATATTCCTGAAATCGACGGCATCCCATGCACCGGCGGCGACTCCGGCGCATGTATCGGATTCGCCGAAAACGCAGAGGCCGCGGGACCGCCTGCGGTACCGCGGTCAACCATCAGCTCAAGCCCCTAGTCAGTCGCGTTTTCAGTGAACTCACCGAAGCTGTGCAGAAATCTTTCAGCTTCCATAGAATCCATGCCGACGCACGGTCAATAACTACAGAAAGCGTGACGATGGCGACCTTTCAGCTTTCAGTTCGACGACTGATCCTTACCGGTGGCTTTGCGGTCGCACTTGCCGCGGCCCCTGCGGTCGCCGCCTTCGCGGTCCCGGACGCCTCACCGATGGCCCAGTGCCCCTCGGGTGAGGAGCAAGACCTGTTCGTCGGGACATGCCTCCCGCATACCGTCCCGAACTCGGGGTCTACGTTCCAGTCCATCCCAGGCAATCCGAGTCTGCCCGCGGTGGGCATCCCTGGCGGCGGCGGCGCCATTCCTTGCACGGGTCACAACTCGGGCCAGTGCATCGGCCTGGCCGAGGAAGCGCAGGCTGAGGGGCCTGCCGCGGTGCCTCGGTCCTCCGAAAGCAACAGCCCGACCGTGACCGGCGGTTACTGATAGCCGGAGGCCGCTGAGCAGGGGCTTCGACGCCGTCACCTAGAGTTGTCGTATGCCTTCCAAATCTGATCCCGCCGAGCTCGGCGACGTCGAGCCACTTGCCGACAGCACCGCCCGCCAGGCGAGGCGTGTCGTTGCCGCGTACGCCACCGACGCCGACGAGTGCCGGGTCTTCCTCTCGATGCTCGGCATTGGGCCCTCGAAGCTCGAGGCCTAAGTGAGTCCGGGGCGCGGCCGGAAGGCCGGCTCCGGGGATTCCGACTTCGTCGTGGTGGCCAACCGGCTACCAATCGACATGGAGCGGCTGCCGGACGGCACCACGACGTGGAAACGAAGCCCCGGCGGGTTGGTCACCGCCCTGGAGCCACTTCTGCGGCGCAGGCGCGGCGCCTGGATCGGCTGGCCCGGCATACCCGATGCCGGCGACGATCCGATCGAGCAGGACGACATGCACCTGTGCCCGGTCAGCCTCTCCGCCGAGGATGTCGCCGCCTACTACGAGGGCTTCTCGAACGCCACGCTGTGGCCGCTCTACCACGACGTCATCGTCAAGCCGATCTACCAGCGCGACTGGTGGGACGCCTACGTCGACGTGAACCGCCGCTTCGCCGAGGCGACGGCCAAGGCGGCGGCGCAGGGCGCGACCGTGTGGGTCCAGGACTATCAGTTGCAGCTGGTCCCGAAGATGCTTCGGACGCTGCGGCCCGATCTCACCATCGGCTTCTTTCTACATATTCCGTTTCCGCCGGTGGAGCTGTTCATGCAGATGCCGTGGCGGACCGAAATCATCGAGGGTCTACTCGGCGCCGACCTGGTCGGCTTTCATCTGGCGGGCGGCGCGCAGAACTTCCTCATCCTGGCCCGCCGCCTGGTTGGGGCCAACACGTCGCGCGCGAGCATCGGCGTGCGTTCCAAGTTCGGCGAGGTGGACGTCGGCCAGCGCACGGTCAAGGTCGGCGCCTTCCCGATCTCCATCGACTCGACCGCGCTCGACCAGCAGGCGCGTACCCGCGCGGTGCGGCAGCGGGCGGAAGAGATCCGTAGCGAGCTCGGCCACCCGCGCAAGATCCTGTTGGGCGTGGACCGGCTGGACTACACGAAGGGGATCGACGTTCGGCTGAACGCGTTCTCGGAGCTGCTCGACGAGCATCGGGCCAAACGTGACGACACCGTGCTGGTCCAGCTCGCGACACCGAGCCGGGAACGGGTCGAGAGCTACATCGCGATGCGCGAAGACATCGAACGTCAGGTCGGCCACATCAACGGCGAGTACGGCGAGGTCGGCCATCCAATCGTGCACTACCTGCATCGGCCGATCCCCCGCGACGAGCTGGTGGCATTCTTCGTCGCGGCCGACGTCATGCTGGTCACGCCACTGCGCGACGGGATGAATCTCGTCGCCAAGGAATACGTCGCGTGTCGCAGCGATCTCGGCGGTGCATTGGTGCTCAGCGAATTCACCGGCGCCGCAGCCGAACTGCGTCAGGCATACCTGGCCAACCCTCATCACCTCGAGGGTGTCAAGGATGCCATCGAGGCCGCCTTGAATCAGACGCCGGAAGAAGGCAGGCGGCGGATGAGGGCGCTGCGCCGAGAGGTTCTCGCCCACGACGTCGACCTGTGGGCGCGGTCGTTCCTCGACGCGCTTGCCTCGACGAAAACGTCTCCGAAAAAGAGTGCGGCTAAATCGGAGTGATGTAGTTGATCAGCCATTTGCCGTCGATGCGCTTGTATTCCACCCGCAGTCGCGAGCCGTCATAGATCGGCTGGTCGCGATTCGACTTTTCGGACACCGTGCGGTTGATGTACACCATCACCGCTGCGGAGTTGCGCTGTGCATCCATCACTCCGACGCCGACCACGTTGGCTTGGCTCACCACTTGCCGCTCCCGAGCCTGCGGGATGATGTCGGAATTCGCCCTGGCCTCGAACTCCTTGCGGTAGTCGGGCGTGAGCAAGTTGTAGGCGTCGTCGAGGCTTCGCTCGACGGTCTTGTAGTCGTAGGTGAACACGGCTGGGATCTGCTGCTGCGCAAGCGGTCCGAGCTCGTCGCGGGCGGCTTGCTCAGCACGCGTTTCCACTCGTTGCCAATAAAGCGAGCCGCCCACCGCGGCCAGGCCCACGAACGCGGCGGCCATCAAGCCGAGCAATTCCACTCACAAGCCAGCGCATCAGTTTCCGCCGTTGGGGTAGGTGAGGTCGTAGGCCGTCATCCGCCCGTCGTCATCCTCATGCACGACGATCCGCAGCCGGTAGGGCTGCGACGGCCTGTTGTTGCCATCGCTGTCGCTAGCAGTGACTCGTGCCGAGACCAGCACCGATGCGTTATTGCTGATGCCATCGACGCCTTCAAGCGCGGCACCGTTGATCACAGCCTCCGAACTGCCACCGGTGTCCCGGAAAATCGCCTTGAGATTCTCGACGTTGTTGGGTTGGCCGAGCATGTCGCGCAACGGCCCACTGGTGCCGTTGAAGAACCGGTCGACGCTCTCGTCGATGGAGTCCTGCTTGAAGCTGAACATGTTCACCACGGTCTGCGTAGCGGTGTCGATGAACCGCTGGTTGCGCGCCTGCGTTGCTTCTGTCGTGTTCTTCTGGACGATCATCAGCGCCACCGCGGCGCCGAGCACACCCGTCGCGACGAATGCGAACACCAGCGCAACGATCGCGACCAGCCGCAGGTGCGCCTGCCTGCGTGCCGGTGGCGCAGCCTTCCGGGACGTGCGAGCAGGTGTTGTGCTGGCCGAAACCGGTGTCTCAACGCGCACGGCGGTGGTCTCGGCGGCCTTGCCGTTGGCCGGTCCGGCGGCCCGGGATGCGCGGCGGCGCACGGCCTGCTGCGAACGTGCCTGAGTGGATGGCATCAGGTCTGCCTCGGATAGAGCATGAGATCCAACCAGTTCTCTTGTGGGTGCACATCAGCGGCACCGGGCGCGTACACCCCCGTGCCGCCGGCCGGGTCGACGAACACGCCGGTGTTCTGGTCGTACGTGCCGTAGGCGGCTCCGCTGGCCTGCGGCGTGTCACCGTCGGAGGCGGCAGCGCCGGCGGCAGGGCGGCGAGCCGGTGGCGCGGGCGGCGGTGCGGCGCCGGCGCCGGGCCTGCGGGCAGCGCAGATTGATCGTAGGGCCCCGCGAACACCGGCGGCGGCGATGGCGGACCGTCGATCGCCAGGCCCGACCGGGGGCGGTGGCCACGCATCCGGATACGGCGCCGGCGGGATCCACGCCGTGTAGCGGGGGCGGCGGGCCATTGTCGTTCGGAGGCGGGATATACGGCCACGGTTGATGCGGCGCCGGCCCCGGGCCGGGCTGCACCCCGGGCGGCACCAAGCCCGGCGCGACAGGGTATCCCGGGTCCGGATCGTTCTCCTGTGGGACGTAGGGGAACTTGTTCGGCGGCAAGGTGTTTCGCCCGTCTTCGGGCGTGTCGTCCTCATAGACATCCTGCGGCGTGCCGATCGGCACCGGCGGCCCGCGCCACGGGCTGTTCCCGATCGGGACGTAGCCCTTGGGATCCCGGCAGAGCTGAATCGTCGGCGCGCGCTTACCGGGGAACTCCTGGCACGGATAATTCCTCGCTCCGCGCACCACGGTCGGATCGTTCTGCGCCACTTTGCAATACATGTCCGTCGGCAGATCCCGCAACGTCGTGTCCCCAGGTGTCCGCTGCTCCGTCGGCGGCAGGAATCCGGTGAGGCACGGGGGCGGGTCATTGATAGAGATCTTGAAGTCCTGCTTGCCGCCCTCGTCGATGGGCAGCTGGCCGGCGATCGTGCTCAGCGAAGCCTGCAGCGCCGGAAAGATGACCAGCGCCTGTTCGATCGACCTGCGATAGATGACACCGATGCGGCCGAAGTTCGCCAGGTTGGCGGCGAGCACCGGGAACGACGGACGAATGCCCGCGAACGTCTCCTCGGCTTCGGCGGCCGCCCCCGGCGCATCCCTCAGCAGCGCCCGCACCTGCGGATCGGCGTTCGCGACTTCTGTGGTGATGCGGGCGAGACCGTCCGCCACCGACCGGATGTCGTCACCGCTGCGGATCTGCGCCTCCAGGAACGGCCCAGCCTGGTCGATCAGCGCCGAGGTCTGCGGCCAGCTCGCGTTGGCCTCGTCGATCAGCAACCGCGCCGATTGGATCAGCCGCGCCAATTCCGGCCCGGAGCTGTTGAACGCCTTGAACGTCTCGCGCAGCAGGTCCTGGAGCCGGGTGTTGTTGAGGCTGCTCACCAACTTGTCGGCCTCGCTCAACATCTCGGCAATGTCCTGCGGGATCGCGGTCCGCTCCTTCGGGATGCTGGAACCATCACCCAGCAACGCCTGCGATGGGTCGTCGGGCGGAACGAAATCCACGTATTGTTCGCCGACCGCCGACACGCTCTTGACCGTGGCGGTCGAGTTCGCCGGGATCTTGACGTCGCTGTTGAGCCGCATGTGCGCGACGACGCCGTCGTCGGTCAGGTTCACGGCCTCGACGCGGCCGGCTTGCACGCCGCGGTAGGTGACATTGCGCATTCTCGTACAGGCCGCCGCCGGCCACGAAGTTCGCCGTGATCTCGTAGGCACCGATTCCCATCCGGGCGGGGACGCGCAGGTAGAACAGCGAGATCGCGCCGACGGTGAGCACGGTCACGACGGCGAAGATCACCAGTTGGATTCGCGTGGTTCGGGTGAGCATTACTTCGGCGGCACCTCCTGGCCCGACGCGGTACCGGGCGGGATCTTGAACGGATCAGCGGCCTGCCCGGACAGGTTTGCCATCTCCCCGACCAGAAAGTCCGGCGTGTCGATGACTTCGCCGAGGCGCTTCATGTTCGGGTCGAAGAACGACGTCGTGAAGATGGTCTCGCCGAGCCGCCGGATCGTCAGATCGAACGTGGCGAAGATATTGAAGTAGTCACCCCTGGCCACTCGAGCCAAGTTCTTACCCGGGAACGGGAAGGTCGCCAGGCCGTCCAGGGCGGACACCAGCGTCCGCACGGTTGTCGTTGAGCGGCTTGATAACCGCGTAGACGTCCTTCATGTCCGCGGCGAAATCCGTCCTTCGTCTCCGCGAGGATGCGTGCCGCCACCGTGCCGAAACTCTTCAGTGCGGCGAACGCGTCGACGATGTTGGCCCGGTTGTCGTTGAGCACCCGCAGCGCTCCCGGAAGGGTGTCCAGGGCACGGCCAAGACTGTCCTTGTTGCGCGCGAGGACTCCGGCGAATCGGTTCAGGCCTTCGGCTGCGGCGATGATGTCGTCGGTCTGCCGATTCAGCGACGCGGTCAGCTCGGCGAGCCGCGGGATCAGGTCCCGCGAATTGGCCCTGCCGGCCGGCCACCCCGTTGTAGACCTCTTGGGTTATGTCTTGCACGCGCACCGAGATTGCCCTTGTTGACGACCACACCCAACGCGGACAGCACTTCCTCGGTGGTCGGGTAGCGGCCGCCCTGGCTCCGCGGGATCTCAGACCCGTCACGCAGCTCGCCAACCGGTGGCTGGTCCACCGGAGCCGACTAGCGCGATGTGCTGCGAACCCAACAGTGATGTCTGCGCGACCTTCGCCGTCGCGTTGGCAGGCAACTTGACGTCGCTGTCAAGCGAGATTTGCACCGCCGCGTAGAAACTGCCGTCCGTCCGCTGCACGGCCTCGACCCCCGACACGCTGCCGACGGTGACGTCGTCAACCATCACCGGCGAGTTCTGAGGCAGTGTGGCCACGTCGGGCAGCTCCACGGCGATTTTGTAGGCGCCCGCGCCGTGACCGGCCGTGCCGGGCATGTTCAGGGAGTTCAGCCCGCCGAACTGGCAGCCGGCGAGCAGTACTACGCCGGAACCGATGGCCACCGTGCGGCTGATCACGCGGCCACCGTTGATACCCAATGACTTTCGTGTCATCCTCCGCCTCCGTCTTGTTGCGGAGCGACCGGCTGCATCGGCGCGCCTGCCTCGGCCGGCAGGGGGCCGGGCGGAGCGGGTGCGGGCGGCGGCGGCCGCCGGATCCGGGGCTTGCGGTGGCGGACCGGGCGCTGGTCCTGGCGGCAGTACTACCGGACCGAGCGTGTACGGCTGCGCCGGTGGCGGTGGACCGGGAACCGGGTTCGGCGGCAGGAGCAACGAACTGGGATCCGTGCCCTCGCCGGCCCGAGGCGGGGTCCGCCCGTCCGACGGTATCCACTCCAGATACGGGATGTAGGTTTGCGCCTTGGCCTCGGTCGCCGGGGTGTCATAGATGACCTGACCCTTGTACGCGGTGATCGTGTTGATCCCGTGCGCCATGATGGGCGGGTAGTTCACCGCCAGGCGCTTCAGTACCGGAGCCATCCGCTGGCGGCAGATCTCGGTTCGCTTGTCGTATTCGGGTGTGCCGGCGCCGTCGAAGTTGCCGCAGATGAACTGAATCGGGTTGGAGAACTCCGGCAGGCCCAACAAGACCGTTCGCGGTGCCCTGGGCCGGGTTGTAGATGTTGTAGAAGTTCGCCATCGCGTTCGGGAGGACATGCAGTATCTGCTCGACGTCGTCGCTCTGGTTTGACACCAGGCTGGTGAAGTCGGTCAGCCTGTTGACGTTGTCGATCAGCACCTCGTTGTTTTCGTCCAGGAAGCCGCGCACGTCCGACAGGGCTTGGTTGAGGCTGCCCAGCGTGTCGTCCAGACCCGCCGCGCTGTCGGCCAGCACCTGCGACACCGAGGCCAAATGCCCACTGAATTGGACGATTTGCTCGTTGCTGTTCGACAGCGCGTCGATCAGGATCTGCAAATTCTTCACCGTGCCGAACAGGTCGGTGCGTGAGTCACCCAACCGCCCCGCGGTCTGCGACAACTCGCGCAACGCTTGCCGGAACGAGTCACCGTTGCCGTCGAAGGTATCGGCGGCCTGGTTGATGAACCCGCTCAGCGGGCCCTGAACCTGGCCCGCCTGCGGTCCGAGCTGCTGACTGAGCTGGGTCAGCTCGGACTTGACGTCGTCCCACTCCACCGGCACGGCGGTGCGGTCCAACCCGATCGTGTCGCCGTCCTTCATCGCCGGGCCCTGTTTGTGGGGCGGGGTGAACTGAATGAACCTGGCTGCAACGAGGTTTGGCGCCACGATCACCGCGCGAACGTCGGTCGGCAATTTGACGCTGTCCTGCACCGTCATCGTGATTTTGACGGCATCGGCCTCCGGCGAGATCGATTCGATCGAGCCGACCGGTACCCCGACGACGCGGACCTCGTCGCCCGGATACAGGCCCACTGCCGACGCGAAGTGTCCAACCACCCTGTATGTGGTGACCCGCGGCACTACCACGTAGATGCCACCGATCAGCGCCACCACCAGAGCGGCGATGACGCCGTAACGCACCAAGCGGCTCATGGCGACTTCGGCCTGATGATCAGTCGCTCGTTGATGAATCCGCGCAGGAGATCGGCGAGGCTGTCGGGAATCTTGCCCGGTTGGAAGTAGAGGTCCAGTAGTAGCGCTTCCTGCGTATTGTTTGGTATCGCATTGGGTAGGTTGACGCTGAAACCCGAAGCGGAGCCGACCGACTCGCCGAGCGCGGTGGCGTAGGGCGGCAGTCGCTTCAGCGCCTCACTGATGTGCTCACGGCGTTCGAGCAGGTTGTCCAGCACGAGCTTCAGCTTCGTCAGGGCCGGACCGAACTCGCGGCGGTTGTCGGCCACAAATCCCGAAAGCTGTTCTGACAGTTCATCGATGCCGGCGATCAAAGTACTCAGCGCCGCCCGGCGCTCGTCGAGCGCGGCGAACAGCTGATTACCGTCGGTGACGAGCTGGTTCACCTGACCGGCCCGGTCGGCGAGCACCTTGGTCACCGACTTCGCGCGCGCCAACAGCTGGCCCAACGCCTCGTCGTTGGCGTTGATGCTGCGGGACAACGCGGCGACCCCGTCGAGCGATTCGACGCAGCTGCGGCGTCGCGTCGCGAAGCGAATCGGTCAGCACACCCAACGCCTGGGTCAACTGGTCCTTGTTGAGTTCGGCGGAGTTCTGACCGAGATCCTGCAGCGCCATGTTCAACGTGTACGGAACTGTCGTGCGGCCCACCGGAATTGATGTCATCGACCCGCCGCCTTGCGGGGTCACCGCCAGCGACCTCTCACCCAGGACGGTGTCGGTCCTGATCGATGCCAGCGTTTGATCGCCGAGCCTGACGTTGCGGTCGACGGTGAATGTCACCTTCGCGACGTCGCCGGCGAGCGCGACCCCGGTCACTGTGCCGACCGTGATGCCGGAGACGTTGACGTCGTTACCAGGCGAGATTCCACCGGCGTCGGCGAAGAAGGCCTCATACGACTTGCCTTGCGGATAAAACGGCAGGCTGGTGTAGCCGAACGCGACCATCACGACACACGCGACGACCACGATTCCGAAGGTGCCCGCCCGGATCGTCTTATCCATTGTCTGAACACCTGCCCTTCGACGGGTCCGGGACTCCGCCTATCGGCAGGAAGATGTCGCTGCCTGCCGGACCGTTGAACTTGAGCCTCGTCGCGCAGATGTAGTAGTTGAAGTACGACCCATACGAGCCAAGGGCGTTGAGCCGCAAGTAATTCTCGGCGAGCGGTTCGATGACCTGGTTGACCTCGGCCTTGCGGTTGTCGAGCTCGGTGGCCAGTGGGCGAAGGTTCTCGAGCACGCCCTGCACCGGCCGTCGTGAGTTCACCAGCATGTCGGTCAGATCCGCTTGAGGCGGACGCCAGCGGCGGAATGGCCCCGGCGATCGGGTCCCGGCCCTGCGCCAGCCCGCTGACCAGCTTCTGGAGCTCGTCCACGCTGGCATCGAACTGGGCGCTCTTCTCGTCAATGGTCCCCAGCACCGCGTTGAGATTGTGGATCACCTCCGAGATCACCTGGTAGCGATCGGCCAAGGTTTGGCTGAATGTTCCAGTCTCCGAGAGCAATTGCGACAGCGCGCCGCCCTCGCCCTGCAACAGCTCGAGGATCGCATTGGTGATCTGGTTGACTTGCTCGCCGTCGAGGCCCTTGACCACCGGGCGCAGGCCACCGAGCAGAGCATCGAGATCCAAGCGCCGGCTGGGTGTGGTTGATGTCGACCGTGCCGCCCGGCGGCAGCTTCCGAAGCTCGCCGGGGCCCGAGGTGATTTCCATGTAGCGGTCGCCGACCAGGTTCTCGTAGCGGATCAGGGCCCGCGTCGACGTGTACATCTGATACTTCTTGTTGACGGTGAACGCCACATCGACGGTGTTGTCGGGGTTCAGTTTCACATCGCCGACACTGCCCACCGGAACGCCTGCGATCCGCACGTCGTTGCCGCCCTTCAGCCGCGCGGCGTCGGTGAACGTGGCGTGGTAGGTGTTGGTCGAGGCGAACCGGAATTCGCCGAAGACCACCACCAGACCGGCGGAGACCAGCAGCATGGTCACCGCGAAAATGCTCACCTTGATCAGGGTTCCCCGGCGGCTCATCAGAAGTCGTCCCGTTCTGCGAATGCGCCGTTGAAGAGGAACTGGAAGGTACTCGGGGCGTCGACCTGCACCTCGGTGAACGGCTCATACGGGATGTAGGCGTTGTCGGTGACCAGGAACGGCGAGCGATAGAACGAGCCGCCGAACTGCTTGCTGGGAATGTCGGGCAGTCCGCGGCAGTTGGGTCCGCCGGACGCGTTCACGATCGGCAGGCTCTCAGGATAGGTGTAGGACGGCACGCCCAGCACGAAGCTGGAACTCACCATCGCGCCCGGTTTGATGCCACCGACGAGTTGCTCCCGCCCCGCTCGTTGCCCTTCTATGACGCCCTGCAATATGCAGCCGAACTCCGGCGAATAGTCGCCCAGCACCTTCAACGGCGCCCGCAGCCGCTGGATCGCGGCGATGTAATCGTCTGCCGCCGGCTCCAAGGTGGCGGTATCCCTCGTTCGCCAAGCCGATTGCCGCGAGCAGCGTCGCGTTCAGGTTGTCCTGCTCATCGATGATCGTGTTGCTGATCGTCGGCACGTTGTTGATCACAGTGACCAGATCGGGGCCGGCATCGCCGTAGATGTTGGCGACCGTCGCTGTCTGCGCGAAATCCGACTCAAGCGTCGGCAACTTCGGATTCAGTTGCGCCAGATACTGATTCAAGCCCGCCAGGGTAGCGCCGAAATCGTCACCATGACCGCGCAAGCCCTCGGCGATCGCCGATATGGTCGCGTTCAGGTTGATCGGGTCGACCTTGTGCAGCACGTCGATCAGGGTCTGGAACAACGTGTTGGCTTCCAACTGCACGGCCTGAGCAGCGACGGTGGCGCCGGGACGCAACGGCGCGTCCGACGGCTGCTCCGGCGGCAATGAAATCCACCGACTTCGCGCCGAACACCGTGGTGCTGCGCGATGCGCACCGGCGCATTCGACGGGACGTAGCGCAACTGGTCGCTGTTGATCGCCAGCGTCAACTTCGCCTGATCACCCGTGTAGGCGATGTCGTCGACCTTGCCGATCTGGATACCGCGGTACTTGACCTTGGCTTCCTTGTCCATCACCAACCCGGCCCGCGGCGACATCACCGTCACGGTCTCGGTCGGGGTGAACGCGGCGGTATACGACAGGTAGGTCAACACCGTGGACGCCACGAGGATCGCCGCCAGCACTGCGGCGGCGATCCTGATCGCGGTGGTCCTCGGCACGACGTCGACTCCCCTCTACCCCGAGAGGTTGAAATTACCGGACGCGCCGTACACGGCGAGTGAGATGAACAAGGTAATGACCACGACGACGATCAGCGAGGTCCGCACCGCCTGGCCCACCGCGATGCCCACGCCGACGGGTCCGCCGGAGGCGTTGTAGCCGTAGTAGGTGTGCACCAGCATCACCGCGATCGCCATCACGATGGCCTGGGCGAACGACCACAGCAGGTCCGTCGGTATCAGGAACGTGTTGAAGTAGTGGTCGTAGAGACCGCCGGATTGTCCGTTGACGTAGACGGTGATGGCGCGGGCGGAGAAGAACGCGGCCAATGTCGCCAGCGAGTACAGCGGAATGATCGCGACCAGCCCGGCAATGATCCGGGTGGACACCAGGTAGGACACCGAATGTATGGCCATCGCCTCGGTGGCGTCGATCTCCTCGGCGATGCGCATCGCGCCGAGTTGGGCGGTGGTACCGGCGCCGATGGTGGCGGCCAGCGCAATGCCGGCGATGATCGGCGCGACGATGCGCACGTTGAGAAAGGCGGAGAGGAACCCGGTCAGCGCCTCGATGCCGATGTTGCCGAGCGACTCGTAGCCCTGCACCGCGATGACGCCGCCGGACGCCAGGGTCAGGAACGCCGCGACGCCGACCGTGCCGCCGATCAGCAGCAGCGCACCGGAGCCCAGCGTCATCTCGGCGATCAGCCGGAGCGTTTCCTTGCGGTAGCGCCGCAGCGCGTGGGGGATGTATCGGATCGACTCGGCGTAGAACAACGCCTGCTCGCCGAAGGTGTCGACGGCCCGGGGCAGCCATCGGAACGCCCGCCGCATGCGCAGCGTGACGCGTCGTAACTCCCGAACTGGCTCATTGGGTGCACCCGGACGCCGATCGCCGTCATCAGCACATTGATCACGAACAGGCAGATGAAGGCATAGATGACGGTCTCGTTGACAGCTTCTCCGACACCCTTGGGTCCGCCCTTGACGGTGAGGCCGCGGTAGCAGCCGACCAGCCCCGCCATGACGCCGAACAAGCAGGGCCTTGACTTCTGAAATCACCAACTCGCCCAACCCGGTCAGGATGGTCAAGCCGTTGATGAACGCCCCTGGGTTCACACCCTGCAGCAGCACGGAGAATACGTAGCCGCCGCTCAGGCCGATCGCGATCACCAGACCGTTGAGCAGCATCGCCACGAACGTCGACGCCAGAACGCGCGGCACCACGAGTCGTTGAATGGGATCGATGCCGAGCACCCGCATCGCGTCGATTTCCTCGCGGATGGTGCGGGCACCCAGGTCGGCGCAGATCGCAGTCGCCCCCGCGCCGGCGACGACGAGCACGGTCGAGATCGGACCCAGCTGAGTGACGGTGCCGAACGCGGTACCGGAGCCGGACAGGTCCGCGGCGCCGAGCTCGCGCAGCAGGATGTTGAGGGTGAACGCGACCAGCACCGTGAACGGAATCGAGATCAGCACCGTCGGAATGATCGAAACCCTGGCGATCATCCAGGTCTGGTCGAGGAACTCCCGAAATTGGAATGGCCGACGGAACGTGGCCCGGAAAGTCTCGACGGACATTTCCATGAACCCGCCCACGGCCCGAGCCGGAACCGCGAGCTGTTCGATCAACCTCGGCTCCGTTCTCGGGGCGGGGGTAGTTCTCGAGCATCGCGCCGTGGCGAAGAGTCCCGAAACTCGTTGCCGCGGCGGCTATCCCACCCCTGGGTTAAGCGCTGCTCTTAGTGAGCCGGATCATACTAACTAGAACAAGTTCGCAGTGTCAAAGAACGGCAAAATCAGTCGAAACTGTAATCTTTACGCTGGTCAGAGACGGGTGTGACCTAGGTCATTCTGAAACGTGTTCTAGCACGCTTGCCGGCACTGACAACCGAGACTGTCAGTCTTGCTGACCCATCAGCTCCGTGGCTGAGAAGCTCCGCTCGGGATCCGCGGTCAGCAAAGTATTCTGCAACGTGTTCGACAGGTCTGCCGGGTCCCAGGCGTCGGATTCCGCACTGAACTGAGCCTCGGCGGTCGGCGCCGCGACCAGCGTCACGGTCGGACCATAGACGATGAACAGCTGGCCGTTGACGTCCTGCGCGGCGGGCGAGGCCAGGAACCGGACCAGCGTGACCACGTGTTCGGGCGACAGCGGGTCGATCTGGCCCGTCGGACAGCTCCGGCGCGTCGCCGAACACGTCCGGCGGTCATCGCCGTGCGGGCGCGCGGCGCGATCGCGTTGGCCCGCACGCCGTAGCGCTCCAGCGCACGCGCCATCGACAGCGTCAGCGCGGTGATGCCGGCCTTGGCGGCGCCGTAGTTCGGCCTGGCCGACCGGGACCCACCAGGCCCGCCTCCGACGAGGTGTTGATGACCCGGCCGTAGACGCGTCCCGTCGTTCGTCCTTGGCCTTGGCGCGCCAGTAGGTGGCGGCATTGCGGGTCAGCAGGAAGTGGCCCCGCAGGTGCACGGCGATGACCGCGTCCCAGTCCTCGTCGGACATGTTGAACAACATCCGGTCACGGGTGATGCCCGCGTTGTTGACGACGATGCTCAGGCCGCCGAGGCCGTCGGCGGTTTCGACCAGTTCGTCGGCCGTCGACCGCGCTGCTGATGTCGCCGGCTACCGCCACGGCCTTGGACCCGGCCGCGGTGATCTCGTCGATCACATCGGATTTGTCCAGCGCGGCGGCGATGTCGTTGACCACGATCGTGGCGCCTGCGCGCGCGAGGCCGATCGCCTCGGCGCGGCCCAGCCCGGCGGCCGCACCCGTCACCACCGCGACCCGTCCGGACAGATCGGTCGCGGGATTGTTAGTCATCAATTTATGAATACCTCTAGTCTCTGCGGATCAGGGCGGCTCGAGGGCATTCGGCGATGGACTGCTCCGCCAGCTCCTCCTGGTCGTCCGGCACCGGGTCGGCCTTGACCACCGCGTAATCCTCGTCATCGAGATCGAACAGGTCGGGGGCAATTCCCACGCACACGGCGTTGCCCTCGCAGCGGTCTCGGTCCACTTCCACTCGCATCACAACCTCCTCGCGTTCAGAGCTGCATCTGAGCCCCAGTGTGGCACCGGCCTGGACCCCAAGACTAGAACGTGTTACAACCGGGTGTGAAGCAGGGGCAGCAGACGGGTTCCTTCACCCTAGAAGTTAGGACATGGCGATGCGGATCGGCTACACGCCCGAGCAGGAGGAGTTGCGCCGCGAACTGCGCGCGTACTTCACCAAGCTGATGACGCCCGAGCGCGCCGAGGCGCTGGCCTCCAACGACGGCGAGATGGGACGCGGCAACGTCTACCGCGAGACCGTCGCGCAGATGGGCAAGGACGGCTGGCTGACGCTGAGCTGGCCGAAGGAGTTCGGCGGCCAGGCCCGCCCGCCGATGGACGGGCTGATCTTCAACGACGAGGCGTCGATCGCCAACGTCCCGGTGCCGTTCCTGACCATCAACAGCGTGGCGCCGACGATCATGGCGTTCGGCACCGAGGAGCAGAAGAAGTTCTTCCTGCCCAAGATCGCCGCCGGTGAGCTGCACTTCGCGATCGGCTACTCGGAGCCGGGCGCGGGCACCGACCTCGCCGCGCTGCGCACCACCGCCGTGCGCGACGGCGACGACTACGTGATCAACGGCCAGAAGATGTGGACCAGCCTGATCGCCTACGCCGACTACGTGTGGCTGGCGGTGCGCACCAACCCGGAGGCCAAGAAGCACCGCGGCATCTCGATGCTGATCGTGCCGACCACCGCGGAGGGCTTCTCGTGGACGCCGGTGCACACCATGGCCGGCGTCGACACCAGCGCGACCTACTACCAGGACGTCCGCGTGCCGGCGACGAGTCTGGTCGGCGAGGAGAACGCCGGCTGGAAGCTGGTCACCAATCAGCTCAACCACGAGCGCGTCGCTCTGGTTTCCGCGCAGCCGATCTTCGCGGCGCTCAACGGCGTTCGCGAGTGGGCGCAGAACACCAAGGACATCCACGGCAACCGGCTGATCGACTCGGAATGGGTGCAGCTCAACCTGGCCCGGGTGCACGCCAAGGCCGAGGTGCTCAAGCTGATCAACTGGGAGCTGGCCTCGTCGACCGAGGCCGCGCCCGTCGCCCGCCGACGCGTCGGCGGCCAAGGTGTACGGCACCGAGCTGGCCACCGAGGCCTACCGCCTGCTGATGGAGGTGCTCGGCACCGCGGCCACGCTGCGCACGGACTCACCCGGCGCGCTGCTGCGCGGCCGGATCGAGCGGATGCACCGGTCGTGCCTGATCCTGACGTTCGGCGGCGGCACCAACGAGATTCAGCGCGACATCATCGGCATGGTCGCGCTCGGCCTGCCCCGAGTGAACCGTTAGGGAAAGGAGACTGACAATGGATTTCAAGACAACCGAAGCGTCCGAAGACCTCGGCGGGCTGGTCCGCACCATCACCGAGTCGGTGTGCACGCCGCAGCGCCAGCGAGAGCTCGACGGCCTGGACGAACGCTTCGATCAGACCCTGTGGGGCAAGCTGATCGAGGCCGACATCCTGTCGGCCGCGGCGCCGGAGTCGTTGGGCGGCGGCGGTTTCGGGGTGCTCGAGCAGATCGCGGTGCTGGTCGCGCTCGGCAGGCAGATGGCCGCGGTGCCCTACCTCGAGTCGGCGGTGCTGGCCGCGGGCGCGCTGGCGAAGTTCGCGCCGGAGGCGCTGCAGCAGGAGTGGGCGGTGCCCGCCGTCAGCGGCGAGAAGATCCTGGCGGTCGCGCTCGACGGCGACATGGGCGAGGGTCCGGTGCGGGCCGACTGGAGACAACGGCTCCGGGTATCAGCTGACCGGCACCCGCACGCAGGTCGGCTACGGACCGGTCGCCGACGCGTTCCTGGTGCCCGCCGAAACCGACTCGGGAACAAAGGTTTTCGTCGTCGCCAAGGATGACTCCGGGGTGACGGTCGAATCGCTGAGCACCACGGGCCACGGCAGCATCGGGCACCTCGAACTGCAGGGCGTCCAGGTCGGTGCCGACCGCGTCGTGGGCGGCGAAGATGCCGTCGCGTGGTTGACCACGCACGGCACGCTGGGCCGCAGCGCATTTCAGCTCGGCGTGGTGGAGCGCGCGCTGGAACTCACCGCGGAATACGCCCGCGAGCGCGAGCAGTTCGACCGGCCGATCGGCAGCTTCCAGGCGGTCTCGTCGCGGCTGGCCGACGGCTACATCGACGTCAAGGGTCTGCGGCTGACGCTGACCCAGGCGGCATGGCGGCTGTCCGAGGACCTTCCCGCCGACGTCGACGTCAACACCGCGGCGTTCTGGGCGGCCGAGGCCGGGCACCGCGTCGCGCACACCACGGTGCACGTGCACGGCGGTGTCGGCATCGACACCGACCACCCGGTGCACAGGTACTTCCTGGCGGCCAAGCAGACGGAGTTCGCGGTCGGCGGCGCCACCGGGCAGTTGCTGCGCATCGGGCGCGAGTTGGCCGACACCCCGGCTTGACGATGAGCGCTTGCGCGAAGAGCGGTCAGCGCTGCCAGTGAGTGGCCTGCCCACCGTCACCGAGCTGATCACGCCGCTGGTCGACGTCGACGATCGAGGTGTGTACTTCGAGGACACGTTCACCACCTGGCGAGACCACATCGAGCTACGGCGCCGCGGTGGCGGCCGCGCTGCGCGCGCGCCTCGATCCGGACCGTCCGCCGCACGTCGGCGTGCTGCTGCAGAACACCCCGTTCTTCTCGGCGCTGCTGGTGGCGGCGGGCCTGACCGGCATCGTGCCGGTCGGGCTGAACCCGATCCGGCGGGGCGCGGCGCTGGCCCGCGACGTCGCCCACGCCGATTGCCAAGTGGTGCTGGCCGATTCGGCGACGCTGGAGACCGTCGGCGAGGTCGACTGCATCAACGTCGACTCGCCGAAGTGGGCCGCGGAGGTGGCCGCGCACCGCGGTGTCGCAGTGTCGGCACGGACCGCCGATCCCGCCGACCTGTTCATGCTGATCTACACGTCGGGCACCAGCGGCGATCCCAAGGCGGTCAATTGCAGCCAGGGCAAGGTCGCGATCGCGGGTGTGATGATGACCGAGCGCTTCGATCTCGGCCCAAGCGACGTCTGCTATGTCTCGATGCCGCTGTTCCATTCCAACGCGGTGCTGGTGGGATGGTCGGTGGCGCTGGCGTCGCGCAGCTCACTTGCGTTGCGGCGCAAGTTCTCCGCCTCGCAGTTCCTTCCCGACATTCGCCGGTACGGCGCAACGTACGCGAACTACGTCGGCAAGCCGTTGTCGTACGTGCTCGCGACACCCGAGCGGCCCGACGACGCCGACAACCCGCTGCGGGCGGTGTACGGCAACGAGGGCGCGCCCGCCGATGTCGAGAGGTTCGCGACGCGGTTCAACACCGTGGTGATGGACGGGTTCGGTTCCACCGAAGGCGGAATCGCGATCGGCCGCACACCGGACAGCCCGCCCGGGTCGCTCGGGCCGCTGCCGGACGGCACCGAGATCATCGACATCGAGACCGGCGAGCCGTGCCCGCCCGGCGTGACCGGCGAGCTGGTCAACGTCTCCGACGCAGGCCGATTCGAGGGTTACTACAACGATCCGGACGCCGACGCCGAGCGGATGCGCGGCGGGGCCTACCACAGCGGCGATCTGGCCTACCGCGACGAGAACAACTACGTCTATTTCGCGGGCCGTCTCGGCGACTGGCTGCGTGTCGACGGCGAGAACCTCGGCACGGCGCCGATCGAGCGAATCCTGTTGCGCCATCCCGACGTCGTCGAGCTCGCGGTGTACGGAATCCCGGCGGCCGATGTCGGCGATCAGGTGATGGCCGCGCTGGTGCTGCGCGACGGCGCGGAGTTCGACGCCGAGCAGTTCCGCGCCTTCCTGGCCGAGCAGCCCGACCTCGGCCCCAAGCAGTGGCCGTCGTTCGTCCGGATCAGCGCCGCGCTGCCGCGCACCGAGACGTTCAAGGTGATCAAGCGCCAGCTGGCGGCCGAGGGCATCGACTGCGCCGGATCGGGTGCACAAGATTGCGCGGCTCGAGCACTTGTCGTAGACCCTCGGTAGCCTGACAACGTGGGCTACCGCGAGTTCGCACCGCCTGCCACGCTGCGCGACCTGGTCGAGTGCGCGTGGGTGGTGGATGGCCCGCCCGCGCCGGTGCGGGTGCTGCCCGACGGGTGCATGGATCTCATCCGGATGGATGGTCGCATCGTCGTCGCCGGACCGGACACCGCCGCGTCAGTCACCGCGGCGTAACGGAGAACCGTTCGTGGGCTTGCGATTCCGTCCCGGCGCACTCCCCCGGCTGCTTGGCGTTCCGGCGGGCGAGGTACGCAATGAACGGGTGCCGCTGGCAGATCTGCGACCGGTGCCGTCCCGGTCACATTCGCTGACGGAGCTGGCCGGCGAACTGGCATCGGAGGAGCCGCGGGCCGAGACCGCGCCATGGTCGATGCCGCTGCTGAGCAGAGTCACCGACACGCCTGGCCGCCGGTGCGGCCGTCGGAGAGGTCGCCGATGCCGTCGGCTGGACGCCGCGCACGCTGCAGCGCCAGTGCTCCGCCGTCTACGGCTACGGCCCGGCGACGCTGCGCCGCATCCTGCGATTCCGGCGCGCGGTGCGGCTACTCGACGGCGAGCTGCCCTACAGCGAAGTGGCCGCCCGCGCCGGATACGCCGACCAACCCCATCTGCACCGCGAGGTGCGCGAGCTTTCCGGCGTCTCGCTGGCGTCGTTACGTCAGGACCCGAGCGGTGCGAACAGGTCCACCCAGTTGCCGTCCGGGTCGGCGACGGTCGCATAGCGCTGGCCCCACGGCGCGTCGTAGGGCTTCAACAGCCCGGCATGGCCGGCCGCGGTGAGCTTCTCGAACAACGCGTCGACCTCGGCGACGGATCCGACGCCGAACGCCAGCGCCAGCCGGCTGTCCGACGAGGACGGCGGCGCCCAGCCGGGATGCATCCCGGCGATGGTTTCCTCGACGTCGAACGAGATCGTGTTGCCGCCGGGCAGTTCCACAGCGACGTGCGGCGGGCCGTCGGGTCCGGCACGGGCAGGCCGAGCAGCCGGTAGAAGTCCAGCGACCGTTGCAGGTCGGCGGCGAAGATCTGGAACACGGTCGATGTCAGGCGAATATCCATGGCATTGACGTTAGGTCGGCGACGCCGGGCGCTGTCGTGAACAAATCGGACACCGCCTGACAGGGGTTTGCCAGTTAAGCAGAGATGCGTATATCTACTCAGCCGTCATAAGTGCACTCTTCGGCTACGCTTCGCTACGGCAACGCACGACCTAAGCATGTTTGCCACCGACGGCAACAGGCGTAATTCCCGACAGGAGTTATCCATGAGACTCACGGCGATCACTGGGGCTGCCGCGATGGCCGCGGCGCTCGCGCTGGTGCTGTCGGGCTGCGGCTCGGATACCAAGACCGAACCGAGCACCTCCACCAAGGCGTCGCAAGACCACCAGTCGAGCCAGACGAGCACGAAGGCCGCGCCGTCGACCGCCAAGGTCGCACCGCGCGACGAGGATGCGGCGGGACCGAATCCGACGATCGCCAGCTACATCGCGGAGAACAACATCCAGGAGGCCCCGGTCAAGCGCGGCGACCCCGGCTCCCCCACCATCGATCTGCCGGTGCCCGACGGGCTGGGAGCCTGCCGGCGAGAACACTCCGGAATGGGCCTACGGCGCCATCATCTACACCGGCCCGGAGGCGGCGGAGTACACGCCGAGCCTCGTCGCGCTGGTCTCGAAGCTGACCGGCAACGTCGACCCGCAGAGGATCATCGACCTGGCCCCGGGTGAGCTGCAGAACCTGCCGGGTTGGAGCGCGATGAACGATGGCGAGGTCAGCACCCTGGGCGATTACCCGGCCTTCCAGCTGGGCGGCACGTGGGTGCAGGACGGCGTGACGAAGATCGTCGCGCAGAAGACGGTCGTGATCCCCGGCGCCGACGGGCTCTACGTGCTGCAGCTCAACGCCGACGGCCTGGAGAACCAGGCCGACATCGTGGGCGCGGCGACGAACGTCATCGACGAGCAGACGACGATCACTCCCTGACCGACAGGGGGAGCCACGCCGCCAAAGTGCCGCAAGCGCTTTGGCGGCGTTTGGCGTTCAGGCTCGCGAATGTCGTCGAGCTCGGGTGGCGTCTTCGAACCCGGCGACCAGCTCGGCGATGATGTCGGCGACGGGGCGGATCTCGTTCATCCGGCCGACGATCTGGCCCACCGGCATCGCGACGGTGTCGGGATTGTCGGACTCGTTCATCCGCTGATGAGCCTCGCTGACGAGGATGTTCTGCAGCGGCATCGGCAGCGGCTCCGGCGCATCGGGCTGCATCCCAGGCGTCGGTCCATTTGGTCTTCAGCAGGCGGGCGGGCTTGCCGGTGTAGATCCGGCGGCGCACGGTGTCGCTGGAGCTCGGCACGCAGCAGCGCCTCCTGAATCGTCGACACGCCGCTCGGGCTTGCGATGGCCGAGGTCGTATTCGGCGGAGGTCAGGAACGCCGAACCCATCCACACCCCGGACGCGCCGAGCGCCAGCGCAGCGGCCACCTGCCGTACCGGTGCCGATGCCACCGGCCGCCAGCACCGGCGCCTTACCACCAAGCGCATCAACGATTTCCGGCCACAGCACCATCGAGCCGATCTCGCCGGTGTGACCGCCGGCCTCGTGACCCTGAGCGACGACGATGTCGACACCGTTCTCGACGTGGCGCTGCGCGTGCTTGGCGCTGCCCGCCAGCGCCGCGACCGGAACGCCGTGCGTCGTGCGCCTGGTCGATGACGTCCTTCGGCGGCGATCCCAGCGCGTTGGCGATCAACTTGATCGGATGCTTGAGCGCCACCTCGACGTGTGATCGGGCCACCGAGTGCAGCCAGCCGAGCACGCCCTCGCTGCGCTCCTCGTCCTCGGGCAGCGGCGGAACACCAAGATCGGCAAGGGTTTTGGCGACGAAGTCACGATGGCTCTGCGGGATCAGCTTGTCGATGTCGACGGCGGTGCCCTCCGGTCGGCACCTTGGCGGGCATCACGATGTCGACGCCGTACGGGCTTGCCGTCGGTGTTCTCGTCCATCCAGCACAGGACGTTCTCGAGATCGTCGGCGTCGTTGAACCGCACGCAACCGAGCACACCGAGCCCGCCCGCCTTGCTGACCGCGGCGGCGACCTTCTCCGACGGCGTGAAGACGAAGATCGGATAGTCGATGCCGAACCGGTCACACAGCTCGGTGCGCATCAGGATGGTGTTCCCGACATGGTTGGCGTGCGCGTCGTCGGCGGGCCGCTCCTCGGTCGGTGTCCTTGGCCCACCGGTAGTCGGGCTTGCCCGCCGGCGTGCGATGGATCTCGTCGACCCACCAAACCTTGCGCGGCACTTTGTATCCCGCGATCTCGTTGCGCACGAACGTGTCGAGTTCGGCCAGCGTCGGCTTGGTGCCCGGCGCGGCGGTGCACGACGGCGGCCACGCAGCTGGCCGAAGCGCTCGTCGGGAACGCCGACCACCAGCGCGTCGAACACGTCCGGGTGGCCCTTGAGCGCGGCCTCGACCTCTTCGGGGTAGATCTTCTCGCCGCCGCTGTTGATCGACTGGGACCCGCGGCCGAGCATCGTCACGGTGCCGTCCTCATCGACCTCCGCGTAGTCGCCCGGAATCGCATAGCGCACACCGTTGAACGTCTTGAACGTCTCGGCCGTCTTCTTCTCGTCCTTGTAGTAGCCGACCGGGATGTTGCCCTTCTTGGCGATCATCCCGCGCACCCCGGAGCCGGGCTTGACCTCGTTACCGTCCTCGTCGAGCACGACGGTGCGGTGGTCGATCGTCACCCGCGGACCGCCGGTGTGCGACTGGCCCTTTGCCACGATGCTGGTGCCGCCGAAACCGGTCTCCGACGATCCGATCGAGTCGGTGATCACCCGGTTGGGCAGCAGTTCGAGGAACTTCTCCTTGATGCTGGTGGAGAACAGCGCGGCGGTGCTGGCCAGCAGGAACAGGCGACGACAGGTCGTACTCGTTGCCCGTGTCCTGATGTGCGAGCAGCGCATCGAGCAGAGGTCGCGCCATCGCGTCGCCGGTGAAGAACAGCAGGTTGACCTTGTGCTTCGTGGATCGTCTGCCACACCTCGTCGGCGATCGAATTCCGGTGCGAGCACAGTGGTTTGGCCGGAGAACAGCGACATCCAGGTGGCCGACTGGGTGGCGCCGTGGATCATCGGCGGGATCGGGTAGCGGATCATCGGCGGGTTCTCCGCGGCGGCCTTGGCCAGGTCGTACTCGTCGGAGACGAATTCACCCGTCGCAAAGTCGGTGCCGCCGAACAGCACTCGGTAGATGTCCTCGTGGCGCCACATCACGCCCTTGGGGAAGCCGGTGGTGCCGCCGGTGTAGAGCAGGTAGATGTCGTCGGCACTGCGCTGGCCGAAGTCGCGTTCGGGCGAGCCCTGCTCGAAGCGCGGAGTAGAACTCCACACCGCCGTAGCGCTGATAGTCGTCGTCGCTGCCGTCCTCGACGGACAGGATGGTCTTGACGTTCGGCGTCTCGGGCAGCACGTTGGCGACGCGGTCGGCGTACCGGCGCTCGTGCACCAGCGCGACCATGTCCGAGTTCTCGAACAGGTACTTCAGCTCGCCCTCGACGTAGCGGAAGTTGACGTTGACCAGGATCGCGCCCGCCTTGACGATGCCGAGCATCGCGATCACGATCTCGATGCGGTTGCGGCAGTACAGCCCGACCTTGTCGTCCTTCTTGACGCCCTGGTCGATGAGGTAGTGGGCCAGGCGATTGGCCTTCTCCTCCAACTGGGCGTAGGTGAGCTGTTCGTCGCCACTGATGAGGGCGACACGGTCAGGCACGGCGTCGATGGCGTGCTCGGCAAGATCGGCAATGTTCAGGGCCACAGAACCTAAACTAGAACGTGTTACATTTTCATTCAAGTCTGTGGCATCCACGCAGGAAGGCGACCAGTCCGTGACCGACGAAAAAAGCAACGACAAAGGCCCCGACGCCCTCATTGAGCAGCGCGGACACACTCTGATCTTGACGCTGAACCGGCCGGAGGCGCGCAACGCGCTTTCCACCGAGATGCTCTCGACCATGGTCGAGGCGTGGGACCGCGTCGACAACGATCCGGAGATCCGCTGCTGCATCCTGACCGGCGCCGGCGGCTACTTCTGCTCGGGAATGGACCTCAAGGCGGCGACCGCCAAGCCGCCAGGCGACTCGTTCAAGGACGGCAGCTTCGACCCGTCCCGCATCGACTCGCTGCTGAAGGGCCGCAGGCTCACCAAACCGCTGATCGCCGCCGTCGAGGGGCCCGCCATCGCCGGCGGCACCGAGATCCTGCAGGGCACCGACATCCGCATCGCGGGCGAGAGCGCGAAGTTCGGCATCTCGGAGGCCAAGTGGAGCCTGTACCCGATGGGCGGCTCGGCGGTCCGGTTGGTCCGGCAGATCCCGTACACGGTCGCCTGCGATCTGCTGCTGACCGGCAGGCACATCACCGCCGCGGAGGCCAAGGAGATGGGCCTGATCGGTTACGTCGTGCCGGACGGCAAGGCGATGGAGAAGGCGCTCGAGATCGCCGAGGTGATCAACAACAACGGCCCGCTCGCGGTTCAGGCGATCCTCAAGACCATCCACGAGACCGAGGGCATGCACGAGAACGACGCCTTCAAGATCGACACCAAGATCGGCATCGAGGTGTTCCTGTCCGACGACGCCAAGGAAGGTCCGCTGGCGTTCAAGGAGAAGCGCGCCCCGAACTTCAAGATGCGCTAGTCACCTCACTTCGCGAGTGTGCGTGTTGCACGCCGGGGCCCAGCTCGCGGTTGTTAAGCGAGGGGTTTGGACGGCGTGAAGACCACCGGCATCTTCTCCAACCCGGACACGAAATTCGCGGGCCGCAGCGGTAGCTCGTCGTCGTCGGCCAGTCGCAGATCGGGCAGCCGCTGCAGGACCCGGCTCGTCATGTTGACCAGCTCGATTCGGGCCAGCTGATTGCCCAAACAGAAGTGCGTGCCGAAGCCAAACGCTAAGTGGCTATTGGGATCTCGCTGAACATTGAAGTTGTCGGGATCGCCGAACACGGTCTCGTCGAAGTTCGCCGACTCGAACATCAGCATCATCTTCTCGCCCTTACGGAGCTGGGTGCCGTGGAACTCGGTGTCGGCGGTGATCGTTCGCGCCATGTTCTTCAGCGGCGATGTCCAGCGCAGCATCTCCTCGATCGCGCCGGGGATCAGGTCGGGATCCTTCTGCAGCAGATCCCACTGGTCGCGGTGGCGGATCAGCTGCTCGATCCCACCGGAGATCGTGTGGCGCGTCGTCTCGTCGCCGCCGACGAGGATCAGCAGCGTCTCCTGCAGGATGTCGTCGTCGGACAGCCGTTCACCGTCGACCTCCGAGTGCACCAGGACGCTGATCAGGTCCTCGGTCGGCTCGGCGCGACGCTGCTCGATCTTGCTGCGGGTGTAGTCGTTGTACGCGATGAAGGCGTCCATCGTGACCTGCATGTCGGCCTCGGACACAGTGGAACTGAGTCCGACCATCATGTCGTCGGACCACTTCAGGAACAACTCTCGCTCGTCAGGGAGCACACCAAGCATGTCGCCGATGACCGCCATCGGCAGCGGTGCGGCAAGGTCTCGGACCAAATCACATTCACCGCGCTCGCATACCGCGTCGATGAGGATGTCGCACAGCGCGCCGATGGACTCATCTTGGACCTTCAACCGCTTTCGCGTGAAGCCGGCGTTGACGAGCTTGCGGCGCAACAGATGTGCCGGATCATCCATATCGATCATCATCGGCAGGGCGTCCTGGTCGGGGCGGATGCCGCCCGCGTTGGAGAACAACTCGGGATTTCGTTCGGCGTCGATAACGGCCGCATACGTCGTCGCGGCGGCCAGCCCGTTGCGGTCGCGGAACACCGGCTCGTTGGCCCGCATCCAGCGGTAGGCCTCGCGGGCCGCGGGACGGTCGGCATAGAACGCGCCGTCGGTCAGATCCACATCCGGCTTGGTCGTGGTCATCGTGAAACCTCCACCGCGTCGCCGAACGACATCTCCACGTTGCCGACCGAACTCGAGAACAGCGCGCGCTTCGGGAAGCCCAGCGAGGCGAGTTCTTTCGCGTAGGGATGTTCGCCGAGCCGCACGCGCGCTCCGCCCGGCCGGTAACGCAAGCCGTTGGGCGTCATCTCGAACGGGGTCTGCGCGGGTCACGCCGTCGCGGTGCGAGTACGACGGCTGCTCCTGCGTGCGCGACGCGGCAGCGGAATCGGCAGGCCGGGACGGAAATCCATGCCGAGCACGAACTGGCCGTCGATGCTGAGCGTCGAAACCGAACTGCGCGGCCATCGCGAATCGTGAAGTCGGCCATGACCTTCGGGAAGCCCCAGATCGTGGTTCCGGCTTCCAGGGTGAACTCCTGGTCGACGGGAAGATGGTGGATGAAGGCGCCTGCGGACTGCAGCGCGCGGGGGCCGCTGGCATCGGATCCTGGCGGATTGACCATCACGCTGGTGCCGTACTCGTAGTACTGGCCGAGGTCGCCGTCGACGTAGTGCATCAGCATCAGGACGACGATCGCGCGCCCTGGCAGATACCGGCAGACCTGCAGGCCGCTGTAGTCGATCATCCGCTGGGCGGCGTCGGCGTCCACCGAGAACATCGCCATGTGCTGCTCGGCCTTGCGGATCTTGCACCGGCATGGTCAGGACGGTGCCTGCGATGGTGTGCTGCGAAGCTGCAGTCATCGGGCCAATCTAGAACGCTGTTCTAGACAAGTGGCAAGAAGTGTCTACCCCGCCCCTAGACCAGGCCGGCGAGTCGCGGATCTGCTCGGGTGGCCGGGCACGACCACCATCATGGTGACGCCTGCGGCTTCCCACGCCTTGATCTGCTGCTGCACGTAGTCCGAGGTCGCCGACGATCGCGGAGTCGTCGACCAGCTCGTCGGGAATGATCTTGGCGGCCTCGTCCTTGCGGTCCGGTGCGGAACAGCTTGGTGACGTCGTCGACCACCTCGGCGTAGCCCATCCGGCGGTAGACGTCGGCGTGGAAGTTGGTGTCCTCGGCGCCCATCCCGCCCATGTAGAGCGCCAGGTAGGGCTTCATCAACGCCATGACCGCCGGGCGGTCGTCGGTGACGACGATGTTGGCGGTCGCGCAGATCTCGAAGTCTCCCGGGTGCGCCGCGCGCCCGGCCGCGCGAAGCCCTCGTCGAGCCACTCGTTGTACATGTCCGCGATCCGCGGCGAGTAGAAGATCGGCAGCCAGCCGTCGCAGATCTCGGCGGCCAGCGCGACGTTCTTCGGCCCCTCGGCACCCAGCATGACCGGGATGTCGGCGCGCAGCGGGTGGGTGATCGGCTTGAGGTTCTTGCCGAGGCCGGTGGTGCCCTCACCGGTCAGCGGCAGCGGGTAGTGCGGGCCGTCGCTGTGCACCGGCGCCTCGCGCGCCCACACCTGCCGCAGGATGTCGATGTACTCGCGGGTGCGGGCCAGCGGCTTGGGGAACTTCTGGCCGTACCAGCCCTCGACGACCTGCGGTCCGGACACCCCGAGCCCGAGGATGTGCCGCCCACCGGAGAGGTGGTCGAGCGTCAGCGCGGCCATCGCGCACGCGGTCGGGGTCCTGGCCGACAACTGGATGACCGAGGTGCCCAGCCGCATCCGTTTGGTCTCGCGCCCCCACCAGGCCAGCGGCGTGTACGCGTCCGACCCCCACGCCTCGGCGGTGAACACGGTGTCGAAGCCGGCGTCCTCGGCCGCGGCGACCAGTTCGGCGTGGTTGTCCGGCGGCTGCGCGCCCCAATATCCCAGCTGAAGTCCAAGCTTCATTAGCTCTGCCTCTCTGAGGGGTCCTGGCCGTGCCTTGAAACCATTCTTAGAACCTGTTCTACTCGATGCCGTGACCACCAGCCAAAGCAGCCCGGTGCAGATCGATCCACATGAGCCGCCGCTTTCAGCGCCGCTGAGGCTCTCATTCGACTACACCCGTTCAGTCGGACCACTCCTGAGCCAGTTCTTCACCGCCCTGCGCGAGCGACGCATCGTCGGCGTGCGCGGTTCCGACGGGCGGGTGCATGTGCCGCCGGCCGAGTTCGACCCCGTCACCTATGAGCGATTGACCGAGATCGTACCGGTGGCAGGCGTCGGAACCGTGGTGTCGTGGACCTGGCAGCCGGCACCGCTGGAGGGCCAGCCGCTGGACCGGCCGTTCGCGTGGGCGCTGATCAAGCTCGACGGCGCCGACACCCCGCTGCTGCATGCGGTCGACGCCGGCTCCGCGGACGCGATCAGCACCGGCGCCCGGGTGCACGCGCATTGGGTCGACGAGCCGGTCGGCGCGATCACCGACATCGCGTATTTCGCGCTGGGCGACGAGGCAGAGTGCCGAGCCGGAGGGCGCGACCGACGACCGGGATCCCGTGACGATGCTCGTCGTGCCCACCACGATCGAAATCCAGCACACCGCTTCACTTCCCGAGAGCGCGTTCCTGCGTGCGCTCGAGGAGGGAAAGCTGCTCGGCGCGCGCACGGGCAAGGACGGGAAGGTGTACTTCCCTGCCCGGGAGGCCGATCCCGGCACTGGCCAGCAGCTCGACGAGTTCATCGAACTGCCCGACAAGGGCACGGTGACGACGTTCGCGATCATCAACATCCCGTTCGCGGGCCAGCGCATCAAGCCGCCGTACGTCGCCGCCTACGTGCTGCTCGACGGCGCCGACATCCCGTTCCTGCACCTGGTCACCGAGATCGACGCGGCCGACGTGCGGATGGGCATGCGCGTCGAGGCGGTGTGGAAACCCCGCGAGGAGTGGGGCCTTGGCATCGACAACATCGACTACTTCCGGCCGACCGGCGAACCGGACGCCGACTACGAAACCTACAAGCACCACCAGTGAAGGCGCCCCGATGAGCGCTTGCGCGAAGAGGAATAGATAAGTGACTGACGTAGCTGTTGTCGGCTTTGCGCATGCTCCGCATGTGCGCCGCACCGAAGGCACCACCAACGGCGTCGAGATGCTGATGCCGTGCTTCGCCGAGTTGTACGCCGACCTGGGCATCAAACAGACCGACATCGGGTTCTGGTGCTCGGGTTCCTCGGATTACCTTGCCGGGCGGGCATTCTCGTTCCTCTCCGCGATCGACTCGATCGGTGCGGTTCCGCCGATCAACGAGTCCCATGTGGAGATGGACGCCGCCTGGGCGCTTTACGAGGCCTACATCAAGATCTTGACCGGCTCGGTCGACACCGCGCTGGTTTACGGCTTCGGCAAGTCCTCGGCCGGGGTACTGCGCCGGGTGCTGGCGATGCAAACCGACCCGTACACGGTCGCGCCGCTGGTGCCCGACGCCGTGTCGACGGCGGGGCTGCAGGCCCGGCTCGGACTGGACTCCGGAAAGTGGACCGCCGAGCAGATGGCCCAGGTCGCACTGGACTCGATGAGCGCGGCGCCCCGCACCGATTCCGAGAAGCCTGGCGAACAGCATCGACGAACTGCTGGCCCGGCCGTACTTCGCCGATCCGCTGCGTCGCCACGACATCGCGCCGATCACCGACGGCGCGTCGGCGATCGTGCTGGCCGCAGGCGACCGGGCCCGCGAGCTTCGCGAAAACCCGGCCTGGATCACCGGTTTCGAGCACCGCATCGAGACGCCGGTGCTGGGTGCCCGCGACCTCACCACGTCGCCGTCGACGGCGGCGTCGGCCAAGGTCGCGACGGGTGGTGACGCCGGGTCGATCGACGTCGCCGAGCTCTATGCCCCGTTCACCCATCAGCAGCTGATCCTCACCGAGGCCATCGGGCTGGGCGGCGTCTACGAAGGTCAACCCGTCCGGTGGCGCGCTCGCCGCCAACCCGATGTTCTCGACCGGCCTGGAGCGCATCGGCTTCGCGGCCCGGCACATCTTCGACGGCTCGGCGCAGCGGGTGCTGGCGCACGCGACGAGCGGGGCTGCGCTGCAACAGAATCTGGTCGCGGTCATGGAAGGCGAGAAGTAGACGATGGCAGGCAATCTCGCCGCGGTCCTGGGCACCGGGCAGACGAAGTACGTCGCCAAGCGCAAGGACGTCTCGATGAACGGCCTCGTCCGCGAGGCCATCGACAAGGCGCTGGAGGATTCGGGCTCGACGTTCGACGACATCGACGCCGTCGTGGTCGGCAAGGCGCCCGACTTCTTCGAGGGCGTGATGATGCCCGAGCTGTTCATGGCCGACGCCGTCGGCGCGACCGGCAAGCCACTGATCCGGGTGCACACCGCGGGATCGGTCGGCGGATCGACCGCGATCGTGGCGGCCAGCCTCGTGCAGTCCGGCAAGTACAAGCGCGTGCTGACGATGGCCTGGGAGAAGCAGTCCGAGTCGAATGCCATGTGGGCGCTGTCGATTCCGGTGCCGTTCACCAAGCCGGTCGGCGCGGGTGCGGGCGGCTACTTCGCTCCGCACGTGCGGTCCTACATCCGGCGCTCGGGCGCACCGACGCACATCGGCGCGATGGTCGCGGTCAAGGACCGGCTCAACGGCGCGAAGAACCCGCTGGCCCACCTGCACCAGCCCGACATCACGCTGGAGAAGGTGATGGAGTCTCAGATGCTCTGGGACCCCATCCGATTCGACGAGACCTGCCCGTCGTCGGACGGTGCCTGCGCGCTGGTGATCGGCAACGAGGAGATCGCCGATGCGCGCGCTGTCGGACGGCCACCCCGTCGCGTGGATCCACGCCACCGCGCTGCGCACCGAACCGCTGGCCTACTCCGGGCGCGACCAGGTCAACCCGCAGGCCGGGCGCGACGCCGCCAAGGCGTTGTGGCATGACGCCGGGATCACCAGCCCGATCGACGAGATCGACGTCGCCGAGGTCTACGTGCCGTTCTCCTGGTTCGAGCCGATGTGGCTGGAGAACCTCGGCTTCGCCCCGGAGGGCGAGGGCTGGAAACTCACCGAGGCCGGCGAGACCGCGATCGGCGGCCGCATTCCGTTCAACCCGTCCGGCGGGGTGCTGTCGTCGAATCCGATTGGCGCATCGGGCATGATCCGGTTCGCCGAGGCCGCGATCCAGGTGATGGGCAAGGCGGGCGATCACCAGGTCGAGGGCGCCCGCAAGGCGCTGGGCCACGCCTACGGCGGCGGGTCGCAGTACTACTCGATGTGGGTGGTTTCCGCGACAAGCCAGCGCCAAGCCGTGACGGATGCAGTACACCCTCAGCGTCGCGATGAGTCCGATCGACCAGCTCATCGAACTCGCCAAGACCGCCGAGGAAGTCGGGTTCGACAACATCGCGCTGCCCGACTCGATCTTCTACATGGAGAAGCAGTCGACGGACTACCCGTACACCGCCGACGGCTCGCGGATGTGGAACGAGGAGACACCGTGGGTCGACCCGCTGATCCTCGCCGGCGCGATGGGCGCGGTGACGTCGACGCTGCGGTTCTACACCAACGTGATGAAGCTTGGCTCGCGCAACCCGTGCTGATGGCCCGCCAGGTCGGCTCGGTGGCGAACCTGACCAACAACCGGTTCGGATTCGGCGTCGGGATCGGCTGGGCACCTGAGGAATTCGAGTGGTGCGGCACAGCCATACGCGAAGCGCGGCAAGCGCGTCGACGAGATGATCGACGTGATCAAGCTGCTCCTCGGCGGCGGCATGGTCGAGTTCCACGGGGAGTTCTACGACTTCGACAAGCTGCAGATGAGCCCCGCGCCGACGGCACCGGTGCCGTTCTACGTCGGCGGCCACACCGACGTCGCACTGAAGCGCGCCGTCCGGATCGGTGACGGCTGGACCAGCGCGATGATGACGTGCGAGCAGGTCGGCCGAGACCATCGACAAGCTGAAGAAGCTGCTGGCCGATGCGGGCCGCGCCGACGACCGTTCGAGTACCAGGTGGTGTGCATCGACAAGTTCGACGTCGACGGGCACCGCGAACTCGTCGACGGCGGGCGTCACCGACAACATCGTGATGCCGTGGATGTTCGACGGCCACGGCTTCGACGCGCCGTTGGAGAAGAAGCAGGACTCGATGAAGCGCTTCGCCGAAACCTACATCCACTCGGGTTGGCAGGATGAGGCAGTGACGGTCACCAACCCGGACGCCCCGGTTCACCTGGCGGGCAAGCGTTCCCGCGAAGCGGCGATCGCGCACGACAAGGACGCATGGCTGGCCAACTTCGCCGACGATGCCGTCGTCGAGGATCCGATCGGCCCGTCGCATTTCGACCCGGAGGGCAAGGGCCACCGCGGCAAGGAGGCGATCGCGAAGTTCTACGACATGGCGATCGCGCCGAGCGAGCTGCAGTTCAACTTCGTCGAGACCTACCAGTGCGGCAACGAGGAAGCCAACGTCGGCAACATCGTGATCAGGGCCGCCGGATACGAGGTCATCGCCAAGGGCGTGTTCACCTATCGCGTCGACGACGAGGGCAAGATCGTCGCGCTGCGCGCCTACTGGGAACTCGACAGCGCCGCCGCCAGCGCCCGAAAGATTTAGCCTCTGCGTCGAACGTGACGTCGGCGTCCCGTTCGCGGCAGAGGGTGGCCGCAGCGTCACGCTGGAGGACATGTCGGTGTGCGGTCGCATACTCCCGCCATGGGGGAGCCATTCATCGGCAGTGAGGCGATCGCGAAGGGCGATGCTTCTGCGAGCCGGCTGCGCAGCAGCTACACCAAGCTCTTTCGCGATGTGTACGTCGCCAAAGGCATTGAGCTGACACCTCTCGCGCGCGCTCAAGCCGGTTGGTTGTGGTCACGGCGCCAGGCCACGATTGCGGGCTTCACCGCATCGGCATTGCATGGCTCCAAATGGGTTGATGCAGCCAGACCCGTCGAGCTCATCCACGACAATCGTCATCGACTCGATAACCTCAAAGTGTGGGGCGACGCCATCGCCGACGTCGAGATCGTCCACATCGGCGGCATGCCGGTCACGTACGCCGGAACGCACCGCCATGGACCTGGCCTGCTGGTATCCCGTCGAAGTCGCCATCCCCGCAATCGACGCGCTCAGCACGCGCAACAGATCTCAAACTTGCCGACGTCGAGTTGCTCGCCGGTCGGTACCCGGGCCGCCGCGGCATCAGGCACGGCGCGATGGGTGCTCGGTCTCGTCGACGGCGGAGCCGAATCGCCACGCGAGACCTGGCTGCGATTGCTGCTGATGGACGCGGGCTTGCCGCGACCGCAGACGCAGATCCCCGTGTACGACCGCCGCGGCCAACTCATTGCTCGGCTCGATATGGGCTGGGAGGACATTCACCTCGCAGTCGAATACGACGGAGGCCACCACCGGACGGATGAACGGCAATTCGCCTGGGACATCACGCGTATGGAGTTGCTCCACAATGCGGGTTGGATCGTCGATCCGGGTGACAGCGAAGGATCGGCCATCCGACATCCTTCGGCGCGTTCGAACGGCGCTCGCCCGCCGAGCGTGACGGCAGCGTCACCATCGCGGCTCAGCGTGACGGCAACGTCACGGTCGCGGGCACGAGGATGGCACCCGACAGCGTTAGCGCGACAAGCCGGTCCGCCGCCCCGGTCAGCGCACTCGAGAGCGAACCGCTTCGCGCGCCGCGTCGGCCGCCGACAGCGAAGTCGCCTCGGCGCGCCCGCCAGTCGAATGGCCGACCTCGTCGCCGACGCGGACCGCGCCGTCCGAACCCACACCGCAATAGATTCCCAGGCACCGCTGCGCCTTGACGGCCACCGCCTTGGTGATGCGGCGATCGACCTCGAATCCCGGTTGCGCGCGGCTGGGCACGACGCAGCGGATCGTCGGCATCAGGACATTGAGACCCACACCGCCGACCGTGAGGTGCGCCCCGGTCCACTGCGACTCCGGCAAGTCGCCATCCGGATCGTCAAGCGCCAGCAGCACATTGGCCGGAAGCGACGTACATCCAGGTCGGTGCCGATTTCGGCGCCGATGGTGGCCAGGCTGGTTTGGCTCAGCACGTGGACGGGAGCCAGGTCGACGAACATGCCCGGCGGCGTGGAGTAGCGGGCGAAGAGTCACCAGATCGGACATCCGGAACATCGACATATCCGGCAGCTTCTCCTCCTCGGCGATGCCGAAGTCAGTGCGAAGGAACGCCGGCAGACATTTTCGGAGCGCTCCTGGCGAGTCAGGCGTTGCAGGCTGGTGTCGTCGGCGGGCGGCAGCGCGGTCAGCCGACGTCACGGTCGGCCAGTTCGGAGAGCTTGGCGTGCACGCTGTCGTCACTGCTCGACATGACCGTGCCGTCGGGGAAGGTGATTTCGACCTCCGGGGCGTTACCCGGGCCCGGCGTCGGATGGAACCGGGCCGGCGTATCGAGCCGTGGCGGTCAGCAACGCACGGTAAGTTGCCGCGCCGATGCCGTGACGTCGCGTTCGAGATCGCGCACGGCCCACATCCGGTCAGCCGAGCAGTCCGCGCGACCCGATGTCGGCATGCTCGATTTGCTCACCGCCGAGCGACTTCACCGGGTATCGCCACAGCGCAGCGACCTGACCGATCGACATGGGCCTACGGTACGCGCGCTATTCGGGAATCGGCTGCAAGCCCGTGACGTAGCGACGGGCCAGATCCTGGTAGGCGCCGGGGTTGGTGTTCACCCACATCTCGGCGCCGGTGCCCGCGATCGGGCCCCGTACCTTCGCGGGCGCGCCGGTCGACCACCACCTCGTCGGGGATCTTCGTTCCGCCGATCACCAGCGAGTGCGCGGCGATCAGGCTGCGGGCCCGATGACCGCGCCATCGAGGACCGTGCAGTGGTTGGCGATCACGGCCTGGGCGCCGATGTGAACCCCGTGGATGACGCAGCTGTGCGCGACGGTGGCGCCGGGTCCGACGTCGACGGGAATGCCCGGCGGGGCGTGCAGCACGCAGCAGTCCTGCACGTTGGCGCCCTCCCGGATGATGATCGGGGCGAAGTCGGCACGGATGACCGCGTTGAACCACACCGACGCACCCGCCTCGACGTGCACGTCACCGATCAATGTGGCGGTGGGGGCGATGAAGGCGCTGGGGTCGATCGTCGGTGAGCGGCCTTCGAATGAGTACAGCGGCATTGTCTAGATATACCGCAGGTAGAACGCGTTTAGATTGCGCGGCGGCAGGGAAAAACTGTAACGTGTTCTAGTTAGAGACACAGAAACGGGAGGCCCACCGTGACTACCGAAACCGCAGGCATTCGCGAGATCGACACCGGCGCGCTGCCGGACCGGTATGCGCGCGGCTGGCACTGCCTGGGCCCGGTCGCAGGAATTCCGGGACGGCAAGCCCCACGGCGTCGAGATATTCGGCGGCATGCTGGTGGTCTTCGCCGACTCCAAGGGCGACCTGCAAGTCCTCGACGGCTACTGCCGGCACATGGGCGGCAACCTGTCCCAGGGCACCATCAAGGGCGACGAGGTGGCCTGCCCGTTCCACGACTGGCGCTGGGGCGGCGACGGCAAGTGCAAGCTGGTGCCCTACGCCAAGCGCACGCCGCGGTTGGCCCGCACCCGCTCCTGGACCACCGACGTGCGCGGCGGACTGCTGTTCGTCTGGCACGACCACGAGGGCAATCCGCCGCCGCCGGAGGTGCGGATCCCCGAGATTGCCGGAGTCCGCCAGCGACGAGTGGACGGACTGGAAGTGGAACCGGATGCTCATCGAGGGCTCCAACTGCCGCGAGATCATCGACAACGTCACCGACATGGCGCACTTCTTCTACATCCACTTCGGTCTGCCGACGTACTTCAAGAACGTCTTCGAGGGCCACATCGCCTCGCAGTACCTGCACAACGTCGGCCGGCCCGACGTGAACGACCTGGGTACCTCGTACGGCGAGGCGCACCTGGACTCGGAGGCGTCGTACTTCGGGCCGTCGTTCATGATCAACTGGCTGCACAACAACTACGGCGGCTACAAGGCCGAGTCGATCCTGATCAACTGCCACTACCCGGTCAGCCAGGACTCGTTCGTGCTGCAGTGGGGCGTCATCGTCGAGAAGCCCAAGGGCCTGGACGAGGCGATGACCGAGAAGCTGGCCACGGACGTTCACCGACGGCGTCAGCAAGGGCTTCCTGCAGGACGTCGAGATCTGGAAGCACAAGACCCGCATCGACAACCCCCTGCTGGTCGAGGAGGACGGCGCGGTCTATCAGATGCGCCGGTGGTATCAGCAGTTCTATGTCGACGTCGCCGACGTGACGCCGGACATGACCGACCGCTTCGAGATCGAGGTCGACACCACCGCCGCCAACGAGAAGTGGCATGTCGAGGTCGAGGAGAACCTCAAGCGCAGGCCGAGGCAGAAGAGAAGGCCGAGCAGCCCGGCGACATGACCCGCGCAAGGAGCGCCAGACGTCGAACGGCTGGCCCGGTCGATGTTGATGCTGCACGGCGCCACGACGACGA
>CAVYCT010000045.1:0-118631 GCA_963766945.1 uncultured Actinomycetota bacterium
CGCGGATCTTCATGGCGGGCGTCCTCGCGGTGGCCGTGTCCGTCGCGGCGCCGTGGATCGGTGTCGTCGCCGTGCCGTTCGCTCTCATCGGGTTGCTGGCGCACGAGCACGCCTATGTGCAGGCCGGCCAATCCGTCCCACTTGCCTGAGGAGATTCCGTGGCACGATCCTTTTCCGCCCGCGCCGAGCGGGTCTCCGCCGCCCGCAAGGACGTCGAGGCCCGAGGCGAAACCTTCTATCAGGGCCCGAGCGGCGTTCACCTGTCCGCGTTCCCGCCCAAGGAGCGCTGGGACGACTGGGTCGAGGTGGGCTCCCGCGCATGGCCGCGGCAGGAGGAGCACCACTACATGCTGGTGCCGACGACGTGCTTCAACTGCGAGTCGGCGTGCGGGCTGTTGGCCTACGTCGACCGCGAGGATCTGCATGTGCGGAAGTTCGAGGGCAACCCTGAACATCCCGGTTCGCGCGGCCGCAACTGCGCCAAGGGGCCGTCGACGATCAACCAGGTGACCGATCCCGACCGGATCCTCTACCCGTTGCGGCGCGTGGGTGAGCGGGGCTCGGGCCAGTGGGAGCGGGTGAGCTGGGACGACGCGCTCGATGCCATCGCCGCCCGCATCCGGGCGGCCATCATCGAGGAACGACAGAACGAGATCATGGTGAGCATCGGCCGGCCCGGCGAGGACGGCTACACCGAACGGGTGCTGGCCAGTTGGGGCGTGGACGGCCACAACTCACACACCAACGTCTGCTCGAGCGGCGGGCGCACCGGCTACCAATTCTGGATGGGGACCGACCGGCCCAGTCCGGACCACGCCAACGCCAAGGTGATCTACCTGATCAGCTCGCACCTGGAAGCGGGCCACTACTTCAATCCGCACGCCCAGCGCATCATCGAGGCCCGGGCCAACGGCGCCAAGGTCATCGTGCTGGACACCAGGATGTCCAACACCGCCACGCACGCCGATTACTGGCTTTCTCCGCAGCCGGGCAGCGAAGCCGCGATCAACCTGGCCGTCGCGCGGCATCTCATCGTCACCGGCCGCTACAACCGTGAGTTCGTGCGGAAGTGGTGGAATTGGGAGGAGTACCTGCAGACCTGTCGGCCCGAGCTGCCCCAGGACTTCGCGACCTTCGAGGCCGAGCTCGCGACGCTGTACGACGAGTTCACCTTCGCCTACGCCTCGGCCGAGTCCGGCATCGACGCCGCCACACTGGAAGAGGTCGCCGAGACGGTCGCCGGCGCGGGCACCCGCTTCTCGTCGCACTGTTGGCGCTCAGCTGCCGCCTCGAACCTCGGCGGCTGGCAGGTCAGCCGCACGCTGGTGCTGATCTCGGCACTGCTCGGGTCGATCGGCACCGAAGGTGGGCTGTTCGCCAATTCATGGAACAAGTTCGTGCCCAAGCCAATTCACACCCCTCCGCACCCTGGGGTGTGGCAGGAACTGACGTGGCCGTTGGAGTACCCGCTTGCGCAAAACGAGATGTCGTTCCTGTTGCCGGACTTTCTCAAGGAGGGCCGGGGCAAGCTCGACACCTACTTCATCCGCGTCTACAACCCGGTGTGGACCAACCCGGACGGCCTGTCGTGGATGGAGGTGCTCACCGACGAGAAGATGGTGGGCTGCTTCGTCGCCTTGACGCCGACCTGGAACGAGTCGGCCTACCTCGCCGACTATGTGTTGCCGATGGGGCACAGCTCCGAGCGGCACGATACCCACTCCTACGAGCAGTACGACGGTCAGTGGATCGGCTTCCGCCAGCCCGTGCTGCGGGCGGCGCGGGAGCGCCTCGGCGAGACGATCACCGACAGTCGGGAGGTGAACCCCGGCGAGGTTTGGGAGGAGAACGAGTGGTGGATCGCGCTGTCTTGGCGCATCGATCCCGATGGTGCCCTTGGCATCCGGCAGTACCACGAGTCGCGGGCCAACCCCGGCGAGAAACTCTCGGTCGACGAGTACTACGGCTGGATGTTCGAGAACTCCGTGCCCGGTTTGCCCGAGCGGGCAAAAGCGGAAGGCTTGACACCGCTGGAGTTCATGCGCCGCTACGGCGCCTTCGAGATCACCAAGGGCCTTGGCGCCCAGTACACGTTCGAGGTGCCTGCCGAGGAATTGGCAGATGTCAACGTCACGCCGTTGGGCCGGGTGTACACCTCCACGCCGAAGCCCGCTAATCCCAACATCGTGCCGATGGGCGCCCCCGCCCCCGACGACGAAGGGCGCAGGGCGGTGGGTATCGATGTCGACGGCGTTGTGCGGCAAGGCTTCCCGACCCCGTCAGGCAAGTTGGAGTTCTACTCCTCGACATTGGCCGACTGGGGATGGCCCGAGCACGCGTTGCCCGGCTACATCAAGAGCCACGTCCACCCCGACGCGCTGGCCCACGATCAGATGGTGCTGTTGTCGACGTTCCGGCTACCCACGCAGGTGCACACCCGCTCGGCGAACTCGATGTGGCTCGACGAGCTCGCCCACACCAATCCGGTGTGGATCCACCCCACCGATGCGCGGCGGCTCGGCGTCCACCACACCGGGGACCTGGTCCGGGTACAGACCGACATCGGCTACTTCGTCGCCAAGTCATGGATCACCGAGGGAATCCGACCCGGCGTCGTGGCCTGCAGTCACCACATGGGCCGGTGGCGCACGGCCGACCAGCAGGGCTATGCCGGCGGCATGATGGCCACCGTCGACCTGCAGCACCAGGGCGACGATTGGACGATGCAGCGGCTCAAGAACGTGGCGCCCGTACGCCAGCAGCGATCCGAACACCCAGCGCATCTGGTGGAGCGACACCGGAGTGCACCAGAACCTGACCTTCCCGGTGCATCCGGATCCCATCTCGGGCATGCACTGCTGGCACCAGGCCGTCCGGGTCGTTCCCGCCGGACCGCAGGACCAGGCGGGCGACATCTCCGTCGACACCTCCAAGGCGCGCGAGGTCTACGCCGAGTGGTTGGCGATGACCCGCCCGGCCGGATGGTCGTCACCGCAGGGCATGCGCAGGCCCAGCTGGTTGATGCGTCCGCTCAAACCCACCGCCGAGGCCTTCCTCGTAGGGGGTCGGGACCATGCCCATCGCACCTAGCGCCTGGGAGCTGTTCCGCTCGCTGGGCGCGGTGGTACTGACACCGCCGCCGGACAACGGCGCCCTTTGTGCGGCGCTGGACCTGCCGATCCCGACCGGCGTCGAGCACACCGATGCCTTCGTGCTCAGTGCCCCTCCGCACGGGGCGATCCATTTGGGTCCCGAGGGCAAGCTCGGGGGCGAGGGCCTAGACCGCATCGCCGGATTCTGGCGAGTCCTCGGCCTGCGGGCACCGGAGGATGCCGACCACCTCGGAGCGCTGCTCATGCTCTATGCAGAGCTCGGCGAAGCCGAGCAGGGCGCATCCGCAGCGCGGGTTCGGTCACAGCTCCGCAGGACCAGAGCCACCCTCTTTCACGAGCACATCTGGAGCTGGGCGCCGGGCTACCTGCACGCCGTCACCGAGCTGGGCATCACCTCTGTGGCAGCGTGGGCACAGCTGACCGAGGGGGCATTGCGCGCCGAATACACCGATCTCGGGCCTGCCGAGATGCTGCCGCTGGCCCTGCGCGCCGCCCCGCCAGGCATGGACACCGCCGACTCCCTCGACGAGACGCTCGACGCACTGGTGGCCCCGATCCGCTCCGGCGTGGTCCTCACCTACCGGGACCTCGCCGTGTGTGGTGGTCAGGTGGGCGTCGGGCTTCGGCGCGGTGAACGCCGCTTCGCCCTGAAGGCCATGCTCGAGCAGGATACGGCCGCGACGCTGAGGTGGCTCGGCGACCACGCCCGGCGATGGTCGGAGCGATCCGCCGCGCGCACCGCCGATGATGTGAGCGCGTGGTGGTCACACCGGGCCGCCAATACCGCTCGGGTCCTCGAGACGTTGGCCGCAGAAAGCACGGTACGACGAGAGGAACTGCGGTGTTGAGACTGAGGCGCGAACCTGTAGATGTCGCCGCCGTTCGGGGCGCGGTCGACGCCGTGCTAGATCCGGAGCTACACCGCTCGCTCGGTGAGCTCGACATGATCCGCGGAGTCACGACCGGCCGCAACGGCCGGGTCGAGATCGAGCTCGCCCTGACGACGGCCGGTTGTCCGATGACCGAGCTACTGGCCCGTGACGTCACCTCCGCGGCGTCCGCGGTGACCAGGACCGGTGATGTGCACGTCAACTTCACCGTGATGACCGAGGCCGAACGCCGCGCACTGGCGGAGCGATTCTTGGCGGACAGGGCGCCGGTCGGCGCGTCAGCGGCCGTCCACGGTGTTCGCGGTCGCCAGCGGCAAGGGCGGCGTCGGCAAGTCCAGTATCGCTGCCAACCTGGCCGTGGCCCTTGCCCGGCAAGGCAAGTCGGTCGGGCTACTCGACGCCGACGTGTGGGGTTATTCGGTGCCGCAGTTGTTCGGAGTGCGGCGCAGCCCAATCGCCATGTACGAGACCATGTTTCCGGTCCAGGCCCATGGCGTCCGGCTGATGTCGCTCGGGTTCTTGGTCGAGGAAGAGGAACCCATCGTCTGGCGCGGTCCGATGCTGCACAAGGCGCTGACCCAGTTCGTGCACGATGTGCACTGGGGCCCGCTCGACGTCTTGCTGCTCGACCTCCCCCCTGGCACGGGGGACGTGACGCTGTCGGTGCTGGAATTGTTGCCGGAAGCATCACTACTCGTGGTCACGACGCCGCAGCAGGCGGCCAGGACCGTGGCGAGCCGCGTCGGCGTCATGGCCCGCGACGTGGGGATGCCGGTCGCCGGGGTGGTGGAGAACATGTCCGAGCTGATCTGCCCGCACTGCGAGGGTCGCTCCGCGTTGTTCGGTGCAGGAGGCGGGGAGCGACTTGCGGGCGAGCTTGGGGCGCCGCTGCTGGGGCGGGTGCCATTGGACGCGGCCCTGCGCGAGGCCGGCGACAGCGGCGTGCCCGTGGTGACAGGGGCTGCGGAGAGCCCGTCGGCACGGGCCCTCATCGACGTCGCAGCGACGTTGCGGCCAGCCCGTCGGCCCCTCGTCGGTCGTCAACTCGGAGTGCAGCCGGTCGGTTAGATACAAGGCCACCTTGTGAGCGACTACCTTGGTGTGGTGACGCTGAGCCCGCGGATGCCCGAGCTGGGCGCGCTGGAGGTGCTGCTCGCCGTCGCGCACACAGGCAGCCTCAATGCCGCCGCGCGGGAGGTCGGTGTCACCCAGCAGGCCGTGTCGGCGCGGATCACTTCGATCGAGGCGCAGACCGGTGTGCAGCTGGTGGTGCGTACCAAGCACGGCTCGACGCTCACTCCCGCCGGAGTGGTGGTGGCCCAGTGGGCCGCACGGCTGCTCGACGTGGCAGGCGAGCTGGACGCCGGCCTGGCGGCGCTGCGGCACGACCTGCGAATGCATGTGCGGGTGAGCTCCAGCCTGACCATTGCCGAGCACCTGCTACCCGGCTGGCTGGTTTCGCTGCAGGCACTTTCGCGCGCCCGCGGTGAGGCGGCCGAGGTGGTGCTCACCGCCGCCAACAGCGACACCGTGGTGGAACAGGTTCGCCAGGGGGAGGCCGACGTCGGCTTCATCGAGGGGCCGTATATCCCCCGCGGGTTGCGCAGCCGGGTGGTCGCACGCGATGAGCTGGTCGTCGTCCTGCCGCCAGATCACCCCTGGGTGCGAAAGGCGCGGACTATCACGGCCGCGGAGTTGAACGAGATCCCGTTGGTCAGCCGCGAGGAAGGGTCGGGCACCCGCTACGCGTTACGTGCCGCGCTCACCGCGGCACTCGGACGGCACAGCGTGCAGGCTCCGCCTGCGCTGGTGTTGTCCACCACCTCCGCCGTGCGTGCCGCCGTCCTCGCCGGCGCAGGGCCCGCGGTCCTCAGCGAGCTCGCCGTCGCCGACGACCTCGCCAGCCATCGGCTCGGTCGAGTGCGGGTCAGCGGCATCGACCTGCGCCGCCAGCTGCGGGCGATCTGGACCGGCCCGCGGAACCCTCCCGCCGGGCCGGTCCGAGACCTGGTCGCCCACATTCTCAGCCAACCTTTGCGGGCTCGCTGACGGAAACATCGGGTAACCGATTGGTGGGGTCGATCCACAGCGCGGCCAGACCGCCGACCACCAACAGGGCGGCGGAGAGCGAGAAGGATGCGACGAAGCTGCCCGTGACGTCGATGAGGTGGCCGAAGATGATCGGCGAGATGATGCCCGCGATGCCGAATCCGGTGTTCATCAGCCCGCCGGCCGTGCCCGCATGGTTCGGGGCGATGTCCATTGGGATCGACCAGATCACCGGGTTGGTGAGCTCCAGCAGGAAGAACGCGACGCCGAGGCACACCGTGGTCAATGCGAGTTGGTGGGTGAAAAGCGTCGGCAGGATGAACACGAACGAACCCAGCAGGCCGACGACGAGCACGGCACGGCGCGCGATCTTGAGGCTGCCGGTGCGACGGAGCAGGTAGTCGGAAAGCATGCCGCCGACCATGTCGCCGAGCACGCCACCGACCAGCACCAGTGCCGAGAACAGCGCGAACTTCTTGAGCTCGAGGCCGTAGCTCTCGTGGAAGAAGGACGGGATCCAGGTCAGGTAAACCCACAGCATCCACCCGTAGCAGAAGTCGACGAACGTCACCGGCAGGATCCGGGCGAACATCATCTTCCACGGGACCGGGGGACGGACGTCTCGCTGCTGGTCGGTGGTCAGCTCCGCCAGCTCCTCGTCGGTCATCTTCGGGTGGTCGGCAGGCCGGTCCCGGTAGTAGAGCACCCAGGCGAAGGCCCAGAGCAAGCTGATGACACCGAAGACGAAGAAGGCCAGCCGCCAGTTCCACAGTGCGATAAGCCCGGCCACCACCAACGGGGCGATGGCGTTGCCGACCCGGGCGAAGGCATGTGTGATGCCCTGACCGAACGCACGGCGTTCGAGGGGCAACCATTTGGCCATCGCGGTGGTGGCGGTGGGGAAGGATGCCCCCTCCCCGAACCCGAGGGCGAGGCGGGCGGCGAAGAGTGAGACCAGCCCGACGGCAAAGCCGGTGCACAGGGTGGCCAGGGCCCACATCAGACCGACGATGAAGAGGACTTTCCGTGGCCCGAACTTGTCGCCGAGGATGCCGCCGAAGATCTGGAAGAAGGCGTAGGGGATCGAGAAGGCGGCGAGCGCAAGGCCGAGCTGTGTGTTGTTGAGGCCCAGATCATCCTTGATGAACGGGGCGGCCGTGGAGATGTTGACCCGGTCCATGTAGGTGATCAGGTACATCAGGCACAACAGAACCAGGACTTTTGTACGCACCCGGTGGCGGAATGACTCGAGAAACGTCCGGCGTGGTGCCGAAGGTCGGACGGTCCGTGTCCCCCCGTGCGAGAAGCTGGTGGCCGTCGCGGTTCCGCCCTGTTGGGCCGACCCGTCGCCAGTGACTGGATCCGACATCGTCCGTCCTCTTTTCAGAATATGGAATGCAATACCAATTCCGACCGTAGAACAGGATCGAGCCGTGTGTCAACGGTCACAGGTGGTGAATAATCACCCTGGTTGACGCAGATGGCAGCGCCAAGCAGTGTTTTTGGAACGTGCTATCATATGTTGAAATAAGCCCGGAAAGCGTCGAGTCGACGTCGGATGGCTCGCAACCTACGGGCGTTCCGTCGACATCATCGCGGGAGGATCGGACATGTCAGAGAAGCTGGACTCGACCAATTCGGGCGACTCGGGCGACGTCGCCGCTGAGATCGGTCGCCTCATCACCAGGGCTCGCGCCGCGCAGGCGGAATTCGAGACCTACTCCCAGGAGCGAGTCGACGACGTGGTCGCCGCTGCCGCCTGGGCGATCTACGAGCCCGAGCGTGCCAAAGCGCTGGCCGAGCTGAGCGTGCAGGCCACCGGTCTCGGCTGTGTCGCGGACAAGGTCACCAAGAACCAGCGCAAGACCATCGGCACCTTGCGCGATCTGACGGGAGCGCGGTCGGTCGGGGTCATCGGTGAGGACACGGCACTCGGCATCACCGAGTACGCCAAGCCGGTCGGCGTGGTGGCGGCCGTGTGCCCCTCCACCAATCCCGCTGCCACTCCGGCGAACAAGACGATAATGGCGCTCAAGGGCGGCAACGCCGTGATCCTTTCGCCGTCGCCCAAGGGTGCCTCCACGTGTGCGTTGTTGGTGCAATACATCCACGCGGAACTCGACAAGGTGGGTGCACCGCGCGATCTCGTGCAGTTCATCGCCGAACCGAGCAAGGCGTTGACGAATGAACTGATGCGCCAGGCGGATCTGGTCGTCGTCACCGGTTCTCAGCGCAATGTGCGGGCGGCCTACAGCAGCGGCACCCCGGCGATCGGGGTCGGGGCAGGTAACGCTCCGGTGATCATCGCCGCCGACGCGGACCTCGCCGATGCCGCCGATAAGATCAAGCGCAGCAAGGTATTCGACTATGCGACGAGCTGCTCCTCGGAGAACTCGGTGCACATCGACGCTGCCGTGTACGACGATGCGCTGAACCACCTGCGCTCCCAGGGCGGCTACCTGCTGACGGCGCCGGAGAAGGCGAGGCTGCAGGCCGCGATGTGGCCCGACGGCAAGCTCAATTCCGCGGTCACGGCCCAGCCGCCGGAGAAGATCGCCGCGCTCGCCGGGCTCGATGCGCCCGAGGCCCGCGAGGCGGACTTCTTCATGGTCGAAGAGGACGGCGTTGGTCCGGAGTATCCCTTCAGCGGCGAGAAGTTGTCGGTGGTGCTCACCGTCTACCGCTATCAGGACTTCGACGCGGGGCTGCAGCGGATCCAGCAGCTGCTCGACTTCCAGGGAGCCGGCCACTCGTGCGGCATCCACACCTTCGACGACGAGCGCGTCCGGGACGTCGCAGAGCGGTTGCGGGTGGCCCGGGTGCTGGTCAACCAGGCGCACTGCTTCGGCACCGGCGGCGGCTTCGACAACGGCCTCGGCTTCACGCTGACCATGGGCGCGGGCACCTGGGCAGGCAACAGCATCAGCGACAACCTCTCCTACAAGCACTTCCTGAACATCACCCGAGTGGCGCGGGTCATACCTCCGCGCGTTCCCACCGAGGAGCAAATGTGGGGCCACTACTTCGACACGTACGGACGGTGAATCGTGAAACTTCTTGAGTACCAAGGAAAAAGCCTGCTCTCGCAGGGCGGCCTCGCCACTCCTGATGGTGCGGTGGCCAGGGATGCAGCCGAGGCCGCGACGATCGCAAGTGCCCTCGGCGGGCGGGTCGTCATCAAGGCCCAGATCCCGGCCGGCAAGCGCGGCAAATCCGGTGCCATCCAGTTCGCCGACACCCCAGCGCAAGCGCGACAGGCCGCGGCGAACCTACTCGGGAAGCCGATCAACGGGTTCCCGGTCACCGCGGTGCTCGTGGAGCAGGCGTTGCCGATCGCGCGCGAGCTCTACGCCGCCGTCCTCAACGACCCGGCCAGCAAGGGGCCGCTGGTCCTGTTCTCCGTCGAGGGCGGGATGGACATCGAGGAGGTCAACGCCAGCGCACCGGAGAAGGTGCTGCGGCTGCCGATCGACATCCGGGCCGGACTCTCGCCGGTGGACGCCGCCGCGCTGCTGTCGGGCACCGACCTGACCGATGCCGAGCAGGCGTCCGTCGCCGCGGCCCTGATCGGGCTGTACGCGGTGTATCTGCAGGTGCAGGCCGACCTGGTGGAGGTCAATCCGCTGGTGCTCACCGACGACGCGCGCGTGGTCGCGCTGGACGCGAAGGTCTCTCTGGATCCGGGCGCGCTGGCGCGGCAAACTGACAAATTCATGCGGAGCCTGGAGAGCGGTCAGGCCGAGGAAGCGTCCGTCCTCGAAGACGAGGGCGCAAAGCTGGGCCTGCAATTCATCGAGCTGGACGGCACCGTTGGCGTGCTCGCCAATGGCGCGGGGCTCACCATGGCCACCCTCGACGCCGTCAACCACTACGGCGGCAGCCCTGCCAACTTCCTGGAGATCGGCGGCGACGCCTACACCAAGGCCACCCCCGCGCTCGCGCTGGTGTTGAAGAACCCGAACGTCCGCAGCCTGCTGGTCAACTTCTGCGGGGCGTTCGCCCGCACCGACGTGATGACCGAAGGTGTGGTCACCGCGATCGAGGAACTTCGGCCCGAAATCCCGGTGTTCTTCTCCATCCACGGCACCGGCGAAGACGAAGCCATCGCCTTGGTCCGTGATCGGCTCGGGTTGCAGCCCTACGACCTCATGGACGACGCGGTGCGGGCCGCGGTCGCGGCCGCCGGACACGAGAACGTTCTAGTCAACGAGGGAGCGCACTGATGATTGTCACCGGAAACGAGACCGTCGTCGTACAGGGAATCACCGGCAAACAGGGATCATTCTGGACCGAGCGGATGATCGAGTGCGGCACCAACGTGGTCGCAGGGGCGACCCCCAAAAAGGGTGGCCAGACGGTGGCCGGGATACCGGTCTACGACTCGGTCGTGGAAGCCGCGAAGACTCACAGGCTCGACGTGGCCGTGATGTTCGTCCCGCCGCTGGCCGCCAAGGCGGCGGTGCTGGACGCCATCGATGCAGGCGTTCGCAAAGTCGTGTTCCTCACCGAGCACGTGCCCTACCACGACGTGATGTATGTCCTTGCCGAAGCACGCGACCGCGGAGTCCAGGTGCTCGGCCCGAACACCGCGGGCCTCGTCGTGCCCGGTGAGGCATCGGTTGGCATCATGCCGGGCTTCGCCAAGAACATCTTCCAGCCGGGCAACATCGGTGTTGTCTCCCGCAGTGGCAGCCTGGGCACCCTGCTGGCGCTCAATTTGGTCACCGCGGGTTATGGGCAGTCTGCGTTCATCGGTATCGGTGGCGACCCGATCCTTGGTACCACCACGACGGACGCGATCCGCATCCTCGACGCCGATCCCGGCACAGACGCGATCGTGTTGGTTGGCGAGATCGGGGGAACCATGGAAGAGGACGCCGCTGAGCTGATCGCCGGCATCCGCAAACCAGTGGTGTCCTTCATTGCCGGGCGCAGCGCTCCTCCCGACCGCCGCATGGGTCACGCAGGCGCCATCGTCACCGGCCACCGCGGCAGTGGTCAGTCGAAGGTCGACGCGCTGACCCAGGCGGGAGCTACCGTGATCGACGTCCCCAGCCAGGTGGAACAGGCTCTGCAAAACTTCGGAGTTACGCCGATGGCGGCACGGACTAGCGCCTGAGAGGTATGCCCTACCCCATGCCGCTCTTGCTAGATTGCGTTGACCATGTGGGAAAGGGGACAGGCGTGAGCACGGCGGCAGAGCCGCCCCGAAACGAACAGGTCGCCGGTACGCAGACGATCGCACGCGCATTGGCCGTGCTGGGCGTGCTGCGCGACGCGGGGAGCGACGTCGGAGTCATCGAGCTGGCGCGGGCGCTGGACCTGCATGCGAGCACGGCGCACAGGATCCTTCGGGCGTTGGTTGCCGCCGGGTACGCCGTGCAGAACGCGCAAACCGAACGTTATCGCTTGGGTTCTGCGGCTTATCTGCTCGGGCGTGCGGCGGAGCGCACCCTGGGATTCGATGAGGCGATGCCGCTGCTGGAGCGACTGTCGGAGTCCACAGGAGAATCTGTCAACTTGGTCATCCGCGACGGCGACGAGGGATTGGTCGTTCTGCGGGTCGAATCTCAGCATCCGTTGCGATTCATCCAACCGGTTGGCGCGCGGATCCCGCTGTACTGCACCAGTACCGGCAAAGTGATACTCGCGTTCGCACGCGACCTGCATGAGGAGGTGGCTCGCCTCGGTGAGCTGAACCGGCTGACACCGACGACGATCACCTCACCGCGGGAGCTGCTGCACGACCTTGAAGAGATCCGTGAAACGCGGGTTCAGCATCAACAGGGGCGAGCGAATCCCTGGCGTCTATGGCGTTGCAGCTCCCGTCCTGACTACGGACGGGGTCGCGTCCACCGCGCTGGCCGTCCAAGGCCCCGAGATCCGGATACCCGATGACCGGATCCCGCGGCTCGGACACCTCGTGATCGAGACGGCCCAAGCGATCGCCGACATCATGCCCTCGGGTTACCAACTCTGAGTGGCCTTTTGACGCTCGCACTCGGCTGCGTCTGCGTCGCATTTGCTTCCCTTGTCGGTGGGGCAACGGGCTTTGGAACTGCTCTTGTCGCGACACCGCTGATGCTGTTGGCGGGCCTCAGTGTGCCTGAGGTGGTATTCGTCAATCTCGTTGTGGGACTGGTGACCCGATCTGCAGCGACGTTCCAGCTGCGTGCACACGTCGTCTGGTCACGCGTGGGTCTTTTTGCACTCGGGAGTATTCCGGGTGCCTGGGCCGGGGCCGTGGTCTTGGACGTGCTTCCGTTGCACATCCTGAAACTCGCGGCAGGCGTTCTCGCAGTGCTCTGCGGTATCAGCATGATTCTTCCCAACCGGGGCGAGCCCCGCTCGCCCTCGTCTGCCGCTGAGGTCGCAACGGGCGCTGTCGGTGGCTTCCTGAGCACCACCACATCACTCAACGGCCCGCCCCCGGCTCTACTGCTCGCGAGGGCGCGCGTGCCGCCCCTTGTCTTCATCGCGGATTTGGCCGGGTACTTCACCGTCGTCAGCGCGGTGTCTCTGATCATCCTCGGGGTACGCGGCCAGATCCCGCACTCGATACTCTGGCCGGCGCTTCCAATCTTCGTCGCGGCGGGATTGCTCGGAAACGTCGGGGGGCTATGGATCGCGCACCGCCTGCCAGAACGCGCGTTCCGGACGGCGGTCATCGCGTTGGTGATCGCCGCGGGAGCGATGACGGCCATCACGGCCTAGGGACGGATGGCCTGCACCGCGCTCAGCAGGGACATCACCTCGATGTCGCGGCTGCTGCACCCGCGGGAGAGATCGTTCAGCGGTGCCGACAGTCCCTGCAGGATCGGCCCGAGCGCCATGGCGCCGCCGAGGCGTTCGGCGAGTCTTGTATCCGATATTTCCGGCGCCGAGGTTGGGGAAGACCAAGACGTTGGCCTCCCCCGCCGCGTCGGACCCGGGAGCCTTGGCTTCGGCGACCGACTCGACAAGGGCCGCGTCGAGCTGCAGCTCGCCGTCGATTCGTAACTCGGGAGCCCGTTCGCGCACAAGCGATGTCGCCGCGTTCACCGTGTCCACGTCGGGATGGGCCGCGCTGCCCTTGGTGGAAAACGACAACATCGCGATCACCGGCTCCTGCCCTGTCAGGCTGAGATGGGTGGCGGCGGCCGCGATGGCGATGTCGGCCAGCTCCTCGGCGGACGGGGCGGGGACGACGGCGCAGTCGGAGAACGTCAGCTGCCTGCCGTCGGGTAGCACCATGAGGAAGGCACTGCTCAGCGTCTTGATGCCGGGGGCGAGTCCGACGATGCGCAGGCCTGCCCGCAACACGTCCGGAGTGGGGCGAGTCGCACCTGCGACGCAGGCGTGGACCCGGCCCGCGCGGACTGAAGCGGCAGCGACGAATACCGGATCCTCGGTAGCCGCGCGAAGCCGCTCAGGGTGTCGTGCGAACCCGGCTTCGAGGCAGGCGCGAACCTTGTCGTCGGACATGGCCTCGGCGACGTCGACGACGATGTCGTCGGCGAAGTTCCACCTCGTGCGTGTTCGCCGCCGCCCGGATCCGGGACGCGTCCCCGTAGAGTCTCGGGGCAATCAGGCCGTCCTTGGTGAGCCGCGCTGCCGCCTGCAGTGCCCGCGGATCCTCCGCGTCGGGCAGAGCCACCACCATGCCTGCGCCACCTACTGCGGCCCGCCACCGGTCGATGATCTCGCTTTGACCGTCCGGCGCAGCGCCATCGGCGACGGTCATCAGTGGCTGTCGGCCGATTCGTAGATCTTGCTGCTGACCTTGTCGCGCAGGGCGATGAACTCGGGCATGGTGCGGAGCTCGGCGCCGAGTCGCTTGCCGACTTTTCCGGAGAAGTCGACGTGTTCGTCGAAGACAATGCGCCCGGGTCGGGCGCTCATCACGATCACCCGGCTGCCCATGAAGATCGCTTCTTCCACGCTATGGGTGATGAAGAAGATGGTCTTGTGGGTCTCCCGCCAGATGTTGAGCAACTCCAGCTGCAGGCGTTCACGGGTGAGCGCGTCGAGCGCACCGAACGGCTCGTCCATGAGCACGATCTCCGGGTCATTGGCCAGCACCCTGGCGATCTGGCAGCGCTGCTGCATACCGCCTGAGAGCTCATAGGGGCGGCGCTGGACGAAGTCTTTCAGCCCCACCATCTCCAGATACCTGTTCGCATCGGCCCTGCGCTTGGTCTTGTCGACCCCGCGCATGCGCGGGCCGAACTCGACGTTGCCGAGTACCGAAAGCCACGGGTAGAGGTTGGACTGCTGGAACACCACGCCCCGCTCGCGGCCGGGGGCGGTGATCACCTTGCCGTCGATGGTGATCGAACCCTCTGTGGGGGTGACGAACCCCGCCAAGAGTTGCAGCAATGTCGTCTTACCGCAGCCCGAAGGCCCTGCGACGCAGACGAATTCGCCTGGCTCGATCGTGAGGTCGATGTCGGAGAGCGCGTGCACCTGGGCGCCCTTGCTCAGGTACCGATGCGTGACGTGGTCGATCACCAGCCGTTGGGTATCGGTGTCCGTGACGGCTGCGGCCGACTTGGTCATTGCGCTGCCGCCTCCGCCGGCTTGGCGTCGACCCCGGCGGCATAAGCGGCCGGGGGGCTGACCGCTGTGATCCCGCCCTGCGCGAGCAGGAATCCGGCGGTGTCTTCCAGGTCGGTCGCCATCTTGCCGCCGAGGTAATCGGGGCTGGCCTGTTCCTTCGCCGGCAGGTACTGGTAGCCGGCGAACTGTTTCTTCACGTCGTCGGGGCTGATGCCCATCACCGCGCCGATGCTCACCGACGCGTCATCCGGCTTGTCCGAAATCTCCTGCACTGCCGCGTTCTGCGCCTTGGCCCACACTGTCATGAAGGCGGGATTGGCGTCGATGAAGCTGGTCGTCGCTGCGCCGAGGTCGTAGGTGGGCTTACCCGCCTTCGCGGTGTCCGCGCTGGATATCAGGATGTGGCCGTCGCTCTTGAGCAGCTCCGACAGCGTCGGATCCCACACCCAGGCGGCGTCGATCTGGCCACCCTCCCAGGCCGACGGCATCTTGTCCGGCGACAGGTTGACGATCGAGACGTCCTTGGCCGGATCCATTCCCGCGTCCTGCAGCGCCTGAAGCAGGCTGTAGTGCGCGGTGGAACTGAACGCCACGGCGATGGTCTTGCCCTTGAGCTGCTTGATGTCGGTGACGGCCTTGTCCTTCACCGCAAGGGACTCGGCCTTGCCGATGACGTCATGCACCCAGATCACCTTCATCGGGATGTTCAGGGGCGCGGACAGGGCCTTGGTGGCCGGGCTGGAGCCGATCAACCCGATGTCGGCGCTGTTGGAGCCGAAGGCCTGGATGACGTCGCCACCGGAGTCGAACTTGTTCCAGGTGACCTTCGCGTTCGGCATGCAGTTCTCCAACATCTTCTGGTCTTTCACGACCAGGTCGCCGTTGGGGATGTTCTGGTAGGCGATGCGCACGGTTGAGGTGACCGAGGGGTCGGCCTCGAACGGACACTCGCTGTTGCCCGCCGAGTTGTCGGCGGGGCGGTTGGATTCGACGCAGCCGCTCAGTGCCGCGACGCCGACGACGGCGACCGTTGCGGCAAGGACACGAACGGCAGGACGGTGTGGGTTGATCATCAGAACTCCCTAGGGGGGTGCGGGGTCGGGTGGGACAGGTTGGCGCTCATGCTTTTCCGCGCCATGGGACAAGAAGCTTCTCGACGCCCTTGATGGCCAGGTCGAGCAGGATTGCGGCGATACCGATCACGATGATGCAGGCGATGGTGAGCGGGGTCTTGAGCTCGGTGCCGGACAGATAGGCGAGGCCCCCGATACCCGGAATGCCGTTGTTGAGCTCCGCGGCGACGACGGTGGTCCAGGCGAAGCCGACCGCGATACGGATGCCGCTGATCACCTCCGGCAGCGTGGACGGCAACACGACGTGGGTGATGGTCTGCCACCTGCTGGCCCCGAGTGACAGTGCCCCGTTGATGCGTTCGTCCCGGACGCCGCGGACACCGCTGATGGTGGCCATCGTGATCGGCGGGAACGCGGCGAGGAACAACAGCCACATCTTCGAGGTGTCGCCGATGCCGAACCAGACGATCAGGATGCCGATGTAGCCCAGCGGCGGCAATGCCCGCAGGAAGTTGAGGTACGGCTCGATCACGGTGGCGACGGGCCGGAAGCTGGCCATGATGAATCCGAGGAGCGGGCCGAACAGGATGGCCCAGCCGACGCCGACGCCGATTCGCTGCAGGCTGGCGATCAGGTGCTCCCACAGGTAGTAGTTCTGCTCGCCCTTGACCATCCGCGGCACGCCGGGCGCGATCGGATGGTCGGTGTTGGCCAGCACGAACGCGTGCCAGACGGCCGATGGGCGACGGCAGGTACAGGGGCTTGATGAGCTGTAGCGACGTCACCAGCCACCACACTGCGAGGAAAACCACGAGCGCGGCAATGCGGACGAGTGTCCGCCGGAGCAGCTGGCGCCGACGTTCCTGGGTGTCGCGACGCTGCGCCTCCCGCGCGCCCCGCTCCGGGTCGGTGGCTGCTCCGGCGCCGGCGGAGGGAGGAGTCGTGATGCTGCTGGTCATTGAGAACCCTTCGTAGGGGCCGCGGCGCCCCCATGACGGGGACTCAGTGCAATTGTGGCGGAGCTCACAGGACCAGACTAGGTCCACATCCGTGCGTTTTGGGGGTACCAGACATCCGCGATTGGCCCGGCTACCTGGCTGTTCACAGCTTCAACGGCTCCCGCAGCCCTAGGACCTCGGGAATCGTCGCAGCGCTTGTCAGGATGTGCGTGTGCGGCTCGGGACGCAGCGTCGCGGCATCGTGGGCCCCGGTCAGCACACCGGCGACATATTTCGCGCCCGCGTTGGAGCCGGCCCGCAGGTCGTTGGGGGTGTCTCCGGCGACGAGCACCTCCGACACGCTTTGCACTCCAACGGTTTCCATCGCGTGGAAGATCAGGTATGGCGCGGGACGGCTTGCCCTCACCTGGTCACTGGTGATCACCGCATCGATGTCGCGGCCGACCCGCCAGTCGACCTGCTCCAGGAGCGGGCCGGCAATCGCACGCGAATACCCGGTCTGGAGAACGATCTTGACGTCGTGATCGCGCAACACGGCGAAGGCGTCCTCGATGCCAGGCAGCGGTACCGGCGGCGCCGACCGGTACGCGTCAAGCAGCTGGCCGGTGAAGTCGGACTCGACGGCGTCGATCTCGCCGACCGTCACCTGCCCCAGCAGTCCTTCGATCGCCTGGCGCTTTCCGGTTCCCTTCCACCGGTCGAACTGATCGTCGGGGATCGGCTTGCCGGTATGCGACTCGACCGCGTTTCGCAACGCCACGTACACGGCCCCACCCTCGTCGATGCTCGTGCCTGCGATGTCCAACGTGACCAGTTTGATCCGCTGTTCCGTCATCGGTATTGCCCTCCTTTAAGTGTCATTGCAATCGTCTCCAACACGTCGGTGAGCACTCGGCGCGTCGTACCTCCTGCGAGGTCGAGTGCCGTGCAGCGGTCGTAGTAGATGCTGAGGTCCAATCCGACACCGACCGCGCAGATGTCGACACCCGACCTGGCGGCGAGGACATCGCGCAGGTGTTGGTCGAGGTAGTTCGGATCGTTGGCGAGGCTCGTCGCGCTGTCCATCGGGCTGCCGTCGGAGATCACGACGAGAATTCGCCGCTGTTCGTCACGCGCTTCCAGCCGACTGCGGGCCCACTCGATCGCCTCACCGTCGATGCCTTCCCGGTAGAGGTCGACCTTCAACAGGCCGGCCATCGCGGTGCGAGCGGAGCGGTATGAGCGTATCCGCGCTCTTGATCACGAGATGGCGAACTTCGTTGAGACGCCCGGGATTTCGGGGGCAGCCGGCGCGGTTCCAGTCGCGCCGGACGCGCCCGCCATTCCACGAGGCGGTCGTGAACCCGAGCACCTCGCAGCCCACCCCGGCGAGTTCGAGCGCACGGGCGAACACGTCGACCAGCACGGCCACCGGTTCGCTGAACGCTTTCATCGACCCCGAGCAGTCGACGAGAAGGGACACGATCGCATCGGTGCGCGGTGCGCGTGCTTCGGCCAGGAAGATGTTGCGCTCGTTCGGCGTGGCCACCAGCTGGGCCAGCCTGCGCCCGTCGATCAATCCGGAATCGCGGCCGCCCTCCCAGCCGTCGTCGTGCGGTTCGGCGAACAGTTGGGTGAGCCGGCGGCCAAGAGATCGTGCGCTCAACCCGCTGGCGGCGACCGCCCGATCGACGCGCTCACGGTATTCCCGCAACTGGGCCGGCCGCACCAGCGTCGCCAGGCTCCGTGTCTCGTCGTAGGCGTCGCTGAACACCCGGTAGTCGGCGCTTTCTCCGTGGAGCGCACGGCCGCGACCGCCAGGCGCGGGAGGCGTGGCGTCGTCGTCGGACTCGGCGTCGAAAAGCCACTCGAACGCATCCCATCCCGGATCCCGTTCACCCGGCTGGGTCTGCAGCTGCGGAAGGTTCGCGACGCGCTCCGCGATGGCGCGGGCCGGCACCCCGAATGCTTTCTGGCAGTGCCGGTTTCGGCGAAGCAACGCGAGTTCACGGCCGATCGTCGGAGTCAATTCGAACCGGGTCGCTTCGATCAGGTCCTGTACCGATTCTGCGATCGGCTCCGCGGTGATCCAGGAGCGGCAGACCTGCGCGACGGTATACAGCAGCAGGCCGGATGCGGTCTCGACCGAGCGCGATGCCTCGAACTCCTGCGACCAGCCGTCGGAAGCGATCGGCGAGATTGTGCCGCACGCCGGGCCACGTTGCCGGGACCAGAGACTCCACCCGGAACTGTTCGAGCATCTCGAAGACCAGTCGACTCGCTGCGCCCTCGGGCAGCAGCTCGATGTGCAGCTCGGGATCGTTGTGCCGCAGCCGAAGTGCCATCCCGTCGGCGGCACCGCGATCGGTCGGCGGATGCAGGTGCGGCACGGACATCGGAACGGGTCGCCCGCCCCGGTACAGGGCGGCTCCGCGGAAGTGCAGGCCGCGCTGCCTGCTCAATGCGCGGATGGATGCGGCGCGCAGTTCACGGACGTTCTGCTCGCGCCGGATCTCGGCCGAGTCGTTCATGCCACGCGAACCGCGGTCTCATCGAGCTCGCGATCGAAGCAGCGCTGGAAGTATTCGGCGACGATCGGCTTCTCCTCGTCGTCGCACTTGTTGACGAACGACAACTGGAAGGCAAGACCGACATCGCCGAAGATCACGACATTCTCCGCCCACGTGATCACCGTGCGCGGGGACATCAAGGTCGACAGGTCGCCGACCCGGAAGCCGCTGCGGGTCAGGTTCGCCACTGCGACCATCGAGGCGATGACGTCACCATCGACCTCGGGCACCCTCGACGCGACGATGTCGGCCTCCACATGCGGCGGAAGGTGGTCGAGCGATACGACGATGTTCCACCGGTCGATCTGCGCGTGGTTGAGCCGTTGCACACCGTGGTAGAGCCCGTTGAGGTTGCCGAGCCCGACGGTGTTCGCGGTTGCGAAGAGCCGGAACTGCGGGTGCGGTGAAATCACCCGATTCTGGTCCAGCAGCGTCAGCTTCCCGTCGTGCTCCAGAATGCGCTGGATCACGAACATGACGTCCGGCCGGCCTGCATCGTATTCGTCGAGGACCAACGCGACCGGTCGCTGGATCGCCCACGGCAGGATGCCCTCCTGAAACTCGGTGACCTGCTGCCCGTCTCGCAGCGTTACCGAGTCGCGCCCGATCAGGTCCATCCGGCTGAGCTGGCCGTCGAGGTTCACCCGCACACAGGGCCAGTTGAGCCGTGCGGCGACCTGCTCGATGTGCGTGGACTTGCCGGTGCCGTGCAGGCCCTGGATCAGGACGCGGCGGTTGCGCGCGAAGCCGGCGAGCAACGCCAGCGTGACCGATTTGTCGAAACGGTAGGCGGGATCGATATCAGGGACATGCTCGTCCGGCTCGGCGAGAGCCGGCACCTGCAGGTCCGAATCGATGCCGAAGACGTCTCGCGCCGATACCAGGTGAGTCATGAGCTCTCCTGCGACGACTCGCTGGCGGCGACTTCGGCCTCGATCTCGCCGATGGCGTCTGCGGCACGGCGCAACGCGGGCAGCAGCCGCAACGCCTTGTCGGGCGTCAGCCGCATGACCGGCGCCTGAACGGCGATGCCCAGGTTGGAGATTCCCGCGGTTGACGGGATCAGAACCGCCGCACAGACCAGGCCGGGCAGGAACTCCTCGGCGTCGATCGCGTATCCGTCACGGCGAACCTTCTTCAGCTCCTCCTCGATCTGGTCGACGTCGGTGACCGTGTTGGGCGTGTACCGGCCCAACGGTGCGGCCTCCAGCAGTCGGCGCCGCTGAGCGGGAGCCAGCTGCGACATGATGATCTTTCCGCTCGCCGAACAATGTGCGGGCACGCGCGATCCGGGCTGCAACGTAAAGCGCAGCGGCTCGGACGTTTCCACGCGGTCGAGATAGACGATCTCGTTGCCCGACAGTGTGGTCAGGTTGCAGCTCTCGCCGAGTTCTTCCACCAGGTCACGCAGAACGGCGTGACGTGCACCGTGGTGAGTGTCGTTGAGCAGCAGGCTTTCGGCCATGCGACGCAGCCGGGCCCCGATCCGGTAGTGGCGGCCGTTGTTCTCCCGAATCAGCAGCCCGGCGCCTTCGAGCTGCTGCAGCATGCGATGAAGGGTCGGCTTGGCCATCCCGGTGGTCTCGACCAGGCCCTGCAGGGTGAACAACTGATCCTTCGATGCGATCAGCTCGAGCAGCGAGAACAACCGCAGCGTCGGAGTATCGCCTGACAATTCTTTCCCGGCGATCGCACCCGCCTCATCGATCCTGCGGACCTCACCCATGGCGCCCTCCTTCACCGTTGTTGGCTCCATGAAACCGGAAAATGTTCCGAATAACAACACAGGACGTACCGAATTATGGGATCTCCGTTGACTCAACTTACGATTACCCGTAGCCTTAATCCAGGTCACAAAATCAGGAACGCTCTGTTCCGATATTTAAAAATACCACTCGAACCGAGGAGGACGACTCAGATGACCAAGGCAACAACCCGCGCCGCCGTGTCGGGCGTGCAGCGAATGACCCCGTCCGAGGCGTTCGTCGAGACGATGGTGGCCAACGACGTCACCGACATCTTCGGCATCATGGGCTCGGCCTTCATGGATGCCATGGACATCTTCGCGCCTGCAGGCATCAGGCTCATCCCGGTGGTACACGAACAGGGGGCCGCGCACATGGCCGACGGGTACGCCCGGGTCGGCAATCGACACGGCGTGGTGATCGGCCAGAACGGCCCCGGCATCAGCAACTGCGTCACCGCGGTCGCCGCCGCGTTCTGGGCGCACAGCCCCGTCGTGGTCGTTACCCCCGAGTCGGGCACGATGGGCATGGGCCTTGGCGGTTTCCAAGAGGCCAACCAGCTGCCGATGTTCCAAGAATTCACGAAATATCAAGGGCACGTGAACAACCCGCGCCGGATGGCCGAGTTCACCGGACGGTGCTTCGATCGCGCGATGTCGGAGATGGGCCCGACTCAGCTCAACATCCCCCGCGACTACTTCTACGGTGAGATCGAAACCGAGATCCCGCAGCCGAGCCGGCTCGACCGTGGGCCTGGCGGCGCGAAGAGCCTCGATGAGGCCGCCGCGCTGATCGCGGAAGCCGAGTTCCCCGTGATCATCTCGGGTGGCGGCGTTGTGATGGGTGACGCCGTCGAGGAATGCAAGGCGCTCGCCGAACGCCTCGGCGCACCGGTGGTGAACAGCTATCTGCACAACGACTCCTTCCCCGCCAGCCACCCGCTGTGGACCGGCCCACTGGGCTACCAGGGCTCCAAGGCGGCGATGAAGCTGATCTCGAAGGCGGACGTCGTGATCGCGCTCGGTACCCGCCTCGGCCCGTTCGGCACTCTGCCGCAGCACGGCATGGAGTACTGGCCGAAGAACGCCAAGATCATCCAGATCGACGCGGACCACAAGATGCTGGGTCTGGTCAAGAAGATCAGCGTCGGTATCTGCGGCGACGCGAAGGCGGCGGCCGTCGCACTCGTCGAGCGACTGGAGAACAAGACGCTGGCCGCCGACTCGACCCGCGAAGAGCGCGCCGCTGAGATCAAGGCCGAAAAGGACGCGTGGGAAAAGGAACTGGACGAGTGGACCCACGAACGCGATCCGTACAGCCTCGACATGATCGCCGAACAGGAGGCCGAGGAAGGCAACTGGCTGCACCCGCGGCAGGTGTTGCGTGAGCTCGAGAAGGCGATGCCCGCCGACGTCATGGTGTCCACCGACATCGGCAACATCAACTCGGTGGCCAACAGCTACCTACGATTCGAGAAGCCGCGCAGCTTCCTGGCTCCGATGAGCTTCGGCAACTGCGGCTACGCGCTCCCGACCATCATCGGGGCCAAGGCCGCTGCACCGGAGCGTCCCGCCATCGCATACGCGGGAGACGGCGCGTGGGGCATGAGCATGGGCGAGATCATGACTGCCGTTCGTCACGACATCCCCGTCACCGCAGTCGTTTTCCACAACCGGCAGTGGGGCGCGGAGAAGAAGAACCAGGTGGACTTCTACAACCGCCGGTTCGTCGCTGGCGAGCTCGAGAGCGAGTCGTTCGCCGGCATCGCAGAGGCAATGGGTGCCGAAGGCATTGTCGTCGAGAAGCTCGACGAGGTGGGGCCGGCGCTGGAGCGCGCCGTCGCCGCTCAGATGAACGAGGGCAAGACGACGGTCGTCGAGATCATGTGCACTCGCGAGCTGGGCGACCCGTTCCGCCGCGATGCGCTCTCCAAGCCCGTCCGGCTCCTCGACAAGTACAAGGATTACGTCTAGACCCAGGCGTAAACGAGGCGGCGCCGTCGTGAGTCATCACGGCGGCGCCGCTTTCGTGTCGGTGCCGAGTTCCCCATGAGGGTGGTGATCCCCGCGCTGTCGCGACCACCACGCAGAAATCGGCGCCGGTCCCAGGGGACGGCGCCGATTTCCTCGCTGTTGCAACAGCCGTGGGTGACTCTCTTAGGGTTGCACGGCCTTCTCCACGTCGGTGAGCATGCCGTCGATGCCGTGCAGGAGATCTCGAGCACGTCGTCGTCGGCCACCAGGGGCGGCGAGACCATGAGCATCGTCGCGCCGCGGTCGTCGCCGCGCAGAATCACCTTGGTGCGTTTGAACGATTCGGGTAGCACCTCGCGCAGAACGGTCAACGATTCCTGCTCGGTGAGCTCGCGGCCGCTGTTGTGGTCGGCCATCAACTCGATGGCGTAGAAGAAGCCCGCTCCCCGAACGTCCTTGACGCACCGGTGCGCTTGCTGCAACGAGTCGAGCGCCGCTCTGACCTTGGGCGCGCGATCGGTCACGTTTTCCAGCACGTTCTCGTCGCGCATCGCGCTGATGTTGGCGGTCGCGACGGCGGTCGACACGGGGTGCCCACCCCACGTGGCGCCGTGAGTGAATACGCCACCTTTGGACGATCCGAACAGGTCCTGTACCAATTGCTCGCGAGCGATCATGCCGCCGAGCGGCGCATAGCCGGATGTCGATCCCTTGGCGAAAGTGATCATGTCCGGCACGACGCCCGTCAGTCCGTGGCCGAACCAGTGGCCCAGCCGGCCGAACGAGCAGATCACCTCGTCGGAAACGAGCAGGATGCCGTACTTGTCGCAGATGTCGCGAAGCTCCTGCCAGTATCCCAGCGGGGGCACCAGCGCACCTCTGCCGTTCTGCACCGGCTCGGCGAACAGCGCCGCGATCGTCTCGGGGCCCTCCTCGGCTATGACCTGCTTCGATCGCCTGCACGCACGGCAGTTCACGTGCGGGTCCGCAATCACCGAGGTAGCCGAGGGTGTTCGGCACGCTGCGCACACCCGGGAAGCAAGGGGCCGAACGGTTCCTTGATCTTCGGCAGCTGGGTGACCGACAGCGCGCCCAAAGTCGTTCCGTGGTAAGCCATTTCCCGGCTGATGATCTTGGTCCGCTGCGGCTGGCCCTGACTGCGGTGATACTGGCGGGCGAACTTCACCGCGGTCTCAACGGCCTCCGACCCGGAATTGACGAAGAAGGTGGTGCCGAGATCGCCCGGCGCGAGATCCGCGATGAGGGTCGCGGCCTCGATCGCCGGCGGATGGGCCATGCCCCAGTTGGATGCGTAGGCCAATGTGCCGACCTGCTCGGCGGCCGCCTTGGCGATGTCGCTTCGACCGTGACCCATGTTGACGCAGAAGAGACCTGCGAGGCCGTCGAGATAGCGTTCGCCCTCGGTGTCGACGAGATAGCATCCCGTCACCGCGCACGAATATGGGAAACTCGCTGTCCCAGGCGGGCTTACGAGTGAAATGAGGACCGAGGTGACGGCGGGCACGCGCCCGCAACTCGTTTCCGTTCACGCCTGTCTCCTTCGCGTTTTCGGGGAATGGCTCGAACATAACTGCTGATCGGCCCGCAGATCAGGGCCAGAAACCGAGCAATCGATGGATCCAGTCTGGCCGGCCGTCACCACGTCCGAGGCGCTCAACCTAGGATGAATTCACGCTGTATCCGCAGGAGAGGGTGATTTGCCCAGGACTCTCATCGAGATCGACCGGAGCTCCGCCGAGCCGCTTTACCGGCAGGTTCGACGGGCAATCGAACATGGCATCGCCAGCGGTGTCTTCGACGTGCACCACCGGTTGCCGAGCTCACGGGAGTTGGCGATCGATCTGGCGGTGTCCCGCAACACAATAAACCTCGCCTACCAGGAGTTGATCGCCGAAGGCTTCGTGCGCAGCCACGAACGCTCCGGCATGTTCGTCAATCCCGAGATGCTCGAGGCTGCCGCCGCGGAAACACGTGCGACGGTTCCGCGCATCGACTGGGCCGGCCGGATCCGGCGACAGCCCGACGCAGGCATACCGGAGATCGAGAAGACCGGCGACTGGTATCGGTACCCGTATCCGTTCCTCGCCGGCCAGATCGACATTCGCAGTTTCCCGGCACGTGCCTGGGTCCGATGCCTGCGCGACGCGCTCTATCAGCCGCACGCCTACCAGAGCCTTCAGGACAGTGTGGCGGCCGACGACCCGATGCTGGTCGACATGATCCGTCAACAACTGCTGCCGCCGCGGGGGATCGAGGCGGGGCCCGATGAAATCCTTGTGACAGTCGGTTCGCAGCAGGGCCTCGATCTTGTGGGCCGACTGCTGCTCGGGCCCGGCCATCGGGTTGCCATCGAGAACCCGGGCTACCTCGACGCCCGTCATATCTTCGTCCGCACCGGTGCGACCGTGTCCGGGATCGACGTAGACGAGCACGGCCTGCGCCCACCGGACACGCTTGCTGGGACGCAGCTGCTTTATCTCACGCCGAGCCACCATCATCCGACCAATGTGACGCTCGGCATCGATCGCCGACGTCGCCTGCTGGCGCTCGCGGCCGAGTCTGGGACGGTTGTCGTCGAGGACGACTACGACAGCGAGTTCCGGTATCACGGCAGCCCGAGCCCTGCGCTCAAGTCGCTCGACACCAGCGGAGACGCCATCTACCTCGGCACCTTCTCCAAGTTTCTCGCGCCAGGACTCCGGATGGGGTATCTCGTCGGGCCTGCCGACCTGGTGCGCGAGCTACGCGAACTGCGGCGGTACGTGTTGCGCCATCCACCCGGGCACACGCAGCGGGCACTCGCCCTGCTCATCGACAGCGGCAACTACCACCGCGCGCTGCGCCACCACCGGACCCAGATGAAGCACAAATGGGAGCGGCTCGTCGCGGCGGTTCACAAGTACCTTCCGTTCTCCACTGGGCCCTTCCCGCCGGGCGGCGTCAGCTTGTGGGTGGTCGGACCGGAGGACCTCGACTGTCGCGAGCTGATCCGTGCCGCGCAGAAGAGGGGCGTGCTGATCGAGCGGGGTGACATCTTCTATATGGACGACGACCCGCCGCGGAACACGATCCGCATCGGCTACGGCGCGATAAATCTGCGTTCGATCGAGCCCGGTATCGCTCTGCTGGGGCAGTCCTGCGCCGAGGTGTTGTCGAGTGCCGAGCGCTAACCAGTCACCACGGCGCGGCCCATGCCCTGCGCCTGGATCGCGGTGATCGCCACGGTGTTGACGATGTCCTCGACCAGCGCGCCCCGGGACAGATCGTTGACCGGTTTCTTCAGGCCCTGCAAGCACCGGGCCGATGGCGATCGCGCCGGCGCTTCGCTGGACCGCCTTATAGGTGTTGTTGCCGGTGTTGAGGTCCGGGAAGATCAGCACGGTGGCGCGGCCTGCGACTTCGGAGTCGGGCATCTTCGTCTTGGCCACGGACGGCTCCACCGCCGCGTCGTATTGAATGGGCCCGTCGACGAGCAGGTCCGGATCCCGTTGGCGCACCAACTCCGTTGCCGCCCTGACCTTGTCGACGTCGGCGCCGGTGCCGCTCGTGCCGGTCGAGTAGGACAGCATGGCCACCCGCGGCTCGATACCGAACCTGGCCGCGGTGCGCGCCGACGAGATCGCGATGTCGGCCAGCTGTTCGGACGTCGGGTCCGGCACGATCGCGCAGTCCCCGTAGGCCAGCACCCGGTCGGCCAGGCACATCAGGAAGATGCTCGACACCGTCGACACGTCCGGCAGTGTCTTGATGATCTCGAACGCGGGCCGGACGGTGTGCGCCGTGGTGTGCCGCGCACCCGACACCATGCCGTCCACCATGTCGTTGTGCACCAGCATCGTCCCGAAGTAGGAGACGTCGTGGATGATCTCGCGGGCCTGCTCGACCGTCACGCCCTTGTGTTTGCGTAGCTCGGCGTACTGTTCGGCGAACTTGTCGCACAGCTCGCTGGTCTTCGGGTCCAGCACCACCGCCGCCGACAGGTCGACGCCCAGTTCGGCTGCGCGGGCGCGGATCTGGGCTTCCTCGCCGAGGATCGGTCAGCTCGGCCACACCGCGTTGCAGTAGCCGACCGGCGGCGGTGAGAATGCGGTCGTCATCGCCCTCGGGCAGCACGATGTGCTTGCGGTCCGAGCGGGCCCGGTCCAGCAGCTGGTAGGTGAACATCTGCGGGGTGACCACCGCCGGGATGGGAATCGCCAACTGCGCCAGCAGATCCGCGGTGTCGACGTGGGCGTCCATCAGCGCCAGTGCGGTATCGATCTTGCGTATCGAGGAAGTCGGTGACCCGGCCCCGCGCCGACGCCACCCGGCTGGCGGTCTCGAACGTGCCGAATCCGGTGGTGATGATCGGCAGCCGCAGACCCAGTCCGGACACCAGCGACGCGATCGACGGGTGCAGCTCCAGTCCACCGTTGAGGATGATGCACGACAGCGACGGAAAGCCTTCGGCGGCATGGGCACTCACGACCGCGAGCACGACGTCGGATCGGTCGCCGGGCGTGATGACCGCCACGCTTTCCTCCAGGCGTTCAAGCACGTGTTCGGCGGTCATGCCCGCCACCAGCACATGCATCGCCTCGCGGGTCAGCAGTGCCTGGTCGCCGCCGATCACGGTGCCCTCGACCGCCTGCTGCAACTCGGCCACCGACGGGGCGACCAGCAACGGCTCCTCGGGCAGCACGTAGCACTTCGGCTCGAACTGCTCGCAGCGCAGCGGCCACCGCCGCCATCTGGTCGGGGTCGCAGCGGTTGGCGACCACCGCCGCGGTGTGGGCGTGCTGGGCGGCGATCTCGGCCAGGCACACGTCGACGATCTGGGCGACCTGCCTCGGGGGTGCGGTCCTTGGCCTTCACCGCCAGCACGACGGGCGCGCCGAGGTTGGCCGCGATCCGCGCGTTCGTCGACAGCTCGCTCGGCGCGGCGACGTCGGTGTAGTCGCTGCCGACGATCAGCACCGCGTCGCACTGGTCGGCCACCCGGTGGTAACGGTCGACGATGTCGCCGATCGCCGTGTCCGGGTCCTCGTGCAGCTGCTGATAGCTGACGCCGACGCAGTCCTCGTAGGGCAGTCCCGCGGTGGTGTGTGCCAGCAGCAGCTCCAGGATGTAGTCGCGCTCTTCGCCCAGCCGGGTGATCGGGCGGAACACACCGACCTTGGCGACGGTGGCCGCCAGCCGGTGCAGGATGCCGAGCGCGATCGTCGACTTGCCGGTGTCACCCTCGGGCGAGGCGACGTAGATCGCGGTTGGCACGCTTGAGAGCCTGCCGTATCAGCCGAGCCGGCGCAGCCGCGGCTCCAGATCCTTCTGGAACAGCTCGAGGAACCGGCGCTGGTCGTGGCCGGGCGCGTGGAAGACCAGGTGGTTCAGGCCCCAGTCGACGTAGTCCTTGACCTTCGCGACGGCCTCGTCGGGGTCCGAGGCGACGATCCAGCGCTTGGCGACCTGCTCGATGGGCAGCTCGTCGGCGGCCTTCTCCATCTCGAGCGGGTCGTGGATGCTGGTCTTCTGCTCGGCGGTCAGCGACAGCGGCGCCCAGAACCGGGTGTTCTCCAGCGCCAGTTCCGGGTCGGTGTCGTAGGAGATCTTGATCTCGATCATCCGGTCGACGTCGTCGGGGTTCTTGCCCGCGGCCTCCGCGCCCTCGCTCATGGCGGGGATGAGCTTGTCCTTGTACAGCTCCTCGCCCTTGCCGGAGGTGCAGATGAAGCCGTCGCCCGCGCGGCCGGCGTACTTGGCCACCTGCGGGCCGCCCGCGGCGATGTAGATCGGGATGCCGCCCTCGGGCACGTCGTAGATCGAGGCGCCCTTGGTGTGGTAGTACTCGCCCTCGAAGTCGACCCGGTCGCCGAGCCACAGCTCGCGCATCAGCTTGACCGATTCGCGCAGCCGGGCGTAGCGCTCCTTGAACTCGGGCCACTCGCCCTCGTAGCCGGTGGCGATCTCGTTGAGCGACTCGCCGGTGCCGACGCCGAGGAAGATCCGGTCCGGATACAGGCAGCCCATGGTCGCGAACGCCTGGGCGATGACCGCCGGGTTGTAGCGGAAGGTCGGCGTCAGCACCGACGTGCCGAGCGACAGCCGCTTGGTGCGCTCGCCGACGGCCGTCATCCAGGCCAGCGAGAACGGCGCATGGCCGCCCTCGTGCCGCCACGGCTGGAAGTGGTCGCTGACCGTCGCGCTGTCCATGCCGTGCTCTTCGGCGGCCACGGCCAGCTCGACGAGTTCCCGCGGGGCGAATTGTTCCGCCGACGCCTTGTATCCGAGTTTCAGTTCAGCCACGTGTTCGTTTCTACTCTCCCACTCAGGGGCCCACTGCATAGACTCGCGGCATGGCAGCGGCCCTGAGCGCCATCACCGACAGCGTCCACTTCGCCCACACCGACCTCGTCAACTGGACGCTGGTCACCGACGGCGACGGCGTCCTGCTGATCGACGCCGGGTTCCCCGGCAGCCGCGACGAGGTGCTGGACTCGCTGCGGCAGCTCGGCTTCGGCGTCGACGACCTCCGCGCGATCCTGCTGACCCATGCCCACATCGACCACTTCGGTTCGGCCATCTGGTTCGCGAAAACCCATGGCACCCCGGTGTACTGCCACGCCGCCGAGGTCGGGCACTCCAAGCGGGAGTATCTGGAGCAGGCGTCGCCGGTGGACATCGCCAAGCACATCTGGCAGCCGCGCTACCTGACGTGGTCGGTGGCGATCAGCCCGCAAGGGCGCGCTGACCCGCGACGGCATCCCGACCACGCAGGCGCTGACCGAGGACGTCGCCGCGCGCCTGCCCGGCACGCCGATGGCGATCCCCACCCCGGGCCACACCGGCGGGCACTGCTCGTTCGTCGTGGACGGCGTGCTGGTCAGCGGCGACGCGCTGGTCACCGGCCACCCGCTGTCCCCGCGCAGCGGCCCCCAGCTGCTGCCGTCGCTGTTCAACCACGACCAGGACGGCTGCGTGCGCAGCCTGGCCGCGCTGGGCATGCTGGACACCGAGGTGCTGCTGCCGGGCCACGGGCCGGTGTGGCGGGGCTCGATCCGCGACGCCGCCGAGAAGGCCGGCGCGCAAGGCCGCGCCGACGCCTACGCTAAGCGAGGGTCTCGTAGCCGAGCAGGAACAGCGCGGTCAGGCAGAGCCCGCACGCGACCACGACGGTGGGCATCAGGATCATGCTGTCGAGTTCGTCGTCGTCGAGCACTTCGCCCTCGAACCGGCCGAACAGCACGCGCGCGACGCCGGTCCTGCGGAAGGTGCGCACCATCGCCCGCACCGACTTGGTGTGGCGCCGGCGGCCGATGACCACCCGCGACGCGAAGCCGACGACAAACGTCAGCGGAGCGGCTGCCAGAAGCAGCCACCCCACCGTCGTCTGTGACAAGGACATGTCCACCCCCGGTGTCGCCGACACCTGCGGGCCAGCCTATAGGCCGAGGTGTTCGCGCAGGGTGTGGCCGGTGTACTCGGTGCGGAACGCGCCGCGCTCCTGCAGCAGCGGCACCACCCGGTCGACGAACTCGTCGAGCCCGCGCGGCGTGAGGTGAGGCACCAGGATGAAGCCGTCGCAGGCGTCGGACTGCACGTGCAGGTCGATCTCGTCGGCGACCTGTGCCGGGGTGCCGACGAACTGCTGGCGGCTGGTGACGGCGATGACCAGTTCGCGGATGGACAGCTTCTCGGCCTCCGCGCGCTCGCGCCACGCGGCGGCGACGGCCTTCGGGTCACCGTGCCGGACGCGGCCCTGGGTGATCGTCGGGTCGTCGGCGGGCTCGACGTCGGGCAGCGGGCCGTCGGGGTCGTATGCGGACAGGTCGCGCTGCCACACCTGCTCGAGCATGGCGATCGCGGTCGGCCGGCTCGACCTGTTGCAGCGGATGTGGCGGGCCTGGTCGGCGGCCTCCTGCGGCGGTGTCGCCGAGCACGAACGTCGCGGCGGGAAAGACCTTGAGCTGGTTCGGGATCTCGGCCGTACGACGCCGCCCGGGCCTTGACGTCGGCGTAGTAGCTGCTGGCCGGCTTCCAGTGCGGAGTGCAGGGTGAACAACGCGTCGGCGTGCTTGGCGCCGAACGCCCGGCCGTCGGCGGAATCGCCGGCCTGCAGCAGCACGGGATGGCCCTGCGGCGCGGCTGGCAGCGTCGCGACCCCGCGGACATCGAACTGGGGTCCGTGGTGCTCGACGACGCGAATCCGGCTGGGGTCGACGTAGATTCCGGCGTCCGACGGTCGGCGACCACCGCGTCGGGCGCCCAGCTGTCCCAGAACTCGCGGGCCACGGTGATGAACTCCTCGGCCCGCTGGTAGCGGTCGGCGTGGTCGAGAAACCCGCCGCGGCGGAAGTTCTCGCCGGTGAACGCGTCCGACGAGGTGACCATGTTCCAGCCGGCGCGGCCGTCGGACAGGTGGTCGAGGGTCGCGAATTGCCTTGCCACTTCGAAGGGTTCGTTGAAGGTGGTGTTGATGGTGCCCGTCAGCCCGAGGCGGTCGGTGACGGCGGCCAGCGCCGCCAGCACGGTGAAGGTGTCGGGCCTGCCGACGACGTCGAGGTCGTGGATGCGGCCGCGGTGCTCGCGCAGGCGCAGGCCCTCGGCGAGGAAGAAGAAGTCGAACAGGCCGCGCTCGGCGGTGCGCGCCAGGTGCACGAACGAGTCGAAGTCGATCTGGCTGCCCGAATCGGGATCCGTCCACACCGTGGTGTTGTTGACCCCGGGGAAGTGTGCGGCGAGGTGAATCGGCTTGCGGTCCGCGCCTTCTCGGATGCGGTCATGACAGCCCCCAGCGCTTGGCGATCAGCTCGTGGGAGCGCAGCCGGTCCTCGTGCCGGTGGGTGACGGAGGTGATCGACCAGTTCGTCGGCCTGCGGTGACCCGCTGCAGCGTCTCCAGCTGGTCGGCGACCTCGTCGGCATCGCCGACGAATTGCGTTGCGGTGCGGTCCTTGACGACCTCGAGCTGCTCGTCCGACAACGGTTCGGCGGTATCGGGGTCCGGATACGGGATGGCGCCGTCGCCGGCGCGGATCGAATACACCCAGTGGCCGTAGGTCGACGCCAGGTGACGTGCGGTGGCGGTGTCGTCGGCCACGACGACGTCGGCGGACACCACGACGTACGGTTCGGCCAGCGCGGCCGACGGCTGAAATTCGGTCCGGTACACGTCGATCGCCTCCAGCGCGGTGGCCGGGGTGATGTGGTAGCTCGCCACGAACGGCAGCCCGCGGGCACCGGCGACCCGGGCGCTCTGGCCCTTGCTGCTGCCGAACACCCACGGCGTCAGGGCCGGATCGCTCCCCCGGCGTGGCGTGCGCGTCGACTGCCGTCCTGATACGCAATGCGATAGCTGCCGTCGATCATCGCCAGGATGTCGGCGACCTGCTCGGCGAAGTCGGGTGAGGCGGCCTCGGGCTGCTGCAGCACCGACATCTTCGCCCGCAGCCGCGGGTTGCGCATCAGCGCGCTCATGTCGAACGGCGGCGGGACGACGACGCCCGTCGACCTCGTGCCACACTCGTCGGCGGCTTGGGCGTCGGCTTCGACCCGATCTCCTTGAGCGCTTCCCGGCGCCGCTGACCCGACCGGCCCACGCCGAGGTCGATGCGGCCGGGATGGAACGCGTCGAGCATCCCGAAGGTCTCGACGACGGCGATGGCGGTGGTCTGGCCGAGCTGCACGGCGGCCGCGCCGACGCGAATCCGGTTGGTGGCGGCGGCGATCTGGCCGATCAGCACGGCGGGCGACGCGCTGGCGACGGCGACGAAGTGGTGCTCGGCGACCCAGTACCGCTTGTATCCCCACTGCTCGGCGTGCTGGGCCAGGTCGACGGTGTTGCGCAATGCCGTTGCGGCGTCGGCGCCTTCGCTGATCGGCGCGAGGTCCAGGATCGACAGCGGAACGGTCATGATGCTGCCGCCTTCGTGTAGCGATTGACGGCGATCGGCAGGCCGAGCCGGTCGCGCAGCGTCTCGCCGTCGCGGTAGGCGGTGCGGAACCGGCCCGGCCTTCTGCAGCAGCGGCACCACCTCGTCGACGATCGCCGGCAGGTCGGTGGCGTTGACGGCGGGCCGCAGCCGCACACCGTCGATGCCCTGCTGTTGCCACCGCACGACCAGGTCGACCAGTTCGGCGGGCGTCCCGTCGAAGACCAGCGCATCCGAGCGCGGGTCGGTGACACCGGAGAAGGAGACGTACAGGTCGGCATAGACCTTGAGGTGGGCGCCGCCGGCCGTCGTGACCTCGCCGAGGATCGTCTGCAGCGAGTCGTCGTCCTTGGGTGTGATGAACACCAAGTCGGCGCTGCGCGAAGCGAATTCGTAGATCGTCGGCGCGTGCGCCAACGCGGCGACCACGGGCTGCCCCTGCGGCGGGCGCGGGGTGATCGACGGCCCCTTGACGGAGAAGTACTCGCCGGCGAAGTCGATGTAGTGCAGCTTGTCCCGGTCGACGAAGCGGCCGGTGGCGACGTCGCGAATGACGGCGTCGTCCTCCCAGCTGTCCCAGAGCCTGCGGGCGACCTCGACGGCGTCGGAGGCCTCGTCGAACAGGTCGCACCTTGCTGATGTCGCGACGCCCGAACAGCTCGGCCTCGTGCGGGGTGCCGCTGACCCTGACCTGCCAGCCGGCCCGGCCATGCGAGACGAAGTCAAGGGTGGCAATGGCTTTGGAGACGTGGAACGGCTCGGTGTGGGTGACGGTGGCGACCGGGAATGAGGCCGATGTGGCGGGTGACCGGTGCGACCCTGGAGGCGACGAGCACCGCGTCGGGGCGGCCCGCGAGCCACCGGGGCTCGATGTCGGGACGGCGGCGGCGCTGCGGCGGTGAGCGCGTCGTCGAACGTCACGAAGTCCAGCAGGCCGCGTTCGGCCGTGGTGGCCAGCCCGGCCCAGTAGCGGCCGCTGGTGACCGGCTCCGCGTTCGGCGCGTGGCGCCACGCTTCGGGATGCCAGCCGTAGCCGTCGAGCGCAACGGCGAGGTGCAGGTGCCCGCTCATCGCAGCGCCTTGGCGAAGGCGACGGGAAAGACGTCGCCTTCGGCGGGTAGCGGCTCGGCAAGCCGCTGTGTACCCGGACGACAGGTACAGCGCCTCGGCCTCGGGCTGGCGGTCGCCGGTCGTCAGGTAGACGCGTCGGTAGCCGCGCGCGGCGATCTCGGTCTCCAGTTCGACCAGCAGCGCCCTGGCGTGGCCCCGCCGGCGATGACCTGCTGTCGGTCCAGATGCGTTTGAGCTCGGCGGTCTCGGCGTCGAAGCGGCAGAACGCGCCGCCGGTGACGGGTTGGTCGCCAACAGCCCGATCAGCAGACCGCCGTCCGGTGCACTGAACTCGTCGGCCGGATAGCCGCGCAGCCACGTCGACACGGCACTCTCAGTGACCTCGTACCGGGTGGCGTACTCCACGGTCAGCTCTGCCAGCAGCGGCTCGGCCAGAGGGTCATCCTGGCCGACGGCCACGAAGCGCAGTTCAGTCGCTGCAGACACGGGCATCACTTAAATGTCTAACGCCAAGCGTCGGGCCGCATTCCAAAGCGGCGGATTCACTCGGCGTGATCCAAACTAACCGCACGTCGCCGGGAAAGTTCGATCGGCGGCACGGACGAGCAAATACCCTTCCGCCATGGCACCGAGCGTCTCGGGAAAGGTCGCACTCATCACCGGCGGCGCATCCGGCATCGGTGCGGCGTTGACGACCGAACTTGCCAAAGGGGGCGCGGAGGTCTGGATCGCCGACCGCCAGATCGGTCCAGCGCAGGAGTTGGCGCAACATCTGAACACCGGCGGCGCGAGGGCGCGCGCAATCGAGCTCGATGTGCGCGACTACACATCGTTCGAGCGCGTCGTCGCCGAGGTAGTGGAGCGGTCGGGGCGCATCGACTATCTGTTCAACAACGCAGGCATCGGAGTCGTCGGCGAGGTGGACTCGTACAGCCTCGATGACTGGAACGACGTGTTCGACGTGAACCTTCACGGCGTGGTGCACGGCATTCAGGCGGTGTATCCGGTGATGATCAGCCAGCACTCCGGTCACATCGTGAATACCGCCTCGATGGCGGGCCTGGTGACCAGTGTCGGCCAGGCGAGCTACACCGCCACCAAGCACGCCGTGGTCGCGATCTCGAAGACGTTGCGGGTGGAGGCCGAAGGTCACGGCGTAAACGTCTCGGTCTTGTGTCCGGGCGTGATCCGCACGCCCATCCTCTCCGGTGGTCAGTACGGCCGATTCAGCGCGCCCGGTGTCAGCGGCGCAGACGTCCTGGAGATGTGGGAGGAGTTGCGCCCGCTGGCTCCGGAGGTGTTCGCCGAGCGTGCACTTCGTGCTGTGCTGCGTGGCGAGGCGATCATCGTGGTGCCGCGATGGTGGAAAGCGTTGTGGTACATGGAGCGGCTCTCGCCGGCGTTGGGGATGCGATTCGGGAAAACGGCACTCAAGCGTCTGCGTAAGGCGCAGGCAAACGCCTGACCGACTAGTCCCTATGTCATCCGGAAGACCTGATATTCGATGTGACCGGTGCCCAGCAGTCGTCCTCGCGCAACGAACAAGCTGGTGTTGAGCCATGCATAGCGCGGCGCACCCGTCTCGAAGCGGATCGACAGTCGCATGTACTGATCGGCCCAGTCGGTGGGCTCGTCGGCTTCTGCGGCTTCGGCGAACCGCGCCGTCTGCTGCACCAGACCCGTGTAATGCATCAGCACGACCGCGCCGTCGTCGGTCAGGAACTGCGCGCGCACGTCCGGCCGCCAGAACCCGTCGGCGCCCACACCCATCCAATCCACGCCGGTGGCCGCAAGCCCGGCCGTGATCGCGGGACCCTCCAGCCTGGCCTCGCTGACCTGCCAATACTGCCGCGCGCCGTGCGGTGAATCGGTGGTCGGATCGAGAGGATTGCTGGTCCGCACGACATAGGTCATCGCGAATTCGAGTTCGGGCTCACCCGCCGTTGTCATGGGGCAGGTGTAACCGGGCAACGAGCTTCCAACCCAAACTTGACACGTGTAAAGTTTGGGTGCATGGACAACATCCGGGGCAAGACCATCGCGATCACCGGCGCCGCGCGCGGCATCGGATTCGCCACCGCGAAGGCGCTGCTGGCCCGCGGCGCGCGGGTGGTCATCGGCGACCGCGAGGTGGCCCTGCAGGAGTCGGCCGTCGCGAAGCTCACCAACCTCGGCCCGGTGTCGGGGTATCCGCTCGACGTGACCGACCGGGAATCGTTCGCGGCTTTCCTCGACAAGGCGCGCACCGACGGCGGTGGCCGCATCGACGTGCTGATCAACAACGCGGGCGTCATGCCGATCGGCCCGTTCCTCGAGCAGTCCGAGCAGACGATCCGCTCGACCATCGAGGTGAACTTCTACGGTGTGCTCACCGGGCTGTCAGCTGGTGCTGCCCGAGATGGTGGCCCGTCGCAGCGGCCACATCGTCAACATCGCATCGCTTGCCGGCATGGTGGCCGTGCCCGGTCAGGTCGTCTACGCGGGCACCAAGTTCGCGGTCGTCGGCCTGTCCTCCGGGTTGTCCGACGAGTTCGCCGCGCAGGGCGTCGAGGTGAGCTGCGTGATGCCGACGTTCACCAACACGGAGTTGATCACCGGCACGCACACTTCTGCGGCGCAGAAGCCGGTGGAGCCCGAGGACATCGCGGCGGCCGTGGTCAAGGTGCTGGACAAGCCGACCACGCTGGCGTCGGTCCCGGCGTGGGGGCGGTTCTTCGGCGCGATCACGCCGGTGCTGTCGCCGAAGGCCCGCCGCTGGCTGTCGCACAAGATGGGCAACGACACGCGTATTCCTGACCTTCGACCCCAAGGCGCGGGAGGCCTACGAACAGCGTGCGCAGGCCGCACAGGGTGTCGTCGAGGGGCCGGACAAGAACTAGCCGCTGAACTTCGGCACCGGCATCGCCCACACGATAGGCCTCGATCGCCGTCGAGATTGTCGAACAACTCGTCGAGCTCGAATTCGTAGTCGTCGGCGGTGCCGACGAACACGACGTGCGCAGCCTCGGTGCCGTCTTCGGCGGTCAGCACGATCGTCGTGACGGATGCGAGGTCCTCGTCGGCGACCTCGGCCGCCGACTGCGGATAGGTCCACAGCGCCGACTCGTCGTCGGAGAGGTCCTCGTCAAAGGTCCAGCCGCGCTCGGTGATTCGCGCGTCGAAACTCTCCAGCGCCGCTGCGAGTTCGATGTCGTCGGAGAGCCCGTCGAGGGCAGTCTCCGGTAACCACCTCGAGTCCCTGGCCGCCCGCCGCTTGTTGCGGCGCGCCTGCTTGGCTTCTGTCCTCTTGCTCCTCGCGTGCGCGGAAGACCGCCGGGACACTTAGCTCAGCGCCTGGTCGAGGTCGGTGATCAGATCCTCAGTTCCCTCCAGCCCCACCGAGATTCGCACGACACCGTCTCCGAGGCCGATCGCGGCCCGGCCCTCCGGGCCCATCGCCCGGTGCGTGGTAGTGGCGGGATGGGTGATCAGCGACTTGGAATCGCCGAGGTTGTTGGAGATGTCGATCAGCTGCAGCTTGTCCAAGACCTCGAAGGCCCGCTCCTTGTTGCCACCCTTGAGCTCGAACGTGACGACCGTGCCGCCACCGGTCATCTGCCGCTTCGCCAGGTCATACTGCGGATGCGACTCCAGGAACGGGTATCGCACCCAGCTCACCGACGGATGGTTCTCCAGGAACTCGGCGACGCGCATGTGCCGAGTTGTTCTGGTAATCCACCCGCACCGCAAGCGTTTCCAGACCCTTGAGCAGCGTCCAGGCGTTGAACGGGCTCAACGCGGGACCGGTATGCCGCATCAGTTTTTGCACCGGCTCGTCGATGTAGGTCTTGTCGCCGAGGATCGCACCGCCGAGCACCCGGCCCTGACCGTCGATGTGCTTGGTCGCCGAGTACACCACGACATCGACTCCCAACGGGAAGCCCTGCTGCAGGATCGGCGTGGCAAAAACGTTGTCCAGCACCACCTTCGCGCCCGCGCCGTGCGCCAGATCGCACACCGCGGCGATGTCGACCAACTGCTGCATCGGATTGGACGGCGTCTCGAAGAACACCGCCTGCGTGGGCACCGACAGTGCCTCTTCCCACTGAGAAAGGTCGTCGCCGTCGACGAATACGGTCTCTATGCCCCAGCGCGGCAGGATCTCACCGCACACCACAAAGCACGACCCGAACAGGCTGCGCGCCGCCACCAGCCGATCACCCGTCGCCAGCAGCGCCCCCAAAGACGTGAATACCGCGGCCATCCCGGTTGCCGTCGCAAAGCACGCGGGAGCGCCTTCGATCAGGCGCAGCCGTTCCTCGAACATCGAGATCGTGGGATTGCCGTAGCGCGAGTAGACATACCGGTCGATGTCGCCGGTGAACGCCTTCTCCGCCTCGGCCGCCGACGAGTACACGTAGCCCGAAGTGAGGTACATCGCCTCGGCGGTCTCCTCGAACCCCGACCGCAGCAGCCCGCCGCGCGCGCCGATGGTGGCCTGGCTGACGCCGTCCGGCAGCTTCGCAGGCCGACGAACCGATGGCACTTGGTCTTCGGGGGTGCTCATGACTGCTTCCAGGGCAGGCCGACGGCCTTCCAGCCGGTTGCGCCGCGATGGCCGTCCTCGTCGAGGTTGCCCTCGAACCCGTCCAGCACGTTGTAGGACGGGGCGATACCGGCATCGGTCGCGGCCTCTGCGGCGCCGATCGACCGGTTGCCCGAGCGACAAAGGAACACGACCGGCCGTTCACCGGGCGTGACACCCGCGGCAACCAGATCATCGACGAAGGCGTCGTTGTGGTTGCCGTCGGTGGTGGTCCACTCGATGTACACCACCTCGCGCGCGAGGCTCGTCAGATCCGGCACGCCGACGAAGCGCCATTCGGCCCTCGTGCGACAGTCGACAAGCACCGCCTCCGCGTCGTCAACCAGCAGCTTCCAGGCCTCCTCAGGAGTGATGTCTCCGGCATAACTCACGGTTGCGAGTCTTCCACAGCTACCTGGGACCGGTCGAACAGACCTTCCAGGTTCCGTCCTCGCGTACGAACGTCATTTCGGCGCCTGACGACGTTTCCAGCACCGTCTCGAACTGGTACGGTCACGATCGCGGTGGCCTTGTCACCGTCGATTCGCACGTCGACAACGTCCTCGACGGTCCGATGACCCCTCTTGTCCAACGAATCTCGTTGACGGGCAAGTACTTCGGCTTCTTTGCCCTGCTGAGAACGACACGTGTAGGCGACGAAGTCGGGATAGCTCGCACGCTGCAACGCGTCGTTCTGTCCGACCGCCGCCCTGCGCGACCTGCTGATCGGGGGCAGCTCGTTGTCGCCGAAGAGATTCAGCAGAACTATTGCGATCACGACGACGACAATGATTGCCAGGGCGCCGAGAAACGGCGCCATCGTGGGCCGGTCCGTCGGTTCTGTTGTTGTCGGTTCGTCGGTTCGGTCACCAGAGTTTGCGCAACGCCGTGGACACCCGGTGGGCCCGGTCCCTGGCGACGATCGAATCCGGGGCGGTCGCGAGCGCCACGCCGAGCCGTCGTGGGGTGTCGGTCTCGTCCGGCCTGCCGAACAGCCGGACGTCGCTCTCGGCCACGGCGAGCGCCTCGTTCAGCACCGCCTGCAGATCGGCGGTGTGCACCTGTGCTGATTCGGCGCCGGCATAACTCACTTCGGCTGCGCCCGGCGAAACCATGATCGTGTCCACCGACTGCCCGAGGATCGCGCGGGCGTGCAGCTCGAACTCCGAAAGTCGTTGCGAGCGAAGCGTCACCAGGCCGCTGTCGTAGGGCCGCGGCCGCACGTTGTCGAAGTAGACCTCGTCGCCGCGCACCAGGAGTTCGACACCGAACAAACCCCGCCCACCCAACGAGTTCACGATGCGTGCGCCGATCGACTTCGCCGCCTCCAGTGCGGCGTGTGACAACTGCTGCGGCTGCCACGACTGCAGCACACCGTCAGCCTGCCGGTGTCCGATCGGCTCGCAGAAGTGCACCGCGGGACCGGTCGACCCGACGGTCCGAATGGTCAGCAGCGTGACCTCGACGTCGACGTCCACCACCGTCTCGGCCATCACCCGGTTGTGCGGAATCCGGCCCGCGGCCACGGCACGCTGCCAGGCCGGCTCGACGTCCTCGGCGCGCACCAGCACCGACTCGCCCTCGCCCGGCGGCCCCGGCGACCGGCTTGACCACCAGCGGAAAACCGGCGTGCTCTGCCACGGCGGTCAGCTCCTCGGCGGAACCGGCGAACCAGAACGGCGCGGTGGGCAGGCCGAGCTCGTCGGCGGCCAGCCGGCGCATGCCCTCACGGTCCAGCGACAGGCGCGTACTGCGCGGGGTCGGAAACACCTCCACATCGCCGCGCTCCGCCACTGCGATCAGCGCGTCGGCGGCGATCAGGCTCGCTTCTGCCACGACGTAACGGGGCTTTTCCTTCTCGATCAGCGCGGTGAGCGCCTCCGCGTCGTTCATCCTGACGACGGCGGCGCGGTCGGCGACGCGAAAGGCGGGGGCACCCGCATAGCGGTCGACGGCGATGACGTCGGCGCCGAGGCGCTGAAATGCCAATGCCAGCTCCCGGCTCAATTCGCCGGCGCCGAGCAGCATCACGGTCGAGCGCGCCGACGCGGGTGGGTCTGCGGTCGCGGTGGGTTCGGGACCCTCCGAAATCGGGGCAGGCTCGTCGGAGTCGATCTGCGTTGCGTTGTCCGCCGTTTCACTCATCGCGAGTTCCAGCCTGCCAGATGCTCAACCCATCCGGACGTCGATATAGCACCACCGCCAGTCCTCACCGGGCTCTACCGATCGCATCACGGGGTGTCCCGTCTTGCGGAAGTGTTCGCTGGCGTGCCGGTGCGGGCTCGAGTCACAACAGCCGACGTACCCACATGTCAGGCACATCCGCAGATGGGCCCACGCGTGGATGCCGTCCTCTTTGCAGTCTTCGCAGTGACCCGGCGTGCGCGGTTTGGGTTCGGCGCCGTCGGCCGCGGCCTCGAGGTGTTCGCAAGTGTCGGTGACCGTCGTGGTGTCCGTCTCGCCCCGACGTGATCTCCTCAGCATGTTGATCAAGGATAGGACCACGACGAAGGAGGTGCGGCGACGTGGGTGCCTCACTGCTGGCGGTTCTGGTGATGTCGGTGCTGTTGGCCGCGGTCGCGCGCCGTTTCGACGTCTCGGCGCCGCTCGCGTTGGTCATCGCGGGTTTGGCGGCCAGCACCATTCCCGGCCTGCACAACGTGGTGCTCGATCCGGAGATGATCCTGTACGCCATCCTGCCGCCGTTGCTGTGGTCGGCAGGGACCGAGAGCAGCTACGTCGCGCTGCGCAAGAACATCCGTCCGATCAGCCTTCTGGCCGTCGGCCTGCCGCTCGCCACGACGTTCGCGGTCGGATTCGTGGCGTTCAAGACGGTGCCCGAACTCACCGCGGCCGCGGCACTCACCCTCGGGGCGATCGTGGCGCCGCCCGACGCGGTGTCGGCGACGGCGATCGGTCGGCGACTGGGTCTGCCCCGGCGCACCATGACGTTGCTGGGCGGGGAAAGCCTGCTCAACGACGCCACCGCGTTGACGGCGTACAAGGTGTCGCTCGGGCTGGCCATCGGGACCGCCGCGAGCTGGGGCTCGGCGCTTGGCACCTTCGCACTGGCCGCGATCGGCGGTTTGGTGGCAGGAGTCGCGTTCGGCGCCGTGATCGCCTACATCCGGTCGCGGCTGAACGATCCGGTGGTGGAGAGCGCGGTCGGGTTGATCGCCCCGTTCGTCATCTATTTCGTCGCCGAGGTGGCGCACGGCTCCGGCGTGATCGCGGTGGTGGTCGCCGCGCTGATCCTCGGTCAGCGCTCGGCGCACGCCGGTTACGCGACGCGGCTGCAGGATTTCGCGCTGTGGCAGGCCGTCGTGCTGATTCTGGAGTCGTTCGCGTTCCTGCTGATCGGTCTGCAGTTGCCGAAGGTGATCGACGAGCTGGCGGGTATCCGCGCGTCGGTGCTCATCTTGTCGTCGGCCGCGGTGTTCGTCACCGTGATCGGCGTCCGGATCGTGTGGGTGTACTTGTTCGCCTATCTGCCGCCGCTGCTGTCCCGCCGGATTCGCGAAACGGAGCCGGCGCCGCCGCCCGCGCAGGTGTTCGTCGTGGCGTGGGCGGGCATGCGGGGCGTGGTGTCACTGGCCGCCGCGGCCGCCGTTCCACTCACCACGTTGTCGGGCGACCCCTTTCCGGGCCGGCCGCACCTCGTGTTCCTGACGTTCGTGGTCGTGGTCGGCACCCTGCTGCTGCACGGGCTGACGTTGCCGTGGGTGATACGGATCCTGCACGTTCAGGGCGACGATCCGCAGAAGGACCAGCTTGCCGCCGTCCAGGCCCAGGACAGGGCGGCGCGCGCGGCCGCCGACCGCCTCGACGAATTGCTCGCCGACCCGCAAGGCCCCTCCGATGTGCCGGAGCGGGCCGCGGAGATATTGCGGCACTGGAACACCCGGCGCCTCAACAGCGCATGGGAGCGGCTGGGCCGCACCGACGAGGAGATCGGCGAGAGCCCGACAACCGCTTTCCGCCGGCTGCGACTGGAAATGCTTGCGGCCGAACGCAAGACATTCATCGAAGAGCGCGACGCCGGGCGCATCAATGACGAGGTGCTGCGTTCAATGCTGCATGGCCTCGATCTCGAGGAGGCGACGCTCAACCGGTCGTAGCGCTGCCGTCGAGTTCCGCGCGAAACGCGCGCATCGCATCGACGAGTGCGGCGAAGGTGCGGTGGGCGGCGGCGAGGTCCGCATCCGGCAGCCCCGCCAACGCGGCCCGGGTTTGCTCGCCAAGCGGGGTGAAAAAGCTTCGCGCCACGTCCATTCCGTGATCGGCAACCCGCAGGATGACCTTGCGGCGGTCGGCCGGGTCGGACTCGCGATGCAGGTGTCCGGAAGCGATCATCCGCTCGACGAGGTACGTGATCGCCGCACCCGACATGCCCATCCGCTTGCGCAGGTCGCCCGCCGTCAGCGGGGTTCCGGCGGTCTGCGCCACCATCACGTGCAGCAACGCACGAAAGTCATTGGCCGCAACGTCATGTCGCCCGGCGAAGTGCCTGCCGATCTGATCGGACTCCGCGTTCATCGCCCGCAGGTCGGAGGCGATCGTCGCCTCCAACATCTCGCGGTCCTTGCGCACGTCGAAAGCATAAACCCGGAACGTTCAATTGATTAATTGTTAAGTATCTGAAATATTGGAGGCATGTCGAGGCGCTGGTCGTGGGTGTTGGCGCTGATGGTGGTGGCCGTCTCCGTCGCGCTCATGGTGCTGATCGGTGCTGGACGACTCAGCCGAGCGCTCGCCGGTGCCCGTTCCCAAAACCGCCGAGTCGGCGCGCGCCGACGCGCTGCGCTCGGCGTTTCCCGGCGGCGACCGGGTGCCCGCGATCGTGGTGATCACCCGCAATGACGGTGCCCGCCTGTCGCCCGCCGACCTCGGCGCCATCAACCAGAAGTGGCAGGCCCAGGTTTCTGCTGACGGTCAGGCGGCCGTCGCGCCCGTGTCGTTGAACGCCGACCTGACCGGTTTCAAACTCAGCGACGAGATCAAATCCCTGCGCCAGACATCCGGCGACGGGCTGCCATCTGATCTGCGGACCGAGGTCACCGGCGGTCCCGCATTCGGCGCCGACATCGCCAATTCCTTTTCCGGCGCCAACATCACGCTGCTGGCGGTCACCGCCGCCGTGGTGGCGCTGCTGCTGATCGTGACATACCGGTCCCCGGTGCTGTGGCTGGTGCCGCTCGCGGTGATCGGGTTCGCCGACCGGGTCGCCGCGGTGGTGGGTACGGCGGTGGCGAGTGGACTCGGCATGAATCCCGACGGTTCGACGTCGGGTATCACCAGCGTGCTGGTGTTCGGCGCGGGCACCAACTACGCGCTGCTGCTGATCTCGCGATATCGAGAGGAGTTGGGCCGCAACACCCAATGAGCGCGATGCGCTGAACATCGCGGTGCGCAGGGCCGGCCCTGCGATACTGGCCAGCAATGCCACCGTCGTGCTGGCGCTGCTGACGTTGGTTTTCGCTTCGTCGCCCAGCGTCCGCAGCCTGGGTGTACAGGCGGCGTCGGGACTGGTGGTCGCCGCGGTGTTCGTGCTGCTGGTGTTGCCACCGCTGCTCGGCACTGTTCGGCCGACGCCTGTTTTGGCCGTTCATCCCGCGCGTCGGCGCGAAACCCCTTACCGACAGCGGTATCTGGCACCGGGTCGCCGAAGCCGTCGCACGGCGGCCCGGCCGTGTCGCGATCGTGTCCATCGCCGGGCTGGCACTGCTGTGCACCGGACTGCTGACCACGCCGGTCGGCCTCTCGCAGACCGAGCAGTTCCGGGTGCAGGCCGAATCCGTCACCGGCTATCCAGACACTGGCGGCGCACTTTCCGAGCGGCCTCACCGATCCCACCCGCGTGATCGCACCGACGGACCGCGCCGCTGACGTCCAGCAAGCCATCGCCGGAACTGCGGGGGTCGTATCGGTCACGCAGGCCGGCCAGAGCCCCGACGGCCTGACGCAGTGGTCGGTCGTCCTCGACGCCGAGCCCGCATCCGACAACGCCTTTGAAACCATTGATGCATTGCGTGATTCGGTTCATTCGGTCGACTCCCGCGCCTTGGTCGGCGGCTCCGACGCGGCGGCCCGCGATGCAGGCATGGCGGCCGCAGCGTGACCGGTCGATCGTGATCCCGGCGATTCTCGCCGTCGTGCTTGCCGTGCTCTACGTGTTGCTGCGATCCGCACTCGCGCCGTTGATTCTGGTGGCGGTGACGGTGCTCAGCGCGCTCGCGGCACTGGGCCTCGGCGGTTGGGCCAGCGTGCATCTGTTCGGCTTCCCCGCGCTGGACAACACCGCGCCGCTGTTCGCGTTTCTCTTCCTGGTCGCGCTCGGCGTGGACTACACCATCTTCCTGGTCACCCGCGCCCGCGAAGAGACGCCGGGACACGGCACCCGCGACGGCATCGTGCGGGCCGTCTCGGCGACCGGCGCGGTGATCAGCAGCGCGGGCATCGTGCTGGCCGCGGTGTTCTGCGTCCTCGGTGTGCTCCCACTGATCGTGTTGACGCAGGTGGGCATCATCGTCGGCCTTGGCATCCTGTTGGACACCTTCGTGGTGCGCACGGTGATCATCCCGGCCCTCTTCACGCTCATCGGAGCCGCGCATCTGGTGGCCGGCTTTCAGGAACGACGACTACCGTTCAAACGGTGAAGTCTGCGCAGGTCGACACCGTGCTCGGGAAGATTCGCGGTACACACCCGCGGTAGCGGCGAGGCGATGATGTTCTGGCCCAGCCTGCTGATGACCGGCGAGATGTGGACCGCTCAGGCCGAACATTTCGGCAACGACCATCAGGTCATCCTGGTCGATCCGCCGGGCCACGGCGGCAGCGAAAAGCTCACGCAGTCATTCACTTTCGACGAGTGCGTGCGATGCATCGTCGACATCCTGGACGGCCTGGGGATCGAGCGCACGCATTTCATCGGCAATTCGTGGGGCGGGATGATCGGGGGCACCTTCGCCGCCACGTATCCCGACCGCATCGGACACGCCGTCCTGATGAACTGCACCGCGTCGGCCGCAGGCACGCGCCAGAAGATCGAGTACGGAGTCATGCTGCGCGTCGCCAAGCTGCTCGGCGGGGTTCGCCCACCCCTGACGCGTTCGGTGCTCAAGGGGTTCCTCGGGCCGACGACATTCGCCACCCGCCCCGATGTCGTGGCGTTTGTGCGGGACACCGTGCAGGCGGCCGACGTCGCGTCATGCTCCTGGGCGGTCAAGAGCGTCGTGCCTGCGCGCCCCGATCAGCGCGAGCTGCTCTCGCGGGTGAGGACGCCCGTGCTCGTGGTCGCGGGCTCCGAAGATGCGACGTTCGGTTTGCAAGAGACGACCGCGATGGCAGAGGCCATTCCCGGAGCCCGTTTGACCGTGCTGGACGGCGTCGCGCATCTCGCAGGACTGGAGAACCCTCCGCTCACCAGCAAGGTGATCGAGGAGTTCGTTTTTCGCGGGTAGCTTCGAGGCATGACCGAAGCTGATGCCGCGCTCCGCCACGGCGAAGCCACCGAGTTGCCGCCGCTGCACATGCGGCGCGATTCGTTCAGTCCCACCTTGGATCTTCGGGAGATCCGCGAGAACGCAGGCGTGCGCGAGTTCACCAACGCCTTCGGAATGCAGTCGTATCTGATCACCCGGCACGAGGACATCAAGGCCGTGCTGTCCGACCACGAGCGGTTCTCCAACCAGCGCCCGCCCGGTTTCGCGGTGCAGGGCGTACCGCAGCCGTCCGAGGAGGAAGCGGCCACCGCCCGCGCGGGCAACCTGCTCGGCCTCGACCCTCCCGAACATTCGCGGCTGCGCCGCATGCTGACGCCGGAGTTCACCATCAGGCGGATGAAGCGACTCGAGCCGCGCATCGTCGAGATCGTCGATCAGCAACTCGACGCGATGGAAAACGCCGGTCCGCCAGTGGATCTGGTGGAGAACTTCGCGCTGCCGATCCCCTCGCTGGTGATTTGTGAACTGCTCGGCGTGCCGTACGACGACCGAGGGGACTTTCAGCGGCGCAGCGTGCGGCAGCTCGACTTCTCCGTTCCGATGCAGGAGCGCATAGAGATGCAACGGCAGGGCCGCGCGTACATGGCGACGCTGGTGTCGCGTGCGCGGCTCCAGCCGGGCGAAGACATCCTCGGCATGCTGGTGCGCGAACACGGTGACGAGCTCACCGACGACGAACTGATCGGCGTCGCTGGTCTGCTGCTGCTCGCAGGCCACGAGACGACCTCGAACATGCTCGGTCTCGGCGTGCTCGCGCTGCTTCGTCATCCCGATCAACTCGCCGTGGTGCGCGACGATCCCGACGCCGTCGGTCCCGCGGTCGAGGAAATGCTGCGCTGGCTTTCCATCGTGCAGACCGCGATCCCCCGCATCGCCACCACCGACGTCGAGGTCGCAGGCGTGACGATCCCCGCGGGCGCCCTTGTCTTCCCGTCGATGCCGTCGGGCAACCGGGACGCGGGCTTCATCGACTCGCCCGAGGTGCTCGATATCCGTCGCGGGGCGCCGGGGCATCTGGCGTTCGGGCACGGCGTGCATCACTGCCTCGGTGCGCCACTGGCCCGCATGGAGATGCGTATCGCGTTCCCTGCGCTGCTGCGTCGGTTCCCGAACCTGGCGCTGGCCGAGGATTTCGAGGACGTGAAGTTCCGAACCTGGAATTTCATCTACGGTCTGAAGTCGTTGGAGGTGAGCTGGTGAAGGTGCAAGCCGACCGCGACGTGTGCATCCAGGCGGGCAACTGCGTGATGGTCGCCGACGCGCTCTTCGATCAGGACGACGACGGCATCGTGGTGGTACTCGTCGACGAGGTCCCCGATGACGAACAGGACCACGCGCGCGAAGCGGTCAAGCTCTGCCCGTCACAGGCGTTGACGATTGACTCGGCCGAGCTCAGTCGTCTCGGTCGAGATCGATGACACCCGCCCGCACCAGAAGCAGCAGACTGACCACCAGGACCCAGATCGGAAACGCCAAAGTGAGCCAGATGGTGAGGTCGCCGGCCAGCAGAAGGCCAACGGCCACCAGGTACGTCACCACCACCAGCCACTTCGGCATCAAACCCGTCTTCAGCCAGATCGTGGCCAGCGACATCATGAACACCGCGCCCATCCGCAGCGCGTAGGTCTTGCTGAGTGTCAACAGCAGCGCCTGGCCGAATGCGGCGACCTCACCGGTGCTGTTCTCGAGGGCCACGCCCACCGCCGAGGTGGCGAATATCATTGCGAGGAAAAGTAATCCGCTGCCGAAGAACACTGACGAGAAGAACTTGTCCTCGAAGCGGCCGAAGCCATCGCGCACCACGCCGATGAACCACAGAAACGCCATGCCCGCGAACGGGATCAGGATGGAAGCGATCTTGATGCGATGGCCGTTGGCCTCCGCCCATTGAGAGCCCGGGGAGGCACCCTCCGGAAGGGCCGAATGGATCATCACCAGCGCTGTCGCGAACAGCAGCGCGAAAAGGACCCCGGCCAGCGCGGCCGCCCTCGGTGTGGTCAGCCGGCTGCTGCCGAGGCGCGCTCACGGCTGGCCCGCCAGCAATTGGATCATCAGCCCGTTGGCCTCGGCCAGCAGATTCCCGTCAGGGTCGCGCATCTCGGCGTTCACGAACGATTTTCGGCCCTCCGCCTCCCGTACCCAGCCGCGCACCGTGAGGGGCGTATCGATGGGTGTGACCTTGCGGTAGTCGACGTGCAGGAATCCGGTGCGACTGATCGGTCTGCCCGTCGCATGGATGACCATGCCGAACACCGAATCGAACATCAGCGGCAGCACGCCGCCGTGCACGGCGTAGTTGCCGCCCACGTGGTAGCGACTGAACTGAACGGTCAGCTCGACGGCCTCCGCATCGAACTTCGTCACCCGGTACGGCGCCATCAACAGGCTGCCCGACCCGGGCAGGCTCGGCACGCGGTTGGCCGGCCCGACACCCTCGGCCGCTTCGAACGGGTCGAGAAGCTTGACCAACTCCTCGGCACGGTCGGCGGCCTGCTCCCAGGTGTCGCTGTCCGGGTCGGCCGACACCGCAAGGTCCTGAGCTCGGCGCATGGCCGTCAGGAAGCGACCGAATCCCGGCCCCGGCTCGGCTGCCTCGAAATCGGGGAACCCGCCGTGCTTGTAGTAGTCCGGGTCGACAAGCCTCGGGTCGTCGGTCACTTGCCGGCCAGAATGTCGCGGCGCACGATGGTCTGGTCCCGGCCGGGGCCCACACCGATGCACGAAACATGTGCGCCGGCAAGCTCTTCCAGCCGTAACACATAATCCTGCGCCTTGGCGGGCAGGTCGCCGAATTCACGCGCCTCCGAGATGTCCTCCCACCAGCCGGGCAGTTCCTCGTAGATCGGTTCGGCGTTGGCGATGTCAATCTGAGTCATCGGCATGTCGTCCATGCGCTCGCCGTTGACGCGATACCCCACGCATACGGGGACGGTCTCGAGGCTCGACAGCACGTCGAGCTTGGTGAGGAAGAAGTCGGTGATGCCGTTGACGCGGGTGGCATACCGCGCAATGACGGCGTCGAACCATCCGCAGCGACGACGACGGCCGGTCGTCACGCCAATCTCCCCGCCCGTCTTCGACAGGTATTCGCCGTACTCGTCGAACAGTTCGGTTGGGAACGGACCCGAGCCGACGCGCGTGGTGTACGCCTTGAGGATTCCCAACACCGTGGTGATGCGGGTCGGGCCGATGCCGGATCCCACGGCAGCACCGCCGGCGGTCGGATTCGATGACGTCACAAAGGGATACGTGCCATGGTCGACGTCGAGCAGGGTGCCCTGCGAGCCCTCCAGAAGCACCGTCTCACCCTTCTCCAGCGCCGTGTTGAGCAGGTAGCGGGTGTTGGCGATGCGATGCTTGAATCCCTCGGCCTCGTTGAGCAGGCCGTCGACGACCTCATCTGCGTCGAGCGCCTTACGGTTGTAGATCTTGACCAGCACCTGGTTCTTGAATTCGAGTGCGCCTTCGATCTTTTCGGACAGTTGCACCGGGTCGAGCACGTCGGCGACGCGAATCCCGATGCGGGCGATCTTGTCCTGATAGCACGGGCCGATGCCCCGTCCGGTGGTGCCGATCTTCTTGCTGCCCGCGTACCGTTCGACCACCTTGTCCATGGCGACGTGATAGGGCATCAGCAGGTGGGCGTCGGCGGAGATCAGCAACCGCTCGGTGTCGACGCCGCGGTCTTCCAGCCCCTTCAGCTCGGCGAGCAGCACGCCGGGATCGATCACCACGCCGTTACCGATGACATTGGTGACGCCCGGCGTCAGGATCCCCGACGGGATCAGATGGAGCGCGAAGTTCTCACCGGACGGCAGCACCACCGTGTGGCCGGCATTGTTTCCGCCCTGGTAGCGCACGACCCATTGCACGCGGCCACCGAGCAGATCAGTGGCCTTTCCTTTGCCCTCGTCGCCCCACTGCGCGCCGATGAGCACGATTGCCGGCATGGCATTTCTCCCGCTTATTGATGTAAGGCCAACTCTGGCCCTCGCCCCGGTTTGCCCGCGGCGGTCGGTAGCCGGAGGTGCCATGTCACGCGGTTAGGGTAGTCCACTCCCGCGCCCGGTCGTGACCGGCGAGCCGTGGCCGCCCTAGGCTCCTTGCGGTGGCCGTGTCCGACGTCGTGGTGTTGCCGTTCGGATACCGGCGGGTGCCACGCGCCCTGCGCGGACTACCCGTCGTCGAGCTGCATGACATCACGGACCACAGGCGGGTCGTCGATTGTGGGTTCACACGCGGACCTCGCATCGGTGCTGACGTTCCTGTTGCGCGCCGACCGACTCGATATCGAGGTCGCCCATCTGCGGCGACGCTGGCGTGCGCGCCGCGCCCTCAGGGCCGCGGCGGCCCGCGTCCCGCTGATCCGCGACGAGACGGGCGCGGTGATCACGAAGGCCGCGTACTGGCTGCCCACCGACGGGGCGAACACGATCGAGGGTGAGGCGGTCGTCGATGACACCCTGCTCTTCAACGGCGCGGCGACCGGTGTGCGGATCGAGCCGACAACGAGCCTTCCGGGCCTGCGGGCGAGCGCGCTGTCGAGCCGCACGCGCCCGCAACGGTGGGTCACCGGCCGCGCCGCGCAGCTCGGCACCACCGCTGCGCTGGTGGTTCGCGACGGTGAGCCCGGCCCGCGTCCCGTCCGGCGGTCGACGTTCTATCGGCACACCGAGGGTTGGCTGCAGGTAGTTTCGTGAGGTGAACATCCGTCCACTGCACCAATCGGTGAGGCCAAGCCCGGTCTTCCTGATCATCGTCGCGCTGACCGCGGCCGGAGGTGTGCTGGCCTGGCTGGCCACCGACACGACAACGCCGATGGCCTACGCCGGTGTGTTCATCTTCGTCGTAGCCGGCTGGGTGGTGACGCTCTGCCTGCACGAATTCGCCCACGCGTTCACCGCGTGGCGGTTCGGCGACCACGACGTGCCCGTGCGTGGGTACCTCACCCTCAACCCGTTCAAGTTCACGAACCCGCTCTGGTCGATCGTGCTGCCGGTGCTGATCATCGCGATCGGCGGGATCGGACTGCCCGGCGGCGCGGTGTGGGTGCGGACGTCGTTCATGACGAAGCGACAACGCAGCCTGGTGAGCCTCGCGGGGCCGTTGACCAACCTGGCGTTCGCGGTGGTGCTGTTGGTGGTGACGGCGCTGATGTGGGACGTCGACCACGCGGTGTTCTGGGCCGCCATGGCGTTCCTGGGTTTCCTGCAGGTGACCGCCTTCGTGCTCAACATCCTGCCGATACCGGGGCTCGACGGCTACGGCGCACTCGAGCCGCACCTGAGCCCCGAAACGCAGCGTGCGCTGCAGCCCTTCAAACAGTGGTCCGTTCTCGTCCTGTTGCTGCTGTTGCTCGCGACACCGCTGAACCAGTATTTCTTCGCGCTGGTGAACGGGGTTGTCAGCGCATTCGGGTTGCCGAGCGGCCTTGTCGGTGCCGGTTACTCGACTGACCCGGTTCTGGACCGCCTGGTTCTGACGGGCCACTTGCGACATATGCGTGTTTACGCATAGATTGCTGGTATGGGTGCAGGCCACAGTCACGGCTCGGCGGACACCCGCGTCAGCAGGATGGTCATCGCCGCGGGGATCCTGACCGCCTTCTTCGCCCTCGAGCTCACCACCGCGCTGGTGATCAATTCGCTCGCGCTGCTCTCCGACGCCGGCCACATGCTCACCGACCTGGTCGCGATGTTCATGGGCTTGAGCGCGGTCCTGCTCGCGCGCCACGGCAGCGCCTCGCCCGCCCGCACCTACGGCTGGCACCGGGCCGAGGTGTTCACCGCCGTCGCCAATGCGGCGCTGCTGCTGGGCGTGGCGGTGTTCATCCTCTACGAGGCGTTCGAACGCCTGGGCTCCGCGCCCGAGGTTCCCGGTGTGCCGATGATCGTCGTCGCACTGGCGGGGCTACTGGCCAATGCGGTCGTCGTGTTGCTGTTGCGGTCGCATTCGGAGTCCAGCCTCGCCGTCAAGGGCGCCTACATGGAAGTCGTCGCCGACACGGTCGGCAGCATCGGCGTGCTGATCGCAGGCGTCGTCACGGTGACGACGCGGTGGCCCTACGCCGACGTCGTCGTCGCGGTGTTCGTCGCGCTGTGGGTGCTCCCGCGCGCCTTCGCGTTGGCGCGCGCCGCGCTGCGGATCCTGTCCGAGTCGTCACCGACCCATATCGACGTCGACGAGTTACGCACCGCGCTATGCGGCATCGATGGCGTCACCGAGGTGCACGACCTCCACGTGTGGACATTGGTGCCGGGCAAAGACATGGTCACCGCGCACCTGACCAGCAACAGGGATTCGGCGCAGGTGCTCGACGACGCCCGTGCGGTGCTGACCGCGCGGGGGCTCGCGCATTCGACGGTCCAGGTGGAACCGCCGGAAGGTGCGAACGACTGCGAGTGTGACGCGAAGGGATGACGGGCGCCCCGCCCAGGTGGCCGATCGCCGTTCGGGCGGCAGTGAGCACCGCGTTGCCCGTCGTCGTCGGGTGGGGCCTCGGCGATCTCGGAGCCGGCCTGATCGCAAGCATCGGCGCCTTCACGTCCCGATTCGGGGTGGGTCGGCCGTACCTCAACCGAGGACTGCAGCTCGCCGTCGTGGCGGTCTCGCTCGCGACAGCGGTCACGCTCGGCGCATGGGCCGCGCAGTTCATCTGGCTCGGTGTCATCACGGTCTCCGCGGTGGCCGTGGCGGCGGTATGGCTGTGCAATGCGCTGGCCGTGGGACCACCGGGCGCATACATCTTCGTGGTCGCGTGCGCCGCGGGGATCGGGATATCAGCGTCACATCTGCTCCCGTGGCAGATCGGACTGCTGGCGCTCTCGGGCGGTGCGGTGGCGTGGGTCGTGCAGATGATCGGCGCGACAACGGGATTCCGGCGTCCGGAGCGGACCGCGGTATCGGCCGCCGCGAGCGCGGTCGCCGACTTCATCGACGCTGCAGGGACGCCCGATCAGGATCCGGCCAGACATCGCGCCGCGACGGAGCTGCACAAGGCATGGAGCATCCTCGTCAACTACCAACCGGTCGACGCTTCGGCAGGTAGCACGCTCCATCGGCTCCGCGCCGCCAACCACGCCATTCATGCGATGTTCGCCGCCACCATGACCGCTATCTCCGAAAACGCCACGCCTGCACCGGGATCCGCCGACCTCGTTCGCCGACTCGGAGCGCTGGACGCCGAACCCGAGCTGGTCGCGGTGCGAGACGCCGATCGACTGCCACTCGGCCGCCCGCCCACGTACAGCCTCCTGCGGCAAGCTCTTGCACCGCGCTCTCACACCCGGCACGTCATGCTTCGTGTCGCCATCGGGGTGCCGCTCGCAGGTGCGGCAGCGGCGATGCTCGGAGTCGACCGCGCGTACTGGGCGATGGCCGCCGCCGTGCTCGTACTTCACCAGGGGGCCAACCTCGTTCGCACGCTGCGGCAGAGCGCAGAGCGACTGCTCGGCACCTGGATCGGGTTGGGACTGGCGGGCGCCATTCTCGTCGCGCATCCGAAAGGGATGTTGCTCGCGCTCATCCTCGCGCTGCTGCAGTTCGCCATCGAGATGCTGGTGACCCGTAACTACACGCTGGCGACCGTGTTCATCACCGCGACCGCCCTGACGATCGCAACGGGCAACAGGGATGCCGACATCGGGCATCTGCTGCTGGCACGTGGTGTCGACACTCTGATCGGTTGCGCAGTGGGCTTGGCGGTGTATCTGGTGATTGCGCGCCGCCAAGAAGCCAACCGGCTCAGCGACGCGCTGCTGCGCACCGAAGAGGCCCTCGCCGCAACCTCGGTCTACCTGTCGCGCGGGGACGCAACGACACTCCCGGCGCGGGCATCACGGCGCGACCTTCAGCGCGCCACGCTGGACATGCTCGACGCGCACGAAGCGGCGGAGAACGGATCGGGCGCCGAACGGACGTCCGCGCTTCAGTTGTGGCCGAAGGTGGTCGCCACAGAAGGTCGCGCCTACGACACCATCGCCCGATTCTGGGGCATGGAGAACACCGGGAATCGATACAGCTAGTTCAGGCCCAGTTCGGCTCGGGCGGACCGATCGCAGTCGTCGAGCAGATCCAGGCAGCGTTGGTACTCGTCGTTCTCGCCGATCGTGTCGGCGGCGCGGGCCAGTGCGGCCACGCAGCGCAGGAACCCGCGGTTGGGTTCGTGGCTGTAGGGGACGGGACCGAACCCCTTCCATCCGTTGCGCCGCAACTGGTCAAGGCCGCGGTGATAGCCGGTGCGTGCGTACGCATATGCGGCGACGGCCTTGTCGTCGGCGAGGGCGTCCTCGGCCAGTGCGGCCCACGCGACCGACGCCGTCGGATGGGCGGCCGCCACGATCGAAGGGTTTTCCGCGGCGGCCAGTTCGGCCTCGGCCGCCGGGTCGCCGGGAAGCAGTACCGGATCCGGTCCCAGGAGATCGCCCATGCGTGTCATGGCCCCATTGTGCCGTGCGGCCAATCGCGATGAACCGCGCATGGGTCCCCGCGCGGGTCCGGCCGGGTGACTAAGCTTCCCGGCGTAGCGCCGCATAAGGAGATTGCAACAGGGATGTCGAACCCTTCAGGGCCTGACCAGCCGGACGACGCCGCCAACGGCGAACCCGAGGGTACGGCCGACGACGCCGAGCCCACCCAACAAGGCGAGCCTGCCGGCGACACGCCGCACGACGGCGACGCGGCGACTGAGATCATGGCGCCCGCGGACCCCGAGCACGAACCGGTGACCGAGATCATGGCACCGGCCGATCCCGCAACGGAAGCCGCCGAGGTGGCCGAACCGGGCGAGCGCCGCTTCACCGCGCCATCGGGATTCGACGCGGGGTCGACCCAACGGATGGACACTCCCGCAGACCCCGCCACCGAGGTCTTCACCACGTCGCCGGGATCGGTCGGACAACAGAAACCCGTTGCACCGCAGCTTATTCCGCCACGCGGTGACGCACCCAAGCTGCCGTCGAACCGGCGCAGTTGGGGCTGGGTGATCGCACTCTTGTTGGTGATCGCCGCGCTGGTGGCAGTGGCGATTCTCGGCACCGTGCTGCTGACACGCGGCAAGGAATCGAAGGCATCACAGGAGGACAAGGTCCGCTCGACCATCCAGAACTTCGACGTCGCGATACAGAACGGCGACCTGGCCACGCTGCGCAGCATCACCTGCGGCGTGACGCGTGACAGCTATGTCAACTACAACGACCGCGCGTGGGCCGAAACGCATTCCCGAGTAGCCGCGGCCAAGCAGTATCCGGTCGTCGCAAGCATCGATCAGGTGGTCGTCAACGGCGACCACGCGGAAGCCAACGTGACGACGTTCATGGCCTATGCGCCCCAGACCCGCTCTACGCGCAGCTTCGACCTACAGTTCCGCGACGAGCAATGGAAGATCTGTCAGGCGCCGGGCAATTAGTTGGCGTTCTGCTGCAACGCGTAGCAGGTAGAGGCGTGTCTCTCGTTGCACGGGATGCCGTTGATCGTCGGAAAACTTCCCGGTGAGGTGAAGACCTCGGCGCCCTGCTGCGGGACGGTGACGCCCGGTGGGGGCGGCGCGCCGCCCTGCCCACCCGTGCACACCCCGTTGAAACGGGCCACGGTGCCGTAGGGGCAGTCGGCGGCGGCTGGTGCGGCGACGGCGAGTGATCCCAGAACGGACACGAAAGTGCAGCAAGTGATCAGTAGTGCACGCTTCACACGTTCAACTCTAGTCACAGTCAGCCTGCGGTAACCGACCGGCCCGCGCAGTGCAGGTCATTGCATGCCTCGACGATTCGCTCGCTCATCGACACTTCGGCTTTCTTCAGATAGCCACGAGGGTCGTAGGCCTTCTTGTCGCCGACCTCGCCGTCGATCTTGAGCACCCCGTCGAAATTGGTGAACATGTGTCCCGCTACCGGACGGGTGAACGCGTACTGGGTATCGGTGTCGACGTTCATCTTCACGACGCCGTACCGCAGCGAGTCCTCGATCTCGGACTTCAGCGAGCCCGACCCGCCGTGGAAGACGAAGTCGAAAGGTTGTGCGTCGCTGGGCAATCCGAGCTTGGCGGCCGCCACCTTCTGGCCCTCGGCCAGCACTTCGGGGCGAAGTTTGACGTTGCCCGGCTTGTAGACGCCGTGCACGTTGCCGAATGTCGCGGCCAGCAGATACTTGCCGTGCTCGCCGGTGCCCAGCGCGTCGATGGTCTTCTCGAAATCCTCCGGCGTGGTGTAGAGCTTCTCGTTGATCTCTGCCTCGACGCCGTCCTCCTCGCCGCCGACCACACCGATCTCGATCTCGAGGATGATCTTGGCCGCCGCCGCCAACTTGAGCAGCTCGCGGGCGACGTCGAGGTTCTCGTCGATCGGCACCGCCGAGCCGTCCCACATATGCGACTGGAAGAGCGGGTTGCCGCCGTCGGCGACCCGCTTCTGCGAGATCGCCAGCAGCGGCCTGACATAGGTGTCGAGCTTGTCCTTGGGGCAGTGGTCGGTGTGCAGTGCCACGGTGATCGGATACTTCTCGGCGACGATGTGAGCGAACTCGGCGAGCGCGACCGCGCCGGTGACCATTTCCTTGACCCCCAGTCCCGAGGCGAACTCGGCGCCACCTGTGGAGAACTGGATGATTCCGTCGCTGCCTGCGTCGGCGAAGCCCTTGAGGGCGGCGTTGACGCTCACCGATGACGTGCAGTTGATCGCCGGGAATGCGAACGAATGCTCCTTGGCCCGGCCCAGCATCTCCGCATAGACCTCGGGCGTTGCGATGGGCATAAGCGTTCCTCTCGACGATCGGTTCGGCGATTATCTCAGCACCTGCGCCACATCACATGGTCAGGACCTTGCGGTACCTTGCCCGCCCGTCCGTCATCGCGGCATAGGCCTCGGCCGCCTGGTCCAACGGCATTTCCTCGATGTAGGGCCTGACGCCGGATTGCACGGCGAAGCGCATAGTCTCCTCCACGTCCCGCGACGTGCCCGACGGATGCCCGATCACGCTTCGACCGGGAATGATCAGGTCCTGCGGGCTGATCGGCATCGGGTCGGCCGAGACCCCGACAACGATGAGCTGGCCCTCGGGGCCGAGGCCGCTGACGGTCTGGCCGATCGCGGCGGCGTTCGCCGCAGTCGCGAGTACGACGGTCGCGCCGCCGAGATCTTGCAGCGCGGCGGCGACCTCGACCGCCTTTGAGTCGATGTAGTGGTGCGCGCCAAGCTCTTTGGCATCTGCGGCCTTCTCTGAGCCGCGCGCGATCGCGACGGTCTCGAAGCCCATCGCCCGGGCCCACTGGACACCGAGATGGCCCAGGCCGCCGATACCGAGGACCGCGACGAGATCGCCCGGTTCCGCCGCGCTCTTGCGCAGTGCATTGAACGTGGTGACGCCCGCGCAGCCCAGCGGGGCGGCCTCGGCGAACGACAGCCCGTCGGGGATGCGGGCCAGCGCGGTCGCGGGCACGACGATCGACTCGGCGAATCCACCGGGATACTGCCAACTCGGCACCTGTCCCTTCTCGCACTGCATGAACTTGCCCTTCCTGCAGGGCACACACTTGTTGCAGTTGCCGCCGAACCAGCCGACCGCGACCCGCTGGCCCACCGTGAACCCCTCGACGCCGTCGCCGAGCTCCGCGATGGTGCCTGCGATCTCGTGTCCCGGCGTCAGCGGCCACGTCATGCCCGGGAAGGCGCCGTTGATGAAGGCCTGGTCGGTCCCGCACACCCCGCATGCGGCAACAGTGATGCGCACGTGGTCGGCAGGCGGCGACGTGGTTTCGACGTCGGCAAGGGCGAACTCGCCGCCCGCGGATTCAACGTGAATGGCCTTGTGGGTGGACATACGGGGACCTTATCGAGGGTGCGTCCGGGCCGCCGGATTTCGACGTTCGGAGTCAGCGAACCCGACCGGTATCTTGGGGCCTTGTGACAACCACGGCCTTGGCAGCCACCGACCAGCTGGCACTCATGCCCGACTTCCTGGATCCGATCAAGCTCATCGGCTATTTCGGCACCTGGGCGCTGGTGGGGCTGCTGGTCGTGATCTTCGTCGAGTCGGGGGTGCTGTTCCCCGTCCTTCCCGGCGACACGCTGCTGTTCGTCGCGGGCATGCTCGCCGCGGGCACAGCCGCCGCAGGACAAGCCAGCTTCCAGCTGTGGCAGCTGCTGGTCCTCATTCCGATCGCCGCCGTCCTCGGTGGACAGGTGGGGTACCTCATCGGCCGATTTGTGGGTACCGCGATGTTCAAGCCCAACGCGCGCGTACTGAAGCAGCGGTATCTGGACGAGGCGCACACGTTCTTCGAAGAGCGCGGACCATTCGCCATCGTCATCGCCCGCTTCGTGCCGATCGTGCGAACCCTGGCGCCGATCACCGCGGGCGCGGCCCGGATGGGCTACGGCGTGTTCACGCTCTTCAACGTCATCGGCGCCGTTGTGTGGGGCGTCGGGCTGGTGCTGCTCGGGTACGGGCTCGGCCAGTTCGAGATCATCCAGAAACTGCTGGAGCCGATCTTCATCCTCATCGCCGTGGCCTCGATCATGCCGATGGTCATCGAGTGGTACAAGCGGCGGCGCGCGGCCAAGCGGGCGGCCGGCGACACACCGGCGACCGAGCAGCCGTCCTGACTCCTAACGATCCGCCTCCAGCGCGCGGATCAGGCTGGCGGAGTCCCACGGACCCTTGTGCCGCTTGCCGTTGACGAAGAAGGTCGGCGTCGAGTTGAGGTCCATCAGATCGGCGTCCTGGGCGTCGTCGCGCACGCGGTGCAGGACCTTCGACGGATGCACGCGCACGTCTTCGTCGAACTGTTCGAGGTCCAGCCCGATCGCATTGGCGTAGCGATAGATGTCCGACCACTCCAAATCGTCCTGGTTCGCGAAGAGCATCCTGCCCATCTCGAAGTACTTGCCCTGCAGCCCCGCGGCCTCCGCGGCCCTTGCGGCGTCGAACGCACGCGGGTGTACCCGCTCCAGCGGTAGGTGGCGCCACACATAGCGCAATCGATCGCCGAAGTGGTCGCGCACCTCGTCGATCGCGCCGGTGGCGCCGGCTGCAGAACGGGCATTCGTAGTCGCCGTACTCCACCAGTGTCAGCGGGGCGTCGCGGGTTTCCGCGAATGTGGTCGCGGTCCGGATCGACGGGCCGTATCAGCTTCATGCCCGACCGGCTCGGGCGGGCTCAGCCAGTCGGTGATCCGGAAGATCGCCCAGCCGACGACGAAGGCCACCACCGATGCGACCAGCACACCGATGCGCGCCTGGTCTTGGCGGCCCGGGTCGTCGATCGCGATCTCGACGATGAAAAGCGAGATGGTGAAACCGATTCCGGACAGCGCGGCGCCGCCCGTCACCCGGCGCAGCGTCAGGCCCGGCGCCAGCTCGCCCATGCCCGTTCGGCGCATGAACCACGTCGCGCCGGTGATACCGATGAACTTGCCGACCACCAGACCCGCGACGATGCCCCACGTCAACGGTGACCGCGATGCGGCCATCACGGCGCCCGCGTCGAGTCGCACGCCGGCGTTGACCAATGCGAACAGCGGCAACACCACGAACGATACGTACGGTCCGATATCGGTCTGCAGCCGCTCGTTGATCGAAATCGACTGGCGCAGGCGGCGGGTGGCAGCGCGGGCATACTGCGAATTCGGCGACTGCCGGAACGCCCGGATCACCTCGACGGCCTCTTCCACCTCCTGTCGCGCCGGCGCGAAGACGGGGATCAACAACGCCACCGCGACCCCGGCGAGTGTCGGGTGTATGCCCGCGTTGAAAAGGGCGATCCACAACGCCACGCCGAGCACGGCGTAGGCCGGGCCACGCAGGCATGGCATGAACCGCACCAGCGCGATCGCGACGATCAGCACCACCGACACCACAAGCGCAGTGACATCGATGGCCTCGGAGTAGAACAACGCGATCACGCACAACGCGCCCACATCGTCGACGACCGCCAGGGTGAGCAGGAAGATCCGCAGCCGGCCAGGGAATTTCGGCTTGATGACGGCGAGCGCGCCGATCAGGAACGCGGTGTCGGTCGAGATCACCACACCCCACGCGTGCGCGTTCTCGCCGGAATGATTGAAAGCCAGGAAGATGACGGCGGGTACCGCCAGGCCCGCGATCGCGGCGACCACCGGCACCGCGGCGCGAGCGCGATCGGTCAGCTCGCCGATCGCGAATTCCCTTGTCACCTCCAGCCCGACGATGAAGAAGAAGAACGTCATCAGGCCGTCGTTGACCAGATGCTTGACGGTCAGCTGGAAGTGATGGTCCGCGAAGCGAAGCGCCGACATGGGTGTCCAGCAGGGCCCAATAGCTCTCCGCCCACGGCGAATTGGCCCACAGGATCGCCAGGAGGGTGCACGCCAGCAGCAGTCCCGCCGCGGTCTTTTCCCCTGGATTGATCGCCTTGGGGTCGCGGCTGAACCGCGTCGGAAGCAGGCGGACGATCCGCGGGATCGGCTCTGCCGTCACGCCGCGTCGGTGCCTGATTCGCCGCTCGCGGCGGTGCCTGATTCGCCGCTCGCGTGCGGTGCCTGATTCGCCGCTCCGGCGGCTCCTCGCCGTCGCGGCGGCTACCTGGTTGGCCGCTTCCATCAGCATCCAGCCCGACAGCTGCACCGACAGATCTCGTTCGGGCACCTCGGAGGCGTTGACGGCGCCCTCGACGAACTCGGCTTCCTTGCCTACCGCCGTTGGCATTTCAGCGGTGCGGTCCCAGAATGCGGCGAACAGCGGCAGGCTGTCGACGGTTTGACGGTTGTCCCACGCCGCCTTCGCGGAGGTCGAGCACGAGCGACCGGGCGGCGTCGCGCGCCGTGGCGTCGTCCGGACCGTTCTGGGGCAGCGTCGTCGCGACCAGCGCGAGATACCGCGCCAGGATCCCGTTGAACAGTCCGCCGTCTCCCCCACCGGCTCCACCGATGATGCCGTCGGGCGCCATGTGCTCACGCACCGCGGCGACCAGTCGATGCACCCGCGCGGCGTGGTCGGCGTCTTCGGTGCGCGCCGCGAGCTCGGTCTCCAATCCCAAGACCACGCCTTGGCAATAGGTGTACTGCGCGCGCACCATCGAGCCGGCCTTGATGCCGTCGAACACCAGGTGGGTCTCGGGGTCGATCAGCGTCTCATCGATCCAGTCCGACATCTGCTGCGCACGGCGCAGCCGGTCGTAGCGCGCCAGGAAGATCGCCGCGGGCCCGTTGGCCGGCGCGTTGAAGAACTGGTCCTGTTTGCGCCACGGAATGCCGCCGCCGTCCTCGGGCACCCACGCATTGAGGAACTGCTCGGACAGCTTGTCCAATGCCTTGGGGCGCTCCACCCCGGCGAGCCGGCCCGCACGCTCGAGCGCGAGCGCCAACCATGCCATGTCGTCGTAGTAGTCGTTGACCCAGGAGAAGTTGTTGCGCAGCCGGTGTCCCCGGACCTGTCGCTCGATGTCCTGCCGTCGTGCGGGGTCGGGGTCGCGCAGTTCCGCGTCGACCAGGCAGTCCAGCAGCTGTGCCTGCCACCAGTAGTGCCAGACCCCGAACCAGCGGTACTTGCGTACCGGCGGCCACGCGACGACGCCCAGCTGAGTGCCCGGCATACCCCAGAGGCGTTTCAGATGACGCGCCCTGACCGCGGCTTCGGCGCTGGCAGCGCGGTTGGCCCATACCTGATCCATGATGCTGATCCTGCCCTACCAGGCGTGGTTGAGGTTGCCATGTTGGGCGATCCAGGTGTGCATCGCGATGCCCGCGGCGACAGCCGCGTTGATGCTGCGGGTGGAGCCGAACTGGGCGATCGACACCGTGAGCTTCGCGCCGGTCTTGGCGGCCTCGGTGATGCCCGGTCCCTCCTGACCGAAGATCATCAGGCAATGCCGCGGCAGCTCGGTCTGTTCGATGCGCACCGCACCCGGCACGTTGTCGACGGCGACGACCGTCAGGTCGGCGTCGGCGGCGAAGGCCAGCAGTTCGGAGGTGGTGTCGTGGTGGCTCAGCCGCTGGTACCGGTCGGTCACCATGGCCCCGCGCCGATTCCAGCGGCGCCGCCCGACGATGTGCACGGTGTCGACGGCGAAGGCATTCGCGGTGCGCACCACCGCACCGATGTTGGCGTCATTGCCGAAGTTCTCGATCGCGATGTGCAGTGGATGCCTGCGACTGTCGATGTCGGCGACGATCGCTTCTCGGGCCCAATAGCGGTACGCGTCAACGACGTTGCGGGCGTCCCCGTCGCGCAGCAGCGTGGGATCGTAGCGCGCATCCTCGGGCAGCGGACCCTGCCACGGCCCCACGCCGGGGGCTTCGCCCCATTCGGTCGGCCCGGAATCACTCATCTTTCGTCCACAGCCCGGCGTGGGTACCGATCAGCGACACGGTCGGGTACAGCAGTGCGGCATTGATCTCGCCCTGCGTGCACAGCGTCACGCGGACCTGGACCGCGTCGCGGGACGAGTCGGGAAGCACCAGCACGGACGCGCCGTAGACGTCGCACGCATGGCTCAACCCGGGCGCCGGCCGCGTCGGGGCCACCAGCACCATCGTCGGCCCACCGCGCTGACTGGACACATCGCGGTATTGCTCTGCCAGACCGTCGATTTCGAGTCCGAGCAGCATGTAGCCGCCGCCGGTGAACGCTGCCTGGTCGCCCAGCGCGGCGGGATCGAGCATGGCGCCGTCCGCGCGGAACGCATCCACGCTCGTGGTACGCAGCGACAGTCCGGTGTCGTTGTCCCTAGTCTGCGGCAGCCCGACCGGGAACGCTGCCGGGAGTGCCGTCGTCGTTCCCGCCGTCCGATCACGCGGCGAGTACACGTAGACACCACGCACCTGGGACTGGTCGCGCTGCGGGCCGAGACACACGGTGCCCGTGAGACGATCGGGCCCTTGGGCCGACAATGGTTGCACGCCAAGGTCTGTCACGTCGCGGCAGCTTCCGACGGCGTTGGCCTCGATCGGATGTGCCAGCGCACCGTACAGACCGAACCGCACGTCCTCGGGCTTGGCGTGGGCACCGCCGGCCTGCGACGGTGAGGCGTCGACGTCGATCAACACGTAGTCGCCGTCCAAGCGCAGGTTGGTGACCGACATGTTCCACCCCAGCGTCGCCAGCGATTCGCCGATCGACGCGGTCTGCGCCGCATAAGGATTGGCGGCTTGGGTGTCACCCGAGCACGCTGACGCCAGCACGACGACGGTCGTCAGCGTCGCGATCAGCGCACGCACTTAAGTCCGGCCCCGGCCCTTGCCAACAACTTTCGTCACGGCGCGCACGAGGTTTCGCGGCACCATCCGCCCGCCGGTGGTCAGCGCCTTGTACTGCAGGCCCGGAACGATCACCACCTTGTCCTTGGCGACGTCGGCCATCGTTTCGCGCACGACGTCGTCCACCTCGAGCCACAGGAATGACGGCGTGTCCGCCATGTCGATGCCCGCACGTTCGTGAAACTCGGTGTGCACGTAGCCCGGGCACAGCGCATGCACGCCGACCCCGGTGCCGCCCAACCCGTTGGACAGGCCTTCGGAGAACGCGACCACCCACGCCTTGGACGCCGAGTAGGTCGAGCCGCGGCCCGGCAGCAGCCCGGCGACGCTGGCGACGTTGATCACGGTGCCCTCGCCTGCGGCCAGCATGGCAGGCAACGCGGCATGGGTCAGCTGCATGACCGCGGTGACGTTGACGTCCAGCTGCGACTGAAGAACCGCGAAGTCGGCGTCCCAGAACTCACCTGACGTGCCGAATCCGGCGTTGTTGACCAGGACCCGCACACCGGTGGACAGCCTGTCGGCGACCTTCGCGCGGTCGGTGGCCTCCGCCAGATCGGCGACCAGCACCTCGACGTTCGCGCCGCCCTCGTCGTGCAGTTCGGCGGCGAGGCACTCCAGCCGTGCAGCGTCACGGGCGACGAGAACGAGGTCGTAGCCATCGATGGCGTATCTGCGGGCGAATCCCGCGCCCAGTCCGGACGTCGGTCCGGTGATCAGAGCGACAGGGCGTGACATGCCCTAGAGAGTACTTACCGCTGATAGTGCGCGGACTGCCGTCCGTTGCGCGACGGCGGCGGTTGTCGCCGGACCGGCTCGCGACGCGCGGGTGCCTGCTGCGTGTACCGGCCCGCATCGGCCCCGCTCGGCGGCGGGTCGGCCCGCCCGGGCGCCACTTCGGAGCGCGACGGCGCCGGCTTGATCGGACGGCTCGGCGATCCGCTGCGACGGGCGACGGACTGACCGGCCAGTGCCTGCGGCGTCGGCGGCAGCACGCGAAGTAGGTCGTTGAACTGGCGCACCGTGCGCAGCCCCTCGTCCCACTGCGCCCTGGTGCTGGTGACCGGCATGGACACCAACGTCCAGTGCTGCTCGTTCCACATGATCTCCGCGCAGTCCGGCGCCGTGTGCGCGAAGGTCACCATCCGCCGGTCGCACGCGCGGCGCGCGGCGTCGAGGTTGGTGGAGTACACCATTCGCGGGCCGATCGCGCCGAGCAGCCAGATGTCGTTCTCGCGTGGCTCTTTGATGCCCTTGAGTCGCAGGTCGACGACGACGTTGGTGCCGACCTTGCGGTGCAGCGCGATCACCGTCGCCACGTCTTCGAGGTCGAAGATGAACACGGCCTCGCCGCGGATCTGCCCGAGCACGACATTCTTGGCGGGAATGTCGCCGACGGTCGACATCACGCCGCGCTTCCAGCGGGTCATGATGTCGGTCGACTGGTGCTCGTAGTCGAAGCCGTGCGACTTCGCCCACGACTTGCGCCGGCGTCCCAGCCCGCGTCGACGGTCGATGTCGACGTACAGCAGCACCGCCGCACCCACGAAACAGAGTGCGGACAGCGTGAACCAAAGCGGGACCATTAGGCCTAGCCTAACTTCTTTGGGGGACTAATCCCGAACTCAAGAACGTCACAACCCCGTCACGCAGGGTCTCAGCGGCCACGTGGGCATCATGCGTGGTCGTGGGCCCGCCTCCGGTGCCCGCCGTCGTCGATATCGGCAAGGTCGTCCGGATCGGATCCGAGCAGCCGGTCGAAGAACGCGCGGTGCGTGCGTGCCGCGGGCGTCCGCTCGCAGACGTGCGGATCGGTAGCGGCGGCCCATCCACCAGCCCGCCACGACGGCGAGAACGACCACGCTCACCAGGAGCGCGATCAGAATCCCTGACCAATCAGACATTCACTTACCTCCTCGTCAATCGAGGGGTAACCCCGGAAGATCCGACGGAAACGTAAATTTATGGTCCGCGCCACAGAACAGCACCGGCCGCATAGCGTCTGAGCATGACTTACGACGACTTTCAGCGCTTACGGATTTCGGTTGGAGATGGCATCTGCCGCGCCACGATCGACAGTCCGCCGATCAATCTGCTCGACATCAACCTGATCGGCGAACTGGCCCGGTTCGTCCAGCAGGTCGGTGACGACGACACGGTGCGCGTCCTCGTCGTGGACTCGGCCGATCCGGACTTCTTCCTGGCGCATGCCGACGTGACCCTGATCCAGCAGCTGCCCACCGACGACACCTCCCTGCACGACGAGATCTCCCCGTTCCATGCGCTCGGCGAGGCGTTCCGCACCATGCCGAAGGCGACGATCGCCCTCATCGAGGGCATCGCGCGAGGCGGCGGCAGCGAATTGGCGATGGCCTTCGACATGCGCTTCGCCGCACTCGGCAAGGCGCGCCTGGCCCAACCCGAGGTCGCGATCGGCATCATTCCGGGTGGCGGGGGGACCCAGCGGCTGCCTGGCCTGGTCGGCCGGGGGCGCGCGCTGGAGGTCATCCTCGGATGTGACGACGTCGACGCCGCGACAGCGGAGAGATGGGGGTACGTGAATCGGGCAATGCCACCCGACGAGCTGCGCCCGTTCGTCGACGCGTTGGCGGCACGCATCGCGTCGTACCCTTCCGATGTCATCGCCGCGGCCAAGCGTGCGGTGGACGCCGCGGTGGGAAATCCCACCGCCGGGCTGTGCATCGAGGATCAACTGTTCCGCGAAACGCTGGCACGCCCGGCCGCCGTCGAACGTATGCAGTCGTTCATGCAAAACGGTGGCCAGACTCGCGAAGTCGAGATCGGCCGGCTCCCGATCTAACGGTTCGAGCGTCATCGAATCGTTGATGGGTAACCCGCCAACATGAGTGATTTCGCGACGTCAGGCAGTGTGGATATTGACCGCTTTCCGGAATGGAAGCCCTTCGCCGAAGCCGTCGAGCGGCGGCGCCCCGACGCCGGAACGTGGTGTGAGGCGTGGACCGTGCGCGACATCGTCATCCATCAGACCGGCAACGCCGAGGAACTCGCCCGGGTGCTCAGCGGTCACTTGGCAGGCGAGCCCGTACCCACTCGGGGTTTCGAGGAACGTGAGGCGCCGTTTCGGGCGCTTGAACGATGCCGATCTGTGGTCCGCGTTCGTCGACCGGATGGCGTGGCTCGGCGAAGTGGCCGAGCCGCCGAGGAACTGCCCGCTGACACCGACGTCGCCTGGACCGGACGGACCATGAAGGTGCCGTGGTTCGCCGAGCACATGCGCGAAGAGTTGGTGTTGCACGGCTGGGACATCACCGGCGACGACGAGGCGGCCCAGGACCGGCTGGGTCAATGGTGGATGACCGAGCACAGCGTGATGGCCGTCGGCAGGCCGCTATTGGCCCGTGGCGCAACGACACTCGGTCTTGACGGCGGCGACGGCCTAGAGGCCCGTCTGCGGGTTGCGGGCACCGACGACGTGGTAGTGACCGCTGACGCAGACACCACCACGATCGGACTCGACGCTGCAGAAGGCCCCGCCACGTTGGAAACCGATGCCGCCGCCCGCGTGCTGTTGCTGTGGGGCCGTCGTCCCGCCGACCCCAGTCGCATCTGCAGCAGCGTCGGACCGGAGACTCTGGGCCGTATCCGGACGCTGCTCAGCGGTTACTGATAGCCCGCCGCGGCCAGCGCAAGGATCTCTTCGCGGTCGGCGGGCAGGATGAAGCCCGCCTCGATCGCGCGCTCCAGCGCTGCGGTGAAGCGTTCGAGATACTCGGCCGAGCCGCCCGGATAGCGCGCGTGCAGCGTGTCGGCGTCGAACGGCTCGCCCGAGCCGAACAGGAACGACATGGGGCTCTCGCCGGGCGCCAGGCCCGATGTCCTGGCCACCGGAACGTCGACCCACGGGGTGCGGACGCCGCCTTCGGCAATCCCGTCCGCGTCGAGGACGAGAGCCGGTGTCTCGTCGTCGGTCAGCGCGATCGGCGCCGCGGACGGTGCGGGCTCGCCGGTGCGCACCCAACTGTTCAGGCCGGCGATCGCGGCCTGCAGCACGTAGTGGTGCTGCGGCGCGAAGTTGATGAAGTACGACAGCTTGTTTCCCATCAGCACGTCGGTCGGCGCGTAGGCCGCCACGATGTCGTCCAGCGGCACGGAACCGTTGTCGATGAAGCCGACTTTGATGGTGTAGTTGTCGGCGTGGGCGGTACCGGGAACCTCCCACACCCGCAAGTGTTCGTTGTCGGGCCTGCGGGCGCGGTGATAGCCGAGCAGGTGGCCGTCGACCAGATCGGTTTCGGTGATGACCGACAGGACAGGGACCCGCGGGTCGTCCCGAAAGGGTGCGGGCCGCGACGCCTCCAGTGCGTTTCCGCCCTCGAGCGGGGCCGCGGTGCCGAACCGCGAGTGGACGAGGAAGCCGTCGAAGACCTGCGGCGAGCGGGATCCACCTCGTTCACATAGGTGGTCAGGAACATCGCCGACTGTGACTCCCCCACCGCGAGAAGCTTTTTCGGTGTGAGCCCGTCGACGGCACCGTCGCGCACCAGACGGCCGACCTGGGAGTAGATGTCGTAGGCGAACTGGTCACCAGGGTGGCTCAGCGCCGAATAGCGTTCGGCGTCTTGTGCTTTCAGTGACATGTCGAAGCCCACCATGTTGTCGCCGCCCTCGACACCGACGTACTGGGCCGAGACGGCGACGTACCCGTACCCGGCCCTGGCGATTTCCCGATGCGCCATGAACCAGACGGCGGGCGCGTCGATACCGCCGCTGACGTTGAGCCATTCGACGATGACGGACCCGTTGAACTTCAGGGCATCGGCTGGCTGGCACACCACGATGCGGGTGGTGAAGTCCGCCGTCTCATCGGAGGCATACGACTCGGAATAAGACCTAGCCGTCCCCGAGACGAAGAACTCCTCCGCGGCGTAACCCAGCGTGGCCAGGTCGTAGGCGCCGAGGAGCAGATTGGGCTTACCGGGAGCAGGCGAGACGGACGTGGTCACCGTTCATCGATACCACGCCCGTCAGGGCACGCTCGCATGCAGGCATCCTGGGGCGAGCGGTGGGGCGGTGACGATCAGGTCTTTCAGCGAGAGGGTGCCGTCGGGCGTCCTCAGCTCGGTGACCGGGGGAAGTGACAGGTGCATCTCGTAGGCGACGCTGCCTTGGCCGGTGACATTACGACAGGTGAGACGGAGTCGCTGCCCTGCGCCGCCGCCGTATTCCGCGTCGAACTTGTCGCGCACCGCACTCAGATCTATCCGGCCGCCTTCGGCTTCCGCGAACATCGGATCGAGGACCTTGCGAGCCTGCTCGGTGAGTGCCGCAGCGTCGCTGAAGAACACATCCGGCGTGACACCGGAGCAGGTGCCGTGCGCGTACCACTCGTGGGGCGCCAGCGTCGACGCATCCGACATGATCGACTGCAGAGTGCTGCGTACGTCGTCGCCGATGTCGATCGACGGCATATTGGTTGACTTGAGGTCACTGGCCCGCTTGGCGATCACCTTCGGCACACCGCAGTACTGGTTGTCGATGGGCTGCGGCCACAGCCCGTGCAGGATCCACGTAGACCCTTGTGCCTGCACGTGACCCGACGCGCATCCCGCATTCGTCGGCTCGGCTGCGCAGAGACCGGGTCCCCACGTCAGGACGAGCCAGCTCGAGCCGCCGTCGTTGGATTCGAATTCGGCGTTGCTCGGTACATGGTCGAGAACACGCACGCTGAACGTGACGGCCGCGACGGCGACTACTGCGAGGACGCACGATATCGACAACACCGCTGCATCGCCTCGCCGCATGGGGCACCCTAACTCTCCGAAGTGTTTAGTTCGTAGCGAAAGGACCTCCAGACCCTTGCCGCCATCGTTGAACGACATCGACCGATGGTTCGAGCGGGCGGCGCGCAGGGAGGATCGCGCGGTCTCGCTCTACGCGAGCCTCCTCACCGGCAGGATCGTCGCAGTATTTCGCCTACCGGATGCGGTACGCGCTCCTGCTCGACGGGACGCGGTACGTCATTCACGTCGCTGAATTCCTCATCATCCTCGAGCAGCCTCGGCGGGTTGGCGGCGTTCACCGTCATGATGCTGCGGGTCAGCAGCCTGATCGTGAGCGGCGCATGGTGGGGACTGCTCGAGGTGATGCGCGAGCGCCTGCGGGCATTGGCTCAATCCGGGGACACTGACGCCATCGAGCGCGAGATCGGTCGCTGGCTTGTGCTCTCCGCAGTCGCCGGGACGGTTGTGCTCATCGGCGGCGGCGTCGCGCTGGTGCTTGTTGTTCCCGCCAGGCCAGGACGCGCTCGGCTCCCTCTACGCATTCCTGATCCTCATCGAACTCGCATTGCGCATGCCATTGCGGGTCTTGCACTCCGGCATGTTCGCCACCAAGCGCATCTACCGGCCGCTGTGGTCGTTGTTCACTCCGACCGCCGTATCGCTCGTGGTAATCGGCGTCGGCGTCTTCCTTTACCCGGCAGGGGCGATCGTCATCGCGATCATCGCATCGAATGCGATCAGCATCTGGATCACGGTTCACTACACGGTTCGCGCATATCGGCTGACCGGAAGGTGGCCGAAGTTCGGGGGGAGTTCGATTCGGGACCTGCTGCCTTCGATCCCGCCCCGGCTCGGCATCGAGGCGACCCTGTCGGGGCTGGGTTTACGCCTTGACGCGGTGGCGGTGCTGTTGATCGCAGGCATCTATTCGACGAACACGCGGGCATTCGACCTCACCGCCGGGTTCTCGGCCTGGCGCGATGTCGATGTGTTCCAGTTCTTCTATCTGGTCCTGCCGCTGTTTCGCGGCTCGTACGAGGCGACCGCCGTCTTCTACTTCGATTTCGTTCGCCTGCGCCGCATTCCGGCGTTCCGTCAGTTCCGGCTGTCGTTCTTCCACAGGCTGTTGTGGATGACGCCGGTGATCACCCTCTTCTTCTGGTCGCTGGCCATCCCGTTGGTGCTGTGGGTCCTGCCCGACATACCGTTCAGCTTCCTGCTGGCGCTGCTGCCGCTGTTCGTCCTTCGAAGTCTGATCGGCGCCTACCAGATCCGGTTGTTCGCCGAAGGCCAGTTCCGCACCCTGAACATCAGCATCATGTTTTCCGCCGTGTTGTTCGCACTCGTGTGGATCGATGCCAATCCGGCGTCGGACCTCGTCCAGATCACCGCGGCGATGATCGTGCTCCTCATCGTTCACATCAACGTGCAGCATCTTCGCGACCGCACGACGTCACTTCCGACGCTGCTGTCGTTGGGCGACTGGATCCGCGCGGTGGCCGCCGAGCCGCAACCCGTGCGCGTCGGCAGGATCACCGTCCCGGAGTGGATCGACTCGCGGCAGAAGTCGGACGCGGTCAGGGTGATGCGGGAAACCTTCGACGGCGCAGGACACCTGGCTTTCCGGTCATCGTCGAATCTGGTTTTCTACCAGCGAATCACGCCCGATGATGCGGATAGCCAACCACATCTGACCCTCCAAACGGTTACCGGTGGCGCGGCGAATCGGGCCGAAATACTGCCCGCCGCAATTGAAACCGGGCGCATCGCCCTTGATCGAGCCATCGAACAGGGCTGGCTGAAGCCGGTCGACGATAACCTCCAGAGGGGACCGGACGTCCTCGCAGCCGAGTTTCTCGCGGCTTTCCCCGACGGCGCCGTCGTGGACTTGCAGACGCGGGCGGGACGGAACGCCGCACGCGCCCTGCCGCACAATCTGGTGGTGGGACTGCTGCCGTCGGCGATGAAGAGCCTCGGTCAGGGCGCCGTCACGGTCCCGGTGTCCGACCGCTGGGCGACGCCCGTCTTCTTCGACGGCAACCTGCGCCTGATCTTGGTGCTCCCCGCCGAGTTCGACAGCGACCAGCTGCGACACTGGCGACGAACCGTGAACGCCTGGAACGCATGCGGCGACTCCACGGATGTGAGTCATGTTCGCACCGGGTGAACCGATCGACGTCGAGGCCGAACTCGCGAATCCCAAGACGTACGAAGACACCATCCTGCGGATCTTCGCCAAGCGAAGTGAGCGCGGGGCGGGATTCAGCGAGGCGTTCGGCGGCGTCTCGTACTTCAGCACAGCGGCCGAACGGCGAACCCTGGCCAAGGCCATCGCCCACCGGGTCACCAGCGGTGAGTTCCAGACCCGGCCGGTGGATCTCTGGATTCTGGAGACCGGCGGTAAGCGTCGCGAGGCGCACTTGGCCGACTTCATCGACCACGTCGTGGGCTCGACGCTCTTCAAGCTGCTGACACACAACGCGCGCTGCCACGGTCTGCCCGGCGTCTACTCCTATCTGTCCGGCGTGACGAATATCGGCGCGATGCAGACGTTCGCCGCGTACATCCGCGCCCATCGCAAGAGGGCGGGGGTCAAGGGACCCCCTCTGTATGTCCTGCAATCCGATTTCGAAAAGTACGGTGACAATCTTCCTGTCGGCCCTGACGCGGCGCTCTGGAGGATCCTGAAGACCGTTGCCACACTCGGCAGTGAGAACGGCGAAATCAGCTCGGCCACCTGGGATCTCATCACCGGCCTGGTCCGGCCCGTGGTGCGGGAGAAGGATGGTACCGAGTTCAGCCGTCTCCAGGGCGTCGCGATGGGAACCCCGCTGGTTCCGTTGCTCGGCAATCTGGCGGTGGTACCGATGGACGAGGCGATCACCGCGATCGACGGAATCTTCTACGCGCGCTTCAACGACGACTTCATCGTCGCCCATTCGGATCTCGCCGCCCTGCATGAGGCGGACGCGAAGATCGATTCACTCGTCGACGAGTTGGGCGTCAAGCGCAAGCTGTCGAAGGAGTTGCGCACCGCACTGAGCGCCAACGGCCGGCCGTCGGCCGACGATCCCGCCTATCTCGGCCGTGACCGTATCGACTGCCTCGGGTTGACCGTCAGCCACGCAGGCACGCTCAGCCTGGGACCGCACCGGCTGAGCCGCTTCATCGCCCGCATTGCGCGCCGCCTGGACGCCATTGGTCCCGCGCTGTTCGACGAGCCCGTCGACGAGCGGGCGCGGCACCTCGTCGCGGCCACCAACGTCATGCTCGATGCGACGAACCCGTTCGCCGTCGCGGGCTTGTCCGCGATCCTCGCCACGACCACGGATCGGGGATCGCTCAAGGATCTGGACTTCCGGATCGCGCGCAAGATCGTCCAGGTCGCCACCCGGCGGCCGGGTGTGCGCGGCTTCCGCCAACTGCCGCCCGCCAAGCTTTATCAGGACATGGGCCTGGTGTCGCTCGTGCACTTGCGCAACTTGCGGTGATCCGCGCCTGCGCACCCACTACTCTTGGGCCAGGCGCGGATCCCGCCTTCGGGCGGTCACAGCGAAGGGTTATAGAGGTTGCGGCTTTCGGCCCTTCAATTTAGGCGTTTCATCCCGCGCCCCCAACACTTTCTGAGCGCGAAACTGTATTCCAGCAGCGAAAGTACGAGTACACACCTGCTGGAATACAGTTTCGGCGAAGTAGGTCCTAGCCGAGGACCAGCGAATCGCCGTCCGGACTGACGTTGACCGGCACCACGTCTCCGTCGTGCACATCGCCGGCCAGCAGCAGCTTGGCCAACTGGTCGCCGATGGCCTGCTGGATCAAGCGACGCAGTGGACGGGCGCCGTAGAGCGGGTCGAACCCGCGGTCGGCCAGCCACTTCTTGGCGGGCAGCGACACCTCGAGAGTGAGCCGTCGCTGAGCCAGCCGCTTGTCGAGCTGCTGGAGCTGGATGTCGACGATCTCCACCAGCTCCTCGGGATCGAGCGGATCGAAGACGATCACGTCATCGAGGCGGTTGATGAACTCCGGCTTGAACGCCGAGCGCACCGCGGCCATCACCTGCTCCTCGGTACCACCGGCGCCGAGGTTGGACGTCAGGATCAGGATGGTGTTGCGGAAGTCGACAGTGCGGCCCTGGCCGTCGGTCAGCCTGCCCTCGTCGAGCACGGCCAGCAGCACATCGAACACGTCCGGGTGGGCCTTCTCGATCTCGTCGAACAGGATCACCGTGTACGGACGCCGCCGCACCGCCTCGGTCAGCTGACCGCCCTGGTCGTAACCGATGTAGCCGGGAGGCGCACCGACAAGGCGGGCCACCGAGTGCTTCTCGCCGTACTCGCTCATGTCGATGCGGACCATCGCGCGTTCGTCGTCGAACAGGAACTCCGCCAACGCCTTCGCCAGCTCGGTCTTGCCGACGCCCGTCGGGCCGAGGAACATGAACGAGCCCGTCGGCCGGTTCGGGTCGGCCACACCGGCCCGGCTGCGGCGCACCGCATCCGACACGGCCTGCACGGCCTTCTTCTGCCCGACGACGCGCTTGCCGAGCTCGTCCTCCATGCGCAGCAGCTTGGCCGTCTCGCCCTCGAGCATCCGGCCGGCCGGGATACCGGTCCACGCCGACACCACATCGGCGATGTCGTCGGGTCCGACCTCTTCCTTGAGCATGACGTCCTCGCGCGCCTCGGCCTGTGGCAGCGCCGCGTCGAGCTTCTTCTCGAGCTCGGGGATGCGGCCGTAACGCAGTTCGGAGGCCTTGGCCAGGTCGCCGTCGCGCTCGGCGCGATCGGCCTCGCCGCGCAGCGTGTCCAGCTGCTCCTTGAGCTCGCGGACGACGTCGATGGCGCTCTTCTCGTTCTGCCATCGGGTGGTGAGCTCCGCCAGCTTTTCCTTGGAGATCAGCCAGCTCGGCGCGCAGCTTCTCCAGCCGGTCCTTGCTGGCTGCGTCCTCCTCCTTGGCCAGCGCCATCTCTTCGATCTCGAGGCGACGGACGAGCCGCTCGACCTCGTCGATCTCGACGGGACGCGAGTCGATCTCCATCCGCAACCGGGACGCGGCCTCGTCGACCAGGTCGATGGCCTTGTCCGGCAGGAACCGCGCCGTGATGTAGCGATCCGACAGGGTGGCGGCCGCGACCAACGCGGAGTCGGTGATGCGCACGCCGTGGTGCACCTCGTAGCGGTCCTTCAGGCCGCGCAGGATGCCGACGGTGTCCTCGACCGACGGCTCGCCGACGAGCACCTGCTGGAAGCGACGCTCGAGTGCGGCGTCCTTCTCGATGTACTTGCGGTACTCGTCGAGAGTGGTGGCGCCGACCATCCGCAGTTCGCCGCGGGCCAGCATCGGCTTGATCATGTTGCCTGCATCCATCGCGCCCTCGCCGGTCGCACCAGCGCCGACGATGGTGTGCAGCTCGTCGATGAACGTGATGATCTGACCGGCCGAGTTCTTGATGTCGTCGAGCACGGCCTTGAGCCGTTCCTCGAACTCGCCGCGATACTTCGCGCCTGCGACCATCGAACCGAGGTCGAGCGAGACGACGGTCTTGTCGCGCAGGCTCTCGGGAACATCGCCCGCGATGATGCGCTGGGCCAGGCCCTCGACGATCGCGGTCTTACCGACGCCGGGCTCGCCGATCAGCACCGGGTTGTTCTTGGTGCGACGGGACAACACCTGCACGACGCGGCGAATCTCGTTGTCGCGCCCGATGACTGGGTCGAGCTTGCCTTCGCGCGCACGCTCGGTCAGGTCGGTGGAGTACTTCTCCAGCGCCTGGTAGCTGCCCTCGGGATCGGCGCTCGTGACGCGGGCGCTGCCGCGCACGTTCACGAACGCCTCACGCAGGGCCTGAGGCGACGCGCCGTGACCGGAGAGCAGCTTGGCGACGTCGCTGTCACCGGTGGCCAGGCCGAACATCAGATGTTCGGTCGAGACGTACTCGTCGTCCATCTCGGTCGCCAGATGCTGGGCCGTGGTGATCGCGGCCAGCGATTCACGGGACAGCTGCGGCTGCGAGCTGGCGCCGCTGGCGCTGGGCAGCTGGTCGAGCAGCCGCTGCGTCTCGGTGCGAATTGTCGCGGGGTCGACGCCGACGGCCTCCAGCAAGGGGGCGGCAATGCCTTCGTTCTGCGTCAGCAATGCCATCAGTAGATGGGCAGGCATGATCTGCGGGTTGCCCGCGGAACTCGCCGCCTGCAACGCCGCGGTCAGCGCAGCCTGGGTCTTGGTCGTCGGATTGAACGAATCCACGACACCTCCGATCGTTCGAGAAGGAACTGGGTAAAATGCTTGTCAGGTTGTGCAACGCCGTCAAGGTTGAGTCTGTTCCGCTCAACTTTAACGAATTTTCAGCGGGCCGTGCGCCGACTATGCGATTTGTTACACAACACGCCGCTCACAGACACCATTAGTCACACTGTTATCAGCCACGCTGGGCCAATGCGCATTCATGCCCGCGTTGTCGGCGCGGCCCTCGCGGTGATCACGGCCCTGAGCCTCGCGACGAGCACGCCATCACAGGCCGATTCCAGTGAGAACCAGGTCCGTGCCGTCCTCGACGGGATGAACGGCTCGTACAACCGCAAAGACTTCGCGGGGTTCGCCTCCCATCTGTGTACCGCCATGATGCAGACCGCCGGCTTCGCGGCGAATTGGTATGCGAGCAGAGGCAGCGACGGACCGACGCGGATCACCGTCAACTCGGTCGACGTCCACGGTGATGACGCCGTCGCCAATGTCCGGTTCGATGCGGCCAACCACGAGGACTCCAAGACCCTCGACATCGAATTCGTGCGTGAAGGCGTCGACTGGAAGGCCTGCCAGTACCGCGCCGGGCAGACTGTCTAGGAAATCGGTGCTGACCGAACTCATTCCGCTCGCACTCGTCGTCGCGCTGTCGCCGCTGTCGATCATCCCGGCGGTGATGGTCCTGCACACACCGCGACCGCGGCCGACAGGACTGGCGTTCCTGGCCGGCTGGCTGTTCGGCCTTGCCGCGTTGACGACCCTCTTCCTCGAGGTGTCCAGCCTCGCAGGGCGGGCTGGGCAACAAGCCACCGGGGTGGGCGTCATGGCTGCGCGTCATCATCGGTGTCGCACTTGTCGTGTTCGGGATCTATCGCTGGCTCACCCGCAAGAAGTCGGCGCACACCCCGAAGTGGATGCAGAGCATGAGCAAGCTCACCCCCGCTCGTGCGGCGTTGATGGCCGCGGCGCTGACCGTGTTGAACCCCAAGGTGTTGTTCATCTGCGCCGCAGCGGGTTTGGCGATCGGCACCGCCGGCCTCGGTACAACCGGCGCCTGGATCGCCGAAGCGTGGTACGTCGCGGTCGCAGCGTCGACCGTCGCGATCCCGATACTCGCCTACGCGGTGTCAGGAGACCGCCTCGACGCGCCGCTGACTCGGCTCAAGGAGTGGATGGAGCGACAGCACGCCACTCTGGTGGCCGTCATTCTGGTCGTGATCGGTCTTCTCGTGCTGTACAAGGGAATTCACGGTCTATAGATCGGGTAGTCCAAGCTCATTCGCGTCGGCGGTGAGGTAGCGCGTCACCGTCGGTGCGATCAGACGGACCACCTCGTCGCCGGACAAGCGTCGCCAGCGGCGGGATCTTCATCACGTAGCGCAGCATCGCGGTGCCCACCAACTGGCTGGCGGCGAGCATCGCACGCAGCCGCGCCTGTTCTCCCCCGCCCAGCACTTCGGACACCGCGGTCAGGACGTAGTTCTGCATGAAGCCGCGGAACGCGTCGTGCGCATCGGAGTTCGACGTGGCCGACTGCAGCATCGCCACCATGGTCGGGCCGGTGTCGGGTGACTCCCAGATCCGCAGATAGGTCCGCACCATCCGGGTGCCGACATCGGCATCGTCGCCGGGGCCACCGGTGAGCGCGGCGACGAGCAGATCGGGGTCGACGATCAGCCGCAGCGACTCCCGGAAGAGGTCCGCCTTCGACCCGAACAGATACAGCACCATCGACGGATCGACGTGCGCGTCCTGCGGCGATCGCCCGCAGCGTCGTCTTTTCGTAGCCCTCGGTCGCGAACCGGCTCTTCGCCGCGGCCAGCACCGCCTGACGGGACACCGGCTCGCCCTGACGGCGGCCGCGTCGCGTCGTCGTCTTGGCTGGTGGCGGCATACTTCGACACTATCATTTCAATGAGTGTTGAAATAGCTGTCTCGCTCGGCGTTACGCTCGCCGCACGCGATTAATTCAACACCGGATGAAAAGGGATACCCATGACCAGCCAGACGGTCCCGAGGCACACCCATCACGCACCGCCCGTGCACGAACCGCCCGCGGCGATCCGCGCGGCGGGCATCATCGTTGCGCTCGCGGCCGTGCTCGCGATCGTGGCGATCGCCTTCGCACTGCCTGCCGCGCGCACGGCGCCGCACGACGTACCGATCGGCGCGGCGGGCCCGCAGGCCGCCAGCGGGCAAGTTGCCGACGATTCTCGACCAACAGGCGCCCGGCGCCTTCGCCATCACCTACTACCCCGGCGAGGCGGCGCTGCGCGACGCGATTCGCAACCGGGACGTCTACGGCGGCATCGCGTTCGGACCCGACGGGCGGAGCCTGCTGATCGCCACCGGCGGCAGCCCGATGGTCGCGCAGATGCTCACCCAGATCGGCAACGGCATCGCCGCGCAGGCGGGCGTGCCGCTGCGCACCGAGGACCTCGCACCGCCGACCAAGGACGATCCGCGCGGCGCCGGGCTGGCCGCGTCCGCGCTGCCGATCACCCTGGCCGGCCTGCTGCCCGCGATCGCGCTGGTGTTCGTGCTCAAGCGCGAGGTCTGGACGCGATTCGCCGCCGTGGTCGTCTTCGCCGGCGTCGCCGGTCTGACGATCGCCGCGCTGCTGCGCTACGTGCTCGGCTCCATCGAGGCGAACTTCTGGGGCGTCGCCGGCGGTTTGACGCTGGGCGTGCTGGCCAGCCGGGCTGGCGATTCTGGGTCTGGGGTCGCTGTTCGGGCGCGCCGGCCTGGCGGTCGGTGCGCTGACGGCGCTGTTGCTGGGCAATCCGCTGTCCGGCCTGACCAGTGCACCGGAGATGCTGCCCAGCGGGTGGGGAGTCGTCGGCCAGTGGTTGCCTCAGGGCGCGAACGCGACGCTGCTGCGGTCGACGGCGTTCTTCGACGGCGCGGGCGGCGAACTGCCGATCGTGGCATTGACCTGCTGGGTCGTGGCCGGTTTCGCGCTGGTCGTCATCGCGGCGCTGCGGCAACGAAGGACCGCTGCGCCGTAACTACTATCGGACGACGTGGGACTCGACGACCGTGACGCGCTGCAGATGCTGCGCGACGCGGTCGATCCCGCGCTCGGCTCCGACGAGCTGATCCGCAGGTTCTACACCCGCTGGTTCGCCATCGACATGTCGGTGCGCGACCTGTTTCCACCCGGACATGGATGCGCAGCGGGGCGCATTCGCCCAGGCCATGACGTGGCTGTTCGGTGAACTGATCGCCCAGCGGGCCGAGGAGCCGGTGGCGTTTCTCGCGCAGCTGGGCCGCGACCACCGCAAATACGGTGTCACGCAACGGCATTACGACAGCATGCAGGATGCGCTGTTCACCACGCTGCGCAGTCACCTGATCGAGAGCTGGGACGACAGGCTCGCCGGGACCGCCCACGACGCGGTCGCGTTGATCGTCGGCGTGATGCGCGGCGCCGCCGACGCCGAGAAGGGGCCGCCGTACTGCGACGGCACGGTGATCGAACACATCCGCGCCACCCGCGACGTGTCGGTGGTCCGACTGCAGTTGGACCGTCCGCTGTTCTACCACCCCGGCCAGTACGTCACCGTCCAGATTCCGCAGTGGCCGCGCCGGTGGCGCTACCTGAGCCCGGCGATCCCCGCCGACCGCGGCGGCGGCGTCGAGTTCCACATCCGCTCGGTCACCGGCGGCATGGTGAGCACCGCGATCGTCGGCGAGACGCAGCCCGGCGACCGGTGGCGGCTGTCCAACCCGCACGGCGGCATGCACATCGAACGCGACGGCGGCGACGTCCTGATGGTCGCGGGCAGCACCGGCCTGGCCCCGCTGCGAACGCTGATCATGGACCTCACCCGATGGGGCGACAATCCGCGGGTGCATCTGTTCTTCGGCGCCCGCTATCCCTGCGAGCTCTACGACCTGCAAACGCTGTGGCAGATCGCCTCGACAGAACCCGTGGCTGTCGGTGACGCCGGTGTCGGAATACAACGTCGATCCGCCGTGGGCCGCCGACTATCCCGATGTGCAGCCGCCCCGCGGCCTGCACGTCCGCCAGACCGGCACACTGCCCGACGTGGTGACCCGATACGGCAACTGGGGCGACCGGCAGATCCTGATCTGCGGCGGCCCGGAGATGGTCGAGGCGACCAAGGCGGCGCTGACCGCCAAAGGCGCACCGGCCGAACGCATTCAGCACGATCCCTTGGCCGGCTGAGCGCGCATGGACTCGCTCCTACAACCGTGGCAGGATCGTCTGACATGGCTGAGTTCGAGAGCGTCACGCTGAAGGACCCGTCGTCGTCGTTGACCGCGACGTTCGTACCGGTGGCCGGCATGGTGTGCACCTCGCTCGCCGACGGTGGCGATGAGTTCCTCGGCCAGCGCCGCGGACTTGACGCCTACGTGACGTCCGGCAAGACGATGGGCATCCCGATCCTGTACCCGTGGGCAAACCGGTTGAGCGCCAGTAAGTATGGGATCAACGGTGCCGTCGTCACCCTGACGCCGGGCACCGGCGGGGTGCGGACCGACGAGCACGGCGTGCCGATCCACGGCGTGCTCGCCGCCTATCCCGGCTGGCTGGTCACCGCCCGGTCGGACAACACGCTGACGGCCGTCCTCGACTTCGGCGGCAAGCCGCGGCTGCTCGCATCGTTCCCGTTCCCGCACGTGCTGACGCAGACCGTGACGCTCGAGGACCGCAAGCTGACCATCGAGACCACCGTGATGCCGACGACGTCGGCGTCCGTGCCGTTGTGCTTCGGCTATCACCCGTATTTCACGATTCCCGGTGTGCCGCGCGAGGAGTGGCAACTGACCACCCCGTCGATGCGACACCTGCCGGTGGACAACTGGGGCATCCCGACCGGGCAGCACGAGGAGTGGAACGGGGCCACCGAACCGCTTGAGGACGGTTACGTACGACGACGGCTTCGACAAGGTGCGCCGAGGGCGCGGTGTTCGCGCTCGTCGGGCGGAGACCGCCGCATCGACGTCAAGTTCGAAAAGGGTTACCCCGCGGCGCAGCTCTTCGCGCCGAAGAGCGACAACATCGTCGCGATCGAGCCGATGGCCGCGCCGACCGATTCGCTGCGCCGCGGCACCTACCGCTACGCGGTCCCCGGCAAGCCGGAGACCGCGCGGTTCTCGATCACGGTGACCTAGCGCTACAGCGGAATATTGCGCTGAGGGTCGTCGATCGGTGAGAACCACAGCCCTCAACGCAAGATTGCGGTGCTGCTTGACGCGCGCGCTACTCGGCTTGACGTCGCCGCCGGGCGGCTCCGGGCTGCCACACGACCAGCGCCGTGCTCTTGGACCGCGGCTGCGCCCGCAACTCATCGATCTCGCGCGCCATCTCCTTGAGACGGGCCTGCAGCGCCTCGACCTGATTGGTCAGCTCGATGATGCGCTTGATACCGGCCAGGTTGACGCCCTCGTCCTGCGACAGCCGCTGCACCTCGCGCAGCAGGTCGACGTCGTGCTCGGAATAGCGCCGGCCGCCGCCGGAGGTGCGCTGCGGGCGTACCAGGCCGAGCCGGTCGTAGGTGCGCAGCGTCTGCGCGTGCATGCCGGCCAGCTCGGCGGCCACCGAGATCAGGAACGTGCGGGCCTCGTCGCTGGAACGCTTCGACGCCATCACGTACCCGCCCAGTTCGCCCGCGGGTCGAACCCGCTGGCCCGCTCGGCTTTCGCGTAGGCCTCCAACGCTTCGGCCGACTTCGCCCTCGAGGTTGGGCGGCACCGCAACCTTGACGGTGACGAGCAGGTCGCCGTGCCCGCCCGAGCGCTTCGGCACGCCGCGTCCACGCACCCGCAGGATGCGGCCGTCGGACGTGCCCTTGGGCACCCGGACACCGACCTTGCCCTCCAGCGTCGGCACCGAAAGCGTTGTGCCCAGCGCCAATTCGTGGAAGCTGACCGGAACGGTGACGGTCAGATCGTCGCCGTCACGGCCAAACACCTTGTCCGGCTTGACATGTACGGTCACATACAGGTCGCCCGACGGGGCGCCGCGCAGCCCGGCCTCGCCCTGGCCGGCCAGCCGGATGCGCTGGCCGTCCTCGACACCCGGCGGGATCCGCACATTGATGGTGCGGGTCCGGGTCGTCACCCCGGTGCCTTTGCACTCCTGGCACGGGTGCTCGATGATCGAGCCGCTGCCCCGGCATTCGGTGCACGGTTCGGAGAACCCGAACGCGCCCTGGTTGCGGCTGATGACACCGGACCCGTTGCAGTTCGGGCACACCTTGGGGCTGGTGCCCGGGCGTGCCCCGCTGCCATGGCAATTCGTGCACGGCGCGGGGCTGGTGAGCCGCAGCGGCATCGCCACGCCCTTGGTGGCCTCGAGGAACGACAGCTCCGTCTCGGTCTCCAGGTCGTTGCCGCGCCGCGGCCGGCTCGGCCGCGGCTGCTGCGCGCCGCGGCCGAACAGGCCACCGAACAGGTCGCCGATGTTGGCGCCGCCGGTCTGGCCGGCCGCGTCGAACAGGTCGTTCAGGTTGAACTCGGCGCCGTCGCCGCCGAATCCGCCGAAGCCGCCGCCACCGCCACCGAATCGACCGCGACCGAAACCGCCGTTGGCGAAAAGCCTTCGGGTCTCGTCGTATTCCTTGCGCTTGGCCGGATCCGTGAGAACTTCCTTGGCCTCCGAGACCGCCTTGTAGCGGTCCTCGGCTGCCGCGTTGCCCGGGTTGCGGTCGGGGTGGTTGTCGGCAAGCAGCTTGCGGGCGGCCCGCTTGATGTCCTGCTCGCTGGCGTCAGAGGAGACGCCGAGCTCCTTGTAGAAGTCTTTTTCGACCCATTCACGCTGGGCCATATCGCGTCACCTCCTTACCTGTCGCTAGTCGTTGTCTGATTCTGCGGCCTGTTCGGCCGTCGCGTCGCCGTTATCGGCGGCGATCTCGGCGTCGGGCACGGTGTCGACCACACCCACCAGGGCGTGGCGCACCACCTGATCGCCGACCTTGTAGCCGCGCCGCATCACGGTCCCGACGACCGGATGAGTGCCGTCGCCCTCGTGCTGAACGGCTTCGTGCAACGCCGGATCGAACTCGTCACCCTCGTCGCCGAAACCCGAAAGGCCAAGTCCCTCAAGGGCGGTGGCCAACTTGTCGGCGACCGACTTCAACGGACCGGACTCCAGGTCGCCGTGGCTGCGGGCGCGGTCGAGGTCGTCGAGCACCGGCAGCAGCTGGGTGACGACGGCGGCCTTGGTGCGTTCGGCGATGAGCTGCTGGTCTCGCAGCGCGCGTTTGCGGTAGTTGTCGTACTCCGCCTTGACGCGCTGCAGGGTCGACTTGAGCTCGGCGACTTCGTCGTCGTCCGATCCCGCTGCTGCCGGCGCCGGCCGCTTCCGGCGCCGGCCCACTGGGGGCCGGCCCGGTCGCCTGCTCACGGATTTCCCCGGTCTCGGGATCGATACGCCGTTTGTCGGTGACGGTCACCGGCTCGTACGAATCGTTTGAGCTCACTTGTTCTCCCCGCGGTCATCCTCGACAACCTCGGCGTCCACGACATCGTCGTCCGAAGATCCGGCCGAGCCGGCATCGGCGCCGCCGCCTGCCGCCTGCTCGGCCTGGGTGGCCTCGTAGATGGCCTGGCCGAGGGCCTGGCTCTCGACGCCCAGCTTCTCCATCGCCGACTTGATCGCGGCGATGTCGGTGCCTTCCAGTGCCGTCTTGGCCTCGGTGATCGCGCCGTCGACCTTGGACAGGGTGTCCTCGGGGACCTTCGATCCGCCTTCGGCTTCGCGCTGCTCCTTGACGAACTTCTCCGTCTGGTAGACCAGCGACTCGGCCTGGTTGCGGACGTCGGCCTCTTCGCGACGCTTGCGGTCCTCCTCGGCGTGCGCCTCGGCGTCCTTGATCATCCGGTCGATCTCCTCCTTGGACAGGCCGGAGCCCTCCTGGATGCGGATCGTGTTCTCCTTGCCGGTGCCCTTGTCCTTCGCGGTGACGTGCACGATGCCGTTGGCGTCGATGTCGAAGGTCACCTCGATCTGCGGGACCCCGCGCGGGGCGGGCGGGATACCGGTCAGCTCGAAGCTGCCGAGCAACTTGTTGTGCGCGGCGATCTCGCGCTCGCCCTGGAAGACCTGGATCTGCACCGACGGCTGATTGTCGTCGGCCGTGGTGAAGGTCTCGCTCCGCTTGGTCGGGATCGTGGTGTTGCGCTCGATCAGCTTGGTCATCACGCCGCCCTTGGTCTCGATACCGAGGGACAGCGGCGTGACGTCAAGCAGCAGAACGTCTTTCACCTCACCCTTGAGCACACCGGCCTGCAGCGCGGCGCCCATGGCGACGACCTCGTCGGGGTTGACGCCCTTGTTGGGCTCCTTGCCGCCGGTGAGCTCCTTGACCAGGTCGGTCACCGCGGGCATGCGGGTCGAGCCACCGACCAGAACCACGTGGTCGATGTCGGACACCGAGATGCCGGCGTCCTTGATCACCTGCTGGAACGGCTGGCGCGTGCGGTCCAGCAGGTCCTGCGTGATCCGCTGGAACTCGGCGCGGGTCAGCTGCTCGTCGAGGAACAGCGGGTTCTTGTCGGCGTCGACGGTGATGTAGGGCAGGTTGATCGACGTGCCCTGCGAACTGGAGAGCTCGATCTTGGCCTTCTCGGCCGCCTCACGCAGCCGCTGCATGGCCATCTTGTCCTTGGTCAGGTCGATGCCCGAGGTGCCCTTGAACTTGTCGACCAGCCATTCGACGATCCGGTCGTCCCAGTCGTCGCCGCCCAGGTGGTTGTCACCGGAGGTGGCGCGGACCTCGACGACGCCTTCGCCGATCTCCAGCAGCGAGACGTCGAACGTGCCGCCACCGAGGTCGAAGACCAGGATGGTCTGTTCCTTCTCGCCCTTGTCCAGCCCGTAGGCCAGCGCCGCCGCGGTCGGCTCGTTGACGATGCGCAGCACGTTGAGCCCGGCGATCTGGCCGGCCTCCGTGGTGGCCTGTCGCTGGGCGTCGTTGAAGTAGGCGGGCACGGTGATCACCGCGTCGGCGATGTCCTCACCGAGGTAGGCCTCGGCGTCGCGCTTCAGCTTCTGCAGGATCCGCGCGCTGATCTCCTGCGGGGTGTATTTCTTTCCGTCGATCTCGACGGACCAGTCGGTGCCCATTTCACGCTTGACCGAACGGATGGTCCGGTCGACGTTGGTCACGGCCTGGTTCTTGGCGGGCTGGCCGACCAGCACCTCCCCGTTGCGCGCGAACGCGACGACGGACGGCGTGGTGCGGGAGCCCTCGGAGTTGGCGATGACGACGGGGTCGCCACCCTCGAGTACTGCGACGACCGAATTGGTGGTCCCGAGGTCGATTCCGACCGCACGAGCCATGGTTTTGCCTCCTGAATAGTCTTTCTAGGGGTCTGAGTGCACCGCACTCAAGACTGCTCCGGCCGACACTTACCTTGTCAACCCAGACTTGAGCGTAATTCACTCAACTGTCGAAGACTCAACGGCAGGTCGGCACGGTTTGTTCCCGGATCCGCCAAAACGGGTCGCCCAAGATCCGTCGGGCATGGCTTCCAGGGCTGTTGCCGACCGTGGTCTGACAGGCGGACGATGATCACATGGAGACCAAGGTCGACGAGGTCGTAACCGACATCTACCGGTTGTCCACCTGGATTCCGGACATCACCGAGCACGGCTTCACCTTCAACCAGTTCCTGGTCATGGGCGACGAGCCTTTCCTGTTCCACTGCGGGCAGCGACAGCTGTTCCCGCTGGTGTCGGAGGCCATCAGTCGGGTTCTGCCGCTGGAGAAGCTGAGGTGGATCTCCTTCGGCCACGTGGAGGCCGACGAGTGCGGCGCGATGAACATGCTTCTCGACGCGGCCCCCAACGCCGAGGTCACCCACGGCCCGCTGGCGTGCATGCTGTCGCTGACCGACATGTGCGACAGGCCGCCGGTGCCCGTGGCCGACGAACCGCTCGACATCGGCGGCCACCGACTGCGGTTCATCCCCACACCACACGTTCCGCACAACTGGGAGGCCGGGCTGTGGTTCGACGAGACCACGTCGACGCTGCTGGCCGGCGACCTCTTCACACACGTCGGCGCCTGCCCCGCGCTCACCGAATCCGACATCGTCGAGCCGGCCCTCGAGGCGGAGGAGTTCTTCCATGCCACCGGGCTGACCACCAACCTGCGGCCGACGCTGGCGCAGCTGGCAGACCTGAATCCGACGACGTTGGCGGTCATGCACGGGTCTTCGTACTCGGGTGACGGGGCCGGTCAGCTTCGCGCGCTGGCCGACGGGTACGCCGCGATGGTCGGCCGCGACTCTAGGGTTCACCCATGACTGCGGCACAACGCGAACGCGCGGCCCTGGTGGAGACGATGCGCGCGGTCGGCCCCGACGCACCGACGCTGTGCGAGGGATGGACGACCCGCGATCTCGCGGCGCATCTGGTGGTGCGGGAGCGCAGGCTCGACGCCACGCCCGGCATCGCGATCCCGTTCCTGGCCGGCTACACCGACAAGGTGCAACGCCAGACCGCGGCGTCCACCGACTGGGACGAACTGCTGGACAAGATCGCGTCGGGGCCGCCGTTGTTCTCGCCGTTCAAGCTGCTCGACCCGGTCGCGAACATGGACGAGATGTACATCCACCACGAGGACGTGCGCCGCGCCCAATCCGATTGGGAGCCAAGGGCACTCGACGCGGACACCCTCACGGCACTGCGCAGGCCGCTCGGCGTCATGGCCCGGCTCACGATGGGCAATGTGCCGGCACGGGTGACGCTTGCAGACCCCCGACGGCGAGACGGTCGCCGTCGTCGGCAAGGGCCGGGAGCTGACAGTCACCGGTGACATCGGAGAGCTCACGCTGTTCGTCGCCGGGCGCGACGAGGCCCAGCTCGACGTTCTCCGACGCACAGGCCATCGCTGCCGTCCGCGCGGCACGCCGCGGACTCTCGAGGCCGCACTACGCTGGCGTCCGTGGACTTCCGCGTATTCGTCGAACCCCAGCAGGGTGCCACCTACGCCGACCAGCTCGCCGTCGCCCGCACAGCCGAGGCCGCCGGTTACTCGGCGTTCTTCCGCTCCGACCACTACATCGCGATGTGCTGGTGACGGCCTGCCCGGTCCGACCGACTCCTGGGTGACGCTTGCCGGCGATCGCCCGCGAGACGACCTCGATCCGGCTCGGCACGCTGGTCACCTCGGCCACCTTCCGATATCCCGGCCCGCTGGCCATCTCCGTCGCGCAGGTCGACGAAATGAGCGGTGGCCGTGTGGAATTGGGCATCGGCGCCGGGTGGTTCGAAGCCGAGCACAACGCATACGCGCATTCCATTTCCCCCGGTCGGCGAGCGATTCGACCGACTGACCGAACAGCTGGACATCATCACCGGGCTGTGGACCACGCCCGTCGGCGAGAAGTTCGACTACTCGGGCAGCAACTACACCGTCGCCGAATCGCCCGCGCTGCCCAAGCCCGTTCAGTCGCCGCATCCGCCGATCATCATCGGCGGTGCAGGCGCCAAGCGCACACCGGCACTGGCCGCGAGGTTCGCGTCGGAATTCAACGTGCCGTTCGCCTCGGCGGACACGGCCAAAACCCTGGTCGAGCGGGTCGGACGCGGCGCTGACCGACGCCGGGCGCGCCGAAGGATTCGATGACGTACTCCGCGGCGTTCGTGGTGTGCGCGGGCCGCGACGACGCGGAGGTCGACGCGGCGCGCCGCCGCGATCGGCCGCGAGGTCGACGAGCTGCGCAGCAACTCCCCGGTGGTCGGCACGCCGGCCGAGATCGCCGACAAGCTCGGCGCCTACCGGCAAATCGGTGTGCAGCGGGTCTACCTGCAGCTTCTGGACATGTCCGACCTCGACCACGTGGAGTTCTTCGCCGGCCAGGTGATCCCGCAGCTCGGTTGACATGGCGCCGGAGAGCAAGCACCCCCGGCTAATATCAGTGGCGGTGACCGGCCAGGACTTCGACGACGACGACGACGACGACGAAAGCGCGTCGTCAGAACAGCCCTGGCACAACCGCACTCCCGCGGTCCTGGGCGCCAGCGCCCTCGGCCTGGTGGTGATCGCAATTCTCGTTCTCGCTGTGTCATATCGTGATTCGTCAGTTCAGCGAGCCGGAGCAGGCGCCGCTGAACTTCGTCGATCCCACGTTCTCGGCGACGCAGACCGAATCGACGTCGCCAGGTGGCCACCACCACCGCGACCGCCACCAGCACGAGCGTTCCGCAGACCACAGACCTCCCTCCTGCCGCCGCCGCCCTCGTCGAGCAGCGAGACGTCGAGCGACGAGACGACGAGTCGGCGCACAACGACGACGACGACGACACCGACGAGCCCAGCACGACCCGCAGCCGACCGCGCACGAATGTCACGCGCACGGTCCAACCGTTCACCCCTGAGCCGCCTACTATCGGTGCCCGTGGCGCGCTACGGACCTCCCGACGACCCGAACTACCCCGACGACTCGCCGACCGCGTACCTGCGGCCAGCAACCGGGCCTGCCGCCCGATGACCCGATGCCCTGGTACCGCAAGCCCGTCGCGCTCGTCGCGTTCGGCGCCATCGGCGCGGTGGTGATCGCCCTCATCGTCTACGGCCTGGCAAAGCTGATCACGGGCGGCGACGCACCCACCGAGTCCACCTCGTTGACACCGCTCACCACGACGTCGCGGTCGGTGGCTCCGACGACGACGTCCTCGTCGCCCGAGACGGTCGACCGAGACCACCACCCCGACGACAACCGAGCCGACCGACCACCACGACAACCGAGCCGACCACCACGACACACCACCACCACGACGACGCCGAGCACCAGCGTCACCACGAGCGTCAGCACCAGCACCAGCACGGTGACCGAGACGGTCACGGCGCCGCCGCCCCCCTGAGCGTTACTGGCCGCGCGCCGCGTATGCCGCGACCATCGCCTCGGCGCTGCGCACGGCCGCCCGGCACGCCCGGGTGGTGAACGGGTCGTTGAGCGGGTGATCGGCGCGTCGGCGCCACCGCTGTGCCGCGGCGAACGCGGCCCGCGGCCCGTCGTACGGAGCGTCGGGTTGCAGGCCGAGCCTGCTGGCGGCATCGGTGCCCGAGCCGCCGATGATCCGGCGCAGCGACGCCATCTCGTCCTCGTTCAAAGTCGTTGAGCGCGAACGTAGTTGACTCAGCAGCCGCAGCTCTTCGAAGGCGTGGGTGTCGGCGAGCAGCGGGTCGATGTCGGCGATGATGTAGGGACTCGCGTAGATCGGGTTGTTCTGCACGAAGCGCCTCAGCGACACCAGCGCGGTGTGCGCCTTGAGCAGGTCGGACCGCTGCGCGAACTGCTGATCGATGACGTCGCGCAGCGCCACCAGCCCGCTGCGTTCCAGCAGTTCGTCGGCCAGCGCCACCGAGTCGCTGACCCCGGCCCGCAGCACGGCGATCGAGATTCTGATCCCGAACATGCCGAACCGCTCCAGCAGGGCGGCGCGGGTGGCGGCGTCGACCGGCAGTGCCGCGCTGTCCCCGTCCTCGCGGACGAACCGATCCACCGACAGCATCGCCTTGGTGAGCTCGGCCGCGTCGACCCCGGCCAGCTTCTCCAGCGCGACGAACTCGCTCTGCCGCAGCGTGCGCGCGGTCAACGCCAGCAGGCCGGACACCGGGATCACCGCCTGGCAGATGCCGGTCTTGTCCATCTCGCTGGTGAACCGGGTGGCGACGTCCTTGGCCGACAGCATGGCGTCGATGCGGCCTGCGCCGATCTCGTCGGCGCGGGACGCCACGCCGATCACCCCGAGCGCGCCCGGTCGAGCCGCCGACCAGCTCGCCGATCTGCTTGAGCAGCGCGATATCGGCGGCGTTGAGCGTGCGCAGCAGGAACACCACCGCATCGACGCGCGGCACACCGTCGTCGGGCACCAGCAGGCGCAGTGTGCGTTCGGAGACGTCGCGCGACAGCGACGACGTTCCCGGGGTGTCGATGATCGTGGTGTCGATCAGCTCGGCGGCAGGCCACTCCACATCCAGGTCGACGACGTCCTCGGGGTCGAGGGTGGCGAAGTCGAAGGTGAGGCCGCCCTCGGAGGGATCGCGGCCGATCGGCACGTTCGACCGCCTGCCGCCGCGGTGGTTCGCGGTCACCTTCGGCGTCGGCCCGTGCCGGAACCACGTGACGATGCGGGTGGCCTCGGTGGCGTCGGTGGGCGCGATGTCCTCGCCCACAAGGGCATTCACCAGCGTGGACTTGCCGGCCTTGAGCGTTCCTGCCAGCGCGATGCGGATCGGCTGGTTGAGCCGGCGGCCGATCCGGTCCAGCTCGTTGTGCACATCGGGACGTTGGCGGTAGGCGGGATCGGCCCGGTATGCCTGGATGGTTCCGCCCAGGATCGCGCGCACCTGATCACTCGTGCTCATCTCGCGCTACTCACTCACGTTCTGGCTGCCCGTCCATCTCGGCAATGGCCGACGATGTCCAGCTTAGGCGTGCTACGTGGTGCGCGACGGGTTCGCGGGCCGATTGGGCACCGCTCGGCCGCCAACTTCGACCGCGTGATCGCTGACCTGCTTGAGGATGTTGAGCTGACGCTCGAGTTCCCGGATCCGGGTGTTGCGTTCGGTTTCCTCGAGTTGCGCCGAGGCGATCGTCGCCTGCAGTGATTCGTTCAGCGATCGGGTCGTCTGGTTGGCGATGCCGCGGTAGTGGTCGCGCAGCTGCCGCTGGATGCCCTTGAGCCGGTCCCGTGACTCCTTGTTGACGACGAACGAGACGTCGTCGATGAATCTGCCGCGCGTTCATCTTCGCCTCGTTGCGCACCCGCATCATCCGGTTGTCCATGTTCTCCCTGAACGCGGTGCGCCCCATCAGCACACCGGCGCCGATGGACAGCGGGTTGAACATGCCGAGCCCGGCCAACGACGTCATCATGCCGAACATCAGCACGCCGCCGTACGAACCCTGCATACCCATGGTGAGCTTGCGGCCCTTGCCGACCGGCTTGGACTCCAGCTTGGCCAGCGACTTGATTTCGCCGAGGCTGGCGCCCATTTCGCGGGCATCGATCTGCGGCATCTTGACCGCCTCGAGGCCGGCCTCGGTGAAGGTGCGGGCCACTTCCTCGGCGAGCACCTCGGCGCGCTGGTAGGCCCAGACGAAGTTGTCGCCGACGGCGGTGGCGATCGCGTTCTCCAGCTCGGCGCCGATCTCGGCCCACTGCCGGGTCGGGTCGCAGGCGTCGATCTCCTTCTCGATGTGTTGGCTGATGATCCGGAACCGGCCCCGCAGGTCGTGGTCCACATCGGCGGTCAGGTCGGCGATTCCGTCGTTGAGCACCTGCTGCCACAGCGCGGTCTGCTGCAACGCGTCCTGGGCCTCTTCTTTGCGCCGCTCGAGATCCTCCTTGAGCCGGTCGCGGGCCTCCGGGTCGTTGATCGACGCCAACTCGGTATCCACCTTGAGCGTCAGATGCTCGGCGGCCGAACGTATCTCCGCGACGACGATGGTCGCGTATCCGGTCGTTCTGCTGCGCCAGCACCTCATCGGTGAGGAACTTGACGATGGCGGGGAAGTTGGACTCGGCGTTGAGTTCCTTGTCGTTGAGCTGGATCGCGTGGCTGCGCAGCAGGGACGACGCGGGGATCATCGGAATCGACAGCCCGGCCCGCTCCAGGTGGGCCTTGTTGGCCTCGACGATCTCGCGCCAATGCGGGTAGAGGTCGGTCTTGGTGGCGACAATCGTTGCGACCGGGCAGATTTCGAACGCCTGCCGCATGAACGTCATCTCGGGCTCGGTGAACTCCTGGCTGGTGTCGCTGCACATCAGCACCGCGTCCGCGTCGGGCAGCAGGCCCAGCGTCGCCGAGAGGTGGGGCTGTCCGTGACCGCCGACTCCTGGGGTATCGACGAACGCCAACCCGTTCTTGAGCAGCGGGCTGGCCGCGGTGACCTCGACCCGCAGCACCTCGCGCCCGCCGGCCTGCGGGGCCCGGCGCAGGTCGGTCTTGATGTCGGCCATCGGGATCTCGACGACCTCGGGCTCTTCGCCGTCACCGCGCGCGACGATCAGGTTCGCGGTGGCGTTCTCGCCGTAGGAGACCACCGTCGCGAGCACGGTGCTCTCGTCGTCGCCGACCCGTGCGACCGGCACGTTCAGCAGCGAGTTGAGCAGCTGGCTCTTGCCCTGCTTGAGCTGGCCGGCGACCACCACCCGGATCTGCGGGTCGGTGATGCGGTCCTTGGCCCTGGCCAGCCGCTCGACCAGATCGCCGCGCTCGTTCGCGTCGGCGATCTTGGTGGTGTGGTCGATCAGCTCGACGATGACCTTGACCTGTCTGGCCGGCTCGCCGGCCGTGACCTTGCGGGGGTCGTTGGGTTGCGTCATGGAGTCCTCTGCCTGATAGCGCTCGTGTACTAACGGTAGATGCGCCAACTGGCGGGGATCGACTTTCGATCCCCGCCAGTTGCGCTATGTGGTTGTTGTCGCCGATCAGAAGAGGCCGGCGTCGACGTCGACGTTGGTCTCGACCGTCGCGTCGTGGCTGTCGTGGTTGTCGTCGAGTTGTCCTGGTCGGAGTTGTCGATCGTCGAGTTGTCGACCGAGTTGTCGTCGTGGCTGGCGTCCACGCCACCGGAGATGTCGCCACCGTCGGTGTCGACGTTGGTCACGTCGCCGCCGTTGGTGTTGGTGGACTGGTCCGTCGGGACGTTGATCACGACGCCGCCGCCGGCACCGCCGGTCGCATCGCCGCCATCGCCGCCGCCACCCGTGAGGATGCCGCCGCCGTGGCCACCGTCGCCGCCGGACGCACCGCCACCGCTGGTGTCGATGTCGCCGGTCTTGACGACCGGGCCGTCGTTGTCCTGGATGATGTCGCCGCCGGCGGTGCTGGTTGGTGTTGTCGACGTCGTTGTCGTTGCCGACGATGACCGGTGAGCCGTCGCCGGTCTCGATGTCGCCGGTGTTGGCGGTGTTGTCGTCGCCCTCCTGCTTCACCGAGCCGTCGGTGAGGATGTCGCCGTCGTTGTCGCCGTCGACCACCACGCCGCCGTTGGTGGCGGTGTTCGTGCTTGTCACCGAAGGTGATGTCACCGAAGTCCAGGTTCACGCCGCCCTGCTGCGACATCGTGGCCGGCGTTGGGGCTCAGCACAGTCGTTGTGGCTCAGGGTGTCGTTGTTGCTGAACGCCTCGGTCTCCGGGGCCCACACCGGCGCGTACTGCGGGGCGAAGGCGATGCCGTGGGTCTCGGCGACGGCCTGCTGCAGGCCGTGCACCGGGTTCGCCGCCGCCGTGGATGACCGCGGCGGGTGCCACGGTGGCCGCAACGGCCTGCACCTGGGCGGCGGTGACGTTCTGCACGCCGGCTGCCGCCATGAGCGGTCGGGGTTTGCGATGAATTCCTGGGCCCGAACCGGGTCGCGGAACAGGTCGAGAATCCAGTCGATTACGTTCGTCATTTCTGTTGTCCTTTCGTGTGTTGTTTGGGGGAGCTTGTCACCGGGCTGTCCGGCGAACTGGTGACAACGTTATGGACCCGAACACCCCCGCGGAACGGGGTCGCGAACCCCTCCCTCCACCGCACTATCCCGGGTTGGCACCACGATCCCCGTTAGGGGATTAGGGGGTGGTTAGGGGCGGGCGCAACCAGCCCGAACATAACAAAAAACTGCGCGGCCGTTGCCGGCCGCGCAGTTTCGTGGTTGTCGGTGGCGAGTGCTAGAAGATGTCGAATCCCGACGGGTCGGAATCCATGTCGGCGACCTCGACGATGGTGTGGTCGAAATCGACGGCCTGGTGCACGTCCGCGACCGGCAGATCGTCGATGACGGGCTGGTCGAACTGCAGCGACGCATCGTCGCCACCGACGACGTCCGGGCACGCCCGGCATCGCCGAGCGCGTCGAACCCGGACTGCAGTGCCGCATCCGGATGGTCGACGAGGTCGGTGATCACCGAATGCGCGTCATCGACCGTCTGAACTGGCACATGATCGTCGAACGCATCGAACGCAGCCGTCGCTGCGCCACTTGCCCACACATTGCCGCCGCATCGGCACCGACACCGTCGGCACCCGTCGGTGGGCACCGCGCTGGACAGCGACTCCGACACAACCGGGATCAGGTTGCTGACATCGGCACTGGTCACATTCGGTCAGGTTGGCGTCGTGGATGGCTTGGTCCGGGTTGTCGGCGTAGCGTGCGGCGGCGTCGGGATCTCGCACCAACGACATCACAAAGTCCAGAAGCGAGTTGGCCATGAAACACCCTCCTTCCCTTCATAGATATATAGCGGCGATAGCCATAAGGCCTGAGACGATGCTATCGACGGCCGCCGCCCCGGTGATCGGTGCCGAACCCACCTCTGCGGCCACGGCATTAGGGGACTCGGCGTTAGGGGTTTTCGCCGCACTAGGGGGATGTGCCGTGGATCGGCGCAGTCGAGCCGCTATCGTGAGGACCGGCCAAACGCAGGGGAGAAGATGAGCGACTCACTCGGGTTGTCGATCGGAATGACCAATCTAGTGGCGGCCCGCATCGGCCGCCCCCCGGTCATGCGCCGATCGGTGCTCACGCTGTTCGACGACCGGGCCCCCGAAGTCGGCGTGCCTCAGAAAACCCGAATCTCAACGCAACCCGGCATGGTGTTGAGCGGCTTCGTCGAACGGGTCGGTGACCCGGTGCCGCTGGTGGCCGCCGACGGCTCGCCGCACCGCGGCGAGCGGGTGCTGGCCGAGGCCCTCGACGCGATGGCCCGCACGGTCGGCGGTGGTGCACCCATCGCGATCGCGGTGCCCGCGCACTGGGGCGCCGGCGACCGTCGGCGCGCTGCGGGGAGCGTTGCGCGCCGAGCCCGGCCTGGCGCCGAACGGAGTGCCCGCGGCGCTGATCCCGGATTCGGTCGCCGCGCTGGCGGCACTGCAGGCCGCGCCGGGACTGCCGTCGGACGGCGTCGTGGTGCTGTGCGATTTCGGCGGCAGCGGGACCAGCGTCACGCTCGCCGACGCACGCTCGGGCTTCGCACACCATCGGCGAGACGGTCCGCTACCCGGACTTCTCCGGCGACCAGATCGACCAGGCCCTGCTCAACCACGTCGTGGCCGGCATCGCCGAGGCCAACAACGCCGATCCAGCGGGCACCGCGGCGGTCGGCTCGCTGGCCCGGCTGCGCAACGAATGCAGGCAGGCCAAGGAACGGCTGTCCGCCGAGACCGCGACCGTCGGTGCCCGCCGAGCTGCCCGGGTTCACCTCCGATGTGCGGGTGACCCGCACCGAGTTGGAGCAACTCATCGCCGAGCCGCTGGCCGGTGTGCTCAATACCGTCGAAGAGACGTTGCAGCGCAACAACATTCCGCTGGCGAACGTCTCCGCGGTGGCGACCGTCGGCGGCGGTGCGAACATCCCGCTGGTCACCCAGCAGCTGTCGACGCGGCTGCGCGCTCCCGTCGTGACCACGCCGCAGTCCCAGCTCAACGTGGCTGCGGGCGCCGCGCTGGTGGCCGACAGCGCCGACGCCGCAACGGGCATGGCCCCGGCGGCCGATGCGCCGACCGGCATGGCCGCCGGCGGCGTGGGCGGCGGGCGCCGCGGGGCTGGCGGCCACCGAGTCGGCGTCCGACGGTGCGGCGTCGGCGACCTTCCGCGCGCTGGCCTGGTCGCAGGACGACGCGCCGGCCGGCGAACCGGTGCCGTACACCGGCGAGGACTACACGTTCGACCAAGGCGCCACCGGCGCGCCCGTCCGCCGATGGAGTTCGCCCACGAGGAGGAGGGCTACACGCCGGAACCGGGACCGCTGCCCTGGTACAAGCGTCCGCCGATCCTGTTCGGGGCGGCGGCTGCCGCCGTGCTGCTGGCCGTCGGCGGCCTGGCGGTCACGTTGACCAGCACCAGCAGCGACACCGGCCCGGTCACCGAGACAGCGACGACCGTCGAGACGCGGACCGTCGCCCGGAGAGCCGATCCCTTCCCAGGAACCCCAGACCATCACCGTGACCGGCTCCGACGGCCGAGCCCAGCACGACGGTGGTGCCGCCGCCGCCGCCGCCGTCGACCACCACCACCACGACGACGTCGCCGACCACAACGACGACCACGACCACGACGACCACCACGACCACGACGACCACCACCACGACCACCACGACCCCGCCGACCACGACCACCACCCCGCCGACCACCACGACAAAGCCGCCGACCACGACCGCAGGAAGCCGACGACGACGACGGCCGAGGCACGTCGGTCCCGAACGAGCCGTGACCCATGGCCGAAACCGGCGCCGGAACCACCGACCGACATCCCGCCGCCCGCGCGTGACGCCGTCGCGACGCTGATCGCCGCGCCGACCGAGCCGGTCAAGATGCTGGTGTCGGGTGGCATCGGCACCGGTAAGAGTTCGGTGCTGCGCCGCCGTCCGCTCGGCGCTGCGCACCGCCGGGGTGCCGGTGCTCACCAGGCCACCGCGCAGCGCCGACGAACCGGGCGCCGCCGTGGTCATCGACGACGCGCACCTTCTCGACGACGACGAACTCGACCAACTCATCGACCGGGTCGCCGATCCCGCCTCGACGGTCGTCGTGGTCGCCGAACCGCTGGCGCACCGACCGGCTCTGCGCGCGCTGGCCACGCGATCGAGCGGGAGAACCCGGTCGTGTCGCTGGGCGCGCTTGGCCCGCCGATGTCGCACGCATCGCCGCCGAAATCCTCGGCGCCGCACCGACACCCGAGATCGTGCGGGCGCTGATGGTCGCGACGGCCGGGCTGCCGTTCCTGGTGCACCCGGCCATCGCCGCGGCAGCATCGCGCGATGCGACGCGCCGCCGGCCACCGCGATCGCGCAGGCGGCCAAGTTCGCGCTGATCGAACGGCTGCGCCGACTGGACGAACCGGTGCTCGACACCCTGCTGGTGTCGTCGCTGAGCCCGGACCTCGGACCCGACGACGTCGCGGCGACGCTGCGGGTGGGCGCCGACGAGGCGCACGCCCTGGTCGACCGCGCCCGCGCAAGCGGGCTGATCGAGCCGTCGCACAGCCGCGCCTTCCTGCGCTCGGTGCACCAGTGCATCGCCCAGATCGTCGGCACCGCACGGCATCACGACACCGAGATCTCGCTGCTCGTCTCGCAGATCGAATCATCAACGCTGTCAGCCGATCTCGCGCTGCGATTGGCCGAGCACGGGCTGCGCGACGACCGGCTGGCCAACGCGCTGGCCGACCTGGCCTCGGACAGCCATGGCCAACCCGCACGGGCCGCAAGGCTGTATCGCGCCGCCGCCGATGCGGGCGCGACGGCGCTGAGCTCGCGACTGGCCGATGCGCTCGCGCTGACCGGTGATTGCAGCCACCGCGGGCCGACTGGCCGACGAGCTGCTCGGCTCCGATGACGCCGCCGAACGCGCCGCCGCGGTGCGGATCGCCGCCAGCATCGCCATGCACGACGGCAGCGCCGCGCAGGCGGCCGACCTGTTCCGGTGGCTCGGCCCGTATCCCGATGCGTTCGTCAGCGCCGCGGGGCGATCGTGTCTCTCGCCGCCGGTGACCTGCCGGCCGCCCGCACCGCGCTGAGCGCCGAGAGCGCCGGACCGCCGACGTCGACCGCGCGCGCCGCCCGCAGCCTCGCCGAAGGTCTGCTGCTGTCGCTCGAGGTGCCGTATCCGGCGGCGGTCGCGCGGCTGGGCCAGTCGATCACCGCCGAGCAGCGGCCGACGGGCGTCGCGCCCGACACCCCCGCCGCGCTGGTGACGCTTGCCGCCCTGCACGGTGGTGATCCCGGTGCGGGCCCGCAGCGTGATCGGCCGGGCGGTGCAGTCGCACGATCGACGACAGCGCGGAGAACACGGTCTTCGTCAGCCGCAGGCATCGGCTGCTGCTGGGCTGGGTGAGGATGCAGGACGGCCAGTTGGCCGCGGCGACGGCCGACGTCGATCGCCGCCGCCGACGCCGATTCCGGCCAAGCCGCCCTGCATCGCCGCGACGCGCTGTGGGCGGCGGCACTGCAGACCGCGATCGCCCGGCGCAGCGGCGACAGCGGCGCGATGCAGAAGCATTGGTACGCGGCGATGGAGGTGCTCGCCGAGTACTCCATGGACCTGTTCTCCCTACTGCCGCTGGGCGAGCTGTGGGTCGCCGCCGCGCGGATGCGTCAGGTCGACCGGCTGCAGCACACCCTCGACGAGGCGTTCGGTCTGCTCGAGTCGCTCGGCAATCCGCTGTTGTGGTCGGTGCCGTTGCACTGGGCCGGTGTGCACGCCGGAATCCTGGCCAATTCGCCGGAAGCGGTGGCGCCGCACGGCCAGGCGCTGACCGCCGCCGCCGGCCACAGCGCATTCGCCAAGGCGCTGGCCAACGCGGGCCGCACCTGGCTGCGGGTGCTGGCCAACCACGTCGACATCGACGAGGTGACCGCGGCGGCGCGAGTCGCTGTCGCAGTTCGGCCTGACCTGGGACGCCACCCGGCTGGCCGGGCCAGGCCGCGCTGCAGACCCCCGACGGGCGGGTCTCCGGGCGCGATGCTGCAGTTGGCGCGCGACCTCAAGCAGACCGCCGCCGTCGACGAGGCGCCGGGACTCGACGGTCCCCGCCGCATCGGATACCCCGCACGCCGGCCCGACGCGCCCGGCGTCGTCGAGGCTGTCCGACCGCGAGCGTGAGGTCGCCGAACTGCTGCTGCTGGGCATGCCCTACCGCGATATCGGCACCCAGCTGTTCATCTCGGCGAAGACGGTCGAGCATCACGTCGCCCGCATCCGCCGGCGTCTCGGCGCCGAATCACGCTCGGAGATGTTGTCGATGCTGCGCGCCATGCTGGCGCCGCAGGGCTGATCCCCGAATCCCCCAACGCGTCCTTATCCCCTAATCGAAATCCCCTATCGGGGCCCGCTCAGCGACGGGACCCGCACCGGATTTGCCGCGCCGCCGATCGCCATACGGTCAATCGCATGTGGAATCAGCAAGCCCCCACGGCCATCCGCTGGGCCTGTCGGTCGGCGCGACCAACCTCGCCGGGACGCGCGACGGGCACACCGTGGTCCGTCCGTCCGAGGTGACGCTGCATGGACAGCGGCTCACCGGTTTCGTCGACCGGGTCGGCGATCCGGTGCCGCTGGTCGCCCCCGACGGCTCGAGGCATCGCCCCGAACTGCTGCTCGCCGAGGCGCTGGGCGCGGTGGCGCACGCGGTGACCGAGCGGCATGCCGGTCGCCGGACATGGCGATCACCGTCCCGGCGCACTGGCGGCCGTCGGTCGTCGACACCCTGCGCCGGAACATCGCGCGACGGATTGCCGGTGGTCTCCGACGCGACCGCCGCGCTGACGGCGCTGAGCGCCAACCCCGGACTGCCCACGCGCGGCGTGATCGTGCTGTGCGACTTCGGCGGCAGCGGCACCAGCATCACGCTCGCCAACGCGTCGGCGAACTACGCCGTGGTCGGCGAGACGGTTCGCTTCGCCGACTTCTCCGGTGACCAGATCGACCAGGCGCTGCTCACGCACGTCGTGTCCGGACTCGGCGACGCGACGCAGGCCGATCCGTCCGGCACCGCGATGGTCGGATCGCTGACGTCTGCTGCGCGACGAATGCCGCGCGCGCCAAGGAGCGGCTGTCCGCCGAGACGGCCACCGCCGTCGCGGTCGACCTGCCCGGGCAGCGCGCCGACATCCGCGTCACCCGCACCGAACTCGAGGATCTGATCGAGCCGCCGCTCGCGGGTTTCCTTGCGGCGCTGGACGATACGCTCGAGCGCTACGGCGTGCCGTTGGCCGGCATCTCGGCGGTCGCCACCGTCGGCGGTGGTGCCCGCATCCCGCTGGTCACCCAGCGCCTCTCCGAGCACCTGCGCGCACCGGTGGTGACCACCGCGCATCCGCAACTCATCGCGGCCGAGGGCGCCGCGCTGATCGCGCAGCGCAGTCGCGTCGTCGAGACGGCGACCACGATCACGCCCGCTCCCGGCAGTCGCGGCGCGGCGACCGCCGCGTTCGATGCGGGCCAGCCGTCCACCACGTTCCGCGCGCTGGCGTGGTCCGAGGACGACGGCGGCGAGGATGTACTGCCCTATGCCGACGGCCGCGACGGACACCGAGTACTACCAGCAGCCGGCCGACTCTCGTCCCGAGCTTCGCTTCCAGCACGAGGAGTGGCAGGACGAGGAGCCGCCGCGGCGCGCTCCGCTGGTCCTGTTCGGCCATGTCGGCCGTGGCCGCGCGCACTCACCGCCGCCGTGTTCGGCTTCACGCTGCTCAGCGACACCACCACAACCCAGTCGAGGCGGCGACCACACAGTCGCACCATCCCCCGCGCCTGCGGCGCCGGCTTCTTCTCCCCCACCCCCGGCGCCGCAGGCCCCCCCGGTGACGACCGTCGTGGTCGCAACCGCGCAGCGCCCAATCCGGCGACCGCGGCGCAGGCGCCGCAGTGACTCGACGCAGCCGCCGCCGCCACCTCACGCCTCCGCCGACGACACCTCCGCCGACGACCCGACACCGCCGACGTCGACACCGCCCACGTCGACGCCCCCGACGTGGACACCGCCGACATGGACCGCCGCCGTGGAAGCCTCCCCCGTCGATCCGGGCCCAGGCGACGGCGGCAACCGATCCCGCCCCACCCCCCGTCGACCCGGGCCCCGGCGACGGCGGAACGGGCACCGGCACGCCCGCCGTCGAACCCGGCACTGGCGACCGGCGCCGAGACGGATACCGAAGCACGCCAACCGACGCCGCCGACGGGCGCCAGCGAACCTAGTTAGGCCAGCCTTCGTAGCGGTGTTTCCCCGCCGAGATGCAACTATGAGCCCGGGCTGAGCAGGCCCTGAGCGAAAGTTACTGATGGGTAACATTGCATAAGTTACCCTTGGGTAACTTAGGAATCGGGAGGCACGCGGTGGATACCCAGATGCTGATCAGGCTGGTCGTCGGGCTGGGGCTGACAGCGATCGTGCTGGTATTCGCCGCCAAGCGGGTCCTGTGGCTGACGAACCTGATCCGCTCGGGCCAGAAGACCAGCGACGAGAACGGCCGCAAGGACCACCTCGGCACGCGCATCACCACGCAGTTCAAGGAGGTGTTCGGGCAAACCCGGCTGCTGAAGTGGTCGATCCCCGGCCTCGCGCACTTCTTCACGATGTGGGGCTTCTTCATCCTCGCGTCGGTCTACCTCGAGGCGTACGGCCTGCTGTTCGTCCACGATTTCGCCATCCCGTTCGTCGGCCACTGGGATGCGCTGGGCTTCCTGCAGGACTTCTTCGCCGTCGCCGTGCTGCTCGGCATCGCCACCTTCGCGGTCATCCGCCTCGTGCGCGAGCCCAAGAAACACGGCCGCGACTCCCGGTTCTACGGCTCCCACACCGGCGGCGCCTGGCTGATCCTGTTCATGATCTTCAACGTCATCTGGACGTACGCCCTGGTGCGCGGCGCCGCGGTGAACACCGAGACCCTGCCCTACGGCAACGGCGCGTTCTTCTCGCAGCTGATGGGCTGGGTGCTGCATCCGCTGGGCCACACCGCCAACGTGTGGATCGAGACGATCGCGCTGCTGCTGCACATCGGCGTGATGCTGGTGTTCCTGCTGATCGTGCTGCACTCCAAGCATCTGCACATCGGCCTGGCGCCGCTCAACGTCACGTTCAAGCGGCTGCCCAACGGGCTCGGCCCGCTGCTGCCCGTGGAGTCCAAGGGCGAGCCGATCGACTTCGAGGATCCCGCCGAGGACGCCGTGCTGGGCCGCGGGAAGATCGAGGACTTCACCTGGAAGGGCTACCTCGACTTCACCACGTGCACCGAATGCGGCCGCTGCCAGTCGCAGTGTCCGGCGTGGAACACCGGAAAGCCGTTGTCCCCCAAGCTCGTCATCATGAACCTGCGCGACCACATGTTCGCCAAGGCGCCATACATCCTCGGCGACAAGGAGACTCCGCTCGAGAACACCCCGGAAGGTGGCGTCGGCGAGGATCTGGGCGGCGAGAAGCACGACGAGGAGCACCACGTTCCCGAGTCGGGTTTCGAACGAATCCTGGGTTCGGGTCCGGACCAGGCGACCCGGCCGCTGGTGGGCACCGCCGAACAGGGCGGCGTCATCGACCCCGACGTGCTGTGGTCCTGCACGACCTGCGGCGCCTGCGTCGAGCAGTGCCCGGTGGACATCGAGCACATCGACCACATCGTCGACATGCGCCGCTACCAGGTGATGATGGAGTCCGAGTTCCCCGGCGAGCTCGGCGTGCTGTTCAAAAACCTTGAGACCAAGGGCAATCCGTGGGGCCAGAACGCCAAGGACCGCACCAACTGGATCGACGAGGTCGACTTCGACGTGCCGGTCTACGGCAAGGACGTCGATTCCTTCGAGGGCTACGAGTACCTGTTCTGGGTCGGCTGCGCGGGCGCCTACGAGGACCGGGCCAAGAAGACCACCAAGGCCGTCGCCGAACTGCTGGCGATCGCGGGGGTGAAGTACCTGGTGCTCGGCGAGGGCGAGACCTGCAACGGTGACTCGGCCCGCCGCTCGGGCAACGAGTTCCTGTTCCAGCAGCTGGCCGCGCAGAACGTCGAGACCCTCAACGAGCTGTTCGAGGGCGTCGAGCGGGTGGACCGCAAGATCGTCGTCACCTGCCCGCACTGCTTCAACACGCTGGGCCGCGAATACCCGCAGGTGGGCGGCAATTACACGGTGCTGCACCACACGCAGCTGCTGAACCGGCTGATCCGCGACAAGAAGCTGGTGCCCGTGGTGTCAGCCGGTCAGACGGACGGAGCTCGGACATCACCTACCACGACCCGTGCTACCTGGGCCGGCACAACAAGGTCTACGACGCGCCGCGTGAGCTCATCGGTGCGTCCGGCGCGAAGCTGACCGAAATGCCGCGCCACGCCGACCGCGGCTTGTGCTGCGGCGCAGGCGGTGCGCGGATGTGGATGGAAGAGCACATCGGCAAGCGCGTCAACCACGAACGCGTCGAGGAGGCGCTGGACACCGGCGCGTCCAAGATCGCCACCGGCTGCCCGTTCTGCCGCGTGATGATCACCGACGGCGTCGACGACGTCGCCGCAGCCAATGACGTGCCGAAGGCCGAGGTGCTCGACGTGGCCCAGCTGCTGCTGGGCTCGCTCGACACGAGCAGCGTCACGCTGCCGGAAAAGGGCACTGCCGCAAAGGAATCCGAGGAACGCGCGGCCCGCGTCGAAGCGTCCACCGCCACTGTGGAAGAGGCCAAGCCGCGCCGAGGCGGAAGAGCCGGAAGCCGGCGGAACGCACCGGGCGGCAGCGCGGCGGAAGCCGAAGCGCCGGCGCCGACTACCGAGACGAAGCCGGTGACGGGCCTTGGCATCGCCGGTGGCGCGAAGCGTCCCGGCGCCAAGAAGGCCGCGTCCCGCGGAGACCGCCAAGCTCGAGGAGACAGCCGGAAAGCCCGCAGCGGCTGCGCCGCCGCCAAGGGTGGCCTCGGCATCGCCGCCGGCGCGAAGCGGCCCGGGGCCAAGAAGACCGCGACGGCGGCCGAAGCGCCAGCGGCCAACCGCCCACGGCGGAAGCGCCTTCCGCGCCGGCGCCTGCCAAGCCCGAACCCGAGGTCAAGGGTCTGGGCATCGCCGCGGGTGCGCGGCGTCCCGGCGCCAAGAAGGCAGCGGCGCCCCGGCTCCGGCCGCAGAGCCGGCGCCGACCGCAGCCGAGCCCGCGTCGACTGCCGCCGAGCCGAAGTCGACCGCGGCCGAGCCCGAAGTCAAGGGCCTCGGCATCGCCCCCGGCGCCCGCCGTCCGGGTGCGAAAAAGCCCGCGGCGCCTGCGCAATCCGAGCCCGCGGCACCTGCGCAGCCCGAGCCCGCAGCACCGGCAGCCCGAGCCCGAGCCCGGAGCCCAGCAGGCGACCGACGGCAACGGTGAGGCCCCTGCGCCACCGGTCAAGGGTCTGGGCATCGCGAAGGGTGCACGCCCACCGGGCAAACGGTAACCTTTTTGCAAAATCACTGGACAGCAGTGAGACGATGGTGGACGTGACCACCCACCACGTGCCGTTTCACGCCACCGGACACCATCCGCGGCAGCGCACGTTCACGCAGTCGTCCAAGCTGCAGGACGTCCTGTACGAGATCCGCGGACCGGTGCACGAGCACGCGACGCGGCTGGAGGCCGAGGGTCACCGGATCCTCAAGCTCAACATCGGCAACCCGGCGCCGTTCGGCTTCGAGGCGCCCGATGTGATCATGCGCGACATCATCCAGGCGCTGCCCAACGCGCAGGGCTACTCGGATTCCAAGGGCATCATGCCTGCCCGTCGCGCGGTGTTCACCCGATACGAACTTGTGGACGGCTTCCCCAAATTCGACGTCGACGACGTCTACCTCGGCAACGGCGTCTCCGAGCTCATCACGATGACGCTGCAGGCGCTGCTGGACAACGGCGACCAGGTGCTGATCCCCGCGCCCGACTATCCGCTGTGGACGGCATCGACGTCGCTGGCCGGCGGCACACCGGTGCACTACCTGTGCGACGAGACCCAGGGCTGGAAGCCCGACATCGCGGACCTCGAGATCAAGATCACCGACCGCACCAAGGCGATCGTGGTGATCAACCCGAACAACCCGACCGGCGCGGTCTACACCCGCGAAATCCTCGACGCAGATGGCCGATCTCGCGCGCAAGCATCAGCTGCTGCTGCTCGCCGACGAGATCTACGACAAGATCCTCTACGACGACGCCGAGCACATCGCGATGGCTTCGGTCGCCCCCGACGTGCTGACGCTCACCTTCAACGGGCTGTCGAAGGCCTACCGGGTCGCCGGTTACCGGTCCGGCTGGCTGGTCATCACCGGCCCCAAGGAGCACGCGGCCAGCTTCATCGAGGGCATCAGCCTGCTGGCCAACATGCGGCTGTGCCCGAATGTGCCTGCGCAGCATGCCATTCAGGTCGCGCTGGGCGGCCATCAAAGCATCGACGACCTGGTCCTGCCCGGCGGCCGGCTGCTCGAACAGCGCGACGTCGCCTGGAACGACGCTCAACGAAATCCCCGGAGTGTCATGCGTGAAGCCGGAGGGGGCGCTGTACGCGTTCCCGCGGCTCGACCCCGAGGTCTACGACATCCAGGACGACGAACAACTCGTCCTCGACCTGCTGCTGCAGGAGAAGATCCTCGTCACCCAGGGCACCGGATTCAACTGGCCGACACCGGATCACCTGCGCATCGTCACGCTGCCGTGGGCCCGCGACCTGGCCAACGCCATCGAGCGGCTCGGCAACTTCCTGGTCAGCTACCGCCAGTAGGAGCGCCTCAGCAGTCAGCCTCTACCCCGTTGCGGGCAGTGACCTGCACAGGTCGCACGCATCTACCCTGTGCGTGACGCACTCGCACTCGCTGAGCGGCCCTGCCCCGCTGGGACCGCTGGCCGCCAAGATCGTCGTCGGACTGCTCGTCGCCATCGGCATCGCCGTGCTGGCCGGTGCCGCGCTGCTGTGGCCCAGCCAGCAGAAGGCCGACATTCCGCTGCCGTTCCAGAACGCGGCGGGCGGTGCGGTCACCACCGAGACCGGCCATGTGCTGTCCAGCAGCGGCGGAACCTGTGGCGGTCCGTCGGTCGGCAAGGTGCTGACCGCCGAACCCGGTGCCGGCCCAGGGCGACGGCGCCCAGTGCGTACTGACCCTGGTCGCGATCGACTCCGGCCCCAACAAGGGCGCCAACACGCTGCTCGAGTTCAGCGGCGGGCCGGGCCAGCCCAGCCTCGCCGTCGGTGACCACGTCCGGATCAGCCGCCAGGTCGATCAGGCCGGCACCACCACCTACTCCTTCTACGACTTCGAGCGGACGTGGCCGCTGATCGCGATGGCCGCGGCGTTCGCGGTGGTGGTCGTCGCGGTCGCGCGGTGGCGCGGGCTGCGCGCAATGATCGGCATCGTCGTCGCGTTCGCGGTGCTGGTGGTGTTCATGCTGCCCGCGCTGCGCGACGGCGCCGCCGCCATCCCCGTCGCGTTGGTGGCGTCGGCGGCGATCCTGTATGCGGTGATCTATCTCGCGCACGGGGTGAGCCTGCGCACCAGCGCGGCCCTGCTCGGGACGCTGACCGTCACTGCTGCTCGCCGCGGTGTTGTCCTGGGGTGCAATCGAATTGGCCCATCTCACCGGGCTGTCGGAGGATCAGAACAACGAGGTCGCCGCCTATCTGGGCAACGTGTCGATCACCGGCCTGCTGCTGGCCGGGTTCATCATCGGCTCGCTCGGCGTGCTCAACGACGTCACCGTCACCCAGGCGTCGACGGTGTTCGAGCTGGCCGAACTCGGAGGCGAGCTCCCGGCGGGCGATCTTCGTCGGCGCGATGCGCGTGGGCCGCGACCACATCGCGAGCACCGTCTACACGCTGGTGCTGGCTTACGCGGGCAGCGCGTTGCCGCTGCTGTTGCTGTTCAGCGTGGCCAACCGATCGCTGGGCGACGTGTTGACCAGCGAGAGTGTGGCCATCGAGATCGCCCGCTCGGCGGTGGGCGGCATCGCGCTGGCCCTGTCGGTGCCGCTGACGACGGCGATCGCCGCGGTGCTGGCCAGCACCGCACGGCGCTAGCGGTCCAGCAACTCCAGCAGGTAGGCGCCGTATCCGGACTTGAGTAAAGCGCTTGCGCGCGAGCAGCCAACTGGTCGTCGTCGATGAAGCCGACCCGCCACGCGACCTCCTCCGGCACGCTGATCTTCAGGCCCTGGCGCCGCTCGATGGTGCGCACGTAGTCGCTGGCGTCCAGCAGTGAGTCGAATGTTCCGGTGTCCAGCCACGCGGTTCCGCGGTGCGAGCACCTCGACCGACAGCCTGCCCTGATTGAGATAGGTCTGGTTGATGTCGGTGATCTCGTATTCCCCTCGCGCCGAGGGCTTCAGCGATCGCGCGATCTCGATGACGTCGTTGTCGTAGAAGTACAGCCCGGGAACCGCATAGTGCGACTTCGGCGTCGCCGGCTTCTCCTCCAGCGACAGCGCGGTGCCGTCCGCGCCGAACTCGACCACGCCGTAGGCCGACGGGTTGGCGACCCAGTACGCGAAAATCGCTCCCCCGCTGACACTTTGGAATCTCTTGCAGGCTGGTGCCCAGGCCGGGTCCGTAGAAGATGTTGTCGCCCAACACCAATGCCACCGGACTCGTTGCCGATGTGTTCGGCGCCGATCACGAACGCCTGCGCCAGACCGTCGGGCCGTTCCTGCACCGCGTAGCTGATGTTGATGCCGAGAGCCGCACCGTCACCGAGCAGTCGGTGAAACCCCGGCGCGTCCTCGGCGGTGGTGATCACCTGGATGTCGCGGATGCCCGCCATCATCAGCGTGGACAGCGGGTAGTAGATCAACGGCTTGTCGTAGACCGGCAGCAGCTGCTTGCTGACGCCCATGGTGATCGGGTACAGCCGCGTCCCGGATCCGCCGGCCAGGATGATGCCGCGCATCAGCCCGCGAGGTCCTTCTCGGTCAACTCGGTGGCGGCCAGCGCGGAGGCGAGGTCGTCGTGGCGGAACACCGAGGTGACGTGGTCGTGCACGACCCGGAATGCCGACGCTTTGCCGTCCTGCTCCTCGGCGACCACCACACCGTCGTGGACATACATCCGGCCCGGGATGGCGGCGGTGACGTCCAACGAACTCGCCCACTCCCGCAGGGCGTCGTGTCCCTGTCCTGCGCCGTTCGCGTCGCCGAACTCGATGTCGTCGCTGGAAACCTGAATCAGCGTGTCGAGGTCCCGCTCGTTCAGCGCGTCATGCCAGGCGAGCACGGTCGCGATCTCCGAAGTGGTCATGGTCGAGAAGGTACGCCACTCAGAATGGCGTGCGCTCCAGCCACCTGTCCCACAGGGCGGCGTCGCCGAACACCTCGATGCCGAGATCGGCCGCCGTTTGCCGCCGTGTCGATCGCCATCAGCAGATCCTTGGCCGGGCCGCGCAGCGCGACGTCCGCCCTTGCCGTGGTCGTGCGACCACGACACGCCGTCCTCGTCATTGACGATCGTCCACTCGCCGGTCGGCCCGAGCCCGTCGTCGGTGGCGTGCAGATGCATCGACTGGCCGCGTTCCAGCGGCGGGCTGCGGCTTGCCGCTGCTCGGCCATCAGCTCGATCCATTCGCTGATCGCGTCGGCCGCCAGCTCCGGCGAAAGCTCGTAGGCGACGCCGAGCGCCATCGCCGCGTCCGCGCGGTGCACCACCGCCTCGTGCAGCCGGCGGCGGATCCACCAGCCGGCGGGGCGCGGGCCGAGGAACGTCCACACCCGCGTCTCGGGCCCGACCTGGTCGACGGCGTCGATGATCAGCTGCGCACCGTCGTTCAGCCAGTCGATCGCGCCGTCGGGGTCGTCCGGCGGCTTGCCGTTGCGCACGTCGCGCGGGTCCGAGGGCTCGCTGCGGCGATCGGCGATGATCTGGGCCGCCCAGCGGTTTCCGCGCCCGACATGGCGGAACAGCTGCTTGAGCGTCCAGTCGGGACAGGTCGGTACGGGCGTCGACGGGTCTGCGCCGCGGATCAGTTCCCCGAAGTCCCGGGTCTGGTCGAGCAGCGCCGCTCGGAAATCCACGTCACGAACTTACAGCGGTGCGCGCCGTGCCAAGCGTGATCGGAAGTGACGACCAGCCGCGCAGCACGCGGGTGTCGCGCCGGCTGCCGTCGCCGGCCAGCCGGGCGTCGGGGAAGCGTTCGAAGAACGTCCGCAGGCCGACCTCGCCCTCGGCGCGGGCCAGCGCCGCGCCCAGGCAGAAGTGCCGCCCACCGGAGAACGACAGATGCTTGCCCGCGTTCTCGCGTTCGATGTCGAAGCGGTGCGGGTCGTCGAAGACCTTCGGGTCGCGGTTGGCGCCGGCCAGGTAGATGATGATCGCCCTCGCCGCTGCGGACCTGCGGTGCCCGCGATTTCGGTGTCCTTGCGCCGCCATTCGCGCGCTGAGCTGAACCGGCGAGTCCAGCCGCAGGATCTCCTCGACCGCGGTCGGCCACAGCTCGGGCCGGGCCGCCAACGTCTCGAGATGCTCCGGGTTGTCGAGCAGCATCCGAATTCCGTTGCCCAGCAGGTTGACCGTGGTCTCGAAGCCCGCGGCCAGCACGAGCCCCGCGGTCGCCAGCAGTTCCTGGTGGGTCAGCGGACCGCCTTCGGCAGCCTCCGATGCCCGAATGATCTGGCTCATCAGGTCGTCGCCCGGGTTGCGGCGCAGCTCGTGCAGGTGGTCGGACAGCCAGTCGTTGAAGCCCTCGATGCCGCGGTAGACCGCCTGGTACTGCCGCCACGTCAGGCCGATGTCGAGGCTGGGCGCGCCGAGCTCACCGAACTCCAGGATGCGGGGCCGCGCGTCGTCGGGCACGCCGAGGATGTCGCCGATCACGGTGACGGGGAGCTGCGAGCAGTACCGGTCGACGATGTCGACGGTGCCCGCCTCGTCGGCGAGATCGTCGAGAAGCGTGTTGGCGGTGTCCTGCACGCGATCGCGCAGCGCGGCGACGGCACGCGTGGTGAACACCGACGACACCAGCTTGCGGTAGCGGGTGTGGTCGGGCGGCTCGACCGACAGCATGGACGGCGGCTGGATCGGGTGCAGCAGGTCGGGCTTCGTGCGATCGGCCACCCATTGCAGCGGCTTGGGCAGGTTCGACCCCAGCCCGAGGACGTGGAAGTCGTCGGATCGCAGCAGGTCGTTGGCGACCTTGTGGTCGACGGTCATGTAGACGGCGCGGCACTTGACGATCGGTCCCCGCGCGCGCAGCTCCTCGGTGAACGCGACGGGGTCGGCCCGCACGGCGGGATCGGCGATCAGCCGCCCCTGCGGATCGCCGCGGCGGGCGAACAGCTTCGAGATCCCGCGGATCACGCCGTGCATGGCAAGCCAGTGGAGTCGTTGCTTGACGGGACCTTGCGCCATGACACTCCATCCAACCGAATTGCGGTTCGGTAAGGTGACTGCAGCTTACCGAATTATCATTCGGTATGGCAAGGAAGGCGGATACCGGCCGAAGAGCGGCGGATTCGCATCCTCGACGCGGCGGTCGAGGTGTTCGCCGAACACGGATACGACGCGGCGAAGATGCAGGACATCGCCGCGCGCGCAGGTGTCGTGCCCTCGGTGCTCTACGACCATTTCGGCTCCAAGCGGGAACTGCACATCACGCTTCTCGAGCAGCATGCCGCAGCAGTTGCAGGGAGCGCTCGCTGCGCCGCCTCGAGGGCGCTTCGGTCGAGGAGATGGTCCGCGCAAGCATCGCGAACTACTTCGAGTTCGTCGAGGAGGATCCGTTCCTGTGGCGCTTCCTGCATCGCGATCCGCCGGCCGACCCCGAGATCGCCGCCGTCTGTCAGGAACTCGCCGACCGCGGCACCGCCGGCATCGCGGATCTCATTCGTTCGGCGCGGCAGATGCGAAGTCGGTGAAGGGCATCTCCGTCGACGACGGGGCGTGGATTCTGGCCCGCGCGACACAGTCGGCGTGCGGACGGTGTGGCCACCTGGTGGTACGAAACCGCGACGTGCCGCGCGAGCGCGTGGTCGAGCTCGTCTTCATGCTGCTGTGGCAGGGCTTCGACGGGATGCTCAAGCAGGCGTCTGCCGGCTGATGCCGTCGACGCTCTTGCCCAGGCAGTACACCCGCCAGCCGGCTCTGCATCCAGCGCTGGCCGTCCAGGCAATTGCGGCCGTCCGACAACGACTTTGGCGCGCACGGTGTCGGCGAGGTCGGCGGGGTCGAGTTCGACGAACTCGCGCCACTCGGTCAGCACCAGCACGGCGTCGGCACGCTCACAGGCCTCGACGACCGACGTCGAGTAGTTCAGCGTCGGGAACAGCCGCCGCGAGTTCTCCATCGCCTTCGGGTCGTAGACGTTGACGGTGGCACCGTTGAGTTGCAGCATGCCTGCCACGTTGAGCGCAGGCGAGTCGCGCACGTCGTCGGACTCGGGCTTGAACGCCGCGCCGAGCACGGCGATGTTCGCGCCGAGCAGCGAGCCGCCGCACGCGGTGGTGGCCAGCTCCACCATCCGGGTGCGCCGCCGCATGTTGATGCTGTCCACCTCGCGCAGGAACGTCAGCGCGTGGTTGGCGCCCAGTTCGCCGGCGCGGGCCATGAACGCGCGAATGTCCTTGGGCAGGCAGCCACCGCCGAATCCCAAGCCGGCGTTGAGGAATCGGCGCCCGATCCGCGGGTCATAGCCCAGCGCGTCGGCGAGCATGGTGACGTCGGCGTCGACGGCCTCGCACACCTCCGAGATCGCGTTGATGAACGAGATCTTCGTCGCCAGAAACGCGTTCGCCGACACCTTGACGAGCTCGGCGGTCTGCAGGTCGGTCACCAGGAAGGGCACGCCCTCGTCCAGCAGCGGGGCGTACAGCTCCCGGAGCGCCGCTTCGGCACGCACTGAATCCTTTTGCACGCCAAGGACGATCCGATCGGGATGCAGCGTGTCGTGGATGGCAAAGCCTTCGCGGAGGAATTCGGGGTTCCACGCCACCTCGACCTCGATGCCGTCGGGCGCCAATTCGCGGGCCTTGACGCCGAGTTCGGCGGCGGTTCCCACGGGAACCGTCGACTTGCCGACGATCACCGCATGCCGACGCAACCGCGGCACCAGTGTGTCGATCACCGCGTGCACATGCGTCAGATCCGCGCCGTACTCGCCCTTCTTCTGCGGGGTCCCGACGCCGAGGAAATGCACGTCGGCGAACTCGGCCGCTTCCTCGTAGTCGGTGGTGAAGCGCAACCGTCCGGCAGCGAGGTTGTCGCTCAACAACTTTCGCAGGCCGGGCTCATAGAACGGGACGTCGCCCGCCGCGAGTTTGGCGACTTTGCCCGGATCGATGTCGACGCCGATAACGTCGTGTCCGAGTGCGGCCATTCCGGCCGCGTGGGTGGCGCCCAGATAGCCCGTGCCGAAGACGGTGCATCGCATACTGCTTCTATATGCAGCCGCTATGAGCTAACTGCTAAGCGACACTTAGCGGCAGACCAACGGCAGGTTACGAGTGGTGGTCAGTGGCCGCCGCTGCAGAAGATCAGGAAGCAGCCGCCACCGCCACCGCCACCGCCACCGCGACCATTCGAGCCACCCGAGCCGAAGCCGTTCGAACCCCTCGAGCCATCGTTGCCGGAGCTGTGGGAGCCCGAACCGTTCGAGCCGCCACCGTTCTGCCAGGGCACCTGCGGGGCCTGCGGCACCTGCGGGGCCTGCGGCAACTGCGGGGCCTGCGGCAACTGGGGCAGCTGAGGGGCCTGTGGCGCCTGCTGATGCTGCGGCCACGGGTTCCACGGCGCCTGCCACGGCGGTGTCCACCGCTGCCTCGGGCGGGTAATAGATCGGCGGCGGGTTGTAGACCGGCGGCGGGATGTACACCGGCACGGGAGCGGGCGCGGGTGCCACGGGAACGGGTGCGGGCGGCGGAGCCTCCGGAGCGGGCGCGGGAGGCGGTGCCTGCGGCGCGGGCGCGGCTGCTCGACGTAGACGGTCCGCGGCGGTGCTTGCGGCGCCTCCTGCACGACGGGCACCGGGGCCTTGATGGTTTCCGGCGGGCGGCGGTGGCGGTGCCTCGACCGGCGCAGCTTCCTGCGCGGGCGGCGGTTCCGGTGCGGGCGCGGCGACGCTCGGGACGATCGCGCTCTCACCGGGGCTCGGCCGCTGGTCGGCCGTCGGCCGAATGCTCACCGCCAACGAAATGACCAGCGCCACAACGCCAACCACGAAGATCGATGTCAACGCGCTGCCGACGAGCAGGAACGGCTTGCGTTCGCCCTCGGCCAGCTGCAGGTCGGTTTGCGGCTCGTAGTCGTCGAGCAGCGAATCTTCCGCGCGAACAGGCGCCAGCTGGGTGTCCGCGGCCGAAAGCCCGGCATAAGCGGCGCCTGCGGTGGTGCCGTCGGGGTCCTGCGAGTAGGCCAGGCCGACGGTGGACGCCTCCAACGCCGGCGCGTTGGCTGCTGCCAGCGCCGCGCCGCGGGCCAATGCGAGTTCGGGCTCATCGGGCGCGCTGACCGGAAGGCTGACCAGATGCTCGAGGTGCTCCTTCACCGAACTGACGTCGACTCCGGAGCCGACGACGAACATGCCCTGCGGCGGCGCCTCCTGCGCGTCGACCGCCGCGGCCATCTCGGTCAGCACGGCCATCGCGTCGTCGCTGTGCAGGGTGCGGCTCAGCACCTTCACCACCGACCCGTCGTCGGTCTGGACGACCGACAGTGTCGCGGTGTCGCGGTCGATGAACAGCAGCGCGGTGGTGTCGTATCCGACAGCCCGACCGACCGCCTGAGCCAGCGCCGCCGCGGCATGGCCGTCCGACACGAGCATCACGTCGTCGATGCCGCGGTCGGCCAAGGTGTCGCGCAGGGTGGACGCCTCGGCGTGGTCACTCCAGGTGACGCCGATCGCCTTGAGGTGATGGCCGCCCGCGGCGGCGCTCTCCTGGGTGCCCAGGATGGCCTCGACGACCTGATCGGCGGCACTCGACGTTGCCGAGCCCTCTACGGCGGCGATGTCGAAGGCGTCGTGGTCGACGGTCACCCCGTCGGCTTTATCCCCTTCGACCAGCACCATGCGGACCGTCGTAGGTGTCATCGACACACCTAATACGATGTCCACGAACCCCTCCAAAAAGTTTGCTACGCTCCCTAGTCGGCCGTTGGGCCCCGCATTCCGCACGAGCCGACAACTAGTACTTAATCGACGCGATCAGCTCGGGCGTTACATCCGACGCGCGTTAGCTGACGGCGATCAAGTTGTGGCCGGATCTCGGACGGCATGCGTGCTCGCCGACACCGGTACTAAGACCCTACTCGGGTCAACGACAGGAGTCGCCCGGCCGTTCAACACCAACGGATTTTCAGTCCTGGCTTTCTTCCAGGGTCTTCCGCTGCTGCTCCACCACGCCCAGCTGCCCGAACGGTGTGGGGCGCCGCGAGGGCTGGTGTCCGTGCACGCCCTCGGCGTAGGCGGTCTCGGCGTGCTGGGTGAAGTCGACGCCGGTCGTCTCGTCTTCGGCGCTGACGCGGAAGCCCATGACCTTGTCGATCACCTTGCCCAACACGTAGGACACGACGAACGCGTACAGGCCGACGACCACCGCCGCCAGCGTCTGCTTGCCGAGCTGTGCGAATCCGCCGCCGTAGAAGAGGCCGTTCGCGCCGCCGGTCATCACCTCGGTGGCCAGGAATCCGATCAGCACCACGCCGACGACGCCACCGACGAAGTGCACACCGACGACGTCGAGCGAGTCGTCATAGCCGAACCGGAATTTCGCCCCGACGGCGAACGAGCACACGAGGCCCGCGGCCAATCCGACGACCGTGGCGCCCAGCGTGTTCACGGTGCCGCAGGACGGCGTGATCGCGACCAGCCCGGCGATCACGCCCGACGCGGCGCCGAACGTCGTCGGCCTGCCGTCGCGAATCCGTTCGACGGCGATCCAGCCCAGCATGCCGAGACATCCGGCCACCAGGGTGTTCAGAAAGACCGCCGCGGCCATCCCGTTGGCGGCCAGCGCGGAACCGGCGTTGAACCCGAACCAGCCGAACCACAGCAGACCGCAGCCCAAAAGCACGAACGGCAGGTTGTGCGGGCGCATCGCGTCCTTCTTGAAACCGATGCGTGGCCCGAGCACCAGGGCCAGCGCCAGCGCCGACATGCCGGAGACGATCTCGACCACCAGTCCGCCGGCGTAGTCCAGCGCCCCGAACTCGAACAGCCAGCCGTCGGGCGCCCACACCCAGTGCGCCACCACGGCGTACACCGCGACCGTCCACAGCGGCACGAACACCATCCATGCCGAGAACCTCGCGCGGTCAGCGATGGCGCCACTGACCAGTGCGGCGGTGACGATCGCGAAGCCCAGTTGGAAGGTGGCGAAGAGCAATTCGGGCACCGGGCCCCTCGCGGTGTCGGGTCGATGCCGAGCATCCCGAAGTGCGAGAGGTTGCCGATGAGGCCGCCGCCGCCGTCCTCGGAGAAGGCCAGCGTGTAACCGACCAACAGCCACGCCACCGTCACCAACGGAATGGAGATGAAGCTCATCATGATCATGTTGAGCACGCCGGTGGTGCGCACCATGCCGCCGTAGAAGATGGCAAGCCCCGGAGTCATCAGCAGGACGAGCGCGGTGCTGGCGAGCAGCCACGCGGTGGCGGCGGGATCGATCTCTGGCATTTCGGGCCCCCTAGGCAGTCCCGAAGAGAATCCCGACTGCGCGTTTCAACCGCGCGGCAAATATGTTTCCGGAATGTTTCGTGTTTCGGCCGGGTTACCGCGCCCTCACCGTCAGGTCGACTTGATGAAGTTCTGATACGAGCGCGACGGGGTCGGGCCGCGCTGACCCTGGTACTTCGAGCCGGCCTGCGAGCTGCCGTAGGGGTGCTCGGCCGGGCTGGTCAGCCGCAGCAGGCACAGCTGGCCGATCTTCATGCCCGGCCACAGCGTGATCGGCAGGTTGGCGACGTTGGACAGCTCGAGGGTGATGTGCCCGGTGAACCCCGGGTCGATGAAGCCCGCGGTGGAGTGGGTCAGCAGGCCAAGGCGTCCCAGTGACGACTTGCCTTCGAGCCGGCCTGCCAGATCGTCGGGCAGCGTGCACCGTTCCAGCGTTGAGCCGAGCACGAACTCGCCAGGGTGAAGCACGAACGGCTCGCCCTCCTTCGGCTCGACCAGCGTGGTGAGGTCGTCCTGCCGCACCGAGGGGTCGATGTGCGTGTATCGCGTGTTGTTGAAGACGCGAAATAGGTTGTCCAACCGGACATCGACGCTTGAGGGCTGGACAAGGGCTTCCTCGAACGGGTCGATGCCCAGTCGCCCAGCGGCGATTTCGGACCTGAGGTCGCGATCGGAGAGCAGCACGCGACGAGCGTAGCCGCTCGAATGTTAGCCTTCGTGATCAAACAGGCCGATGTAGTTCAATGGCAGAACATCAGCTTCCCAAGCTGAATACGCGGGTTCGATTCCCGTCATCGGCTCCACGAAACACCAGTTGGAGTGCTTATCGATCGGTGTCAATGGCCACACCCGGCGGCGTTCTGACCGTCGTTTGACCGTCGCCCGGCGAAACGCTCGTGCTGAACTGTTAGCTGGGGTGTCGGTGCGCAGGATCACCATCTGCCCGTGGCGACGACGTGGGAAGAACGTTTCGATGGCGACAGTGTGTGGGCCATTGTCGACACGGCGAGTGGAATCCTCGATGGCCAATTCCCATGAGGACATTCGGAAGATATCAGCTGCCATTCGCAACTGGGGTAGGGCGCTGCATTTCATGCGCCCACAGTCCGCGTTGCCGGCTTCACAAGTGGCGGAATGCCAGGGCAAAGCCTGTGACCACGGTAACGGCGGCAAGCGCCACTGCCTGGCATTCTCGTTGCGGGCCACAATCAGCGCGTAGTTCCATTTCGCTACCGCCACAACGCCGTAAGGTGTTCACTGTTCACACCGTCATTCGGTCTATCGAGGTGGGTCTCATGGCACGCATTGATCTGTTTGCGAAGATTCCATTGATCGGGATGTGTCTGGTGTTCCTGGCGATGTTCATCGTCGCGGTCACCGCCTATCTACACGTCGGCTGGTATTCGATCATCGGCTACGCGATTGCGGCCGTCGTCGCCGTCTGCGGCTTCGTCATGACGTTTCGTGACGTCAGCGATACGCCAGGACCTCCGGAGCACTGGGATGCCCGCGGTAACCCCGCTGATCCCGCGTCTCCCGGAAACTGACTAGAGCGAGGACTGCTGCGATGACCACTGAACCCAAGCCGTCGACGTACGACAACTCCGCGCTACTGGCGGAGGACGAGGGCTACCACAAGGGCCTCAAACCCCGGCAGCTGCAGATGATCGCGATCGGCGGTGCCATCGGCACCGGCCTGTTCCTCGGTGCCGGCGGCCGACTACACAACGCCGGACCGGGTCTCTTCTTGAGTTACGCGTTCTGCGGCGTCTTCGTCTTCCTCATCCTGCGGGCGCTCGGCGAACTCGTGCTGCACCGGCCGTCATCGGGATCCTTCGTGTCGTATGCGCGCGAATTCCTCGGCGAGAAGGCGGCGTTCGTCGCCGGCTGGATGTACTGGCTGAACTGGGCGTTCACGGCAATCGTCGACTCGACGGCGATCGCCACCTATTTCCACTACTGGTCGTCGTTCGGGAGCGTGCCGCAGTGGCTGATCGCTTTGATCGCGTTGGCGCTCGTGGTGGGGGTGAACCTCATTTCGGTAACTCTGTTCGGGGAACTCGAGTTCTGGGCTGCGGCCATCAAAGTCCTTGCGCTGATCACATTTCTGGTCGCAGGCACCATCTTCCTTGCCGGCCGCTACCAAATTCAGGGGCAGCCAACCGGATTCAGTGTGATCGCCGACAACGGCGGACTTTTCCCCGCCGGCCTCTTCCCGCTGGTGATTGTCATGTCCGGTGTCGTGTTCGCTTATGCTGCAGTCGAACTCGTCGGAACAGCGGCAGGTGAGACTGCCCATCCGCATAAGATCATGCCGCGTGCGATCAACTCAGTGATCGCGCGTATCGCCGTCTTCTACGTCGGTTCACTGTTCCTGCTGGCCCTTCTTCTCCCGTACACCACCTACAAGGCCGGCGAGAGCCCGTTCGTCACGTTTTTCTCCAAGATCGGAGTCAACGGCGCGGGCACGGTCATGAACATCGTCGTGCTGACCGCCGCATTCTCCAGCCTCAACGCCGGGTTGTACTCGACTGGCCGGATCCTGCGGTCGATGGCAATGAACGGCAGCGCACCGAAGTTCACGGCGCGGATGTCCAGCCGCGGCGTGCCGTACGGCGGAATCTTCCTGACCGCGGTCGTCGGGCTGTTCGGCGTCATCCTCAACCTTCTGTTCCCCGGCGAAGCGTTCGAGATCGTGCTCAACATCGCGGCCCTCGGCATCATCGCGTCCTGGGGCACCATCGTCATCTGTCAGATCCAGCTGTACCGCTGGTCGAAACGCGGCATCCTCGAGCGGCCGTCGTTCCGGTTGTGGGGCACGCCGTACACCGGCTATCTCACGTTGGCGTTCCTGTTCGGCGTCGTCGTGCTGATGGCACTCGACCCGCCGATCGGCACCTGGACCGTCGCCAGCCTGGTGATCATCATTCCGGCGCTCATCGTCGGTTGGTACGCGGTCCGCGGGCGGGTGCTGGAGGTCGCTCGAGGAACGCCAGGGCTTCACCGGCCAGTTCCCGGTCGTCGCCAACCGCCCGCCGCCACGCAATGAGGACGACAACAAATAACCCAATCCACGCGGCGATCTCATCGGGTAGGACAGAAGTCGACAAGGCGGGCCGCCCGCCCGCGACATCACGTTCCCAAGCTGAATACGCGGGTTCGATTCCCGTCATCGGCTCTCACTTGAGCAGCGAAGTGGGCGACCGCAGTCATCAGACGATGCAGCCCTCCAGTGCGTCGTCAACGGTGACGCCGTACTGGGCGCAATCGATCGCCGACCCCACGTCGAGAACCGTCCAGCGGGAACCGTCCCGGCGGAACAGGACTCCGGACCCTTGCACCGTCCCTGCGGTCGTTGCCAGTGCGAACGGCGCCGAGCACTGGATGCTCCCGAAGTGGGTGGGGGACGCCACTCGGCTGTAGAAGCCAGGACTGGATTTCAGCGCTTCCATCAGCGCGTCCGCTGTCGCCGCTGCGCACACATCGACATTCTCGGGCGCGACGGGGGGCGCATCGGTGTCCTGTGGGGCTCCCGGATCCCGTGGCGGAGCTGTCTCCTCGACCGTTGTCTCGACGAGAGTGCTCGATGGTGCGGTGGCGGTGGAGATCGCAGGGGATGACGCGGCGGTCGTCGGGTTGTCGCTGTCGGAACTGCAGGCAGTTGCGAACATGAGAGCGACGGCAAGGGTCAGTGTGAGCACGGATAGTCGGCGCACGAAAAGATGTCCTTTGTTCGGGTGACGATAGGTAGATACGAGACATCGTCACCTTGGTACGGCGCGTTGCCAACCACTTTCGGTCACGATCCGCACGGCGAGCCAACACTCGGAGGTGTTCTCGGTGAACGCGGACACCGCGTAACGCCTGATCGACTCCACGACCCTCGTGTCACGTACTCATCTGCCCTGATCAGCGAGATCCGCGGTATCAGAGGGGCGCTCGCGGACGCAACGAACTGACTTCCCAAGCTGAATACGCGGGTTCGATTCCCGTCATCGGCTCCGCGAAACGCCGAGATCAGCGGCATTGTCCGAGATCTTATCTCCCCGCCACGAGCCCTTCTTGACCGTCGTGTGACCGTGAGTCGCGAAGCCGCCCGGCCGAAACCGTTTGCTGCGGCAAGATGCGGCGCGACGATTGACCGCGTGACTGCCTTCGACGGTGGGGAACCGCAAAAATCTGGACGACTACGAAGCGGACCAAAATGGACCGATGCGGGCGTGGTCGTTGCCGCCCGAACCAGGGACGACGGCTTCCCGATCGTCTGTGGCCAAGCCGACTACGTACCGCTCAGCGTGACCGCGTAACCCTGTCGCGCGCACGTGCACGGCTACATCTTCCTGCCGGGTAATGCCGCCGATCCTCATGCGTAGGCCTTCGGGCGTGGGGCCGCTATCGAGCCC
>CAVYCT010000046.1:0-175130 GCA_963766945.1 uncultured Actinomycetota bacterium
CGGAGGAATCGAATTCGGCGACACCGGCTTCCTGCTCGATGACCGCAGGGCCGTTGAGTCCGATCCGGCCCTGCGGCGTGACGATCAGGTGGGTGCACAGTCCGGCGGTGATGCTGTCGCCACCGAAACAGCCGACTTCTCCCGCAACCACGCCGATCACGGGGGCAAGCGCGCGCAATTCCGCTAGGGCGGAACAGACCTCCGCGACGCGTTGAGGCCTAAATTGGCCTCCTGCAGCCGTACGCCTCCGGTCTCCAACAGCAGCACCCCCGCGGTCGGCTGCCGTCCGGCTGTCTGCGGCCGCCAACCGCAGGGCTTGGCTGATCTTGGCGCCGGAAACCTCGCCGATGCCGCCGCCCTGGAAAGCCTGTTCCACCGAGGCCACCACCACCGCGTGGCCGTCGACGGTGCCGCGACAATGACCACACCGTCGTCGGATTGCGGCACAATGCCCTGCGGCTCGAGCCAAGGGGACTCCAGTCGGTCGAACGGACCGCACAGGACCCGCATCGAGCCGGGGTCGAGTAGGGCCTCGGCGCGGGCGCGGGCGTCGTACTCGAGGAAGCTGCGGCGATTGAGGATGTGCTGCCAGTCGACTGTGGTGGTCATTTCCGCTCCTCCGAGTCATCGCGGGCGGCCGCTTCGGCCACCTGGCCGAGCCGCAGGGTCACCACGCCGGGGGTGGCGCCAAAGTCGTTGAGTTCCCACCGGCCCGATATCGGCGTCCGGGCGAAGAAGCGCGCCAGCACGTCGTGCCATACCGTGTCGAACCCGTTGACGCTGGTGCGTACCCGGACGTCGGCGTGGGACGCGCCTGCCGTCGGGGGGTCGAGCAGAATCTCCAGGTCACCGGAGGCGACCACGCCCACGTGGACCTTCCGCGCCGGCGCATGGTCGCCGGAAACCGATACGTCAGTGTTTGCATGGTGTTCCAGGTTCCGTGTCGTTGGTGGGCAGGGATCGAGAAACAATGCGGCGGAGAACAAGTCGCCACTGCCGCCGGGTGACAGCCCTCGTGTGCGCGCGAGTTCGTCGAGCTCCGCGAGCCGGCTGCGACCGGCCGGCGTGGCACTGCCGCCCGCGGCCAGAACGCGCCGCGCGCCGCGTCGTATCGCCGTGAGCCCAGCCACGCCGCCTCGGTGCAACAAGCAGGTGTCCTCCAGATGGGCCATCACAGCCAGCAGCGCGTCCAAGCGGGCGATACACCTCGTCCGCGCCGCGGGCCCGGGCGCGCCGAAGGGCAGGTAGGGCATGGCCGACGACATGGGGAAAGCCGGCGCTCGCCTCGCCCGTCGCGCCTGGCGCGCCGTACCTTTTGCCGGCCCGGGCGCCATGTGAGTCTGTATGGCCTCGGAGCGCTGGATCCGGTAGGACTGCCAGCGCAGCGGCGAAGCGTATGGCGCAGTGTACTTCTCGATGACGGGCAACGCCGGCGGCGAGCAAGCCCAGAGCCCACAGGGCACCGCGGTGGGTGTTGACTCCACCCGTCGCCGCCAACATTTGACGCTCGGCCATGCGCCCGATAACCCCTAGTCGGGCACGCAGTTCCACGCCCAGGGGCATTTCCTGCGCTGCCCGCGCACATTCCGCGAAGCCCTCGTGCAATGCCTCGGCCGAGGCCAACAGCATGCCCAAATCCATATCGGTGTGGGCGCCGCTACCGCGTCGGTCGACCAGCCCTGGCTTGGGCGTGAGCTCGGCTTCGGCCCGCAGCGCGGCCACAGCCAGATCGGCGATGGCGCGGGAGGTAAGCGGCGGGTTATCGCGGAGTCCGAGATCGACGGCGGCTTCGGCGAGGAGCATGGCGGTCACCAGGTCCGAAACTGGGCGGGCGGGTCATACAGGCCGCCGGACCAGGCGACCAGATCGCTCGATGCTGCGCGCCGCCAGCAGCGAGCGGTTCGCCCGGCGGACGTCCACCCCGAGGTCTTCGGGCAAGGCGACCAGACCGTCGCGGCGCAGCTCGTTCGACGCGCCGCTCGTCCATGTCGCCGGCCGACCGGGGTGGCCCCGCGACCGCGGCCAGCGCCTCGCGCCGATCGGCCAGGCTGTGGCGCCTTGTAGAGGTAGGCCACCCCCTCTTCGGTCACCACGTGGCTGACGTCGTCGCCGTAGATCATGATCGGCGGGATCGGGCATGCCGGCGTCCTTGCCCACCTCGACCGCGTCCAGCGACTCGACGAAGGCCGGGGTGCCGCCGGAGCGGAAGGTCTGCGTGATCTGCACGACGAGCTTGCGCCCGCGCAGTGCGGGCGCCTCGCCGCCCAGCAGGCTCAGCCACGCCGGGGAGGCGTGCCTGCGGCCGTGCGGATCGTGTCCCATGTTGGGCGCGCCGCCGAAACCGGACAGCCGGCCCTCGGTGACCGTCGAGGAGTTCGCGCAGGCGTCGATCTGCAGCGACGAGCCGATGAACATGTCCACGGCGTACTGGCCGGCGAGCTGGCACAGCACCCGGTTCGACCGCAGCGATCCGTCGCGGCCGATGAAGAAGACGTCCGGGCGGGCGGCGACATAGCGCTCCATGCCGGGTTCGCCGCCGAAGCAGTGCACCGACTCGACCCAGCCGCTCTCGATGGCCGGGATCAGCGTCGGATGCGGGTTGAGCGTCCAGTGCCTGCAGATCTTCCCGCGCAGGCCCAGCTCTTCGCCGTAGGTGGGCAGGATGAGCTCGATCGCCGCGGTGTCGAAGCCGATCCCGTGATTCAGCGGTCGTCACCCCGTGCCGCTCGTAGATCCCGCGCAGTGCCATCATGGCCATCAGGATCTCCACCTGGCCGATCTGGCGGGGATCGCGGGTGAACAGCGGTTCCAGCACGAACGGCCGGGAGCTCACCACGACCAGGTCCACCCAGTCGCCGGGGATGTCCACCCGGGGAACCCTGTCCACCAGTTCGTTGACCTGGACCAGCACCACCCCGTCGCGGAACGCCGCCGCCTCGGCGATGGTCGGGGTGTCCTCGGTGTTGGGCGCCGGTGTACAGGTTGCCCTCGCGGTCGGCCTGCTCGGCGCACAGCAGCGCCACGTCCGGGGTGAGGTCGACGAACATCCGCGCGTACAGCTCGACGTAGGTGTGGATCGCCCCGACCTCGACCTTGCCGTCTGCGAGCAACTGCGCCATGCGCACGCTCTGCGGGCCGGCGTAGGCGAAATCGAGACGGCGGGCCACGCCGCGCTCGAAGACGTCCAGGTGCTCGCGCAGGACTGATCGAGGAGATCAGCAGATGCAGGTCGTGCACCACCTGCGGGTCGCATCCGGCCAGGGCCTCGGCGAGGAAATCCGCCTGTTTCTGGTTGTCGCCCTCCAGCGCCACCCGGTCGCCCGGACGCAGCAGCGCCTCAAACGTCTCTCGAAGCCGCGCGCTGTCGAGTACCTTGCCCTGCCGATATGTCGACACGCCGGCGAGCCTGTCCGCCTTGGCCTTTCGGCGCTGATCCCATACAGGTGGCGGGGCAACCTTGGTCGTCATGCGACTGTGCCCCCGGCAGCAGCCGGAGTCTCGGTGCACTCACTCATTCGAAGCCTGCTCTTTCTCACAGTTATTGAAGAAATGTCTAAGAGGTGATTTCCAGGCTCGCGTTTCACCGCGCCTTTGTCGCCACCACTGAGGCCCATTTGCGTTACCCGTCAGGTGGTACCGGCAGATGCCTGCTAGCTGGTAGTACTCCTGTTGCGACTCCCTGGTGACCTACGGCGACGAGCACGCGCGGCGTTCGCTCCAGCCGTCTACGGTGTCCGGGGTGCGGGGTCCTGGCCCGCAATAGATGGCAGCGGGGCGCACGAGTTTGCCCAGCCGCTTCTGCTCAAGGATGTGCGCGGACCAGCCGGCCGTTCGCGCGCAGGTGAACATGACCGGCATCATGTGCGCGGGGACCTCGGCGAAGTCGAGGACGACCGCAGCCCAGAATTCCACGTTCGTCTCGATTGCTCGGTCCGGGCGACGCTCACGCAGCTCGCTGAGCGCGGCCTGTTCCAGCGCGGTGGCGGCCTCGTACCGGGGTGCCTGGAGCCGTTTCGCCGTCGCGCGCAGCACCCGCGCCCGCGGATCTTCGGCCCGATACACCCGGTGGCCGAAGCCCATCAGCCGCTGCTTGCTATCGAGGATGGCCTTGACTAGGCCCTTCGCGTCACCCATGCGCTCCACCTCCTCAATCATCGGCAGCACCCGGGCCGGGGCGCCGCCGTGCAGCGGCCCAGACATCGCGCCGATCGCACCGGAGAGCGACGCGGCGACGTCGGCGCCGGTGGACGCGATCACCCGGGCGGTGAAGGTGGAGGCGTTCATGCCGTGCTCGGCGGCGGAGACCCAGTAGGCGTCGATGGCCTCGATGTGGCGTGGGTCCGGTTCGCCCCTCCACCGCGTCATGAACTGGGCGGCGACGGTGGTGCACTTGTCGATCGTCGACTGCGGTACCGCGGGATGGTAGATCCCGCGCGCGGACTGCGCGGCGTAGGACAGCGCCATCGCCGACGCGCGGGCCAGCTGCTCGCGGGCGGTTGGGTCGTCGATGTCCAGCAACGGCTGATAGCGCCACATCGGCGCCAGCATGGCCAGTCCCGCCTGTACGTCGACTCGCACGTCGCGGGTGTACACCGGCAGTTCCACCTGCTCCGCCGGGGGCAGGCCCGCGCCAAACTTGCCGTCCACCAGCAACGCCCACACGTCGCCGAACTGCACCTTCTCCGTCACCAGATCCTCGACGTTCACCCCGCGATAACGCAGCGCACCCCCGTCCCGGTCGGGCTCGGCGATCTCCGTAGTGAACGCCGGCACACCGGCGAGACCGGGAACGAAGTCGTGGGGAATGCCGTTGGGGACAGCGGCTTTTCCGGGCTCGGGCGCTGTAGGCGCGGCCTTCGGGGTCCTCGGTGTAGAACGTGTGGCGATGGTCATGGGCTTCTCCTGTATTCGGTGGACATGCGCCGGGGTCAGCCGGGCGCCACGGCGGTGGTTGGGATTCGCCGTGGATCGGTGGTGGTCTCGCGGGGCGGGGTCTGCCCGGTGAGTTGAGTGTGGGGGGTCAGCAGGGCTCTCTCGTGAGGGGTCATGCCACCCCAGATCCCATATGGCTCAGCGGCATCGAGGGCGTACTGGTGGCATTGCGTGAGCACCGGGCACATCTCGCAGACGGCTTTTGCGCGTGCTTCGTCTCTGGCGCGTCGAGATTCCCCGCCAGGAAAGAAGATCGACGGGTCAATTCCGCGGCATGACCCGCGAAGCTGCCAGTCCCACGCCGAGGTCGAGGGGTCGGGTAGTGTCCTGGCCGCTCTGGTGCGGTAGTAGTCGACGAGCCGTCGTTGGGCATGCGTCATCACTATCCAGCTGGTGCCAGGACGGGGTCGGGTTGGCCGATCCGGTTGAGTCGTTCCGCGCGTTCGGCGAGTCTTCGCGGGCCGTCCGCCTTACCCAGTGCCGCCAGTTCGTCGCGGAGTGTGGCGCCGACGCGGAGGCAGAACGGCTCGGGTTCGGCGGCGGCGTCGGGGTATTCGGGGATGACACGGTCTACGATGCCGTGTGCGACCAGGTCCGCGGACCGCACTCCTTGTTTGGCTGCCATAGCCGGAGCGTGGCGTGTGTCGTGGTGCAGGATGGCGCTGGCCCCCTCGGGGGGAAGTGGGGAGAGCCATCCGTGTTGTGCGGCCAGGATCCGGTCAGCAGGCACCAGCGCGAGTGCTCCGCCGCCGGTGCCTTGCCCGAGAAGCACTGAGACGGTGGGTACTTCGAGCGCGACCATGTCGGCGATGCACCTCGCGATCTCGCCGGCCAGTCCGCGTTCTTCGGCTTCCCGGGACAGCGCGGCGCCGGCGGTGTCGATCACGGTGACCAGGGGCAGGTCCAGGTCTGCGGCCAGCCGCATGCCGCGGCGGGCCTGTCGGAGCGCGCCAGGGCCGAGTGGCGTCTGGGGAGTTTGGCTGTGCCGGTCCTGTCCGAGCAGCACGCAGGGCATGTCACCGAACCGTGTGAGCGCCAGGAGGAGTCCGGGGTCGTTCTCGCCTTGGCCCGTTCCGTTGAGCGTCAACACGTCGGTGGCGGCGTGGTGGAGCAGCTCGCGAACGCCCGGCCGCTCCGGGCGGCGAGAGGCGGTCACCGACTGCCACGCTGGGACATCAGGTGATGGGGTGTTTACCGGCCTGGGCAGGTTGGTTGTGTGCGGGGAGCGTGTGATGATGGTCAGCGCGCGGTCCACCATGTCGCCGAGTTCGTGCAGAGGAGTGACCGCGTCGATGAGTCCGCAAGCGTAGAGGTTTTCCGAGGTCTGCACACCGGTGGGAAACGGGTTGCCGTAGAGCGCTTCGTACACTCGAGGCCCGAGAAAACCGACCAACGCGCCGGGTTCGGCGAAGGTGACGTGTCCCAATGAGCCCCACGAGGCGAACACTCCACCGGTGGTGGGGTCGCGCAGATAAACCAGATACGGCAGGTGCGCGGACTTGTGGGCGACGACGGCGGAGGTGATCTTGACCATTTGCAGGAATGCGGTGGTCCCTTCCTGCATGCGGGTTCCCCCAGAGGTCGGTAGCGCGAGCAAAGGCAGTTTCTCAGCGTGGCCCGCCGAATGGCCGCGGTCAGACGGTCGCCCGCCGCGATTCCGATCGATCCGCCGAGAAAACCAAAGTCGCACAACAGCATTGCGATGCGGCGGCCGCGGATGGTCGCTACTCCGGTGATCACCGCTTCGTCGAGCCCGGTCTTGGCCCGTGCGCATGCCAGGTCCTCCGCATACTGCGGGTCGGCCGCTACTGGTCGGTGGCCGGTCCCAGGATTGCCACGATGTGGGGTCGGCGAGCAGCGCAATGACGTCGTGTGCGCCGAGGCGGGTCATCGCCGTTCTGCCTGAACGTCGTCGCGATGAGGTCATTGTCGGCGCCGAGCACCGGCGGGGCGGTGTGCCGGCGACGGGTGTGTTCGGCACCGTTCGGGTCGAAGAACCGCAGCGGCGGGCCGGGCAGCGTGATGGTCCCTAGTGTGGCGTGGTCCACGTCGATGAGCAGACCCTGAGACTGCGCCTGTTCCCATTCGTACACCTCACGGATCGTGCGAATTCGCCCGGCTGGCAAGCCGATTCGGTCGAGCTTCGCGAGCAGCTCGTCGGTGCAGTACAGCGCGAACGCACTCTGGACCATCTCCTTGACCCGCTTGCTGTTGGCGACACGCTCCGGATTCGTCTCCATTCCGGGGGTCTCGGGATCGAGGTCAAACCCCTCGCAGAACCTCTTCCAGAGCCCCTCGCTGCCGACCGCGATCTGCACCGATCCGTCGGCGGTGTCGAACAGGCCGTAGGGGCATATCGAGGGATGGTGATTGCCGGTGGGCTCGCCGACCTGGCCCGCGACCGTCCATTTGGTGCCCTGAAAGGCGTGCACTCCGACGACCGCGGCGAGCAGCGACGCCCGCACCACTTGGCCACGTCCGGTTCGTTCCCTCTCTTGGAGGGCTGCCAGGACTCCGAAGGCGCCGTACATGCCCGCCAGCAGGTCCGCGATGGGCACGCCGACGCGTTGAAGATCGGTTGATCCGGAACCGGTGACCGACATCAGCCCCGCCTCGCCCTGCGCGATCTGGTCGTAGCCGGCGCGTCCGGCTTCGGGGCCGTCGTGGCCGAAACCGCTGATGGACAGGACGACCAATCGCGGATTGATCTCGGCCAAGCGCTGTTGGGAAAACCCCAGCCGGTCAAGGACACCGGGGCGGAAGTTCTCCATCAGCACGTCCGCCCGGGCGATCAGAGCCCGTAGAGCGGCCTTGCCGGCCTCCTCCTTGAGATCGAGGGTTACGGACTTCTTGTTCCGATTGGTGCACAGGAAGTAGGTCGACTCGCGGTCGCCGTCCAAGGGCTCGACGAACGGTGGTCCCCATCCACGGGTGTCGTCACCGCCGTCGGGGTTCTCCACCTTGACCACGTCGGCGCCGAGGTCGCCCAGCATCATCGCAGCGTGTGGTCCGGCCAGGGCACGGGTCAGGTCGACGACCATCAGACCGTGTAGGGGCCCGGTGGATTCGGCCACACGAGACCTCGTCGAGGGAACTGTTGATGACATCGGACCGCCTCGGCCTAGTGACTCAGTGATCTAGTGGACTAGCCAATTAGAAAGCCTGTGATCTCGTGTGTCAAGGGCCGCTGTCTCAGACTGACTGTGAGCCGGGTCATAGCCAGGCCGGCGATGGCGGTGAGGACCAGAGGAGAGCCGATGAGCGCGAGCGCGTCGCTGTCGAGATCGCCACCGGCGCCATCAATGTCGAGTTGGCGCACCGCGTCTTCGGTCACGCTGTCGGTGCTAGCTTAGCTTCGAGTGCCGCGATCTCCGCGACCACCTTGTCGATCAGCGCGAGTTGCTGTTTGCAGTCGTACAATTGCCCGAAACGACCGCCAGCCGTATGGAAATACCGTTCGGTTCCGTCGCCCGCGCGCTGGACCTCCCGATCACTACCCGACCCGACTGGCTCAGGTGGCTTGCGCGGGATCAGCTCGACGCGATAGAGACGGCGACGGGCGTCTCGCCGAGCGTCGCCGCAGCAATGACCCTCGGTGTCTAGATCCTGGGCGCGATACGGTGCGGGCTTACCTTAGTTAGGCGATCGCGTCGAGGCCCGTGGGGAACGCATACAGATATCCAGCCCCGCCGGAAGTGGCACGTTATTGCGCGCACGATCCCTTTCGACGTCGATCAACAGCTCGCCAGTACATTGGCTCACAGCACCTGAAGCGAGGCCCCAGCGCCACCACTGCGGCGATGAGCGCGACCGGCCCGGTGATTAGACCCAACCGGGTGAACTTGGCCATGTGAGTGTTGTGGTTGTGTTGGTGGAGGATTCGCCGCCACAGGATAGTGCCAGGGAGCCGGTGTAGGTCGGTCCGAGGTTCACTCCGATAAGCACGGCCAGACGCACCCGCGGCTCCCAGATCTCGTCGTCTTCGACCTATTGGTTGCGGGTCGGCCAGTCGCCGATCGCGGCCAGGCGTCGCTGCTGCTGGGTGGCGGCCCCGGCATCGAGGCCGTGGCCGCGTTCGTGCAGGCGGTCGATGACGCGTTCGCGGTGCTCGATCGGATTGTGGTCGTCGTACTTGAACTTCGCCTCGACCCGCAGCACCGGGAGCCGGATGCCGCGGATACCGGCCAGCATCCGCCCGTAGGGCGGCTCGTCGACCGCAACCGTGGCGTGGCCACCTTCGGGCTGCTGGTCGGCCAGCTGGGCGGTGAGGATGTCGACCTTGCCCTGCGGGTCGTCGACCACGCTGGGTCGGCAGACGAACTGCACGGTCGCGTAGTAGCTGGTCGGGACACCGTCCTCGTCGGGGCCGCCGGCCTTGGCCCGCCAGTGGGTCGGGATGTAGGCGTAGTCGCCGATCACGGCGAGCCGGACCTCGGCCGCGGCCAGCAGGTGCCTCCAGACCGGGTTCGGCCGGGCCAGATGGAAGAGGATTTCCTGCCCGGCCAGGGTGAAGTGGGTGGGCAGCGCCAACGGCGCCTCGGCCGGGTCGAGGTTGTTGACCACCAGCATCCCGAACCGGTCGGTGCCGGCCAGCCACTGCTGCCACTCCTCGGCGTCGGTCGCGGCATCCCAGGGGTGGATCAGCACGTCAGGTCTCCTGCACAGGTGTCGGGTTGGTCAGGAGGCGGCGGGCGACCCGGACGTCGGGTCCGAGCCGTTCAGCTGGTCGACCAGGTCATCGGCGGCGGCGTGGAGCTGATCGTCGGTGAGCGGGTCGAGGGCGTCGAGGATGAACAGGGCCGTGCGTGGTGTCGTCACGCAGCTGGGTGCGGCGGGCCTGCCGCCAGTTCCACCGCCGACAGGTCACGCCGGCGTTGTCGCACCACACCACCTCGCCGGGTTCGGGATGCTCGACCACCGCCTCGCCGTCGGCGGCCGTGTCGAACGGCTCGGCGCCGGTGGCGCGGATCAGCCGGGGCGGACCCACATACCGGGTCAGGTCTTCCCCGCCCAGCGGGAGCTGATGCAGCACCGACACCGCGTTGTAGAGGTCGGTGAGCCGGTTCACCCGCGGCAGCCCGGACCGGCGGCGCGCCGCAGCAGCGCCTCCACACTGTTCCGGGTCCGCTGCGGCTTCGCCCCGAACGCCCGGTAGGCGTCCCGCCACGACGCGACGTGCGGCAGCTCGGTCCACCGGCGGCTCGGTCAGCGCCGCACGCGCGGAGGCTTCCGCGGCCTGCAGCAGGTCCTCGCTGATGTCGTCGCTGCCGCCCGGGTCGATGCCGTCGACGGCCAGCAGCAACGCTCGATAGTCCGGCCGCAGCGAGAACACCGCGGCATCGACGACGCGCCGGCCAGGAACTCTTCGAGGAGGCCTGGTCAGGCATGACCGGCCTCCGTCGTCGGCGACCGAGCCCGGACCGACGCCCGGCTCGAAGACCGCCAGCAGGAACCGCGCCGGTCCCGTGCCGGGGTTGGTGTAGGAGTGGGCCAGGTCGCCGTCGAAGGTCAACGCGTCCCCGACTTCAGGGTGCGGTCTGCTCACCGGCGACGCTGACCGTCACGGTGCCGTGCTGGACCTGCAGCAGCTCCTTCGTGCCCGCAGCGTGGGCCTCGCTGGCATGCTGTCGCCGGCGGCCAGCGTCCAGTCCCACAGCTCCACCACATCCGGTGGCTGGGTGCCGGCCACCAGCACACCGCGACCACCGGCCTCGCTGCTCCACAACACGGCACCCTCACCCGCGCGGGTCACCTTCACCGGCCGCGCCTGCGGCGGCTCGACCAGGGCCGGCAGACCGATGCCCAAGGCGTCACTCAACCGCAGCAGAATCGCCACACTGGGGTTCGCCGCGCCCTGCTCGACGTTGACCACCATCCGCCGACTCACCCCGGCCGCCTCCGCCAGCTGATCCAACGTCCACCGCCGCGCCTGCCGCTCCAGCTTCACCCGCGCCCGATCGCCGACGCCAGCGCTGCAGCACCCACATCCATCAGTGCACATACTGCACTCAGAGTGCATCTGATGCGGGCCCGACTCCGTCAGAGGCTGGCCGCAAGTTCCCGACGTGCCCGGATTGCGGTCTGTTGGGGATGAACGCGACGGACCAACACGACGAGCGTCGCGCAGATCGTCACCCACATCGTCGTGAGCGTGATGATCGACGCCCGGCGGAAGTCCCAGAGCACGTCGCCCGGAAAGGTCCCGACGTCGTTGACGGTAGGCATCAGGATACCGACGAGCACGACGGCCACCAGATACGTTGCGACTCCTATCAGTACCGCGCTTTCGACGCCGCGCCAGTCAACTAGTTTCACGGCATCAATTCATCCAGCGGGACTTCGAATCCATTGTCCGCCCGCGCGACTCGCGTCTGTGGCGATTCCGTTACGTCTAACGGGCGCGTCGGAGGCCCCTAGCCCCCTCCGTTCCTACTATCCGTTCGGGCAGCCATTTCCATAGCAGAATCCGGATCATCATGCGCCGTCATGACCCAAGGTTACTGATACTCACCGACACCACGGGCGAGACGAAAGGCATTGCCACCGAAACAATTACCGCTAGTCATTGTTGTTGTTATTAACCCGAGCAGCTGCCTAGGCCTTCGCCATATTCGTGAAGCGCGACAGGTGCAGTTGGTGCGCGACGGTGATGGTCTTGGTCGGGCCGTTGCGGTGCTTGGCCAGAATCAGGTCCGCTTCGCCGCCGCGCGGGTCGTCGCGCTCGAACGCATCGGGCCGGTGCAGCAGGATGACCATGTCCGCATCCTGCTCGATCGCGCCCGACTTCACGAAGGTCCGACACCATCGGCTTCTTGTCGGTGCGCTGCTCCGGACCGCGGTTCAGCTGGCTGATCGCGACGACCGGAACCTCGAGTTCCTTGGCCATCAGCTTGAGGCTGCGCGAGAAGTCCGACACTTCCTGCTGGCGCGACTCGTACTTCTTGCCCGACGTCATCAGCTGCATGTAGTCGACGACGATCAGCTTGCAGGTCGGCCTTCTGGCTCAGCCGCCGCGCCTTGGCGCGGATCTCCATCATCGTCAGGTTCGGCGAATCGTCGATGATACAGCGGCGCTTCGCTGATTTCGCTCATCCGGCGCGCGAGCCGCGTCCAGTCGTCGTCGCTCATCCGGCCCGACCGCATGTCGGCGAGCTTGATCTTCGCCTCCGCCGACAGCAGCCGCATGACGATCTCGGACTTGCTCATTTCCAGCGAGAAGATGACGCTGGCCATCCGGTGCTTGATCGAGCACGACCGCATGAAATCCAGTCCCAGCGTCGAGTTGTGCGTCGGCACCATTGCCTGCCCGGCCAGGTACAGATGCGTCCGGAGTTGTCGACCTCGACGCAGCGCACCGGCACGCTGTCGCACGCCGGCGCACCGCGTCGATTCCGCACGCTGACCGGCGCACCACCGCCGGCCGTCGCCAGCGGCCGGCACCCGTGCGGCGCTGATGACGTCCACGCCGGGCCGCAAGCGCGGTGGTGACGCGCACGCCGCGACCGGTCGGCCACTGATGCTCGCGCGTCGGCGACGATGACCGTGCCGTCGGAGAACTCGACCTCGTAGCAGGGCCGGCCCAGCATGACGTCGGTCGCCGCCACCACGCGCGTCGGCTGCACCGTCCGCCCCGAGCAGCCAGTCGCCGACGGCGACGTCGCCCATCGTGGTCCAACCGGACGGCGTCGGCAGCGGCGTATCGAGCTTCAGCGCCTTGCCCACACCGGGCCTGGCCGCGATGATGATCATCTGCCCGGGATGCAGGCCGTTGGTCACCTCGTCGAGTTCGGTGAATCCCGTCGGCACACCGCGCGCGATGCCGCCGCTGGACGCGATCGCGTCGATCTCGTCCATCGTCGGCTGCAGCAGATCCTCCAGCGCCACGAAGTCCTCCGACGTCGCGCCGCTCGGTCACGTCGTAGATCTCGGCCTGCGCGCGGTCGACGACATCGGCGACGTCGGCGCCCTCGGCGCCGGCGTAGCCGTACTGCACGACCCGCGTGCCCGCCTCCACGAGCCGGCGCAGCAGCGCCTTCTCCGCGACGATGCCCGCGTAGAACCCGGCGTTGGCGGCGGTCGGCACCGTCGAGATCAGCGTGTGCAGATACGGCGCGCCGCCGATGCGGCGCAGCAGCCCGCGCCGGTCCAGTTCGGCGGCGACGGTCACCGCGTCGGCCGGCTCACCGCGGCCGTACAGATCCAGGATCGCGTCGTAGACGTTCTGGTGCGCCGGGCGGTAGAAGTCGCCGGGACGCAGCCGCTCCAGCACGTCGGCGATGGCGTCCTTGCTCAGCAGCATGCCGCCCAGCACCGCCTGCTCGGCGGCGGCGTCCTGCGGGGGCTGGCGGCCGAAGTCCTCGCTGGGCGGCGGCGTCCATCCGATGACCTCGCATGGCCGAGGTCATCCACGACAGCCACGGAGCTGCCCACCCCCCCCGTGACTCGATCGAACGTACATTCGATACCGGCTACCGCGACTGTAAGATCAGACCACCGACAGCCACGCCCGCGACCGCCCGAAACTGCCCTGCGACGGCCAACGCTAGACGTTGCTGGAGGCGCTCGCAAACCAGCCCTGTTGATGAACCTGTGGATGGTATGTGGATATCTCTGGACAGCCATGTTGAGTCGTTGGGGAGAACCTGTGGATAACCGACTTTGTTCAGTGTCGTCCGCGCAGATAAGCCGCACCATAAACCCCGTGGGTCTCTGTGGATGGCAATTTCCTCGGCGTGTCGGCGCCGGGTTGCCGTCTCGGGCGTGTTGTGTTTCGGCCGAGGGCCGCACAGGTTAACAGCCGGTTAGCTTCGCTGTCGGCCGACTTACCGCGCAAAGTTCGCCAGCGCGCACAGCAACGCCCGGGTGAAGAACCGATCAGGTCCTCACCCGGGCGTATTGACGCTGGCGTGTATTACTCGGCGACGACGTTCAGCGACACCGAGGCGTTCACCTCCGGGTGCAGCCGCACCGCGATCGGGTGCGTGCCGACCGACTTGATGTGCGCCTTGGGCAGCTGCACCGTCCGCTTGTCCAGATTCGGGCCGCCGGCCTTCTTGATCGCCGCGACGACGTCGGCGCGCCGTCACCGAACCGAACAGCTTGCCGGTGTCGGCGGCGGCCTTCACGGGCAGCTCCACCGCGCCGAGGCCCTCGAGCGCGGTCTTGAGCTCGTTGGCGTGCTCGAGGCCCTGCACGCTCTTGGTCTCGCGGGCCCGGCGGATCTCGTCGGCCTGGCGCTCGGCGCCACGCGACGCCACGATGGCCAGCCCGCGCGGCAGCAGGAAGTTGCGGCCGTAGCCGTCCTTCACCTCGACGATGTCGCCGGACGATACCCAGGTGGTCCACCTCGGCGGTAAGAATCAGTTTCATGTCTAGTGTCCTGTCCTGCCTACCGCGTCGACGAGCTGAACGGCAGCAGCGCCACCTCGCGGGCGTTCTTGACCGCGATCGCGATGTCGCGCTGGTGCTGGACGCAGTTGCCGGTCACCCGGCGGGCGCGGATCTTGCCGCGCTCGCTGATGTAGGTGCGCAGCAGCGCGGTGTCCTTGTAGTCGATGATCTGCTTCTTGCCCTTCTTGGAGCAGAACACGCACTTGCGGGTCTTGACCGGCTTCTCGGGTGCCGGCCGCCGCTTGGTGGGGACTTGGCCATGTGTCTATCTCTTTCTTGAATTGCTGATTAGTATGTTGGTCAGAAGGGCGGTTCGTCGTCGCCGCCGCTGAACGAGCCCGACGCGGGCGCGCTGCCCCACGGGTCGTCCTGCTTGGCTTCGCCGCCGCGGCGCCGCCGCCGGAGGCGCCGCCGCGCGAACCGCCGCCGCCGCCGAAGCCACCGCCGCCGCCGCCGCTGCGGCTGGCCTTGTTCACCTTGGCGGTCGCGTAGCTCAGCGACGGGCCGATCTCGTCGACCTCGAGCTCGACGACGGTGCGCTTCTCACCCTCGCGGGTCTCGAACGAACGCTGCTTGAGCCGCCCGCTGACGATCACCCGCGAACCGCGGGTCAGGCTCTCGGCCACGTTCTCGGCCGCCTCGCGCCAGATGTTGCAGCGCAGGAACAGCGCTTCGCCGTCCTTCCACTCATTGGTCTGGCGGTCGAAGATGCGCGGGGTCGACGCGACCGTGAAGTTCGCGACGGCCGCGCCCGACGGCGTGAACCGCAGTTCGGGGTCGGCGGTCAGGTTTCCGATGACCGTGATGATGGTGTCACCAGCCACGAGATCCTCCTGGATGTGTGGCGGCGTGCTTGAAGCAGTCGCAGGCGAGCCTACGGAAAGCCGCACGACGCGCACAGCGCCGTTCGGCGACTAGTGCTTGTCGGTCCGCATCACCTTGGTCCGCAGCACGGACTCGTTCAGGTTGAGCTGACGGTCCAGCTCGGACACGGTCGCCGGCTCGGCCTTCACATCGACGACGGCGTAGATGCCCTCGGCGTGCTTGGCGATCTCGTAGGCCAGCCGGCGCCGGCCCCAGATGTCGACCTTGTCGACGGAGCCGCCGTCCTTGCGGATGACGTTGAGGAACGTCTCCAGCGACGGAGCTACGGTGCGCTCGTCGAGAGTGGGGTCGAGAATGACCATGATTTCGTATGGACGCATGAGGAACCCATCACCTCCTATGGTCGTATGCGGCCACGGACGTGTCCGTGGCAGGAGGGTCGCCTGCGTCGGCAACCGGCCCAGGCTACAGGAACGCCCGCTGATCTGCGAAATCGCGCTGCTCGCCGGGCTTACACTTCCGCCGTGTTCTCCGAGACGCGGTATGCGCGCAACGGGGACTTGCGCGTCGCCTATCGCGCGTCGCGCGAAGGTGCTCGCGACATCGTGTTCGTCCCGAACTGGTTCACCTGCTGCGAGGTCCTTCCCGGAGCTGCCGTCGCTTCAAGGGTGGGTCGAGGCGATGACGTCGCTCGGTCGGCTGATCTTCTTCGACCAGCCGGGCACCGGAGCGTCCGATCCCGATCACGCCGGGCGCGCTGCCGACCTTGGAGCAATGGGCCGACAGCATCACCGCGGTGCTGGACGATCTCGGGAGTCGCGAAGCGGTTCTCCTCGCGATCGACGGCGCGGTCGCGACAGCGGCGCTGTTCGCAGCGACACATCCGTCCCGCACCACCGCGCTGGTCGTGCTCGAGGGCTACGCGGATCCGATGGCGCACGCACTGACGGGCGTCGATCGAGGAAATGCGTCGCCGCCATGGTCGCCATGTGGGGCACGGGCGAGTACCAACATGTGGTCAATCCGGACATGCCGTGGAACGAGGAGATCCGGGCGACGTGGGCCCGACATGGAACGCCTGGCGGCGAGCCCCGCGACGGTTGCTCTCATGATGCCGCTGGTGTCCGAAATGGACGTGCGGGCGGTGCTTCCGACAGTCCGCGTGCCGACGCTCGTCGTCCATCACGCCGACGACCCGCTGATCCCGCCGGCGATGGGCAAGCTACGTCGCCGACCACATCCCGGGCGCGAAGTACGTCGAGCTGCCGGGGCGGAACATGTACCACTTCGTCGAACCGTGGCGCGCGTCCTTCCAGGAGATCGCCGAGTTCCTCACCGGCGAGCAGGCCGAGGTGGCCGACGACCGGGTGCTCGCCACGGTGCTGTTCACCGACATCGTGGACTCGACGCGCCGCGCCGCCGAGATCGGCGACCGCGACTGGCATGCGCTGCTCGACGCGCACGACGCCGTCGTCCGGTCACAACTCGTTCGCTTTCGCGGCCGCGAGGTGAACACCTCAGGCGACGGCTTCCTCGCGATGTTCGACGGCCCGCAGCGAGCGATCCGCTGCGCCATGGCAATTCGCGACGCGGTGCAGGCGCTCGGCATCGAGGTGCGCGCCGGGCTGCACACCGGCGAGTGCGAGATCCGCGGCGACGACATCGGCGGCATCGCCGTGCACATCGGCGCGCGCGTGAGCGCACTGGCAGGACCGAACGACGTGCTCGTGTCCAGCACGCTGCGCGACCTCGTGATCGGATCAGGGCTCGAGTTCGACGACCGCGGCGTGCACGAGCTCAAGGGCGTGCCCGGCGAATGGCGCCTCTTCGCGGTCGAGACGGTCGCCTAGCCGTGTTCTCGCGAGACGCGCTACGCGATGAACGGCGATCTGCGCGTCGCCTATCGCGCGTCGCGTGAGGGCGAGCGCGACATCGTGTTCGTCTCGCCCTGGTTCACAAACTGTGAGGTCTTTACCGAGCTGCCGTCTATCCAAGGCTGGATCGAGGCGATGACATCGCTCGGTCGGCTGATCTTCTTCGACCATCCGGGCATCGGGGCTCGATCCGATGCGCCGGGCGCACTGCCGACCTTGGAGCAGTGGGCCGACAGCATCACCGCGGTGTTGGACGATCTCGGGAGTCGCGAAGCGGTCCTCGTCGCGGCCTGCAGGCGCGTTCCCGGAATCGGCGCTGTTCGCAGCGACACATCCATCCCGCACGACCGCGCTGATCGTGCTCGAGGCGGATCCGCTTGCAGAACGCGCCGAGGGACACGCACCCGCGGAGCTCACTGCTGCCGCGACCGCCATGTGGGGCACGGGGGAGTTGCAGCATTTCGGGAATCCGGACATGCCGTGGAACGAGGAGATCCGGGCAACATGGGCACGGCATGAACGCCTGGCGGCGAGCTCCGGGGACCTTTGCCCGCATGATGGCGCTCTGCTGGACGCGATGGACGTGCGGGCGTTGCTTCCCACAGTCCGCGTCCCGACCCTCGTCCTCCATCACACCGACGACCCCTTCGTCCCGCCCGAGTGGGGCAAAGACATCGCCGACCGCATACCGGGCGCGAAGTACGTTGAGCTCCCGGGGCGCAACATGTATCCACTTCGTCGAACCGTGGCGCCAGTCATTCCAGGAGATCGCCGAGTTCCTCACCGGCGAGCAGGCCGAGGTGGCCGACGACCGGGTTCTCGCCACGGTGCTGTTCACCGACATCGTGGACTCGACGCGCCGCGCCGCCGAGATCGGCGACCGCGACTGGCACGCGCTGCTCGACGCGCACGACGCCGTCGTCCGTGCGCAACTCGTTCGCTTCCGCGGCCGCGAGGTGAACACCTCCGGCGACGGTTTCCTGGCCACGTTCGACGGCCCGCAGCGAGCGATCCGCTGCGCCATGGCAATTCGAGACGCGGTGCAGTCCCTCGGCATCGAGGTGCGCGCCGGGCTGCACACCGGCGAATGCGAGATCCGCGGCGACGACATCGGCGGCATCGCCGTACACATCGGCGCGCGGGTCAGCGCTCTGGCAGGGCCGAACGACGTTCTCGTGTCCAGCACACTGCGCGACCTCGTGATCGGCTCGGGCTGGAGTTCGACGACCGCGGCGTGCACGAGCTCAAGGGCGTGCCCGGCGATTGGCGTCTCTTCGCCGTGGCGGCTACTTGGTACTCGGCGAACTCGGGTTCCGGGCTCAGGGGGTGCGCTCACCCGGGTCCGGTCCCGGTCCGGGCGCAGCCAGTCGGGCAGCCACGACGGTGGCGCGTCCGGGGCGCCGTCGAACACGCCGCCCGCGGGGTCGTCGACCTCACCGCGGCATCGCACGAGGTCGAGGTCGGGGCGATAGATCTGCCGAATCACCAACGCGCACAAGCCCACCACCGCGATATCCCGCAGCAGCACCATCACGGTGAACGGCTGCTCGGGCAGCCCCTTGTTCGCTTCGCCGTAGAGGTACAGCATCCGTGGTACCCATACCAGCGCGTCGATCGTCATCCACGCCAGCAGGATGCGCCGGTGCGGCAGCGCCAGCACCGCCAGCGGCACCAACCAGAGCGAGAACTGCGGGCTCCACACCTTGTTGGTCAGCAGGAAGGCGGCCACCACCAGGAACGCCACCTGCGCCACCCGCGGCCGCTGCTTTGCCGTCAGGGCGATGTAAGCGATTGCGATGCAACAGGATACGAACAACACCGCGGTCACCGAGTTGAGCACGGTCGGCGGCTGCCAGAATCCCAGATCTGGATCGAAGCCGCGCCAGCCGGTGAACGACTTCACCACGTTGTAGAGCGAGTCCATGTCGTCACCGCGGCGGGTGTTGAGCCGGAAGAACTCCGACCATCCCCTCGGAAACAGGACCATGATCGGCAGGTTGACCACCAGCCAGGTGAGCACCGCGGCGATCGCGGTCTTGCCGACCTCGCGCAGCTTGCCGGTGCGCACCGCCAGCACCGCCAACGGCGCCAAGCAACAACAGCGGATACAGCTTGGCGGCCACCCCGAGGCCGATCAGCGCTCCGGCCAGCACCGGCTTGCGCCTGGCCCAGGCGAGCAGCGCGCCGGTCGCGAAAGCCGTTGCCAGCGCGTCGAAATTCGTGAAGATCTGAAAGATCACGATCGGCGACGCGGCCACCAGCGCCGCGTCCCAGACGCGGCGCGACCCGGCCAGCCGCGCAGTGGCCCACACCGTCGCCAGCCACGCCAGCGCCAGGCCGAACGCGGCGATGTTGAAGAACATCAACACCTCGGCGATCGACCGGCACCGACACCAGCTTGGTCAGCGCGGTGTAGGTCTTCGCCAACGCCATCGACACGTACTGGTAGATCCCGGTCAGCACCGGATACTCCATGTAGCGGACGGCGGTGTTGCCGTCGTACTGGATGCGGGGCTTGCCCGTGGCGTCGGTCTCGATCCAGCTGGACTTGTACGGAAACTTGCCGAGGTTCAACAGTTCCGCGGTGTAGAGCGGGACGGTGTCGGAGTAGCACAGCTCGTAGTAGGCCCGCTGGTTCTCCCAGTTGCCCACCCGCTGGTCGGCGGTGCCCGTGCCGGTGGTCTGCAGGCACGCCGCCTTGGTCGAGTAGCCCAGCGCGAGGAACACCAGCGCGATGATCAGCATCACCCGCAGCGGCGTCAGGAACCGTTGCCTGCCGATCAGCGCATGCCGGCCGACGGGGCCGCCGATCACCTCGGAGAGCGCGGCACCGATCGTGTCGGTGCGGCTGGGCAGGTCGCGGTCGTCGAGGCTGCGCACGTCGCGCGCGAGCGGCAGCGGCGAGAGCACCGCCGGCTGGGCCGGCGATTCAACGACAGCCGGTTCCCGGCTCGGTCACGGAGGCGGAGGCGGAGCCGCAGGCACCCCCGGCGCTCCCGGCGGCCCCGGTGCGGGACCGACAGGCACAGGCTCTGGCGGAGCGATGGGCACGGTCGTCGGCGGACCCCACGGGATCGTGATGCCCGGCGCCACTTCAAGAGTCGGCTGGATGATGGTCTCCGATGGCGGTGCCGCCGGCGGCGGGGCGGGTGCGACAGGGCGCCGGCGCCTGTGGCACGCCGGCGTAGCCGCCGATCTCCTCCGGCTTCGGGAACGTTTCGTTCTCGGTGTCCTCCAGCGCGCCGTCCATCGTCGACTTCCAGATGTCCGACGGGATGCCCGAACCGTAAACCGGCGAACCCCACTTGTTCTCCAGCGGTTTGGTGCCCTCGGTGGTGCCGACCCACACCGCCGTCGACAGCGACGGGGTGAACCCGACCATCCAGGCATCACGGTTGGCGCCGGTGTCGCCGAGCTGGTTGGTGCCCGTCTTCGCCCCCGACGGACGGCCGCCCGCCAGGTTGTGGCCGTTGGAGTACCCGGCGATCGGCTGCATCGCGGCGATCACGTTGTCGGCGACCTTCTTCGTCGATGCGCTGCTCGCCCTCGTTGTCCTGTTGCGACGCGTCGAACAGCACCTCGCCCCGCGAGTTGACCACCTTCTGCACGAAATGCGGCTTGTGGTACACGCCCGACGCGGCGATCGTGGCGTACGCCGACGCCATGTCGATAACGCGAGTCTGGTACTGGCCCAACACGACTCCGTTGTTGGGCGGACCGCCCTTGCCGTCCTCGGACAGCGTGTGGTCCACACCGGGGAAGCTCTCGGCGATGCCGGCCTCGTGCGCAGCCTTCGCGACGTCCTCGGGTCCGTTCTTCAGCTTGAGCATCAGCCGGTAGTAGCTGGTGTTCAGCGATCGCTTCAGCGCCTCGGCGATGTTGCAGGTGCCGCAGCCCCCGCCCTCGACGTTGGTGATCGGTGATGCCGTTCACCGTCACCGGCGAGCTGTCGACCTGGGTGCCCAGGCCCATGCCCTGCTCGAGCGCGGCGACCAAGGCGAACACCTTGAACGACGACCCGGTCGGCAGGCCGGCCTGGGCGAAGTCGAAACCGTTGGCGTCGGTCCCGCCGTAGTACGCCTTGACCCCGCCGTCTGTGCGGGTCGATCGACACGATCGCGGTGCGCATGTCGGGGTCCTGGCCGTCGAGGTACTCCGTCGCCGCTTCCTCCGCGGCCTGCTGCGCCTTGGGGTCGATCGTCGTGGTGATCTGCAGGCCCTCGGTGTTCAGTGTCTGCTCGTTGATGTCGAACAGCTCGAGCAGTTCCTTCTGCACCTGACGTTCGATCAGGCCGTTGGGCCCGGTGGTCTGGTTCTGGTGCCGCGCCTGCTCGGGCGGCACCGTCGGCGGAAACACCTGCGCCGCACGGTCAGTGGGCGACAGCGCACCGATCTCCACCATGCCGTCGAGCACCCAGTTCCACCGCTCCGCGGAACCCTCGGGGTCGACCGCGGGGTCCAGCGCCGACGGCTGCTGGATGAGCGCGGCGAGCAGCGCGCCCTCGGAGACGGTCAGCTGTTCGACGGGTTTGTCGAAGTACGCCTTCGAGGCCGCCGAGATGCCGTAGGCGCCGCGGCCGAAGTAGATGATGTTCAGATACGACTGCAGCACCTGGTCTTTGGACCATTCGCCGGACATCTTCGTCGAGATGACCAGTTCCTTGGCCTTGCGGATCAGGCCGCCGATACCCGAGCGCGCGTCACCGACCAACGCGTTCTTCACGTACTGCTGGGTGATCGTCGATCCGCCCTGCAGGTCGCCGCCGAAGAGGTTGTTCTTGAACGCGCGGAGGAAGCCGGTGAACGAGAAGCCGGGGTTGGAGTAGAAGTCGCGGTCCTCGGCGGCCATCACCGCATCGCGCACGTGCACCGGTATCTGGTCGATGTTCACGTCGACGCGGTTGCCTTCGGGCGGAACGATTTTCGCCATCTCGCTGCCGTCGCTGGCCAGGATCGTCGACACCTGGTTGGTCCGGATGTCGCCGGGCTTGGGCACGTCGACGATCAGGTAGGCCATCGCGAACGTGATGATCGGCAGCACGATCACCACGGCACGCGACGTACAGCGCCGCGGCGCACCCACTTCCAGTTGATCTGCCTGCGAGCGCCGGGCTGCGGCCGCCGGGCGGTCCACCGCCGCCGGGTGGTCCACCGCCCGCCTGGGGGTCGGCGCGGCGGCGGGGGCGGCGGTTGCTTGGGCGCCGGTGTGCCGTCGAGCGCGGCCTTGACGACGTCGATCGGATCGCGCAGATGGGCGGGCGGGGCGTCACGGACCGCGGGATGACCGCGGTATGCCGGTCATCGGGCGGAACGCTCTGAGCACGGGGCCGAGACGGCGGGGCGTCTGACGGGACGGCGCCGGGCGCCGCCGTCGGGGTTTCTGGGTCCGGGCGCGCTCACGCCGTCAGCCGCGTGTCCCCCACGGACGTCGTTGGCTGACCGGTCGTGGCGCCCTTCGCTATTCACTGGCCGTGCGCGCACGACTGCGCGCCGTCTGGGTCCGTCTCGGTCCGCGCGACCCCTTGGGCGGCGGGATCGCGCCGAGCACGTACGACTTGACCAGGTGATTCCAACTGCAGGTGCGGCATACCTCCACCACGTGTACCGAGAATTCGTCGTAGCGGGTCGCCAGCAGGACCAACTCCTCGGCGGTGCGCGCCGAACCGGACACGGCGCCCAGGTGGTCGCCGAACACCCACGACACCAAGGTGAGCTGTTCCTTGCGGCAGATCGGGCACATCACCGAACTGGGCTTCCCGTGGAACTTCGCGGCGCGCAGCAGATAGGGATTGGCGTCGCAGACCTCCGAGACGCCGGTGCGTCCCGAGTAGACCTCGGCCAGCAGGGACCGCCGCCGAAGCGCGTAGTCCACCACCTGTCGCTGCAATCGCACGGAGACCAGAGTACGTCGGCCGTGCGGCCGCCGAGGCGCGACCGCGCCGCGGCCTGTCTCGCGATGGCGCATCTGGTCTGCGGCGAATAGCGGTCGACTCTTACGATCATCGTCGTGGCGACGCGGCAGACGGCAGGCACCCGGGCGAAGGACAGCGACCGGAACGACACGTGCCAGGTCCTCGACAGCGCGCTGGGCGAGGGTCAGCTGTCGATGGAGGAGCACCGGGAGCGGGTCAAGCGCCGCCACCACCGCCGACCACGCTCGGCGAACTGCGGACGCTGGTCGCCGATCTGCAGAACTCCAACGCGCCGGTGCAGCTGCCCGACCTCAAGAAGCGACCCCGAGGCGGCCGGCGCAGGCAGCGGCTGGGGCATGCGCGCCGCGGTGGCCGGCGTGCTGGTGCGTGCTCGGCATCGCGATCGGCTGGGGGCTCTACGGCAACACCACCTCGCCGCTGAGCTTCACCTCCGATCCCGGCGCCAAGTCCGACGGCATCCCGGCAACGGTGCTGACCCCGCCGAAGCAGCTGCAGTCGCTCGGCGGGCTGAACGGACTGTTCGAGCAGATGCGCCAGAGGTTCGGCGACACCATGGGCTACGGCCTGACGATCTATCCCGAGTACGCCGTCCTGGCCCGTGCCGGATCCCACCGACGATCGGCGCAAGCTGAGCTACACCTACCGCGGCGGCTTGGGCGATCCGTCGACGTCGGCGAAGGACGACGACGACGTGCTCGTCGACCTGGCCGCCTTCGACGTCAAGACCACCGTCGGCATTCTGCGCGGCGCGCCCGAGACGGTCGGTCTCCAGCCGAAGGACGTCAAGGCGGACAGCACGTACCTCAGCATCGACCCGAGCCGCGATCCGGTGACGCCCGGCGCGCTGACGCTGCGGGCCAGCGTGTCCAGCGATTTCGGGAGCGGATCCATCACGTTCGCCGGCGACGGCACCATCAAGCGCATCGACTCGGCCACCGACTGACGGCCGGCGTTCGCGCCGTGGGCGCACGCCCGGAGAGTGCGATCACGTTTGTTGGCGCCGAATATATCGGCGCGATACAGTTGCCCGAGGTGTCGAACCGTCGTAGCGGTTAAGCAGAGTCTTTCAAGGAGGTGATTCGGTGCTGGAGCTCGCCATCCTGGGTCTTCTGCTCGAATCGCCCATGCACGGCTACGAGCTGCGCAAAAGCCTGACGGGCCTGCTGGGCGCTTTCCGGGCGTTCTCCTACGGCTCGCTCTACCCGGCGCTGCGGCGCATGCAGGCCGACGGCCTGATCGTCGAGGACGCCGCGCCCGAGGGGATCCCGAAGATGCGCCGCGCGCGGCGCGTGTACCAGCTCACCGATGCCGGTAAGCAGCGCTTCACCGAACTGGTGGCCGACACCGGCCCGCAGAACTTCTCCGACGACGGCTTCGGCGTTCACCTCGCGTTCTTCAACCGCACCCCGGCCGAGGCCCGGATGCGGATCCTCGAGGGTCGCCGTCGTCAGGTGGAGGAACGCCGTGAGGGCCTGCGCGAAGCAGTGGCGCGGGCCAGCAGCTCGTTCGACCGCTACACCCGCCAGCTGCACCAGCTCGGGCTGGAGTCCAGCGAGCGCGAAGTCAAATGGCTCAACGAATTGATCGCGGCGGAACGGAGCGGCGCAAGGCCGCGCCGGAAAGCAGCCGTAGAACAGCCGTAGGCAGTACCGAATTCAGCAGAACGAGAGGGAGAAGTCGCGTCATGACTGAGCAAGCACCGAGGTCCGGGTCGCCATTGTCGGCGTGGGCAACTGCGCGTCCTCACTTGTGCAGGGCGTGCAGTACTACCAGGACGCCGACGAGAACGCGACCGTGCCCGGCCTGATGCACGTGCAGTCTCGGCCAGTACCACGTCCGCGACGTCAAGTTCGTCGCCGCGTTCGACGTCGACGCCAAGAAGGTCGGCTTCGACCTCTCCGAGGCGATCTTCGCGTCGGAGAACAACACCATCAAGATCGCCGACGTGCCGCCGACCAACGTCACGGTGCAGCGCGGCCCGACGCTCGACGGCATCGGCAAGTACTACGCCGAGACCATCGAGGTGTCCGACACCGACCCGGTCGACGTCGTCAAGGTCGCTCAAGGACAACAACGTCGACGTGCATGGTGTCCTACCTGCCGGTGGGCTCCGAAGAGGCCGACAAGTTCTACGCCCAGTGCGCGATCGACGCCGGCGTGGCGTTCGTCAACGCGCTGCCGGTGTTCATCGCGTCGCGACCCGGTGTGGGCCAAGAAGTTCGAAGACGCCGGCGTGCCGATCGTCGGCGACGACATCAAGAGCCAGGTCGGCGCGACCATCACCCACCGCGTGATGGCCAAGCTGTTCGAGGACCGCGGCGTGCAGCTCGACCGCACCATGCAGCTCAACGTCGGCGGCAACATGGACTTCCTCAACATGCTCGAGCGCTCGCGCCTCGAGTCGAAGAAGATCTCCAAGACCCAGGCCGTCACCTCCAACCTGCAGCGTGAGTTCAACACCAAGGACGTGCACATCGGCCCGTCCGATCACGTCGGCTGGCTCGACGACCGCAAGTGGGCCTACGTGCGCCTCGAGGGCCGCGCCTTCGGCGACGTGCCGCTGAACCTGGAGTACAAGCTCGAGGTGTGGGACTCGCCGAACTCGGCCGGCGTCATCATCGACGCGGTGCGCGCGGCGAAGATCGCCAAGGACCGCGGCATCGGCGGCCCCGTCGTCGCGGCCTCGGCCTACCTGATGAAGAGCCCGCCGAAGCAGCTGCCGGACGACATCGCCCGCACGCAGCTCGAGGACTTCATCGAGGGCTAGATTTCGCACCGAACCTGTCCACGAGCTTCGCGCGTTGTTGAGGGTCAGCTAATGAGTCGAAATCTCCGCCGACGACGAACTTGCCTCGCTGTCCGAGTTCACCTTCCTCAAGGAGAACGCCAGGCAGACCGGCGCGACGGGTCCGCTGCCGACCGTCGAGCGCATCGACTCCGGACCGATCAGCGCGCTGAAGTTCGGTGACCGACCCGCCGCGGGTGGTGTTCCTGCACGGCGGCGGGCAGAACGCGCACACCTGGGACACCGTGATCGTCGGGCTCGGCGAGCCTGCGCTGGCCGATCGACCTGCCCGGCCACGGCCGCTCGGCGTGGCGCGACGACGGCGACTACGGGCCGAAGCTCAGCGCCGTCGCGATCGAGCCCGTGGTGCGCGAATCGCGCCGGACGCCGACGGCTCGTCGTCGGCATGTCGCTGGGCGGGCTGACCGCGCTACGGCTGGCGACCGCCGCACCCGAGCTCGTGCGCAAGCTCGTACTCGTCGACGTGACCCCGTCGGCGCCTGAGCGGCACACCGAGATGACCGAGGCACAGATGGGCACCGTCGCGCTGGTCAGCGGCGATCGGACGTTCCCGACGCTTCGACGCCATGCTGGAGATCACCGTCGCCGCGGCGCCGCACCGCGACCGGAATCGTTGCGCCGCGGCGTGTTTCACAACGCCAAACGACTCGACGACGGCACCTGGACGTGGCGCTACGACTCGTTCCGCAAGGGCGAGGGGTTCGAGAGCCTGTGGGATGACGTGCCCACACTCACCATGCCGACGACGTTGGTGCGCGGCGCCGACTCGTTCTTCGTCAACGACGACGACGCCGCGGAGTTCGCGCGAACCGCGCCGGGGTTCCAGGGCGTGCACATCGTCGAGAAATCCGGGCATTCGGTGCAAAGCGACCAGCCCGTTGCGCTGATCGAGATGCTGCGCGAGGTGCTCGCCCAATAGCCGGGCGCCATCCGGCGTTGCCGGGAATATGGAGCGTGATCGCGGTTACATAAGCACCGTGAGCTACCCAATACGCATCGGCGTACAACTGCAGCCCCAACATTCCCCGCAATACAGCCATGTCCGCGACGCGGTTCGCCGCTGCCGAGGACATCGGCGTCGACGTCGCGTTCAACTGGGACCACTTCTTCCCGCTCTACGGCGATCCCGACGGCCCGCACTACGAATGCTGGACGATGCTGGCCGCCTGGGCCGAGCAGACCTCGCGCATCGAGATCGGCGCACTGGTCACCTGCAACTCCTACCGCAACCCCGAACTGCTCGCCGACATGGCCCGCACCGTCGACAACATCTCCGACGGCCGGCTGATCCTCGGGATCGGCTCGGGCTGGAAGCAGAAGGACTACGACGAGTACGGCTACGAGTTCGGCACCGCCGGCAGCCGGCTCGACGACCTTGCCGCCGCGCTGCCCCGCATCAAATCCCGGCTTGGCAAGCTCAACCCGCAGCCAGTCCGCGACATCCCGATCCTGATCGGCGGCGGCGGCGAGAAGAAGACGCTGCGTCAGGTCGCCGAGCACGGCGACATCTGGCATTCCTTCTCCGACAGCGGCGAGTACCCGCGCAAGGCCGAGATCCTGGCGCGCCACTGCAACGACGTCGGCCGCGAACCCGCCACCATCGAGCGGTCCGCCGGCGTCGAAGGCAAGACCGAAGACGAACTGGTCGCGGAGGCCGAGGCGCTGGTCGGGCTCGGGGTCACGCCTGCTGACCGTCGGCGTCAACGGACCCGACTACGACCTGACCCAGGCCGAGGCGCTGTGCCGGTGGCGCGACCGCCGTCAAGACGGCTGAAACTGAAGCGGCGTAACGGCTCCGGTGCGGGCATGCGGCGGCATACACTGTCGCCGCCATGCCGAAGAAGTATGGGGTCAAAGAGAAAGACCTCGTGGTCTCGCATGTCATCAACCTGGTGCTGACGGGCAAGCTCCGCTCCGGCGACCGGATCGATCGCAACGAGATCGCGCATGAACTCGGGCTCAGCCGCGTGCCGATCCAAGAGGCCGTGGTCCAGCTCGAGCATGACGGCATTCTGTCGACGCAGTACCACCGCGGCGCCTTCGTCGAATTGTTCGACGAGTCCGTCGTGCGCGAACACCACGAGGTCTACGGGCTCCTCAGCGGCGTCGCGTCGGCGCGTGCCGCAGCGGACCCTGGGCAGAGGATCCTCGTCAGGCTCGAATCGCTGATCGGCTTCATGCGCAGCAACCGAGACGCGCGCGCATTCCAGGACGCCGGCTGGCAATTTCGCGCCGCGATCAACGATGAGTACTGCGGGCCCCGTCTGCTCGCGTTGATCCGCGCCTCACATGCGTTCATTCCGCGCGACTTCTGGGCCACCTACCTCCACAGCTACGAGGAGATGCTGTCCCACTACGAGGCCGAGTACGACGCCATCCGCCGCGGCGACCCCGACGCCGCCCGCGTCGCCTGCTCCGAACGGGCCGAGATGATGGCCCGCATCCTGCTTGGTGAACTTGTGCGGCGCGGCGTGCTCCGACCGGCGGGCGCCCCGACTGTTGCGTTCTGATTGAGAGGCGGTGCGACCCGCTTCCTTTCGCAAGTTCTATGAGGTTGCGAGCCCGTCATTGCAACTTGGCAGGGTCAGACAGGTTAGACTGGCTGAATTATGGTGGACACGGAGCCGCAGGTCACCGAGTTGGCCGGGGAGCTGCAACGGGTGCTCTCCCGGGTTTTCTCCGTTTTGCGCCGCAGCGACACGAGTCGGGACTCCGAAACCGGCGACCTCACACTGGCCCAATTGTCGATTCTGCTGACGCTGCTGGAGCAGGGTCCGATTCGGATGACCGAGCTGGCGGCGCACGAACGGGTGCGCACGCCCACGACCACCGTGGCGATCCGCCGGCTGGAAAAACTCGGCCTGGTCAAGCGCTCCCGCGACCCCTCCGATCTGCGCGCCGTGCTGGTCGACATCACGCCGGAGGGCCTGTCGCAGCACCAAGAAGCGTTGGCCGCCCGCCGCGCCTATCTGGGTACCCTGCTGTCCAAGCTCAGCTCCGATGACATCGAGACGCTGTCCAAGGCGCTGATACCGCTCGCGCGGCTGACCGAATAGCTAGCCGGTCGTTTCCGGCGGCACCGCCCGCCGCAGCACGTTCTCCGCGTGCCGCATCAGTGCCGCGTCGACGAGCTTCCCGTCGCGACCGACCGCGCCGACGCCGTCGGCCTCCGCTCGTCGGTAGTCGTCGATGATGGCGCGCGCTTCGGCGAGCTTCCTCGGCTGTCGGGGTGAAGACCTCGTTGGCGATAGGCACCTGCGAAGGGTGGATCGCCCACTTTCCGTCGAAGCCGAGCAGGCTGGCCTGCGTCGCGGCCGCGCCGGTAGCCGTCCTTCGTCGCGATAGCCCGGGTAGGGCGCGTCGATCGCGGCGATGCCCGCGGCCCGCGCGGCCGCCAGCACCTGCACCCGCACCGCGTGCCAGTAGTCGCCGGGATAGTCGCCTGCCGGCTGCGAAGTTTCCGTCGACGCGCGCGCGCAGCGACGCCGAGAGGTCGCCGGCGCCGAAGATGAGGGCCTCCAGCCGGGGGCTGGCGCGAGCGATCTCCGCGGCGTTCAGCAGGCCTTCGGCCTCCTCGATGAGCGCCTCCACCGCGATCGGCGCGTCAGCCCGAGCTTCGTCTCGAGCTGGGTGAGCAGCACGTCGACCCACCAAACATCGCGTGCGGTAAGCACTTTCGGGACGATGATGACGTCGAGCGCGTCGCGTGCACCCGTGACGACCTCGACGATGTCGCCGTGGCACCACGGCGTGTCGAGACCGTTGATGCGGACCGCGCGGATGGTGGCGCCCCAGTCGAGATCGGTCAGGGCGGCGACGGCCGTGGCGCGGGCCGACTCCTTGACGGCCGGCGCGCAGGCGTCCTCGAGATCGAGGAACACCAGATCGGCGCCCGCTGCGCGCGGCCACTTCGCACATGTGCTCGTTGCTCGCCGGCGTCGCCAGCTCGCTGCGGCGGGGCCGCGATCCGGACATGCGTGCTCCGTTCATCAGATGGTGCCCGCCGCGCGCAGGGCGGCCAGCCGGTCGGCGTCGAGGCCGAGCAGGTCGCCGTAGACGGCGTCGTTGTCCGCGCCGAGCGCGCGACCGAGATGGTCGATGCGGCCGGGCGTCTCGCTCAGCTTGGCGACGGGCGCCTGCACGGTCATGGCGCCGAGGTCCGGATCGTCGATGCGTCACGAAGGTGCCGCGGGCGCGCAGGTGCTCGTCGGCCAGCAGCTGCTGCGCGTCGTAGATCGGCGCGGCCGCAACGCCTTCGGCGAGGAACACCTTCATCGCGTGCGTCGAGCGTGTGCCCGCGCGATCCAGTCGGCGACCAGCGCGTCGATCTCGTCGGCCCGCGCCTGGCGCGGGATCGGGTCGACGTACTCGGGCCGGGCCGCGAGGTCGGGCCGGTCGATCGCACGGTAGAGGCGGGCGGCGATGCTCGACGATGCGCTCGAGATCGCGATCCACCTGTCGTCGGCGGTGCGGTAGGCGTTGCGCGGTGCGCTGGCGTCGGCGCGGTTGCCGGTGCGGCCCTGGATCTGCCCGAGTTGGTCGTAGGCCAGCGTGGCCTGCTCGACGAGCCGGGCCAGCGGCTCGATCAGGCTGACGTCGACCAGCTGGCCGTCCGGCGCCGTGGACGTCGCGGTGGTACAGCGCCGTCATCACGGCGTAGGTGGCCGACTGCGCGGCGACGCCGTCGGCGAGCATGAACGGCGGCAGGGTCGGCGGCCCGTCGGCTTGCCCGCACGACGTGCGCGAACCCGCTCATCGCCTCGGCCAGGGTGCCGAAATCCGGGTCGGTCGCTCGCCGGCCCGCCGCGGCCGTAGCCCGTCACGTGCAACATCACCAGCTTCGGGTGCCGCGCGTGCAGCGACTCGTAGTCCAGACCCCAGCGCGCCAGCGTGCTCGGCCGGGTGTTGAGCACGAAGCACGTCGCTGACGCGCCAGCAGGCCGTGCAGCAGGTCGCGGCCGTCGTCGGTGCGCAGGTCGAGCGTGACGCATTTCTTGTTGCGGCTCACGCTCTTCCAGACCAACCCGATGTCGTCGCGGCGCGGCACCCCAGGTGCGCAGCGGATCGCCGACGCCGGGCTGCTCGACCTTGATGACGTCGGCGCCGAACTCGCCGAGCGCGGTCGCCACCAGCGGACCCGCCGCGAGCGTCGCGGCATCGACCACCCGCAGAGCCCGGACAGCGGGCAGTGCCGCTCACAGGGCGGGTTCGGCGACCATATCGAAGAATGCGGCGCCGGAGTCCGGGATGCGGTTCTGCTTGAAGATGTTCACCGCGTACGACACCAGGATCATCGAGTACAGCAGATGCATCAGCCTGGTGGCTTCCGGACCCAGGTTGTTGATGTCGAGCCCGTCGAGGTAGGCGATGGCGCGTTCGGCGTGCGGGGCGATCCCGTCGTAGAACGCCACCAGCTCGTCGATAAGGCCGGTCCAGCCGCGCGGCGTAGCGTTCGGCGCTGGTGGCCAGCGCCCAGTCGTCGACCCACTGCTCGAGCTCGGAGAAGCCCTCCGGCAGTTGACGTTCCGTCATGACTTTGCTCCTCTCCGGCCTGGTGGGCCGCGACGGTGTCGCGGATGACCGTGTGGAACTGCCGGATCAGCAGCTCCTGATCGGACAGGTGGAAGGTGGTCTGCGCCCGCGTCTTCAGCGCCGAGTGCGTGGCCTCGATCGTGTTGACGTCCTGCATCGCGAACTCGATGGTGCTGTCCACCACCACCTCCTGGGCCAGCCGTTCGTGCGCGTTGGCCGGCGGCACGAAGTACAGGTCGATCTCGTAGATGTGGGTGTCGACGGTCTCCGGCCAGTACGTGTAGGTGATGTAGTAGTTGCGCGCCCAGATCTGGATCGAGATGTTCGGGAACACCCAGAACTGGTCGTTGCCCCACGACGCGATCTCGCCGCGGTTGAGGAAGCTCGGCAGCGGGCCGATATCGGGCACGTCGTCGGGTCCGAAAAGGCCTGCGCGGAATAGCTTGTAGACCCACCGCTGGTCCTGGCGCGCCTCGCCCGCGCCGCCCGGTTCGCGCGGCGGCAGGATCGGCGGGCCTGGCACCGACGTCAGCATGTGCGGCCGGAACAGGTCGTAGTGATACGAGTCGACCGGCGGCACCATCTTCTCGGCCTTCGACACATCGGGGTCGATGAACCGGCCATGCACGTACGGCGGGTGATACCACTCGCAGACCGAGTCGACCGCGAGCTTCCAGTTGCCCTTGATCTGGGTGGAGAACCCGTAGTGCTGCGTCATCAGATGGAACGGATAGTCCTCCATGCCGAGCAGGCCCTCGCCGAGGAACGTCGCGCAGCGGCTCCGCGTCCTCGGCGAGGTTGACGAAGATGAAGCCGGCCCAGACCTCGCAGTGCACCGGCGGCATCCGCAGCTTGCTCTTGTCGAGGTCGAAGAACTCCTCCTCGTTGGTGATGTGGTTGACCACACCGTTGAGCCCATAGCGCCAGCCGTGGTACTTGCACGAGAACGCCCGGCAGCTGCCTGCCGACTCCTCCTGCGGGTGCTCCTGCCACACCACCTTGTTGCCGCGGTGCGCGCAGACGTTGTGGAAGGCGTACACGTTGTCGTCGAGGTCGCGGGTGATGACGATCGACGCCAGCCGGCCGGGCAGTTCGCGGGTGAAGTAGGAACCCTTGCGCGGCAGGCGTTCCATGCGTCCGACGCACAACCAGCTGCGCTCGAAGACGGCTTTGCGCTCGGCGGCGAAGAACTCCTCGGAGATGGAGTCCTCGTAGTTGACCGGACCGGTGCCGAGGTCGGGGTAGTCGGTGGTGAACTTGCCGCGCCCGGTGGCGAGCTTCTGCTGAATGCTGGTCATGGCGCGGCTCCTTCGTCGACTGGTTGCCGTTGGCGTTGGTCCAGGGCTGCTGGTCCCATGGCCGATCGAGCGGTTCCATCTCTCCGCCGAACGGGAAGAACGCGCGCTGTGCGTAGGTCTCGCGCGCCAGGCCGTGGCCGAGCTCGTCGATGAACGCGCGCTTGAGCGGGTTGGTGAACAGCTGCCGCGAGTAGCGCAGCGTCAGCGGCGGCCGCTTGACCAGTTCGCGTGCGTGTTCCCAGGCGCGGTCGAGCAACTTGGTCCTTGGGCAGCACCTCGTTGACGACGCCCCACTCCTTGGCTTCTGCGGCGCCGAGCTTCTTCCCGGTCAGCAGGAAGTAGCGCGCGCGGGTGTGCCCGGCGAGGAAGCTCCAGATCACGTGTTGGCCGTCGCCGGGTACCTGTCCGCGCGGGAAGTGCGAAGCGTCCTGGAAGTAGGCGTCCTCGGAGGCCAGCACGATGTCGCCCATCAGCGGCACCTCGGAGTGCATGTTGCACGGACCGTTGACCGCGCTGATCATCGGGACGTCGACGTCGAGCACGTTGAAGATCAGATGCCTTGCATACCAGGCCTTCTCATCGAGCTTGACCAGCCCGCGGGTGCCTGGCATCGGCAGGTAGCTCGGGCGTCTCGGGAGGCTCGCCGTTGGGCAGCCGACCCCAGTTGGCGTTGTAGTTCTCGCCGGTGCCGGTGTGGATCAGCACCTTGATCTCGCGGTCGCCCGCGATGTCGGCGAACGCGTCGGACATGTCGTCGTGCGCCTGCCAGCTCCACACCAGGCTGTCGCCGTCGGTGTGGCATTGCATGAACAGGATTCCGTCGTCGGTCAGCTCGAACTTGTAGTTCGCGTAGCTGTTCTGGTACTCGCTGAATCTCGATCCGTTTCGCCATGCCGCTCCCCTCGCTCGTCACGGTGCCCGTCAAGCGCGCCACGATGGGCGCGAATCTTGTCGGCCTGCCGACTGTTGCACCGTGATGTAGTTGGCGCCGTAGTTCTCTCGGCGCGCCTGCAGCGTCTCGACGATGTCGTCTTCGGACCCGACGAGGACGTTGGGATGGTCACGAAGGACTTCGACGGCGATGCCCGACTTCGCCGCGATGCGCTCATAGGCGGCTTCTGCGTCGTCGGCGATCGCGAGACGAAGAAGGGGGAGCTTTCGATGTCGAGGTCGCCGATGCGGGTGCCCGCGGCGGCGCGCACATATTCGAACCGCTGCACGCTGCCTCTTGCGGCGTCAGCCCGTCGTCGTTGCGCGCGGTGAACGGCACGCTGTTGATGCTGACGATGTCGGCCTCCTGGCCGGCGTAGGTCAGCACGCGCTTACCGCCGCCGCCGATCATGATCGGCGGATGCGGTCGTTGCACCGGTGGCGGTGTGCCCTGGTAGCCGTTGACGTTGACGTAGTCGCCGACGCAGGCGAGTTCGTCGCCTGCGCAGTGCGCCTTGATGAGCGCGACCACTTCCTTGAGCTTGGCGATGCGCCGGCCCGGGGTGTCGAAGGTCAGCCCCATCGCCTCGTACTCGAGTGCGCTCCAGCCCGCTCCGATGCCGATCTCGAGCCGGCCGTCCGACAGCAGGTCGAGCGTCGCCACCTCCTTGGCGAGCACGGCGGGAACGTGGTAGTCGATGCAGAAGACCCGGCAGCCGACCCGCAGCACCGTGGTGTGCGCCGCCGCAGCGGCGATGGCGGCGATCGGCGCCAGATCCTGGCGCGGGGTGCGCGCCGCACGCTGGGCCGGGCCCGGGTCCGAGGTAGTGATCCGCGAGCATCAGCGCGGAATAGCCGAGATCCTCCACCTTGCAGACGAATTCGCGCCATTCGCGGGCGTCGGCAGCGTTCGTCGCCTGGATCGCGAAGCGGAAGGGCTGCCTGTCCACGGGCGAAAGAATACTCGCCCTTGCCAGATAAGTATACGGGTTTGTATATTTTAGTTCGTGAAGACAGCGCTGGTTACCGGAGGCGCGTCGGGCATCGGCCGCGCCATCGCCGACCGCCTGCGCGCCGACGGCAACCACGTCGCGATCATCGACCTGACCGCGACCGATACCGACTTGAGCTACGTCGCCGACGTCACCGACCGCGCGCAGATCGACACCGCGTTGGCCGCCGTGCGCAGCGCGCTCGGGCCGATCACGATCCTGGTGAACGCCGCCGGGCTGACGGGGTTCCGGCGATTCACGAACATCACCTTCGACGAGTGGTCCAAGGTCGTCGACGTCAACCTCAACGGTGTCTTCCACACCACCCAGGCGGTACTACCGGACATGCTCGACGCCGGCTGGGGCCGCATCGTCAACATCTCGTCGTCCGCCACGCACTCCGGTTCGCCGTACCAGTCGCACTACGTGGCGGCCAAGTCCGCTGTGAACGGGCTGACGAAATGCCTTGCGCTGGAGTACGGCCCGCTAGGGATCACCGCCAATGTGGTTCCCCCTGGCTTCATCGACACCCCGATGCTGCGCAAGGCCGAGGAGCAAGGCCTTCTGGGCGGCTCGGTCGAGGACAACATCGCGCAAGATACCGGTGCGGCAGGGTCGGCACGCCGGAAGACATCGCGGCCGCATGCGCGTTCCTGGTCTCGGAGGAGGCCGGATACATCACCGGACAGATCGTCGGCGTGAACGGCGGACGCTGCACTTAATCACAGGAGAGTCATGCACCGCAGAACAGAACTGTTCATCGACGGGCAGTGGACCCCACCGAGCACGGATGCCGTCATCGAGATCGTGTCCCCGCACACCGAGCAGGTGATCGGGCAGACACCCGCGGCGGCGCCGGCAGATGTGGACCGCGCCGTCGCGGCCGCGCGCGCCGCGTTCGACGACGGGCCCGTGGCCGCGGCTCGACCCGTCCGAACGCATCGCCGCCATCGAACGACTGGCCGCCGCATACAAGGAGCGCCGCGGCGAGATGGCCGAGCTGATCTCCACCGAGATCGGTGCGCCGATCACCTTCGCCAAGCGCGTCCAGGCCCAGCTGCCGCTGATGGCGATGGCCGCGTTCTGCAGGGTCGCCGGCGAGTATCCGTGGGACGAGGCGCGGCCGGGCTTCTACGGCAACGACATTCGCGTCGCCAGGCAGCCGGTCGGCGTGGTCGCCGCCGTGGTGCCGTGGAACATGCCCCAGTTCCTCACCGTCGGCAAGGTGGTTCCCGCCCTGCTTGCCGGATGCACCGTCGTGCTCAAACCGGCGCCGGAATCGGCACTGGACGCGCTGCTCTTCGCCGACATCGTCGCCGGCGCCGGCCTGCCGCCCGGTGTCGTCAACGTGGTTCCAGGTGGCCGCGAAACGGGCGCCCACCTCGTCGGCCATCCGGGCGTGGACAAGGTGTCGTTCACCGGTTCGACAGCGGCCGGGCGCCAGGTCGCGATGGCATGCGCCGAGGGACTCAGGCAAGTCACGCTCGAACTCGGCGGCAAGTCCGCCGCCATCGTCCTCGAGGACGCCGACCCCGCCGCGACGGCCAAGGCCATCCAGATGGCCAGCCTCGCGAACAGCGGACAGGTGTGCAATGCGCTCAGCCGGGTTCTGGTACCCGCCTCGCACGCAACCGAATTCGTCGACGCGCTCGAAGCCGAGCTGGCGGCGCTGACGGTGGGAGACCCTTCCGATCCCGCGACACAGGTGGGCCCGCTCGTCGCGCGACGCCAGCAAGCCAGTGTTCGCGACTACATCGAGGACGGTCAGCGGCAAGGCGCCCGCCTGGTCCTCGGCGGCGCCGAGTTGCCCGACGGCGTCGACAGCGGCTGGTACGTGCGGCCCACCCTGTTCGCCGATGCCGACAACGGCATGCGGATCGCGCGCGAGGAGATCTTCGGCCCGGTGCTCACCGTGATCCCGTACCGGGACGAGGCAGACGCGGTCGCGATCGCCAACGACTCGGACTACGGGTTGGCCGGTGCGGTGTTCACCGCGGATCCCGACCGGGCACTGGCGATCGCCCGACAGATACGGGCCGGCTCGTTCGGCGTCAACGAGGGCTACATCATGGATCCGCTCGCTCCGTACGGCGGCCTCAAGGCCAGCGGTTTCGGCCGTGAGTTCGGCCGCGAAGGGTTGGACGGCTACCTGGTCAGCCAGTCGATCTCCGGCGCTAACGGGGCGTGACGCCGCGCAGGAACAGCCGCACCGCGTAGCGCAGGTGGCGCTCCTGCTGCTCGGATGACCGGAACACGCCGAAGTCGGCCATCCGTGCCGGCACCGCCTCGACCATCGCGAGGAAGTGCTCGGCCGCCAGCTCGAGGTCGTCGACCTTGATGGTGCCGAGCTCCTCGTGGCGCCGCAACAGCTCGGTGACGGCTCGCTGGCGGCCTGCCCACATCATCGACTCCGCGGACACGTTGAACTCCGGGAACTGCGCCGCCTCGTTGAACGCGATGCGCTTGAGCCGGACGTTCTCGGGATGCGTCGCGCGGGCCAGCGCCACCCGACCGACCGCCAGAAGCGCGGTCTCCACGTCCTCATCGTCGATCTCGTCGATGGATCCGTCGTCGGTGTAGCGCGCAAGCGCCCAGGGGATCACGTCGGCGAACACCGCTCGCTTGTCGGCATAACGTGCATACAGCGAGCGTTTGGTTATGCCCGCGGCCCGCGCGATGGCCTCCATACTGGCTCCGGCATAACCCATTTCGAGGAAGGTCGCGACCGCGGCCTCGCGCACGGCGAGGTCAAGCTTCTTCGCCTCGGCTTGGGTTGGTCGGCCGCGCCGTGTCGCCACCAGCCGAATTGTACGGCTACCCCAGCCAATCCAGGACTGCCGCCGCGGTCCACGACTGCTGCATGCTGCCCAGCGGCGCACCGGTGAACGGTTCGTAGTACTCGGCGAAAGTGCCGTCGCTGACCTGCCGCAGTCCTTCGCGCCGCAGGACCGACGCCCGCTCGGCCCAGCCGCGCCGCGCGAAACACCAGGAGAACAGCCAGGTCATCACCGGCCAGACCGGTCCGCGCCAATACTCGCGCTGCCGGAAGTCGCGCGACACCGGCGACGTCGACGGGATCAGCGCGTACTTCAGGTCTGGATGCCCGCAGAACCGCGGTCCCTCGAGTAGCCGCAGCAGCGCGCGTTCCTTTTCGTGCGCCAGCCCGCCGCACAACAGCGGGGCGAACTGCGCGACCGTTTCGGTGGCCACCCACCTATCTGCGCGCAGATCGTAATCCCTTGCTGCCCCGGTTCTTTCGTCGGTGGCGTCGACGACACCCCTTCGGAACCGCTCCGCCCACGCGTACAGATCCCTTACATCGGCGCGCGGGCGGTTGTGGTCCTCGCCGATCTCGGCGAGCACGTCGCAGGCCACCGCGAGGATCGCCGACACGAACACGTCCTCGACGGCGAAGCTCATCACCTTCGGCAGCAATTCATCGTCGTAGCGCGCCGACTTCATCTCCTCCAGCAGCCACAGGTAGCGGTCGTATTCGACGTCCGACGGCCGCTGGCTGGCGTCGGTGACGATCGTGTTGTCCTCACGCTGATATTCGGGCACGTTGCCAGGAATCACGTTGGCGTAGGCGCTGTCCCAGCGCGGCGAGTTGTCCATGCCGGACTCCCAGCCGTGGTACAGCGTCACACGTCCGCGCGACTTCGGATCGCGGGCCTCGGCAAGCCATCGGTGCCAGTGGACCAGTTCGTCCCAGCGGCGGTCCAGGAACGCCTCGGCCACGGCGCGGGTGGACCGGCCGCGGGTGCGGGCGTGGTCGAGGATGCGCTGTACCGCGATTGCATGCACGGGCGGCTGGGTGATGCCCGAGGTGTGGCGGTTGCGCGGCGCGTGCGCTGCCAGCGCCGAGGTGGCCCACCGGGCCGGGCCGGGGAAGTAGCCGTCCACGCCGTTGGCGAAGACGATGTGCGGGATCATGCCGTTGGTCCACTGCGCCGAAAGCAGCGTGTCGAGTTCGACGACGGCCCTCTCGACGCTCAGCGGCGCCAGGCCGATCGCCACGAACGCCGCGTCCCAGCTCCACATATGCGGGTACAGCAATGGCGCCGCGGTGGTCATCACGCCCAGGTCATTGCCGCGCAGCAGATAGGCGGCGCGGGCCGCGAGCTGCGTGGGAGCGAAGTTGTGGTCGGAGGGCATCGCATCAATGATGCGACGGGTTGCGGCTGCTTGCAGGTCGATAGGGTGGCGACATGCCGACCGCGATGATCACCGGCGCCTCGCGGGGGCTCGGGGCGGCGATCGCAAGAGCCCTTGCTCCCACCCACACCTTGTTCCTGGCGGGCAGGCCGTCGGATGCGCTCGATGCGCTCGCCGAGGAGTTCGGCGCGACCACCTGGCCGATCGACCTCGCGGATCCCGACGCGATTCCCGCGGTCGTCGAGCCCATCGTCGAACTCGACGCGCTGATCCACAACGCGGGCGCGGCCTACCCGGGGCGGGTCGCCGAGTCCACCATCGACGAGTGGCGAGACACCATGGCCGTCAACGTCATTGGCGCGGTCGCCCTTACGCTGGCGCTGCTGCCCGCGCTGCGCAGCGCCGACGGGTCACGTCGTGTTCGTCAACTCCGGTTCGGGCATCAACGCCTCGCCGGGCCTGGCGTCGTACTCGGCCAGCAAGTTCGCGCTGCGCGGCTTCGCCGATTCCCTACGCATCGACGAACCGTCGCTGCGGGTGACGTCGGTGCACCCCGGCCGGATCGCCACCGAGATGCAGGAAAGCCTGGTCGCCTACGAGGGCGGGGAGTACGACCCCGGGCGGTTTCTGCGCCCGGAGACTGTGGCGAAAGTCATCGCCGATGCGGTCGCGGCGCCGCGGGACGGCCACATCCACGAGATCATCGTCCGCCCGCGGTGATTTCGTGTGCAATAACCCGCGCTGAGCGCGGCAAAGTGCACACAATTCGCAAATGATCGAGACCGCTGAACGATTTTTCGACGCATGCGAGACCGGCAAGGGCTGGGCGGAGTGCAGGCAGTACTGCCACGCGGACGCGACGTTCGACGCGCAGACCGACGCCTTGGCGGGGGTGGACACGCTCGAGGCCTACACCGACTGGATGAAGGGCCTGCTCGAGCTGCTGCCCGACGGCACGGCCGAGGTGCGGTCCTTCGCCGTCGACGAGGCGCGCCACAACGTCACGGCGGTCGGCGTCTTTCGCGGGACGCATACCGGCGAGGGCGGACCGGTTCCGCCGACCGGTAAGAGCGCGGCAGCCGACTACGTCTACGTGATGGAGTTCGACGGCGACAAGATCCGCCACATGACCAAGATCTGGAACGACGGCATCACCATGCGCCAGCTCGGCTGGGCGTGACTTCGCTCGCGTTTCGGCTAATAGCTCGGCGATGATGGCGCGATGGCGGTAGACCCACAGGCGCTGGCGGCCATCGAGGGCGCGGTGCGCGCAGACCCGTCGAACCGTGCGTTGCGCCTGCATCTCATCGACCTTCTGCTCGACGACACTCAGCATGCCGCCGCACTGGGCCACTGCGAAGTGTTGTTGCAGCAGTCCCCCGATGACACGGATGCGCAGACGCGCAAGCGTACGGCGCTGGACGGCTTCGGCGGCGTGCCGGCGGCGCAGGCAGAACGCGTAAGCACCGACCGCGGCGACGAGCAGATTCCGGTCAGCGAACTGTTGGAGATAGTCCGGCCAGAGCTGACGCTCGAGGACGTCGCCGGGATGGAAGACGTCAAGGAACGGCTGCGGATGAGCTACCTGGAGCCGATGCGCAACGAGGAGATCCGCAACGCGTTCGGTCACGCGTTGCGGTCGAGCCTGTTGTTGTGGGGACCGCCCGGTTGCGGCAAGACGTTCCTGGCCAAGTCGTTGGCCGGCGAACTGGGCCTGTTCTTCATCCACATCGGGATCGCCGACATCCTCGACAAGTGGCTGGGTGTCAGCGAAGGCAACGTCAAGAAGGTCTTCGACGAGGCCCGTCGGATGAGCCCCACAGTGCTGTTCATCGACGAGTTGGATGCGCTCGGCCACAAACGTGCGCAGACCTCGAATGCGGTGCGCGGCGTCGTCAATCAGCTGCTGATCGAGCTCGACGGCGCGAGCAGTGACAACGAGGGCCTCTTGATACTCGGGGCGACCAATCAGGTTTGGGACGTCGACCCCGCCTGATGCGCCCCGGCCGATTCGACCGGAAGGTGATTGTTCTCCCGCCGGATCTGCCTGCGAGGCAAGCGATCCTGGGGCATCACCTGCGCAAGTCACCGACCGCACACCTGGATATCGGGACCATAGCCAACCGCACCGACGGCTACTCGGGCGCGGATCTTGCATACTTGTGCAGTCGGGCTGTGGAGTTCGCGATGCACGATTCGGTACGTGCGGGGTCGATGCGGCCGGTCAACCAGAGCCACCTCGAAGCGGCGCTGAGCGACACGTCGCCCAGCACGGGTACGTGGTTCAACATCGCGCGCAACTACATCGCGTTCTCCGATGACCGGGATGAGTTCGGGGAGCTCGAGCGCTACATCGCCGGGAGAAAGAAGCGTCGATGACGCAGCCGTCGCCGGCCGACATGGCGGCCGCGAAGGCCCGGATGTACTACGACGTCAACCGCTATCAGGACGCGAGCAAGGCCGCCATGGATGGCTTGCGCAGCGACCCGAACAACGCTGAGCTCATGGGCCTGCTCGCCGCCGCGCTGCAGGCCGACGGCCACGCCTCCGACGCGCGGCAATGGGCCGAACGCTGTCTGTCGGTCGACCCGCAACAGGCGTGGGTCCACAGCGTCAGGGCGCGGGCGATTCTCGATGGGGCCGGAAGCCCCGGCGAGGCCGTCGCAGCCGCGAACACCGCGGTAACGCTCGATCCGTCCAACGTCGGATACAGATACACGCTGACACGCGCACACCTCGAGGCGCGCAATAGTGCATATGCGAAGACGATCGCCGAGTCCATCCGTGGGATCGACCCCAGTTCGGCGCTGGGTCCGTTCGCGGAGGCGCTTGTCGAGCTCGACCGAGCCCGATTCGTGCGAATCCGATGGGGCTGGATGGTGTTGATCGTCCTGCTCACCAGAGGTCTTGCATTGGTGGGCCTCGTCATCATGTGGCTTGTCTTGGTCATCCGCCGGACCGGACCACTACAGCGAGCCGACGCCTCATTCTGGAGGCCCTGCGGCTTGACCCCGGTGCCGCCCACTCCCACGCCCTGGCCGCCGAGATCGCTCACGCACGGTTCAGGTTTCTGCAGTCGGTGGACGCGTCCCTGGCCACGGCGGCGATTGACACCGGCCTCATCGACGCCGACGAACTGGCCGGAAAAATCGTGCGTGGAACGTGCGCGGCCGCGGCGGTGGCGTTCGGGTTCTGGTGTGTGGTCGCCATCGTCGTCGCCGCATACACACCCCACGGCGTGGGCGCGTCCGTCGGAAGCGTCGTGGGGCTGGCGCTGGTGGCGGGGATCTGCTGGCTTGACCGCGCACAGATCCGCCGGCTTCCTGCCGGGTTGGTACGGCGGGTGCGGCGCCGCTGGGGCCTGCCCGTCACTGCGTCGGTCATCGTCGTGCTCGTCTTCAACACCGCTGCCATCGCACCGGAGGTATCGCCCGGCTACACCGTTGCCGCACTCGTCACCGGCGGCGCGGTTGCGGCATGCGCGGTGGTGTTGTTCGTCAAATTCGTTGCGCCCGGCGGATTTAGGCGACGATGTTGACCAGCCGGCCCGCCACCACGATCACCTTCTTCGGCGTGGCGCCGTTGAGGAACGCCTGCACCTTCTCGTCGGCCAGCGCCGCGGCCTCCAGCGCGTCGGCGTCGGCGTCGGCGGCCACCGTGATGCGGCCGCGCACCTTGCCGTTGACCTGCACCGGGTACTCGACGGTGTCCTCGACGAGATACTGCGGGTCGGCCACCGGGAACGGCCCGTGCGCCAGCGACGTGTCGTGGCCCAGCCGCTTCCACAGCTCCTCGGCCAGGTGCGGCGCCAGCGGCGCGACCATCAGCACCAGCGGCTCCAGCGCCGCCCGCGCCGTCACGCCCTGCTTGGTCAGGTGGTTGGTGTACTCGATGAGCTTGGCCGCCGCGGTGTTGTTGCGCAGGTTCGTGTAGTCGTCGGACGACCCCGGCGATCGTGCGGTGCAGCAGCCGCAGCGTCTCGTCGTCCAGCTGCTCGTGCTCGGCGACCCGCTCGGCGCCGGTCTCCTCGTCGACGACCAGCCGCCACACCCGCTGCAGGAACCGGTACGCGCCGACGACGTCCTTGGTCGCCCACGGCCGCGACGCCTCCAGCGGGCCCATCGACATCTCGTAGACCCGCAGCGTGTCGGCGCCGTAGTCGTCGCAGATCTCGTCCGGCGACACCGAGTTCTTCAGGCTCTTGCCGATCTTGCCGAACTCCTGGTTGACCTCGATCTCGCCGTCGGGCCCGGTCCAGAAGAACTTGCCGTCGCGTTCGACGACCTCGGCGGCGGGCACATAGGCACCGCGCGAGTCGGTGTAGGCGAACGCCTGGATGTAGCCCTGGTTGACCAGCCGGCGGTACGGCTCGCGCGAGCTGACGTGGCCCAGGTCGTAGAGCACCTTGTGCCAGAACCGGACAGTACAGCAGGTGCAGCACCGCGTGCTCGACGCCGCCGACGTACAGGTCGACACCGCCGGGGTCGTTCGGGCCGTGCTCGGCCGGCCGCGGGCCCATCCAGTAGGCCTCGTTCTCCTTGGCGCACAACTCTTCTTTGTTGTACGGGTCGGTGTAGCGCAGCTCGTACCAGGAGCTGCCCGCCCACTGCGGCATGACGTTGGTGTCGCGGGTGTAGGGCTTGAAGCCGTCGCCGAGATCCAGCTCGACGTTCACCCAGTCGGTCGCCTTGCCCAGCGGCGGCGACGGCTCGCTGTCGGCGTCGTCGGGGTCGAACTGCACCGGCGCGTAGTCCGGGATGTCGGGCAGCTCGACCGGCAGCGCCGATTCCGGCAGCGGGTGCGCGCGGCCGTCGGCGTCGTAGACGATCGGGAACGGCTCACCCCAGTACCGCTGCCGCGCGAACAGCCAGTCGCGCAGCTTGTACTCGACGCGTGGCCTGGCCGCGGCCGTCGGCCTCCAGCCGCTCGGTGATCGCCTCCTTCGCCGACGCGACGCTCAGCCCGTTGAGGTAGTCGGAGTTGACCAGCTCGCCGTCGCCGCTGTACGCCGCCTGCGAAATATCGCCGCCGGCAATCACTTCGACGATCGGCAGGCCGAACTGCGTGGCGAACTCCCAGTCGCGTTGATCGCCGCCGGGCACCGCCATGATCGCGCCGGTGCCGTAGCCCGGCCAGCACGTAGTCGGCGATGAACACCGGGATCTGTTGGCCGTTGACGGGATTGGTGGCGTAGCTGCCGAGGAAGACGCCGGTCTTGTCCTTGTTCTCCTGGCGCTCCAGGTCCGACTTGGCCGCGATCGTCGCGCGGTAGGCGGCCACCGCTTCGGCCGGGCGTGGCCGCCCCGAACGTCCACCGCGCGTCGACGCCGGCGGGCCACTCGGCGGCGGCAAGCTTGTCGACCAGCTCGTGCTCGGGTGCCAGCACCATGTACGTCGCGCCGAACAGCGTGTCGGGCCGGGTGGTGAACACCTCGATGTCGCCCGCGTCGGTGCCGAACAGCACCGCGGCACCCGTGGACCGGCCGATCCAGTTGCGCTGCATGGCCTTGACCTTCTCCGGCCAGTCCAGCAGGTCCAGGTCGTCGAGCAGCCGGTCGGAGTAGGCGGTGATGCGCATCATCCACTGCCGCAGCCGCTTGCGGAACACCGGGAAATTGCCGCGGTCGCTGCGGCCGTCGGAGGTGACTTCCTCGTTGGCCAGCACCGTGCCCAGACCGGGGCACCAGTTGACCATCGAATCGGCCCGGTACACCAGCCGATACGAGTCGATGACGTCGGCGCGCTCACCGGCCGACAGGCTCGACCACGGCCGGCCGTCGTCGAGGGTCCGTGCGCCGGATTCGAATTCGGCCACCAGCTCGGCGATGGGTCTGGCCGCGTTGGCCGCCGGGTCGAACCAGGCGTTGTAGATCTGCAGGAAGATCCACTGGGTCCACTTGTAGAAGTCGACGTCGGTGGTGGAGAAGCTGCGTCGCGCGTCGTGCCCGAGCCCCAGCCTGCCGAGCTGGCGGCGGAAGTTGACGATGTTGGCCTCGGTCGCGGATGCGCGGATGCGTGCCGGTCTGGATCGCGTACTGCTCGGCGGGCAGCCCGAACGCGTCGAAGCCCAACGCGTGCAACACATTGCGGCCCGTCATCCGGTAGTAGCGGGCGTAGACGTCGGTGGCGATGTAGCCCAGCGGATGCCCGACGTGCAGGCCCTCGCCCGACGGGTACGGGAACATGTCCTGCACGAACATCTTGTCGGCGGGCACCGGGGCGCCGTCGGGCGGCGCCAGCGAGCCCACCGGGTTGGGCACGTTGAACGTCCCGGACTCCGCCCACGTCTGCTGCCAGGCGCGCTCGATCTCCCCGGCCAGCTCCGCGGTGTAGCGGTGCTGCGGGGTGTCCGTGCCGGCGTCCGGCGAGTCAGTCACCTGAACAGGGTATAAGCGGCCGCGCGATCGGGCACGCCTGCAGCGGCGTATAAGCCGCGGCGATCTGCGACGCCTCGTCGGCCACGGGTTGGTCTCGGTTCCGTCACCGGCGCGGTCAGAGGTTGGTTCCAGGTGTGTTCCAGCCCTGGTCACCGCTGACTCCGTCGTGGATACGGTCGGCGCCTGACCAGGGGCATGACGAGCCCCACGCCGACGAGAAGGGTCGCCGTCGATGATCGAGATCGCCCGCCGCTGGCGGGTTCTGGCAGCAGGAGTGGCCGCCGGTGTGGCCGGCGTCGTATGGCCTCGCCGGGGCCACCGCCTCGGCCGCAGCCCGTGCTCCCGCAGCCGCCGCTGCCCGCCTTCGGTCACGGCGACACAGCCGACGTCGCCCGACGCCGCGCTGGCGGCGCCGCAGTCGCTCAGCCAGCCGAGTGTGACGTCGGCGACACAGCCTGCCGCCGCGGCACCGGGAGGTCTCGCGACGCCGACGCCCGACGCCGCCGCTCCGCGCCGGCGCCGGCCGACGATCGTCCCCGCCTCGTCGGGCACACTGACCGACTTCTTCCATGAGAAGGGCGTCACGCTCGAGCCCCAGACAGCCGCACGACTTCAAGGCCCTCAACATCGTGCTGCCGGTGCCGAAGGGCTGGGCGCAGGTGCCCGACCCCAACGTTCCCGACGCGTTCGCGGTGATCGCCGACCGCGTCGGCGGCAACGGCCTCTACTCGTCGAACGCCCAGGTCGTGGTCTACAAGCTGGTCGGCGAATTCGATCCGAAGGAGGCCATCAGCCACGGGTTCGTCGACAGCCAGCAGTTGCCGGCCTGGCGGGCCACCGATGGGTCGCTCGGCCGACTTCGGCGGCATGCCGTCCTCGGTCATCGAGGGCACCTACCGGGAGAACTCGATGACGCTGAACACCTCGCGGCGCCACGTCATCGCGTACGTCGGCCCGGACAACAGCTACCTGGTGACGCTGTCGGTGACCACCAGCGTCGACCAGGTCGTCGCCGGCGGCCGACGCCACCGACGCGATCGTGCGCGGCTTCAGGGTCAGTGTTCCCGGGCAGCCGGCGGCGGCCCGCCCTGCTCCGGCGACCCCGGCCGCGCCGGTCCCCCAGCCAGCAGCTCGGACGCCCGCAGCGCCGATTCTGGGGCTGCCGGGATAGAAGACTCGTCCCCCGGGCGAAGCCTGGCGCCCGGGGGACGCCCCAACAAAGCGCCGCGCTTCGCGGGCTCGTATTGTGTGGCCCATGCTCATCGCCGCGGTGCTCTGTCTGTGCGCCGCCGTCGCGACCGCCGCCCTCGGCGTGTGGCTGCTGGCCCGTCCCCGCTCCGGCGACTACGTCCTTCAGGTGCTGCGCGGGGTGGCGCCCACCCAGCTGGCCGCCGCGGTCATGCTCGCCGCGGGCGGCGCGGCGGCGCTCTCGGCGCCGCCGCAGACCGGTCTGCTGGTCGTGATCGTGTGTGCCGTCGGCGCGGTCGGCACCGTCGCGGCCGGCTGCTGGCAAAGCGCCAAGGTGGTCGCGGCGTCGGCGGCGAAAGAGCCGCCGGCCGGCCGGCCGGCGGGTGCGGCGGTGCCTGCGCGACCTGCACGCTGTCCTGCAAGCTGAACGCCTGCCGCACAGAGTGTTTCAGTTGCGGCTGATGTCGATCGGGTGGCTCGCCAGCAGCGACAGCGGCAGCGGCTGACGGCGCAGCACCCGCGCCCACAGGTCGACCCGCGGCTCGACGAGAACATCGGATGGCAACGCGGACAACACAATCCAGTCGTCACGCTCGATTTCACCTTCGAGCTGGCCGATCGTCCAACCGGAGTAGCCGGCGAAGATCCGCACCCCTTCGACCACCGGGGCGATCGTGTCGGGATCGGCGTCCAGGTCGACCATCACCATCCGGCCCTGCACATGCCGCAAACCCGGCAGCCCGTTCGGGTCCATGCCGACCCGCAGCGTCGCCAGGCACAGCGCGGCGTCGCGTTTGACCGGTCCGCCGATGAACATCGTCTTGGGCTTGGTGGCCAGCTTCGCCCACTGCGGCAACACGTTGTACACCGCGGTCTCGCTGGGCCGGTTCAGCACCACCCCGAGCGTGCCGCCGTCGTTGTGCTCGACGATGTAGATGACGCTGCGGCGAAACGTCGGCTCGAGCAGGTCGGTGTTGGCGAGCAGCAGCGTCCCCGCCCGCACCCGGTGCGCCGCAGGTGCGACGAAATCCTCCGGGTCCTCTGACTGCGCCACCTCACCATCATGGCACCAGCAACGGCCCATCGTGGCGAACAAGCGCGGCCCGCCGGGAAATTTGTACTGTGGGTCGGGTGCCGATCAATCCAAGATCGCCTGAGTAGAACCAACAGGACGTGATCTCCGTGGCCGACGCGCGTGCGCCAATCGCGCTGTGCGTTCGGTGCGCCACCTCTGGCGGTCGGTGCGCGCCCTGCCCGAGTTCCGGCGGCTGCTGGAACTGCGGCTGGTGAGTCAGTTCGGCGACGGTCTGTTCGCGGCCGGGCCTCGCCGGCGGCGATGCTGTTCAACCCGGAGCGGCCAGCGGGACCGTGGGACGTCGCGGGCTCGTTCGCCGTTCTCTACCTGCCCTACTCGTTGCTCGGTCCGTTCGCCGGCGCGTTGCTGGACCGCTGGGACCGCCGGCTGGTGCTGGTCGGCGCGAACCTCGGCCGCCTGCTGTTGGTGCTCGTCGTCGCCGCATTGCTCGTATCCGGCGCGGCAGGATCGGACTGCCGGTTCTGGTCGCCGCGCTGATCGTCAACGGCTTCACCCGATTCGTCTCGTCCGGCCTGTCGGCGGCGCTGCCACACGTGGTGCCGAGGGAGCAGGTCGTGTCGATGAACTCGGTCGCGACCGCGGCCGGCGGCGCGGCGGCCTTCCTCGGCGCCATCTTCATGCTCGTGCCCCGCTGGTTGTTCGGCGCCGACGACACCGGTGCCGCGGCGATCATCTTGATCGTCGCGTCCCGGTGGCGCTCGCGTTGTGGCTGTCATGGCGCTTCCCGCCGCACTTGCTCGGCCCGGACGACAGCGTGCGGGCGATCCACGGGTCGGTGCCCTACGCGGTGGCCACCGGGTGGGTGCACGGCATCCGCACCGTCGTGGCGGTGCCATCGGTGGCCGCCACGCTCGCCGGGCTCGCCGCGCACCGGATGGTGATCGGCATCAACAGCCTGCTGGTGCTGGTGATCCTGCGGCACACCGATACCCAGGAGGTCGCCGGCTTCGGCAGCCACCGGTTGTTTTCTTCGCGGCCACCGGCGCCGGACAGTTCCTCGCCGCTGCGGTGATGCCCGCCGCCGTCCCGACGGTGGGGCCGCTACGCCACGGCCAACGGCGCGCTGGCGCTCGCCGCGGTGATCCAGCTCGCGGCGTCCGGCCTGCAACTGCCGATGATGATCGTGTGCGGCTTCCTGCTCGGCGTGGCCGGCCAGGTCGTCAAGCTGTGCGTGGACAGCGCGATGCAGCTCGACGTCGACGACGCGCTGCGTGGCCACGTGTTCGCGGTCCAGGACTGCGCTGTTCTGGTTGTCGTTCATCGCTCGCAATGACGGTGGCGGCGAGCGTGATTCCCGCCGACGGCCATGAACCCGCGTTGGCGCTCGCGGGTGCCGCCGTGTACCTGGTCGGGCTGGCGGCGCACGCCGTCCATCGGCAGGCGTTCGCCGCACACCCGGCTAGGGTGACCGGCATGGCGACAGCCGGGCCGATGGTGGCCGATCTGCGGGCCGAAAGCGACGAACTCGACGCCCTGGTCGCCGACCTTCCGGCAGCGCGCTGGGCGGAGTCCGACGCCGGCGCCGGGCTGGACGATCGCCCATCAGATCGCGCATCTGCTGTGGACCGACCGCGTCGCGCTGACGGCGGTCACCGACGAGCCCGGCTTCGCGGCCGTGTTGGAGGAGGCGGCGAAGGACCCGACCGGGTTCGTCGACGCCGGCGCCGAGGAACTGGCGGTCACCCCGCCCGAGCGGCTGCTCGCCGACTGGCGCGCAGACCCGCACCCGGCTGCACGACGAGCTGCTGGCGGTAGCCGACGGCCGCAAGCTGCCCTGGTTCGGCCCGCCGATGAGCGCCCCGTCGATGGCGACCGCCCGGCTGATGGAGACGTGGGCGCACGGCCTCGACGTCGCCGACGCGCTCGGCGTGCGCACGGCCGCGCGACCGCGCGGCTGCGCTCGATCGCCCACATCGGGGTGCGCACCCGCGACTTTGCGTTCGCCATCAACGGCCTTGACGCCTCCGGCGGATCCGTTCCGGGTCGAGCTGCGCGCACCCGACGGCTCGACCGTGGTCGTGGGGACCCGACGACGCGGCCGCAGCGGGTGACCGGATCGGCGGAGGACTTCTGCATGCTGGTCACCCAGCGCAGGCCGCGGTCGGCGCTGGACGTGACGGCCGTGGGCGACGACGCCGAGCGGTGGCTGGGCATCGCGCAGGCGTTCGCCGGGCCGCCGGGGCCGGGGCGTGACTGATCTGATGCCCGACCTGTTTGACTACGACGCGGAGTTGCGCCTGCACAACGAGCTCTTTCGCGCCGCTGCCCGCGTGGGCTCTCGCGACCGTGTACTCGATATCGGCTGTGGCACAGGCCAATCCACGCGCGAGGCCGCCCGAGGCCGCCGTCGCGCGGGAGCGCAGTAGGAGTCGATCTCTCCGCGCCGATGCTCGAACGGGCCCGTCAGCTCAGCGATGACCAGGGCCTGACCAACGTCACCTTCGTGCAGGCGGACGCCCAGGTTCACCGCTTTCCACCGACGCGTTTCGATCTCTGTATCAGCAGGTTCGGAACGATGTTCTTCGCCGACCCGGTCGCCGCGTTCACCAATATCGGGCGCGCTCTGCGTCCCGCGGCGCGCCTGGTGCTGTTGGTCTGGCAAGAGCGCGGCCGCAATGAGTGGGCCACCGCGATCCGCCAGACCCTCACCGGCTCATCAGCCGCACCCCGCGGTCCGGACCCGTTCTCACTCGCCGACCCGACCGTGACGGAAGGCATCCTGGCGGCGGCCGGGTTCGCGGAAGTCAGCTTCACCGACGTGCACGAACCCGTCTACTACGGCCCGGACAGCGCCGCCGCCTTCGATGCCGTGCTACCGCCTGCTGAAATTCAAAGACCTGCTTGCCGACCTCGACGCGGCGGAGGCCGAGCAGGCGCGCACGCGGTTACGCGCCACCCTCGACGCCCACGACACCGGCGGCGGCGTGTACTTCGACTCCCGCGCCTGGCTCGTCTCGCAGCTCGATGGCGGATGCAGCCTAGAGCTCGTCGGCGCCGTCGGCCCTGCCGTCGCCGTCGCTGTCGCTGAGCTTGACGTCCCAGCGGCCGTCGCCGTCGGTGTCGACGTAGGCCTGCCCGTCGCTGACCGCACGGTCGGCCAGCCCGTCGCCGTCGGCGTCGACCAGCCTGTCGTCGGCCTGACCGTCGGCGTCGACATCGACCAGCGGTCCGCCGGTGTGCTCGACGCCGTCGAGGCCGAACCACCGCAATTGCCCCGCCCGGTCGACGCTCACCGCCCAGGTGCCGGAGCCGTCGTCGGTGAAGTAGGCCGCGCTCGCCGCCGTCGGTCGCGTACCAGTGTGATCGGCGAGGCCGTCGCCATCGAGGTCGGCCATCGCGTCGTCGAGCAGACCGTCGCCGTCGAAATCCAGCCCGACCGCGTCGACGACGCCGTCACCGTCGACATCGACGTCGGGTTCCGCGGTCCACATCGTGGCCGAACCGTCCGCGTCGCCAAGGCAGTACTCCATGACCAGTCAGACGGCGTTCTCGCCTCTGCGAGTTCCACCATTTCGGTCAGTTCCTCGATCGGCCTCGTCGTGGGAGAGCGGCCCGCGATCCAGCCGCAGCTCCTTGAGATACCGCCACGCCTCGCCGACCTGCGGCCCGGCCGGGATGCCGAGGATCCGCATGATCTCGTTGCCGTCCAGGTCCGGCCGCACCCGCGCCAGATCTTCCTTGGCGGCCAACTCGGCGATCCGCTGCTCGAGGTCGTCGTAGGCGGCCTGCAGCCGCGCCGCGCGGCGCTTGTTGCGGGTGGTGCAGTCGGCCCGCACCAGCTTGTGCAGCTTCGGCAGCAGCGGGCCGGCGTCGGTGACGTAGCGGCGCACCGCCGAATCGGTCCACCGGCCGTCGCCGTAGCCGTGGAACCGCAGATGCAGGTACACCAGCTGCGAGACGTCGTCGATCATCTGCTTGGAGTACTTCAGCGCCCGCATCCGCTTGCGCGTCATCTTCGCGCCCACCACCTCGTGGTGATGGAAGCTCACGCCGCCGTCGGGTTCGTGCTTGCGCGTGCCGGGCTTGCCGATGTCGTGCAGCAGCGCCGCCCACCGCAGCACCAGATCGGGGCCGTCTGTCCTCCAGGTCGATCGCCTGCCGCAGCACCGTCAGCGAATGCCAGTACACGTCCTTGTGCTGATGGTGCTCGTCGATGGCCATCCGCATCGCGCCGACCTCGGGCAGCACGACATCGCCGAGGCCCGGTCTGCACCATCAGGTCGATGCCCGCGACGGGATCGGCGCCCAGCAGCAGCTTGTCCAGTTCGGCGGCCACCCGTTCGGCGGTGATCCGGCCCAGCTGCGGAGCCATCTCCACGAGCGCCTCGAGCACCCGCGGCGCGACGGTGAACCCCAGCTGCGAGACGAACCGCGCCGCCCGCAGCATCCGCAGCGGGTCGTCGCCGAACGACACCTCCGGCGCGGACGGCGTGTCGAGCACCTTGGCCCGCACCGCCGCCAAACCGCCTAGGGGATCGTGGAATTCGCCCGGCCCGTCGGCGGTGATGCGCACCGCCATCGCGTTGGCGGTGAAATCCCGGCGCACCAGATCGTCCTCGAGGCGCTCACCGAACCGCACCTGCGGGATTGCGCGACACCTGGTCGTAGGTGTCGGCGCGGAAGGTGGTGATCTCCATGCGGTGACCGGCCTTGCCGACGCCGACCGTCCCGAACTCGATGCCGGTGTCCCACAGCGCCTCGGCCCATCCGCCGCAGCAGTCTTCTGCATCTGCTCGGGTCGCGCGTCGGTGGTGAAATCGAGGTCGGTGCCCAGCCGGCCCAGCAGCGCGTCGCGCACGCTGCCGCCGACGAGGTAGAGCTCATGGCCCGCGTCAGCGAACATCCGCGCCGAGGTCGCGCAGCACGTCGCCGTGCCGGTTCAGCGCAACCTGCGCGGCGGCAAGCAGTTCGGCGTCAGCAGCTGAGTCGGGCACGTTCGGACGAGCCTAATCGGCAACGGGTCAGTCACGACCGGTGAGTGCGGCGGGAGCGAATGTTCATGGCAGCTACTATCGCTTGGGTGTCGGACGGCGAACAGGCCAAACCACGACGGCGCCGGGGGCGGCGTCGCGGCCGACGCGCTGCCGGTCCGCCCGAGGCCGGCCTCGCAGGCCGCCACCGCGCCTCGCAACCACGCTGCCGGCCGCCACGACGCCGCACAAGCCAGCCGAGCAGGCCAAGCCCAGAAGATCGCGTCCGCGCCGACCGACCGGACCGGCTGCGCACGGTGCACGAGACATCGGCGGGCGGGCTGGTCATCGACGGCATCGACGGCCCGAAGGACGGCCAGGTCGCGGCGCTGATCGGGCGCATCGACCGGCGCGGCCGCATGCTGTGGTCGCTGCCGAAGGGCCACATCGAACTGGGCGAGACCGCCGAGCAGACCGCCATCCGCGAGGTCGCCGAGGAGACCGGCATCCAGGGCAGCGTGCTCGCCGCGCTGGGCAGCATCGACTACTGGTTCGTCACCGAGGGCCGCCGCGTGCACAAGACCGTGCACCATTACCTGATGCGGTTTCTGGGCGGGGAACTGTCCGACGAGGACCTCGAGGTCAGCGAGGTGGCCTGGGTGCCGCTGAAGGAGCTGCCGTCGCGGCTGGCGTACGCCGACGAACGCAAGCTCGCCGAGGTCGCCGGCGAGCTGATCGACAAGCTGCACGCGGACGGGCCTGCCGCGCTGCCGCCGCTGCCGCAGGACCTCGCCGCGGCGCCGGGCCCAGACGCACTCGCACACCCGCAACCGTCGTCCCGACGAACAGCCACTCTCGGCGGACGAACGGCTGCGGCCAAGGACCGTGACGACCGCGGCGGGGCCGCGCATCGGCCAAGCGGCCGCGGCCGCGCATCGGCCAAGCGGCGCGCCTGCTCGTCGCGATCGGACTGCTGCTGCTGTCCGTCGTTCCGATGACAGCACCGCGAGCCGCGGCGAACCAGCCCGGCCCGACACCGTTCCTTTCAGGTGCGCATCGATCGCGTCACCCCCGACGTGGTCACCACCACCAGCGAACCCATCGTCACCGTCACCGGCGTCGTGCTCAACGTCGGCGACCGCCCGTCCGCGATGTGATGGTGCGCCTCGAGGACGCCGCCGCGGTGTCGTCGTCGACCGGGCTGCGCACCAACCTCGCGGGCAACGTCGACCAATTCGAGCCCGTCGCCGAATTCGTCACGCTCGCGCCGGAATTGCCTCGCGGACAAGATGTTCCGTTCACGTTGTCCTATCCGTTGCGGTCGCCGGGCACGCCGTCCCTTTCGCATCGAGCGGCCCGGCGTGTACCCCGTGCATGGTCAACGTCAACGGCACACCCGACTACGGCGAGCCGGCCCGACTCGACGACGCCCGCTTCCTGCTGCCGGTGCTCGGTGTACCGCCCGACCCGACGCGCCGACTCTGCCGACGCCGTGACGGCCGTGGTGGCGCCGGACACCACCAAGCCGGTGCCGCTCACCCTGCTGTGGCCGATCGCCGACCGGCCGCGGCTGGCGGCCGGCGCGCCCGGCGGCACCACACCGGTCCGGCTGATCGACGACGACCTCGCGACCTCGCTGGCCGCCGGGCGGCCGGCTCGACACGCTGCTGTCGGCCGTCGAGTTCGCCACCAGCCGGCAGGTCGACCCGGACGGGCAGGTTCGCCTCGCGACGTGCCTGGCCGTCGACCCCGACCTGCTCGTCACCGTCAACGCGATGACCGGCGGCTACGTCGTCAACGACGGCCCCGACGCCGGCGCCGGCACACCGACTCATCCCGGCGCAGGCCAGGACGCCGCGGTGGCCTGGCTCAACCGGCTCGAGGCGCTGGCCCAGCCGGATGTGCGTCGCGCCGACGACCTACGCGCAGGCCGACCTCGACGCGCTGCACCGGGTCGGCGACCCGGGGCTCAGCGCGATCGCGACCAACACCGCGGGCGACATCGTCGACCAGATCCTCGGCGTCGCGTCGGTGCGCGGCGCCAGCCTGGTCGGCGACGGACCGCTGACCGGACCGGCGGTGCAACTCCTGTCGGACCAGGGCCAGACCGTCGCGATCGGCGCCGCGAACCTGGTCGCGCCCGGATCGACGTCGGACGGCGACGATTACACCGGGCCACCGGCAACCGCGGACGTCACGCCGGTGCGCTACACGCCCCAGGTCGTCGCCGCCCCGTTCGACCCCGCCGTCGGCGCCGCGCTCGCCGGCATGGGCACCGAACCGCTGACGCCGTCGTACCTCGACCCAGCCCTTGACATCCCGCTGCAACACGACTCCGCGGTGGCCCGGCGACAGGACGCGCTCGGCGCGCTGCTGTGGCGCGGGCTGCAACCCGAGACACAACCGCGCGCCCAGATCGTGGTGCCGCCGTTGATGTGGAGCCTGCAGGGCCGACGATGCGCAGGCGATTCTCACGTCGGTCGCCTCCGCGATCAACGCCGGGCTGGCGCAGCCGCGGCCGTTGACCGCGGTGATCGCCGACGGCAACGCGGTGCGCGCCGCAGGATCTCGCCCCGCCGCCGGGCGGCCGAATCGGCAATCTGCGCGGGCGTTTCGACAACGCCGTCGTCTCCGGCATCGCCACTGTGACCGGCAGGCTGTGGGGCCTGACCGCGGCGCTGACCACCGACGCGCGCACCGGTCTCACCGGGCATGCAGTACACCGCGCCGCTGCGCGAGGACCTGCTGCGCGCGCTGAGCCAGTCGGTGCCGCCCGACGCCCGCAACGGCCTGGCGCAGCAGCGGCTGACGACTGTCGGCCGACACGGTCGACGACCTGTTCAACGCGGTCACCATCGTCAACCCCGGCGGCTCCTACACGCTGGCCACCGAGCGCAGCCCGCTGCCGCTGGCGCTGCGCAACGATCTACCCGTCCCGATCCGCGTCCGCCTCGACGTGGACGCGCCACCGGGAATGTCGGTCACCGACATGGGTGAGATCGAGCTGCCCCCGGGGTACCTGCCGCTTCGGGTGCCGATCGAAGTGCACTTCACGCAGCGCGTCGCCGTCGATGTCGCCCTGCGCACCGCCGACGGGCTGCCCCTCGGCGAGCCGGTGCGGCTGTCGGTGCACTCCAACGCCTACGGCAAGGTGCTGTTCTTCATCACGCTGTCCGCGGGCGCCGTGCTGGTCCTGCTGGCCGGCCGCCGGCTGTGGCACCGGTTCCGCGGCCAGCCGGACCGGGCCGATCTCGACCGACCGGACCCGCTCGAGGTCGCGCTGAGCTACGGCGACGACAACGCGCGCGTGCCGCTGAGCCGGGCCGGCCGGGAGGGCGGCGCAGGTTCCTCCGGCGGTGAGAAATGAGTACCGCCGGGCGGCAGGGCCGACCCGGGCCCACGCCCGCAGGGCTGGGCCCACGCCCGCAGGGCACGGGAGGAGTCCGCCGCCACCGCCGCCGCGGGCACCCCCGGGCGCGGGTCGGTCCACCCCTCCCGCCACCGCCACCGCGGCGGCTCCCACCGCCGGCCCCCGCCGCGGCTGCCCCGTGGACCCGCGCCGCGACGACGGGCCGGGCGTCCGGAACTGTCCGACGCCGCGGTGGTGTCGCGGTCGTGGGGCATGGCCTTCGCGACGCTGGTCAGCCGGCTCACCGGATTTGCCCGCATCGTGCTGCTCGCCACCATCCTCGGCGCGGCACTGTCGAGTGCCTTCTCGGTGGCCTACCAGCTGCCGAACCTGATCGCCGCCCTGGTGCTGGAGGCGACGTTCACCGCGATCTTCGTGCCGGTGCTGGCCCGCGCCGAGCGTGACGACCCCGACGGCGGCACCGCGTTCGTGCGCCGCCTGGTCACCCTGGCGACCACGCTGCTGCTGCTCGCCACCGCGTTGTCGGTGGCGTCCGCGCCGATGCTGGTCGGACTGATGCTCGGCCACGACCCCGAGGTGAACCGCTCTCTCACAACCGCCTTCGCCTACCTGCTGCTGCCCCAGGTGCTGTTCTACGGGTTGTCGTCGGTGTTCATGGCAATCCTGAACACCCGCAACGTGTTCGGGCCACCCGCCTGGGCGCCGGTGTGCAACAACGTCGTCGCGCTCAGCACGCTCGGCCTGTACGTGCTTGTGCCCGGCGAGCTTTCGGTCGATCCCGGTCGAGATGGGCAACCCGAAGCTGCTGGTTCTCGGCGTCGGCATGACGTTGGGCACCGTGACGCAGGTGGTGGTGCTGCTCGTCGCCATCCGGCGCGAACGGATCAGCCTGCGCCCGCTGTGGGGCCTCGACGACTCGCCTGAAGCAGTTCGGCGCGATGGCCGCGGCGATGGTGCTCTACGTCCTGATCAGCCAGGCGGGTCTGATCGTCGGCAACCGAATCGCCAGTGGCGCAGCCGCTTCCGGCCCGGCGATCTACAACTACACCTGGCTGGTGCTGCAGCTGCCGTTCGGCATCATCGGCGTGACGGTGCTGACCGTGGTGATGCCGCGACTGAGCCGCAACGCCGCCGCCAACGACACCCCCGCGGTGCTGGCCGATCTGTCGCTGGCCACCCGGCTGACGATGGTGACGCTGATCCCGATCGTCGCGATGATGACCGTCGGCGGACCCGCGATCGGCAGCGCGCTGTTCGCGTACGGCAACTTCGGCGACGTCGACGCCGGCTACCTCGGCATGGCCATCACCTTGTCGGCGTTCACGTTGATTCCGTATGCGCTTGTGCTGCTTCAGCTTCGGGTGTTCTACGCCCGCGAGCAGCCCTGGACGCCGATCGCACTGATCGTCGTCATCACCGCCGTCAAGGTCGCCGCCTCCCTGGTCGCGCCGCACCTCACCGACGACCGCGATTTGGTGGCCGGCTACCTCGGCATGGCCAACGGGCTGGGCTTCATCGCCGGCGCCACGGTCGGCTACATCCTGCTGCGCGCGAACCTCAACCCGCCCGGCGGCAGGCTCCTCAGCCTGCAGGTGATGCGGACCATCCTGGTCACGATCGCCGGCTCGCTGATCGCCGGGCTCATCGCCCACGTCGTCGACAAGCTGCTCGGGCTGGAGTCGCTGACCAGCAACTGGGGCGGTGCCGGATCGTTGCTGCGCCTGCTGGTGCTCGGCGTGATCATGGTCCCGATCGTCGCCGGGGTGCTGCTGGCGGCGCAGGTGCCCGAGGCGCAGGCCGCGTTGGCCGCCGTACGGCGTCGTATGGGCGCCGCGTGCGCGGCCACGCCCGCAGGGCTGGCGACGGTAGCCGCACCGCAGGCGGGCCGCCCGACCGGCCCCCGCCGAGCAGGCCCCTCACGTACCCTGATCAGAGGAATTCGTTCGCGGCAGGGCGGCGTCACATCCCGCCGACCGTCCGGCGCGGACCCCCGGGGGCGGTTGCCGGGGACGGGATGCGGAAAGGACCAGCGGTGAGCAACGAATCCGCGGGCGACTCCGCGCCAGGTCCCGACGGCACCGCCACCACCAAGATCCCGCTGCCGCAGCGCCGACGATCTCGCAGCCCGACGTACCCGCCGACGAGTTCCAGCCCGACGTGCCGGAACCGGCCGAGACGACGGAGTTCCCGGCCGAGCGGACGGAGTACCGCGGAGGAGACCGCGGAGTTCCCGGCCGAACCGGCCAACGGCACCGCGCCGATGCCGGCGTCGGGCAGGCCGCCTGCCGACTACGGCGGCGACCCCACCCGCGAGTCGCTGCCGTTCGACATTCCGCGCGAACCGGCCATCGAGGCCGCGACGTCCGACGAGGACGTCCACCTCATCCCCGGCGCCGTCATCGGCGGCGGGCGGTATCGGCTGCTGGTGTTCCACGGCGGCCCGCCCACCCTGCAGTTCTGGCAGGCCCTGGACACCGCACTGGACCGGCAGGTCGCGCTGACCTTTGTCGATCCCGACGCGACGCTGTCCGACGACGAACTGCAGGACATCCTGTCGCGCACCCTGAAGCTCAGCCGCCTCGACATGCCCGGCGTCGCCCGGGTGCTCGACGTCGCCAACACCGGATCGGGCGGCCTGATCGTCTCGGAATGGATCCGCGGCGGATCGCTGGCCGAGGTGGCCGAGACGTCGCCCTCGCCGATCGGCGGGGCGCGGGCCATCCAATCGCTGGCCGCGGCCGCGGAGGCGGCCCACCGCGCCGGTGTCGCGCTGTCGATCGACCACCCCAGCCGCGTCCGGGTGAGCATCGAGGGCGACGTGGCGCTGGCCTTCCCGGCGACCCTGGCCGACGCCACGCCCGAGGATGATATCCGCGGGATCGGCGCGGCGCTCTACGCGCTGCTGGTCAACCGGTGGCCACTCGCCGAGTCCGGGGTGCGCAGCGGCCTGGCGCCTGCCGAACTCGACGCCGCAGGCCAGCCCGTCGAACCGCGCGCCGTCGACCGCCACATCCCGTTCCAGATCTCGGCCGCCGCGGCGCGCGCCGTGCAGGAAGGCGGCGGCATCCGCAGCGCCCCGACCCTGTTGAACCTGCTTCAGCAGGCCACCGCGATCGCCGACCGCACCGAGCTCATCTCCCCCGTCGACGAACCCGAGTCGCCGGCGCCGTCCAGTCTCCGCGAGCGACCCGACGACGATCCGGACGCGCAGGCGCGTCGACGCAAGGGCCTCATGATCGGCCTGGCCGTCGGCGGCGCCATCATCGTCGTCGCTCTGATCGTGCTGGCCACGGTGCTCAGCCGGATCTTCGGCGACGTCGGCGGCGGCCTCGGCGACGAACTCGGCCTCAACGCTCCGACCACGTCCGCGTCGGGCGGTGGCGGTGGCGGGCCGGTGCGTCGGTGAAACCCGTTGCAGCAACAGTCTTTTCGCCCGAGGGCGAGGCCGACGCGCCCGCTCTCGCACCGCTCGCGATCGACGGCAACCCGGCCACGGTGTGGCCGATCGACACCTACTCCGACCCCGTGCCGTTCCCCAACTTCAAGAACGGCGTCGGGCTGATGCTGCAGCTGCCGAAGCCGACCAAGATCGGCGAGGTCACCATCAACCTGGACAGCACCGGCACCGCGGTGGAGATCCGCGTCGTCGCAGACGCCCGACGCCGGCGTCGCTGGCAGACACCACCGTGCTGGCGCCGGCCACCCCGCTCAAGCCCGGAGCCAACACCATCACAGGTCAACGACGCGGCGCCGACGTCCTACGTGCTGGTGTGGGTCTCGACGCTGGGGCAGGTCAACGGGGAGAGCCGCTCCGACATCGCCGAGATCACGCTCAAGGCCGCGTCTTAGTCCAGCGCTGTCCACCGTCCATCCCCAGACCGCCAAAGATGTGTCGGAGGGCACCCGCCGCGCCCTTTAGTGTTCGGCTGTGGGGTCCTTCGAGGGGCAAGGCGGACAACTCCGCACCGATGCGGAGTTGCTGGCTGCCCACGTCGCCGGCGACCGGTACGCCTTCGAGGAGCTGTTCTACCGCCACCAGCGTCAGCTCTACCGGCTCGCCCTGATGACCAGCCGCAATCCCGAGGACGCCGCCGACGCGCTGCAGGACGCGATGCTGTCGGCACACCGCAACGCACCCAGCGTTCCGCCACGACGCGGCCGTCGGCAGCTGGCTGTACCGCATCGTGGTCAACGCCTGCCTGGACAGGCTGCGGCGCAACAAGACCCACGCGACCACGGCGCTGCCCGACGATGCCTGCCACGTCGGCGACCCGACGCCGCGGGTGGACACCGCGATCGTCGTGGAACGTGCGCTGATGCGGTTGCCCGTCGAGCAGCGCGCCGCAGTGGTCGCCGTCGACATGCAGGGCTATTCGGTCGCAGAGACGGCCCGGATGCTCGGCGTCCCCGAGGGCACCGTGAAAAGCCGCTGTTCGCGCGCCCGCGCCAGGCTGCGCAGAAGCGCTCGACTATTCGACGTGACCGAAGCGCGGAACCGAGACCGCCTCGTCGTCGTCTAAAACCCGGTGATGGAGACTGGCTGACGTCAGGGCGACCGGCGGGAGCGGCGATGGACGGCGAGGCGGGCAGGCAACCGGATCCTGCCGCGCTGGAACGTGTCCGCCGCGACCTGGCGCGAGCTGGAGGCGGATGCCGACTCCGCGCCCGACGTGCCGCCGTTGGTCACTTCACGAGTGGTCGCCGCGCTGCGATCGCAACCGGCGCATTCGGTACACCGGCCGCGGTTGGGCCGGCTGCAGGTGGTCGGGCTGATCGTCGGTCTCGGTGCCGCCCTGATCGCTGCGATCGTCGGCGCGGTGATGTTGTCTCGCGGCCCCGCGCCGACGTACTGCCCGCGGGCCGACGGCCGAGCACATCACCGTGTCTCGCGGCCGGCCGCCGACATCCCGCTGTCGGATGCCCAGATCCTCGGGCTGCTGTCACACCCCCCGGACTACGGGCCGCTGGCCGACCCGCAGCGCCGCGCCTCCTGCCTCGATGGACTCGGTTACTCGGCGGGGGTGGAAGTGCTCGGCGCCGGCCCTGTCGAAATGCACGGCAGGCCCGCGGTGATGCTGCTGGTCCCCGGCGACAAGCCCGACGCAGTAGTGGCGATGGTCGTCGAGCCGAACTGCAACGCGGCTCACACCGGCCTCCTGGCCGACACCGCGGTCACACGTCCGTAATCTGTCTGCAGGAAGCGGGGGAACACCCCGGCCTAGGCTGGTGTTTCTATCCGTGCCGAGTAATACGGCAGAAAGGCGCTCATGACCTCCACATCCACGGTTCATGACGTGATCGTCATCGGATCCGGCCCGGCCGGCTACACCGCCGCCATCTACGCGGCCCGCGCGCAACTGACGCCCCTGGTGTTCGAGGGCACCCAGTTCGGCGGCGCGCTGATGACCACCACCGAGGTGGAGAACTACCCCGGCTTCCGGGACGGCATCACCGGCCCCGAGCTGATGGACGAGATGCGTGAGCAGGCGCTGCGCTTCGGCGCCGATCTGCGCATGGAGGACGTCGACGCGGTGTCGCTGGACGGCCCGGTCAAGACCGTCACCGTCGGGGACGAGACCTACCAGGCCCGCGCGGTCATCCTCGCGATGGGCGCGGCGGCCCGCCATCTCGGTGTGCCGGGCGAAGAGGCGCTGATCGGCATGGGTGTGAGCACGTGCGCCACCTGCGACGGGTTCTTCTTCCGCGACCAGGACATCGTGGTCGTCGGCGGTGGCGACTCCGCCATGGAGGAAGCCACGTTCCTGACCCGGTTCGCCCGCAGCGTCACGGTGGTGCACCGCCGCGAAGAGTTCCGGGCCTCGCGCATCATGCTGGAGCGGGCCCGCGCCAACGAGAAGATCACGTTCCTGCCCAACACCCAGGTCGTCGCGATCGAGGGCGATCCCAAGGTCAGCGGTGTGCGGCTGCGCAACTCCGTCACCGGTGAGGAATCCAAGCTCGACGTCACCGGCGTCTTCGTCGCCATCGGCCATGACCCGCGCTCGGAACTGGTCCGGGGCCAGGTCGAACTCGATGCCGACGGCTACGTGCAGGTGCAGCGCGGCTCCACCGCCACGTCGGTGGAAGGCGTCTTCGCCGCAGGCGATCTCGTCGACCACATCTACCGACAAGCCATCACCGCCGCGGGCACCGGCTGCTCGGCATCCATCGATGCCGAACGCTGGCTGGCCGAAACCGCCTCTGCCCCAAGCGATGAAACCACCGCAGCACCCGTCCGATAGGAGTTCCACCATGACCGAGACCACCCCTACCAGTTCGACGGTCGCCGTCACCGACGACTCGTTCTCCAGCGACGTGCTGTCCAGCAGCACGCCGGTGCTGGTGGACTTCTGGGCCACCTGGTGCGGGCCGTGCAAGATGGTCGCCCCGGTTCTCGAGGAGATCGCCAACGAGAAGGCCGGCCAGCTGACCGTCGCCAAGATCGACGTCGACGCGAATCCCGCCACCGCGCGCGATTTCCAGGTGGTGTCGATCCCGACGCTGATCCTGTTCAAGGACGGCGCGCCGGTGAAGCGCATCGTCGGCGCAAAAGGCAAGGCCGCGCTGCTGCGCGAACTCGCTGACGTGGTCTAACGCCGCGATTCGGCGGTCGCGGACACTCGCCTGGGGTTTTCCTGAATGGCCGAAGCGTCTGAGACAATGCTGCCTAGCCGTGCTATGCCTTGTCAGCGCCGTATCGACCGCTGACAACCGTGACCGAAGGGCCGCCTATGTCGAGTCTGCGTCGCGGTGACCGCGGGGGTGCGGTCACCGAGATCCGGGCTGCGCTGTCCGCGTTGGGCATGGTCGACAGCCCCGACGAGGAGATCACCACCGGCAAGCACGTCGCCGTGGACGTCGTTCGACGACGACCTCGACCACGCGGTGCGCGCCTTCCAGCAGCACCGCGGGCTGCTGGTCGACGGCATCGTCGGCGAGGCGACCTACCGCGCGCTGAAGGAGGCGTCCTACCGGCTCGGCGCCCGCACGCTGAACCATCAGTTCGGCGCCCCGATGTACGGCGACGACGTCGCCACCCTGCAGGCCAGGCTGCAGGATCTCGGGTTCTACACCGGCCTGGTCGACGGGCACTTCGGCCTGCAGACCCACAACGCGCTGATGTCCTACCAACGTGAGTACGGGCTGTATCCCGGACGGCATCTGCGGCCCGGAAACGTTGCGCTCCTTGTACTTTCTCGGTTCGCGGGTCACCGGCGGTTCGCCGCACGCGATCCGCGAGGAGGAGCTGGTGCGTCGCTCGGGCCCGCGGCTGTCGGGCAAGCGGATCATCATCGATCCGGGCCGCGGCGGCGCCGATCACGGCCTGATCATGCAGGGCCCCGACGGCCCGATCAGCGAGGCCGACATCCTGTGGGACCTGGCCAGTCGGCTCGAGGGCCGGATGACCGCGATCGGCATGGAGACGTTCCTGTCGCGGCCGGCCAACCGCGCGCCGCTCGGACGCCGAGCGCGCCGCGACCGCCAACACCGTCGGCGCCGACCTGATGATCAGCCTGCGCTGCGCCACCCAGGCCAGCCCTGCCGCCAACGGTGTCGCGTCGTTCCACTTCGGCAATTCGCACGGCTCGGTGTCCACCATCGGGCGCAATCTCGCCGACTTCATTCAGCGAGAAGTGGTGGCCCGCACGGGATTACGCGACTGCCGCACGCACGGCCGGACATGGGATCTGCTGCGTCTCACCCGGATGCCCACGCGTGCAGGTCGACGTCGGCTACATCACCAACCCGCGCGACCGCGACCTGCTGGTGTCCACTCAGACGCGCGACTCGATCGCCGAGGGCATCCTGGCCGCGGTCAAGCGGCTGTACCTGCTCGGCAAGAACGACCGTCCCACAGGCACATTCACTTTCGCCGAACTGCTGGCCCACGAGCTGTCCGTCGAGCAGGCCGGCCGCGTCAGCCCGACGTAAGCCGACTTCGCTCAGCACGGGCCTCGCGCCGGCGCCGACCGGCTGCTGCAGCTGCGCGGTCTCCAGCAGCCGCTCCAGCGCCGCCTCGACGTCGGCCTTCCAGCCCAACCCCTGCTCCAGCTCCAGCCGCAGCCGCGGGAAGTACCGGTGCTGCGCGACGACGACGAAGCCCGCGTCTCGCAGTAGGTCGGCGTCGAGCACGCACTGGTCGACCGAGCAGTCCCCGAGCACCTCGACGACGGGCCGGAGCGCGGGCGGCACCGCCCGCGGGTCGAGCAGTTCGGTCACCTCGGCCGTCTGCCCGAAGGCCTCGAGCGCGCGTACGCCGCGGCGGACCAGGTCGCCGACGACGGCGGCGATCAGGTTGCGCGGCATCGTCTCGGCGCCGTCGCAGGACTCCACGCCCAGCGAGGTGAGCAGGACCGCGTCGGCGCTGACCGGCCCGGTCGGGAAATGCCGCGCCCGCGGCACGGCGCCCGGCGGGGCGTAGAACGCGTAGCCCAGGCACGGGTCGTCGCTGTCCGCGGCGGACGCCGACCACGTCGCTCGTCGTCCGCCGAGTCGGGGCACGGCACCGCCACCTGCCCGCAGGATCCCCACTCCAGCATGACCATCGACAGCCACGCTTCCTTCTCGAACTCGGGATCCGACAGCTCGCCCGATCGCGCGCCCGCCAGTGTCGACGGATCGACCTCCCAGAACACGCACCGGCGGGCGTGCTTGGGCAGCTGCTCGAACGCTTCGAGCCGCAGGGGCGTGATTCGTGCCGACACTAAACTCCCCGGGTTCCGCGCGGTGCTGACATGCACGGCTGCCACTCCAGGATAGAAGGGCGCGGCGCTCGACTGGCCCGATTTCGCCGCCACGGATCGCCGGCGCGTCGCGTCAACGACGAAAGCTGTTGGTGCACAGTGGGTTTCCGCGACAGAGGCCGTCCGACGAGGCTCTCGGCAGGCGTCTGTGTCACAGTGACGTAATTACCGCGTGTCGTAGGTCAGCCGTTCGACGCGCTCATCAGGTCGACGATCCGTTGCAGGTCCTCGACCGACCCGAACTCGACCACGATCTTGCCTTTGCGTTTGCCGAGACTGACCGTCACGCGGGTGTCGAACGCCGTCGACAGCCGCTCAGCAACATCCTGCAGGCCCGGCATGTGGATCGGCTTGCGCCGCGGGGCCGACGGCGACGCGGCGTCGGCATGGTTGGCCAGCGTGACCGCCTCCTCGGTGGCGCGCACCGACAGGCCCTCCGCGACGATGCGTGCGGCGAGCTCCTCCTGCTGCTCCGGGGCCGCCCTCGAGCGACAGCAGGGCGCGAGCGTGCCCGGCCGACAGCACGCCGGCCGCCACCCGGCGCTGCACCGCGATCGGCAGCCGCAGCAGCCGGATCATGTTGGTGATGAGGGGGCGGGACCGACCGATGCGGGCCGCGAGTTCATCGTGGGTGACGCCGAACTCGTCGAGCAGCTGCTGATAGGCGGCCGCCTCTTCCAGCGGGTTCAGCTGCGCGCGGTGGATGTTCTCCAGCAGGGCGTCGCGCAGCATGCTGTCGTCGGCGGTCTCGCGGACGATCGCCGGGATGGTCGCCAGCCCGGCCTGCTGCGCGGCGCGCCACCGCCGCTCCCCCATGACGAGCTGGTACCGCGGCGTCGGCGTGCCCGGCACCGCGCGGACCACGATCGGCTGCATCAGGCCGAACTCGCGGATCGAGTGCACGAGCTCGGCGAGTGCCTCTTCGTCGAACACCTGGCGCGGCTGCCGCGGGTTCGGGTTCGATCGCCGACGGGTCGATCTCGCGGTAGACCGCGCCGACGTCGGTTCGGCTCGCGGCGCGCCCGCCGAGGACGACGTCGGCGGCCGCGTCGCCCATCTGCGTTCCGCCGAGTGGCGACTGGTCGCCTTCGGCCGGGCCCGGTCGGGATGAGCGATGCCAGACCTCGGCCGAGGCCGCTGCGCTTGCGTGTCGGCTGGGTCATCTCGGTCTCCTCTTGCGGCTCGTCGGGCTGCTCATCGTTCGCGCATGCTGCTCATCGGCGGTGGTCCTGCCTTCGCGCTGGCGCTCATCGCGTTCGGCGAGTCTCGCGGCTGGCGTCGAGATAGCTCATCGCCCCCCGCGAACCCGGGTCGTAGTCGAGGATCGTCATGCCGTAGCCGGGCGCCTCGGACACCTTGACGCTGCGCGGGATGACGGTCCGCAGCACCTTGTCGCCGAAGTGCGCGCGGACGTCGTCGGCGACCTGGTCGGCCAGCTTGGTCCGGCCGTCGTACATCGTGAGGATCACGGTGGACACGTTCAGTTCCGGATTGAGATGCGACTTGACCATCTCGATGTTGCGCAGCAGCTGACCCACACCCTCGAGCGCGTAGTACTCGCACTGGATCGGGATCAGCACCTCCGGCGCGGCCACGAGCGCGTTGATGGTCAGCAGCCCCAGCGACGGCGGGCAGTCGATGAAGACGTAGTCGAAGTCGTAGTCCTGCAGCCCGGCGAGCGCGGTCCGCAGCCGTCCCTCGCGGGCCACCATGCTGACCAATTCGATCTCGGCGCCGGCGAGGTCGATCGTCGCCGGCACGCAGAACAGCCGCTCGTTGTGCGGGCTGCGCTGCATCGCGGCTCTGCAACGGGATCTCGCCGATCAGCACCTCGTAGGACGACGGCGTGCCCTCGCGGTGCTCGACGCCCAGCGCGGTGCTGGCGTTGCCCTGCGGGTCGAGGTCGATCACCAGAGTCGTGCAGCCCCTGCAGCGCGAGGGCCGCCGCGACGTTGACGGCGGTCGTCGTCTTGCCGACGCCGCCCTTCTGGTTGGCGATGGTGAAGACGCGCTGGCGTGCCGGGCGGGGCAGTCCGCTCTTGGCGGCGGTGTGCAGGAGCCGCACGGCGCGCTCGGCCTCGGCGCCGATCGGGGTGTCGATGCCGGTCTGTGTCGGTCCACGTGCCCGTCGGGCGGCGGCGGCCTCGTCCATGTTTCACGTGAAACATCCGGGCGCGCTCGGTCGCCGTCGAGCCGGCGCTCGTCAGCGGGCACCGCGGGCGCCGCGCCGCTGCCGTCAGGTACCGAACTCATCCCCGTCTCCTGCCCGTTGACCGGCCGCTCCGTCCGGACGTCCGCCGTCGCGCCACGACGACGGTCGCGGGTGGATCCAAGTAGTCCGCGCCACATTTCATCACCCTTACATCGACCGCACCGAGCGACGCCATCACACGCCGGTGCTCGCGGACCTCGTCCTCGGCGCGCTCGCCCTTGATGGCCAGCATGTGGCCGCCCGGCCGCAGCAGCGGCATGCTCCACCTCGTCAGCTTGTCCAGGGACGCCACCGCCCTGGAGACAACCGCGTCCATCTCCCCCACCTGTTCTCGTACCGCTGATCTTCGGCCCGCCCCCGGACGACCGTCACGTCCGACCTCGAGCTCGGCGACGACCTCGCGGAGGAAATCGCTGCGGCGCAGCAGCGGTTCGACGAGCGTGACCCGAAGGTCCGGGCGGGCCAACGCCAACGGTATCCCGGGCAGCCCGGCTCCACTACCGATGTCGGCCACCCGGGCGTTCGGCTCGAGCAGTTCGGCCACGGCGGCGCTGTTCAATAGGTGCCGGTCCCACAGCCGGTCGACTTCGCGCGGGCCGATCAGGCCGCGCTCCACGCCGGCGCCGGCCAGGATCTGCGGCGTAGCGCCGCGCGCGTTCGCAGTCCCGATCCGAACAAGATGTCGGCCGCCTCCGGCGCCGCCGACACCTCGTCATGTTTCACGTGAAACATCCTCCGGATCTCGCGGGCCGAGCCGGCGTCGCGATACGAACTACATCGGTGTAACTCTGGTCCTCAGTCGAGCGAGGACGACGACGCGGCGCGACGGCTCGACGCCCTCGCTCTCGCTGTGCACACCGTCGACCGCCGCGACCGCGTCGTGGACGATCTTGCGCTCGAACGGCGTCATCGGCGCCAGCTCTTCGCGCTCGCCGGTCTCCAGCACCCGCCGCGCCACCTTGTCGCCCAGCGCGGCCAACTCGTCGCGGCGCCGCCGGCGCCACCGTGCGATGTCGAGCATCAGCCGGCTGCGCTCGCCGGTCTTCTGGTGCACCGCCAGCCGCGTCAGCTCCTGCAGCGCGTCGAGCACCTCGCCCTTGCGCCCGACCAACTTGTTGAGGTCGCCGCCGCCGTCGATGCTGACGATCGCGCGGTCGCCCTCGACGTCGAGGTCGATGTCGCCGTCGAAGTCGAGCAGGTCCAACAGCTCCTCGAGGTAGTCGCCGGCGATCTCGCCCTCGGCGACCAAGCGCTCCTCCAGGTCCTCGCCGGACTCGGCGCGGCGGCTCTCGCTCGTCGGGCTCGTCGCCCTTCTCGACTCGGAGCTCTCGTCCGTCAACTCCTCGCTGCGCTCGGTCGTGTCAGCGTCCGTCATGTCTGTCTCTCCCTCTCTCACCGGTGTTGCTCCGGTCAACGTTTACGTTTCTTCGGCCGCGCGCCCGGCCGCGGCGTCGGCCCCGGGCGCGGCGTGCGGTTGCCCGCACCTGATGCGGTCTTGCCCGGGCTCGCGTCGCCGTTGGCTTCGTCGTTCGTCGGCCGCCGTCGGTCTTGCTGTCGTCGGCCGCGCTGTCGCTGATCTCGGTGCCCGTCGGTCTCGGTGATCTCGCGTCGGCTCCGCGGCAGTCTTGCGCGCGCGTTTGGGCTTGGCGCCCGGCGCCGGCGCGTTCTGCGCACGCCGTTCCTGCGCCTCGAGCTTCTTGGCCTCTTCTTCTTTCTCGATCTTGCCGAACACGTAGTGCTGCTGACCGAAGGTCCAGATGTTGTTCGCGAGCCAGTACAGGATGATCGCCAGCGGCAGGAACGGTCCGCCCACGACCACGCCGAGCGGGAACACGTACAGCGCCAGCTTGTTCATCATCGCGGTCTGCGGGTTGGCCGCCGCTTCGGGGCTCTGCCGCGCCACCGACGCCCGGCTGTTGAAGTACGTCGCGATGCCGGCCAGGATCATCATCGGCACGCCCACCGCGATCACCGCCGCGCGGTTGAACTCGGTGAAGGCGTCGAGGCCGATGCTGCTGGATCATCGTCGCGCCCAGCGGAGCACCGAACAGGTTGGCGTCCAGGAAGTGCCCGACGTCGGTCGCGCTGAAGACGTAGTTGCCCAGCGACCGGTTCTCCTCGACGGACAGCCCCAGCCTGCCGATCCCGGTCTGCGTCCGGTTGAACGACATCAGCACGTGGTAGAGCCCGAGGAACACCGGCACCTGCGCGAGCATCGGCAGGCAGCCCAGGATCGGGTTGAACCCGTGTTCCTTCTGCAGCTTCTGCATCTCCAGCGCCATCCGCTGGCGGTCCTTGCCGTACTTCTTCTGCAGCGCCTTGATCTGTGGCTGCAGCTCCTGCATCTGGCGGGTGGTGCGGATCTGCCGGACGAACGGCTTGTAGAGGATCGCGCGCAGGGTGAACACCAGGAACATCACCGACAGCGCCCAGGCGAAGAAGTTCGACGGCCCGAGGAGGAAGGCGAACGCCTTGTACCAGACCCACATGATCGCCGACACCGGGTAGTAGATGATGTCGAGGCTGAACCAGCTAAACACGCGTCTCGCTCTCTACTCGCAATCCCGGGGTGCCCCGGTGTCGTCGGCGGCCGCTCGGATCTGTCGGAGTGCTCGCCGGCGTCCCCGCGCAATTCGTGCGCGGCGCCGCCGCTCCGGTATCGGGTCCCATCCTCCCCTATGCCACGGGCCGCACTTCAGCAGCCGCACCACGGCCAGCCAGCCGCCCCTGAAGAGGCCGTACTCGGTCAGCGCGTCCACCGCGTACTGGCTGCACGTCGGAGTGAACCGGCACGTCGGCAGGCGCAGTGGCGAGACACGGTGTGGCGGTAGAGCTGGATGACGAAGATCACGCCGCGCGCCGCTGACTGACCGACCGAACGCCATCACCGGGGCGTCTCGCTCTTCGGTCGTGTCCGGCGCAGAGCAGTGCGCAGTTCTTGTTCGAGGCGCGCCGAGATCGCGTACCGGCTGCCGGGCAGGGCGCGGATCACCACTCGGTCCGCCGGGTCCAGTTCATCGATCACGGTGCGCGCCACATGCCGCAGCCGACGGGCCACCCGGTGCCGTTGCACCGCGCTGCCAACGGATTTCGAGACGACCAGACCGATCCTCGGCCCGTCCTCGACGTCATCGGCGCGACGCAATGCGTGCACGACGAGGTCGGGCTGCACTGCCCGCACCCCTTGACTGACCGTGGCACCGAACTCCGTCGACCGCGTCATCCGGTACCGCGCCGGAAGCACCGCGCTAGATCCTGCGTCGAATCACGCAGTGAGCTTGCGGCGGCCCTTGCCGCGCCGGCTCGACACGATCGCCCGGCCGGCCCGGGTCCGCATCCGCAGCCGGAACCCGTGCACCCGCGCGCGGCGCCGGTTGTTCGGCTGAAAAGTCCGCTTGCCCTTGGCCACGGCTGTATCTCCTCGTTTGCGTCTGGCGCCCGCAACCCACGCCGATGAACACTCATGCCGGTGGGGACGCGGTTGCCGTTGGTAAGCTCGTCCGTCTCGCTAGCCGGCGCGGTCTCCCAGCAGATCCTGGGTCGCAGCCGTATCGCCACGTGCGGGCGACTGTTCGAGGGTACTGACGAGATTTCGCTGGGTCAAACCTCGCTCGGCGCGCTACGACCGGCGGCGAAATTCTTAACAGTCGCCACAGCCGTCACGTTCCGCCGACCAGCTGCCAAGGAACGCCGCAAGCAATGTTGCAGAACGGTTGGCACCCGACAAGAAAACTGTTAGCTTCTGCCAATGCCGGTTCCACAACGGAGCGGCGACAGACAACGAAGCGGGGATGCCCACCCAGTCGCGAGCCCACAGACTGCACCACCACTGTGACGAGCCCCGGCCCACGGCGTCCCTGCCGGTAGACAACAGAGCGACGGCGGCTGTCCTGTTTCCACAGCCTGTGGATAACTATGTGGACAGTTCGTCATCGTTCCTTTGGCCGTCCCTGAATCGGCCGCGAGGGGGTTTCCGTCATTGACAGCTGACCCCGACCTCCTTTCGTCGCCGTCTGGAACACCGTCGTTGCCGAACTCAACGGCGACATCGCAGCCCGCTCGGGCGTCAACGGCGACGCCACCGTCCCCATCCTCACGCCTCAGCAAAGAGCCTGGTTGAAGCTGGTCAAGCCGCTCGTCATCACCGAGGGGTTTGCGCTGCTGTCGGTGCCGACGCCGTTCGTCCAGAACGAGATCGAACGCCACCTGCGCGAGCCGATCATCACCGCGCTGAGCCGACAGCTCGGCCAGCGCGTCGAACTCGGTGTGCGTATCGCCGCCTCCGATTCAGACGACCCCGACGACACCCTCAACGGGTTGGCCGGCCGACCGCGGCGCGCCGAGTCCGACGAAGTCGACGAGGACTCCGAAGCCCTCGCCAGCGCCGAGGAAAGCTGGCCGACCTACTTCTCCAGCCGAGCGCAAAATGGCCACGCACCGACGAGGCCACCGCCGTCAACCTGAACCGCCGCTACACCTTCGACACGTTCGTCATCGGCGCGTCCAATCGGTTCGCTCACGCCGCGACCCTCGCGATTGCTGAGGCGCCGGCCCGGGCCTACAACCCGCTCTTCATCTGGGGCGAGTCCGGCCTCGGCAAGACCCACCTTTTGCACGCCGCCGGCAACTACGCCCAGCGACTGTTTCCCGGCATGCGGGTCAAGTACGTCTCGACCGAGGAATTCACCAACGACTTCATCAACTCGCTGCGCGACGACCGCAAGGCGTCGTTCAAACGCAGCTACCGCGACATCGACGTGCTGCTGGTCGACGACATCCAGTTCATCGAGGGCAAGGAAGGTATCCAGGAGGAGTTCTTCCACACCTTCAACACCCTGCACAACGCGAACAAGCAGATCGTCATCTCCTCGGACCGGCCGCCCAAACAGCTGGCCACCCTCGAGGACCGGCTGCGCACCCGGTTCGAGTGGGGACTGATCACCGACGTCCAGCCCCCCGAACTCGAGACCCGCATCGCGATCCTGCGCAAGAAGGCGCAGATGGACCGGCTCGACGTGCCCGACGACGTGCTCGAGCTCATCGCCAGCAGCATCGAACGCAACATCCGCGAACTCGAGGGCGCGCTCATCCGCGTCACCGCGTTCGCCTCGCTGAACAAGACGCCGATCGACAAGTCGCTCGCCGAGATCGTGCTGCGCGATCTGATCGCCGACGCCGGCACCATGCAGATCAGCGCTGCGGCGATCATGGCCGCCACCGCCGAGTACTTCGAGACCACCATCGAGGAACTGCGCGGCCCCGGCAAGACCCGGGCACTGGCGCAGTCCCGCCAGATCGCCATGTACCTGTGCCGCGAACTCACCGATCTGTCGCTGCCCAAGATCGGCCAGGCGTTCGGCCGCGACCACACCACCGTGATGTACGCCGAGAAGAAGATCCGCGGCGAGATGGCCCAACGCCGCGAGGTCTTCGATCACGTCAAGGAACTCACCACCCGAATCCGTCAGCGCTCCAAGCGCTGAATCGCGTAGGTTCCGGGCACTCGTCACCCGAGCGTCGCGTCGCTTCGTCATGCCACGAATCGGCCGCCTGCCCCGAAATTCTTCAAAAAACTTCTGTACCGACGGCACCACACGTCACACACCCGCGCTGTGAAAACGGCTGTGGACAACTTGGGGCCAACCGGCGAATGACGCCGGCGTGTCCGACACAACACACAGCGCCGTCCACAGCGCTGGCCCTGTCAAGTCCCAATTCATCCACAGGTCACTCACACCGACGCGCACGCACCACGCAGCACCGACACGCTTCATCCCCAGTCTCCACAGGCCCTATTACTGTTGCTTATAAATCTCCATAGATTCCTCTTCGAAGAAGGCACCTGGGGACGCATCGAACGAGTCGGCTCCAAAGCGGTTTGCGGACCCGAATGTCAGCCCGATCGATTAGCTTTCAAGTTGAGGCGGAAAGCTCTACGGTGGTTCATCGACAGCCGTTACGGTCGTCTCCAACGCATCGGTTCGGCGTGTGTGCGGACACCGCGAAACCGCTGCTTAGCGCTTGTTGTGATATTGATCGAAGGGACCTCATGGACGTGGCGACAACAACCGTTGGTCTCACCGATCTGAAGTTCCGTCTGGTGCGCGAAGACTTCGCCGACGCCGTGGCATGGGTGGCCCGCAACCTGCCCAACAGGCCGACCGTTCCGGTCCTGGCCGGCGTGCTGCTCACCGGGTCCGATGAGGGCCTGACGATCTCGGGATTCGACTACGAGGTGTCGGCCGAGGTCCAGGTCGCGGCCGAAATCGCTTCTCCGGGAAGCGTTTTGGTGTCCGGGCGGCTGTTGTCCGACATCACCCGAGCGCTGCCTGCCAAACCGGTCGACGTCAGCGTCGAAGGCACCCGGGTGTCCTTGACGTGCGGCAGTGCACGGTTTTCGCTGCCGACGATGGCGGTCGAGGATTACCCGACGTTGCCCACGCTTCCCGACGAGACCGGTGTCATCTCCGCGGATCTGTTCGCCGAGGCGATCGGCCAGGTGGCGGTTGCCGCCGGCCGCGACGACACGCTGCCGATGCTCACCGGCATCCGCGTCGAGATTTCCGGCGAAAGTGTCGTTTTGGCGGCCACCGACCGGTTCCGGCTCGCGGTGCGTGAACTGACCTGGTCGACGGAATCGGCGGATATCGAGGCCGCGGTGTTGGTACCGGCCAAGACATTGGCCGAGGCGGCCAAGGCCGGAGCGGACGGTGCCGACGTGCACCTGTCGTTGGGTGCCGGCGCGGCCGTCGGCAAGGAGGGTCTGCTCGGGATCCGCAGCGAAGGCAAGCGCAGCACCACGCGGCTGCTCGACGCCGAGTTCCCGAAGTTCCGCCAGCTGCTGCCGACCGAACACACGGCGATCGCCACCATCGGTGTCGCCGAACTGACCGAGGCGATCAAGCGTGTGGCCCTGGTCGCCGACCGTGGCGCGCAGGTGCGGATGGAATTCGCCGACGACGTCCTGAGGCTGTCCGCAGGCGCCGACGATGTCGGCCGCGCCGAAGAGGATCTGCCGGTCGCCTTCTCCGGCGAGCCGCTGACCATCGCGTTCAATCCGACGTATCTGACGGACGGGCTGGGATCGTTGCATTCTGAGCGCGTGACGTTCGGGTTCACGACACCTAGCCGTCCCGCAGTGTTGCGGCCGACAGGTGAGGATGATGGGACCGTCGGTGCGCCGGGACCGTTCCCGGCCGCGCAAACCGACTACGTCTACCTGTTGATGCCGGTGCGCCTCCCGGGCTGACCGGCCCGACGCCACGAGAGGGGCGCACATGCAATTGGGTCTGGTCGGCCTGGGCAAGATGGGCTTCAACATGCGGGAACGCCTGCGCGAAGGCGGGCACGAGGTCATCGGCTATGACCCCCGCGCCGAGGTGACCGACGTGCCGACGCTGGCGGCCCTGGCCGAGGCACTCGCCGCGCCGCGCGTGGTGTGGGTGATGGTCCCGTCCGGACACGTTACCGACGAGACGATCACGGCCCTGGCCGATGTGCTCAGCGCCGGCGACCTGGTCATCGACGGCGGCAACTCCCGCTACACCGAGGACGGCCCACACGCAAAGCTGTTGGACGACAAGGGAATTGCGTACATCGACGCCGGGGTGTCCGGCGGTATCTGGGGCCTGACCGAGGGCTACGGCCTGATGGTCGGCGGCAGCGCCGCCGATGTTGAACGCGCCATGCCGATCTTCGACACGCTGCGGCCCCCCGGTCCGCAGGAGGACGGATTCGTTCACGCCGGGCCTGTCGGCGCCGGACATTTCGCCAAGATGGTCCACAACGGCATCGAGTACGCGCTGATGACCGCGTACGGCGAGGGCTACGAGATGTTGGCGGCCGAGGAGTTGATCGAGAGCCCGCAGGCGGTCTACCAGGCGTGGACCAATGGCACGGTGGTCCGGTCCTGGCTGCAGCAGCTGCTGGCCAAGGCACTCAAGGAGGATCCGCAGCTGGCCGAGATCAGCGGTTACACCGAGGACTCCGGTGAAGGCCGGTGGACAGTCGAAGAGGCGATCCGGTTGAAGGTTCCGGTGCCGAGCATCGCCGCGGCGCTGTTCGCGCGGTTCCTCTCCCGCCAGGACGACTCGCCGACGATGAAGGCGGTGTCCGCGTTGCGCAATCAGTTCGGTGGCCACGCCGTGAAAAGGATCAGCGAGTCCGGATAGGTTGCGCGCACGCGTGGGGCCACGGCCGAAGGACACGGGAGAGCAAAAGGTTGTACGTCCGCCGTCTGGGACTGCGCGACTTCCGGTCGTGGGCGCAGGTCGATATCGATCTGGAGCCCGGCCGGACGGTGTTCGTCGGCCCCAACGGCTTCGGTAAGACGAATCTCGTTGAAGCGCTGTGGTATTCGTCGACCCTCGGGTCGCATCGAGTCGCCACCGACGCGCCGCTGGTCCGTGCCGGGGCGGAGCGGGCGGTCGTTTCCACGATCGTGGTCAGCGACGGCCGCGAGCTCGCGGTGGATCTCGAGATCAATGCGGGCCGCGCCAATAAGGCGCTGTTGAACCGGTCTCCCGTGCGAGCAGCCCGCGAGATCCTGGGTGTCCTGCGCGCGGTGTTGTTCGCCCCGGAGGATCTTGCGCTGGTGCGGGGTGATCCGGGCGAACGGCGGCGGTATCTGGACGAACTGGCGACGACGCGGCGCCCGCGGATCGCCGCGGTTCGCGCCGACTACGACAAGGTGGTCCGGCAGCGCACGGCGTTGTTGAAGTCCGCGTCGGCGGCGCGACACCGCGGGGACCAGGGCATGCTCGACACCCTCGATGTGTGGGACGGGCATCTCGCGGCGCATGGCGCGGCCCTCATCGCGGCGCGGGTCGAACTCGTCAACCAACTGGCCCCGGAGGTGGAGAAGGCCTACCAGCTGCTGGCCCCGGCGTCGCGGCCCGCGGCGATCAGATACCGCAGCGGGGTTGAAGTCGTCGAGCAGGAGGCCGCCGCCGGAACCGGCAGCGCGGAGTTCTTCGAAGCGGCACTTCTGGATGCGCTGGCTCAGCGACGCGCCGCCGAGCTCGAACGTGGGGTGTGCCTGGTCGGTCCGCACCGCGACGATCTCGAGTTGAGACTCGGTGACCAGGTCGCGAAAGGTTTTGCCAGCCACGGGGAATCGTGGTCGATGGCGTTGGCGCTGCGCCTGGCGGCCTATGAGCTGTTGCGCGCCGACGGCGGCGATCCGGTGCTGCTGCTCGATGACGTGTTCGCCGAGCTGGACAATGCGCGCCGCCAGGCCCTGGCGAATGTCGCAGCGTCCGCGGAACAGGTCCTGGTGACCGCGGCGGTGCAGGAGGATATCCCCGGGGACTGGGATGCTCGCAGGATCGGCATCACGATGCGCGACGACGACGCCGGCCGAATCTCGGAGTGTCCGAGGTGCAGGGAATGAGTGGGGGTCGGGAATGAGCGACGACGACGAGGCCGGGCCGCCCGCGCATTTGGCGCGAATGGCCGGGATGGATCTGGTGCGCCGCACCCTGGAGGAGGCGCGCGGCGCGGCGCGAAGTCAGGGAAAGGACGTCGGACGCGGACGCGGGTCGCCGCCGCGGCGGGTCGCGGGCACCAGTCGAAGGCGCTGGTCGGGGCCGGGCCCGGACTCGCGCGATCCGCAAGCGCTCGGGTCGGTGGCGCGGGACGTCGCCCGCAACCGAGGCTGGTCGGGCCGGGTCGCCGAGGGATCGGTGTTCGGGCGCTGGCCGGGCGTCGTCGGCGAGCAGATCGCCGGGCACGCCATGCCGACATCCCTGAATGAAGGTGTCCTGACGGTTTCGGCCGAGTCGACAGCATGGGCCACCCAGCTGCGGATGGTCCAGGCGCAGCTGTTGGCGAAGATCGCGGCGGCGGTCGGCGACGGGGTCGTCACGTCCCTGAGGATCGTCGGCCCCGTGGGTCCGTCGTGGCGCAAAGGGCGCTATCACATCGCGGGCAGGGGGCCCCGCGACACGTACGGATAGCGCTGTTTTAACCGTTGGCTGAGAGCCGCCACAAGGCCGGAAGTCTCATTCTCAAGCGGTTTGACGCACCTCGGAGCGAAAAATTCCACAGACGGCGCAAACAGGTGTGCAGAAACGCCGCCTCAGAATCGGTCCTGACGGTCGGTGACGGTAGACTGAACGAGTGACTTGCCGGCGGTGACGACTACCGCCAGAACCCAACCCCCATCAGAGAGTAGGGAAGCTTCCGCCCGTGGCTGCTGCTAAGAAGACCGCGCCCGCAAAGAAGAAAGAATACGGTGCCGAGTTCCATCACCGTGCTCGAAGGATTGGAGGCCGTCCGCAAACGCCCGGGCATGTATATCGGCTCCACCGGCGAGCGCGGCCTGCACCACTTGGTGTGGGAGGTGGTCGACAACGCGGTCGATGAGGCCATGGCCGGTTACGCCACCAAGGTGGACGTCCGAATCCTCGAAGACGGTGGGGTCGAGGTCACCGACGACGGCCGCGGCATCCCTGTCGAGATGCACGCCAGCGGTGCGCCGACCGTGGATGTCGTGATGACGCAACTCCACGCCGGCGGCAAATTCGGCGGAGAGGACAGCGGCTACACCGTGAGTGGCGGCCTGCACGGCGTGGGCGTCTCCGTGGTGAACGCGCTGTCGACCAGGCTCGAAGTGGACATCTCGGTCGGCGGACACGAATGGTTCCAGTCATACGACAAGGCCGTGCCCGGAACGCTGAAGCAGGGCGATGCGACCAAGAAGACCGGAACGACGGTCCGGTACTGGGCGGATCCCGACATCTTCGAAACCACCAACTACGACTTCGAGACCGTCGCGAGGCGGCTGCAGGAGATGGCCTTCCTCAACAAGGGCCTCACCATCACCCTGGCCGACGAGCGGGTAACTGCCGAGCAAGTCACCGACGAGGTGGTCAGTGACACTGCCGAGGCCCCGAAATCGGCGGAAGAGAAGGCCGCCGAGGCGGCCGGGCCACACAAGGTGAAGAACCGCACCTTCCACTACCCGGGCGGTCTCGTCGACTTCGTCAAGCACATCAACCGGACGAAATCGGCGATCCAGCAGAGCATCATCGACTTCGAGGGCAAGGGTGAGGGCCACGAGGTCGAGATCGCGATGCAGTGGAACGCCGGCTATTCCGAGTCGGTGCACACATTCGCCAACACCATCAACACACATGAAGGCGGCACGCACGAGGAAGGCTTCCGCGCGGCGCTGACCACCGTGGTGAACAAGTACGCCAAGGACAAGAAGCTGCTCAAGGAGAAGGACGCGAACCTCACCGGCGACGACATTCGCGAGGGCCTCGCCGCGGTGATCTCCGTCAAGGTGGCCGAACCGCAGTTCGAGGGCCAGACCAAGACGAAGCTGGGCAACACCGAGGTGAAGTCGTTCGTGCAGAAGATCTGCAATGAGCAGATGGGCCACTGGTTCGAGGCCAACCCGGCCGAAGCGAAAACCGTGGTGAACAAGGCGGTTTCGTCGGCGCAGGCGCGTATCGCCGCCCGAAAGGCCCGCGAGCTGGTGCGCCGCAAGAGCGCGACCGACATCGGCGGGCTACCGGGCAAGCTGGCCGACTGCCGCTCCACCGACCCCCGCAAGTCCGAGCTCTACGTGGTGGAGGGCGACTCCGCAGGCGGCTCGGCCAAGAGCGGCCGCGACTCGATGTTCCAGGCGATCCTTCCGCTGCGCGGCAAGATCATCAACGTCGAGAAGGCGCGCATCGACCGCGTGCTGAAGAACACCGAAGTTCAGGCCATCATCACCGCGTTGGGCACCGGCATCCACGACGAGTTCGACCTCGCCAAGCTGCGCTACCACAAGATCGTGTTGATGGCCGACGCCGACGTCGACGGCCAGCACATCTCGACTCTGCTGCTGACACTGCTGTTCCGGTTCATGAAGCCGCTGGTCGAGAACGGCCACATCTTCCTGGCGCAGCCGCCGCTGTACAAGCTCAAGTGGCAGCGCTCCGAGCCGGAGTTCGCCTACTCCGACCGCGAGCGCGACGGTCTGCTCGAAGTCGGCAAGAAGGCGGGCAGGAAGATCAACACCGACGACGGCATCCAGCGCTACAAGGGTCTCGGCGAGATGGACGCCAAGGAGCTGTGGGAGACCACGATGGATCCGTCGGTGCGGGTGCTGCGCCAGGTCACTCTGGACGATGCCGCCGCAGCCGACGAGCTGTTCTCGATCCTGATGGGCGAGGACGTCGAGGCGCGCCGAAGCTTCATCACGCGTAATGCCAAAGACGTTCGCTTCCTGGATGTTTAGGCGAAGTTCAAGACCAAGTCAGCGGTTAGTTCAACCCCGAGGAATCCATGACTGACACCACGTTGCCGCCGAGCGACGAAGCCGGCGACCGCATCGAGCCGGTCGACATTCAGCAGGAGATGCAGCGCAGCTACATCGACTACGCGATGAGCGTGATCGTCGGCCGCGCGCTGCCGGAGGTCCGCGACGGTCTCAAGCCGGTGCACCGCCGCGTGCTCTACGCGATGTTCGACTCGGGCTTCCGGCCGGACCGCAGCCACGCCAAGTCGGCGCGCTCGGTCGCCGAGACGATGGGCAACTATCACCCGCACGGCGACTCGTCGATCTACGACACTCTCGTCCGGATGGCCCAGCCGTGGTCGCTGCGCTACCCGCTGGTCGACGGCCAGGGCAACTTCGGCTCACCGGGCAACGACCCAGCGGCGGCCATGAGGTACACCGAGGCGCGCCTCACGCCGCTGGCGATGGAGATGTTGCGTGAAATCGACGAGGAGACAGTCGATTTCATTCCGAACTACGACGGCCGCGTGCAGGAGCCGACGGTTCTGCCGAGCCGGTTCCCGAACCTGCTCGCCAACGGCTCCGGCGGCATCGCGGTCGGCATGGCCACCAACATGCCCCCGCACAACCTGCGCGAGCTTGCCGAGGCCGTGTACTGGTGCCTGGAGAACCACGAGGCCGACGAAGAGGCCACGCTGACCGCGGTGACCGAGCGCGTCAAGGGCCCGGACTTCCCCACGCACGGCTTGATCGTCGGCTCGCAGGGCATCCACGACACGTACACGACCGGTCGCGGATCGATCCGCATGCGCGGGGTGTGCGAGATCGAAGAGGACTCCCGCGGACGCACCGGGATCGTCATCACCGAACTGCCGTATCAGGTCAACCACGACAACTTCATCACCTCGATCGCCGAGCAGGTTCGCGACGGCAAGCTGGGCGGCATCTCCAACATCGAGGACCAGAGCAGTGACCGCGTCGGACTGCGCATCGTCGTCGAGCTCAAGCGCGACGCCGTGGCCAAGGTGGTGCTGAACAACCTCTACAAGCACACCCAGCTGCAGACCAGCTTCGGCGCCAACATGCTGTCCATCGTCGACGGTGTCCCCCGCACGCTGCGGCTCGACCAGCTGATCCGGCACTACGTCAACCATCAGCTCGACGTCATCGTCCGGCGCACCACCTACCGGCTGCGCAAGGCCAACGAACGGGCCCACATCCTGCGCGGTCTGGTCAAGGCGCTCGACGCCCTCGACGAGGTGATCGCGTTGATCCGGGCCTCGGAGACCGTCGACGTCGCGCGGCAGGGCCTGATCGAGCTGCTCGACATCGACGACATCCAGGCCCAGGCCATCCTCGACATGCAGTTGCGCCGACTGGCCGCCCTGGAACGGCAGAAGATCGTCGACGACCTGGCCAAGATCGAGGCCGAGATCGCCGACCTCGAGGACATCCTGGCCAAGCCGGAGCGGCAGCGCGCCATCGTGCGCGACGAGCTCAAGGAGATCGTCGACAAGTACGGCGACGACCGTCGTACCCGCATCATCGCCGCCGACGGCGACGTCAACGACGAGGATCTGATCGCCCGCGAGGAGGTCGTCGTCACGATCACCGAGACGGGTTATGCCAAACGCACGAAGACCGACCTCTACCGCAGCCAGAAGCGCGGCGGCAAGGGCGTGCAGGGCGCCGGGCTCAAGCAGGACGACATCGTCAACCACTTCTTCGTCTGCTCGACGCACGACTGGATCCTGTTCTTCACCACGCAGGGCCGGGTGTACCGGGCCAAGGCCTACGACCTGCCCGAGGCGTCGCGGATCGCGCGCGGCCAGCACGTCGCCAACCTGCTGGCGTTCCAGCCGGAGGAGCGCATCGCACAGGTCATCCAGATCAAGAGCTACGAGGATGCGCCGTACCTGGTGCTGGCGACCCGCAACGGCCTGGTGAAGAAGTCCAAGCTCACCGACTTCGACTCCAACCGTTCGGGCGGCATCGTCGCGGTCAATCTGCGCGACGGCGACGAGCTGGTCGGCGCGGTGCTGTGCTCCGCCGAGGACGACCTGCTGCTGGTGTCGGCCAAGGGCCAGTCGATCCGGTTCTCAGCTACCGACGAGGCATTGCGGCCGATGGGCCGCGCGACATCCGGTGTGCAGGGCATGCGGTTCAACGCCGATGACCGGCTGCTGTCGCTGAACGTCGTGCAGGAGGGCACATATCTGCTGGTCGCGACCGGCGGCGGGTATTCCAAGCGCACTGCGATCGAGGAGTATCCCGTTCAGGGCCGCGGTGGCAAAGGGGTGCTGACGATCCAGTACGACAAGAGGCGTGGCACTCTGGTCGGAGCGTTGATCGTCGATGACGACACGGAGCTGTACGCCATCACCTCGGGCGGAGGCGTCATCCGGACGGCGGCTCGCCAGGTTCGCAAGGCCGGGCGGCAGACCAAGGGCGTTCGGTTGATGAATCTGGGTGAGGGCACCACACTGATTGCCATCGCGCGCAACGCCGAGGAAGGCGACAGCACCGACGAGGTCAACACCGACCTCGGTGAGTGACCAGCGTCGTGACCAGTAAGGAGCCGTAGGTGAGCTCACCGAACGAGCCCGGTTACCCGCGCGCGGCTGACGGGCCCGGCAGTGCGAACGGCTCCCCCGGCCACGACGGCCCTGCGTCTGGCGCCGCCGCCCGCAAGGGACCGCCGTCGGCGGAATCGACGCCGGGCCGCATCGCCGACCCGGGCGACGTCCCGCCTTGGCAGCGGGGGCGTGCGGCGACGGCGGCCAACCCGCCACCACATCGGCAGTCCGAACCGCCGGCGCGCGGCGAGGCGGCTGGTGGCGGCGGAGTCAGCCATGCTCCCGGCGTGGACGCCCGGCTGAACCGATTCCTGTCCGGCGGGTCGCCGTCGGCGCCCGCGCACGAGGAGAACGGTCCGATGTTGGGCGATCGGGCCGACGTCCCGCGGGGCGAGGCGCCCGAGGCCCGACGCGGCCCAAGGCTGCCGACACGGCAAGGCCCGACACAGCTAGGCCCGAGGCTTACGCCAGCGAGCTGCCCGACCTGTCCGGACCCACACCGCGCCCGCCGCAACGCAAGCAGGCACCGGAACGGACTGCCCAGGAGCCGGCGAGTCGCCCGGCGGCGTCGGCAGGCCGCGTCCAGGTCGGCACCCGTCACAAGGGGCCGGTCCGGGCCAGCATGCAGATCCGTCGGGTCGACCCGTGGAGCGTGCTGAAGGTATCGCTGGTGCTGTCGGCCGCGCTGTTCTTCGTATGGATGATCGCCGTCGCCTTCCTGTATCTGGTGCTCGGCGGCATGGGTGTGTGGAGCAAGCTGAACAGCAACGTCGGCGACCTGCTCACCAGCGCCAGCGGTAGCGCCGGCGGCGAGCTGGTCTCCAGCGGAACGATCTTCGGCGGCGCCGCATTGGTCGGCCTGGTGAACATCGTTCTGCTGACGGCGATGGCGACCATCGGCGCCTTCATCTACAACCTCACCACCGACATCGTCGGCGGCGTGGAAGTCACTTTGGCCGATCGCGACTGAGCCCTCGTGCTGCTCGCGTCCGCGGGTTTGGGCAGGGGCTTACGATTGCGGTAATCTCGTCGCTCGGCCATACCGGCGTACCGGGGCTATAGCTCAGGTGGTTAGAGCGCTTCGCTGATAACGAAGAGGTCGGAGGTTCGAGTCCTCCTAGCCCCACGGAAAGGGTCACACCATGAGACGGGTGGTGCTGCTCGCCACAGGGATCGCGGCGGTCGTCGCAGTCGCGGTCTGGCGGTCCCGGCACAGTGTTGAGGTGTGGCACGCGGCGGCCGATGCGCCCGCGTAAGTAGGACGAGGGGCCTTAGCTCAGTTGGTAGAGCGCTGCCTTTGCAAGGCAGAAGTCAGGGGTTCGAATCCCCTAGGCTCCACAATTCAATCCGCAGGGCATGCGATATTTTCTGATGATTTGCAGACCGGCACTAGTTCGGTTCGTGCCCACATTCTGTCCACATTCGCGAGTTAAAAGCGCGTCGATCGCCATCCCGACCGCCTCAACATCCGACCCGTAAGGGTGACCGTAGCGGTCCAGCGTCACCCCTCGCGGAGGCGTGTCCCAGCATGTTCGGGTAACGCCTTGATGTCCGCGCGGCAGCGCGTGGACCCAACATGTTCTGCAACGACTTGATGTTGGCGCCCGCTTGGATCGCCGACAACGCCGCAGAGTGCCGCAGCTCGTACCGCTGTCCGCCACTTATCCGGCATGCGGTTAGGGACGCGGTAACGCAGTGCACCGCTGGATGTTTCGTACCCATTGATGTCGCACTGACGATGGAAAACCTTTTGATTGGCCGCGAGCAGCTCGCAGGACCGGGCGAGCTACCTTCAAGACAAGTACGGCAGTATGATCCGCGGACCGTCTGAGCCTGGGATCAGTACCGCCGAGCCCTGAACAGAGCCGAGCACCAGGCGCCGCCCTAGATCGGGAACGTCCGGTTCGGCACCTCAGCGATGCACCATGACTTGCGCGCCTAGGGATATCGGCCACCGCGCACAGTGCGCCGGCGTCTCAGTCGAACGACGACTCGAGTCGCCGCCCGAGAACCAATGCGGCAATGCCCGCCAGCGGGCCGCTGCAACACCGCACGCTCGATCGGCATCGCACCGTCACCGGCAGGCACGATGATGTGCATGTAACTGAAGGTCAATCCGGGCAATCGTGCGCGGTTGATCCACAGAAAAGGCTGATAAACCCGGCCGAGGACGCCGTCGATGCGCGAAAAGCCTCACCACCGTTGCATTCCGCTGCTCTGCTCCGCCGGCGGATTCTCCGTTGTTGCTTGCTGACTCAATGACTTCAGGACGGTCCATGTGCGTCAAGTATGAACCTCAGCTGCCAGACAGGCGCGACTGGCAATTCATCGAACCTTCGCCGGCCATCGAACGAGCTCCGCCTCGCCACCGCGGCATCTAACACTCGACGACGTTGAGGGCCAGGCCGCCCAGCGACGTTTCCTTGTACTTGTCCTTCATGTCGGCACCGGTGTCGCGCATGGTCTTGATGGCGGTGTCCAGGCTGACATGGTGAGTTCCGTCCCCGTGCAACGCCATTCGCGCCGCGGTGATGGCCTTCACCGAGGCGACCGCATTGCGCTCGATGCACGGAATCTGCACCAGTCCGCCGACCGGGTCGCAGGTGAGCCCGAGATTGTGCTCGATGCCGATCTCGGCGGCGTTCTCCACTTGAGCCGGCGTGCCTCCCATGACCGCGGCGAGGCCCGCGGCGGCCATCGAGCACGCCGAGCCGACCTCGCCCTGGCAGCCCACCTCCGCACCTGAGATCGAGGCGTTCGCCTTGAACAGCTGCCCTATCGCGCTTGCGGTCAGGAGGAACTCGACGATGCCGTCGTCGCCGGCACCGGGAACGAAGCGCCAGTAGTAGTGCAGCACCGCCGGGATGACACCGGCCGCGCCGTTGGTCGGGGCCGTCACCACCCGGCCACCGGCGGCGTTCTCCTCGTTGACCGCCAGCGCGTAGACCGTCAGCCAGTCCATCGCATACAGCGGATCGTCGGGGTCGAGCGCCTCGGCCAGCAAATGTGCGCGGCGGCGCACATGAAGCGCGCCGGGCAGTGTGCCCGTCCCGCTGAGTCCGGCGTCGACGCACGCGCGCATCGCCGCCCAGATCCGCAACAGCCCGGCCCTCAGATCCGGCTCGCGGCCAAGGGCGGCTTCGTTGCGGGCCGTGATCTCGGCGATGCTGCATTGGTCGCGGTCCGCGAGCGCAACGAGTTCGGCCGCGGTGCTGAACGGGTAGGGAACGTCGGTGTCGCCGTGTGCGCCTTGCCGAGCCTCCTGCTCGTCGACTACGAACCCGCCGCCGACGGAGTAGTACACGCGCCGGCTCAACTCCTCGCCATCCGAACCCGACGCGACGAATACCATCCCGTTGCTGTGAAAAGCCATGGGCTGCAACGACAGTACGATATCGGCCGACGGATCGAAGCCGATGGTATGGGCACCGCCGACGAGCAGTTTGTGGTTGTTCTGGATCTCTTCGACGCGCGCGCGGCCCGTCGCCGGATCGAGCGTCTCGGGCTCGCAACCTTCCAGCCCGAGCATCACCGCGCCGGGGGTGCCGTGTCCGGCGCCGGTCGCGCCAAGCGAGCCGTAGAGCTCGACGCGGAGATGTGAGACGTCGGGTAGCAGACCATCGTCGGCGAGATGGTCGCGCGAAGCGGCGGGCGGCACGCATCGGACCGACGGTGTGTGAGCTCGACGGCCCGATCCCGATGGAGAACAGATCGAAGACGGAGACGGCCATCAGCGCCTCACCTCCAGCGAACTACGGCTTGGGCGCCACTTCGACGCTGGGCGCCAGCGGCGAGGGCTCCGGCTGAGTCGAACGACGAATCGATGGAGAACGCCGCCGCTCCCCCGGCCAGCGCGAGCGCGCCGACGGTGATCAGCAGCAGCGGCCGCCGCCGGTGACGCGAGGTGCGCGCCTCTTGCAGGGCCGACGGCAGATTCGACACCACCTCCTGCGCGGCGGCGAACTCCTGCGACGAGCGTGTCCTGCGCGGCGGCGAGATCCTCGCGCAGCTGCTTGGCGGCCCGGCCCCGGCGGTACCGGTTGCCCACCCAGGCGGCCGACGAGCGCCACCGAACGCAGCGCGACGCCCAACGCTCCCCTGGTGACGTCGACCGGCCCGACCGCGGTGTTCTTCAGGCCGCGGCCCAACCGCTGACCCGAGGTCAACCGGATATCCGTGCTCGAGCTCATGCTCCACCTCTTTCGCGGACTGAACGGAATGACTACCAGCCTGCCACCAACCCGAACGCAGCGGTGCGGCGTTGGGCATCGAAGCGAGCGTGGCACACTGGCATCCCGTGACGAGCCCCATTCAGACAGCGACTGCGACGCTGCACACGAACCGCGGTGACATCAAGATCGCACTCTTCGGAAACCACGCCCCCAAGACCGTCGCCAACTTCGTCGGATTGGCACAGGGCACCAAGGACTACAGCACCGAGAACGCGTCGGGCGGATCGTCGGGCCCGTTCTACGACGGCGTGATCTTCCACCGGGTCATCGACGGGTTCATGATCCAGGGCGGCGACCCGACCGGCACCGGCCGCGGCGGCGCCGGCTACAAGTTCGCCGACGAGTTCCACCCCGAACTGCAGTTCGACAAGCCCTATCTGCTGGCGATGGCCAACGCGGGACCGGGCACCAACGGATCGCAGTTCTTCATCACGGTCGGTAAGACGCCGCACCTGAACCGCAAGCACACGATCTTCGGCGAGGTCGTCGATCCCGAGTCGCAGAAGGTCGTCGACGCGATCGCGACCACCGCGGTCGACCGCAGCGACCGGCCGACCGAGCCGGTGGTCGTCGAGTCGATCACGTCGCCTAGGGCGTCAGCGTCGCCGGCGTAACCGGCGGCGGTCAGGGCGTCGAGGACGTCCAGCGGGTCGGTGCCCAGATCCCATCGGGTGAACACCAGCAGCCGATCGTCGACGGTGTCGATCTCAAGTAGCCGCACCTTGCGCGCGATCCGGCGGAACTCGGTGATGCGGATGAGCTTGATGTCGTCGCGCCGCAGCACGGACGTGCTGCCACCAGCCGCGGGTTACCAGTCCGTCGTTTCTGATTGCCAGCTTCGGGCGTGCGCGCCAAGAGAGACTTGCAAACACAATCAATCCGGCGGCGGCAATGCCGACCAGGATGCGCCCGGGAGGGTCTGTGATCAGGGTCACAGCGCCGATAGCCAAGATAAGTCCGGCTATGCCGCAAGCTGCGATGCCGAGCGTCGGACGGGCTCCACTCAGTTTGCTGCACGGTGCCTTAACACCCTTTTACCGTTGCTAATGAGGTTATCCACAAGTGCTATCCCCAATGGGGATGAATCACATCCGTGTGATCTGATGACCGCCAGGTTGCTAATCGGGTAACGCACGGAGACCAAGTTGAATTCAATACCCGAAAGTATGGGCTCAGCGCCAGCGCATCGTGAGCAACAGACCTGTGATCATGAAAGCAAATGCGATCGCGTAGTTCCACGGGCCCAGCTGTCCCATCCACTGCAGGAACGACGGCCCATCGGGTCCGCCGCGCCAGCTGGAAGATGATCAGCCAGAAGAGCCGATCAGCATCAGTCCGATGAAAAAGACCACGAACCAAGTGCTCGACGGCCCGGCCTTGACCTTGACCGGGGTCCGGCTCACCGGGCTGATGGTGAAGTCGTTCTTCTTGCGAACCTTGGACTTGGGCATGGATACCTTCGGACAGTCGGCGTCACACGGTGCGACGATGTACCTACGAGCCTAACGCAGGCGAGACCGCAGGAGAGCATCCGATGGACCAGCCTCCCGAGCTGCAGCGGGGACCACGTCCCCGGCTTTTGCGAGGTCCCGGCACCGCGTGGCGCTTCGGCGTGCCGGTGGTGTGCCTGTTGGCGGGCCTTCTGCTGGCCACCACCCACGATGTTTCCGGAGGCGGCGAGATCCGGCGCAGCGACGCACCGCGGCTGGTCGACCTGGTTCGCGAGACACAGCAGTCGGTGGACCGCCTCAGCGCCGAGCGTGACTCGCTGGTGGCAGCCGTTCGACATCGCACCACGGCGGCTCACCCGGTGCCGACGCGGCGCTGGCCGCGATCACCAATCGAGCCGACCGCCTTGCCGCCGGCGCCGGCCTCGACCCGATGACGCGGGCCGGGACTCGTCGTCACGCTCAACGACGCCCAGCGCGACGCCGAGGGACGCTTTCCACGCGACGCCTCCCCCGACGACCTGGTGGTCCATCAGCAGGACATCGACGCCGTGCTGAACGCCATGTGGAGCGCGGGCGCCGAGGGCATCCAGATGCAGGACCAGCGGATCATCGGGACCTCTGCACCGCGCTGCGTCGGCAACACCCTGCTGCTCAACGGCCGCACCTACAGCCCGCCCTATGTGATCTCCGCGATCGGCGACGCGGCCGCCATGCAGGCCGCCATCGCGGCGACGCCCGCGGTGACGTTGTACAAGCAGTACGTCGTGCGGTTCGGGCTGGGCTACTCCGAAGAACCGCGGGCGCCAGGTGGACCTGGTCGGCTACACCGAGCCCGTGCGGATGAAGTTCGCCAAACCGATCGGCCCCCTCGGCTACTGCACCAGTAACCTGGGCTGATGCAGGTCTTGGTCGTCGACAACTACGACAGCTTCGTGTTCAACCTGGTCCAGTACCTGGGCCAGCTCGGGGTGGACGCGCAGGTCTGGCGTAACGACGACGACCGCCTGTCCACCGAGGCCGATTTCGCCACGGCGGCCGCCGATTTCGACGGCGTCCTGCTCAGCCCCGGCCCCGGCACACCGGAGCGCGCAGGCGCCTCCGTCCCGCTGGTCAAGGCGTGCGCGGAGGCGAAGACCCCGCTGCTCGGCGTCTGCCTGGGCCACCAGGCCATCGGCGTGGCGTTCGGCGGCACCGTCGACCGCGCCCCCGAACTGCTGCACGGCAAGACCAGCACCGTGTTTCACAGCAATGTCGGTGTGCTACAAGGACTTCCGGATCCCTTCACCGCGACGCGCTATCACTCGCTGACCATCCTGCCCGACACCGTGCCCGCCGAGCTGGAAGTCATCGCGCGCACGCAGGGCGGCGTGATCATGGGCGTGCGCCACGTCGAGCTGCCGATCCACGGCGTCCAGTTCCACCCCGAGTCGATCCTGACCGAGGGCGGGCACCGGATGCTGGCCAATTGGCTGGGCTACTGCGGCGCCGCGCCGCCGGAGGGACTGGTCCGTCAGCTCGAGGACGAGGTGGCCACGGCGGTGGCTGCCGCTACGACGCGAAGCTCAGCGTGATCGGGGTCGCCGAACTTGACGGGCGTGCCCGGCGCCGGACTCTGAGTCACCACGGCGTTGGTTCTCTGCCCGCTGTTCTGCACGTCCGGACTCCTGATCAGCTGACCCGTCCAGCCGTAGGCGTTGCGCAGGTTCGGCTCGACGTCGGTCCAGAACCCTCCGCGCAGGTCGGGCATGATGAATTGGTTGCATCGAGAAACCTGCAACTGGATCGGCGTATCGACCGGAGCATCCCCGCCCGCGGGCGGAAGGGTGCCCATCACCTGGCCGCACGGTGCTGTGCTGTCGACCTGAACCGTGACGACATTGAGGAATCCGGACGCGGTCAGGATCTGCCGCGCGGAATCCTCCGTCTGGCTCTTCACGTCGGGCACCGGCCGGCTTCGCGGTCCGTCTCCGACCACGATCGTGATCTCGTTGGTGACCGCCGACGTCTGGTTGGCGCCGGGGATGGTCGCCAATACCCGGTCCTTCTGTTCAGGCGTCGACTCCGACCTGCTCTCCTTGAACTTGCCGAACCCGGCGTCGGTGAGCTTCTCGACGCAGTCGGCATAGGCTGAGGCCCTTGCAGTCCAGGACCTCGCGCTGCTGAGGACCGGTGGAGACGTTGATGGTGATCTCGTCGCCGGCGCCGACGGAGGAGTCGGCGCCCGGGTCGGTGTCGATCACGTGGTCGGGCGGAACGCTGGAATCGGGCTTCTGCTGCGTGCGGGTCTTGAAGCCGCTGTTCTGAAGTTCGGCGATGGCGTCGGCGGAAGCCTGACCGCGCACATCGGGAACCTGCACGTCGCGCGTGCTGCCGCCGAACATGTTGATCGCGATGGTCACGACCACCGTCAGCACCGCCAGCACGGCGACCGCGATCAGCCAGCGCCCCACCGATCCGCGGCGCTCGCCCTCGATGTACTGGGCGTGCGGGCGCACCACCGGATCGATGGGCGCGGTCCGATGACCATCCGCCGGCGCCGACATCAGCGAGCTGCGCTCGGCGTCGGTGAACACCTTCGGTGCCTCCGGTTGCTCACCGCTGTGCACCCGCACCAGATCGGCGCGCATCTCCGCGGCGGTCTGATACCGGTTGTCGGGGTTCTTGGCCAGCGCCTTGAGCACGACGGCATCCAGCTCGGGGGAGATGTCCTCGTGACGCTGCGAAGGCGCCGCCGGATCCTCTCGGACATGCTGATAGGCCACCGCAACCGGCGAATCACCGACGAAAGGTGGCTCGCCGGTGAGGACTTCGAACAGCACACAGCCCAGTGAGTACACATCGGAGCGGGCGTCGACCTTCTCGCCGCGGGCCTGTTCGGGCGACAGGTACTGCGCCGTCCCGATCACCGCCGCCGTCTGGGTGACGCTGTTGGCGTCGGCGAGTGCGCGGGCGATGCCGAAGTCCATCACCTTCACGGCGCCGGCCTTGCTGATCATGATGTTGGCCGGCTTGACGTCGCGGTGGATGATGCCGTGTTGGTGGCTGAAGTTCAGCGCCTGGCACGCGTCGGCGATCACTTCGATCGCCCGTGTCGACGGCATGGGTCCCTCGGTGTGCACGATGTCGCGCAGCGTGACCCCGTCGACGTACTCCATCACGATGTAGGGCAGCGGCCCGCTGGGCGTCTCGGCTTCACCCGTGTCGTAGACCGCGACGATCGCCGGGTGGTTCAGCGCGGCGGCGTTCTGCGCCTCCCGGCGGAACCGCAGATAGAAACTCGGATCGCGGGCCAGGTCGGCGCGCAGCACCTTGATGGCGACGTCGCGGTGCAACCGCTGGTCGCGCGCCAAATGGACCTCGGACATACCGCCGAAGCCAAGAATTTCGCCGACGTCATACCTGTCGGACAGGTGCTGGGGGGTGGTCATTGCCATGTCTGTTCTGGGGCCGAGGGCGTCACCTGCACCTTTGCCGGGGACGCGATCACGTCTTGTCGGGTTACCCCGAATTCTTGTCCACCATGACCGATGCCACCCTGATCGGTCCAATCGGGCATCGCTGTCGGCGCCGGCGTGGTCTGGGTGATGGTGTTCGTGATCGTCGGCGGCGGCGGCTCCTTGTCCTTGCGGTCCTGGGCGTTCAGCACGATCAGGACCGCGATGACGATGGCCAGCGCGCCGAGCACCCCGGCCGCCCACAGCAGCGCGCGTTGACCCGAGGAGAACGTGCGGCGGGGCGGCGGGGTGCGATGGGTGCCCGTTGCCGGTCGGGCGCGCGCAGCGGCGACAGGGGCGCGATTCGTCAGGTCGGCCGCGGCGCGGGCCTGGGCGGCCGACGGGACGGCCGCAGGCGTCGCACGCCCGATGGACGGCGCCATGTTGGGCCGGGGTGGGCGGCGCCCGGCGCGCACCGCGGCCACCGCGTCGGCGAACGGGCCGCCGGAGCGGTACCGCATCCCCGGGTTCTTGACCAGGGTGATCTCGATGAGCTCGCGCACGTTGGGGGGCAGGTCGGCGGGCAGCGGCGGCGGCGTCTCCTTGATGTGCTTCATTGCCACCGTCAGGGCGCCATCGCCGGTGAACGGGCGCTTCCCCGAAACAGACTCGTAGCCAACGACTCCCAGCGCGTACACGTCGCTGGCCGCGGTCGCGTCGTGGCCCAGAGCCTGCTCGGGTGCGATGTATTGCGCGGTGCCCATCACCATGCCGGTCTGGGTGACCGGCGCGGCGTCGACGGCCTTGGCGATGCCGAAGTCGGTGAGCTTCACCTGTCCCGTTGGCGTGATGAGAATGTTGCCCGGTTTGACGTCGCGGTGCACCAGCCCGGCGGTGTGCGCGACCTGCAGGGCGCGGCCGGTCTGCTCGAGCATGTCCAGCGCGTGCCGGAGCGACAGCCGACCGGTGCGCTTGAGCACGGAGTTCAGCGGTTCACCGTTGACCAGTTCCATCACCAGGTACGCGGTGCGGCCCTCGCCGTCCATGTCGGTTTCGCCGTAGTCGTACACGCCGGCGATTCCCGGGTGGTTCAGCATCGCGACGGTGCGCGCCTCAGCGCGGAATCGCTCGACGAACTCCGAGTCCTCCGAGTACTCGGCCTTGAGCACCTTGACCGCGACCCGACGGCCCAGGCGCGAGTCGATGCCTTCCCAGACCTGGCCCATGCCGCCGGTGGCGATCAGGCGCTGCAGCCGGTAGCGGCCCGACAATGTCACTCCCACGCGTGGGCTCATTGCTCGACTCCCACTCGTCCCCTGCCCTGCGGGCGTGGGCCCACCGGTCCTCGTCCCCTGCCCTTCGGGCGTGGGCCCACGTACCTCGCTGCGATCCTCACTCGCGCTCGCCTTCGCGGGCTCATGAGCCCTCCCGAAGTGCCGCGGCGATCGTGGCGCGTCCGATGGGTGCCGCAACCGCCCCGCCGGTGGCCGACAGCCGGTCGCCGCCATTCTCGACGAGGACAGCAACCGCGACCTTGGGTGCCTGAGCGGGCGCGAAGGCGATGTACCAGGCATGCGGCGGAGTGTTGCGCGGATCGGTGCCGTGCTCCGCTGTGCCGGTCTTCGAGGCGATCTGCACGCCGGCGATGGCTCCCTTCTGCTGCGTCACCTGCTCCGCGGCGACCATCAGATCCGTCAGTGTATCTGCGACCTGCTGAGGCACGGCCCGGCGCTCTTCTGCCGGAGCCGTCGTGCTGATATCTGCCAGGTCGGGTCCCTTCAGGCTATCGACCAAGTACGGCCGCATAGTCACCCCTTTGTTCGCGATGGTCGCGGCGACCATCGCGTTCTGCAGCGGAGTCAGCGCGACGTCTTTCTGCCCGATGCTCGACATGCCGAGGGCCGCGGCGTCGGTGACCGGTCCGACGGTGGATTCGACGACCTGCAGCGGCATCGTCGGGGGAGGGGTGTCCAGACCGAACGCGTGCGCCGTGGACTTCAGCGCGTCAGCGCCGGTGTCGAGGCCGAGCTGAACGAACGCGGTGTTGCAGGACTTCGCGAAGGCATCGCGTAGCGACGCAGTCGGGCCGCCCCCGCACGACGTTCCGCCGTAGTTTTCCAGCGTTGCGGTGCTGTCCGGCAACGGGATTCGAGCATCGGCGGTCAGCTGGGTGTTCTCGGTCGCACCATGCTGAAGCGCCGCGGCAGTGGTGATGACCTTGAACGTCGAGCCCGGCGGGTAGGTTTCCGAGATCGCGCGGTTAACCAGGGGCGAGTCGGGGTTGTCGCGCAGCTGCTGCCACGTTGCCGACTGCGCGTCCAGGTTGTGGGTGGCCAGCAGGTTGGGGTCGTAGGACGGGGCCGATACCATCGCGAGAATCTTGCCGGTCGACGGTTCGAGCGCGACCACGGCGCCCTTGCACGGGCCGTTGCAGCCATCTTCCATCGCATCCCAAGCCGCCTGCTGCACTTGGGGTTTGATGGTGGTGTCGACATTGCCACCACGCGGATCACGACCGGTGAAGAAGTCGGCCAGCCGACGCCCGAACAGCCTTTCATCCGAGCCGTTGAGGATGCTGTCCTCGGCGCGCTCGAGCCCGGTGCTCGAGTACTGCAGCGAGTAGAAGCCGGTGACCGGCGCGTAGGCGAACGGATTGGGGTAGACGCGAAGGAACCGGAACCGCCCGTTGGTCGAGACCGAATACGCCAGCAGCTGGCCGCTTGCCGAGATCTGGCCCCGCTGCCGCGAATACTCGTCGAGCAGGACGCGCTGGTTGCGGGGATCGGAGCGCAGACCGTCCGCGGTGAACACCTGCGTGAGGGTGGCGTTGGCCAACAACAACACGACCAGAGCCATGACCGTGACGGAGATGCGGCGCAGCGAGGTGTTCATACCTTCTCGATCACCTCGGTGCTCGCGGCGGCGATCGGCGTCGAGCCTTGGGAAGTCGTGACGATGGGGCGGCGTGCCGAATGCGATATCCGGACCAGGATCGCCAGCAGCACATAGTTGGCGAGCAGCGACGAGCCGCCGTAAGACATCCACGGTGTCGTCAGCCCTGTCAACGGAATCAGCTTGGTGACGCCACCGACCACGATGAACAACTGGATGGCCAGGGTGGAGGCCAGCCCGGCGGCGAGCAGCTTGCCGAAGCTGTCGCGAACCGCGATCGCGGTGCGCAGCCCGCGGATGATGACGATCGTGTAGAGCATCAGCACGGCGGCCAACCCGACCAGCCCGAGCTCCTCGCCGATCGCCGCGATGATGAAGTCGGTCGACGCGGCGGGCACGGTACCGGGCTGGCCGTTGCCGAGGCCGGTACCGAAGATTCCCCCTGTCGCGAAGCTGAACAGCGACTGCACCATCTGGTAGCCGGCGCCATCGGGATCTGCGAAGGGGTCCAGCCAGTTCTGCACGCGAACCTGTACGTGGTCGAAAACGTAGTACGCCGCAACGCTTCCCGCCGCGAACAGGGCCAAGCCGATGACCACCCAACTGAACCGGTCGGTGGCTATGTACAGCAGCACGAGAAAGGACGCGTACAGCAGGAGCGACGTGCCCAGGTCCTTCTCGAAGATCATCACCCCCACCGAGGCGACCCAGGCGGCCAGAAGGGGAGCCAGGTCGCGAGGACGGGGCAGGTCCATGCCGAGAAAGTGCTTGCCCGCGGTGGTGAACACGCTGCGCTTGGCCACCAGCACCGCGGCAAAGAAGATGAGCAGCAGGATCTTGGAGAACTCGGCGGGCTGAATCGAGAAGCCGGGCAACTCAATCCAGATCTTGGCGCCGTTCTGCTCCGACATCGAGCGGGGGAGCACGGCCGGGATGATCAACAGGATCAGCCCGGTCAGCCCGCAGACGTATCCGTACCGCGCCAGCATGCGGTGGTCGCGCAGGAAGATCACCACGAGCGAGAAGGCGACGACGCCGACGAGCGTCCACAGCATCTGCTGGTTGGCGGTGCCGCCCAGCCCTTCCCGGGTCAGCGCACCCTCGGCGAGGTCCAGGCGGTGAATCATCACCAGGCCCAAGCCATTCAGAAGAGCGACAACCGGCAGCAACAGCGGATCGGCGTACGGCGCGAACCGCCGCACCGCCAGATGCGCGCCGCTGAACAGCGCGAGATACGCGACGGCGTACTGAGCGAGATCCGCGTGCAGGCCCTGCTCCTGGTTGGCCTCGACAAGCAGAAGCGCCACCGTGGTGATCACGGTGGCGAATCCGAGCAGGAACAGTTCGGCGTTGCGCCGGTTGGGCAGCGGGGGCGTGACGGCCACGGGGGACTGCGGTTGTGTCGTCATGACACTTCCCGGCAGTTGGTCCCCGGTTCAGGCGGAGGCGGAGGCAGCGCGGTGACGGTCGGGGAGGGCGGTGGCGGAGGCGGTGGCGGCCGGTGGGCTCTGGCGCCGGCGGCGCGGGCGACCCGATCGGTGCCGTCGGCGGCGCGCCGGCGTGATCGTGCGCGGGGTTTCCGGTGCGGGTGTCTGCGCCGGTGCGGGCGTCTGTCGCCGGGCGGTGGCACAGTCTCCGGACGGAATGTTAGGTACCCCAGGCGAATTCGTGGGCGCAGGCGTGTGCGGCACCGCGCTGGTGCGGGGCGGCGGCGGCGAGGTGCGCAGACGGGCAGCACCGAGCCGTGCGCAAGCTGCTCGATCTGGGTGATGGCCTCGTCCAATGTGCCCGACGGCAGGCCCGCGATCACCTGCGCGCGCTCGGAGGGACGCATGTCGTTGACACGGAGCATGCGGCAGTCAAGACGGTCCCGGGATTGGCCGGCGCCGATGAGCGACAACTCATTTCGCGCGTTGAGACAGCCCGACAGAAAGGGCTCCTGCAGCGCTACGCCGAGAAAGGAACCCTGAACACCGCGCATGATCGACACGGTGCCGTCGTGCGCGGTGACGTAATAGTTATTGCGAACGATCTCGCGGCCGATGGCCAGCCCGGCGAGCACCACGAGAATCAGCAACGCCGCGGCGATGATGATCCGGCGGCGCGACCGCGGCGGCCGCGCAGGCTCTTCCGGTCGGTGGCAGAACCCGTTTGGCCACGTTGCGGCGCGGGTTGAACGCCGACGCCCGGCCCGCCGCGGTGTTCGGTGGCGCCACTTGGTCGTCGTCGCCGGAGACCGCGCCCGCCAGGATCGGCTGGGTCTGGCCGTAGTCGTAGTCGATGACGTCGGCCACCACCACGGTCACGTTGTCCGGTCCGCCGCCGCGCAGCGCCAATTCGATGAGCCGGTCGGCACTTTCGGCGACGTCGGAGATCTGCAGCGCCTCGAGGATGGTCTCGTGGCTGACCGGATCCGACAGGCCGTCCGAGCACAGCAGGTAACGGTCACCGGCACGGGCTTCGCGCATGATCAGCGTCGGCTCGACCTCATGGCCGGTCAGCGCCCGCATGATCAGCGATCGCTGCGGATGGCTGTGCGCCTCCTCGGCGGTGATGCGGCCCTCGTCGACCAGCGTCTGGACGAACGTGTCGTCCTTGGTGATCTGGGTCGAGCTCGCCGTCGCGCAGCAGGTAGCCCCGCGAGTCGCCGATGTGTACGAGCCCAAGCCGATTGCCCGCGAACAGGATTGCGGTCAGCGTGGTGCCCATGCCCTCGAGCTCGGGATCGGCCTCGACGTGCGCGGCGATCGCCGAGTTGCCTTCTCGGACCGCGGCGTCGAGCTTGCTCAGCAGATCGCCGCCCGGCTCGTCGTCGTCGAGGTGGGCCAGCGCGGCGATCACCAGCTGGGAGGCGACCTCACCGGCGGCGTGCCCGCCCATGCCGTCGGCGAGCGCGAGCAGCCGCGCACCGGCATAGACCGAGTCCTCGTTGTTGGCGCGCACCAGGCCGCGGTCGCTGCGCGCGGCGTATCGAAGCACGAGTGTCACGGGCGCAGCTCGATTACCGTCTTGCCGATCCGAACCGGCGTGCCCATCGGAACCCGTACCGCCGTCGTCACCTTCGCCCTGTCAAGGTATGTGCCGTTGGTCGATCCTAGGTCCTCCACGTACCATTCCGAGCCCCGAGGTGACAGCCTGGCGTGCCGCGTCGAAGCGTAATCGTCGGTGAGCACCAGCGTCGAGTCGTCGGCCCGGCCGATCAGCACCGGCTGGCTGCCCAGCGTGATGCGGGTGCCGGCGAGTGCGCCCTCGGTGACCACCAGCTGGCGCGCCTCGTTACGGCGGCCGCGGTTGGGCAGCAGTGAACCGCGCAGCGGCAGTCCTCGTCGCACCATGACGGCGCCGGTGGGTGCATAGATGTCGGTCCGCAGGATCCGCAGCACCGACCAGATGAACAGCCACAGCAGCAACAGGAAGCCGACGCGCGTCAGTTGCAGTACTAACCCCTGCATCTGACGTCCTCTCCGTCCCCGTTCGTTCTCGTCGCATCGGCAACTTTGGCAACGTCACGATACTTGGACGGCCACCGACGTGAGGGTGAAGCGAACAGCTTCCCCTCCGCCGGCGGCCGGCCCGCGACCGGCCAGGCTCAGTGCACGCGGACGATGATCTCGGAGTGGCCCAGCCGGATGACGTCGCCGTCGGCGAGCTGCCACTCCTGCACCGGCGCGTTGTTCACCGTGGTGCCGTTGGTGGAGTTGAGGTCGGACAGCAGCGCGACCTGGCCGTCCCAGCGGATCTCCAGATGCCGACGGGATACGCCGGTGTCCGGCAGCCGGAACTGCGCGTCCTGGCCGCGGCCGATCACGTTGGCGCCTTCGCGCAACTGATAGGTCCGGCCGCTGCCGTCGTCGAGCTGCAGGGTGACGGCCGCACCGCCGGCCGGGTAGTCGCCCTGCCCGTAGCCGCTGTAGCCGCCCTGCGCGGGGGGCTGGCCGTAGTCGTAGCCGCCCGCAGGGTCGCCGTAGCCGGGCTCGGCGTAACCACCACCGGCCGCGGGCTCGGCGTAGCGGCCGTAGTCGGGCTGGGCGTAGTCCTGGCGCGCCGTAGGCCTGGCCGCCGTAGCCGCCTTGATCCGGATAGCCGCCCTGTTCGGGGTAGCCGCCCTGGTCGGGGTACGCGGGCCGCGGCTCGGGCCGACCGTAGCCGCCCTCATCGGGCCGCGCGGGCGGGCGGCCGTAGTCGTAGTCCGCCGCCGGCCCGCCGCCATAGCCGGGCTGGCCGGGCTGGGGCTGGGGCGGCGGGTATCCACCGGGCGCCTGACGGTAGCCCTGGTCCGGGTATCCACCGCCGGCCGGCGGTCCGTATCCGCCGGCGGGTGGGCGCTGTTCGTAGGACTGCGGCGGGTAGCCCTGGTCCGGGTAGCCGCCCTGTTCGGGGTAACCCCCTTGGTCCGGGTAACCGCCGCCCTGCTCGGGGTAGCCGCCCTGCTCGGGGTAGCCGCCCTGGCGCGGCGGACCCGGGGGCGGGTAGCCCTGGTCCTGCGGAGGGTATTGGCCGCGGGGATCTGCGGCCCGGTCGTCCGGTTGGCGGCCGTACCGCTCGTCGTAGTACTCGTCGGCGGGCCGCCCCTGTCCCTGGCCGCCGCGGTAGCTCGGATTGTCGCTCATCGGTGCTCCTGATTCTGCGTTGGACGAGAGTTCTCGTGGTGGCGGGTCGGGTTCGCCCGTGGTCGAGTCGGGGTTGACCGCACCGCGCGCGCGAAACTGTCCGGTGTGCAGGCTGGATGATTGTTCGAACCTGACGACCACATCACCATACGTTTGCCACCCCTGCTCATGGATGTATCCCTCCAAGTGCTTGGCAAAAGTCGCTGATGTGAGGTCCGGGTCGGCGCTCACCTTCTGATAGTCAGGCACACTGAGGGTAATGACGTAGTCGTTTGGAGCCAAAATACGGCCGCCGTGGACTTCGCGTGCTCCGCCGTCGGCTTCCCGGCGAAGCATCGCCTCGACCTCTTGCGGGACGATCGATCCGCCGAACACCCGGGCGAATGCGTCGCCGACGGTCGACTCGAGTTTGCGCTCGAAGCGGTCGACTAGACCCATATCACCGCCCGCCTCGCTCGTCGTTGTCAGTCGGTCCTGTTCATGCTGTCGGCAACCGCGTGTCGCCTGGCGACAGTACTTACATGCATGGTATCGGCCCAGCACAGTGCAGCGGGACCAACAGAATTCTGAGAATCGGATACGCGGCAGGTCAGCCAGCCGAATCCCGACGATCGTGAGCCCCCGCCCCGTCACGGTAGGGTTGGGGAGCGGGGTGTCGTGCGTGATAGGCTCCCCCGGTTGTTGGGGCGAGTGGCGGAATGGCAGACGCGCTGGCTTCAGGTGCCAGTGTCCTTCGGGACGTGGGGGTTCAAGTCCCCCTTCGCCCACAATCTTCGCCGCAATTAGACTCACAGTCGCGGCGAAAGCCATGACCCGAACGGGTCGCGGCTGTCGTGCCCAGGCTCGAACTCATACGCCGACGGAAGCGCGAATGACGATGGCTGTTCGAAGCGAGTTCTCCAGATTGTTCATGGCGGTCGGCTGTGCGGCGGCCTTCGCGGCCGCGCCGCTGGTGACCGCGGCGCCCGCCGCCGCCTGCCCACCGAGTTTCTACACCGACCCGTTTACCGGCCAGTGCTCCGCGCCCGGCGTCCATACCGACAGTCAACGGCATCCCGTGCATTCCGGGTGAGCATCTGGGGACCTGCCTGGGGATGCTGCAGAACATGCCCGGCGGCAACAGCCCCTGGAATAACGGCTGGAGCATCGGCGGCCCGTAGACGCCGACGCGAAGGGGAGCCGCTCGGCGCTAAGGGCGAAGCAGGGGCATGACGAGATCGAGCACGGGTTGGAGATGTTGCTCTAACGAGTCCTGTGTCGGCGGCCGCCCACCGGCAGAGGGCCCCGACGAAGGCGTCCTGGAGCAGCAGGGCGGCGGTGCGGGTGTCGAGATCTCTTGCGCAGTTGCCCGGCCCGGCTGCCCTCGTCGAGGACTGCGCGGATCGATTCGGCGGTCTGGCCGTGGCCGGGACCGAACGGGCCGCCACACCGGATCCAGATGCGGACCATCGGGCGTCTGGCGGTGCTGTCGGCGTCGTAGAGCTTGACTGCGACTTTGAAACCCTCGACGATGCGGGCAGCGGCGTCGCGGCCGCTTGCCGCGGCGATGCTGTCTCGTATCTCGGCTCGACGCCGGTCGATCCAGGCGAAGGTGACATCTTCTTTCCCCGGGAAATGGTTGAAAAAGGTGCCCCGCGCCACATCGGCGGCCTCTGAGATCTGGTCAACGGTTGTCGCGTCATAGCCCTGCACGATGAACAGCACAGCGGCGGCGTCGATGATCCGTTCACGGGTCTCCTGCTTGCGTCTAGCCCGACGGTCACCCGCGGCGATACTTGTCACAATGTGACTGTATCACAGTACAAGATTATACTTGCATCCAACTATGTACTCGAGTACAGTTAAGAGTGTTCCGATACGAGCGGACCGCCCCAGTCCGACGTAGTGAAGCGCATTGCCTCGATCCTCTCGCGTCGAAAACAGTTGAGCGAAAGCCAAATTCGACGCCGGCCCGACGCTTGGTCGGCCCACCCATAGGAGGAGATCATGTCTGTCGCACCGCTACCAACCATGCACGTGCCCGCTCCGCGCCCACCGCTGCCGAAGATCGCTCTGGAAGAGGCATTTGCCCATAAGCAGGCAATGAAGCTGGACCAGAACGGCAACCCCGACTTCAGCTGGCACAGGGAAGACAATGCGTTGAACCAGCAATACATCGACGCCGTCGCGCCGCGCCTGTTCGATTTCGAGGAAACCCGTCTGCCTGCGATGGACGAGGCCGGTATCCAGTTCGTCGTCAACTCGTTGACCTGCCCGGGAATCGAGAACATCCTCGACCCGATTCAGGCGCAGGACACGGCCACCGCCGTCAACGACTTCTTGGCCGAACAGATCAGCCAGCACCCCGACCGCTTCGGCGGATTCGCCAGTGTCGCAATGCATGATCCGGAGAAGGGGGCCGCAGAGCTGGAGCGCTGTGTAAACCAGCTCGGCTTCAGGGGCGTCCTGTTCAACGGCTACGCCCAGCAGCACACCGAGGACAACCTCGTATACCTCGACGATGAGCGGTACACGCCGCTGTGGGAGGCCGCGACGTCACTCGACGTGCCGGTCTACATCCATCCCCGCGTCTCCTATCAACGCATGATGTATCAGGGCCACGAAGAACTGCAGGGCATGGTGTTCGGCTACTCCCCGGAGACGGCCGTCCACATGCTGCGGATCGTCTACAGCGGTGTGTTCGATCGCTTCCCGACGGCCCAGGTGATCATCGGCCACATGGGCGAGACGATTCCCTTCCAGGCCTGGCGCATTCAGCATGCCTTCGAGCACAGCCCGCGAAGAGACAAGGTGGAGCTGCGCTTGCAGGAGTACCTCCGGCGAAACATCTGGATCACGACCTCGGGGAACTACAGCACCACAGCACTCCACTGCGCGATGGACACCGTGGGCGCCGACAGGATCATGTTCTCCGTCGACTACCCCTACGAGGACATGGCCGAGGCATCCGATTGGTTCGAGGCCTGCGATATCTCCGAAGCCGATCGCCACAAGATCGGATATGAGAACGCCAAGCGCCTGCTCCGTTTGTGACAGCTGGCGGGCTGAATGCGCGACGCGCGAGCCTAGGTGAGCACGCCGCGCAGCACCAGCTCGCTGAGCTCGGCGCGGCGGCGTCGACATCCTTGATGCGACGCACACACACCGCATACCAGGCGCCGCCGGCGATGACGTCCATGATCACGTCGGCGCTGATGCCGGCGCGCGCGGTGCCGTCAGCGACAGCGCCGCGCACCTTGTCGTCGAGCTGGCCGCGCGCGGTGGCCTCGAGCCGGTCACTGAGCACGCGGCGCATCCGGCGGTCCGACCGTAAGTCGTTGAGCAGACCCGGGATTGCCTCGCGCACGGCGGCGTCGCCGTACATGTTCAGCGCGCCGCGGCACAGCCGGGTGATCTCGGCGGCGAAGTCGTCCTCGGGAGGCTCGGGTCCCAGGTCGGGAAACAGCGCCTCGTGCACGAGCTGCGCCTTGGACTTCCATCGGCGATAAACGGCAGGCCTGCTCACTTTCGCGGTGGCCGCGATCAGATCGATGGTCGTTGCGGAGTAACCGCGGTCCACGAGGAGGCGACGGGTCGCGGCGATCACCGCGGCGTCGATCGAGGGATCGCGGCGCGAGCCCTGGCGTCGATGGCGCCGTGTGACGGTATCCACGATTCGCGCCTCCTTCCTGCACTTTGTCGTTACAGTGTGTCACAACAAATCCGAGCGGAGGCAGCGATGACCGCAGGAGTCCCCGAACCGCTGGCCGGCATCGGCGAGGACGGGCGGCACCTCTACACATGCCCGCTGTGTGAAGCCATGTGCGGCTTGGAGATCCAGGTCGACGACGGCAGGGTGGCCGGCATTCGCGGCAATCGCGACGACACCTGGAGCCGCGGCCACATCTGCCCGAAGGGCGCCACTCTCGGCGCGGTGCACGACGACCCCGACCGAATCCGGCGCCCCATGATCAAGGTCGACGGGCGCTGGCAGGAGACCACCTGGGACGCCGCGTTCCGCCGCTGCACCGAATTGCTCGCCCCGGTCATCGAGAAGCACGGCATCGGCGCGGTGACGTGCTACACCGGCAACCCGCTTGCGCACTCCTTCTCGCTTGGCCGATACACCGGTGTGCTGCTGGGTATGTCCGGCATCCCGCTGTCCTATTCGCCGGGCACCGTGGACCAATGGCCGAAGAACCTGTCGTCGCACCTGATGTACGGCGGGTGGTGGTCGTTCCCGGTTCCCGACATCGAGCGCACCGACCTGCTGGTCGTGATGGGCGCGAACCCGGCAGCATCCCAGGGCTCATTGCTCGCGGCGCCGGACGTCATGGGAATCATCGATGGAATCCGCAAGCGCGGCAAGGTGATTGTCATCGATCCGGTGCGCACCGCCACCGCGGCCCGAGCCGACGAGTGGCTGCCGATCACGCCGGGCACGGACGCGGCGCTGCTGTTGGCCGTCGCACACACGCTGTTCGCGGAGGACCTCGTTGCGCTGGGAGACCTGGCGCCGCACATCGATGGCCTCGACCGGATGCGCGAGGCCGCCGCGGACTGGTCCCCTGAGCGGGTCGCTGCGGTCACCGGCGTCGGTGCGGAGCGGATCCGAGGCGTTGGCGCGCGAACTGGCGAGCACCGAACGCGCCGTGGTGTACGGGCGAATCGGGTTGTGCAATCAGGAATTCGGCAGTCTGGCGAGCTGGCTCGTCGACGTCATCAACATCCTCACCGGCCACTTCGACAACCCCGGCGGCGCGATGTTCCCACGGCCCGCCGCGTGGTCGGTGACGGTGCAGCCGATCCCGGGCCTGGAGGACGGCGCACCCGAGTTCGGCCGGTTCCGCACGCGGGTTCGCGGCGCCAAGGAGGTGCTGGGGCAGGTTCCGGTGTCGTGTCTGGCGGAGGAGATCGCGACGCCGGGGGAGGGACAGATCAAGGCGCTGATCACCGTCGCGGGCAACCCTGTGCTGTCCGCGCCGGCCGGACACAAGCTCGACGAGGTGCTGCCGACGCTGGACGCGATGATCGCCGTCGACCTGTGGCTCAACGAAACCACGAGGCACGCCGATGTGATCCTGCCGGGCTCGTCGCCGCTGGAGCAGCCCCACCACGACGACCTGATCCTGAACTTCGCGGTCAACAGCATCGCCAACTACTCGGCGCCGGTGTTCGTCCGACCCGATCCGGACGCGCCCGAGGAATGGGAGATCCTGATCCGGCTGACCGGCCTGTGCACCGGCATGCCCGCCGAGGATGTCGACGTCGCGGCGATCGACGACGGCTTCTTCGACTACATGGCATTCACGCAGGGCCTCGACGGCGCGGAGATCCGCAAGGCACTACCTAGCACGGCGGCCCCGAACGCATCCTGGACCTCACGCTGCGCACCGGCCCGTTCGGGGATCGCTACGGCGAGAACCCCGACGGGCTGACGCTGGACAAGCTGAAGGCACAGCCCAACGGTGTCAACTTCGGGCCGATGGTCCCCAGGGTGCCCGAGGTGCTGGGCACCGCGGACAAGAAGATCCGGCTGGCGCCGCAATATCTGCTCGACGACCTGCCACGGCTGGCCGCACGCCTCGAGCGCGCACCCGACGAACTGGTCCTGGTGAGCCGCCGCCATTTGCGCTCGAACAACTCCTGGCTGCACAACGTCGCGCCGCTGATGAAGGGCAGGGACCGCTGCACCCTTCTGATGCACACCGACGACGCGACAAAGCGCAGCGTGACGACGGGCGATCGCGTCGCGGTCGCATCGGCGGGCGGCCGCATCGAGGTGCCGGTCGAAGTGACCGACGAGATAATGCCGGGCGTGGTGTCGATGCCGCACGGCTGGGGCCACGGCAAGCCCGGCACCCGGATGTCCGTCGCAAATGACTCGCCGGGGGTGAACACCAACATCCTGTCTCCGCCGACCTTCATCGACGAGCCGTCGGGCAACGGCGCCCTGAACGGCATCCCGGTGACCGTCGACCCCATCGCGACCTGAAAGTATCGACTGCGTGGGCAACAACGAGCGCGCGAAGATCGTCATGACCGACGACGAGATCAGCGAATTCATCGAGCGCAGCCGCACCGCAACCATGGCGACGGTGCTGCCGGACGGGCGGCCACACCTGGTGGCCATGTGGTACGCGGTGGTCGACGGCGAGATCTGGTTCGAGACCAAGGCCAAGTCGCAGAAGGCCGTCAACCTGCGTCGCGATCCACGGGTGACGGTGATGATCGAGGACGGCCAGTCCTACAACACGCTGCGCGGGGTGTCCATCGACGGAACCACCGAGATCGTCGACGACCCGGAAACCATTCTGCGCGTGGGCATCAGCGTGTGGGAGCGATACACCGGGCCCTACAGCGACGAGATGCGCCCGTTCATCGACCAGATGATGAACAACCGAATCTGCGTGCGGGTGGTGCCGAGCCGGCTGCGCTCCTGGGATCACCGCAAGCTCGGCATGCCGGAGATGCCGATCGGCGGCAGCACGGCTCAGTACCTCTAGGGGGATGCGATGGACGCGGACAAGAAGCCCAAGCAGCTCAACTCCGGCTTCGTCAAGACAGTTATGAAGTACTCCGGGCGTGCGCATGCGTGGCTCTACCGGCGCAGCGGCGGGAAGATCGGCGCGAACTGGCGGGTCGGGGCGGGGGCGAAGAAGCCGGTGCCGACGCTGCTGCTCGAGCACCGCGGCCGCAAATCCGGCAAGACGTTCGTCTCGCCGCTGGTGTACATGAACGACGGCGACAACGTGATCATCGTCGCGTCGATGGGTGGGCGGGACGAGAACCCGCAGTGGTACCACAACCTCATCGCCGATCCCGACGTTCACATCGAGATCGGCAGGGACCGGCGACCGGTGCGCGCATTGCTCGCGAACCCGGAGGAGAAGGCGCGGCTGTGGCCGAAACTGGTCGACGCGTACGCGGACTTCGACGCCTATAAATCCTGGACGGACCGCGAGATCCCGGTCTTCATCCTGCAGCCCCGCTAGGGGTGTGCCGGGGCGAAACCGGGGTTCGACAACGCGGTGGCGGCGGCGCTGCCGATCGGGCCGGACTCATCGACGATGGTGGCGACGCCGGTCGCGACGCCGGCATTGCTGTAGTGCGTGAGCGCGGCCAGGCCCAGGTACGGGCCCTCCGGCAGCCGACTGAGCGTCAGCGTGTAGTCCGCGTTGATGAACTGCAAACCGCTTGGGCCGTAATGGGTTAACGAGCTGGCCATGTCGCCGGCCATCGCGGCGCGGGTGAATGCGGTGAGCGGTTGGCCTTCGACGAGTGGCCGAAAATCGCGGACCCAGATGTACTTCGGCCCGGAGTGCTCCCAGGCGCTGAGCCCGAAGCCCGGTCCCGGGGAGTGCTCTTCCTTGCCGTAGGTCCACACCAGCGTGGCCAACCCCCGGGGTACGGGATCCGGCGTCTGCGGCAGCGGGGGCATGGTCACCGGCGACGTCCAGATGTCGTCGACCGGCTGCTCGCCGCGGCGCAGGAACAGTGCGCTCGCGCGGGCGACGACGGTGTCTTGTTGCGTCACGACCGCATCGACCAGCTTCAGCCGCCGGCCCTGACGCACGACGCTGGTGTCGACCCGCACGGGCGCCAACGCCGCGGGGCGGAACAGGTCGACGGTGAGCCGGGCCGGCTGAAAATCGGGGTCGCCGGCGTCGCGCTCGACGACGTGCCCCAGGAGGCCGCCGATGTAGTTGCCGCTGATCGTCTGTCCCCACGGGCCGCGCGCGATCGGCGCGGGTTCGAAGGCGTCGCCGTCAGGAACGAAGAAGGCCGACGGCGTGCCTCCGCGTCGCGCCGAGTCGGCAGCGGTGTCCTGTGTGGTCATCGGCCATGACGATAACGGGCCGGCCTTATGCGTCAGGCGTCGACGACGTCGTCGAACTCGGGGTGCTTCTTCACGTAGGCCGCGACCATCTCGCACTCCGCCACGATCCGCAGGCCTTCGTCGCGCGTCTGCTGCAGCGCCTCGCCGATGAGGATCGTCGCCAGACCGCGCCCCTGAAACGCGTCGTCCACCTCGGTGTGCGGAAAGATCCGGCTGCCGTCCCGATCCTGGATCTTGGTGAACCCGGCGGTCTGTCCGTCCACGGAGATGGTGAAGCGGTCGGACTCCTTGGTGACGGTGGTCTGCGCGCCGGTCTTGTCGGTGGCCATAGCTCTCCTCCGCCTCCTTCAACGCCGGTTCTGATCCAAACCGTACCGGCGTCTACCGCAATGTGTGATTGTGCTCATCGCGGTGGCCGCGGGTACGTGGCGGCGCACGATGGAGTGATGTGTGATGACAGCGGCACGGCCGCAGAGGCATTCGCGTCCACACCGCGTGAAGCGGCAGGCACGGCGGTCGACCCGATCGCACTCGAGCCGGTCGACGAGATCACCATCACCACGCTGGTGGACAACAGCTATGACGCCTTGATGGGGGACACCGGCCCGGCCCGGCGCACCGGGATGGGCCGGGTGCCGCCGGTGACGGCAGAGCAGTTCGAGGAGGGCCGCGCCACGCCCGGCCTGATCGCCGAGCACGGCTTCTCCGCACTGGTGACCACCGTCGCGGGAACCGCACGCACACGCTGCTTTTCGACACCGGCATCTCGCCGGACGGGATGGCGACGAACTTCGAACGCATCGGACTCGACGCGTCGGCGATCGAGGCGGTCGTGCTCAGCCACGGCCACCCCGACCATGACGGCGGCTTTCCGGGACTGGTCCGCTTACGCGGGCGCAGCGGACTGCCGCTGGCAGTGCACCCGCTGGTCTTCAGCCGGCGCCGCTTCGCCCTACCCGGCGCGGACGCTGATGGAACTGCCGACGCTCAGCCGGTCGGCGATCGAGGCCGAGGGCTTCGAGGTGATCGAACGACGTCAGCCGTCGCTGCTGCTCGACGGCTCGGTGCTGATCACCGGCGAGGTCGACCGCACCACGGAGTTCGAGCGCGGGTTGCCGAACCACGAGGCGTGGCGCGGCGGGCAGTGGGAGCCGGACCCGCTGCTGCTCGACGAACAGGCGCTGGTGGTCAACGTCCGGGGCCGGGGCCTGGTCGTGCTCACCGGTTGCGGTCACGCCGGTGCGGTGAACATCGCGCGGCATGCGATGCGGCTGACGGGGGTGGACCGGCTGCACGCACTGCTCGGCGGGTTTCACCTCACCGGGAAGGTCTTCGAGCCGATCATCGAACCGACGGTCAACGCGTTCCGCGACATGGCACCCGACTTCCTCGTCCCCGCCCACTGCACCGGATGGAAGGCCCAGCACCGGTTGGCGGCCGCACTGCCCGACGCGTTCGTGCCCAACGCGGTCGGCACCGCGTTCACCTTCGCCGAGTCAGCGGCCTAGGGCGCCGGGATTGGGCCGAGGCCGCAAGAGTCGCGTTCGGCAGCGGGGGAGCGGGCAACCGCGACACGGCACCGCGATATCCGTGCACCGCCCCGAAGCGGTCGTCGCCGTCCTGCCCACTGTTGCCGGTACGTCGCGATGTCCTCGTGGCTGCGGCCGACGAAGTTCCACCACATCAGCAGCCGATCGGGGAACGGCGGCCCGCCGAGCAGAATGATGCGGGCAGGGCCGTCGCCGCGGTTGGCGAGGCTCAGCCCTGGTGTCCGGTCCCCTGGAACGCCAGGTCCGCGATCGTCGAGGGCAGTCCCGGCGACCTCGACACCGCCCTGGTCGAGTAGGACGCCGTGCTCGAACGCGGGGTCGATCTCCAGCGTCAGCTCCGCGCCCGGCGCGAGATCGAGCTGCGCGCCGAGCAGCGGCGTGAAGGTGTGCACCGGCGAGCGTTCGCCCGCGAGCTCGCCGAGAAAGACCCGAAGCGTGGCGTCGCCCAGCGTTCGTGGAGCCGGCACGAAATGGTCGAAGCCGCGGTCCGCGTCGCGGTCGGACTCGGGCAATGCGACCCACAGCTGCACACCGTGCAGCACGGTGGTCGCCGAGGTGGACACCTCCGAATGGCAGATGCCGGCGCCGGCGGTCATCAGGTTCAGCTCCCCGGGACGCACCATCGCGTGCACGCCCGCGCTGTCGCGATGCTCGACCTCGCCGCTGAACAGCCAGCTGACGGTCTGCAGCCCGGTGTGCGGATGGGGCGGGACGTCCATGCCGGGCCCGTTGCGGACATCGTGCGGTCCGTAGTGGTCGGCGAAGCACCACGCGCCGATCAGTGAGCGCTCGCGCTGCGGCAGCGTGCGTCGCACCCGGATGGCCCGCGGACCGCCCAGCGGCACCTCGCGCGGATGCAGCACCCCGGCGAATGGCGATGCCGCACAGTCGACTTCGGCCGGCGCCGTGTCGGTGTTGCTCACCGAACCACAGTAAGCCTCAGCGAGGTCCCCGTCATCGCCGAACGGATGACCTCGAAGTCGTGGTCGTCGATCTTGAACACGCCGAACCGGAACTTGTAGCCCCACCTGGTCTTGTCCTCGACGAAGTCGAGCTGTTCGAGCAACGGGCGAATCGGCGTCTCGGTGCATGCCAGGAAGTCGACGTTGCGTCGCCACGGCTGGAAGTCCGGCGCCACGTCTTCTTGGTAGGCCTCATCGTCGGCGACCTGTCCGATCGCGGTGAACGCCTGCAGCGGTTCACCGTCGGGATAGACCGTCTTGGGTGAATAGAAGATGATCCAGTCACCCCGCGCCATCTTGCGCAGCATGTGCGGCTTGCCGTGGTTGGCCTGGGTGAAGCGGCCGCGCACCCCACGCTCGACGTGGTCACGGCTGACCGTGTTGATCCAGTTCGTCATGACCGCACGCTAAGCCCGCCGCCCGACAGATCGGCCTCTCGTCGCGCGGTGCCTGTGGATAACCTGCCCCCGGTGTCAGAATGGCGCCATGACCGACAGTGACATCTACGAACGCCTCGGCACGCTCGAAGTGCTCGTTCGACACCTCTACGAAAAGACTGGCGTAGCCATCCCCGATCTACAGGCACTCGCGCAGACGGGCGTGTCGGCCTATGTGCGGCAACTGGTCTCATCCGGTGACAAGATCGCGGCCATCAAGGCCTACCGGGCCGAGACGCACGCCGATCTGGCCACTGCCACCAAGATCATCAATTCGCTCTGACGCATCGACATCTAAAACGGGCTGCTGTTGGATTGCCGCTGGGCGTCCGGCGGCCGCGGCCCGAAGCGCGCGATGTAGTCCTCGTGGTAGCGCGCGTTCTTCTTGCGGTTGATCGCGTCCACGAGGTTCGGGTCGAGATCGTGTTGGGCGAGCCGGTAGCGGCGCCACACCTTGTTCAGCGCCAGCGTCATCAACAGGGCCCAGGCGTAGATCGGCACCGTCATCTCCAGATGCACGTACAGCGATGCCGGAAGCAGCCAGAACGGGGCAAGCACAAGGAACGGCGGGATGGCCATGCGGATGATGTGCCTGCGGATGGCTCCGTTGCCTGCGAGGTCGTTGCGCACCCACTCGCGCATCTCATCGGGGAGTCGCCGGCCGTAGATATAACCGACGTACTGCAGTGGTCCTGGGCGTTTCATCATGATTCCTTCCCATTATCGAGTGCGCCGGCGGCCAAGGCCGCGACGTTCACCCGGGTGAGCACGTTGTGCAGCAGCTCGAGCTCGTCGAACCCCACGCCCAGCCTTTCGACCACGGCGAATGGAATTTCGAGGGCACGACGGCGCAACTGGAGACCCATCTTGGTCAGTTCAACATCGGTGGCCCGCTCGTCAATCGCACTGCGCGTGCGAGTGATCAGCCCGAGTGCCTCCAGACGCTTCAGCATCGGGGACAGCGTCGCCGAATCCAGTTGCAGCGCGGCGGCGATCTCCTTGACCGACAACGGCCGATTGATCCGCGACCGGTGGCGGTCCCAGAGCGCGAGCATCACGAGATACTGCGGATGGGTCAGCCCGAGCGGTTCGAGGAGCGGCCGATACACCGCCAACACTGCACGGTTGGTGACCGCCAGCGCGAAGCACACCTGCCGTTCGAGGGCCAGTGGATCGACGTCTTGTTGCACATTAGGCATAACCACAGCCTACGCGGATTAGATAGCGCCCTAACTATTAGGGTGCTAAGAATCACACATTGTTAGCATCTGACGCGATGAGCAGCGACGACTACACGGAGTTGGCGCGCCGCCGCGCGCTCACCGAGGACGCGGCACGCCCCGAGGCAGTCGCACACCGGCACGCCCGAAACGGCCGCACCGCGCGCGAGAACATCGACGATCTCGTCGACGCGGGCTCGTTCGTCGAGTACGGGCGGTTCGCGATCGCGGCCCAGCGTCATCGGCGTGACCTCGATGATCTGATCGCCCGCACACCTGGTGACGGGCTGGTGGCCGGTACGGCGCGTGTCAACGGCGAACTCTTCGGCGCCGAGCACAGCGCCTGTGCCGTGCTGTCCTACGACTACACCGTGCTGGCCGGCACTCAGGGGGCGCTGGGGCATCGCAAGAAGGACCGCCTCTTCGAGCTGATCGAGCGACTGCGGCTACCGACGGTGTTCTTCGCCGAAGGCGGCGGGGGACGGCCGGGTGACACCGACTATCCGACTGTCTCGGCACTCGATGCGCGCGCGTTCAAGCTGTGGGCGGTGTTGTCCGGACTCGTGCCCCGCATCGCGATCGTGAAGGGCCGCTGCTTCGCGGGCAACGCGGTGATCGCGGGCTGCTCGGATCTCATCGTCGCCACCGAGGATGCGTCGATCGGCATGGGCGGGCCCGCGATGATCGCCGGCGGCGGACTCGGCGACGTCCATCCGGACGAGGTGGGCCCGATCTCGATGCAGGAGCCCAACGGCGTCGTCGATGTCGTCGTCGCCGACGAGGCGGAGGCCGTGGCCGTGACCAAACGGCTGCTCGCCTATTTTCAGGGCGCAACTGCGTCCGCCGACGCGGGAGACCAAACACGCTTGCGCACAATGGTTCCCGAACGTGCGCGACGCGCCTATCCGATCGCCCCGATCATCGAAGCGCTGGCCGACGACGGCTCGGTGACGTTCCTGCGCCCGCGTTTCGCCGCAGAGATGGTGACCGCGCTGGCGCGCATCGACGGCCGCCCGGTGGGCGTGGTCGCCAACAACACCATGGTGATGGCCGGCGCGATTACCGCTGCCGCGTCGGACAAGGCGGCCCGGTTCCTGCAACTGTGCGAAGCCTTCGGGCTCCCGGTCGTTTCGCTCATCGATTGCCCGGGTTACATGGTGGGCCCGGCGGCCGAGGCCGAGGCGCTGGTGCGGCGCGCCTCGCGAATGCTCGTCGCCGGTGCGGCGCTGAGCGTGCCGCTGATCGCGGTCGTTCTCCGCCGCGGATACGGGTTGGGTGCGCAGGCGATGCTCGGCGGAAGTCTGCATGAGCCGGTGCTCACCGTGGCGTGGGCGGGCGCGCACTTGGGTCCGATGGGTCTCGAGGGGGCGGTTCGGCTCGGCCTGCGCAAGGAACTCGAGGCGATCGCCGACGACGACGAGCGCGAGGAGCGGGTGCGCCAGGCCACCGCGGCCGCGCAGGAGAACGCAAAGGCGCTCAACGCGGCTCAGCTTTTCGAGATCGACGACGTGATCGACCCCGCGGACACCCGCCAACTCGATCATCGACACGTTGGCTGCGGCCACCATGAGCGCGCATCGGCCTGCGGGCGGGCGGTTCGTCGACACCTGGTAGTCGCCCGTCGCCGACCCCCCGATCCGGCGCCGGGCGGACGATCAGGCGGATTCGGCGTACAGGCGGCGGTCCCGCACCGGAACGCCGTTGCGTTCGGCCAGGGAGCGCAGTTGCCGGAGGGCAAACGTGCGTCCGCGACCGGTCTCCGGGATGTAGATCCCGGCCCACAGCCCTTCCGCCCGCGGCAATTCACATGCTTCGGCGGCGCAGAGCCAGCGACGAGGGCACGCGCGGCAGATCGCCTTGGCTTCTTCGTCGGCCGACGTCGTCCAGCGCTCCGGGTCTCGGGTGCATGCGCCGATCGGGGTCTCGTCCCAGTGGGTTGTGTTCATCGCTGTCGCTCCTCTTTGCGCCTGCGGCGGTCGTGCCGCGATGCCGCAAAGCTAGCGCAGAAACCGTAGCGATGCAACAGTTAGTGCTACACCAGAGTTGCCTATCCGTGAGCGTAGCGCTCGCGCGCACCCGAAACGAGATCAGCAATAAGACTCATCTATCTGCAGAGAAGCCGCGCTGGGGGAAGCGGCCACTGCTCGAGAAAACGTAGCGTTGAGACAGTTCGGCGAATCGGACAACATGTAGCTTTGATACGGAAATTTCCGTTGCGACACGGGGTCAAGGTCGTAGCGGTGGCCGTAGCGATGGTTACGATTGCGTCGCCCGTCCGCCCCGCTTGCTTCTCGAGGATCACTGACCATGACCAACCCGGAGCCGCCCGATGAGGCCGCCGAGGGGTTGGATCCCGGCATGGTTCGAGCCGGTAGCCGCCGCCGCCGCCCGGCGACGCGAACTCGATATCAGTCAGCGCAGCCTGGCCGCTGACGGCGTCATCAACGCCGGCGCCCTGATCGCATTCGAAAAGGGCCGAGCCTGGCCGCGCGAACGTACCCGGGCGAAGCTCGAGGAGGTGCTGCGGTGGCCGCCGGGAACGATCGCCCGGTTGCGCCAAGGCGAACCCCTCGCCGAGGGCCGCGCCGAACCGTCTTCCGCCCTCAGCGACGAGGCGCCACTGATCGCCCAGGCGGTCGTCACCGCGGTGAGCACTCTTCGGCTCGGCGATCGAGGCGCTGCCGCTCCGCGGAGGACGCCGACTTCACACCGCGCGTGACGAAGGTACTCGCCGACCTACGACAGCTCGAGGCGGTCGCCGCGCAGGCGGCTCGGATCAGCAAGGTCTCGCCGGCGTTGATCAAGGCGCTGAGCGCCGTGCGCAGCCGCTACGACGAACTCATGCTGCGCGCCGCCAGGGCTCCGCGGGCCACCTTGGGACAGCGACTGTATGCCGCGCGCCGTGGAGCCAACCTCACGATCCTCGAAACCGCTCAGGCCGCAGGCGTTTCCGAGGATGACGTCGTGCGCGCGGAATCCGAGGAGCCGGTGCCGGCCGCGGCGGTGGACGCCATCGAATCGCTGATCGCCCAGATCGACTGACCGTGAGCAGGCGTCAGTAGCGCTCGCGGCCGCGGTCGTCGTGCGACGGGAAGTGTCGCGGCGAGCGCCGCGGCGATCTCGATGAAGCGGCGTCTGGTCGCGGCAGACATCTCGGCTGTGCCGTCGATGACGCCGCCGGGACGCAGGTGCCCGTCGAACGGCACCTCGACGACCATCTGGCCCTGGCTCGAAAACTGTTGCGCCAGAATCGAACGCGTTCGCTTGTCGGCGTGGCCGTCGGAGTCATTGAGGACGATGACGGTGCGTTGGAGCAAGACCGGTCAGGCCGCGGGCGGCCAACCAGTCCATCGTCTGGCCGGCCGCGGCCGCTCCGTCGACCCAGGGCGATGACACGACGATCAACGCGTCGAGATCCCGCAGCACCTCCTGGGTGACCGGGGCATCCATGGTCGAACTGCAGTCGACGATCGAGATGGAGAAGTACCGGTCCAGCCGTGAAGTCGCCTCGCGGTAGATCGCCGGATCCAGCACGCGGCGCCGCGCGGGCGTCGCCTCACCGGCCAGCACGAACAGGCCTGCGGCGTTGTTGCCCACCCTGCTGCGCACGTCGGCGAACGTCTCGAGATGCTGATCGGCACGCCAACTCCCAATAGGAGCCCTGGGCCTTCGGGTCGACACGGCTGCCGAGCTTGCCGAAAGCGGTGTCGGCGTCGATGGCCACGACGCGGTCGTCCTGGCGCAGCTCGGCGAAAACCGAACCGATGCTGGCCGACACCGTCGTCTTCCCGACTCCGCCCTTGCCCATCACGCCGACCTTGTAGTGCCCGCGCAGCACCGACCTGATCCTCGCCTCGAGCTCGGCTTGGCGGAGCTCGTCGGGTCCCGGGCCGGGGTTGACCAACCCGAAAGTGGCCCGGTACACGATGAGGCGCCAGCCCCGACTCGGAGGAACGCGGCGCGCCGGCACCAGGTCGTCGGCGCGAATGCGGTCGGCGTAGGAGCCGCTCGGCGGCGGCGGTGCTCCGCGCCCGTCCGGGGCGTAGCCAGGAGCCGCCGACCACTGTGGACCCTGCTGTCCCCCTGGTTCGGCGGGGCGGGCGGCCGCTGCTGGCGCGGCGGCTGCTGCGCAGGCGGCTGGACCCCACGGGCCGTTGTCGGGGCGGTTGGCCGCCGGCAGGGGCCCGGTGTCGCGGGGCGAGCCGGGAGGCGGGCCGTATCGGGCAGGGGGCGGTGGGCGATACCCGCCGCCGGGCCGCTCGGGCTCCACGAAGGGTGGAGGAGGAGGGCTTGGCGCCGGCGCCGGCTCGGGCGAGCCGCGATTGGCGCGGGCCCGCGACGCCGCATCATCCTCGGGACCACGGAGTCTCGGGACCACGGAAGTCCTCGGGACCACGGAAGTCCTCGGGACGACGGACGTCTTCGGGACCACGGAAGTCTCTCGGGACCACGGGCGTCTCGGGACCACGGACGTCTTCGGGACCACGGAAGTCGACAGGAGGCCGCGACGGCACCGGCGGCTTCGGCGGGGGCGGTGGCTCCGGTTCGGCATTGGCCGGTTCGTAGTCGGTTTCTTCGGGGCCCGTCCAGCCGAGTTTTCTCCGCAATTCGTCATCGCGGTCGGTCACTGCTTATCTCCTCGCGGATGTGGTGCGATGCGGGTTTCGGCCCCTCTCAAGTATCAACTAACCGCCACGGGGCGCGGATGCGGTAGTCCCCTGTGCGGCGACGTCATCAGCAAACACTCACGAACTCGAGTCAGACGCACCCTGCGTCGGGACGCCTCGACGTCGATCGGCGCGAACGCGATCGACGGCGCGTCATCGCGCTGCGCCGGGCGCCCGCGGCAGCAGCATGGCGCGGCCGTTCGCCCGCCGACCGGCACACATGGCGGATTCGCTAGAAGCAGCTAATAGATGGACTTAACTGGCAAATATAGGAGCCACTAGCCATTGCTGTAGCGCGCTCGATCGGCTGGCTGCAGAGCCCATCGGCACGTCAGAAAATTGGTGACAGAGGGCATGCTCGATCCGCTGGTACTCTGTGATCCGGTGACGGGGTTGCGTGGAGGGGTCAAGTGGGGATGCGCGCGGACGCGTGGCAAATCATTGGTCGGTCGGTGAACAGTGAAACTGATCGGTGAGCTCATCGAGGTGATCTCCGAGCGGGCCGGGCTTGAGGAACCTCCGAGAGGTCGGGGAATGGCTCAGAAGCGGCCGGCGATCCCCGACGACGCCGGACGAACCGACTGGGATCAGTCGCCGAGCTGACCGCAGACGTCGTCGGCTCGGATGTCCTCGACTTCGGCCAGATGGTCATCGCGGCCATGAAGAGCACGACCGGCGAAGGTGAACCGGACACCGGCGCGATGTTCGGCCACGCCCACTCCGCGTTCAACAAGGCCGGCGAGACGCTCCAGTCCGCCGGTCCCGACGACCGCTGGGACGGCTCGGCATCGCGCGCCTACGCCGATCAGAACACCCGGCAACAGCTGAGAACCGGCAGCAATGGCCGACGCCGACCTCGAGGTGCACCGGGTGCTGTTCCGGGAGGCGGCCCAGATCACCCTGCGCCGCGGCTTTCTGGATGATCGGTCGAATTTTCTCGCCGATACGAGTTACGCGACGTTCCCACTGCAGTTCATCAAGACGTAGGGCGAGGCCGCGAAACTCGCGATCGAAGCTCAAGGCCGCGCTGCAGGCCGCCCTCGCCTGACAGCGCATCGAGCTTTACAGCTCCACTCCGAGGCCGACCGCCAACGCCACGGAACTGCAGCAGGCGATCGGCCGCTACCGCAGCGTGGCCGACGGCGCCGAATATGCCCGGCGCCGACGTCGATTACGGCCCGCCGCCGCTACAGCCGGGTCCGCATGACACTGTCCCCGCCGAACCGCGCAGCTCGAGCGGCAGCGTCACCACACCGGGGGTCGCCCCAGGGGTCGCGCCAGCGGCAGGCGGGGTCGGGGTCGGGGCCATGCCCGGCGCGGCCGTCGCGCCTCTGATACCTGCGCCCACGATCGCCGGTCCGACGCCGGTGGTGGAGTTGCCGCCGCCGGTCGCCGGCTCCGATGGCCCCGCCCCTGGGCGCCGCACCGGCCGCCGCCGCACCGCTCGGTGCGTTGATCAGTCAACTCACCGGGCTGATAACCAGTGCCGCGCTGTTGGCGGCCCAACAGGCCGCGGCGCCACAGGCCGGACAACCCGAGGTCGCCACCGACCACCCCGACGGTGACGAGCGCCCGGAAGGACAAAGAAGATGACGAGGACAAGAGGACGAACGAGGCCGAGGACGCCTCGGCGGCTGCCGGCGGCGGCCGGCGCGGAGCGGCGCCCATCTAGAGCGAGACGGATTCCGAACGGGACCGGCCGCACGCGCCCGCGACGGTTAGGTTGGATCCGGACACTCCCCCGGGCCGCCGGCCGGGACGTCACCGCAGGATACGAAGTAGGGAGAGCAGAGATAGATGTCCGGCGATGATTTGCGCGTCACCGCCGCCCACCTTGGTCGAGCTGGCTGTCAAGCAGGCCCGGGCGGCCGCCGAGACCAGGTCCGCGACATACGCGGTCGAGGGAGTGGATGCCGCGGTCAGGAGCACCCACGGCAGCATCGCGTCGGCGACAGCAGGCGCGGTCGAGGCCGTCGTTGTCCGCGCGTCGCAACGCGGGCACGCAAGATGGCCGCGATCTCGGATGACCTGGGCGAGAAGCTCACTGACGCGGCGAGGCGCTACGACCAGATCGATGAACGTCTTGGGCGGGGCGCTCGACGCACAGATGCAGACGGGATGACCATGAGCGGTCCGCAGTCCGCGCGTCAGCGACGCGACGCACATCGATGACGTCGTCGGGGTGGAGGTCACCATCGACGGCATGCTGGTCATCGCCGACCGACTCGGCCTGATGGAGTTTCCGACGGCGCTGGGCATCCGGCTCAACATTCCGCAACCCGATCTGCGCGACATCGTGTGGGAGCAGGTGGCTCGCGACCTGACGGCGCAGGGCGTGCTGGACGTCTTCGGCGAACCCCACCCGGAAGTCGCGGCAATGGTCGACACCCTCAGCCGGCCGGACCGCACGCTGGAAGCCCGGTGGTGGCGGCGCGACGTCGGCGGCAAGATGGTCCGCTTCGTGGTGTGTCGCAAGGGGGACCGCCATGTCGTTGCCGCGCGCGACGGGGACATGCTGGTGCTGCAGCGCGTCGCCCCGCAGGTCGGCTTGGCCGGCATGGTGACGACCGTGCTGGGGTCGGCGACGCCGGCCGACGTCGAACCGCTGACCGGTGTCGCCAGCAAACTGGCGGAATGCAGAGCACGCAAACCAGCTCGCGAAGTACGGCGTCGCGCCCACGTCGGCGCGTGCGTACGCCGACATCATCGCGGACCCCGCCAGCTGGGTGGAGATCACCGCCGTCGAGCGCCATCCCGGCGGCACCTTCACCATGGCCGACGTCGCGGCGGGCGTGCTCGATTCCCGGCAGGGGCGCATCGTGTCCGATTCCCCGCCGGGTGAACGGCGAGCTGTACGGCAGCTTCCTGCCGGGCAGCATCGAGAACCTGCAGCGAGCACTCGACGGTTTGGTGGAGTTCCTGCCGTCCGGCAAGTGGTTCGACAACACCGCGCCGAGGCGAACGGGGACTGAGCTGGATTGAGCAAGGCACCGCATGGTGGGTGACACGCCCCATCAGGATTCCGAAGACGAGCGCGACGACCTGGCCGCGCTCGATTTCTCCGCGCCGGAAAGCGGAGCGGACGATTCGGATCTCGATGCGCTGGACGTGTACGCGAACTTCCGGAGGCCGAACGACGAGGCTGCCGGTGCCCGCGTTCACGGTGACCAATCCCCCGGGCACGGTCACGGTCAGCACATTCCTGGACGGCCGCGTGAAGCAGATCGATCTTTCGCCGAAGGTCGCCGACATGACGGAGAGCGATCTCGCCGACGAGATCGTGGTCATCGCGGGCCTGGCCACCCAGGACGCCAAATCCGCGCAGTACGCGTTCATGCTCGAAGGAATGCGCGAGCAGGGCCACGACGACGCCGCCACCCGCGACTTCCTCACCCGCGATCTTGATCTGCCGACCCCGGAGCAGGCCCACGCTGCGCGGGCCCAGATCTTCGCGACAAGATATGCAGGTGACCATGACTGAGCACCTCGCCAGCCTGTTCGGCAGCGCAGTCGGGAATGCTGCCCGGCTCCGCGGCGCGCTCGTTCGAACTGTTCACCGAGATCACCACCCTCGACGAATCCGCCTGTGATGCGTGGGTGGGCCGGATCCGATGCGGCGATAACGACCGCGTCACGTTGTTCCGTGCCTGGTACTCGCGCTCGAACTTCGGCCAACTCGCCGGATCCGCCGAGATCTCGATGAACAGCGTCAACGCCAGGGTCCCGATCGGCGGGCAGTTCGGCGACATCACCTATCCGATCAACTCGCCGCTGGCGATCACGATGGGCTTCGCCGTGCACGAAGCGTCCGTCGGCAACTACGCCGACGCGATGGAGGCCCTGGAGGACGTGCCGTCCACCGGCGCCGAGCATTTGATGTCGTGGGTCAAGGCGGTGATCTACGGCGCGGCCGAGCGTTGGACCGACGTCATCGATGAGGTCAGGGGCGCCGGGGGATGGCCGGACAAGTTTCTTGCCGCAGTGGCCGGCGTGGCGCACGGTGTGGCCGCGGCCAACCTGGGGTTGTTCACCGAGGCCGAGCGGCGGCTGACCGAGTCGAATTCGTCGCCGGCCGGCGAGGCCTGCGCGCCCGCGATCGCGTGGTTCTTGGCGATGACCCGACGCAGCCAGGGCAATGAAGAGGCGGCGGTGGCGCTGCTGGAATGGCTGCAGGCGACTCATCCGGAGCCCAAAGTCGCTGCCGCGCTGAAGGATCCGAGCTACCGGTTGACGACGACCACGCCGGAGAAGATCGCAGCGCGCACGGACGCGTGGAACCCGCAAAGTGTCGTGGCCGACAACTCGGGCCGCGAGAAGTTGCTCGCCGATGCGCAGGCCGAGCTCGACCGGCAGATCGGGTTGACGCGGGTCAAGGAACAGATCGAGGCCTACCGCGCAGCCACGCAGATGGCCAGGATCCGTGCGGCGCGCGGCATGAAGGTCGCGCAGGCCTCGAAGCACATGATCTTCGCCGGTCCGCCCGGCACGGGTAAGACGACGATCGCCCGCGTGGTGGCCAGCATCTTGGCGGGCCTGGGCGTGATCGCCGAGCCAAAGCTCGTCGAGTCCTCACGTAAGGATTTCGTGGCCGAGTACGAAGGCCAGTCCGCGGTGAAGACCAGCCGCACCATCGATCGTGCCGTCGGCGGGGTGCTGTTCATCGACGAGGCCTACACCCTCGTTCAGGATCGCGATGGTCGCGCCGACCCGTTCGGCACCGAAGCGCTGGACACGCTGCTGGCCCGCATGGAGAACGATCGCGACCGCCTGGTCGTCATCATCGCGGGGTACAGCACCGACATCGACCGCCTGCTGGAGTCCAACGACGGCCTGCGCTCCCGCTTCTCCACCCGCATCGAGTTCGACTCGTATTCACCGGAAGAGATCGTCGACATCGCCAAAGTCATTGCCCTGGCCAATGATTCGATGCTCGACGAGGATGCCGCCAAGCGGGTCCTCGAGGCCGCGACACTCCTGCACGACCGAGCGCTCAACGGTAAGCCTGCTCTCGACATCGCGGGCAACGGTCGGTACGCCCGGCAGCTGGTGGAGGCAGGCGAACAGAGCCGCGACATGCGACTGTCCCGCTCGTTGGACTTCGAAAGCCTCGGGTGTCGAGCAGCTGAGTGAGATCAACGGCGACGACATGGCCGCGGCGATCGCCGCGGTGCACGGACGTCTGAGCATCAGCGAGTAATCGATGGCAAGTTTTCGGCTCACCACCAAGGTCCAGGTCAGCGGCTGGCGCTTCCTGCTGCGCCGCGTTGAGCACGCGATCGTCCGCCGGGACACCCGCATGTTCGACGATCCGCTGCAGTTCTACAGCCGCGCGGTGTGCGCCGGCCTGATCATCGCGGTGCTGATCTGCCTCGGCGCCGCCCTGCTCGCCTACTTCAAACCTCTCGGAAAGCGCGGCAGCGACAGCCTTCTCGTCGATCGCACCACAAACCAGCTCTACGTGGCGCTTCCTGGTACCGGTCAACTGCGGCCGGTGTACAACCTGACCTCTGCGCGGCTCGTGCTTGGCAATGCGGCCGCCCCGGTTGCGGTGAAGTCCGACGAGTTGAACCGGATGCCCAAGGGCCAGCCGATCGGCATTCCCGGCGCCCCGTATGCGACGCCGGTCAGTGGTGCCGGCAACTCGATGTGGACGTTGTGCGACACCGTGACCAAGCCCGAGAGCGTCGCGCCGGGGCTGCAGACCGCGGTCATCGCGCGTCCGCTCCTGACCGACGGCTCGGTCGGGCCGATGCGTCCCGATCAGGCGGTGCTGGTGTCCTACCAGAACAACAGCTGGCTGGTCACCGAGAGCGGCCGTCACGACATCGACCTCACCGACCGCGCGGTCACCTCTGCGGTGGGAATACCCGTAACCGCCAAGGCGACCCCGATATCGGAGGGCTTGTTCAACGCGCTGCCCAACGCGGGGCCGTGGCGCCTACCCGACGTTCCTCGCACCGGTGAGCCGAATACCGTTGGCCTGCCGCCGAACCTGGTGATCGGCGCGGTGTTCAAGGCGCTGACCGAAGACGGTGAACAGCAGTTCGTGGTCCTGCCGGACGGTGTGGCACGGATCAACGACACCACTGCTGCGGCCTTGCGCGCGACCAACTCGTTCGGTCTGATCGCGCCGCCCTCAGTGGAGGCCAGTGTGGTCGCGAAGATTCCCGAACAGGTCTTCGCGTCGCCGCTGCCCGACAAGCCGTTGGAGATGCAGTTGCGCGAGGACGCACCGACACTGTGCTGGGCATGGGAACGTGAACCGGGCGATCAGGCGCCGAAGACCACGGTGATCGTCGGGCGCCACCTGCCGATCCCAGCGTCGGCGATGAACACCGGGATCGATCAGATCGGCGGTGACGCAACTGTTTACATCGACGGCGGCCAGTACATCCGACTGCAGTCGCCGGATCCGCGTTACGGCGAGAGCCTGTACTACATCGACCCGCAGGGTGTGCGCTACGGGTTGCCCAACGAAGAGACGGGCAACACCCTCGGATTGACGGCGCCGAAGACCGCGCCGTGGCAGGTGGTGAGCCTCCTGGTGGACGGCCCGGTGCTGTCGAAAGAGGCGGCGCTGGTCGAGCACGACAGCCTGCCCTCAGACCCCAACCCGCGCAAGGTAAATGAGCAAGGTGCCCAACCGGCGATGGCAACCACCGGAGGCGGCGGATGACCACGAAGAAGTTCACCCCGATCATCAAACGGGGACCGCGCCTGACTCCAGGCGAGATCAACGTGACCCCGCCCGACGACCTCGGCGTGGAGATCCCTCCGTCAGGGATTCAGAAGGCTCTGCCGTGGGTCATGGGCGGCGGCATGCTCGGCATGATCGCGATCATGATCTTCACCGGTATTCGTCAGCTCTCGCCGTACATGCTGATGATGCCGCTGATGATGGTGATGGGCACCGTCGGCTTCATGGCAGGTGGTGGTCCCGGCGGGAAGCGTGTGCCCGAAATCAACGCTGACCGTAAGGAATATCTTCGGTATCTGGCCGGTCTGCGCACCCGGGTGACAACGTCGGCGGCGGCGCAGGTGACGTTCTTCAACTACCACGCGCCTCACCCCGAAGACCTGCTGTCGATCATCGGCACCAACCGGCAGTGGTCGCGCCCGGCAAACGCCGACTTCTATGCCGCTACCCGAATCGGCATCGGAGCCGAACCCGCGGTCGACCGGTTGTTGAAGCCCGCCGTCGGCGGCGAGTTGGCGGGGCCGCAGGGTGCGCCGCAGCCGCACCTCGAGCCGGTCAGCCACATGTGGGTCACCAAGTTCCTGCGCACCCACGGGCTGATCCACGAATGCCCGAAATTGCTGCAGCTGCGCACATTTCCGACCATCGCCGTGGGCGGTGACCCCGACGGTGCGGCGGGACTGCTGACCGCGATGATCTGTCACCTCGCCGTGTTCCATCCACCGGACCTGCTGCAGATCCGGGTGCTGACCGACAATCCCGAGGACCCGAACTGGGCCTGGCTGAAGTGGCTGCCGCATGTGCAGCATCAGACCGACACCGACGCCGCGGGGGCCACGCGGCTGGTCTTCACCCGTCCCGACGGGTTGAGCGACCTGACCGCACGTGGTCCGCATACCGCGGACGGCATCCCGAGCGGGCCGTATGTCGTCGTCATCGACCTCAGTGGCGGTAAGGCGGGATTCCCGGTGGACGGCCGGGCCGGCGTCACGGTCATCACGCTCGGGAACCACCGCGGATCGGCGTATCGCATCCGGGTCGACGCGGACGGCACCGCCGATGACAGGCTGCCCAACCAGACGTTCCGTCTCGTGACGTCGGTTTCGGATCGAATGACGCCGGAGCAGGCCACGCGCGTCGCACGCAAGCTGGCGGGCTGGTCCATCACCGGCACGATCATCGACAAGAGCGTGCGGGTGAACAAGAAGGTCGCCACCGAGTGGCACCAACTGGTCGGCGCCCAAACGATCGAGGAAGTCACGCCCAGCCGGTGGCGGATGTTCACCGACCTCGACCGCGACAGGCTGCGCATCCCGTTCGGTCACGAGCTCAAGACCGGCGACATCATGCATCTCGACATCAAGGAGGGTGCGGAGTTCGGCGCAGGTCCGCACGGGATGCTCATCGGCACAACCGGTTCCGGTAAGTCCGAGTTCCTGCGCACGTTGATCCTGTCGCTGGCCGCCACACATCACCCCGATCAGGTGAACCTGCTCCTCACCGACTTCAAGGGCGGCTCGACCTTCCTGGGCATGGAGAAGTTGCCGCACACCGCCGCGGTCGTCACCAACATGGAAGAGGAAGCCGAGCTCGTCAGCCGCATGGGCGAGGTGCTCAGCGGCGAACTGGACCGCCGGCAGTCCATCCTGCGTCAGGCGGGCATACAGGTCGGCGCGGCCGGCGCACTTTCCGGTGTCGCCGAGTACGAGAAGCACCGCGAACGCGGCGCCGATTTACCGCCGTTGCCAACACTTTTCGTCGTGGTCGACGAGTTCGCCGAGCTGCTGCAGAACCACCCCGACTTCATCGGCCTGTTCGACCGCATCTGCCGCGTCGGCCGGTCGTTGCGGGTGCACCTGTTGCTCGCCACGCAGTCGCTGAACACCGGCGGCGTGCGCATCGACAAACTCGAGCCGAACCTCACCTACCGGATCGCGCTGCGCACGACGAGCTCGGCCGAGTCCAAGGCGGTGATCGGAACTCCCGAGGCGCAATACATCACGAACAAGGAGAGCGGCGTCGGCTTCCTTCGCGTTGGCATGGAGGACCCGGTCAAGTTCCACAGCGTGTACACCGGCACCAACTACGTGCCAACCCTGTTGGACCAAGACGACGGCGAAGTCAGGCCGCGGACCCACGGCAACGGCCAGGTGCGCATCCGCCAGTTCACTGCGGCCCCGATCTTCGATACGGCGGTGACGTCATGAGCATCGAATCCGAGACCAGCGCGTCCTGCGCGAGGTCGTACTCGAGCAGCTGACCACCGGAGAGGTCCGCGCCTACCGGATGTGGTTGCCGCCGCTTGGCCGATCCGACACCGGTCAACGAACTCCTCGAGCGTGACCATCAACGCCAACCGCTGCGATTCGGGCTCGGCATCATGGACGAGCCTCGGCGACACCGCCAGGAAGTGTGGGGTGTCGACATGTCATCGGCCAGCGGCAACATCGCCGTCGGCGGCGCCCCGCAGACGGGCAAGTCGACCTTCCTGCAGACGCTGGTGCTCTCCGCGGCCGCGTCGCACACTCCGCGGCAGATCCAGTTCTACTGCATCGATCTCGGCGGCGGCGGCCTGATCTATCTCGAGGACCTGCCTCATGTGGGCGGTGTCGCAACCCGCTCAGAGCCCGACCGGGTGAACCGCGTCGTTGCAGAGATGAAAGCTGTTCTGCGCCAACGGGAAAGCATGTTCAAGCAGTACCGTGTCGGCTCGATGGCGGCCTACCGGCAGATGCGGGATGATCCGAGCCATCCCGCCGCCGCCGACCCGTTCGGCGACGTGTTCCTGGTGATCGACGGGTGGCCGGCGTTCGTCGCGGAGTTCCCGGACCTCGAACCCGTTGTGCAGGATCTGGCCGGGCAGGGTCTGCAGTTCGGTGTGCACACGGTGATATCCACGCCGCGCTGGACCGAGCTGAAGTCACGCGTGCGCGACTATCTCGGCACCAAGATCGAGTTCCGGCTCGGCGATGTGAACGAGACCCAGATCGACCGCATCACCCGTGAGATCCCGGCCAACCGGCCGGGTCGGGCGGTGTCGATGGAAAAGCACCACCTGATGATGGGTGTGCCCCGACTCGACGGCGTGCACAGCGGCGACAACCTGGTCTCCGCGATCTCGGAGGCGGTGCAGATCGTGGCCGCCCAACACACCGACCAGGCCCCGAAGGTGCGGGTGCTGCCGGAGCGCATCTACCTCCACGAGCTCGATCCGAGCTCCGCCGGGGCCCGACGCCGACTACCGCACGCGGTGGACGGTGCCGCTCGGCGTTCGCGAGTCGGATCTCACGGTGGCCTACAACCAGATGAACATGACCCCGCACCTGCTGATCTTCGGGGCGCCCAAGTCCGGAAAGACCCGGATCGCGCACGCGGTGTCGCAGGCGATCTGTTCGCGCAACAGCCCGTCGCAGGTGCGGTTCATGCTGGCCGACTACCGGTCGGGCCTGCTCGACGCGGTGCCCCAGAGCCACCTGCTCGACGCCGGGGCGGTGAACCGCAACAGTGCGACCTTGGAGGAGGCGATCAAGGCACTTGCCATCAATCTGAAGAAGCGGTTGCCGCCGCCCGACCTGACGACCGCCCAGCTGCGCGCGCGCTCGTGGTGGTCGGGTCCCGATGTCGTGCTGCTCGTCGACGACTGGCACATGATCGTCGCCGCGAGCGGGGTGGTGCCGCCGATGGCGCCGCTGTTTCCCGCTGCTACCGGCGTCGGCCGACATCGGGCTGCACATCATCGTGACGTGCCAGATGAGCCAGGCGCACCGCGCCACCATGGACAAGTTCGTCGGCGCCGCATACGGAGCGGGGTCGCCCACACTGTTCCTCGCCGGGGAGAAGCAGGAATTCCCGTCAAGGGAGATCAAGGTCCAGCGCCGGCCTCCTGGCCAGGCGTTTCTCGTCTCGCCGGATGCCAAAGAGGTCATCCAGGCGGCCTACGTGGATCCTCCGGCAGAAGAAGTGTAACGAGCACCCCTCAGACGCCGGTAAGATATTTCACGACGCCGCAGCAAACCTAGCGGCGAGGCGTCAGCAAAGGGGTCGGGGTCAGATTCCCAGTGCTATCGCAATCGTTGGTCAGCGATGCACAAATGAATGATCTGCGAATTCATACCAGGTGAGGAGTATCGGCAAATGCAACCCATGGAACACAATCCCGGTGCCGTCGGAATCGGCACTCAGGTAGTCGCAAATGGCGCCCGTGGACTTGCCACTGGCACGGCCGCGACGGCCGCGGTGTCTGCGCTTGTTCCGGCGGGTGCGGACGAGGTTTCCGCGCAGGCCGCGGTGGCATTCGCCGTCGAGGGCGTCGACGCCCTCGCGATGAACGCGTTCGCGCAGGAAGAGCTCACTCGCGCGGGCGCGGCGTACGTGGAGATCGCCGGCATCTACGAGGCGGTTGACGGCGCCAACGCCACGAACTTCTGACAGGCCGCTGAGCCACACCAAAGACGGGGAACCAATACACGATGTTCTGGCATGCGATGCCGCCAGAGCTGAACACTGGGCGGCTCATGGCCGGTGCCGGACCGGCGCCGATGCTTCAGGCCGCCGCGGGGTGGGAGGCGCTGGCGATCTCCCTCGAGGCGCAGGCCGATGAATTGGCCGGCAGTCTCGCGGCCCTGACATCGGCGTGGAGTGGCTCAGCAAGTGAACGTGCGGTTTCTGCAACGATGCCAATGGTCATCTGGTTAAGAACTGTGTCGGCGCAGGCGATGAAAAGAGCTTTGCAGGCGACAGCCCAGGCGAACTCCTACGCGGTGGCGCTGGAAACCACGCCACCGCTTGCCGAGATCGAGCAGAACCACATCACCCACGCGGTTTTGGAGGGCACCAACTTCTTCGGCATCAACACGATCCCGATCGGGATGAACGAGGCCGACTACCTCATCCGCATGTGGCATCAGGCGGCTGGGGTGATGGACGTCTACCAGGCCGAGACGGCGTTGAACATGCTGTTCGAGAAGATCCTGCCGCCGCAGCCCATCGTCATGCCGGGCGTTGGTGAGGCGGTCGTCAGCACTGCGATCGGAAAAGCTGCGGCCATGGCGCCCGCGGGCGCCATGCGCAACATGGCGATCGCGCAAGTCAGCGCGCAGTCGGCAGTCGAGTCGGCGCGCTTGCACATCGGCAACGCGGTGTCCCAGGTCAACATGGTCGAGCAGCGTGCCGCGGGCCAGGTCCAGAAGGGGGAGAACGCCGCCCAGCAGGCGGGTCGTCCGGACCAGGCTCAGCAGGTGATGCAACAAGGCGCGCAGCAAGGCATGCAGATGGGCATGCAAACGGCTTCCCAGGTCGGCTCGATGCTGACCCAGCTGCCGCAACAGGCCATGCAGCCCATGCAGCAGCTGACCCAACCGCTGCAGCAGGTGACGTCGATGTTCAGCCAGATGGGCAGCATGGGTGGCGACAAGGCCCAGATGGGTCTGATCGGGGCCAGCCCGCTGTCCAATCACCCGCTGGTCGGTGGATCTGGTGCAGGCGCGGGCGCGGGCCTGGTGCGCGCCGCGTCGCTGCCCGGCGCGGGCGGCACGTTGTCGCGGACTCCGTTGATGTCCAACCTGATTGGTGAGACGAAACCGGTGGCCGTGGCGCCCGGCGCGGCTGCGGGCGCCAACGCCGGCGGTCTGGCTCCGGTCGGCGCAGGCGCTGGCGGTTCGGGCCCGATGGGCCACATGGGCCAGCGGGGTAAGAGCGGCGGATCGAAACAGGGCCTGACGGCCCCGTGGCGTGCTGCCCCAGGACCTGGGCGAAGACGAGGCAGACGACTGGTGATCGCCCTACAACAGACTTCCCGGCCCCATGGCCGGAGAGACTCGCCATTACATGGTGAGGACACAGGAAGAGAGAAAGAGTATCCAGCATGGCAATGAATACAGATGCCGCTGTCCTCGCCAAGGAGGCAGCGAATTTCGAACGGATTTCCGGTGAGCTCACGGCCGTGATCGGTCAGGTCGAGTCGACGGCAGGCGCGTTGGCGTCTCAGATGGTCGGCCAGGCCGGCACCGCAGCCCAGGCAGCGCTGATGCGCTTCCACGAGGCGGCGGCAAGGCAGACGCAGGAGCTGAACGATATTTCAGCCAATATCCACACCTCGGGCACGCAGTACACCTCGACCGATGATGACCAGGCCGGCGCCTTCGCGCAGGCCATGAATATGGGCTAGTCAGCCCCGCCAATCGACCCAACACAACAGGAGAAAACAATGACTGAACAGGTATGGAACTTCGCAGGCATCGAAGGCGGGGCGGGCGAGATCGGTTCCGCCGTCCAGCGCACCGATAGCCTGCTCGACGAGGGCAAATCGTCTTTGATGGCGCTGGCCGCCGTGTGGGGCGGCTCCGGCTCGGAGGCCTACCAGGCCGTGCAGCAGCGCTGGGACACCACCTCGGCCGAGCTCAACGCGGCCCTGCATGAATCTCGCCCAGACTGTCAGCGAGGCCGGCTCGACGATGGCTCAGACCGAAGCTGGCGTGACCAGTATGTTCTGAGCGTAAGACGCTGCGCGCTGGTGGGCGGGTCGACCGAACGGGACCCCGCCCACCGCGTGCGTCCTAACGTTCTTGATAGATGAGAGGTAATCATGTCGGCCGACTATGACCGGCTTTTCCACTCCTCCGGCGACGCTGTGCAGACAGCGGACGACGAGGGACCAGACCGCGACGCAGCTCTCAAGAGTCCCGCGGGGCCGATGCCCACAGGCGGGCCGGGTCGAAGCGAAGTGACGCCGCCTGCGATGCCCGTCGCTCCCAGCCAAACTCAGGCCGTAGCAGCCCCGGCGCCCCGCCAGACCGAAGTCACCACCCAGATGCCGCCGGCGCGCTCGGCCGCACCGCAACGTCAAGCGAACGCAATGATGCGGACGCCGCAGTCAGCCGGACCCGCAGGCGCGCGTCACGAGCAGCCGCGTTCGGCGCCGACGCCTCCGCCGCGGCCGGCACCGGCGCCCGCCCCTTCGCAGCATTTCGCCGACCCGCAGTCCGAAAAGAACGGGACGTGGCGGGCGAGCCAGTCGTCAGGGCCCGGCGCCGACGTCGGCGGCCTCGATCGGCAACCACCGGGCCATCGATGCGCTGTCACACGTCGGTGTGAAGTCCGCGGTGAAAATGCCGTCGCAGCGCGGCTGGCGCCACGTGCTGTACATGCTGACGCGGATCAACTTGGGTCTGTCGCCCGACGAGCTCTACGAGATGGATCTGCATACTCGGATCCGTCGAAATGCCCGCGACTCCTACCAGATCGGCGTCTTCGGCCTCAAGGGCGGTGTCGGCAAGACGGCCCTCACGGTGTCCTTGGGTTCGGCGCTGAGCAAGGTGCGCGGCGACCGGATCCTGGCCGTGGATGCGGATCCGGACGGCGGCAATCTCGCCGACCGCGCGGGACGGCAGTCGGCGGCGACCATCGCGGATCTGCTCTCCGACAAGGAATTGGCGCGGTACAACGATATTCGCGCGTACACAAGCATGAACGGCGCGAATCTCGAAGTGTTGTCCTCCGAGGACTACAGCGGTGCACGCCGCGAGTTCAATGACGACGACTGGAAGGGCGTGACCAATATCGTGTCGCGCTACTACAACCTCGTCTTGGCCGACTGCGGAGCCGGGCTGTTCCAGCCGGCGGCGCGCGGCGTGCTGTCGACGGTGTCGGGTCTGGTGATCATCGCGAGTGCGTCGATCGACGGTGCGCGGCAAGCGGCGGTGACGATGGACTGGTTGCGGCAGAACGGATATCAGGACCTGCTGGGCCGTTCGTGCGTCGTGATCAACCACGTAACCCCCGGAAAGCCGAACATCGACGTCGATGATCTGGTGCAGCAATTCGAGCGCCATGTTCCCCCGGGCCGTGTTGTGGTTCTGCCATACGACAAGCACATTGCGGCGGGTACCGAAATCCAGCTCGATCTGCTGGCGGCCCGTTCCGACGCCGGATTGTCGAATTGGCCGCCGCGTTGTCGGATGACTTCGACAGGCTCGAACGTCGGTGACCTCAACCGCCGCCGCCCCAGCAGCAACCACGTCGAGCGTCACGCCCGGCCGGCCATCGACCACGCGAGTGACGATCCTGACCGGCCGGCGGATGACCGATTTGGTGTTGCCGGCGTCGGCGCCGATCGACACCTACATCGACGAGACAGTGTCGGTGTTGGCCGAAGTCCTCGAGGAGACACCGAAGGATGTTCTGGCCGGGTTTGACTTTGGGGCGCAGGGTGTTTGGGCGTTCGCCCGGCCGGGCGCGCCTCCGCTGAAGCTCACCGAGTCGCTCGACGATGCGGGAGTCGTCGACGGTTCGCTGCTGACGTTGGTGTCGGTCAGCCGCACCGAGCGGTACCGGCCGCTCGTCGAGGACGTGATCGACGCGATCGCCGTGCTCGACGAGTCGCCGGAGTTCGACCGTACCGCCCTGAACCACTTTGTCGGACTGGCTGTTCCGGTCGCGGCGTTCGCGGTGACGGCGATGTCGTTGACGGCCTGGACGAGGACCGGCCACGACTGGTGGTGGGCGGTCGCGCTGTTCGTTCTCGGCCTGGCGTTGCTCGGCGGCAGCGCGATGGCGGTGAACCGCTATCAGAACATCGATTTGGCGGAGAGCCTGTTGGTCGGAGCCGTTCCGACGCTCGCAGCCGCGGCGGCCCTTGCGGTGCCGCTGCCTTACGGTGTCGATTCGTTGGGCGCCCCCCAAGCGGCGGGCGCTGCTGCAGTCGTGCTGCTGCTCACCTTGGCCACGCGGGGTGGTCCGCGCCGACGGGCGGAGTTGGCGTCGTTCTTCGCGGTGATGTCGATCGCCGCGACGGCGGCTGCGATCGCGTACGGCTACGGGTGGCAGTACTGGGTTCCGGCCGGAGCGATCGCATTTGGTCTGATCGTCGTCACGAACGCGGCGAAACTCACTGTGGCGGTTGCCCGGATCGCTCTGCCGCCGATTCCGGCGCCGGGCGAGACAGTGGCGAACGACGAGTTACTCGACCCGGTGGCCACTACGGACATGGCTGGTGAGGAGTCACCGACCTGGCAGGCGATCATTGCCTCCGTTCCGGACTCGGCGGCGCGACTGCATGAGCGAAGCCAGCTCGCGAAGCGGTTGCTGATCGGATTCGTGACTTCCGGCGCGATGATCCTGTCTCTCGGCTCGATCGCTGTTGTGGTCCAGGGGCACTTCTTCATTCACAGCCTGATCGTGGCCGGACTGGTGACGGCGACGTGTAGCTTCCGGTCGCGCCTGTACGCCGAGCGGTGGTGCGGGTGGGCGCTATTGGCTGCGGCAGTCATCATCCCGACGGGCTTGATGGTCAAGTTGTCCCTGTGGTTCCCGGACAAAGCGTGGCTGGTGCTCATTGTCTACATCGCTGCGGGGATCGTGGCATTGATCCTCATCGGGGCCACCGCAGGCATCCGCCGGGTGTCACCGGTAACCAAGCGGATCCTCGAACTGCTGGACGGTGCGGCGATCGCCGCGGTCATACCGCTGCTGCTGTGGATCGCCAGCGTCTACGACGTACTGCGAAATATCCGGTTCTAAGCGCAACCGTCAGACCGTCGCGCCAGTCGCGATGGCATCGGCATTCAAGACACTCAGGTGCTGCCAGTAGATCCAGTCTGCGATCGCGGCACGCTGTTCGGCTGAATCGGTGGCAACGTGCGCGCGGTACAACGCCAACTCTTCGGCGTGTTCGGCGTACGTGACGAACGCCTGCAGCTGAACTGCAGCCCGGTCCGGCACATTGCTCAATAGCGGACGAAACACCTCGAACCACAACGCCGCCCGCCGGTCCTCCGGCGCCTTGGCGTCAGTCGGAGGCGGCGGTAGTACGTCGGCCAAACCCGAGGCGCTGATCGCCGCCAATTGCGTCGCAGACTGCGGCGCGATCACCTGCAGCCGGTGGCGGCCTTCCATGGTTCCAGTCTCGGGGATGTCATCCGGGCGCAGGATGATCTTGGCGGCGCCGGGATCGAATCCCTTGAACTGGTCTTCGGTGGCGACGACCGCACGTAGATCGGTGTTGTGGTGTTGCGCCCAACCATGAAGCGCGAGAATGGGATACGTCGCCCAGGTGCCGCGCGTGGCGGCGGGAATGCTCTCGTCGGCGCTTGCCATCTTCACGTGATCGGGCAGATTGACGCTCTCGGGGACGTAACCCAACCCGTAGTTGTTGGCGACGACGATCGTTCCGTCCTTGGCCAGGCCGGTGATCCAGAAGAACCCCACATCGGTGATGCCGGCGTTGAGCGCGGCGCCGATCCGCAGCGCCAGCATCGCGGGATCACTTCCGCTCCGGCGCATCGCGCCGGCGATGGCTTCGCGCTCCCTACGTGCAGCCGATACGGGCACGGGCGCAACGCCGGCCGCACCGGCGGCGGCCGCGGCTGCCGATGCGACGGCCGGCCCGATCGGACCTGCAGGTGCGACAGGCGCTGCCGGCGGGGGTGTCGGCGGTGGACCCAATTGCATGGGAGGCCCCGGCGGCGGAGCGCCCGTTGCCGGGGGAGGTGCGACGGGTGCCGCACCGCCGCCGCCGGTCGGGCCCGATGCTGTCGGGCCTTGGGTCGGCGGTGGAGCGGGCTGCGTGTCCGACATCGGGGACACGGGCGCATGGGACACCGGCGCGCTGCCCATGGGTGACGTCGGCTGCGCCGGCTGAACCGGTGGCTGCGCAGCAGCTTTCGTCGCCGCGTCTGCCATGGAGCGGTTGAACTCGGCCAGTTGCGCCTGCTGTGCCGCCGCGGGACTCAAGGCGCCCGGCGCGCTCGGTGTCGATGTGGCCGGCGTCGAAGCGCCAGCGGATAGTGGACTCGCGGGCGTGCCGACGCTCGGTGCCGATGGTGCGCCCGATGATCCGAGACCCGGCATACCAGGGATGCCCCCAGGTCCGCTCGGTCCAGCGGCCGCCGGGGGTGGCGCGGCGGCGGGGGAAGCGCTTCTGCAGGAGCCGCAGGAGCAGGCGTCGGAGCGTCCGCTCTGCAGCGGCGCTTGCCCGGAGGCTTCAGTGTTCCGTGGATTGCGTGACCGGGCCTGGGTCGTCCGGGTTGCGTGACAGGCTGGTCGGCGCTTGTTCGAGCTTCGGCAGGGCCGCCCGGCAGTCTCCGCGATTCAGCGGACTGCCGGTACGGATTCAGCGCTGGGCTAGAGGGTCGTGTTGAAGCGACGCGGCGCCGCGCCTCCCGTCGCGCAAGCCGGAATCGACGGGCGTGTCGGCTCCGGAGATCGCCCTTCTGGGCAAGCTGAGACCGTCGTCGGGCGGTGTCGGGCTCTTCGGACGACGTCGGCGCTTCGCCGGAGACCTTCGGCGCCTTCGTTAGCGACCACCTCAAGGTTCTCGGACCGAGTCGTCGCAATGACCTTCGCGTATAGCCTTCTCTTTGTCGTCGTCGGACGCCTCGTCACTGCTGAGATTCTGGATGTTCTCGATAACTTGATTGGCGGTGCCAACGTTTTCGGTTATCTGGTTCTTCGCCCTCGTAACTGCATCACAACTGTCGTGAAATACCTTCGCCGACGCGTCTAGCTTTCCCTTGAGAGACTCAAGGTCGACTATGCGCTTGTCGAGCGCCGTCGATGCGGCGGTAGCGCCTCCGCCTGACCAAAGGCCGACCCCTTCAAACATCGTTGAGCGTTCACCTTTGGCCGACTCCCATTGTGCAGCCACTGTTTTCGACACGGTGTCAAAAGCATCGCCGCAGACACGAAGCACATCCTCATCGACATCCGGCCAAGCGGGAGGAGCTGTCATCCCGTGTGGGATCGGCCGGCCTGGCAATACCCATTGCCTAGCCCCTCCACTGCCTTGCAGGCTTCGTAGATGGTCGATGCCGCCTGAATGGAAGTTCTGGCCAGGTAAGAGTCCGCCGAAGTGTAGGTCGGTAGGGCGTCGGCGTACGCGCGGCGATACTGCGCAGCGAATACTGCGAAATCCTCGAATACGCGGATTCGCGCTGCTTCGGCCGAGTCTTTCGATATCGTCGGCGTACTGTCGTCATGACAGGTATCACTGCGTCAACGATCGCCCGCTGGTCGGGGGTCCAATCGCTAGCCGGGATGTTTGCGTCGAGCGCCTGCCATGCTGCCGTATCGGCGTTGAACTGATCGAGTAACCGATCCCAGTCCGGGCAAGTTGGAATCGCGGCTGTCAGGAAACGCTTGCGGGTCGGCTGGATCCGTCAACGGGGCGAGCTCGTGTCGGCGGCGCAGGCGCACTCAACTAAGCGGCCCGCGAGCTTGGGCAGAACTCCACTCAATCGCGCACATGACGTTCACAAGTGCGCCTGAAGTCGTGATGGCAACTCCGGCCAAGTGATTGTCGCCGGGTGTGTAGTAGGGACCGCGTCGCTATATGCGCGCGCATACGCGATGAACTGCTCGTAGAGCTCGCGCATCACTCGATGCGGGGTCAGCTTAGCCAATCGGAACTGTCTGGTCGGCGGCGTTGCGCATGCGCTTCGCGCGACCTCTTCATATGCTGCGCGTTGCGTCGGTGTCCAGTCTGCTCGCAGGTATGGCGGGGTCGCGCTTGTCCCAGCCCTTGCCCTGTATATCGGCGAAGAGTCTGGTCGATCGGTCTCCATGCCGCGCAGCTCGGGTCCTCCGTGATGATGTTGGCGGGGCCTTTGTCGTCGGCGCTTGCCAGGCCGAAGGTGTCACCAGTCGGAGTGGGGCCGTCATCCCCGCTATCGCGTGTAACCGAAATCGTCACTGCCGCAGTCACTCCGATGACGACGAGCAGCGCCAACCGCGCCTAGCGCCCACTTCCAGCCGTTGCCGCGCTTCTTCGGCGGCGGGCCCGGCGACCACGGCTGCTGAGGCGGCCACGGCGGCTGTTGCGGGGCTGCCACCCCGGAGGACCACCGTACTGGCCCGGGGGACCGCCCTGCGGCGGTTGATACGGCGGGCCGCCTTGTGGCGGTGGATAACTCACAGCGCGATCTCCGGCGATTCTGCGGGACGCGTCGGCGCGGGCTTCGGACCCGCAGGCATCTCCGGACGCGGCTCTGGGCGCTGCTGCTCGGGCGCGCGCTCACCGGCCTTGTCGCCCGCTGCGGCCTGATCGGGTTGAGACTCCGGCGTTTTCGGCGCCTCGTCGGACGGCCCTCGTCCGTCTCTTCCGGAGTCTGGCCGTCGCCGTCTGCCGTCTTCTCCTCGCCCGACTTCTCCGACAGCTGACCGACCTGCTGCATGGCGCTCTGCACACCCTGCATCATCGCTTGCGGAATGGCCGCTGCCGCACCCGTCATCTGCATCGGAATCTGCGCGGCCTGCTGCGCCATCTGCATGGGCATCTGCATCATCTGGCCCATCTGACCGGCCTGCTGCGCAGCGCCTCCGGCCTGCGGGGCCGAGGGCGACGCCGCAGTTCCAGCCGACGACGCCGCGCCCGCCGCGCCTGAGGCACCGCCACCCGCACCGCTGCCGCCGCAGGCCCGCCTTCGCCACCGGCGCCGCCACCGAGGCCGCGTCGAACGCCTCGAGGCGTTTGAGGATTTCCTCTGCCAATTGCTTGTCGGTTGCGTCGTACTTGTCGGCGGCGCCCAACACGTTCTGCGCGTAGCGGGTCAATTCGTCCTTGGTCACCGGCAGCTGGGCAAGCGGCCGGGTCGACCACTTCGGCGATCTTGCCTGAGATCGCCGTCGACAGCGCATCGGCACCCGCCGGGCTGAACGACGGCGGTGGCTCAGGGATCGCGCCCGCGAGCGTCTGCAATCTGTCACCCGCCTCACGAACAAGCCCGGTATCGATCCGCAAATCCTCAGTCATCATCACTCCGCACAGCGACCAACTTGGCGCCATCGATTGGCAAGCCCCCTCAGGCGTCACCTCGAAAATGCTACCGGAACAGCAACACCGCCAACCGCACGAATTCCATCGCTCAATACCGCCGATCGGCGCGGATCTGCGGGCATCTACCAGGCAAGAAGTCACTGTCGGCACCTATCGGAGAGTTACCGAATGCCGCGGAGTTCAACCTCGACATTCACCGGCCATAGCGACTCGCGGTAATTGTCGGCAAACAGAATTCGGAATCGGCTCGGGCGAAATCGCGACGATGCATGCCTCAAAAGGAATCGCCGTCCTTCAAGTCGGCGGTGATCTGCGTGACCACCGCGTCGAGTCGCTCCCTGTCGGCGTCGATGGACGTCGTCGCGGCAGCCGTCGCCTTCTGCAACGCCTCGTTGAGGCGCTGCTGCACCGTCTGCGCGCCCAGCCTCAAAAGCCCTTCCTCGATGAACGCCCCGGTCAGGTGGTGGTGACCGTTGAGGGTGACCTCGACGGTCTCGGCTTCGTCGGTGGCCGTGAACGTTTGGCTGTTCATCTTGTGCAGCTGTTCATCCATGACCGCCTGCAACTGCTGCGCCTGCTGCAAGCACCGCGGCCACCTGCGGGTGCATCTCCTCGGTCACTTGGATTCCTTATCGTCCTGCACTTCTCGACGCCTGCGATTACCGATAACCGCCTCCGTCCACGGCCGCTCCTCGGTGTACAGGTCTTCATCGGGCGCGAGAGCGGGGTCGCGCCGCTTTTCTTTGCCGCCTGCTGACCCTGCGCGCCGTGCATGGGCGCCATGCCGCCGCCCATGCCGCCGCCCATCGCCCGCCCGCCGTTGGCGCTGCGCCCTGTCCGGCCGTCCCAGCGCCAGCCGTGGCCGGTGCCGGGCCGACAGTCTTGGCCGCCACCGCCGGCGACATCGGGCCGCCGCCGCCTGCGCCACCACCACCGGCACCCGAACCGCCGCCACCTCCGCCCGATGCCGCCGCGGGCCTGAGGCTCGGCTCGGTGGGCAGCTTGGGCGTTCCGGTCGACGGGCCACCGCCAGGCATGCCCTCCCGGCGTGCCGCTCGGGGCGCCGCCCCCCGACGGTGATCCGCCGCCGCCCGAGGGCGAGCCGCCACCAGATGACGACCCTCCCTCCGAGGGGGAGCCTGCGCCGGCTCTGCGGTTGTCCCAGCGACTGCCCCATCTTCTGGGCCATCGCGGCCGGGTCGCCGGTCGGGCTGGCCGCCACCGCCACCGCCGCCGCCGGTTCCAGTCGCTCCACCGGCGCCGCCCGTACCGCCGGGTGCCACCGCGTCCGCCACCGCCGCGGCTTGAGCCCGGCGGATCTTCGATCTGAACGTTGTCCGTGGTTGCGTTGCTGGCGTACTCCTCACGGACCTCGTCCGATTGGCGCTGGAGTTCCTTCATCTGGGCGACGATGTCGTCCACGTCGAGCGAGTTGCCGACCCCGATCGAGCGCTTCGAGATTGACGTACCTGGTGTAGATGGGGATGTGCTCGTTGAAGGCGGTCACGTGCGACGCCCTGACCTTGGCGGCGTCGTAGGCGAGCCGCGTTCCACGCAGACGACAGCTGGTTCAGCCACTCGCTGAACGAGTTCAATCGGGTGAATGCCGCATGGGCGGCGTCGCCCTCCCAGTCGGTGGGGAACTCGAATTTCGAATGGACTTCAACGGATTTGGCGGCCGTCGTCCAGTCGCTCTGCGCAGTGCTCAGTGATGCGCCGTGATCGCCGGCGCCCAGGTCTCCGTGGGTCTTCTTGACCTCGCTGTAGCCGCCGCCGTCGGGCGCCGTCGGGGTCGACGGCGGCGTCTGGCAGCGGCGGCAGTTGGACCGTCGGTGCCGGCAGCTGGATCTGGTCGAGAGCTGCCTGGCGGCCGGGGTCGTCGAGCCGGTCCCTGTACTGGTTGTCGACCTTCTCGTAGGCAGCGGCGGCGTTGGTGAAACTCTCGGCGAGGCGCTGATTCTCGGCCTCCGCCCACTTCTGGAAGTCGATCAACGCGCGAGCGTTTGTCGTTGAGGTTGTTGACGGCGTCTGTCGCCAGCGGCAGGGCGTCCGGCGGTACGGGGGTCGCCGACGGCGTCGTCCATGGAACCGCCGTCATCGCCGCCGCCAGGAGCCTCAGCGCCGCCGGGTTGACCTTCATTTCTGGTGGCATGGCCATACCTCCGTCCACACAGGCTGGATCATTCAACTCTCAGCCCTCCAGTGCCATCTGGTAGCGGCTTTCCTCGCGCGGGTTGATCAACCGGATCGGCAGCTGCCGATGTCGCGGGGTGTCGATGAAGTTGTCGCGCAACACAACTCGACCGACGCCGGGATGCGGGCCGAGGTAGGTCGTCGCGTTCGGCCACGCCACCTTGGCCACCTCTCCGATGCGCCCGTTGATGAAGCCGGCGAACTCGCCGAACTGCGGAAGCAGCGTGACCACCGCGCCGGCCGCCGCGGACCGCACGACGAACTGCGTGAACAGCCGCGCGTCGCCGAGGTTGATGCTGACGTCGACGTCGTCGAACGGCATGTACACCGGATAGCGGTCGGCGGTCTCGCCAACGAGCACCCCGGCCGAACCGATCGGCAGCTCGTAGTGGCGGTCCGTCACGGGACTGATGCCCTGCAACGCCGCCCGCTGCCCACCGAACAGACACGAAAACCCGCGCGGTGTCGTGGGATTCGCCAACGTCGTCAGCAACACCGTCGCCGTCGGCGCCGCACCGGGCTGGATCCGGACCCGGGTGATCGTGTGATCGGCGCGCGCCGACCACCACACGTCGGGCCCACCCGGCGCGCTGTACGCGGCGGTGAAGGTACTGCGCCCCTTGATCGCCGACCATGTCTCGCGCTCGAAGCTGATCTCGGTGGCGCGGTCGAAGTCGTCGAAGCTGCGGAGCGCACCGAGCGTCAATACCGTTGCTGGCCAATTGATCTGCGATGCGCGTCGCCGAGGCCACCAGGTACCGCGCCAACCCGGCCACTCCGACCTCGCGCCGCTGCGACGACTTGCGGGTGTGTTCCGGATCGGCGCGCAGCACGATCCAGGTGCGCCGGTTGGCCGGCGCCGGATACGGCCCGACCACCTGCTCGTAGAGCGCGACCAGACTCGACGGTGCGGTCTTGCCCACCCGGTAACCCGCCGACACCACATCGGCCTCGAGGTCGGGGCAGTGCGCGGTGACCAACTGCTCGACGAGGCGGGTGTCGACCACGTCGTCGGTGTAGGCCTCGCCGTTGACGATGACCGTCGGCGTGAACGGCCGCGGCACCAGCTCGATCGCCGACACCAGGTAGTCGTCCTGCCAGCGAACGGCAACATGATCGCCGGGCATCACGGTGGCGCCGACGGCGGGTTCGGACGGCCGGTCGGGAACATTGCGATGGCGCCGACGCCACGCGAATACCGCCGCGATCCAGCCGGTTACCCGCCGGCCGCGAATCGTCAGCACCGCGGCGAGCGCGATGATCACCGCCAACGTGATGCCCAGCCACAGCAGGTCGAGCTGAATGAACAGCAGGATGCAGGCGGGGATCAGCGCCGCCGCCCAGATGGCGTGGCCGGTCGTGAAGCGCAGCCCGAAGAGGCCCGGGATCTTGTTCATCGGCGCCTCAACGCGCGTCGGGCCAGGGCGCCGAGCCCGAGGACCAGTGCGAGGGCGACTCCCGCGACGACGACGGCCGTGATCGGTCCGCGATCCGGCGGCGGAATGAACACCGGCGGCGGGAATCTCTTTGACCTTGTACGGGCACTCGCTCCGGGCCCGCGGGCACATCCCACGTCAACGCGGCGACCGGGTCGATGACGCCGGCGCCGACGTAGTTGTCGACACCGCCACCCGGGATGCCGCGCGGTGGCGGTGATCCGGTTGATGATCTGCGCCGGCGTCAGGTCGGGGAACCGTTGCTTGAGCAGCGCCGCGAGCCCCGACACATAGGCGGCGGCGAACGACGTGCCGCTGATCGGGATCGGGCCGTCCTGGCCCTGAAGCGCGTTGACCGGATTCCCGTCGTAGCCGAGCGCGATCATGTTCTCGGCAGGCGCCGCGGCGCCCACCCATGGCCCCGACATCGAGAAGTTGCTCGGCTGGCCGTTCTGGGCGATGCCGCCGACGGTCAGCACCAGCGGCGAGTACCAGGCCGGGCTGACGATCGTCTGCACCTGCTTCCACCCGCGCGGGTCGGCGGGCACCGCCGGGATCGGGCGGCGGGTTCTGCGTGCAATCCTGGCCGGTGTTGCCGGCCGCGACGATGATCACCGCGCCCTTGACGTTGACCGCGTAGTTGATCGCCGCGCCCAGGCCGGATTCGTTGATCGGCCGGGTCACCTTGTAGCAGGCGGCCTCGCTGATGTTGATGACCTGCGCGCCGATGTTGGCCGCGTGCACCACCGCGCGCGCCAGGCTGCGCAGCGAGCCCGCGGTCTGCGTGCGTGTTCGGGTCGTTGGGGTCCTGGCGTGCGCCCACCGGCTGGAAGGCTTCGGACGTCTGCCGCAGCGACAGGATGCGGGCGTCGGGCGCGACGCCGACGAACCCGTCCGTCGGCGCGGGCCGGCCGGCGATGATCGACGCGGTCAGCGTGCCGTGCGAATCGCAGTCGGACATGCCGTTGCCGGCCTCGTCGACGAAATCGCCGCCCGGCTCGGCGGGCACCCGCGGCGAGCCCTGGACCCCGGTGTCGATCACCGCGACAGTTACCCCCGCGCCCGTTGCGAACTTCTGCGCCTCGCTGAGCCGCAGGTAGTCATTTGCCCACGGCTTGTCGGCGAAGTTCGAGTTCGGAAACACCGTCGGCGCCGAGCAGACGCGACGCTGTTCGGTCGGCTGGTCGGGTCCCGTCTCGTCGGGCGGCACGGCCGCCGGATCGATCGTGGGCGGCTCGATCGCCGCCGCGGGGGGAGCGCTGAACAACGCCAGCAGCAGCGCTGCCAGCAGCACACCGATGCGGTGCACGCGTTACGCACCTCCCTTGATGCCGGGCCGGCCGGCAGTGTGCTGGCGCGCCCACAGCAAACCCTGCGCCGCACGCATGGGCGGCGCAAATTCTCACGTCAAGCCGATTGGCTGATTGCACGCAGCCAATCTTAGGGTGCCGTGGAGGGGGCCGGATCCGCTATCTTGCGCCGCACGGGTTGGGCCGCCCACCCTCGGCAGCCGATTTGTCGCAGGTGAGGACTACCGTGAGGGGTGGCGGGTGATCCGGCCAACGAATTCCTCAGCAGCCTCACGCTCGGCGGCTCGAGACGTCGCCGAGCGGCTGATCTCGATCGTCGCGTCGCACTTGGCGTGCGACGTCGGCGATCAAGTGGCGTCAGCTGACGTTTGCGATCGACGGCGACTTCGACCACTGGACTGCGTCCGTGACGACCGCAGCCGGCTGTCGGCCTGCACGCGAGGATGTCGTGCGCGCTGCTAGGACGCGAGAGCCGTCGCGAGACTGCTGCCGCGCGATCCCGAGCTAGGCGTCGAGGTCTTGCTGGACCAGTTCCGCGACGGTCGTGAGCGCGTCCTCGTCGTCGGAGTCGACGGTCACCTGCGCGCCCGTTGTCGGCGCCGAGCGTCATGATCATCAGCGCCGAGCCGGCGTCGACCGGCTCACCGCCGTCCATCGAGAGCGTGACGGGCACCCCGGCGTTCACGACGGCCTCGGCGATGATGGCCGCGGGCCGGGCGTGCAGTCCGATGGCTGAGCCGACGATGACGGTCTTGGCGGGCATGGTGGTTCTCCTTCGGTGGTGGTGGACGGGCTCAGACGGTGGCCAGCGCGGGCGCTCGTCAGCGGCCTTGACGCTGGGCTTGACGAACTGCTTGGCCGCGATGACGGCCAGCGCGCCGGCGACGGTGCCGACCACGAGCGCGATGACGAACCACAGCAGGTTGCCGATCGCGAAGAACACGAAGATGCCGCCGTGCGGCGCCTTGAGCGTGACGTCGAACGCCATGATCAGCGCGCCGGTGATCGCGCCGCCGAACATCATCGACGGGATGACGCGCAGCGGGTCGGCCGCCGCGAACGGGATCGCGCCTTCGGAGATGAAGCGATGCGCCGAGAAGCCAAGCGGCCCTGCCATTCTCCCGCTCGGGCTCGGTGAAAGAGCCCGGCCGAACGGTGGACGCCAGCGCCATCGCCAGCGGCGGGACCATGCCCGCGGCCATCACGGCGGCCATGATCGCGAGCGACGCCGGGTCGGCGACGTTGAGGCCGGCGGTGGCGAACGCGTAGGCCGCCTTGTTGACCGGGCCGCCGAGGTCGAAGCACATCATCAGGCCGAGGATGACGCCGAGGATGATCGCCGAGGTGCCCGACATGCCGCTGAGCCAGTTGGTCAGGCCGGAGGTGATCGCGGCCAGCGGGCGGCCGAGCAGCAGGAACATCAGCAGGCCGACGACCAGCGAGGCGAACAGCGGGATGATGACGACCGGCATCAGGCCTCGGAGCCACCGCGGCACGTCGATTCGGCTGATCCACAGCGCGGTGAAGCCGGCGATCAGGCCGCCGACGATGCCGCCGATGAAGCCTGCGCCGACGAAGACGGCGACCGCGCCTGCGGTGAATCCCGGTGCGATGCCGGGCCGGTCGGCGATCGCGAACGAGATGTAGCCGGCCAGCGCCGGCACCAAGAACATGAACGCCAGCCCGCCGAGGGTGAACAGCACTGCGCCGAGGTACTGCATCAGACCGCCGGACGGCAGGTTCGTCAGCGAGTTGGTGCAGCGCGATGATGTTGCCGAGCGAGCGAGCGAGCATGGCTCTCGCCGTCGGGGTTTTCGCGATGTCGTAGCCGCCGAAGAGGAAGCCGAGCGCGATCAGCAGGCCGCCCGCGGCGACGAACGGGATCATGTAGCTCACGCCGGTGAGCAGGATCTGCCGGGTGCGGGTGCCCCAGCCGACGCCGCCCGCGGCCGGGGCGCCCGAGACTGTGCGGCGCGCCTGCCCCGCCGCCTTCGACCCGGGCGGCGTTGGGATTGTTCGCGGCGGCAAGCGCTTCGGCGACCATCTTGTCGGGTTCGTTGATGGCGCGCTTGACGCCGGAGGCGATGACGGGCTTGCCCGCGAAGCGGTGCTTGTCCTTGACGCCGACATCGGTGGCGAAGATGACGGCGTCGGCCGCGGCGATCGTCGCCGCGTCCACGGGCGTGCTTCCCGAGGAGCCCTGCGTCTCGACATGCATGGTGACGCCGGCCTTCTTGGCGGCGGCGGCCAGCGAGTCGGCCGCCATGTAGGTGTGCGCGATGCCGGTCGGGCATGCGGTGATCGCGATCAGGGTCTTGGCCGCTGGCGCTGGCGCGGTCGGCGCCGTTGCGGGAGCGGGCTTGTCAGCGGCGGGGGCCGGGTTCAGCACACCGTCGACGAGGGCGACCACCTCGTCGGGAGTCGACGCCTTGCGCAGCGACTCGACGAACTCCTTGCGCACCAGGGCACGCGCGAGGCTGGACAGCAGCTTCATGTGCTCGGCGCCGCCGGCCTCGGGGGCCGCGATCAGGAACGCCAGATCGGCGGGCCCGTCGGGTGCACCGAAGTCGACCGCCGGGTTCAGCCGCGCGAAGCCGATCGAGGCGGTGTCGACGTAGCGGCGAGCGGCAGTGCGGGATCGCGATGCCGCCGGGCAACCCGGTGGCCGACTGCTCCTCGCGCGCCATCGCGGCGGCGAGCAGACCCGTCGGTGTCGGTGGTGCGTCCGGCGTCGGCGAGTCGGCTGACGAGGCGGCCGATCACCGATCTGCTTGTCCGCCCTGCGTCGACGTCGAGCAGAACCAGATCGGTGTTGATGATCGAGGCGGTGGAGCTTGTCATGGCGATACCTTCGTGTTGGTGCGAGGGGGCTATCGGGGCGACGGGTAATCACGCGAACGGCGTCGAGGTCGATGTCCGGCGGTGCGGGCAGGGCCGATCCGGGCAGTGCGGCCGCGGCGCTGCCGTAGGCGACGGCCATCTGCAGTCGCTGCGGCGGGTCCGCGCCACCGACTTCGGCGCGGATATATCCGGCGAGCGAGGCGTCGCCGGCGCCGACGGTGCTGCGCGGCACGATGGGCGGCGGGGTGGCCATCCAGCTGCCGGTCTCGTCGACCAGCACGGCGCCGGCGGATCCGAGCGTGGCGAGCACGGCGCCGACACCCCGATCGATCAGCCGGCGGGCAGCGGCCACGACCGGCTCCGGATCGCCCTGGGCGACAGCGGCTTCCAATGCCTGCGGCGGAGAACCCGAGCACGCCGGCCAGTTCTTCGGCGTTCGGCTTGATCAGGTCGGGTGCGGCGCGGTCGAACGACTCGACGAGCGCCGCCAGGGGCGCGTCGGAGGTGTCGACCGCGACTCGGCAGGGGTATGCGGCGAGCCGCGCCACGATGTCGGCGTACCAGCCGTCGGGCATGCCCGGCGGTAGCGAACCCGACAGCACCACCCACGCCGCGGACTCGCGCGTTTTCGACCACCGACTGCGTGAGCGCGTCGACGGCGGCGGCATCGAGTTCTGCGCCGCGCTCGTTGAGTTTGGTGGTGGTCCCGTCGTATTCGGTGATCGCCAGGTTGGTGCGCACCGGCTCGGTCGGTGGGCACGATGCGAAACGGCACCATGATGTCCTGCAGCGCGGCGATCAACGGGTCGTCGCCGGCGGCGGGCAGCAACGCGACGGCGTCCACGCCGGCAAGCGTGAGGGCCCGTGCGACGTTGACGCCCTTGCCGCCGGCCTCGGTGGTCACCGATGTGACCCGGTGCACCGCACCGCGGGTCAGCGGCCCGGCCAACGTGACGGTCCGGTCGATGCTCGGGTTCGGGGTGACGGTGACGATCACGCGACGACTACCTCAACGCCCTGCTGGGTGAGCTGCGCGCGGTCGGTGTCGGTGATCTCGGAGTCGGTGATGATGGCGTCGACGCTGGAGATCGGTGCGAAGCTGACGAAGTCCTCGCGCCCGACCTTGGATGAGTCCGCAACAACGACGACGTAATTCGCCGCGGCCACCATGGCCCGCTTCACCGCGGCCTCGTCGCTGTCGGGGGTGGACAGGCCGTGGCGGACGCTGATGCCGTTGGTGCCGATGAACGCGATGTCCACCCGCAGGGTGTCCAGCACGCGCAGTGTGTGCTCGCCGACCGCGGCCTGCGTCAGACCGCGCACCCGTCCGCCGAGCAGCTGCAGCGACACCGACGGCGACCCCGCCAGCCGGGCGGCGACAGGCACCGAGTTGGTCACTACGACCAGTTCGCGATCCGCGGGCATCAGGGCTGCGACGCGGGCGGTGGTGGTGCCGGCGTCCAGCAGGACGGTGCCGCTGTGGGGGAAGAACTCAGCCGCGGCCGCTGCGATGGCGTCCTTGTGCTCGGCGCGGGTGGTCTCGCGTTCGCCGACGCCGGACTCGACGAGGTGCAGGGCGCGCACGGGAACCGCGCCGCCGTGCACCCGCCGAAGCACGCCGGCCTTGTCCAGGACGGCGAGGTCACGCCGGACCGTCTCGGTGGTGACGTCGTAGGCCTGGGCCAACTCGGTGACCGAGGCACGGCCGTTGGCGATCACCCGCGAGGCGATCGCTTGTTGACGCTCTTCGGCATACATGAGGCTCCGTTTGTGTGGGTATCGGCCCGATTCAATGTTGATTCATTTGGTTTTACTATTGTTCGTGTTGACTTGTCAAGGTTTTCTTGTAATCTGCTTCACATGACCGCCTCGTCCACGCCCACATCACTCCCACCGGACAGCACTGCCGCCGACCTCCCCGCGGGCACGGTCCTGCGCGGTGTGCCGGTGGTGCCCGGTGTTCAGTACGCGCCGGTGATCCGGCCCGGCCGCTTGCCCGCCCTCGATGACGAGTGGTCCGGCGACGTCGCGGAATCCGACCGGCCCGACGAAACCGCGCGGTTCATGGCCGCCGCGTCCGCCGTCGCCACCCGTCTGCGTGACCGTGCGGCCCACGCGACAGGAGCCGCATCGGAGGTGCTGGCGGCGACGGCGACTCTGGCGCAGGACCGGGCCTGGTTGGGCGCCGCGGAGAAACGCATCAAGTCGGGCTCGCCCGCGGTGCGCGCGGTGATCGGCGCAGTCGATCAGTTCGTCGACATGTTCACCCAGCTCGGCGGGCTGATGGCCGAACGCGTGACGGATCTGCGGGACATCCGCGACCGCGTCATCGCCGAACTCAAGGGGCTGCCCGAACCCGGCGTGCCCGTGCCCGACCGGCCGTCGATCCTGTGCGCCGAAGACCTCGCGCCCGCCGACACCGCCGGCCTGGACCCCGCGCTCGTCGTCGCGCTGGCGACCACGCTGGGCGGGCCGACCAGCCACACCGCGATCATCGCGCGGCAGCTCGGCATTCCCTGTGTCGTCGCCGTCGAGGGTCTCGATGGCGTCGGCGCCGCGACGATGGTGCTCGTCGACGGCACCCTCGGAACCGTCACCGTCTCACCTGACCCGACGGTCGCAGCCGAGGCCGTCGCCCAGGCACAGCGCGACGCCGAGCGCGCAGCCCACTGGGCCGGTCCCGGCGCGACCGCCGACGGTCACGCAGTGGCGGTGCTGGTCAACGTTCAGGACGGCGCCGCGGCCAGGGCCGCGCGCGAGACACCGGCAGAGGGCGTCGGGCTGTTCCGCACCGAACTGTGCTTCCTCAACCGCGACACCGAGCCAAGCGTCGACGAGCAGGCCGACATCTACGCCGAGGTGCTCGAAGCGTTCGCGGCACACAAGGTCGTGATCAGAACCCTCGACGCCGGATCCGACAAACCCCTGAAGTTCGCCGGACACCCCGAGGAAGCCAACCCCGCGCTCGGCGTCCGGGGCATCCGCATCGCCGACGGCAACCCCGGGATCCTGCAGCGCCAGCTCGAGGCCATCGCGACCGCCGGTCAGCGCACCGGCAATTCACCGTGGGTGATGGCGCCGATGATCGCGACACCGGATGAAGCCAAACACTTTGCGGCTCAGGTGCGTTCGCACGGCCTGACGCCCGGTGTGATGATCGAGGTGCCGGCGGCGGCCCTGCTGGCCGACCGGATCCTCGAGCATGTGGACTTCCTGTCGATCGGCACCAACGACCTGGCCCAGTACACGATGGCCGCCGACCGCATGTCCGCCGAACTCGCCACGCTGACCGATCCGTGGCAGCCGGCCGTGCTGACGTTGGTCGCCGCCACGGTGCGGGCGGGTGCTGCGGCCGGCAAGCCCGTCGGCGTCTGTGGGGAAGCCGCCGCCGACCCGATGTTGGCGTGTGTGCTCGCGGGCCTGGGCGTGACGTCGCTGTCGGCCGCCGCGGCAGCGATTCAGGGCGTCGGCGCGAAGCTCGCGCAGGTGACACTCCAGCAGTGCCGCGACGCTGCCGACGCCGTGCTGGTCACGTCGTCTGCGGCGGACGCACGCGCGGCCGCGCTCGCGGCGCTGGACGCGAAATAATACGGACCACAGTCCGGTTACTTAACACATGCCTGCAATCAGCGCCAATACGTTGGCCCTCCCACGCCTCACCGCCGCGACGCCGACCGACACCGAACGTCCCGTCCGCTCCATCACCACCGGCCCGCGCGGGTACGAGGGCGAGGGCTTTCCCGTTGTGCGCGCGTTCGCCGGAGTGAGCGCCGGCCGACCTCGACCCGTTCGTGCACATGGACCAGATGGGCGAAGTGGAGTACGAGCCCGGTGAGCCCAGGGGCACGGACTGGCATCCGCACCGCGGCTTCGAAACCGTGACGTACATGCTCGACGGCCGCTTCGCGCATCAGGACTCGCACGGCGGCGGGGGACTGATCACCGATGGCGCCACCCAGTGGATGACCGCGGGGTCCGGAATCCTGCACATCGAAACCCCGCCTGCCGAACTCGTCGAGAGCGGCGGCGTCTTCCACGGTATCCAGCTGTGGGTGAACCTGCCGCGCAGAGACAAATTCGCGTCGCCGAGATACCAGGCGATCGAGGGCAACGAGGTCAAGCTGCTGTCCTCCGATGACGGCGGCGCATTGGTGCGTCTCATCGCAGGCGACGTCGACGGACACCAAGGCCCGGGCGCCACCCACACGCCAATCACCATGGCGCATACCACGATTGAGCCCGGCGCACGTCTGAACATCCCGTGGAACCGCGACTTCAACGCCCTGGTGTATGTGCTGTCCGGCCGCGGCTCCGTCGGGCCGGTCGGCCAGCCGATTCATCAGGGGCAGCTCGCCGTTTTCGGGCCGGGCGACCGGATCACCGTGGCCGCCGAGGCGAGCCAGGATGCCAACCGTCCCGCGCTCGAGGTTCTCCTCCTCGGGGGCAGGCCGATCCGCGAGCCCGTCGCCCAGTACGGCCCGTTCGTGATGAACACCAAGGCCGAGCTGATTGCGGCGCTAGAGGACTACAACGCCGGGAAGTTCGGCAGCATCCCGCCGAACGCGCTTATGCCGCACCGGGTTTAGCCGCTGCGGAGGATGCCCGAGCGGCGTTCGGCCGCGGGTACAGCAACTCCAACGCGCCGATGTGCGCAGCGACGGTGACCAGCGGCAGTGCCGCCGCGACAGCAAGGTCATCGTCGGTGGCCTCCGCCCGCAGCGCCAGCACGAACTCGTCGGGGATCTGCCGCAGCGCAGGCGCGGCGGCCTGACCCGCCACATGCCGGGAGGCGGCTTCCGCGTGCGCTTCCAGGACGGCCCGGGTCTGGTCGTACACACCGAGCGGTGGTGGGACGACGTCGGCGATCAGCTCCGCAGTGGCACGAAGCCGGATCGCGCGGTTGGCGGCCCTCACCACCGGCGCCCGCACGTCGGTGGCACCGCTACTCTCCGAAAGATATTGCCGCACCGCGTCATCGACCATCCTGGAGTTTCCGAGCGCCTCATGGCTCAGCGCGAGCACGCGATCGGTGGCGTCCTCGGACGCGCCCCGGGTAACGCGTAGCACCGCCGCCATCAGGAACGTCGAGCCGACCGCGAACAAATCGTCGATCGCCTCGGATACCGTCGCGCGCGCTCCGCGCGGCCACAGCAGCAACGACACCACGACCCCGACCGACGCGCCGATCACGACGTCCTCGACGCGGATCAGTCCGACGCTCCAGCCGGTCGGCGCCATGAGGTTGAAGATGATCAGCACCATCATCGTGAAGGCGGCCTGACCCGCGACGAACGACGCGACCTCGGGCACGAAGGCCGAACCGAACGCGACGACGGGTAGCAGCGTCCACATGACGATCGGGTCGACTCCGACCAGTTCGATGACGACCACGCCCAGGATGAAGCCGATCGCGGTACCGGTCACGGCGCGCCAGACCCGGCTGCCCGTGGTCAGCGCACTGCTACGCAGGACGGACATGGCGCCCAGTACAACCCAGAAGTCGTTCTGCAGCGGGAACACATGTGTCACCGCGACCGCCAGTGCCAATCCCAGGCCGGTGCGCAGACTGTTCTGTAACACCACCGCCTTGGTGGCCATGAATCCCTTGGTGATCGCCGCGACCGCGGTGGTTTCCGGCATCACCCAATCCGCGGTGCCGGTCTCGGGCAGCCGACGGCCGAGCACGCGGGCCCACACGGGCCGGGCGTCGGCGGCGGCGGCGTTTCGGATGATGCGGCCGGTGACTCCGACGGTGGCCGAAAACGTGCGCCTGCCGAGCAGTTTGCGACCGACCGCGACGGCGGCGGCGTCGTCGGGCTCACCGAGCAACTCGATGATGTCCTCGCGGTAGCGGCCATGTGCGATGGACCTCAGATCAAGCAGCGCGGCATCGAGATCCTTGCCTCTGGCGGCGCGCGCGGCGGGGTCGGCCACGAGCAGTACCGCGGCCGAATCCCGCAGGACACGGACCAGCGGCCGTTTCATGTCGCCCAGCAGCGCCCCGGTTTGGTCGGTGATCCGGTCGGACAACCAGCCGAGGTCATCGGTGACGCGGACCAGCGCCCGACTGCCCGCGCTCAGCGCGACGGGGCGGTAGTCGGCGCCGAGAAAGCATTCCCACAACGCGTTCATGGCGCGGTTCACATCTTTGGTCGTTGCGGTGCCCTCCAGGACATCGGCGAGTCTCTTGCACACCTGCGCCGAGTGCAGTCGAAGCTCATCGTGGTGACGCGGCGGGAAGATGAACAACGCCGCGGGCACGCACACCGCCAGTGCGATCAGCCAGCCGAGCAACCGCTCCGGGATCGGACCGACGGGCGTGCACGCCGGCAGCACGAACGTCAGCAAGGTGGCGCGTCGCCCCGAGGCGACGATCTCGCTGAGCACACCGGAGAACGTCACCGTCACCGCCAGGACGAACATCATCGCGACGCTGAGCCAGGGATGCGGTGATACCAGGGTGCCGAGGGTGATCAGGACGGCGCCGTTGAATCCCAGACCGCAGTAGGCCAGTGCCCGTGCCGGGCGGTTGCCGGGGAAGTCCACCAGGATCAGCAGCGCGACGGAACCGAAGATGGTGAAAAGGGGTGTCTGCGAACCGGTTCCGATGGCGAAGCTGACCGCGGCGGCAATGGGGACCACGATGGCCGCCCGTGCCGCGCGGCGCAGCGCGTCGTATTCGGGATCGCGCTGCCGAATGCGATCCACCGCGCGACGCCATAGCCTCTCCATGTCAATGCGCAAGCATCTTGATGCCGACAACGACAACGCCGATACCGACGAGGCCGGCGACGATGAGCCCCTGCTGCCACCACGGCAGTTCGGTGCGGCGCGCGGCGAGCAGCGCGATCACCCCGAGTTCGGCCACCAGAACCCACATCGCGATCACGGTTGCGGTGTAGGTGTTCGTGTCGAGGATCGCCGCGACGACCAACACCGAAACCGGCAACAGTGCGGCCTGGACGATCTGGCCGGACGACCGGAGTATCTGCAACAGCTCGCGCCCACGCGGGGCAGTGCGAAATACGCCGAGGTGGGCTACCCAGTCCGCCAGGAGGCTGGCGGCCCACAGCCCGCCGGTGGCCACCGCGACATCGAACACCCGGAGCCAAGCACTGGTGTCCTCCATCGTGTAGCGGGCCAGCACGGCGAGGGTGGCCAGACAGGAGATGGCCCCGTAGAGGCGCTCGCGCAACAGCGAGACAACGTGGCCGACGGCGACGGGATCGGCGGTGTCGACGTCGGGGTCAGTCACCGTCGGGCACCGAGGTGTACACACCGGAATCGAGGGCGCCGAGCCATTGGCGCGCGATCCACTCCAGCGCGCCGGGGTCGCTCGGCAGGGTCGCCTGCTCGTAGCCGACGAGCAGATACACGCCCCACGACGCGAACACCTGGGCCTGCCGCTTGTTCTGCAGGATCTCGAAGGCCGACTCGTACAGGATGTCGAAGCGCTGTTGGTCCACCGCGACCTGAACCTCGTGCACGTGTGCGTCCACCGAACTCCACACCCGGATCGCGGCCTCCGCGCCGTGCGGAAGGCCCAAGCCGACCACGATCAGGGTGGCGATGCGTCGGCGTGGGTCCGCCTCGGCGCGCGCGGCCTCCACCGCCTGCAGGGTGCGTCCCTGCAGCCAATGCGCGACGAGGTCCTTGGTGTAGGCCGGCCAGCTGGCGAAGTAGTGGTAGAACGATCCGGTCGTGACGCCGAGGCGAGTGCAGACCTCGGCGAGTTTCAATCCGCCGTAGCCGAGATCGGCCAGCACGTCGAGGCCCGTCTCGAAGTAGGACTCCCGCGAAACGACGCTGGCCATGGGACGGGACCCTAGTTCGTCACCCCGCCGGATCTCTACGACGAAATTCGTCGGGAACCGCCTGTAGGCGTTTGCTGAATGGATGCGCCGAGCATCCGACGGGCAATACGTCGTGGACCATGGAGTGAGCTGTGGCACAATTTGACCGTGCCGCAACATACCGCGAGTAGGGGCCCGGGCCGTCCTCCCGCAGCGAAGGCCGCCGAGACGCGGGAGCGCATCATACAAGCCGCCCGCGAGGTGTTCAGCGAACTCGGATACGACGCCGCGACGTTTCAGGCGATCGCGATCCGTGCCGATTTGACCCGGCCCGCGATCAACCACTACTTCGCAAGCAAGCGGGTGTTGTGGAGCGAGGTCGTCGAACAAACTGACGCGCAGGTAGTTAGCGCAGGGCGGGCGCGTGCTCAGGGCCAGACGAATCTGCTCGACCGGTTGTCCGCGTTCTTCTCCGCGGCGATGCAGGCCGACTCCGAAGACCGTTCGGCGGCAGCCTTTCTCGTGACCTCGGTGCTGGAGTCACAGCGCCATCCCGAACTGGCCGGCGACGAGCATGACTCGCTGAAGAACTCGCGTGAATTCATTCAGTGGGCGGTCAACGACGCGATCGAGCGTGGTGAGCTCACCACCGACACCGACGTCAGCTATCTGGTCGAAATGCTGGTCGCGGTGATGTGGGGGATGGGCTTCTACGCCGGGTTCGTCGGCAACCACGACGAGCTTGCTGCGGTCGTGCACAAGTTCCAGTTACTGATGGCCAACAAACTCTGGCATCTGCACGAATAGCCGTCGCGTCCCGAACGGCCTCGCGGGCGGTGACGATCGCCCACATTTCGTATAGCCTAGCTAAGTTATTAGATAGCATGCCGAACTATGAGCACGCTGCGCACCGAAGACGACACCTGGGACATCGCGACCAGCGTGGGATCGACCGCCGTCATGGTGGCCGCGGCCCGCGCCGCCGAGACCGAGCGGGACAACCCGCTGATCCGCGATCCGTACGCCAGGATTCTGGTCGCCGGTGCGGGCACCGGCGTGTGGGAGTTCATGGCCGACGACGAGTTCGCCGCCAAGGTCGCCGACGCCGACGCCGAGGTCGCGGCGATCTTCGAGCACATGGGCAACTACCAGGCCGTGCGGACGCACTTCTTCGACGCGTTCTTCGCCGACGCCGTCGCGGCGGGCATCCGCCAGGTCGTGATCCTCGCGTCGGGGCTGGACTCGCGCGCCTACCGGCTGCAGTGGCCGGCGGGCACCACGGTGTTCGAGATCGACCAGCCCAAGGTGCTCGAGTACAAGGCGGCCACGCTGGCCGAGCACGGCGCGACGCCGTCGGCGCAGCGCCACGCGGTCGCCGATCGACCTGCGCCACGACTGGCCGACGGCGCTGCGCGACGCCGGGTTCGACTCCCGACGCGCCGACGGCGTGGCTGGCCGAGGGCCTGCTGATGTATCTGCCCGCCGACGCTCAGGACCGGCTGTTCGAACAGGTCACCGAGCTCAGCGCGCCGGGCAGCCGGATCGCGGCCGAGACCGTCGGCGCGCATGCCGAGGAGCGGCGCGAGCAGATGCGGGAACGGTTCGAGCGCATCGCCGCGCAGTTCGGCATGGAGGACACCCTCGACGTCGCAGGGCTGATGTACGACGACCCCGACCGGGCCGACGTCGCGCGAGTGGCTCGACGCGCACGGCTGGCGGGCCAAGGCCGTCACCTCCGGCGACGAGATGCGGCGGCTCGGCCGCTGGGTGCTGCCGCCGGCGGACTCCGACGACGGCGTTCTCCTCGTTCGTCACCGCCGAGAAGGACTGACCGACGCGCGTTGTGGCGGCCCAACCGGTTGGTTAAGCGGTTCGGTTAGGATCGGGTGGTCTCAGGTCAGGAAGGACACCCACCATGACCACCGAATCCGTCGCCCCTCCGGCGCAGGCCACCACACCGACATCCCCGCCGTCGTCGCGCGGCTGCGCGAGACCTTCGCGACCGGCCGCACCCGCAGCGTCGAATGGCGAAAGCAGCAGCTGCAGGCGCTGGAGCGGATGATGCGCGAGAACGAGGCCGCCATCGCCGACGCGCTCGAACAGGACCTCGGCCGCAAGCCCGTTCGAGGCCTGGCTGGCCGACATCGCCAGCACCGCGGGCGAGGCCAAGGACGCCGCCAAGAACGTCGCGCAAGTGGATGCGCCGCAAGTACCGGATGCTGGAGATGTCGCAGCTGCCCGGCCGCGGGTGGGTCGAGTACGAGCCCTACGGCACCGTGCTGATCATCGGCGCGTGGAACTTCCCGTTCGTGTTGACGCTCGGGCCCGCCGTCGGCGCCATCGCCGCGGGCAACACCGTCCTGCTCAAGCCCTCGGAGGTCTGTCCGGCGTCGTCGGCGCTGATGGCCGAGCTGGTGCCGAAGTACCTCGACAACGACGCGATCGCCGTGATCGAGGGCGACGGCGCGGTCAGCCAGGAACTCATCGCGCAGGGCTTCGACCACGTCTGTTTCACCGGCGGCACCGAGATCGGCCGCAAGGTCTACGAAGGCGCCGCGACAGCACCTGACGCCGGTCACCCTGGAACTCGGCGGCAAGAGCCCGGTGATCGTGTCCGCGGACGCCGACATCGACGTCGCGGCCAAGCGAATCGCCTGGACCAAGCTGATGAACTCCGGCCAGATCTGCATCGCGCCGGACTACGTGCTGGCCGACGCGAAGATCCGCGACGAGCTCGTCGACAAGATCAAAGCGGCGGTCACGACCTTCGAGGCCGAGAACCCCGGCGGCAAGCGGATCGTCAACGAGCGCCACTTCGACCGGCTCACCACCTCGCTGGCGGCGACCAAGGGCGACGTCGTCATCGGCGGCGGCTCGGACGCATCGACGATAAGCATTCAGCCCACCGTCGTCGTCGATCCCGACCCCGCCGAACCGCTGATGACCGACGAGATCTTCGGCCCGATCCTGCCGATCATGACCGTGCAATCCCTCGACGACGCAATCGGTTTCGTGAACTCGCGGCCGAAGCCGTTGGCCGCTTTATCTGTTCACCAAGACCAAGAGCATTCGCGAACGGGTGATCAAAGAGGTGTCCGGCGGGCGGCATGGTGATCAACCATCTGCTGTTCCAGTTCTCCACCAACAAGCTGCCGTTCGGCGGCGTCGGACCGTCGGGCATGGGCGCCTACCACGGCAAGTTCGGCTTCGAGCAGTTCAGCCACAAGAAGTCGGTGATGACCAAGACGACCCGACCCGACCTCGGCGCCTTCATCTATCCCCCGTATACAGAGAAGGCTTTCAAGCTCGCCAGACGGCTTTTCTAGGGGTAGGCGCGGAGCGCCCCGGGGATAGCCCAGCAGAAGGGAACCTCATGCCAGGAGTGCAGGACCGCGTCATCGTCGTCACCGGGGCCGGAGGCGGACTCGGACGCGAGTATGCGTTGACGCTCGCCAAGGAGGGCGCCAGCGTCGTCGTCAACGACCTCGGCGGTGCCCGCGACGGCACCGGCGCCGGATCGGCCATGGCCGACGAGGTGGTCAAGGAGATCAAGGACGCCGGCGGCCGCGCGGTCGCCAACTACGACTCCGTGGCCGAGTCCGAGGGCGCCGAGAACATCATCAAGACCGCGATCGACGAGTTCGGCAAGGTCGACGGCGTGGTCAGCAACGCGGGCATCCTGCGCGACGGCACGTTCCACAAGATGACGTTCGAGAACTGGGACGCCGTGCTCAAGGTGCACCTGTACGGCGGCTACAACGTGCATCCGCGCGGCCTGGCCGCACTTCCGCGAGAACAGCTTCGGCCGCGTCGTCGTCGCCACCTCGACCAGCGGCCTGTTCGGCAACTTCGGCCAGGCCAACTACGGCGCCGCCAAGCTCGGGCTCGTCGGCCTGATCAACACGCTGGCCCAGGAAGGCGCGAAGTACAACATCAAGGCCAACGCCGTCGCACCGATCGCCGCGACCCGGATGACCCAGGACATCCTGCCGCCGGAGGTGTTCGAGAAGCTGACGCCCGAGTACGTCGCGCCGGTGGTGGCCTACCTGTGCACCGAGGAACTGCCCGACACCGACGTCGGTGTTCATCGTCGGCGGCGGCAAGGTGCAGCGCGCCGCGCTGTTCCAGAACGACGGCGTCACGTTCTCGGAGGTGCCGTCGGTCGACGACGTCGCCGCGAAGTGGGGCGAGATCACCGACCTGTCGGCGGCGCAGCGGGCCAGCTTCAGCATCGGCTGACTCCGCATGAAAGCGCTTGTTGCGCAGGAGCTTTCCGGCCCGTCAGGGCTGGCGTACACCGACGTCGACGACGTAGTCGGCAACGACGAGATGGTGGTCGTCGACGTCGGTGCCGCCGGGGTGAGCTTTCCCGACCTGCTGCTTCTGCGCGGCGAGTATCAGCTGCGGCTGGAGCCGCCGTTCATCCCCGGCATGGAGGCCGCAGGGGTGGTGCGCTCGGCGCCGTACGAGTCGGAGTTCAAGCCGGGCCAACGGGTGACGGCGCTGACCATGCTCGGCGGCTGGGCCGAACAGGTGGCGGTGCCGCCGGCCAACCTCAGGCCCACCCCAGAGGATCTCGACGATGCCGAGGCCGTCGCGCTGCTGGGCAACTACCAGACGATGTATTTCGCGCTGGCCAAGCGCGGCGCCCTGCGGGCCGGGCGAGACAGTACTGGTGCTGGGATCGGCGGGCGGCGTCGGAACCGCAGCCATCCAGATCGCAAAGGCGCTGGGCGCCAGGGTGATCGCGATGGTGCACCGCCCACACGCCGTCGAGTTCGTCGAATCGCTGGGCGCCGACGTGGTGCTGCCGCTGACCGAGGGATGGGTCCAGGCGGTCAAGGACCACACCGACGGGCGCGGCGTCGACCTGGTGGTGGACCCGGTCGGCGGCGATGCGTTCGACGACGCGATCCGGGCGCTGGCCACCGAGGGTCGACTGCTCGTGCTCGGATTCGCCTCTGGCGGAGGGATTCCGGCCGTCAAGGTGAACAGGTTGCTGCTGCGCAACGTCTCCGTGATCGGCGTCGGTTACGGCGAGTTCGTCAACCGCACGCCCGGTGCGCAGTCGCTGTTCGAGTTCGGGGTCGCCGAACTGGTCAAGGCGGGTCTGAGACCGCCGCCGCCGATGCGGTTCCCGCTGTCGAAGGGCGCCGACGCACTGCAGGCCTGGCGGACGGCGGGGTGCTCGGCAAGGTCGTGCTGGAGCCGTGATGAGCGCTTGCGCGAAGAACCTCAAATGATGACGTTGCCACGGGCGTTGGCCTTCGACATGTTCGGCACCGTCGTCGACTGGCGTACGAGCATCATCGGCGAGCTGGAGGAGTTCGGTGAAGGCCGTGGTATTCAACAGGATTGGCCGACATTCGCCGACAACTGGCGCAAAGGGTATCTGCCCGCGATGGACCGGGTGCGCAAGCGGCGAGCTTCCGTGGACGAGGATCGACGACCTGCACCGCATGATCCTCGACGAGCTGCTGCGCGAGGCGGAAATCACGTCGGATCAGCGACGGTGACGTCGACCACCTCAACCGCGCATGGCATCGGCTGGACCCGTGGCCGGACAGCGTCAGCGGCCTGACGCGGCTGAAGCAACGATTCCTCATCACCACGCTGTCGAACGGGAACGTCTCGCTGCTGACCAACATGGCCAAGCGCGCGGGATTGCCGTGGGACTGCGTGATCTCGGCCGAACTGTTCCACCACTACAAGCCGGACCCGGAGGCGTACCTCGGCATGCGCCGAACTGCTCGACGTGCCGCCCGGCGAGCTGATGCTCGTCGCCGCCCATCCCGGCGACCTGCGGGCGGCGCGCGAGACGCGGGCTGATGACCGCATATGTGGCCCGCCCGCTGGAGTACGGCCCCAATCAGCGGCCTCACAGGTTCGACGACGACGAATTCGACTTCACTGCAACGGATTTTCTGGATCTCGCCGACAACTGGGTGCCTGAATTCGACGGCGTAGCGTGGAAGAGTGACCGACCAAGTAACCACCGAATTGCCGCCCGCGTTGCGCAGGGCGCTGGACCTGCTCGCCGATCCCCCGTCGAATCCGGACGTCAGCAAGGGCTATCTCGATCTGCTCAAAGACCTCGCCCGCCGCGGAGCCCCCACCGCCGAGGAACACGGGCGCCATACAGGCGGCGTGGGCCTCGGGAATCGGGTCGATGCTCTACGACAACGCACAGGCCATCGCGCGCAGATTCGTCGGCGCGTGGCAGCTGCCGCTCGAATGGCTGAACATCCCGCCCGGCGGCGTCGCGCTCGACGTCGGTAGCGGTCCCGGAAACGTCACCGCGTCACTGGCCCGTGCGGCGGGATCCGACGGGTTCGCGCTGGGCGTCGACATCTCCGAGCCGATGCTGGCCCGAGCGGTCAACGCCCAAGCGGGGCCGCAGGTCGGCTTCCTCCGTGCGGACGCACAACAACTTCCGCTGCGCGACGAAACCGTCGACGCGGCCGTCTCCCTCGCCGTCCTGCAGCTGATCCCCAATCCGACCGCGACCCTGGCCGAAATGGTGCGGGTGTTGCGGCCCGGCGGCCGGATGGCCCTGATGGTGCCCACCGTGGGCCGCGCCGGTGAACTTGCTCCGCTTTCTGCCGAACGGCGGAGCGCATTTCTTCACCGAGGACGAGCTCGGCGACACATTGCGAGGACCTCGGGCTCGTCAGCGTGCGCACGAAGAGTCTCGGCAACTTCCAATGGGTGCGCGGGAAGCGGCCCTGACGCCGTAGATTCGACCCGTACAAGGAGGTGCAGGCCATGGCGGTTCACGACCTTGCCGCGTTGTGGGATGCGCACTGCAGGTGCGAGTTTGAGACGCGCGACGTCGACGCCACCATGGCAACGATGGTGGCCGAACCGTACGTCAACCACATTCCCACCATGACCGGCGGTGTCGGCTACGACAGACTGCGCGACTTCTACGCGAACCATTTCGTCGGGGTGAACCCACCTGACCTGGAACTGGTGCCCGTCAGCCGCACGGTCGGTGAGAGTTCGGTTGTCGATGAGTTCATCCTGCGCTTCACCCACACGACGGTGATCGACTGGATGCTGCCAGGGATCGAACCCACCGGGCGCGCAGTCGAGGTTCCGATGGTCGCGATCGTGCAGTTCCAGGGCGACAAGCTCGTCCATGAGCACATCTACTGGGATCAGGCCAGCGTGCTTGTGCAGCTGGGGTTGCTCGATGCCAAGGGTCTTCCCATCGCCGGCGCCGCAACCGCACACAAGGTGCTTGATGTCTCCCTGCCGAGCAACACATTGATGAAGCCATGAGCACCGGCGGCATCGTCCTGGTCGCGCTGGTCATCGCCGTCGGTGTTGTCGGCATCGTCGTTCCGCTGCTGCCGGGCACGCTTGCTGGTGTTCGGCGCGATCGCGGTCTGGGCCGTCGTCGAGAACAACATCACCGCCTGGGTGACGCTCGGGGTGGTGACGGCGCTGCTGGGCGCGGCCCTGCTGATCAAGTACATGTGGCCGATGAAGCGCATGCGCGCGGCCGACGTGCGCACGCTGAGCCTGGTCGTCGGCGCGGTGCTCGGCATCATCGGGTTCTTCGTGATCCCTGTGCTGGGGTTGGTGATCGGCTTCGTGCTCGGGTGTCTACCTGGCCGAGCTGGCCAACCGCCGCGACCAGCGGCTGGCGTGGACGTCGACGAAGCATGCGATCAAAGGTGTGGCGCTGTCGGTCGGCGTGGAACTCGCAGGCGCGCTGTTGGCCACTATCGCGTGGGTGTTCGGGGTTTATCTAACTCAGTAACACCGCCTCGAGATCTGGATAGGTTCGTGTCATGGCCAAGCTGCGCTTCGGATACTTCATCGCCCCGTTTCACCGCGCCGGCACCAACCCCACCCTCGCGCTGCAGCGCGACCTGGAGTTCGTCGAGCACCTCGACGCGCTCGGCTTCGACGAGGCGTGGATCGGCGAACACCATTCGGCGGGCAGCGAGATCATCAGCTCGCCGGAGGTGTTCATCGCCGCCGCCGCGGAACGCGCCAAACGAATCCGGTTCGGCACCGGCGTCATCTCGCTGGCTTATCACAATCCGCTGTGGGCGGCCGACCGGCTGATGCTGCTCGACCACCTCACCCACGGCCGGATCATCGGCGGCATGGGGCCGGGGTCGCTGCCCACCGACTCGGCGATGATCGGTCTGACGCCGACCGACACCCGCGAGCTGCTGGAGACCAACCTGGACATCGTCGTGCGCCTGCTGGCCGGCGAGACCGTCACCGCCAAGACCGCCACCCACGAATTGTTCGACGCGAAGCTGCAACTCGCGCCGTACAGCGACGATGGCATACCGCTTTCGGTCGCCGCTGTCGCCTCACCGACGGGCGCGCGTCTCGCGGGTAAGCACGGCATCGGGCTGTTGTCGATCGGAGCCACGCTCGTCGTCGAGGGGTTCGACGCGTTGGCCTACCACTGGGGCATCGCCGAGGAACGCGCCGCCGCGTTCGGCACGACGGTCGACCGCAAGAACTGGTCGCTGGTGTGCCCCATGCACATCGCCGAAACCGAGGAACAGGCCCGCGCCGACGTCCGGTTCGGCATCGCACCGTGGTTCAACTACTTCCAGAAGGTCGCGGCGTTCCCGCAGATGACCATGCCCGGGGACCAGGTCGACGAGATGGTCGACGTCATCAATGGCGCGGGCGCGGGCGTCGTCGGCACGCCCGAGCAGGCCAGGGCGCAGGTGCAGCGGCTGTGGGACCAGTCCGGCGGATTCGGCTGCATGCTGCAGATGGGTCACGAGTGGGCCAACCCCGCCGCGACCAAGCGTTCCGCGGAATTGTTTGCCGCCGAGGTCATTCCGCACTTCCAGGGACAGGCGCAACCCACGATCGATGCCGCCGCACGCGCGAGCGACGTGCGAGAAGGCCTGGCCCAGACGCAGCTGAGCGCGATCGAGCACATGAACAAGAAGTACGAGGCAGAGAAAAGGGCGGCTAGACCGCGAACAGCGCTGCCGCGCAGCCTGCTTGACGTCCTCGTCCGTCACGCCGGCGGCCTCGAGGTATCCCCGTAGCCCGCCGTACTCGCGCTCGATCGTTGCGCGCGCGGCGTCGAGGTACTCCGGCTGCACGCCGAGCATCGCGTCGGTCAGCCGCGCCTCGGCGAAGGTGATCTCCTCGGGCGTCTCGATCCGTTCGCGGACCGACTGCAGGATCTCTTCCCGCAGCTGCGGCACCGCCTCGTTGCTGCGCAGGAAATCGGCCAGGATGGCGTCGCGGTCAACACCGATGGCATCGAGGACCGTGGCCACCGTGAAGCCTGTTCTGTCTTTGCCTGCAAAGCAGTGCGCGATCACCGGACGACGCGCACCGAGCAGCGAAATGACCTGCCGCACAGCGCGTTGCGCGCCGCTCAGCGTCGGGAACCGGTGATACTCCTCGGTCATGAATCGCTGGGCGGCGACGGCGACGTCTTCATCGTCGGGCTTATCGGTCATCATCTTCTGGAAGGCCGTCTCGTGCGGCGCCTCACCATCCGCGGCGACGACCTCGTGGAAGTGAAGCAGGTGTACTTCAACTCCCGCGGGCACGGCGCCCTTCGCCGTGACGTTCCACTTCGCGTGCTGAGCGCAGGTCGGCGACGTCGGTGATCCCGAAGCCGAGCGAATGACCTCCCGGCCACAGTCGTCGAGCCGACTCAGCTCGCTGGAGCGGAAGAACATGCCCGGCCGAACACCGGTCTCCTCGGCGACGTCCCGAAAGTTCCACGCCCCCGAGAGCTCGTTGAGATCGACGGCCACTAGCTCGTCACCGCCGCGGCGAAGGCGCTCTTCTCGTGGCCCAGTTCAGCACGCGCGATGGTGCGCATGTGGACCTCGTCTGGGCCGTCGAACAGCCGCATGGCGCGGTGCCAGCCGTACAGCCGGGCCAACACCGTGTCGTCGCTGATCCCCGCCGCCCCGTGCACCTGGATCGCCCGGTCGATGACGTTGCACGCCATCTGCGGCGCCACCGCCTTGATCATCGAAACCAACTGGCGCGCTTCTCGGCTCTGGTTGCCGTGCTGGTCGATCGTCCATGCCGCCTTGTGACACAACAGGCGGCTCTGGTCGATCTCGTTGCGGGACAGCGCGATCTGCTGTTGCACGACACCCTGCTCGGCCAGCGGCTTGCCGAACGCGATGCGATTCTGCACGCGGTCGATCATCAACGCCATGGCCCGTTCGGCCACCCCGATCGCACGCATGCAGTGGTGGATGCGGCCGGGGCCCAGCCGGGCCTGCGCGATCGCGAATCCGCTGCCCTCCTCGTCGAGCAGGTTGGCCACAGGTACCCGCACGTTGTCGAACGTGACCTCGCAGTGCCCGTGCTGATCCTGCCAACCGAAGACTGGAAGCGAGCGCTCGATCGACACGCCGGGCGTATCAACGGGCACCAGGATCATCGACTGCTGTTGGTGGCTGGCCGCGTCGGGATTGGTGCGGCCCATCACGATGAGAATCTTGCAGCGTGGGTCGGCCGCACCCGAGATCCACCACTTGCGGCCGTTGATGACGTAGTCGCCGCCGTCGCGCAGCATCGTGGTCTGGATGTTGCGGGCATCGCTGGAGGCCACTGCGGGCTCTGTCATCGCGAACGCGCTGCGGATCTCACCCGCCAGGAGCGGCTCGAGCCACTGCTTGCTCTGCTCTTGGTTGGCGAACAGGTGCAGCGTCTCCATGTTCCCGGTGTCGGGGGCCGCGCAGTTGGTCACCTCGGGGGCGATCTCCATGCTCCAGCCGGTCAGCTCCGCGAGCGGCGCGTATTCCAGGTTGGTCAGGCCCGATTCTGCGGGCAGGAAAAGGTTCCACAGCCCGCGTTCCTTGGCGAGCTTCTTGAGGTCTTCGATGACCGGCGGGACGGTGTGGTCGTCGCGCCCCTTCTCGTGCCGGTACGCGTCGTAGTCCTTCTCGGCCGGGAACACGAATTCCGTCATGAATTCGCTGAGCCGCTCGTGGAGGTCCTGGGCCTTGGCCGACATCGCGAAGTCCATGCCAGCCACACTAAACGGTGCGGACAATGGGGTGATGACCGAGAGTCGTCCGCCCTTCCCGCCGTTCACCCGTGAGACCGCGATCCAGAAGGTCCAGGCCGCCGAGGACGCCTGGAACACCCGCGACCCGGACCGCGTGAGCCTGGCGTACACCCCCGATTCGCAGTGGCGCAACCGCGACCGGCACGTCGTCGGGCGCGCGGAGATCGTCGCGTTCTTGACAGAGAAATGGCAGCGCGAACTCGACTATGTGCTGCGCAAGAGCTTGTGGGATTTCCACGACAACCGCATCGCCGTCCGATTTCAGTACGAATGCCACGATGCGGACGGGCAGTGGTACCGCAGTTACGGGAACGAGCTATGGGAGTTCACGCCCGAGGGGTTGATGGCGCGGCGCGAGGCCAGCATCAACGACGTGAGGATCGACGAATCGGAGCGCCGCTATTTCGGCCCGCGGCCGGAGTCGGAGTACGGGCAGGAGATTCCGTTGTGGTGAGCCTCCAATGGGCGAGGCCCTCCCCGAGTTACGCCGCCGGGGAGGGCCTCTGTGGAGGGGGGCTTGGAGTTATTCGCCGAACAGGTTGATCGCGAAACGGTTGTGCTCGCGGTGCCACCGGGCGCCGGGGGTCGCGGTGGGGGGCGGCGGCGCCTTGACGCTGGGGCCCGCGACGATGCCGGGGCGAGGTGACGGCGTGATACGAGTAGGTGCCTGCGTTGGCCATTCCGGCCAGGCCGAGTGCGGCGCCGCCGAGGATGCCTGCGGACACGGCGGGAAGGGCGATGTAGCGGGCGAGGGTGCGGGTGATGGTGGTCATTTCGAATCCTCCTGAGGGAGTTGGGTTGAGGCCCTCCCCGGGAAGTCGGGCGGGGAGGGCCTCAAATCTGGGCGTGCGATTACTTGGTGGTGATCAGGGGCGGTAGCCGTTGTGGATCAGCGCCTCGATGTGGTGCATGCCGTGGTGGTTGTGCCAGCCCGGTGTCGCCGAGGGGGCCGGGTGGGCCTTGACGCTGGGGGCGTTGAAGCCGGGGCTGGCGGGCTGGCTGTAGGTGGCCGCGTTGGCCATGCCTGCCATGCCGAGGGCGGCGCCGCCGATGATGCCGGCGGAGACGATCGGGAGGGCGATGTAGCGGGCGATCCGAGCGGTGATGGTGTTGTTGGTCATTTCGAGTTCTCCTGTGTGAGTTGGTTTTTGGTTGTCTTGCGCCGGTGTGTTCCGGTGATGACTTAAGAGTGCCGGGCGCAGAGCGCGTTGTATGTCCGGCAACCGGTGGATCGGGAGGATGAACCGCGTGTCCTCCGATTGGGGGAACGCGGCGGCCGCGCTGTGGGAAGCTGGACCCCGTGGTGAAGCTGTGACCAGCGAAAAGGTGCGCGTGGTGGTGGGCGACGACCACCCGATGTTCCGCGACGGCGTCGTCCGGGCGCTGATATCGAGCGGTTCCATCGATGTGGTCGCCGAGGCCGACGACGGGGTGAGCGCGCTGGCGGCCATCCGGGAACACTCGCCGCAGGTCGCGCTGCTGGATTACCGCATGCCCGGGATGGACGGCGCCGAGGTCGCCGCGGCGGTGCTGCGCGACGAACTTCCGACCCGGGTGCTGCTGGTGTCCGCGCACGACGAGTCCGCGATCGTCTTTCGCGCGCTTCAGGAGGGCGCGGCGGGGTTCCTGTCCAAAGAGTCGAGCAGATCCGAACTGGTGAACGCCGTGCTGGAATGCGCGAAGGGTCGCGACGTGGTGGCGCCCGGCCTCGCGGCCGGCCTGGCAGGCGAGATCCGTAGACGGGCCGAGCCCGAGGGGCCCGTGCTGAGCCCACGCGAGCGTGAAGTGCTCAAGCTGATCGCAGCGGGAGGCAGCATTCCCGCCATGGCCAAGGAGCTGTACCTTGCGCCGTCGACCGTCAAGACCCATGTGCAGCGCCTCTACGAGAAACTCGGCGTCAACGACCGCGCCGCCGCCGTCGCCGAAGCGATGCGGCGCAAGCTGCTGGATTAGCGTGCCGAGCTCGTTGCATCGGATCCTCGACTACTACACGGCCGCGCCTGTCCGGGTATCGGCCTTGCTCCGCCTGCCCCTCATTGCACTGATCGCTGTACTGGTGTGGATCTGGGAGGTCGACCACTGGCTGCCAGGCCTATACGCCGTGATCCTCGGTGTCTACGCCGTAGCCGCGGTGTTGTGGGTCATCGCCAGGCCCGTTGCCGCCCTGGGCGGACTGGGTCTCGACGGGCGTCGACATCGCCGTCATCGTCGCGCTGTGCCTGGTGTCAGGTGGTGCCACCGCCGCGCTGCTCCCGGTGTTCTTCCTGTTACCGATCTCGGTCGCATTCCAGGATCGCCCCGTGCTGACCGCGCTATTCGGAACCGTCACGGCGGTGGGTTATCTCGCCGTGTGGATCGTCTATTCCAAGCGCGACGACAGTGTCGGGATGCCCGACATCGTCTACCTGCAATTCGGTTTCCTCTTGTGGTCGGCACTCGCGCTGACCGCCCTGTGCCTGGTGCTCGTGCGGCGACGGGCGCGCGTCACCAAACTGCAGGACGTCCGTCGTCAACTGGTGTCCGAGGCGATGCAGGCCGATGAACGGCACAACAGAGAGGTCGCCGAGCATTTGCATGACGGCCCACTTCAGACCCTGCTGGCCGCGCGCCTCGATCTCGACGAGCTACGCGAACGCAGTGACGATCCCGCACTGGAGGCGGTGCACGCCGCGCTGCAGCAGACGGCGGCGGCGTTGCGATCGACGGTGACGGAACTGCATCCCCAGGTGCTGGCGCAGCTCGGCCTGACCCCGGCGGTGCGAGAACTGTTGCGGCAGTTCGAGGCTCGCGGCGACTACACGATCGAGGCGGATCTCGACGATGTCGGCAAGCCCGAGTCGCAGCAGCTGCTGTACCGGGCGGCTAGGGAGCTGTTGGCCAACATTCACAAGCACGCCCGCGCGACGACGGTGCGGGTGGGGTTGTTGCGACGCGACGACCGGGTGGTCTTGACGATCTCCGACGACGGGCAGGGTTTCGATCCGGCGATCGTCGAGCGTTATGTCGCCGACGGCCACATCGGCCTGGGCTCGCTACTGGCCCGTTTTGATGCGATGGGCGGCTCCATGGACATCAACTCCGTGATCGGACACGGAACGCAGGTGACCGCGACGTCGCCGCCCGAACCCGGCTGATCACCCGCACAAAATATTTGCTGGGAAGTGTCGACCAGCGGTGTTACCGTTGTTACGTGCCTATGTTCCGCCACGACTATGACTTGCTCACCGAGGATATGTCCTCGGTGGCTTGGTCGTGCGCGGAGCTCACCAGCATCAATGACGCCATCAGGACGATGGCCGAGCGAAGCGGCGGCTACAGCCAGCCCATGTGCTTCCGGTCATTACGCCAACCTTCCGCCCCGTCAGTGGGCGTGTGCCCCGACCGGAAGCAAGGGCCAGAAGAAAAATCTCATATATCTCTCAGCATTGCTGTTTTCCCTGCACGGAACGTCGCCTGACGTCCCGGTAGTTCGTTACACCCAAATTTACTGGGGCACAGCAACTTTCAGCGGAAATACCTGCTCGACAAGCACTGTTCTGTGCTGCAACATGCTTACAGCAACGCACATGGCGGATCGTGTGCATGCGGCGCGACAGACGAATTAGTCCGTCTCGTCCGAACTTTGAGAACTACATAGTGGTGGCATCCGCGCTCGTGGCGGAATCAGGTAGACGCGCTCGGCTCAAACCCGGGTGCTCCATACGGGCGTGCAGGTTCAAATCCTGCCGAGCGCACTAGGTGGTGTCGATGCATACGCAGCCAACGGGTCGTTGGTGAAATCGTGTATCACTCTTGGCTTTTACCCTTGAGTTCCGGGTTCGAGTCCCGGGCGGCCCACCATGACAAGCGCCGTTAGCTGAGCTGGGATAGCACTAGATTCTTAATCTGGGGACGGGGGATCGAAACCCTCACGGCGCACGGAGTTGTCGATGCACAGGCCGGCGAGGTGCAACTGGATGCACGTCAGTTTTCCAAACTGAAGGAAGCGAGTTCGAGGCTCGCCGTCGGCTCACTGCGGATGTAGCTCAACTGGTAGAGCAGCGGATTCCAAACCCGCGAGATGGGGGTTCGAATCCTTCCGTCCGTGCCAACGGGATGTGGCGCAACTTGCGAAGCGCGCCTGGTTTGGGACCAGGAGGTTGCACGTTCGAATCGTGCCATCCCGACCAAGCCCCTGTAGCTCAACGGGAGAGCACCTGCGTTACAAGCAGGTCGTTGGGAGTTCAAATCTCTCCGGGGGCACGTAAGACGCTGCGCGGTAGGACAGTCGGTAGTCCGCCGGGCTCATAACCCGGAAGCCGCAGGTTCGAATCCTGCCCGCGCAACCATGCCAACAGGCCAAGACGAAAGGAGTACGCGGCGATGGCAATCCTGATGACCAACCTGACCGTCGAGGTCTACAACGCCGATTACCGTGTGCTGTCCCGGATTCCGTGGCAGGAGGCAGTCCGGTTGATCCTGCGGGGCGCGGTGTACGTGATCGATGTGCACAACCCCGCGGTACACGTACGAAGCCCGTCGCTCGTGATCGAGCTGCCGGCGTCGGTGGCGCTTCGTGAGTACGTGCACCTTCCGTACAAGCCGGAAAAGCGGGCGACACGTGATGCCGTGCTTCTCCGCGACGGGCGGCTCTGTGTCTACTGCGGTGGGCGCGCCGACACCGTCGACCACATCCTGCCCCGCTGCCGTGGTGGCGGGGACACTTGGTTCAACCTGGTTGCGGCATGCCAGTCGTGCAACGGCGTCAAGGGCAACCGGACGCCCCAAGAGGCAGGAATGACCATGATCCGCGAGCCCTTCGAGCCGGAGGAACGCGACAAGGTCCACCCGTCCCTTCCCCGGTCGGTTAACCGGTAAACCGCCGGATTGTTAATCCGTGACTGTAGGTTCGAATCCTGCTCGGGGAGCACCCACTCAGCGACGAAATGCCGTGCCTCGTGGGGTAATTGGTAGCCCACCGGATTTTGGCTCCGGGGTGTTCAGGTTCGAGTCCTGACGAGGCAGCGCTGGTCCGTTGGTGTAGTGGTAGCACACCTGGTTCTCAGCCAGACAGCAGGAGTTCAATCCTCCTACGGACTGCCACACCCGCACGGGGTGCCAGTGTCCGGTAGCTCAGTGGTGGGAGCGCCGCTCTGATACAGCGGAGGCCGGAGGTTCGATCCCTCCCCGGACAACGTATTTCGACGTCACTGCTCGTATAGCTCAGAGGGAGAGCGCCCGCCTGTCGAGCGGGAGGACGAGGGTTCAAGTCCCTCTACGAGCGCAACCATGGGGAATTAGCTCAGTCGGAAGAGTGCCTGCCTTGCACGCAGGAAGCAGGGGTTCGATCCCCCTATTCTCCACTTTTCAGGAGGCGTGGCAGAACTGGTCAATGCAGCTCGTTGCTAACGAGCCGTCGTGTTCGAACGCGGCTGGGGGTTCGAATCCCTCCGCCTCCGCTGCGGTGACTTCTGGTCACCCATGCATGGCGGTCGTGGTGTAGTGGCAACACGGTGGACTGTGACTCCGCAATCGATGGGTTCGACTCCCTCCGATCGCCCCAATGCCCTTGTAGCGCAATGGAGAGCGCACCGGCTTCCGGAGCCGGGGGTTGCAGGTTCGAGTCCTGCCGGGGGCGCCAAGGCAATGTCACATACCTCTGTAGCTCAACGGATAGAGCGCCAGTTTACGAAGCTGGAGGTGGGAGTTCGATTCTCTCCAGGGGTGCGTACGCGAAAGTCCCTGTAGCCCAATTGGAAGAGGCGCTGGATTTAGGTTCCAGAGGTTGTGGGTTCGACTCCCTCCAGGGATACGGAAGTGCTTCCGCGCCGGGAGCACGGTTGGTAGGTGCGGCACGCTTATAACGTGACGGTCGCGGGTTCGATCCCCGCTCGGCGCACGATTTCGATTTCTTCACAGCCGGATTAGCTCAACGGGCAAGAGCACCTGTCTTGTAAACAGGCCGCGCGGGTTCGAGTCCTGCATCCGGCTCCACGCAGCACGCAGCGGTATCTCGCTGAGGAAGGCAGCGCCAAGGTGGCGAAGCGGTCTTGAAAACCGTGCCGGGCACCCCCGAGGGTTCGATTCCTTTGCCTTCCGCCGTTTCGCCTCCGTAGCTCAACGGACAAGAGCGACGAGTTTCTACCTCGAGGGTTGCGGGTTCGAATCCTGCCGGAGGCTCGTGGTGGTGCCACCACTGTGTACGACTCAGCTGGTGAGGCCACGCGCGATGACGAGCCGCTGAATCTGGTTGGTGCCCTCGAAGATCTGGGTGATCTTGGCCTCCCGCATGTACCGCTCGACGCGGTAGTCGCGGGTGTAGCCGACACCGCCGAACACCTGCACGGCGTCGGTGGTGACCTTCATCGCCGCGTCGGTGGCGATCAGCTTGGCCACGCTGGCCTGCTGCGAGTACGGGCGATCGGCGTCGCGTCGGCGCGCGGCGTCCAGGTAGGTCGCCCGCGCACTGGCCACCGCGGCGGCCATATCGGCCAACAGGAAACCCAACCCCTGATGGTCGATGATCTTGCGGCCGAACGTGGTTCGGTCGTTGGCATACGTCACCGCCTCGTCGAGCGCGGCCTGCGCCAGCCCGGTCGCCACCGCGGCGATGCCGAGTCGGCCGGAATCCAAGGCCGAGAACGCGATCTGCAGACCTTGGCCCTCTTCGCCGATGAGCCGGTCGGCGTCGACGCGGGCGCTGGTCATAGAACGCCGACGTCGTCGGGACAGCGTGCAGACCCATCTTCTCCTCGGGCTTGCCGAAGCTCAGACCCGGCCAGGTCGCCGGGCACCAGGAAGCAGGAGATCCCGCGGCTGCCTTCGCCGGTGCGGGCGAACAGTGTGTAGAAGTCCGCCCGGCCGCCGTGGGTGATCCATGACTTCGAGCCGTCGAGCACATAGCCGCCCTCGGCTTTGGTGGCCTTGCATTGCAGGGCTGCCGCGTCGGATCCGGCCTGCGGCTCCGAGAGGCTGTAGGCACCGATCTGCTCACCCGACAGCATGCCGGGCAGCCAGCGTTGCTTCTGCTCGTCGCTGCCGAACACGAGAGCGGATGCGACGACAGGCTGTGCACGCTGACCGCGACCGCGACCGCCGCCCACCGCGCCGCGATCTCCTCGAGCACCTGCAGGTACACCTCGTACGGCTGGCCGCCGCCGCCCCACTCCTCGGGCTGCGGCAGGCTCAGCAGGCCTGCGGCGCCCAGTTGGGCGAATACCCCGTCGGGGTAGGTCTCGGCCTTCTCATGTGCGTCGACGATCGGGTCGAGCACCTTGTCGCAGATGTCGCGTGTGAGCGCGATCAGGTCAACTGCCTCATCGGAGGGGAGCAGACGATCGACGGCCAAGCGAGTACCTCCCTGCGCGTGTGTGTCGAGCTTAGACAACTCCGACGAGCGTGTTTCGCTAGTCCCAGCCCGCGTTGCCACGACAGGCCGAGCAGGTGAAGGCGTGCGGAGTTCACCGTGGATCGCGCGGCCTTCTGCGGTACCGTGCCAACAGCGCAAATTTGCCAGGTACGCCTCGAAGGGGATGGGTGGGCGCCGTGCTGCATGCAGCCGCGAGGATGGCGATCGCTGCGCCCCGCCGGGTCATCGGGGTCGCGCTCCTTGTCATGGTGGCGACGGCGATCTTCGGTGTCCCCGTTGTCAAGAGCCTTTCCGCGGGTCGATGTCGATCCGGCTCGGAGTCATCAGAGGCCTAGGGAAATCTTGGCGGACAAGTTCGACCAGGGCGACCTGACGATTGTGGTCAGCGTGACGTCGCAGGCGGCGTCGACAGCCCGGCAGCGCGTGAAGCGGCCACGGGCATCGAAGCATCGGTTGGCCGACTCGCCCGAGTCGGTCAGGTGATCTCGGCGTGGACCAGTCCGGCCCAAAAGCGCTGATCAGCGAGGACCGCAAGACGGGCCTCGTCGTTGCAGGCGTCCTGGGCGACGACAACCTAGCCCAGAAGCGGGCGAAGGAACTCACTCGACTTTCGTCGCCGACACAAACGGGGTCACCGTCCGTGCCGGCGGTGAGGCCACCATCTACTGGCAGATCAACGAGCAGTCCACCAAGGACCTGCTCCTCATGGAGGTCTTCGTGCTCCCGTTCAGCTTTATCGTCCTGGTCTGGGTTTTCGGCGGACTTCTCGCTGCCGCCCTGCCGTTGACGATCGGCGTCTTCGCGATCCTCGGTCGATGGCCGCGTTGCGCGCCACGACGATGTTCACCGAGGTCTCGATATTCGCGCTGAACCTCAGCATCGCGATGGGCCTTGCGCTGGCCGCCGACTACACGTGCTGATCTTGAGTCGGTATCGAAACGAGATCGCTGAAGGCGCGACCCGCGATGCGGCGTTGATCCGCACGATGACGACCGCGGGCCGCACGGTCCTGTTCTCGGCGATGACGGTCGCGCTGTCGATGGTCACGATGTCGTCTCCCGCAGTACTTCCTGAAGTCGTTCGCCTACGCGGGCGTTATTGTCGTCGCCTTCGCCGCGGCCGCGGCCATCTCGTCACGCCCGCTGGTATCGCGCTCCTCGATGACCGCATCGACATTAGATGTCCGCAAGCTGGTTCGACGGATCCGGGTCGGCCGACCCGAACCGCGTCCTGTTGAGCAGACGTTCTGGTATCGCTGGACGAAGTTCGTCATGTCTCGAGCCGTGCCTCTCGGCCTTGCCGTCATCGTCTTCCTCCTTGCGCTCGGCGTGCCGTTCCTCGGGGTCAAGTGGGGGTTCCCCGACGACCGGGTGCTACCCACATCCGCATCGTCACGTCAGGTGGGCGATCAGTTGCGTAGCGACTTCGCGGTCGACCAATTGACGAACATCAGCGTGGTGATCCCGCAACCGGCGGGTTGACCCCGCCCGAAATCGACCGGTACGCAAGCAAATTGTCTCAGATCGCCGATGTGTCGTCGGTGTCCGCGATTGCGGGTACCTGGGTCAGAGGCAGCCTCGCGGGCCCCCCCTCCGCCCCGACAGCCGTCGAGGGCGGCGCGGTCTTCATGACGGTCGCCAGCACCGCACACCTGTACTCCGACGCATCGGAGAGTCAGCTCGACCCGTACACGCCGTCCCCGCGCCCGGGGTGGATGATATTCTCGGTGGCACAGCTCAATCCAATCGAGATACGGTGCAGGCAATCACCAGCCGCCTACCCCTCGTGCTCGGCCTCATAGCCGGCATCACCCTCATATTGCTGTTCCTGCTCACCGGGAGCGTCCTGCTGTCGCTCAAAGCGATCCCGCTCAACTGCCTGTCGTTGACGGCTGCGTTCGGCGCACTGGTCTGGGTATTCCAGGAGGGGCACCTGGGTGCCCTCGGCGCCGCGGTGACGGGCACCCTGGAAGTGGATCTACCGGTTCTCTTGTTCTGCGTGGCCTTTGGGCTGTCGATGGATTACGAGGTGTTCCTGATGTCGCGGATCCGCGAACACTGGCTGGATCCGATCGGACATCCGCCGCCAATGACGAGAGCGTCGCGCTCGGTGTCGCCCGTACCGGGCGGGTCATCACTGCAGCCGCATTGCTGATGGCAATCTCTTTCGGCGCGTTGATGGTCGCACAGGTGACGTTCATGCGGATGTTGGGGCTGGGATTCGCGCTCGCAGTGTTGATGGACGCGACGCTGGTGCGAATGGTGCTCGTGCCGGCATTCATGAAAGTCCTGGGGCGGTTGAACTGGTGGGCGCCCCCACCGCTCGCCCGATTGCACGCACGAATCGGTCTCCGTGAGGCAGCCCCGCCGATGCCCAGGATACCCAACCGGTGATCGGATCGCCGTGCCGCTGACGAAAACACGATCCTCGGTATCCCCAGGGTTGACCCGAGGCTACGCGCTAAGTGGAGGCTCGCCCTGCCGTGGTGGCCCGGTGGCTTGTTCATCGCGACAAAGCCGGGGCTGCAGTCTGGCGCGGGATCGCCGCACCCCTCGAAGCTCCGATGATGAATGCCACCAACGGACGCGTAAAGATCACGGGTATGCCCCTGGTCGTCTGACGTCCACCGGCGCTCGAAGTGGTGTGCCCGGGAGAACCCGCTCACCTACCTCACCGACGGAGACGACGTCGTCCGGTGGCGTCCAACTTCGGCGGCGCCAAGCACCCGGGCTGGTACCACAACTTGCGGGCAAACCCCGATGCGAGTTGCGCCTCGGGTCCCGTGGCGGCACGTTCTCGGCGCGTGAGGTCGAGGGTCCCGAACGTGACGTCTATTCGCGCTCGCCAAAGTCTCTACGCCGGTTACGGCAAGTACGAGAAGCGAACCCAGGGCGTCCGCAACATCAGAGTGATGAGGCTGACGCCGATGTCAACCGGCGATGGCATCGCGAATAGGAAGGGCCACATGAACTTTCGCGGAAGTAACGCTCTGATCACCGGGGCCAGCAGCGGAATCGGCGAGGAGTTCGCCAGGCAACTTGCCGACCGGCACGTCAACCTGGTGCTGGTGGCTCGCCGTCTGGACAAGCTCGAGGCGCTTCGCGACTCTCTCGAGCGCGGCACCAAGACATCCAAGTGGACGTCATCAAGGCGGATCTGGCGGTGCCTGGCTCAGCTGGAGAACTCGTCGATGACGTCGCCAAACTCGGTAAGCGCATCGATATCCTGGTCAACAACGCGGGCGTCGGATCGCACGGCAACTTCGTGGACGACAAGCCGGATGAGGACGCCGCGATGGTGCAACTCAACTGCGTCACGCTCGTCGAGCTCGCCGGGCACTATTTCCCGAAGATGGTCGAGGCCGGCCGCGGTCTGCTCATCAATCTCGGCTCTACGGCGTCGTTTCAGCCGACGCCAAACATGGCGGTGTACGGCGGTACGAAGGCGTTCGTCTGGGCGTTCACCGAACGAGTTATGGCAGGAAGCCAAGGGCACAGGGGTGCGCGTGCTGACGCTGTGCCCTGGCGGAACCGATACTGAATTCTTCGAACGGACGGAGAAGGAGTTTCTGACGCGTGCTCGCCAAACTCCTAGACAGGTGGTCGACACCGCGCTGAGCGCCGTTGAGCGGAGCACTCCCACTGTCGTATCAGGCCGCCTCAACGCCCTGCTTGCCAACGGTTACCGCATCACACCGCGGCGGATTCTCCTTCGGATGGGCCAGTGGAGGCTCAAAGCACGCAAGGACTGAAACCCACACTCCCTTAATCCATTTCGCTGTCCAATATTTGGAACAGCTCGCTATCGCTCGCGGCTTCGATGTCTGTGACGTCGGTGGCGGCTTGCTCAACCGAACGTACCGAGGCAAGCATCGTTTCAAGCTTGGCGACAACCAGTTCCCGGTCCGTGTCGCCCAATTATTGTGCGTTGACGACCACATTCTCGAGCCGATCGATCATCGCGTCGATACCTCCGGCCGCTGCCGCGGTGCTCGCGTAATCTTCGCAAGTTGTTGTTGGAGGTGTGTGGCGAGGGTGGTGGGGGTGGGGTGGTCGAAGATGATGGTGGGGGGCAGGGTGAGTCCGGTGGTGGTTTTGAGTTTGGTTGCGTAGTTCGATAGCGGTCAGGGAGTCGGTGCCGAGGTCGGCGAAGGTGTCGTTGGGGTTGATGGTGGTGGGGTTGGGGTGGCCGAGGGTGGTGGCTAGCGCGGTGGTGATGAGTTCGGTGAGGAGGTGGTGTTGGTTTTCGGGGCTGAGTTGGTGCAGTTGGGTGGTCAGTGTTGTTGGGGTGGTGGTGTTCTGGGTGGTGTCGCGTCCGGTGTTGTGGTGCGCCGGTGGGGTTAGTTTGCTCAGAAGGGGTGGTAGGGCAGCGGTGTTGGTGAGGGTGGGTAGGTCGAGGTGGGCGGCGACCAGAAGGGGTTGGGGTTGGTGCAGTGCGGTGTCGAATCGGTGCAGGGCGTCAGGTGGGGTCATGGGGGTGATGCCGTGGCGGGCCAGACGGGTGTGGTCGGTGGCCGCGGTCATGGCTGCGGTGTTCCCACAGGCCCCAGGCGAGTGGGGGCGGGAGGCCGGCGGCGTGGCGGTGGTGGGCGAGGGCGTCGAGGAAGGTGTTGGCGGCGGCGTAGTTGGCCTGGCCGCCGGCGCCAGGAACCCGGCCGTCGAGGAGAAGAGGACGAACGCGGTCGAGGTCGAGGCTGTGTCGATGCTGAGTTCGTGCAGGTGCCAGGCGGCGTCGGCCTTGGGGCGCAGGACGGTGTCGAGGCGGTCGGGGGTGAGGGTGGCGATGAGTGCGTCGTCGATGACTCCGGCGGCGTGGACGATGCCGCGCAGAGGGTGGGTGTCGGGGACGGTGGTGATGAGGGTGGTGAGGGCGTCGCGGTCGGCGGCGTCGCAGGCGGTGAGGGTGACGGTGGCGCCGGCGCGGTGAGTTCGTCGCGCAGGGCGGTGGCGCCGGGGGCGTCGGGTCCGCGGCGGCTGGTGAGCAGGAGGTGGCGTACGCCGTGTTCGGTGACGAGGTGGCGGGCGACCAGGGCGCCCAGGCCGGCCGGTGCCGCCGGTGATCAGCACCGCCGCGCCCGGGATCGAAAACGGTTGTACCGCCACCGGAATCGGTGCTCAGCGGCGCGGGTGCGATGAGCCGGGCGGCATAGGCGGTGCCGCCGCGCGGCACCAGTTGAGGTTCTCCATTGCCGGCCAGCGAGGCTGCGGTGTCAACGTCGATGGTGTCGGTGTCGGTGTCGATCGAGCAGGATCTGGTCGGGGTGCTCGGTCTGCGCCAAGGCGCCGTGCCCAGATCGCCGCGCCGGCCAGATCGGTGACATCCTCACCAACGGAGCGACAGCGCCGTGGGTGACCACCACCAACCTGGTGGAGTGATCGCCGGCCAGCCGGACTGCACCACCTGCAACCCTTGATGGGTGCCGGCATGCACCGCGGCGGGCACCGCCGTGTCATCGAGGTCGCCGGGCCGCCAATCCCACACTGTCACCGCGTCCGTGGCGTCCATGCCGCCGGCAGTTGGTGTGGGGATCGGTGACCAGGTGAGCTCCAGCAGCCCGCGGCCGGCCCGGCTGCTCGCGCCCACCGCGGCGTGCAGTGCAGCGGTGCTGATCGGGCGGGTCCGCAACGCCCCCACCGACAACACCGGCCCGCCCCACTGGTCGGTCAACACCACCGACACACCGTCGGTGCCGGTGGGCGTGATCCGCACCCGGGCCCGGGTCACCCCCGACGCGTGCAACCGCACCTGCTGCCAACTGAACGGCAACAACACCCCCACACCCTCCTCGGGGGAATCGGCGGCCAGCACCGCAGCGTGCAACGCTGAATCCAACACCGCCGGATGAACCCCCATCGGCGCATCACCCCCGATCAGAGCGGGATCGACAGCGACCTCGGCATACACCTGCTCACCGAGACGCCACATCGCCTGCAGCCCTTGGAAAGCCGGCCCTTAACCATAACCGCGCGCCGCCAACCGCCGATAGGCATCGCCCACATCCACCGACACCGCCCCCGGCGGCGGCCACACCCCTGCCAACAACCCCGGCCCCTCACCGCC
>CAVYCT010000047.1:0-6759 GCA_963766945.1 uncultured Actinomycetota bacterium
CGTCATCATCGACCCGCAGAACGACGTCCTGAGTCCGCACGGAAAGAACTGGGACAGCGTGGGGGCCAGCGTCACCGAGAACAACACAGTGCAGCACCTGCTGGACATTCTCGACGCGGCCAAGACTTCCGGCTTCGGCGTGTTCATCTCCCCGCACTACTTCTATCCCACAGACAACACCTGGCTGTTCAACGGACCGCTGGAAGCAGATGAGTTCGGCAGCAACACATTCGCCCGCACTGGCGCACTCACCCTGGACGGATTCACCGGGTCCGGAGCCGATTGGCTCGACGACTTCAAACCGTACATCGAGGACGGGAAGACCATCGTCGCCAGCCCTCACAAAGTGTGGAGCCCGGCAAGCAACGACCTCGTCCTGCAGCTACGCAAACGAGCCGTCTCCAAAGTCATTCTGTGCGGCATGCTCGCGAACATCTGCGTGGAATCCCATCTTCGGGACCTCCTCGAGAACGGCTTCGAGGTCGCCGTGGTGCGCGACGCCACCGCCGGCCCCCGGCACCCCACCCGCGGCGACGGCTATCAAGCGGCCCTGATCAATTACGGGTTCCTCGCCCACGCCGTCGTCACCACGGACGAGGTCGTGGCCGCGATGACCGCAGCAGTTGAGAGCACCGACACATGACCGCCGCGCCCGACCCAGCTGCGTTGGATCGCTTCGTCTACTCACAGCAGCCGGGCTATGACGAAACCGCAACTCGCGCAGCCTTCGCCGGTGCGGTGCCGCTGAAAACCATCGTCATCTACTGCTATGACCCACGCGCCGCCGCCATCCCTGCCGAGCTTGCCAAACTGTGGCCGGACGAGACCTACCCCGGCGACCTCATCCTCGACGACCAGCGGCCACAAAGTCGGCAGCACCGCGACCATCTTCCCCATCGTCGTCGCGGGCGGCCGAGCCACCGACGCCTTGCGCTCCATCACCATCGGCCACCACCTCTTCGGACTTCAGAACGTCGTCGTCGTGCATCACACGAACTGTGGGACAAGCAGTTTCACACCGCAGGGCCTGCTCGACGCCTACCGCACCGAACAAGGTAGCGACCTGTCTGACACCTACGACTCAGACAGCCTCGCAATCGGCCATCTCGAAACGTCACTCGACTATGACGTCAACCTGCTCCGACGATCAACGGCGGTTCCCGCAACGGCGAAGATCTTCGGCATGGTGTTCGACATCGACAGCAACGAATTCACGGTACTGATCCCGCCGACGAACTGGGCGGCGTCGACATCGTGGTCAACAACGCGGCGGCGGCGCGCGCACACGTCGGAGGCATCTCAACCATCCCCGATGGGGAATGGCTCGACGCGCTCGACCTCAACTATCTCTCCGCCGTCCGGGTCAACAACGCGCTGTTGCCTGCGCTGCGCGAGGCCGGTGCTGGCAGCGTGATCGTCAACATCTCATCGGGAGCGGCGCTGACGCCCGCGCCGCCGTTGGCCCACTACGGTGCTGCCAAGGCCGCGCTCAACGCCTACGGCAAAGCGCTCGCTGCCGAGCTGGCGCCAGCCGGAATCCGCGTGACCACGATCGTGCCGGGCAACGTGCTCACCCCGGGGGCCGACGCGATCCGCCAGGACTTCGCCGACTCGATGGGCGTCTCGCTCTCCGACACCACGGCGGGCATCCCGCTGGGTCGCCCCGGGGACCCGCGAGACATCGCCGAGGCAGTCGCATACCTCGCCTCGGACCGGGCGCAGTGGATCACCGGAACCAGCCTGATCGTCGACGGCGGCGAACTCCCCGGCATCTAGGTCTCGCTGGGCCGCAGTGGTTTCCGGCGCTCACCGCTAGATGGTGCCCAGGGCTTCAACGATCGGGCTCAGCGGGCGAGGAACGCCAATAGTTCGTGGTTGACGTCCTCTGCGTAGGTCCACAGCAGGCCGTGGGGCGCTCCGGGGATCTCGACGTATTCGGCACGGGGAAGCAACGCATGCAAGGGACGCGCTGTGGCGTCGATCGGCAGGATCCGGTCGTGAGTCCCGTGGACGATCAAGACGTCGATGTCGTATCCGGCGATCTTGGCGACGTCGGCCCGGAAGTCGGTGGTCCACGTGATCACCGCGGCAACAGATGCATATGCCGACCCCGAACACGCTGCCTGCCAAGAGCTTTCGATGACATCGCCGCTGATACGGACACCGAGTGTCTCGTCGGTGTTGTAGACGTCGGCATAGAACTGACGAAGGAAGGCGTAGCGGTCTTTGACTGCGGCGGCCAGGGCCGAGGCGAAGACCGCGCCGTCCAGACCGGCCGGGTTGGTGTCGGTTCGCAGCAGGTAAGGCTCCAGTGCGGCGATGAAGACTGCCTTATCGATCCTGGCTGGCCCATAGGTGCCCAGGTAGCGACCGACTTCGCCGGTGCCCATCGAGAATCCAGCCAGTACGACGTCGGTGACGTCGAGGACCTCGATCAAGGTGTTGAGGTCCGCGGCGAAGGTGTCGTAGTCATAGCCGAAGGTCGCGTGCCCTGAGCGGCCGAATCCGCGTCGGTCGTAGGTGATCACGCGGTATCCGGCGGCCAGCAATGCGGGTACCTGCTTCTCCCACGCATGCCCGTCGAGGGGAAAGCCGTCGATCAGGACGACGGGCTGACCGTCGCCGTGGTCCTCGTAGTAGAGGTCGATGTCGGTGCTGTCCTCGACGTCGACGGAGATGAAGGGCATGGCGATCGCCTTTCAGCACGATGAGGGTTGCCCGGTGCGCCGTCCGCGCGCAGACCGCGTGGTTCGGCCAGCACAGCACAGCGCCGTCGCCGACGAATCCTGGGAAAACCCCAGTCGGTCACCCGGATCACGACGACGTGGTGCCGGCATGTCCCTCCAGGCCCTCGGACAGGGCGGCCGCGAGTTGGCGGCGAGACGTCACGCCCAGTTTTCGGAAGACCTTGCTGAGGTGGTATTCGACGGTGGACGTCGTGACGAACAGTCGACTGGCGATCTCGGCGTTGGTCGCGCCGGCGCCGGCTTGGCGCGCCACCTGCGCCTCCTGCGGTGTCAGGCCGAACGGGTTCTCTGCGTGCGGCGCATCATCCGTCGTCTGGCCTGCGGCGCGCCGCTCGGCACCTGCGCGGCCGGCGAACGCGGCGGCTCCCATCGCGGTGAACATGTCGTGGGCCGTCCGCAGCTGTATCTCCGCGTCGCGGCGACGTTTCCTGCGGCGCAGCCACTCGCCGTAGAGCAGATGCGCACGCGCGAGTTCGGTGCGCACCGCGGTCCCCGCCAGCTGGTTGATGGCCTCCAGGTAGTACGGCTCGGCGTCAGCGTCGGCGGCCATCAGCGCGCGCGACCTCGCCAACAGACCCAGAGCCCACGGGGTGGCCGCGGCGGTGGCGCGTTCGGTCAGCCGCGTCAACGCCGTCTCAGCGGCGGCTCGGTCTCCGCCACGCACGCCGGCCTCGACGACCTCGGGCAGCACCCGGTTCCCGAAGCCCGGCGGGTCATCGTGAAATATCTGCAAGCCCCATCCGAGCGCCTCCGGGTACCGGCCCAGCCCGAGTTCCAAGACGGTCAGACCCATCAGCGCGAAGATCTCCAGAATCGAGGCGCCCTTCTGCCGACCCCAGTCCGCGGTCGAGGATGCCACCGCGCGGCTCTCGCTTTCGCGGCCCTGCCAGGCGCGCACTTCCAACAGCACCCCGGTCGTCGCGGGGGGCGGCACCCCGATCAGCGCCGAGATCTCGGCGGCCTCGCCATAGCTGTTCTCGGCATCGTTCATCTGTCCTGCCCAGGCCTGGCTCGTCGAGAGCCCGGCCAGGGTGATCCGCATCGCCCCCAAGGCCCCCTGGCGGCGCTCGATCGCCTGGGCGCGTTCGAACATCGCCCGACGACCCTGCTCGTCCCACACGTCGTCGGCGGCGAACCATCCCAGAATCGTCGACGGGATGTCGACGTGGGCGGCCGTCTCGTCGGTGAACATCATCGCCACCGCGGCCCGCAGCAGCGGGACCGCATCGGCGTAACCGCTGGCGATTCGGGTCGCGAAACCATCCAGTAGCAGGTCGTTGCCGCTGGGCGGCCGACGCGGGTCCCGCGCGGCACCCAGCACCGCGTGCGCCACCTCTTCGAGGGTCGTGCCTGCGGTGTACTGGCGGGCGACGATCGCGGCCTGCATGGCGTCGAACAGAATCTGCCGGATCAGGGACACGTCGGCCGGCTCGACCCTCGTCGCCGCCTCCAACAGGATGGCGGGCGCATCCTTGTGCCGGGAGAAGAACACCGAGATCGCTGCGCGCAGGCGTTGCACCGTGACGTGCATGCCGGCGTCGTCGAGTCCCGGAGTCGCCAAGTCCAGCAGGGCCTCGGCGAGCGGGCCGTCACCAGCCGCCAGGTAGGCCTGCGCGGCAGCCAGATACCGCAGCGCGCGGTCTCGGGCGTCGGGCGACAGCTCAGCGGCGCGCGTCAAGAACGCGGCCTGCATGGTGTAGCCACCCCGGCGCTGGGCGCGCTCCGCCGAGGCCTGCAGGTCAGCGGCGATCGTCTCCTCGGGGGTCGTCACGGCGGCCGCCCGGTGCCAGGCAGCCTGGTCGTCGTCACCGTCACGATGGGCCACCGTGGCCAGCGCGTCGTGCACGCGCTGGCGCTCCTCGGGTGTCGCACCGTCGTACACCGCCGAGCGGATGAGGGGATGACGGAACACGATGCGCGGCTCCAGGGACACGATCCCCTGCTGCACAGCGTGATTGGCCGCCGCCGCGGCGACACCCAGCAGCGCCCCGGCTCGCCACACTGTCGATGGCTTCTCGTCGGCGCAGGCCGCGGCGACGAGCAGAACGGTGCGTGCCTCCGGTGACAGCGTGGCGACCTGCGCCAGGAAGTGCACGTCCACCCGGCGCCCGACCGGCAGGCGGCGCGGCAGCGGGAACCGCCCGGCCAACTGTTCGGCGCTGAGTTCTCCGACCAGCTCCAGCATCGCCAACGGGTTGCCGCCGGTCTCGTCGATCACGCGCGCTGACACTCGCGGATCCAGTGGTCCGGACACGGCCTCGTCGAGGATGGTGTGAGCCGACGCCGGATCCAGTGCCGCGATCCGCCGGGTCGTCAATCCGTCCAGCGGCGTCAGGTCTCCGGCGTGCTCGCGGGCACTGAACACCATGCCGATGGGGTCGGCGTACAGGCGCCGCGCGATGAATCCCAGCACCGCCAGCGATTCCTGGTCCAGCCACTGGGCATCGTCGATCAGGCAGACCAGCGGATGTTCCGCGGCGACGTCGGACAGCAGCGCCAACGCGGCCAGGCTCACCAGGAACCGGCTCGGTGGCGGCCCGCCGGTGAGGCCGAACGTCACCTCCAGCGCGTTGCGGTGCGGGCCGGCCAGCCTGTCCAGACGATCGAGATAGGGCATGACGAGCCGGTGCAGTGCAGCGAAGCCCAACCGCAACTCCGATTGCGCTCCGACGATCCACAGGATCGACACGTCGGCAGCCGAGTCCGCCATGTACTGCAACAAGCGGGTCTTGCCGACGCCGGGTTCGCCGATGAACACCAGCGAGCCGCTGAAGCCGCCGCGGACGTCGGTCGCGAGCTTGTCGAGCATCGCGCACTCCGCGGCCCGCCCGACAAGGGCGCGGGTCACGCCGGCAGGGTCTTTCCGATCATCGGTCAATGTGCTTCCCCACGCTTGTCGCCCGGTTCAGACACTGACACAGCCCATTCCTGCGGTGCTAGCCACTGAGAACAGAGACTAGATCTGGCCAGCGCATTCTGACAGCGAATCCGTAACGTTTCCAACGACTGGGGTTCATCCCGGATTCGCGCCGGCCTGATTCCGTGGTCGGCTCCAGTGGGTCGGCAGACGCCGACCCGCACACCACGCCCACTGCCCTGCCGGCCCGAGCATGCGACGGCAGCTTCCGAATAGGTGACGTCCATGAGTGCTTTTGCCACCCGGTACAACACGGCGACGATCGACGGACTCGAGGTGTTCTACCGCGAGGCCGGCGATCCGAACAACCCGACGTTGCTGCTGCTGCACGGCTTTCCGTCCAGCTCCCACATGTTCCGCAACCTGATCAACTCGCTGGCCGACGAGTACCACCTGGTGGCGCCCGATCACATCGGTTTCGGTCGCTCGGCGATGCCGACGACGACCCAGTTCACCTACAGCTTCGACCGTCTCACCGAAATCACCGAAGGCTTGATCACTCACCTCGGCCTCGACCGGTTCGCCCTCTACATCCACGACTACGGCGCCCCGATCGGCCTGCGGATCGCCAGCCGGCGCCCCGAACGGATCACCGCGCTGATCACCCAGAGCGGCAACGCCTACATGGAGGGCTTCACCCCGTTCTGGGACATCCTGTTCGCCCACGCCAAGGACCGCGCCGCCAACGAGGACGGCGTGCGCGAGAAGTTCACCCCCGAAACCACCTACTGGCAGTACACCCACGGCGTGCCCGCCGACCGGCTCGACCGGATCGCACCCGAAACCTGGCAGCTCGACCAACTCGGCCTGGACCGCAAGGACAACGACGCCATCCAGCTGCAGCTGTTCTGGGACTACCAGTTCAACCTCGACGGCTACCCCGCGTTCCAGGAGTACTTCCGCACCCACCAGCCGCCGCTGCTGGTCACCTGGGGCAAGAACGACGAGATCTTCGGCGCCGCCGGCGCGGAGGCGTTCCGCCGCGACTTCCCCAACGGCGAATTCCACCTTCTCGACGCCGGCCACTTCGCGCTGGAAACCCACGGCGAGGAGATCAGCGGGTACATCCGCGACTTCATGCCGCGAGCACTGGCC